>NZ_JAFFPS010000023.1 GCF_016919165.1 Leptospira chreensis
TTACTTGGTCAGAAAGAAGCATCAAAAGGGATTGTCCAACTAGAAATGGAGGTCAACGAAATCAGTCGCGCCTCCAAAGATCTAGAAGAACATATAGAAATGATCAAAGACGAAGCCAATAAATTGGCATCGATGAGCCAGAATTAGTTCTTAATTCTGGCCTTTCATTTTCATCTCCTAAAAACTTTTTTAGGACTCTTTTAGAAAACTTAGAATTTCTTCTTTAACACTTTCTGTTCGCAAAATCATTTTGTGACCGAGTCCTTTGGTTTTTACTAACTTGGAATTTTTCCAAGCTTTGGAAACCGCAAGACCCATCGAAAAAGGAATCTCCACATCATCTTCATCATGGATGACAAGGAGTGAGTTATTAAACTTGGGGCCTGCTGCCCCTAAATCCAAACTGCTTAAAGGTTGTTTGACCTTTCGCTCTAGAATTGAACGCATAGACTCTTGTTCTTCTACCGTCAATTGATAGTATTGACTAAAACTTTTTCTTAGAATTTCTAATCGTAATGGCGGCGCAATATAAACTAATTTTTTTGCAGTTACACCTAATTCTTGTGCTACGGTCGCCACCGCACCCCCGAAGGAATGTGTGATGATAAAATCGGGATTCCCAATCTCTAACACAAGTCTACGCACCATCTTTGCCGAAAGAACAATATTAGAATACCTTCCAGTAGAAAATCCATGTCCCGGCAAATCGATTCCGAATACATTGTAACCTGCCTCCAAAAGAGCAGGGACTATCCTTGCAAAGTTTCCAGTATTTCCATTCCAACCATGAACCAGAAGAACTGTTTCTCCTTCTCCTTTCCAATGAAAGTATTGGATGCGGTGTTCGTTCTCTTGGAATTCCTTTTGTTCTGCTAGTGCCAACACATCCATTTCTTTTCTAGATGGTTTCTGTTTCTGGGTTGATAGAAAATACTGAGCCGCCACATAACCAAAAAACATTGGTTTTCTTCTGGCAAAGGCCCATTTTTCTTCCATTGGAATAGGATAGGTTCGATTTAAAGAACGAACGATCGTGCTATTAGTTTCCATTACTAAATCCTTTTTTTAAGTTAGTCCCAACTGTCTTCATATTGATTTCGTTTGATTAATTCGTTAAAACTTTGTTTGGCTTTTTTTTCGGCATTTTTATCTTCCAAAAGTCTGTTATAAAAATGAAAAGATAAGATGAGGCCCCAAATTTCTTGGACCATCTTATCTACATTGATACTGGAATCTAATTCTAAAGTGTCTTTCGCATCTTGTACAAATTGTTTTAATGTCTTTTGCCAACTGATTTGCGTTTTTTTCAAATGATCTCTGACAATACCCGGCCTGTCATCGAATTCGGAACTGGAAGATAAAAACAAACAACCACCAGGCAAACTATCTGTATGCGCCCAGGTTAACCACATCTGAAATGCAGTTTTTAGTCTGGCTAATCCTGGTTTGGTTTTGAGGGCTGGATACACCACATTTCTTCGAAAGAGTTCACTGCCCACTCGGAGCACTTCGATTTGAAGGTTTTCTTTGGAGGCAAATTTAGCAAAGAGTCCACTTTTGGACATCCCCAATTCATCGGCTAAACTTCCAATGGTGAGACCTTGTAAACCTTGGACACTGGCCACCTGGACTGCCTTGTCCAAAATCATGGATTTTGTTTCCTCACCTTTGCCCATAAATAAAAGTACGATCGTTCGTTTAATTTTGTAAAGTACTTTTTTAGAGGTTTTGCCGTATCATCTGAGATTTTTGAATTATTTTTTGACTTGAGTTTGGTGAAATTTTGTTACAATCGTGGCCTATGCAACAGTTTACGCTTAACAAATATTTCGCTAAAAAAAGTTTTTTGAAAATCTTTGGGGGAGAAATACGTATCTTTGATGAAACTAAAAGTAACCTTTTGTTTTTCGTAAAACAGAAAGCCTTCAAATTAAAAGAAGATATTACGGTTTATGCCGATGAAACCAAAACAAAAGAACTCTTAAAAATAAAAGCACGTAGTGTGATCGATTTTTCTGCAATTTACGATGTGGTAGATATTTCGACAAACCAACCGATGGGAGCACTCCGCAGAAAAGGTTTTAAATCTATATTAAAAGACTCTTGGGAAATATTGGACACAAAGGATCAAGTGATTGGTTCTATTGATGAAGACAGCGTGTTTAAGGCAATCCTGCGACGATTTTTAACCAATTTAATACCCCAAACTTTTTTCATTTCACTAAATAACAAACAGGTGGGATTACTAAAACAAACCTTTAATCCATTTGTTCCACAATTCAATATTGATTTCTCCTTAGATACGGCAAATGCATTGGATAGGAAGTTAGGAATCGCCATTGTGATTCTATTACAAATCATTGAAGGAAGACAAAGTTAAAGTAAAAGACTCTATCTGATTTTGTGATTGGATTTTCTTCGCGTTAAGGATGCGAAGGGCTTGGTCACCTGCCATCGTTAGATGGTGGGGGACGGGAGCGTTAGCGCACCCCGGAGGAGCCTGACCCTGATTTAGCAGAATGACTACTGTTAGTAGAGATGGGGAACGCACTGGAGACTTAGAAAGATAGGCATACATTCGTCATGACTGCAGACCACTTACCGCTCGAACGAGGTCAGTACTCCTACTCTTTGGCTGAAATACGTCACAATATTTACCAATTTGGGTAAGATATAAATATAAATCGGACAATATATCCGTTATATTGGAAATAATTTCTTTAAATTGGATGGGTTTCCAGCAGTTTCTGCCTAGGTGATAATTTGTTTCCTGACATTTTGTTGCCAAAGGAAATCGAATGAACCTACTCAACCATCGAATTTACACCTATTATTTGTTAGTTGTCGCAATCTTTTTGTTATTGGGAAGTCGTTTAGAAGCCATCGATGGTCTTACCAGGAATGCTTTTAATGCACGTTACGAAGGACTTGCCGGAACGAATACAGCCCTTGGTGGATCGGCTATTGATGTAGCCCTGAACCCAGCAAACCTTTCTTTAAAGAAAGGCAAACTTTTGGAATTTGGAGCCACGAATTCAACGATCTACACAAGATACCAAGATCGTTTTTTGGATGCCAACCCACAGTATGTTTATTCCAACGATAAAAAATCAGCCATCAATGCACCGGCTCCTTACATCGCCTTTAAAACGCAAGTCACAGAGAATTTACATTATGGAATTGCATTTTATGTATCAGGAGGAGCCAAAGGTGGGGTGGAGAAAATCACTCGGAATACTCCCACCGGACAGACATTAAATGATTGGGGTGGTTTGAACTTACCGGCAGGGATCGGAGACAATCCACAAATCAAAGAATCCAATTCCAATGAGTTTGCCATTGCAAGACTCGTGAATGGAATCTCGTATGATTTTGGAAAACTTTCTGTCGGTATCAGCATTGAAGGTTTGTATGGTTATCAACGGTTGAATCAAAAGTATTATGAACTAACGGGAACTGTAGAAGTTCCGGGTACTGGCTCTTATTATGAAAGTAGTAAAAAGTCTTTTGCCTTAGGAGGAATTTTCGGACTTAACTATAAGGTAAATGATTGGTTACGAATTGCCTATTCTTACCAAGCCCATGCTGCTCTTCCCATGAACGGACATTATACGGTAGGGATCAACAATCCCGCTTATTATCGAACTACTGGCGTTTCCTATTTTTTCAATATGCCAGAAAAACATTCCTTAGGTTTTGCTTTCGGCGCGGACAATTTCAAAGTTGGATTGGATTTTGTTTATACAAATTATGGATCTTACTTAAGAAAAGTGACCCAGAAACTCGAAGACCCATGGCTTGCCACTCCGATTGGAAACGTACAAGCAGGGGATGCCCAATTGAATTTTAGAGACCAGTTTGCGGCCCTCATTGGACTCGAACATAAGGTAACGGAAAGTTGGATTTATCGATTGGGATATAGTTACAATACACTTCCCATCAAAAGTAATGGGCTCGGTGGATCGACCGGAGGATTCTTTTCCTTACACCATGTGGTGGCGGCTGGTTTTAGTTATCTCTTTGATAAATGGAGTATTGATTTTGGGATTAGTTATAATGGTCCGAGAAACAAAATCACTGGAGCCAAAGGTACAGACTGGGATTTATCTCACTACATTCGCACAGGCCCGACATCTTTTAATGGTTTAGGGTATAGTTACAATGCAGAATCTTCATTCGTGAATGTTACGTTAGGTGCTACAAGATCCTTTGAATGAAGGGAGTTAATGAAATTTTATAAAATGAAAACGAATCCATTCTAAAGGATTCGTTCTAACTAACTCGTTTGTAGAATGTCTCCGTTGCTTTGGCATCCTCTCCTTCGGGAGAGATATTATAAGCAGTGATGGAAAATTCTTTGTCGCTAATGAATTGAATTTCTGTTCGCCAACCCCAGAGTTTTTCACCATACTCTGGGTTGCCATAGGAACCAGTCACAGAAAATCCATTCGCCAAGGCATCACCACTGGACAACATGATTTGTGTTCCCATATGAAAACTATCAATCCAAGAACTTGTAAATTTTTGGTAAGGGATATCAAAACCGAGAATCATCTTTCCGACGAAGGGTTTTCCTTCCAAACTACTTTGATAATCAATAGAAATAAATCTACCATCCAACAAACTAGTGATGGTAGCTTCTGCATCGGATTCGTCTGCTAGAACATCCTTTTCAAACCAAGTTTTGGTTTTTCCTCTCCAATAACCAATTAAGTTTTGTAATTGGTTGTGGGCACCATTGGCAAGAGATTGTTCGAATTTGTTTGTTGTCATCGTTATCGCTCGCTCACCATTGAATTCAGTTAACCGGGACTTAGTCTTTTCCTTTAGGAGATAATTCTGGTTTGATATCTCCTTCGGCCATTCGTAAATCACGAACATTTTTTTGGACGGCAACGGCGGCAAATAAACTCAAAACAAAAGAGATTCCAAAAAAACCTTTTTCGCTCAACGCGAGAGTTGCATTCCAGAGTCCGATCAAAAGAAGTGATAAGGTTAGTATAACAGAAAACCAACACAATCCAATATAAATGCCTGTGACAAATAGGCCTTCCAATTGGTCTCTTACAGTTTTTTGCAAAGAAACGGCAGAAAATAATCCATACATTAGAATGGTAATGTAGAATCCTTTTTCGTTTAACATCATATCGGCGTTCCAGATTCCAACAATGAAAGTAAACATACCAATGAGTAGAGAGAGCCAGGAGGCACCAATAAAGGCAGGGGAGGGTTTTTGTGCTTGAGAAACCATTCCTGTTGGTATAAGGATGTTTCTAGATTTGGTCAAGAATTTACTGATACTTGGATCTGATTATTTGTTATCAGATCCAAGTTTTGGTTTCGTGTAGGACTTGTTTAAAAAGTCTTAAAGCAAATGCCCACCCGATACTTCAATGTCCTGAGCTGTCACCCATCCAAAATCATCAGAGAGTAAATTCACAATCACTTTGCCAATATCTTCTGGTAAACCAATCCGTTTGAAAGCAGTTTGTTCGGCCAACGGTTTGATAAATTCTGGATATTTATCAAATACTCCATCGCCAAAATTGCTATGTGTTGGTCCTGGTGATACAGCGTTAACTCTGATTTTGCGAGGTGCTAGTTCATTTGCCAGATATCGCGTCCAGGTTGACAATGCTGCCTTAAGAGATCCATAAATGGAATAGCCAACAAATGCTTTGCTACTAGATGAACTAGAAGTATTCACAATGGCACCATTGTTTTCCATAAAACCAATAAGTTTCTGTGATAGGAAAATTGGTCCTTTGTAATTGGTGTTGAGGATTTGTTCAAAGTATTCTTCAGTTAATTCAGTGAAGAGCATTGGCCCACCGATTCCACCATTATTCACTAAGTAATCAAAACTCTTACGATTCCAAATTTCCGAAAGTTTGTTTTTTACTTCTTCTACAAACATCTCAAAGGTTTCTTTCTTTGTGAGATCTAACTTAAGAGCGACGGCCAGTACACCTGGATTTTTTTCAATTTCGCTGACGACTCCTTCTGCGCGTTCTTTGTATGAATTGTAAGTGAGTATTACGCCTACACCTCGTTTGCCGAGCTCCATTGCCGTTGCTTTGCCGATACCATTACTTCCACCAGTGATGATTGCAATTTTCATAAAATTTCTCCTATTCCTTGGTCTTACTTAAGTAAGAACCGTTGGATATAAAGATAACGGAAACTTTGTTTTCAAACAAGGTTGGATCATACCTATTGATTGCCTAAAACTGCCAAAGGAATATTTTTAGTTAAAAAATTATTAAAAAAAATTGATTTTTTGGTTCAATAAAAGCCTAAAAATCCCATATTTGTGTTATGCTTAACCTGTGAAAACAATCCTAGAAGAAATGGTTTCTCTTTGTGCAAAGGCCACTACAGAGCCAACAAAGACGGAATTACCGAGAGTGCTTATCATCAAAGGGGAAGTGCCCAAACACCAATTGGCTGCCATTTATGAACCGATGATTGGTCTTGTTCTACAAGGAAGTAAAACTATATCCATTGGAACTCAAGTAGTTCATCTTAAAGCTGGGTCTTACTTTGTCATTCCTACAGAGATGCCTGCTACGGGTTTCGTAAAACAAGGTTCCAACGGCCGTCCATATCTTTCTCTTGGAATTCAATTGGATCAGAAGGTTTTATTAGATTTACTTAAGGATAGTCCAACTAATAGTTCTAATGTTAGAATTGGTTCTAGCGAATTTTCTGCCTGTCCTGCCACACCTGGTTTTTTGGAAGCCTGTCTCCGAATGCTCCGACTTCTAAAATCCCCAGAACATATTCCGGCACTGGCACCGGCTTATGAAAGGGAAATCTTGTATCATATACTCATTGGGCCTGAAGGTTGGCGGCTTAGACAACTATTTCAAACACATGATAAAGAATCGAGTATACACCAAGCAATTCAATGGGTGCGTCAAAATTTTATAGATTCATTTGAAATCGAACAATTAGCAAATCGTGCTTGTATGGGTATTACAACTTTTCACCGACAATTCAAATCAATCACGGGCCTAAGTCCGATTCAATTCCAAAAGCAGTTAAGATTATTGGAAGCGCGGAAACTTTTGGCATTCAGCGGTTATTCGGTTACTGATGCAGCTTTAGATGTTGGTTATGAAAGTACGTCGCAATTTAACAGGGAATACAGTCGATTCTTTGGTGCTTCACCAGCCAGAGATGCAAAAAAACTAAAAGAGTTGGTTATGTAAAAAATGAGAATGCCAATACAAAAATAATAAACTAAAATAGATCAAATTGTAATTCTCTTTAGAATATAGAATTGAAAGGATCAATTAGAATTTTATATTTTGTTTATGGAATCAAAAATTATAGAGATACAAAAGAAATTCATTGTTGGCATGAAAAAAGAAATGTCTTTTGTCGACAACCAAACAACCGTATTATGGAAATCCTTTGGTCCGAAGTTAAACCAAATTCCCAATCGTTTGAATTCAGATTTGATTTCGATGGCTTTGTATCCACCAACTTTTTTTTTGAATTTTAATCCTAATAATTATTTTACCAAATGGGCTGGTGTGGAAGTGGGAGAGGTTTCAAAAAAAGGAACCTTACCAGAGGGATTGGAAGAGATCGAAATTCCTTCCGGCCTTTATGTTGTTTTTCTATATAAAGGTTTGGCAAGTCAAGCAGGGCCGTTTTTTCAATCCATCTTTCAAGAGTGGTTGCCTAAGTCAGGATATCAATTGGATGATCGCCCTCATTTTGAAGTGATGGGTAGTGCTTATAAAAATGAAGACCCCAGTTCCGAAGAGCTGATCTATATTCCCATTCTGAAAAATTAATGATTAGCGTTCTTGTATGATTCCCGTTCTGTTAGGTTCTATGATTTTCACAATGTTTCTCGTTGTATTTTTAATCCTATTTTTTGCGAGTTGGATCATTTGTTTTTTTCCACAGAAAATCATTTGTCTTCCCCATGGAAAGTTGGGTCGTATTCACATTTTGTATACGGAAGGAGCTAGTTTTCTTTGTTTTTGTTTTTTACGTTCTTCTTGTGTAGAATATGAAAATAACAAATACTGGCAAGGAATCGCCATACACGAGTTTGTTCATCAACGCCAACAACGATTATTTTCTCCATTTGTTTTTGGAGTTCTTTATTTTGGGGAATGGATTTTTCGAAAATTGTATTATAAACAAAGTTGGGATGAAGCTTATCGAAATCTTCGTTGGGAAAAAGAAGCAGAAGTGGCTCGCCTTGAGTTTGAAGGTAATATTTCTTAAATCGGTTTTGAAATCATACGGAGTATTTTGTGAAGAATAAAGAAGAAAAAATCGATTGGAATGCAGTGATAGATTCTCTAGCCGATAGAAACGAAGCCTTTGTGGAAGATAAATTTGTCAAACCTTGGTTAAAAACTTTTTTTGGGTATGATGAGGATGCAATGACTCGTCAGGATTCACCCAAAGGTACAAGAAAACGAACCGATATACTTGCCTTAGGTGACAATCAAAAATTCAGTATGATTGTTGAAGTAAAACATCATGGAACCAAAGATTTTCCTGAATTCAATCCGGAAACCGGAATTGTTTCTGATTTTGAACAACTCACGGAATATTTACGTACCTTTTATGATAATGTAAATAAAAGTTATATTCCCATTGGTATTTTTACGGATGGAGAACGGATCTTGGTGGTTCGGAATTATTATGGAATGGTTTTTCCAATCATCTATATCAAAAACTTAAAGAGCGGGAAAGGTGTCGTTTATTGGTCTAATGAGATCGTAAAAACAATTAAAAAGAAACTAAACGAACCAGTGATTCTCACCACTTATAACAATAAGGGTGGTGTTGGTAAAACTACTGTGAGTTATATACTCGCTAATTATTTATCTAAAGTAAAAAAGAAATCGGTACTCGCTCTTGATTTTGATCCATTACAATCTGATTTTTCACGCCTCTTTCATCTGGATTCTGGGGAATTTTATGATGTGATCGATTGGTTGGAAGGAACGGTCGATAAAAAAGATAAAAAGAAAGCAATGAGTATGCGGGATGGAAATCTTGTATTGGCTTTAGCAAAAGCAAATGAAAGTTCCAATGAGGCGATGAAAAAGGGAAACCTCAATAAATATTCGAGTCTTTCTGGTAGTATCACAAAAATTAATAGTTCTGCAAAAACAATTTCCAAGTTAATGAAACAAGGAATTACCATTCCACAACCTGGATCCACGACTCCATTACACCGCAAGTTTGATATTGTGATCATTGATAGTCCGCCGGGATGGTGGTATTATTCTATGCTTGCGATTTCTTTAAGTGATGTAATCATTCCACCAATCAATTTTAATAATGGTTCTTCTGTCATCAATTTAGTCCGATTCACAAACCAATATTTCCCTGAGTTGTTCAAACATTTGAATCCAACGACTAAGGAAGAAAAAATAAATTTTCTGAATTTACGTTCTCCCATTTTTTCTCATATGGTGATTAATTTTTTTGATAAAAATGATAAGGAAGTAAAGGAGAAGGACTTAGATCAAGTCGTGGCAAAGTATCTTGAAAAAGAAATTAAAGATTCGTTTATTAGAAACTCATTGTTTCGAAATGAAAGAGCCGATGGAATTAGTGGTCGTACTTTCGATGCGATTCGTTTGCCTTTGAATCGTTCGATCAATCAGTTATCCTCATTGGCTCTGGAAGATAAAGATCGCAAAAGGGTGGAGAACGAAGTTCATAAACTAGGAGAGATCATTGTTTCTGATTTATTTCCGTTTATGAGAGGTTAGAGGAACTGAATCATTTCGATTTTTTTCTATCATCTGCCCTCTGTTTGCCTCTTGGCACCTAACGATTCCATTGACAATATTTCTGGATCCTTCCAATCTGTGCACAAAAGAGGAAAAAAAGCGTGAATTTGAAAAAAGGTTATTGGAATGAATCGAAAATTATCGCTCCTATTGTTGTTAGGTGTATTCTCTTTTAATTGTGTAGGATTCCTACTCCCGAACAAAGAACAAAAGGATTCTTCTTTTTTACAATCCTTCCTTGGATTATTTTGGGGAAACCCTAACCAAGTTCGGACAGTCTCCGCCGAAGTCGGCCCTGCGGGCGGTACTTTGCAAGCATCCGACGGTAGCTTCTCTTTCCAGATCCCTGCTGGAGCTTTGAGCGACACAAAAGTCATCACAATTTCCCGCGAAGTTTCGCCTAACGGATCGATTCCAGCGGAATTCGGTTCCGCCACTCCTGTTTTCAAATTTGAGCCCGAAGGCCTACATTTTTTCAAACCGGCTTCACTCACAGTTACTTATAACCAAGGTAATTCTGCGGAAGCGGGAATCGAAGAACGAAGCATCGGTATGTATTATATCAAAGATGATTCCACTTTGGAGAAAATGAAAAAGGTCTCGGTTGATTATTCGAGTAACACAATCCAGGTGGAAGTGGTTCACTTTTCTTTTGGTGCAGGACTCAATATCCAAATTTGGTTAGTATCTAGTGGGATCATGACCAACCCAACTTCTGTTTCGAATGTAGCCGATCGAGTGATTGATGAGTTAGCAAATTATGCTGATTACGGTTATGCGAGTGTGAGCGAATACTACCAGGCCAATGCGGGAGTACTTGGACCTCTTCTCAATCAATTGGTAAGTATTTTAGGAACCGATCCAATCACAGCCGCTTTTCCCAATGCTGACTTTGACGGAGACGGAGCACCTAACTTTGAAGATCCGATGGTCCCTTCTCTCGGCCCAGTCATTACCGTAAGTTCGATTAGTTTTCCTTATATTAGTGTGAATAGTGGATCCAATAATTCCACTGACTTCACTTGGCGCTCTTCCAGAACAGGAACCTATACAATTCGAAAAAATGCATCTGATTGTAATAGTGGAAGTATTGTTTTTTCTGGAAACGTAACTGCGAATGTGAATCAAACTTCCGCATCCATTTCTGCTTCTTCCATAAATTTGGGAACCAATGCCCTGCGGATTTGTGTGACCAGTGCAGGAGTGACAGGATTTGGAGTGGCAACAATCACTCGGGATGATACTGCGCCTGGTGTGACTGTATTGCCATCCGGTGGAAGTTATGGAACCATTCAGTCTGTGGCTTTGAATTGTTCTGACACAGGAGGAGCAGGATGTGCCAATGTGATTTATACTTCGAATGGATCCACACCTTCCTTTGGTTCCAATTGTGCGATCACCAATGGAACATTATATTCTAGTTCTTTCGCAACACCTAACCAAACAACTACCACATATAAAATCAAAAGTTGTGATCATGCCGGAAATCAATCGATTGTATTGAGTGAAACTTATACGGTAGATACCATCATTCCGACCGTTACAATCAACAGTGTACTTCCTTCCACCTATCTAAAGTCAGGCCAAACGGCAACCATCAGTTGGAAATCTGATAAGGCTGGTAATTACGAAGTAAAATTGGGAAGCTCTTGTGCTACGGGAACAGTACTGACTGGAACTAATGTTTCTGGTGCCACGTCGGCCAATGTGAGTATCACTTCGGAAATTCCTGTTGCGTCGTTTGGATCTGAAGGAACCAAAACTGTTTTTGTTTGTGTTTCGAATATGGTAGGAACAAAAGGTGGGACATCGATTGGTTTGACTGTGGATCTTTCGAACCCAACAATCTCTGCTTCTATAAATAGTGGAATTTATTCCACACCACAAACTCTTACGATTACATGTACGGACTTACATTCAGGCTGCCATGAAATTATTTATACAAATAATGGAACGTCCCCTTCCTTCGATGCCTCTGGTTCTATTGTAAATGGTCAGTTGTATACTGGTTCCATCATTACACCGAATAACCTAGTATTAGAGTATCGATTTCTTGCAAGAGATCATGCGGGCAATGTATCGAGTGAACTGATTCGTAACTATACGATTGGTCAATTGATTCCTAAGTTTACATCGTTTGAGATTCCTGAATATGGTGCTAAAGGTGTGATTGATGAAGTAAACAAAACGATTCATATAGCAGTGTATAAAGCCATTGCACCCGACTCTACTGCTACATTTACTACAGAAAACGCCGTATCTATAATTCATCCAGGCCATTCGCCGATACCTTTTGTTAGTGGTGATCCAATCCATTTGGGACAAAATGAAAATGAATTAGTTAAGGAGTTAATTTTAACAAGTCCTACGGGAACTACCGTAAATTATAAAATTTATACCTTCCCGATTACTGTTGGTCGGTATGAATATATTTTAGGATCGTCACCCACTTCGGAGTTATATATAAAAGCTTTATTCAGTAGCAATCCTCAGGTGAATATTGTTACTTCCCAAGGATCTGCTCCAACAACTTGTGCTCGGCTTGACCAATATACATTGAATTGCACTTTTACTCCGATTAGTAGTTCGAATGGATATTTTATGGATGTGGTAGTCACAAATGATGCTCCATACCATAACTTCACTTTGGTGAAAGCTGCAAAGATGACAGTTACAAAAAATGGAGCTGGCGAAGCCAATGGAGAGATCCCATATTGTCTCATCCAACATCCGCTTTCCATCACTCAGCCAGTACCAGGTGAAACCGAGATGATCTATGCAAGGGTGTATTATCCAGGATTAACCAGTCGGACAGTCGAGAATCCTGCTGTCACAGGCCAAATAGGAATTGGACCAATCGGAACGGACCCTCGAACGAGTTTGCAATGGACTTATTCTTCCGCTCAATATAATATTTCGGAATTCAATGATAATCCGAATAATGCTGAGTATATGGCGAAAGTGAGGACTTATCGGGGAACAGCATCCTATTCCTATGTAGCACGCTTTTCGGTCAATGGAGGATTGAATTACACCTATTGTGATACTGATGGGAGTGGATCTGATTTTTTACTTAGCGGCGATTCCTATCCAAATTTGGAATATTCTGTAAATAAATTGGGTGTGATCAACGTAACTAATCCAAATCCTCCATTCTAAATTAATGATTTTAATAGAATCTTAAATCTAGAAAAGAATCCCAAATCCTGCGATAAAGATACACAGGGTTTGGTCTCTTGCCATCATTAGATGGCTTGATTAAACCAAAGGGGGCCACACACTGCTTTGACTCGGATCATTTGGCATATAGACTACCCAAAGTTTGTCACCTAGTTTCTTGGTTAGGTGGACTGAGTCGTAAATATTGCCAACATTACCGACGTGTTTTTTTCCTTTTGATTCAAAAACAAATTCTACGACTGTGGGAGACCGACCATTCAGTGATTGAGAGTAGTCTTTTCGAATATCTGTGATTTCACCAACGGTAGACTCGCCATTTTCTAAAGGTAGTAGTTCCTCATTGGCTGTTTTGATGCCCTTTCTCCAACAGAAGATTCCGATGATGGGGAATAGAATCGTCCAGAAAAATGGGATCGTAAATATGATACCAATCAGAGTCATTACGTTGCCAGTGTATTTGATCCTTCGTTTGAATTTTGGTGGAAGAATTCTAGGTGCGTTGGGAGGTTTAGAACCTAATTCATCTGTGTTGTATTCGTATTCGAGGGTGCCACCACAGTTGGTGCAGTTGGTTAATTTTGTACCAGGAAATTGAGATTTGCACCAAGGGCACTGAACAATGAATTCTATTGGCATGGTCGTTCCACTAGTTATTGTTATTCATTGCAATCATCATTGTCAAGATTACTTTTTCAATTCAATTGTTTGTAATTAGTTACAATTGCGATTTGTGATTTTAGAATTGGTTTTACAAACCATATAACATAAATTTGGTTATGAACAGTGGTCTTATCTCGAAAGTTTGAAATTTCAATCAGTTCAATTTATAGTTTGTCTGAGATAATAAAAGCATTACCAACACAAGTTGAGTAATTACATTTCTGCGTATTGATTTCTTGGTTGATCCGAAAGTGAATCAGGATAGAATGTAAGGATGCACTTCCGGCTTCTTCTCATATTTGCCATCTTCTTGCATTGCAATGAACCAAGACTTAACAACCAAAGTGAGTTTGGGACTGATTCTTATTTGGAGAATCAGTCAATCTTATGTCTTACTGGCCAGATTTCTGCATGTAAAGCGGTGACTCCGATTTGCACTACATGTAAGTTTTTTTCTACAAGCACAACATACAATGGTGCTAGAGGGGGAATTGCTGGAGCCGATGCCATTTGTATGAATGATCCCAAAAAACCAACGGAACCAGCGAGAGCGGTTTATAAGGCATTCCTAGTAGATGATGCAAACCGGATTGCTTGTACGACAAATAATTGCTCCGGTGGGGTATCCGAACATGTGGATTGGATTTTAAAGTCAGATACAACTTACGTGAGAGCGGCTGATAACGTTACCATTGCTACCACCAATAGTGTTGGAATTTTTAGCGGACAAACTAATGATGCTGAGCTGGTACAAGTCTCCACGATCTTGACTGGACTTGCAACGGGAGGTTGGACCACTAGAACGAGTAATCACTGCAGTCGCTGGACTGATGGAATAGGTTCTGGTAATGCTGGCATCGCAAACAATAGTTTTGGTTTGAATAGTTCCACTCTTGGTAACTGCAGTGCCTCAACTGTTATCTATTGTGTGGAACAGTAGTGGGATTTAAAATTTGTTATCTGTTTCCATTGTTTGTCCTTTATCCTTGGATAGAGTCGAGGTAAAACATGAGGATAAGTTATTTCTAAAATATGGATTTTTTAAAGTGAATAAAAGTTTTATCTAATGATATGAAGTTAGTAAATCACACTTGCCAGTTTCATTCGGTTTTCTTAGTTTTACCTCATGTCCTCGTCACCGAAACAATCTCTCTTCCATTGGTTTTTAGGTTTTTATTTTCGCCTGCTCTGCATTCTCGCCGTTGATTTAGTTGTCACATTGATCAACGGAAAGGTATTGGGTTTAGCGAGTATTTACGATAAACCTATTGCAACTTTGATTGGTATGGGTGTTGTTCTATTGCTATTTTTCTTTTTGTTCTCTATTATTGATAGGTTAACAAAGTTTGTTCTGAAAATGACCTTGGAAATGGGAAATCTTTTGGTCTTTCGTAAAACAGCTGTCTTACTTATATTATGCGGAATATCATATGGAATCTATATGCTTTATTTTCACACTTGGTTCGGTGTTTGGCCTACGATTAAAATTGAATCTTTTCTATGAAAAAAACATTAATGAAGCAATTACTTTATCAATGATTTTGATCTAATAAAATTTCTTTATATGTATTAGTTATCTCCCAATCACCTTTTCCATCTGGTTTCATCATAAACGCCTCACCACCTTTTGTCCACCAAACCAAAGTTTTGTCATCAGTATAACGAACTCCTGAGGCTGCGAATCCTTGTTTCAAAATGATAGGTTGGCGATTCGGAATTTTTAGGGTCACTGAGAATGTATCTTTCCCATCTGATGGATTGTGATACACGGCCGTAACTTTTTGATCATTGTTATCTTGATAGATTACTTTAATTTCTTCGTAAGCAGGTGAACAAAGGAAAGAGAATACGCAAATAATAGCTATTACCGCAATACTATAAATGAATTTCGAGTGGTAAGATGTTTTCAATGTGATTTACCCAATTCTATCGTATCAAATGACGAAACTCAAATAGGAAAAAGAAATTCCAAACGGTTTCTTGCTCTCGTAGTCGTTTAACACCCGTTGCAAATTGTTTGCTAAATGAAATCTAGAACTTGAATACAGAAAAAAATTCTACTAAACTTTAGCTAATAACCCGGTGGAGGCGTTTGTTGTGCACAACGTCCAGGGATGGACGTGGGCGGGAGCTCTGGCTACGGAGGGCCAGGCGAACGCTGCACAATGAGCGCCGAAACGTGGAGACGCCGGGAGTCGAACCCGGGTCCTATCGTCCTCAAATGCAGCTTCTACACGTTTAGTTTGCAAATAAATTTCGGAAAGACTTACCCTACAAACGGGGGACTAATTCCTATCCTACTTAGAGTTCAATTCGGCCCGAAGCGGGCGACAGTTCCGAAAGGTCCTTAGAGAGGTGTCGGTTTCTTGGCCACCTAAGGAAACAGCCATGGAAACCGTAGAGCTTAAAACTAAGCTGCTAGAGCAAATTCGTTATTTGCAGTTATTGTTTTGAAGGTTTTTAAGAGGACCCTCACCCCTACGTGCCACTGAATCCAAGCCAACAACAGTCGAAACCAATGTCGTCCCCATTTCTTACTACTTAGACGAGTATATCGGAAGAGTTAGGAAGGAAAAGCAAAAAAGGTTGAATTGGAGTTTTGGTCTGATGGAATGAAAGAATTCCTATGAAATTATCCATTCTGTTTCGAATTACAGTGACTTTACTTTTCGCCCTTGTTTCGTTTGTATCCTGCTCTCAAAAGGAACTCCCTTCCGATGCGGAAATTCGGGCGGCCATTTACGGTAAGGATGCGGGACAACCGGTTCGGGTTTTAGGCCAAAAGCAGATCAATTTGGATGAAACTCCTGAAATGGAAACTTTGGTTTTGTTCCAATCGGGGACAAGCGAGGTTCTTGCTGCTTTTCGAAAAGAAGGTTCGAGTTGGACCTTTCTTTGGAAATTGGAATACTTTCTGCAGAACTTAGGGGCTATATTTTATGATTCCAAACTCAAATCGTGGGTTCCGGGATCAGCACCGGGAAAGGAAAAAGTAACTTTTGCTGGTGATTGTTTGCAGCGGATTGTGGTTGCAGAACTTCCTGGGGACAATTTCAATTCTGTATTTATTGAAGTTCTTTCCGAAGAACCACCATTAGGTTTGTTTTCTGTTCCGATGGGGTACCGTAAAGGCAAAAAAATTTGGGACGGGTTCCAACTCAAAGAACACGAAGAGCTAAAACGAAGCAAACGAGTAGATTTTGAATACAACGCTAAGGACAAATCATTTCGTATATTTCCAACGAATCCAAACTATTCTCAAGAATTTGTATTTAACGGTTGGGAGATGATTGCAAATCTTCCGATGCAACCAGTTCCTGCTTTTGTATCTTTGGAAGTGGATCCAAAATTTGAAATTGGTAAAGAATCATCGGTGACTTTACAATTAAAGAATCGTGGAAACTATGTTAGTTTGACTTATCTTTCTTTGTCTTTTCCAGAAGCAGGAAGTGTTCGCTTGGCAGGAGAAACCCAAGGAGTTCGTTTGTATAAAAAAGGAGATATTGTTTATAATGTTGTCTCAAACAAAAAAATTCCTGCAGAGTATCCTTTATTAGAAGTAACGAAAGAAGGTTGGGCCAATAACTTTCGTTATGGTGTTAAGTTTTTTTATACACCAAAAGAATCGGTGACACCAAAGATTTTATTTCGTTCCACTTATAAATTTTATCATGAGATCGTATCGATTCCGAATCAATTTTCAGTAGTGCCTTTTGAACGCGACCAACAAGGATTTCCTTCTTATATTTTGGGAGCACCGACAAACTAATCAGCAATGAAACACCAACTGTCGGAAGAAGTCGCACTTGCAAGAAGAGAGATTGTTCGTGTCCAGGTGGACCGGTTTCATCTTTATTATTATGATTTTTTCCACCGAAAGGAAACCATCGAGATGGCAAAATTCTTCTTTGAAACTGTTTATAATTTAGATGGAAAGGAAGAATGGGAAACATTGGCTTTCACCACTTATGATAAAGTCAAAAATATGATGAAGGAAGGCACTAGAGAAAGTGTCGAACGTTTGATGGAACTCAATACCATCACTGATGAATTGGACATTAGGATGGCAAAACTTCTTATTTCAAAAGGCTGGCAACCCGGAAAGGAGATGGACCAAGAGGAATATTTTGCACTTTTTTCTGAATTGGATGAAAGAGAGATTCGGAAAAAACAATTAGAAGTTGTACTCTTCAATCTTAAAAAATTCTATGAGTTGGCACACAAGCCGGTGAGTGCATATATTATCAAACCTGCGGCGATGATGTCTCGTTTACTCGGAGTGTATCCTTTGTTTAAAAAAGTGGAACAAGGGTATTATGCTACATTACCTGTTGGCCAAGATTTATTTAACGAGTTTTATGCGATCGTAAAGGAAAAGGAATGGGAGTTTTTATATAAAGCCTTCCCAACCCTCAAAGGGGAAACATGAGAAGACGTTCCAGATTTGTATCTAAAGAAGAAGAACATATAGAAGCTCATGATCGTTGGTTATTGACATATGCCGATATGATCACTCTACTTTTGGGACTTTTTATTATACTCTATGCTATCAGTAAGGTTGATGCTAACCGCCTAACAGAAGTAGCAAAAGATATTAAACGTGGCTTTGGATTAAATGTCAGTTCGGTGGGAGCCATTTTGGAAGGCGGTTCGGGAATTTTAGAAGATGACACCATGGAACCAAAGACACAAGTATTTCGGCTTTGGGAACGAATTGGTTTTGCTTTGAAAGCACTTCGAGAAAAAGCAAAGTTAAAGTTAGGTCTTGCTGAAACGGAAGAACTCAAGCTGACATTCGCTGGTTCCGATTTGGCATCGGATGATATTTTAAAAGCAGATCCCGATCTAAAATTTGCTTTTGAACAATTAGCAGTTTTATCCAAAGGGATGGACATTGATATAGTGGTCCGTGTGCAAATTCCGTATGAATCACAAATTGATAAATCGAAATTTCAAAATTCCTGGGACTACCATTCCCATAGAGCTTCGTTACTGGCTGAAAAATTGGTTAATGAATACGGCATTCCCAAAGAACAAGTTTCTGTCCAAGGTTATGCGGTCTTTCAAAAAGCAAAAGAATCAGACACTCCTGAAAAAAAAGCCAAAGAAGAACGAATTGAAATCCTCATTCGCAAAAAAGAAACATTAGAGAATCCAAAATAAACAAAGGAACATATGAACTTTCAAAACATAATTAATTCGATCTTTCGACGAAATAAACGTGATGCGATTCACAAGCATGGTTTACAGCCACTTAGAGTGGCAGCCACGAATATGCGTGATTCAATTATTACGCACTATCTGTGGAATAAACGCACTTCAATTATTACCCGCGAAATTTCGGTTTTTAAACGAATTGCGGTTAACAGTCAAAATTTACGTTTCCCTGCAGTTATAAATTTGAAACAGGGAACTTCTATCTTTCTATCTGCACTTGTATTCGTTTCTATTGTATCTTGTAAAAAAGACAAAGGCATTCAGAACTTGGAATGGCAAAATGAATCTTTAAGTTTAACAGCGGAAATTTGTGCAAAGTATAGAGATTGTGCAGACAAAGAATGGAAATCTATCCCTGAGAACTTGAAGAAATTTACCGAAGGAAGATTAGATGAAGCGCAATGTCAAAAACGATTTCGTGAAAGTAACGCTTACAAACTGATTGGGGCAGATCCTTTTGTTATACAAACTGCGTATAAGGAATGTCATTCACAAGTGTTAAAGTTTAGCTGTGAGGATTTAAAAGAAGGAAAGATCGAAACAGTCCCTTCTTGTGTAGCCTTTCAAAAGGTTCAAAACGGAAAATAATTTTTAGTCAAAATCGTTTCGGGAGTAGGGAGATAGAGTATTTTTTTACCCTGCGGGATGAAATGTACTGTTTCGATTGAGTATACGAATTTCGCTTACAATCGTTGATAAAAGTGTGGTTAAGCGACAGAGGTGTGGGCAATAAACGCAATTCGTATATTACCCACGAAGTTATTGGTTAATATACGTAATGCGCATATTGACCTCTAGGGGTAATTTTGGGTTATAAACGTGATACGTATATAACCCGTTCCATAAAAATTCAGGGCAATAATTGCAATACGTATATTGTCCGCGCTAATTTTTGTTCTATTAAATATATTTAAATGCTGTAGTCTTTCATCCAGGGGAAGTTAACGTTTTATGAATCAAGTATTTATATTCATATTAGCATTCTTCGTTTTCAATTGTACAACTTATGTTCTATCTCCTGGAGTTTCTTCTTATCCGAATAAAGAATTTAAACTTTCGGCCTTTCTGCTATCTGGACAAAATTTAAAATTAGCCCTGTACGATTTAAATAACTTTACTAAACATAATTCCGAGTTTACTAAAAATTTAAAAAACTAATTTTGAAAGATAAATTTTATGTATAACCCAATTAAAGATGGCATTAAAAAAACAGTACAATCCGTACAATATAGTGAGGCGAAACCTCCGAGCGATTTGGTTGGACTGGTGCATAACTTTTGGGAACTGAAGACTGAAGTAGTTTTGGATGACGATTTTTGTCTTCACGTCTTACCTGATGCTTGTATCAATATTTTATTCAATATGCGTGATCCGAAAATAGCAGCGATCACAGCAAGACAAACTACCTATGTATTACTAAATCTCGGAAAATCGTTTCACTATGTTGGCATTCAGTTTCTACCCGGCATGTGGCAGGGAAATCGTGATGAAATTGTTTATGGGTTTGTAGACACTCCCTATAAAGGAAACTTACCGCTCGTGGAAACAGCAGCTAAGCTGACTCAGTTGGATTTCTTTGCAGGGCAGCTAGTTTTATCAGATTTGGTGCGTCAGCTGATGAAAGAAAACTTAGTTGTAAACAATCCAGTAACTGCAAGGATACTAGCTGATATCGAAGTCATTGATACGGTGACCGATATGGCAGCCTCGGCAAATTTGTCTCCTCGCCAATTGCAACGAACTCTGAAAAAAACAACGGGATTTTCGCCGCATGACTTTCTTAAGGTGTTACGTTTGCAACAATCTTTCAGAGGACATTATCTGGAGTCATACGCCGACCAGTCTCATTTCATTCACTCCTTTCGCAAGATCACGGGCTACACTCCGGCAGAATATTTCAAAAGTTTCAATGTCTGATATATACAATACGGATTAAATCCAAACTGCTATAGTTTCTTCAAGATGTTAGGAATAACAATTTAAGGAGAAATATTTATGGGTACAATGAATGCAATTGGATGGTTTGACATCTATGTAAATGATATAGATCGGGCTAGCGCGTTTTATGAGAAAGTATTTAGTCAAAAACTGGAGAAAATGGGGGATCCAACTGGGGAAACAAAAATGATGAGTTTTCCCGCAGAAATGACGTTATATGGTGCTGCAGGGGCCTTGGTAAAGTCGGAACATTCGAGTCCTGGAGTCGGTGGCACAATGGTGTATTTTAATGTGGAAGATTGCTCTGTAGAGGAATCAAAAGTTGTTTCTGCTGGTGGTAAAATTGTGAGATCAAAGTTTTCAATTGGAGAATTTGGTTTTGTGACAATCTGCGAAGATTCTGAAGGGAATTTATTTGGTCTTAGTTCGATGAAATAACCTTCCGGTTTTTATGCAAAAACAAATTGGTAAACATTATGTTTGGGTCTGGAAACAACGACCTGGACATAACATATAGAAAATCAAACTTAGAATCCATCGTAATACAAATTAAATAAAAGATAGTCCTAGATTTAATTTAACAAATCGTGAAAATATTATTTATTGATTCGTAAAAGTAGTTTAGGAATTGTACATGATTAGTGGATTATCAAATAACAACTATTATAGATAAAGGCAATAAAATAGATTATGATTAAAAAAATTACGATTGTTACCATATTGGCTTTGATTGTTGTTTTTACTTTATATAAGGCTTTGGATTTAGGTTTGGTATGGTTTGTTTATCCTTCTGAAGAAAAATATCCGATTCGAGGGATCGATGTTTCCAATCATCAAGGAAAAATTGAATGGAATTTGGTTTCGAAAAAGGAAATTTCCTTTGTTTATATCAAATCAACAGAAGGTGGCGATTTTAAAGATAAATCTTTTCTTTTTAACTGGAAGGAGGCTAAAAAAGAAGGATTCAAAGTTGGTGCTTATCATTTTTTTACACTTTGTAAATCTGGTGCTGAACAAGCAGAAAATTTCATCCAAACAGTTCCTAAAGAAATAGATTCTTTACCTCCTGTTGTTGATCTTGAATTCGTTGGAAATTGCAAAGATAGGCCGAATGTGGAAAATGTGCAGAAGGAAATTTCTATTTTCTTAGATAGAGTTGATACTTACTATAATTCAAAAACAATACTTTATCTAACGAATGAATTCATTGAAAAATATCTTGGTGACCAGTTCTTTCATCACCCCATTTGGATTAGAAATATTTTTATACATCCCAATACTTTTTCCTCTTTAGATTGGATGATTTGGCAATACAAAAGTACTGCAAGAATGGATGGAATTCAGGGTCCTGTGGATTTAAATGTTTTAAATGGAAATTTGGAAAGTATAACAAAATTGAATAACGTAAGGTAGACAATCGTAAGCATGGAAAAAATCTCTTTGAATAAAGAAAATTTGAATAGGAAAAATATTTCCATCATCACAATCTACTTTGTTGGATTTACCGTTGGAACTATCTCTCATACGGTTGATGTCATAAACTTTGGTTTTCTTGGTTATTCGTTTGCACCGTTTGTTCTGAATTTATTTTGGACGGCTTTACTTGTTCTCGATCCCCTTATTATATTCTTATTTTTCTTTCGATACCGATATGCCATTTTACTTGCTGTCATCATTATGATTTTTGATATTTTCATTAATCTATCGTACGGATTGTACACTCTCAATACTGGCACTAAAAGTATCCTTTGGGGTTTGATCACTCAACTCCCTTTTGGCTGTTTTGTATTTCTAACTGCAAAACCTCTTTTCCGATATCATACGATTCGGGACTCTGTATCGATTCATTGAATTTATTTTGTTTCGCTCATTCTATATCCAACATTCTGAATTCTTACAACCCAAAAAAGAATCGCATGATTCCGAGCATTTTCTAATTTCTGGATAAGGATCGACCGGTTATGAAAAACATCAAAATGACTCTTTTATTTTCCTTACTCTTTACATTCGGAAATTTTGCCGAAAGCCTCGCACCAATCAAAACTCTAAAAGTTGAGACAGAAATTGTTGTGGCAGTGGCTGCAAATTTTAAAAATCCAATGGAAGAGATTCGGTTGTCTTTTCTAAAACAAAATCCGGAAACCAAGATAAAAATTATTTTTGGTGCTTCGGGTCAACTCACCAACCAAATACAAAATGGTGCACCAGTGGATTTATTCCTTTCTGCTGATATGGATTTTCCATCGGCTCTTTATAATGATGGATATAGTTTAAACCCACCAAAGGTATATGCAGTGGGAGTGTTAGTTCTCCTTTCACAAAAAGAAATCGAAAAAACAAAATCCATTTCTGAACTCCTCTTAAGTGAAAATATTAAATTCATCGCAATCGCAAATCCAAGGACGGCTCCTTATGGAAAAGCAGCAGTGGAAACTTTAGAATCGTTGGGTTTGTACGAAAAGTTAAAACATAAGTTTGTATTTGGAGAAAGTATCACCCAAGTAAATCAATTCATTTCCACTGGATCGGCAGATGTTGGATTTACTTCATTTTCTACCCTATATGGAAATGAAGACACCTTTCGCTTCTCGCTACAAGTGGATCCAAAAACCTATTCAACAATTCACCAAGGAGTGATTGTCATACAACCCAAAGAAGCTAGGTCCGAGGAACAAAAAATAGCCATCAACAAGTTATTTGAGTATCTTTTTTCGGCTGAGGCAAAATCAATTCTATTGAAGTATGGATATAAGATTCCAGAAAAATAACAGTCATTTGGTGGGTATCATAAATAGGATATTCTTGCCCAGGAATTTTTTTGTATGATACTCAACTTTGATCCTATCTGGTTGACTCTTGAGCTTGCCATTCTCACAACCATTGTTTTAACTCTACTCACAATACCCATTGGTTATTGGCTTACCTTTTCTTCTTTTCGTTACCGTTTTATCGTGGAAGCCATACTCAACTTACCACTTGTTTTACCACCAACGGTACTTGGTTTTTATCTTCTTATCGTATTTAGTCCGAATCATTGGTTTGGAGGATGGATCGAAGATGTTTTTCACTTTCGGATTGCGTTTAGTTTTTTGGGAATCCTCATTGGATCCATTCTATTCAGTTTGCCTTTTATGTTACAGGCATTACAAGTAGGTTTCTCTTCCATTCCGAAAGCTCATATAGAAACCGCAATGGTCCTTGGAAAATCTAAGTTAGAAATTTTATTCCGAGTGATTTTACCGAATTGTAAACCAGCCATCCTTGCAGGTATGATTTTAACTTTTGCTCATACGATTGGTGAGTTTGGAGTGGTTTTAATGATTGGTGGAAGTATCCCTGGTAAAACTAAAGTAGCTTCGATCGCCATTCTGGAAGAAGTGGAAGCAATGAATTATCATTCTGCACATATATATGCATCGTTGTTAGTTGCCATTTCTATGATTGTTCTTTTGATACTCTTTCGTTACAAACGAAGTGTGTCGATGGTGTTCGCAGAGAAAAATTGAATTCTATAGAGTTTAGAATGATAAAAATTAATATTCAAAAAACATTTCTCTCTCACATTACAAAACCAATCAAATTAAACTATCAATGCGAAATTCCCTTACATCAGATTAGTTCACTATTTGGAGAATCAGGCGCAGGAAAAACGACTCTTTTGAAAATGTTATCGGGATTAATGACCCCCGATGTTGGTAACATCACTGTGGATGGTCAGATTTGGTTTGATTCCCAAAAAAAAATCAATCTTCCCATTGCGTCGAGGTCTCTTGGTTTTTTATTCCAAGATTCTTCCTTACTGGCAAACATGAATGTTCGTCAAAATCTAGAGTTCGCCTTTCGTAAAGGAAATGAAGACAAACTATTTTTAAATGAACTGATCGCAATTGCTGAAATCGAAGATCTTTTAGAGAAAAGAATAGAAGGATTGTCTGGAGGACAAAAACAACGAATCGCCTTGGTGCGAGCTCTTGTGCAAAAACCAAAGTTTCTTTTTTTGGACGAACCATTCTCTTCGTTAGACCAAAGGATCAGAAACCAATTGTATTCCGTGATCCTTTCTTTAAAAAATCGATTTGCAATGACCATCCTTCTCATTAGCCATGAAATTCCTGAGGTAATCAAACTATCACAAAAACTGTTTATGGTTTCTGAAGGTCAAATTGTATCGAGCGGTCATCCCATTGAAATTTTTAATCCCAAAGGAAAACCTAATTCTCTGGAAGGGGAAGTGATTCGTATCGACCCAGCCACTAACCAGGCGGCACTATGGTTTCCCAACCCATTGGTTGTTGTGGAGCCAAAAGACAAATCTCATATTTTCAAGTTAGGTGATATGGTTCGAACAAAATTATCGATTTTGAATGATAAGATTTAAATTTGAAAATTAAAAATTTCATTTTGAAAATTATGAGATTAAAATCCCATAATTTCTTTGATATGATTGGCGTTTTCTTCTGAAGTGAGCATTTCTAACAGAAGTAATGCTACATTGATTGCTGTAGCCGGACTCCAACTAGTGATAATGTTTTTATCTACAACAATGGGAGAATTTTGGACCTTTGCACCCAATTCTTGGAGTTGTTTTTGCCTAATTTGATTTTTATGATTGTATGTGGTGGCCATTCGATGGTTTAGAACACCTGACTTGGCAATTGGCAATGCTCCAACACAAATGGAAGCAATGATTTTACCTTGTCGGTCAAAATGCCGAATCAACTCTAGAAATTCTGGATGATAGGCTTCTTCATAGAAACCGTATTCTTCAAATCCGCCAGGAATCGCCAAAGCGTCAAAATCATTGACTTTCACTTCGCTTAATATATAATCCACATTGAATCTAACACCAAATGAACCTGAAACTTCTTTAGTGAACCCACAGGAGTAAAGCTTTGTTGTTTTGTCTCCATCTACAAAGTTCCATCCGATGACATCAATGAAGACACTGGCTTCAAAAGATTCGAATCCTTTGGCAAGTAAGAGTAATACTTTTTTCATTTATTCATCGACTTTGATTTTACCAGATGTGATATTTAATGAATCAAAACTGACGATTTGAAATGGCGTTTGTCCATCAATTGTACCATCAACTTCGGCTATGAGAACTGAATGTTTTGATTCTCGAAGATCGATCATTAAAATACCTTCTACTTGGAAGTCGTTACCTGTGGCCCAGTCATCGATGATGAAAGCAAAAGGAATTACTCCTTCGCGTAGTTCCGGTGCAAAAATTTGGTCATCTCCATTATCGATTATGTATTTATCTAATACATTTTCTTCTTCAATATCCCCAAACCGATCATAGAAATCTATTTTTTTGTTTTTAGTTGTTTTAAACCAATTGAAGAGACGAATGTTCTTTTGCGATTTTTGATTATTTTCAAAAGGTATGGTTACAAATGCCGATTTGCCAAAGAGGTTTTTATGTTCACCGATGACTTGATTCATTTTGATTTCATATATATTCATATATTACTTCTCTTTAGGATTCGATTACTATGACTTTTATTTTAATTTAGATTCAATGTTGATACTTTCCAAAATTAGAAAGCAATGCATAAGGATGTCTTTCCATTCTTCTTCCGGAAATTTGGGATGATAGATTAGATTGATTGAAACTTTGTAAGTTTCTTTTGTTTCTTTTGTGTAATAGAACGTGTTGATTTTCGTGCCGAGTAATTCGCCAGGACCCATTAAAATTTTGGTTTTGTCGGTTTTAAATGTGAGAAGTTCTACCCATTTATTGACTTCGTAAGGCGTATCTCCAAAATCACTGGCTTTTGAATCTTCAACTAAAGTGTCATATGATTTTAAAGATTCGGGAATGACCGATATGGAAATTAATAACGAAAAACATTCCTTTTCCTCCATGCAATCTGCTTTGAAGAAAGCAATGGGAAACTTATCTTTCATATGGATGGAATCAGAACGTTTTGCCATTTTGGGAATGGTAATCGACATTCCTTTAACCTTCTGTGCTTCCGTGGTAGAGAAATCGATGCCTCTGAAAGTATCTGGACTTGTTGATTCTGTAGCAAAAATCGTGATAATAGGAAAAGCTAATATGGTGAGTAGTTTGAGGGTATTTTTCATTGTTTCTTTAAGATGTTTTGGAATTTTTCTACAATTCACCTAACGAAGAGGACTTGGTGAAGTCCAAAATCGCTACGGTAACAAGTATTTAAACTTTGTCCAAAAAATTTAAAGCAATAAAAACTGAAAAACGTATTTATTTTCTCTGTCGATTTTTAACGTTTCACACACATAATACTGGTTTGCTTCTTTATTTTTTAAAAAATAATAAGCTTCCGCGAGATAACTCAATGCGGAAACATTATATAGCATTTTATCTGGATCGTAATATGTATTCGCAAAAGTGACTATATCGAGCATTTTTCGATTGTAGAAGATGGATTTTGCAAAGTCTTCATTATCGAGATATAAAGTACTAATTTTCCAATATGCCTCCAAAAACCAAGAATCTAAAACTACTAAGTCGGGAGAGCCGTCCTCATTGAATGATTCACCAGCATCAATAATGGAAAGGAGAGTTTGGTAGGCAGGTAAACTTTCCTTTTTCCGATTGGCTGCATAAAGAGCTCTAGCATATAGGTTCCATAAAAAAGGATTGTTCTTTTCAACTTGAATCGTTGGTTCAAGAACGGAGGCTGCTTCATTGAATTTCTTTTCTGCATAAAGTTGCTCAGCCTTTCTATATTGCCTTTCAAATGTTTTCGAAACAATTTCCGGGTATGGCGTCATGGTTCCTGCAACTTGTCCCGCTTCCACGCGATTGCCCACTTTTTGATTTGTATCGAGATGCGCCATTACCACTCTTTTTGCTGGAAAACTAGGTCGAATCGTATTTGTGCAATCGAGAGTTGGTTTGTTATCTTCCGCATACAAGGAAATACAAAGTAAAAAGATAGAAGTGGTGATCAGATTTTGTTTGAACATAATGAAATTCTACAATTTCCTTTTGTAGACCACATAGGATGATGTTAGTTTATCATGAATTGCCTGTTTTTTAGCACCTAAGATGGTGACGAGAGACAATACCCCTAAAGTGATTTTGGCAATATAGCGAACTAAACTTTTAAAGAAATTCAAATTTTTAGCATCACTGGAAACCACTCTTAATCCTTTGAGGTAGTGTCCCGGTGTGGCTCGAAATAAAGTCACACACAATGGATCGTATAAAAATAGGAAAACAAAGAAAACATACTGAGCAAACCTACCATCTGCATTGAAAAATAAAATGAGTTTTGCAGAAATAAAAATAATCAAAAGGAAGAATATCGCATCATAAATCATCGCCATGTAACGGTC
Organism: Leptospira chreensis; assembly: GCF_016919165.1. Taxonomy (GTDB): domain Bacteria; phylum Spirochaetota; class Leptospiria; order Leptospirales; family Leptospiraceae; genus Leptospira_A; species Leptospira_A chreensis. The sequence goes on from NZ_JAFFPS010000023.1 coordinate 28,104, forward strand.
GCTCATGGAGGCAACTGCGGAAACAAGATCGTTCGTTGGGTTTGGGGAGGTGGTCATTGGTTTGAGTCCTAGTGTAACAAGTTGAATGTGGTTTGATTCTGCGGTCACCAAATTATTGCGTCCAGTCTTCAATTTTTAAGTTTTTAATTCTTTCAAATTCCTTTGTATTGTTTGTAACAAAGATTCGATTTCTTGAAATCGCTTGGGTCGCTAATAACGCATCGATGGATCCAATGAGTTTTCCCGTTTTTTTAAAATCAGCTTTTACGATTCCGAAAGCTTTTGTATCTTTTTGCTCAATTGGAATAATTTCAAAAATTGTCAGGAATTCAATTTGAGAAAGTCGATTTTTCTCTTTATGTTCGCTATTCTCGACCCCAAATTCAAGTTCAGCCAAAGGTAATGAACATCTTCTTCTGCTGCTGGAGTCAGGTATTCTGATATATAAATTTCTAATTTATTTTTAATGTAGAGTTGCATTAGTTCTAGGGAGATGACTAGAGCTAGTATTTAATTTTCCTTGGAGTTTCAGAAAGAAGTAGTAAATAAGATTGAAGAATTTTATTAAGAATTACGGAATTCCTAAATTTTTTCGATGAGTTGTGGTCCAATGCTGCATTAACTTTGCTCTCCCAAAGTGTTTCGAACCTTTCAGTATAGTTATTTCTTATGTTTATAGAAACATTTTTATATTTAGACAAATAACTACAGAGTAAAATCTGCTAATTCTTTAATATTTTTTTTAGCTTCCTTAATGTATTCTTTTTGCTTTTCAATACCAATAAAATTTCTGCCATGTAGCAAGGCAGCGACCGCAGTTGTTCCGGTTCCGATAAAAGGATCTAATATCAGATCATTTCTCTTTGAGAAAAGCCTTATAAACCAAGTAGGAAGTTCGACTGGAAAAATAGCACTATGATTTTGGTAAGATTGAGCTGTTGCCATCTCAATTAGATTACTTTGATAAAGGCGATGTTCTTCTTCGAAGACGAGAACATTATGAGGAAAAACTTTTTTTTTATTTAACCAATTTGAAACGTTTCTGCCCATATGATCATTATTTTTTGAAATATTTCGAATGAAATCTTTTTCGCTCATCGATTTAAATCTTTTTTGAGCCCATTCTCCGATCGGAACTTTTACTTCATCTTGATACATTTTGAATTTCTTGCTTTTAGTCAAATGAAAACATCTTTCCCAAGAATCTCGAAATCGGTTTGGCCACTTTCCGGGAAATGAGTTTTTTTTGTACCAACAATATTCTTCAATCCAAAACCAACCCTGTTTTCTTAATTCAAGAATTAATTCAATTACATATGTCGCTCTCTCTCCGTTTTTTGGATGTTCCTTTATATTTAGAATAAAAGAACCATCATCCTTTAATACTCGGTGTAAATTTTTAGCAATAGGTAAAAACCATTCAATATATTTATCTGGGTGTATTCCTCCGTATGAATTTTTTCGTTTATCTGCATAGGGAGGCGATGTAATTATTAGATCTACTGATTTAGCATCTATTAATTTTGAATCATTTAAAACATAATTACAGTCACCAGAATATATTTGATTTATATTGTTTTTCGGCATATTAAGAAATTTGATACCATTGAAATTGATCATTCATGAATTTATACATTGGTATTTTATCGATATTTTCTACCAGGAAAGTAGTCGCTTCGATTTTGACTTCAGGAAACTTTTCAAAAATATTAATTGGGTTCTGAAGTATCAAAGGTGAAATTACACTAATTTTATTTTCGTTAAAATTTTTTATTAAGTATAAAAAATATGAATCTCTTTTTTGAGTTGCAACTTTCATTTCGTTTACACTCCAATAAAAACGAAATTTATCGCTTTTTGTTGCCTTAACCTCTATAAATCTATCTGGGATAATATTTTCTGAATTTCCATTAAATGATTCTATATCATAACCTTCAGCAACATTTAGAGAGCTAATTTTTCTTACAAGTTCTGCTTGCAATTTTTTTCCAAGGTTTAATAATCTATTTTTTTCAAATTCAACAACTGCGTTCTCTGCCGCAGAACCTAATCTTTTTTTTTCTGAAAGTATATTTTCCAATTCTTCTTCAGTTATCGTTTTATCTCTAGAAATAAGGTTAGAAATAGTTAGAGAAAATTTGGGAAATACTCTAACATAAAATTGATTTATTTCTACTATTTCTAAAAAAATAAATACTTTCAATATTTTATTGAACCTAGCTTGAAGAGGATTCTCCTCGAAGGAGAGTTCGTACGTACCTAGATTTAAATTTACTTTAAAACTTGAAAAAAATATTCGAGATTCATGTTCCCAGCTACCATTAAATACTATTTGTTCTACGATAATATTTTTTTGTTCGTTTGTAAGCTCCAAATATTCTTCTTTATTCGCATATACAAATTGCTGGCCTAAATTTGTTAAAGATACAATATTATCAATAATAGTTAATAAGCGTCCATTTTGACAATATAAAATTATTTCCTCATAATCAACAATCCATCCAATAGAAATTGATTGACAATGTTCGATAAGTGAACTCAAAAGGCAATTCCCAGTAGAAGTGGAAAGTCTACTTAACGAAATCAAGAGTTTATTTATAGGTTTAAAATCAACTACGTCTGGAAGAAGCACTTTGTAATACCTATATAACGTTGTTTATTTTTCTCAGTTGACTAACTGTTAAATTAAAATCGATTTCATCTTCCATGTCTAAAATTTTCTGATCCACATCGAAGTAATCTAAATATCCAATTGGAATTTCAGATTCTAAAACTCGATTCATTTCATTATTTTTCTCTTCTAGTCTATTATCAATTGTTTCGTCAATAGTATCTTTTGAAATAAGAATATGGTATGTAATTTTATCGTTAAGATCTAAACCAATTCTATGGATCCTATCTAAAGACTGAATATAATGTCCGCAGTTAAATGAACGGTCTAAGTATATAGCATCATGACAAATCATATGAAGCGAAATTGATTCTGCGCAGGCTCCAGGATTTGCAATTAGTATTGCTGGAGATTTGATCGACTTAAAATTTTCAATAATTTTCTCTCGATTATAGTCAATATCTTCTCCTGGATCTTTCGGAACTTCTCCATATATTGAATAAACATTATGGTTGCGAAGCATCACTTCGAGCATTTTAATATTATGTATAAATGTGGTCCAGATTATTATTTTTTTATTTTCTTTTAATAGTTTTTCTGAAAGCTCTATGCATTTTTCAATTTTCGAAGGAGTTTCATAACTGGAATATTTTTCAATTAAGGTCACGAGGCTAGTTCCATCTGAACTTAAAGGTGGGATAGCAAATTCATCTGAAAATTTATTCAATAATGTTGGATTAGAGGCTGTCTGGAGTAATCTAATTATTTTTGCTTTTCGCCAATTCTTTATTTTTTTCTTCTCTTCGAAGTCAATGTCGAGTTCTGAAAGTATACGCATGGACATAGCTTGATAAATTTGAGACTGTAATGGGTTTAAATGACACATTATTCTGTTGAATTTTTGCTTCGGAAGGCCTAAGTCACTTTTTTTTACTCGATAAAAAAAGGGACGGATATCTTCAGCTATTTCATCCAGAAGTTTAGGATTTTCGCATCTTTTTTTATAAGCAATTTTTTCTCCAAGGATTTTCTTATTTGGCCAAAGAAATGTCATTTGAGACCATAAGTCCTTATATCCATTTGGCATTGGGGTTCCAGATAATATTACACGTCTAGTTGCAAAAGGTGAGAGAGAAAGCATTGAATTTGCCCATGATCCACCACTAAGTCGCTTAATATAATGAGATTCATCTATCACAAGCAAAACTTTAAATCTTTTGCAAAATAGAATAATTTCTTTTAAGTCATTTGCTACTGTTTGGTAATGACAAAGTATTAATTCATAATTTGAAATATCAGAGTAATAGTATTTTCGTTCTGGACCGACTAGTCTAACGGTTGATAAATTGTTCCCAAAGCATTGTTTAGATTCAAATTCCCAAGGAAAAAAACTACTAAACGGTCCAATTACGAAAATTTTTTCTACAATCTTTTGACTCTTGAGAAAGTTGTAATATGCATAAACAACTGTCGTTTTCCCACTGCCGGGAACGGAAAAATTGGCTCCATGTTTAACTTTAATTAAATGAAGCAGGCCTTTCATTTGATAATCTTTTAAATTTCTTTTAAATTTTTCATCGTGATTAATTTGAGGCGAAATATTTGTGGACTTTAATGCATCCAGAAAATTTTGATTTTCCTTTTCGATATTTGAAATTATCTCAAATACATTATTATCGGTTTCAAATTCAAGTTTAGCCTCAGTGAGGAAATCTGATATTTCATTTAAATGAGAAGGAAATAAATCTGTTTGACTATTAGTTAAACTTCCATCATCTTCGTTAATATCGAAACCTAAAAGACTGAAGAAGGTTTGATTTTTCCAATTGATTAATTCTTTATTTGGATCAAAGATAATTAGATGTTGATTATCTATTTTTATTTTTATCATCTTTGAATGACTCAAGTCCTAATTCAGTAATCATTTCTAATACAAGTTTATGCAAATTTCCTATTTTGATCTTAACATCTCTATCTGTTTTATAATGAGCTGTGGTTCGATCAATCCCATTTAAGGCTGTAATAGATTTTTCAATAAGTTTGGACGGCTTTTCTTTACTTTCTTTGTTCTTTTTTACATCAGAAGCATTATCAAAATTGTCGATTAGTTTATTTATTATTTCTGGTTTATTGGAATAGGAATTTGGAATTTCATCTAATAAGGCGATCTCAGCTTCAGTATCGACTAAAATCTTACAAAGATTTCTTACATCATTATGAGTGAAAGTCATTTCTGATGGATTTGTTATTCGAGTGGCTAAATACATAAACGCTATTTCTAATTTATTAGCTAAAGATTTAGTAGTTAAACCTAAATCTTGTTTTTTCTCAACAAGACCCTTTTGAAGATCTATAAAATGTTCATGTAATTGAAAACTTTTTATTACTCCATAGTTTTTAGGTTGTTTGAAGTATGATAAAAAATTTTCAATAAGTTTTAATCGATCTAGGTCAAGGCGGACTTGTTTTTCTGACCAACCATACATTGACGCTGCAATTTCAGCATGTGTTAAACCTGCTTTTTCACCTTCTGCAATCATAAGAAGATTATTTATAGGGCCGTAGTCTGCAATTTTTTCTTTTGATAATTGTAAGCCTGCTTCTATTCGCCAAAGGTCTTTTGCTGAGATGTCTTTAGGTAAACGGACTACCCACAAGAATTTCCATTTACCTGTTGGTTGTTCTGTGTCAAGTAATTGAATGGTTGCCATTCTTCTATTCCCATTAATGATGATTCCATCAAATGTTATTGCGCCAACTTCGATTTGTTCTCCAACTTTTTGTAAATCTTCTTTTAATTTCTTAGCCTCTAATTCGTCCTGAAGTAAAAATTCTTTAATTATATTTATATCTTCTTTATCTTCAGGATTTAATTTTCGTCCTAATTTTTTTACGTATTCACTTATTTCCAGATTGAAACGTCTATTATGAATATTGTATTGTAGAAGATCGGTTGGTAGTAAGAAAGAATCGATAATTTCCACTTTACCTCCAATTAGTAGCTTCTGTTTACCCTTTTGGCAATCGTGCTCTTTAATATAAGCTTCTATCTGATCTGCTCTTCTACTTTTAAGACTCATAAAAACCTCTTCTTTTTTAATATGAGATAAAGAATTTGAATATACATCACCATTCCCCCCTTTCCCTCAAATGATTGCAATCAAACTATCGTTATCCTATCCCCCACCTGATCACCACCGCAGCAATCCCTGCACCCACTAACGGAGCCACCACGGGGAGCCAGGCATATTTCCAATTCGACTTTCCTTTATTAGGAATCGGTAAAATAGAATGAATGATCCTTGGACCTAAGTCGCGTGCGGGATTGATCGCATAACCTGTGGTTCCTCCGAGAGAAAAGCCAATGGCCCAGACAAGGAGTCCCACAAATCCGGCTCCAGCGATTCCTTCGGCACCACCATTCAGCGGAGAGAAGATGGCGTGGATTCCTAAAATCAGAATAAAGGTTCCGAGTCCCTCACTGATCACATTGGAGACCGTGTTTTTGATCGCCGGTTCTGTAGAGAAGACCGCTAGAATCTTTCCAGAATCTTTGGTTTCTTTCCAATGGGGAAGGTAATGCAAATAAACGAGTGCGGCTCCGAGGGCGGCACCACCGATTTGTGCGAGGCTGTAAGGGAGGAAATTGGAAAAATCGCCGGATTGGATACATACAGAGAGTGTGACCGCCGGATTTAAGTGAGCTCCAGGACTTCCCAAGGCTTTAGCGACAAGAACGCCAAAACAAACAGCGAGAGCCCAAGCAGTAGTGATTGTGATCCAACCCGCATCTTTTGCCTTCGACTTTTCTAATAAAACACCCGCAACCACACCATCACCTAAATAAATAAGAACAGCCGTTCCAAAAAATTCACCAATCAGTTCCAAATTTGCCCCCTTTGGCATTTCGTAAGGACTTTATCTAAAGGGACATAGGACTTCCATCAACCCTTTTTGAACGGGCTTTCCTCCAATTTATTCTAGGATTTTCCGTTGAATCATAAATCGTGGGAAAATAGACCATGAAAAATAGCGCGCTTGAGTATCACTCTAGGTTTCCGAAAGGAAAAACCAAAGTAGTTCCGACAAAACCAACGGAGAACAGTTACGACCTGTCCTTGGCCTACTCACCGGGCGTCGCTTACCCTTGCCTCGAAATCGAAAAACAACCTGATCTCGTTTATGAATACACAAATCGAGGAAACTTAGTCGGAATCATCACCAATGGAACTGCTATTTTGGGTCTTGGCAATATTGGAGCTTCCGCGGGAAAACCAGTGATGGAAGGAAAGGCAGTTTTATTCAAAAAATTTGCCGGCATCGATGTGTTTGATATCGAAATTAATGAAACAGATCCTGAAAAATTTATCACTATCGTAAAGGCCCTCGAACCAACGTTTGGTGGGATCAACTTGGAAGACATCCGGGCTCCGGAATGTTTTCATATTGAAAAAACTTTAGATCAAAGTATGAAGATTCCTGTATTTCATGATGACCAACATGGAACAGCAATCATCTCTACTGCTGCACTACTCAATTCATTAGAACTTACTGGTAAAAAAGCTGGTAACTTAAAAGTGGTCATCAATGGAGCAGGCGCTGCTGCGATTTCCATTGCAGAGATGTTAACACATATTGGTGTCAAACATGAATCCATTTATATGTTGGATTCTCGCGGTGTGATCAATCACAAACGAACAAACTTACATGAATCTAAGTTACCATTCATTCGCAAAACAGATGCGGAAACTCTAGAAGATATCTTTCCAGGAACTGACCTTTTTATTGGAGTCTCTGTTGCCAATGTGGTGACAGAAGCTATGGTAAAGACAATGGCTGAAAAACCCATTATGTTTGCTCTTGCCAATCCCGATCCAGAAATTCCTTATCCGGATGCTAAACTTGCAAGACCAGATCTCATTATGGCAACAGGTCGCAGCGATTATCCTAACCAAGTGAATAACGTACTTGGATTTCCATTTATCTTTCGCGGGGCACTCGATGTTCGTGCGAAGGTAGTGAACATGGAGATGAAGTTAGCTGCCGCTTATGCCTTAAGTGAACTCACAAAACTTCCTGTTCCTACAGAAGTGAACGAAGCGTATAATGAATTAGAAATCCGATTTGGTGCCGATTACATCATTCCCAAACCTTTAGATTCACGTGTTCTTTACCATGTGGCACCCGCAGTGGCAGAAGCTGCTGTCAAAACAGGTGTGAACCAAGTAGAGTATCCGGGACGCGAAGCTTATATCAAGTTTTTGGAATCGATCATGGCCCAACAACAAGAACCTATCAGCGTTTTAGAAATCTAAATCCAACTTAACCCATCAAAGTACAACAATCCGTTCTCTTGCGAGGGGAAGGTTGTATTTTGATTTTGTATTCAAACTAGGTCTGGTTCTGATTTTGGCTGTGTTTTGCTAAATTTCCTTTCCCTTTCATTGAATTCCCATTTGTTTTGTTTCAACTCAATTCATTTTAATTGGAATCTATTGCATTCAGTTGGATTGGATTTTACTAGAGATCCAGCTATCCACTGCTAGTTGGCCACCGCCGGCAATCATTAAAATCACTGCCATTCCTATGGCGAGGAGATGGTATTCAAATCCTTCTCCTGGTTGTTGGTTGAACCAATTCATAAAAAATCCGTTTTTTCTTACGTAAATGGCAGCTCCGATCATGGTAATCCCAATCCCCAAAGAAGAGATCCTTGTGAAGAGTCCAAAAATTAAACCAAGGGCTCCGAAAGATTCGGCGATGATGACTAAAAATCCCACCACATAAGGAATCCCTTCTGATTTAAAAAAATCCAAAGTGGCCGAATACCCGTATCCGCCAAACATTCCGAATAACTTTTGTAATCCGTGGGGAAGGATCACTAAACCTAAAACGAGTCGCAATAAAGTAAGAAGCCAACTGGCTTCTGTGTAGAATAATTTTTCTAACATTCCATTCTCCTAAAATTCTGGTTTTATCTTACAGAAAAACCGGACTTTGGTAAATGGAGAGAATTGGATTTTTATGGTAGTTTTCGTTTGAGAAGCCGAAAGTTTTCTGGTGAGTTTGCGGTATGCGATTTGAAAAATTTACTAAAATAGGAATTGTCAACAAATCCTAAAGTCAAAGCAATTTGATTGATATTCAAATCGGAATGGAGTAAGAGTCGTTTGATTTCTAAAACCAATCTTTCTTGGATCACGGATTTTGCCGATTTTCCATACTCGTTTTGGCATAATTGATTCAAACTTCCAGTGGAGATTCCCATTTCTTTTGCATAATAAGAAGTTGTTTTTTGATCTTTGAAATTCTGTTCTAATAAACTAAAAAAATCCCATAACTTAGAATCCACTTTAGATGTTTCCGGATAGGTGGTCTGAAATTCATTTAAGGATTGTTGTAAGACCAATTGGATTAAAAGAAATACCATCGAAGGATTGGTTTGGGAATTTGTTTCAGTGAGTAATCTTTCAAAATCATTTCTTAATTGTTTTGAGTCGTGGATGGTCAACTTACAGTTTGGATTTCCCAATTGAAAGAAAGGATAGTTTTGAAAACTCGAGACCGATCCTCCCTGTTCCGAGAGATAGTCTGGATAAATCTTCAAAGCATAACCTTTCACCGGTTTAGAAAAAGTCCAGGAATGCACTTGGCCTGGCCTCAAGAAGAAAAGAGTATTCTCTTCAATCGTATGGGATTGGAAGTCAATGGAGTGAGTTCCTTTTCCTTCGGTGAAGTAAAACAAAGCATAATAAGAATGTCTATGGGAACTGGCAAAGGTTTGGAAATCATCTGGCAATTCTTCGAGCCTACCTACATAAAAATAAGGATGGGCCTTATCTTTTTGAATCTCTGTTAGGTGGATCATAGGAATGTTTTTTATTTCTGTGTGCATGGACCCATTTCCTATTTTCTGAAAGTTGTATTTTCCGATCCAAACCCGTAAATTAGCATATTCCCAAATCCGGCCGGAGGTGGTTTCCCCTGGAAATCTTTTTATGGAAACGAACCCCGGAACCGACTACGTAAAAAAAATCTGAAAAAATACAAAAAACAGGATAAAAAAGTTCTTGATAGATTTTGTGCAATGCACATAACTGTGTTGTGCATTGCACAAATAGGTGAAAACCAGGAGCTAAATTATGGAAAAACAAATCATGGACATTCTTAACGCAGGTATCGGACTTTTCCAATCAGGAAAAGAAGGTCTTGGAAAAGCGAAAACTGAGTTGGAAACAACTTATAATGAATTAGTATCCAAAGGTGCTTTGGATAACACGGAAGACTCTGTAAAGATTCGCCAATCCGTTGACAAAATCCTAACAGACATTAAAGAATTCTCTAGTGTTGCTGGAAAAAACTACGATGAAACTCGTTCTAAAATCGTAGAAAACTACAACAAAATTGCAGAAGAAATCAAAGCAAAAATGCCTGAAGGAAAAATCGAATCCGTAAAAGCAAAAATCAATGAAGTTGCGGAATCTATCAAAAAAACAGGTGCTGCAAAAGCATAAGTTTCTTTAAAGAAGAGGAGGTCGGAATCCCGACCTTTTCTCTTTTCTTTATCCATTATTCCTTTCTTACAATCCTCATTTAAAACATTCGAACTTCTAATTCTTACTAACCTCAATTCTCCCTCGATTTACTTTCCCTATTGACAGACCTTTCTTTTTGACTCATTCTGGAATCAATGTTTCGCTCCTATGTTTCATTCATTTTTATTTCTTTATTTTGTATCTCTTGTTCTCTGGCTGACCTACGTCCTCCCACCTTACAAAATGTAGGTTTGAATCCAGACTTAAAGAAGAAAGGATTGTCTGTGATTACAAGTCCTCCTGTAAAGGAACTCACACCAGGCAATTGGAAAGAATACAAACAAATCCAGTTTGTATTAAAGGATGTTTGGCATTCTAAGTTTTTTCGTTTTTTCACTCCTATCAAAGAATCAGAACAAAGACTTCGTGTGTATTTGGATTTTGAAAAAGATGCGATGGAAGTGGAATTTCTCGGTGGTGAAAAAAAAGGTCTGATCCTTGGTCTTGTCAAAAAAGATGCCTACCAAATTGCCGCTGACACCGGAAAGGTTTTTACTGGCGATGATGAAGTTCGTGTATATTTAGAATCTCTTCGGTTGTATTTAACACTGCCTTGGCGACTGACTGAGTTTCCCATCATTCAGTATGCGGGACCTGTCCAACAATTAGGTCAAGATTTTGAAGTCGTGTACTTTACATCCGTACAAACCAATGCCACTCCCGATACGGACCAATATGTTGGTTACTTTGAAAAAACAAGCGGTGCTTTGGAATGGATGGAGTTCACTTACCGCGAACTTTTTAGTTTTTACAAAGGTGTTTTAAAATACGGGTATTATGAAGTTTGGAACGACAAACAATACCCAAGAAGGATTAGCATCTTAGACAAGTTTGGTGATTCCGATTTCATTCACGAGATCCGCATCGAAAAGATAGAAATTCCGAAACAACCTATGGAAGAAGAGGATAAGGTTTTGGAACTACCGGAATAAGCGAAAGGGATCGTAGCGGAAATCCTGCGATGCAACAGTATGTTGCTTTGCAGATTGTAGCGGAGAGCCCGGTCCACCACCGTTCCGGTGGTGGATTCGCCCCCATCAAAGGAATGGAAAGGGTGAATTTGAAAACTGAAAAGTTTAAATAACCACTACCAAAGTTTGTTAGCAGTGGTTATTTTTTAATTCAATGTAAATCGAATGGGAACGAGGACTTTTACCGTAATGGCTTTTCCTTCTAAAATGGAAGGAGAAAATCGTTTTCTACGGTAAACTTTGATGGCTTCTTCTTCAAGTCCACCACCTAACTGCTTTCCTACGGATCTAACTCGTAAAACTTCTCCTGTATTTCCAATGATGACTTCTAAGGTCATGGTTCCTGTCACACCGAGTGCTTTGGCATCGGAAGTATATTCAGGGCGAACGTTGGGAGATAAGTCTACGGGTGAGGTAGCACCAGATACAATAGGATCAGATGCACCAGCAATTCTTGGGTCTTCTTTTTTATCTTCTTTTTCTTTGTCGGTAAGATCAAAGTCACCATCAGTTGGTTTCGAATCAGTGGATGGTTCTTGGATTTGGACATTGTCAATGAATGCCACTTCTTCCACGAGACTATCCAAACTATCCGTATCCAAATGCGGAGTGAACCAAAAGAGAATGATGACGGCTTGTAAAAAGGCAGATATAGCAAGACCAGTTTCGATTCGGTACCGATCGATAAATCGATGGATCCGATCTCGTTTAGATCTTCTTTGTTTAACAACTGTTCCGTTCACGTTACTTCCCTTTTAACCCGCCACCTTGGGTGGTCTTGGTAACGAGGGAAACCTTTAAGGCCCCTATCTCTCGAAGGGTTTCGAAAACACTATCTAATTCTTCGTATGTTAAATCTTGATCCGCATGAATCAAAACTTTCAAGTCAGGTGTCGTTGAAAGTTTTGCACGAATCTCACTCATGGCTTCGTTGAGTTCCATTTTTACTGAGTTGAAATAGACAGTTCTTTTTTCATCAGCAGTTAAGTAAAGATTGGCAATCTTTTTGTTTAACTGTTCTCCACCAGGAACATCTGGTAGATTGATGGGAAGGTCTGGATCCGAATCCAATACGGAGGTTACCATAAAGAACACGAGGAGTAAGAAGGCAATGTCTGCCATCGAACTTACGGGAACTGAAGGTGCGACTCTCTTTCTTCGTAACATATTATTTCTTCTTTCTCACTGAGATTTTTTCAAATCCACGTAGTTGAATTGCTGATAGTGCATCCAACATCTTTGCATATTTGGTATCACCGGTTGTAACAATGAGCGCTAGTTTGTTTTTAAGATCCGGGATTTCCATTTGGTTTAGGTCATCACGAAACTCTTGCAAATTAGTGTATTCTTTCGTTCCGAAAGCCGTGTTACGCATTTTGTATCTGTCTTGGGTGACCAAAATTTCATATACATTCTTTCGTAAAAACGGCTGAGGTTCGGATTGTTTGCGAGGAAGGGAAATGTTGAGTCCTTCCTTTACAAAGAATACGGCAGTTACCATAAAAAATACCAAGAGTAGAAAGGCAATATCCGACATAGATGCTGCCGATATCTCCTCTAGTTCTTGTTTTTTCTTTAACTTAATCATGGTTCGTTACTATCCGCTCGTTACGCTTTTTTACCGGCTTTGAGTTTTAAATATTCTTTGTAAATTTTGTTAGCAGCTTCTTCTACTTCAGAAGTAAAAAATCCCACTCGGCCTTGTAAGTATTGGTAGAATGTCATTGCAGGAATCGCAACGATAAGACCAGCAGCTGTTGTGATTAACGCTTCTTTAATACCACCAGCAACTACTTTTGCGTTTACTTGGTCAGCGTTAGCAATCGCATCAAAGGCGTTGATCATACCAGATACAGTTCCAAGGAATCCAACGAGAGGTGCAATGGTGGAAACAGCAGAAAGAACTGTAAGTCCTTTTTCTAGAAGTGTCATGACTTCACCTGCTTCTCTTTCAATACCGGATGCAAAGATCTCTGGATCGTTTTGAGAAACTTCCATACCATTTTTTAGAATGTCAGTAATCCGTTGGCCTTCGTTTGCTTTTAAGAATTCTTCCACACCATTCATACCAGATGCATCGATCGCATCTTGTAAGTCTTGGTTGAATCCTTTTCTTACTAATTTTGCAGTGAAGAAAAAGTAGATCCTTTCAAGAATCACTCCGAATGCAATGATCGAAGAAAGTAGGAGGGGCCACATAGACCATCCACCAGTAACAAATAAACTTATGAGTCCAATTTCGGATTCTTTTTGTGGGGCTTCCGCAGGCGCTTCTGCTACAGGAGCAGCTGTCTCTGTCGGAGTTTCCGTTGTTTGTGCGGTTTCAGCCGTTGGGGCAGCAGGTGCTGTTTGTGCTTCGAGTTTTCCTGCAAGAGTAAAGATTGTGATGAGTGCGATCACAAAAGACAAAGTGACTTTCGCTTTTGTCTGGTTACATGAGAATTTCATGAATGTCTCCATATCTAATTGATATGTTTCAAATTTAGAGTATCCTTGTTACAAATAGATTACAGCGGAATGACAAAGTTGGAAATTAGAAGGAGGAAAAGATCTCTTTCAGTTTGGGAATCCCTTCTAAAAATAAAGCAGGACCTGGTTGTAATATAATACTTGGATCCATCTCAAAGATTTTGTTTTTTTGTAAGGCCGTTGTCTCTTGCCATTCGGGTTTGCTTCGTACCCAGTCCCAGTCCATGGCTTTCCCACACCAAGAACCTACGTAGATATCTGGATTGGCATCTCTCACATCATCTGCTGTGATGATTCGGTCTTTGGCCAGTTTTCTGTCTTTTAGGTGTGAAAAACAATCCTCCCCACCGGCAAGTTCAATCGCTTCGCTCACCCATTGGATTCCTGTGATGATGGGTTCATCCCATTCTTGGAAAAAGATTTTGGGTTTGTAGGTTTTCTCTTCTGCTTCCCGTTTCCACTCCGAAATGCTCTTTTGCCATCCTTCAATCAGTGTTTTTGCTTTTTCGGCCTGACCTACCAGGTTTCCGAGCATTTGCATATTGGATAAAATCTCTGTTATGGATCTTTGGTTGAAGATAAGAACATTTAACCCGCGTTCAATGAGGTCTTTTGCAAGTTGGGATTGGATGTCGGAAAAACCAATCACAAGGTCTGGTTCGAGGGCTGTGATTTTTTTAAGATTTCCACTGATAAAAGCCGAAACTTTTGTTTTTTCGTCCTTAGCTTTTGGTGGTCGTTCCGTATAAACAGAAATTCCTACAATACGTTTCTCTTCACCTAACAGATATAGCATCTCTGTAGGTTCTTCGGTCAAACAGATGATTCGTTCTGGTCCCATGATTTATGTTTCCAAAAACTTACTGAGGTCAGTTTGTGAGCCAAATAAAACAACCACATCATCTTCGTGTAACACAGTGTTTCCATGAGGGATTCCTAAAATCCGTTCTCCTTTGGAATCGGAGGCTCTTTTGGCTTCTTTGTTTGTAATGGGACGTTTGACAGTGATTACATTGATATTGTATTTATGGCGTAAGTCAGCTTCCGCAATGGTTTTGCTGATATAACGTTTGGGGACGGTGACTTCCACGACGCTGTATTCATCGGATAATAAAAAACTAGAACGCATTCCCGAAAAGGATAAGGTCTCGGCCATACTCCTTGCGGCCCTTTCTTCTGGATTAAAAAGATCTTTGATTCCGAGTAATTCCAAAACCTTCATTTGTAAGGGGGTTTGGTAACGAGCGTAGATATTTTTGACTCCACATTTTTTCAAACTATCCGCACAGATGATGGAGGTTTCAAAATCATCGGCTAGGGCAATCACAGCATAGTCCACGTCGGCTATCCCTTGCGAGCGGAGTGCATGTTCATCGGTAGCATCGAGAGCCACGGCTATGGTCACAGAATCTTTGATAGAGTCGATGATCGCAGGATCTTTATCAATGGCGATGACTTCATGTCCGTCATCAAATAGATATTGAACAAACAACTTTCCAAAACTTCCAATGCCGATGACTGCTATTTTTTTTCTTTGCATACCGATTAACCTACAACCACATATTCTTTCGGATATTCATACGAGATATGATCTACTTTTTTAGAAAGAGCAACAAGTAGAGTCAAAATTCCAACCCTACCTACAAACATTATAATACAGATAATGATTTTACCGTAATCACTTAAATGAGGAGTGAGGCTACGAGTCAAACCAACGGTTCCAAAAGCGGATACCACTTCATAACACAAATCGATAAAGTTTGCATTTTCAGTGAGCAACAAACAAAAGATGGCCAAAAAAATCACAAACAAAGACAAAACGATGGTGGCACTGGCTCTTGCAATCGAAGAATTAGCAATCGTTCGGTGGTCTATCTCCATCCTTTCTTTCCCTCGGATTTGGTTGGTGATATTTAATAACGATATGGCAAAGGTAGTGGTTTTGATTCCTCCACCGGTAGAAACAGGAGAGGCTCCCACCCACATCAGGAAAAAAGAAATAAAGGTGATGGGTAAACCCATTTGGCTTAACTCTAAGGTATTGAATCCAGCAGTTCTTGTGGTTACGGAATAAAATAAAGAATGAAAAATTTGTTCTGAAGTTGTGAGGCCTTTTAAAGTATAATCTCCTTCTAAAAAATAATAGGAACCCCAGCCGAATAACAAAAGAAAACCGGTAGTCCAGAATACTAATTTAGAAGTCACAGACCAGCGGAATTTATAATCGAAAGGATTGGAAAGCCTAGTTCGGATTTGAAATAAAACAGGAAACCCGAGTCCCCCAATCACAATCAGAAACATAATCACAGATAAAAATCCTTCGGAATGTTTGAAGGCTTCTGTTGTGAGTCCACTTGGCATCAAACTAAAACCAGCATTACAAAAAGCAGAAATGGAATGGAAAATAGAATAATAAATTTTATCGGAGAGTGCAATTGGAAAATTTTCAGGAAAACTATAAAATAATAACAAAGCCCCGATGGATTCAATGACAAGTGTTTGGATCGTGATTTGTTTTAAAACTTCTTTGGCACGGCCCATGGTTTCTTCCGAAAGAAGATCTTTGACCATCATTGTATCGCTCACCGAACCTTTCCCCGTAAGGAAGATAGAAAAAAAACTCGTTAAAGTCATAAGACCGAGTCCACCCACTTGGATGAGAAGTAAAACCACGAGTTGGCCTGTGAGAGTGAATTGACTCGATAAATCCACAGTAGAAAGTCCTGTCACACAAGTGGCGCTAATGGTGGTGAATACGAGATCGATTGATTTGACAGCACTCGTTGTTGACTTTGGAAAATGTAAAAAACAAACGCCGAGTAAAATGATAAAAGCGAAAGACAATACAAAGAGAATGGAAGGGTTTAATTTTTTAGAATCTTGTTTTCTGGAAAGGCGAAAGAAATGGGCGAGATTGGAAAAAAGAAACAGAACTTGGTTGGCTGATAAAAAGATGAGTGTGGTGTCTTCCGCCGAGATATGGTATGATTTTAAAATCGCAACGATATCCTGTTCATAAATGAATTCCAGGCCTAACATCAATAAGATGATGAGCTCTATTTTGTGGAGAGAAACATATTCTTTCCATCTTTTGTTTGTGAATAACAAATGGATGGATTCGTATAAAATAAAAAATGTGACAAGGGAACGAATGGAAAGAGCTACGTAAGGTTTCCATGTTTCTGGATAGTAGAATCCAAAATCTAAAATCAAAATGGCAACTGATAAAAACCCAAACAAAATATAGAATAGCCTTCCTATCAAACGAAGGTATTCCATATAGAAATTTCGAATTTCAAATCTTTGAGTTTGTAGATAAAGAAAAATGTGGTGGAGAAAAACGAAGAATCGTTTGAACTTCAAGGGTAAACTTCAGCGACCTGTTTTTTCTTTTCGCGGTGTTCTTCTAATCTTTGTCTATCCAAATAGACATTGGTTCCAGAAAGACCAGTGGTTCCTGTGATCATAATCCCACTAGCGAGTGCTGATTTCTGTAGAGCCGGAGCAAGAAGAGCAACTCCGCCAGCGGAAGCAATCAAAGCAAATGGCAAAGTCAAAAAGAAAATAATATAAGCCCTTCGAAATTTAGTTTCTTCGTAAACGGCTTCTTCGTCAAATTCTTCTTTTTGTTTTTTCTTTAACTCTTGTTTGATTCTACTTTTTTGTAATTGGTTTTGAAGTGCTTGTTCGTTAATTTCTCCTGTCAGAGGATTGATGGGAGAGTTTTGTAAATTGGTCAAACTATAAGGATTGGATGCGTTCTGACTGGAGTTGGAGGAAGTCCTAGAGTTGAGTAAGGCACCTGCCCCTGGAATGGAATCAATCCCGCTATATTGTGTTTTTGCACTTTTCGGTGTGGCGAGAGCTGGTGTTTCGAACTTAGGAGGAAGTGTCACATCCTGCAAAACATTGGATTCTGGATCCGACTTAGGAAGGTTCTTTAAGTCGTAATTATTTGTGTCATAAAATCCCTCTTTGGTTTGGCCAAGCAGTGGCCCCATCACCAAAGAGATCATAATCATCGGCACAAATATCCGGGAAAAAATCCGCATACATTCCAGTTTACCTAATCCATGTCAGGGTCAATCCAATTCACGACCGGAAAGTTTGGTGGAACGATAGGAAAATGACTTTTCTCGGATGGACTCTAAATCTTTTTCGGAAACTCCTGCTGTGTGCGCATGCCCATACTCTTCTGTCATGGTCGTTCCAAAAAGCCCTGGGTCATCAGAGCCGATGGTGATCTTTAAATCATTCTGCAGGAATCTTGTGATGGGATGGTCAATATGAGATTCTAACATTCCAATGTATAAATTGGAAGAGGGACAACATTCAATGACAGCTTCTGTTTTTGCCAGAGTAGACATAACATAGTTTTGAAAGGTATGTAAGTATTGGGACTGTGTTTCATCAAAAGGAAGTTTGAGAAGTTCGGAATCTGGTTTGGTCTTTAGTTCTTTTCGTTTCAGTTCGAGTTCTTCTTTCGAATAGAACGCACCAAAGCTGGTGATTTCGTCGTAAGATTCCAATTCACATTCGACTTGGTCTTTGGCTTCGGATACAAGTTCTGTCCTTTCATCACCTAAAAAATAATCGGAGTCAATGCCAAGAGCCAAAGCATGACCGAGCCGGTGTGCACCATTCCTTGCCGATTCTAAAACCCAACGCACAGCGGAGAAGGGAGTTTTGTCTCGAAAACTTTCTCCTACATGATAGAGAATGGAAAGAGCAGTGTCGGAACCCGCTTTGTTGTCTTTGATCACAGATTGGAAAAAACTTTTTTTATCTTTAGGTGGATGTCCTTCTTCGATATGACAGAAATCAATTCCCACAAGGCCATTGCGAATCGCAGATTCTTTCTCCATCCAATTTTTCATCCAATCGTAATGTTTTTCGAAATTTAAATCTCTATGGAGAGACATCACGAGTTTTCCTTGGATGGATTTCCCTTCTTTTTTGGCAGATTCTTCTCCTTTCGAGAGTCCTTCCAAACATGCCATCAGTTTTGTATAAAAACTTTCTTTTGGTTCTTCTTTTCCAAACATCAAACGATATTCGGCATAACTAATATCTTCTAAACTATTCGAAAGTACAACATCGTGAGTGACTTCAGTGATTTCTCTTTCATCAAACTTCACTAAGGCGATGATGAGATTGAACTTTGCTTGGAAATGTAAAAAGGGAGCCTTTTCTCTAAAATGATAGAGTTTGGAAAAATCTTTTTGATCTGCATAATCTTCGAAAAACGTCGAAGGTCGGATTTTTATACCATATGCTTTTTCGTAGGAATCCAAATATAGATGCCAACGAGGTTCGGGGTTATTTTTTCCAATTCGGAACAAAGTTTCAGGGGGTAAACATCCATAAAGGTGGTTGTGTAGATCGCAATACATATAAGAATGACAAAACTATGCTTCACAAAATTAGACGCATCTTGAAGCCAACTCGATTGAATCAGAAAATTCTTGGATTAGCAATCCCTGTTTTTTTTGGAATGATCAGTTATACTGCCATCATGGTTGCAGACACTGCTATGGTGGGAAAATTGGGAGAGGTTCCTCTCGCCGCAGTTGGATTTGGAGGAATGGTTTATTTCTCTATTTTCGCCTTCCTTATGGGTGGATCCATGGCGGTTCAAATCATCGTTGCACGTCGATTTGGCGAAAAAAATGAGAGAGGGGTCGGAATCACCCTAATCAATTCTGTCTATTTGTCCTTAGTTTTAGGATCTTTATTGTCCTATTTTGGATTTATTTATGCCCCACAGTTTATGGGTTGGATCGGTGATGATCCACAAGTGATCGAAGTGGCTGGTGTGTATCTATCGTATCGATTTTTAGGAACTGTTTTATTCTTCGTGGGATTCGCCTTACGTGGATTTTTCGATGGAATTGGAATTGTACAAGTGGGTATGATCTCTTCCATTTTAGCGGCAGTCTCAAATATCTTTTTAAATTGGTTACTGATTTTTGGAAACTGGGGATTCCCAGCTTGGGGAGTCAAAGGGGCTGCGGTTGCTTCTAGTTTGTCTTCTATCCCAGCACTTCTCATTGTATTATTTTATTTTTTCCGCAAAGATGTAATCAAATTCTTTCAATACGAAATTTTTGCACCGAGTTTTGCCATCATCAAAGAACTTTGTATGGTTGGTTTTGCACCAGCTCTCGAAGGAACACTGGTTAACTTTGCATTTTCTGGATTTTATA
This sequence comes from Leptospira chreensis, assembly GCF_016919165.1. Classification (GTDB taxonomy): domain Bacteria; phylum Spirochaetota; class Leptospiria; order Leptospirales; family Leptospiraceae; genus Leptospira_A; species Leptospira_A chreensis. The sequence goes on from NZ_JAFFPS010000023.1 coordinate 47,956, forward strand.
AAATTGCAGGAATGATCAGCACCACCACTCTCGCATCAGCCAGTGTGGTCCTAACATGCCTTAGTTTGTCTTTTATGCCTGGTTTTTCTTTTGGAATTGCAGCCACTACCATTCTTGGCCAATCCATGGGACAAGGTAAATTGCGTTTGGCTTATGAAGGAACTATGCGTTCTGCAACCTTCTCGGCCATCGTTATGGGAAGTATGGGACTTTTCTTTATCATCTCTGGGCCTTGGCTCATTGGATTATTTACAGATGTTCCTGCGGTGATCAAGGAAGCCTACCCGGCACTTTGTATTGTAGCTCTCATTCAAGTAGGGGATGCCTACCATATGGTGATTGGATCTGCCCTTCGTAGCGCGGGGATGATGTATTATGTGATGTTTATTTATCTCATTGTATCCTTCATTGTCATGTTGCCATTGGCTTATCTACTCGGGATAGTCCTAGCTTGGGGAACGATTGGAATCTGGTCGGCATTTTTTATTTGGATTTTACTCATGGCAGTGCTTTTTGTCAGAAAATTTCGTAAGAAGGAGTGGGTAAGTATACGAATTTAATAGAGTGAGGGGAAAATGAAAAGAACTGAATTAGAACGACAGGCCATACAGAAATTTTTAAAGTCTGTGGAGTTGTTCAAAAAACTTCCCCCCTCGGTTTTGTTACGACTCGCTAATAACGTCCAAGAAAAATTAATCCGAAGTCACGAAGCTCTCTACTACAAAGGAGAGTCTTCGGAGTCCATCTACATTATTCGTTACGGTGAAATCCTTCTCGAAAATGTCGGTGGTCAAAGTCATGTTTATGTGGGTACCGGCCAAGTGTTAGCTGAGAACTCACTCATCTCCAGCTCCAACCATTCTACTTCCGCCATTGCTGTGATCGATTCCTTAGTTTATGTTTTGAGCGGAAAATTATTTTTACAGTTAGCCTCCCAAGAAAAGATCTTTGCCCAAAATATCATTCAGATGATGGGATCTCGAATGAGAGAAAACTTAGACAGATCCAGTCACAGTCATAAAGATAGTTCGATCGGCTTACGTAGGTTATGTGTTCATGTTCCCTTAGAACCAGAATACCACTTTGGTGAAAAAGTAAATTCCTTCTTAGATGAATATGGTGAAGTCACTAAAAAACTATCCACTGCCATTCCGATATCTACTTTCAAGGGAATGGACCCCACTCAAATTTCAGAATACCTCACTAACGTCAGAAATAAAACTCCATTACTCCATATTTACTTTGATGAATCCACATCGAGAATGGATTTACATTACCTTGTAGTTCAATCCGACTTCTTAGTTTTCTGGGAAGATGAACCAGAAAAGTTTTACAAAGAAAAAGAAGAAATCATTCATTTTTGGAAAAGCCGGATCAGAAACTTTGAAGGCCGTGCCATCCGTATGATGGAAAGCGGAGTTCGTAAAAGTTATCTTCCACAAGACCAAGCTCTCAAAAACTTTTATCAGAAAGATACTTTGGCAAGGTATTTGGTCTCCAAAACTAGAGGGTTGGCATTAGGTGGTGGTGGAGCCAGAGCACTTGCCCATGTGGGACTTCTTAAAGTTTTACATAGAGAAGGAATTCATTTTGATTTTGTTTCTGGTGCTTCTATGGGTGCTGTGATTGCAGCTTTATATGCCAGAAAAAACACTCCTGAAGAAATTGAAGAAATGGTAAAAAATTTCTTTGGTGGATTAGAAAGTGCATTCGATCCCACTTTGCCAGTTGTTGCTTTCTTTAAAGGAAAAAGAATGAAACGGATGTTAAAGAAAGGATTTGGTGACCAACGCATCGAAGAACTTCCCCTTCCTTTTGCTACATCAGCCGTTGATTTACAAACAGGAAAAGAACATATCTTTGACCAAGGTCCGATTACGGAAGCATTGACAAGTGCCATGAGTTTGCCTGGTGCTTTTCCTCCTTACCAACTCGGCGAAAAATTGTTAGTTGATGGCGGAATGATCAATAATGTCCCAGAAAATCTAATTCGAACCAAAGGTGCCGATGTAGTCATGGGAATCAATGTATCTCCTATGCAAGAAATTGTACCGGTGAAACTTTTTGAAGACCGTAATACGACTGAAAAAGGATTCTTTCGTTATATTTGGGACACTCTCAAATACCCACCCATCTTACAAATTATGACAAGAACGATTACTTTGGAAGGAAGAGAGATCACAAGACTCAAACGCCCCAAACTAGATCTTTTTGTTCACTTTCATTTGGAAGAATTTCAGTTATTTGATTTTGCTCGTTACCAAGAAATCATTGATAAAGGCGAACAGGAAGCTGAAGCCAACTTAGCAGAGATCAAACAGTTATTTTCTTAAGTAAAATCATAGATCCATACCATCGGCTTCGGAATGGTATGATTGTCATAAAACGAATTTGTTTGAATTTGTATTTTTCGAAATAGATTCAGCGGAAGACAAAGTTCCTAGTATTTCCATCTAACAGAGTTTATATGCTACTGTAAGATGGAAATCTAAACTTTAAGTTCTTATTAAGTTTTACAGCGAAGAAAGAATCTCTTTCTTTTTGGCTTCAAATTCCTCGGCGTTGATGAGGCCTTGGTCGAGTAACCCTTTCAATTTTGCAATCCGAGCTGCTGGATCATTGGCTGCTGGTGCCGCCCCACCTTGCTGCTGACCTCCGCCTTGGTTCATCATATTGCCCATCATTTGGCCCATATTCATCCCCATTCCCATGCCCATACCGGCACCCATAGCACCGCCACCTTGGCCTTCGTTTTCTGCGGCCGCTTGTCCGATATCGAACATTTTCTTTTGTTGGTATTTGTCTCCCAGCATATCGATTTCAAATTTATCGGTAATGATTTTTTGAATGCGTTGGTAGTTCGGATCGTTTTGATCAAAGTTCACCGAAGATACGTTAAACTCAGTTAAATCAATTCCATACTTTTCAAATTCGGGAGCGAGTTTGACTCTTCCGGCTGTGGAACTTTCATCTCGATACTTATTAATTTCCACAACAGAAGTATTGTTGTTTAAGATGACTTCTGAAATAAAATCGCCAATCCCACGGACAATGTTTGGTTTTAAAAATTCATCAATGGATTCGTTTGTGGTGCGATTTCCCCCTTTGACAACATTGATTAAAAATGCTTTGGAATCTTTAATTCTAAATTTGTAATCCCCAAAGGCACGGATGTTGAGGACAATTTTGTATTTGGGATCTTCTAAAGGAATGGGAGTGTTGGTTCCCCATTTCATCGCAAAGATGGCTTTGTTTACATAATAAACTTCTGCAGTGAAGGGAGTTTTTCCACCAAACGGAAGATTGACGAGAGCCTCGAGGATAGGAATATTCCCTGTCTTTAAGGTATGAGTTCCTGGTCCAAAAGTGTCCAAAGCCTTTCCTTCTTTAAAAAAGATGGCTTCTTGGCTTTCGTCGACTACCAGCTGTCCTGCGGTACTGATTTCATCAGAGGGATACTTCCAAACGATTTCATTCGGGCTTCCTTCAAATTTTATTCTATCTATTAGTGCCATGTTTATTTCCTTATCCTATTTTTTTAAAAAGATTGAGTTTCTTGCTTCAAACTGTGTTTCGAAATTCAAAAACAATTTGTTTATGGATTCGATTGCTGCTTCGGGGTTTGAGGCAAACGAAGTGGGAAGAGTTTCTAAAATTTCTTTTTGGAGTTCTCCGGCTTTCGTTAACATACCAAAGTCATGGTTCAGTAAATTTTCCAATTCTTCTTGTGTAGCTTTAACACCAGTTCCAAGCCCATTCAGTCCATAACCTGCCGAGTTCACTTTCATAATGATTCGATCCAGTAACGTAGTTGCTGGATTGGTTTTTCCGATATTTTGGATTTGGGCTTTCGCAACAAAACCTTCTTCTAGTTTACGAAAACTTTCTTTGAAGGATGTGAGAATGCCTCCCAGTTCTTTTCGAATGAGAAGGTCTGTTTTTTCAAACTCTTGGTTGGCCAGGGCTTCTTCGAATAGTTTTGTTTCTTTTAAGAACTTACGAATCGGGTCTTGTTCGTTCTTAAAACGTTCTAATGTTGTTTTTAACCAAGTTTGGTCCATTTTATTCCTCTGTCGTAGCGTCTTCTAACGTTTGTATGGTGTCACATGTGATGTAATTAAAGATTACACTTTTTTCTGATTGGTAAAGGGCTTTGGCTGGAAGTGATTTCCACTTGGGTTGGTCAAATTCACAGTCATGTTTTTCTCCTTTGGTTTCGCCACTGGACTCCGTAAAATAAACCATATACTTTTCTGTTTTGGCTCCGAGACGTTCGCAACCAAGGGAAGTGCTTGCACATTCGCGGATTTGTGGCGTGGGCCAATAAGGTTCTTGTGTGGTTCCAAATCCTTTGGCCACAGCGTTGCGATCAAAAGCCCACTTATCAATCCGATAACTGCAATGGTCATCATAGACTGGTTCTTGTCTGTATTTGGTGGAACAACTTTCACTTTCGGAAAAAGTTCCGTCCCCACGATCCGAACGAACTGTATGACAATCCTCTCCATCCGGAATGCTATTATAACTTCTGATTTGACGGCTTCTGGACACACTGTACGCACCCAATGGCATGGAGTCACACCATTCGGATTCGGAGACAGGTTTGAATTGGTCGATGGCAATGGAGCGAGACCATTCATGATGGGTGATTTGGAGTTCTACTTTTTCTGTCCATAAAACTCCGAGACAAACAAATCCAATTCCACCAAATACGATAGAGCCGAGTAACCACAGCACCCACTTCGGTGTTTTGGGATGGGGTTTGATGAATTCAGAATTTTCGAAGGCTAAGTCTTCTTTTGCTTTTTGGACAGAGTCTTCGGTAAGTCCATCTTGGTCGGATCTGAGTTTTACGTTTTGTGCCCCATCCAGAGAACCACCGCAGTTTCCACAGAAAGTAGCTTTGGCGCCATTGGCAGTTTGGCAAAAAGGACAAGTTTTGTCCGCACCGTAGTAAATATGATCCTGGACGGCGACTTTATCCGCATCATTGGGAAAGTATCTACGGGCCGGATCTTGAGTGGCTCCGCAATTGGGACAATGCCTATGAGTTTTACCGAGTAGTTTTTTTGAACCGCAGAATTCGCAGTCCCAAAGCATTTCATAGATTTTTTCTTCTGCCATCGCAACCAAGGTTTATCCGCAAAAAATTGACTTTTGCAAGAAAAATATTTTCAAATCCCAAAATCCAACCTAGAATCCTTAGGATATGAGATTGGTACTTAATCTAATTCTTAGTTTCCGTTATTTAATTCTCTCGATTCTCTTTCTCATTCTTTCGGCGGGTTATGTTTTTTCTCGGTCAAAACAGAATGCAGTTCATCCATTAGATAGTTTGTATTTAAAACTATCACCTAATGTAACAAAGATGGATGGTAAGGTCTCATTACGGCGATTGTCTCTCCATCTGCGAGGAGTGATTCCCAGTGTGACAGATTGGAAGGAATGGGATTCTAGTTCTCCGGACGAGCGTTTAGAATCCTTTGCAGTCAATTTTTTGAAACAACCTGAGTTTGCCGAATATTGGGGAACTAAGTTTACCTCCATGTTACGAGATAAATCCAAAGGCCGTAAAATTCCCACAGGTGCCTTTTATCAATATATTGCGGACTCGCTTCATAAAAATAAACCTTATGACAAGCTCGTACAAGAGATGTTGAACTCTAGTGGCTCGGTGAATGAATCTCCGGCCACGATGTTTTATATTCGAGACGGGGCCGATCCTTTACAAACAGCAGAGTATGTGGGTCGGCTTTTTTATGCTAAGCGAGTTGCCTGTGCTAGGTGCCATGACCATCCTTACATTTCTGATTTTACAAGAAGGGATTATTATGCACTCGCCGCCTTCTTTAGCCAACAATTCTTTCGGGATGGAACTTGGGAAGCCAATCGGTATGGAAAGACCTTTAGTTATGTGCCTCGTGAATTGGAAGTCCATCTTCCGATGGAAGACCAAAAGACCTTACAAGATAAAAATAACGAATGGAACCGGGACAACTGGAACAAATGGACGGAAGAACAAAGAAAAGATTACCAAAAAAAACATGAAGTCGCATATGCAACGTTATACTACGAACCAAAACTCGGTTTAAGGTTTCCGCATACAGATGATGCCCCCGGTGGAGATTTGGTTCGGCCCAAATTTTTAGATGGGAAAGAAGCCAAACTCAAACCTGGGGACGACCGAAGGAAGGCCTTTGCCAATTGGCTCACTGATAAATCGAATGACCGGTTTCGCAAAGTCATCATCAATCGAGTTTGGACAGAACTCATGGGTTGGAGTTTTTTCACTCCTTTAGATGATTGGAATGAAGACACGGTGGTTACAGGAGAAGAGATTTTAAATCATTTGGATGCTTATTTTCTCGCAAACCAGCTCAAACTAAAAGATCTCATTCTGTATATCGTTACCTCCAATGCTTACAATCGATCTCTCACAAGTAACACAACCGACCAAGATCCCATTCGTTATTTTTCGCCGAAACGTTTGGACAGTGACCAACTGCTAAACTCACTCATTCGTGTCTCTGACTTACAAAAGATCGGTAATATCCGAGAACGGAATTTATCTTGGCTCACAACTCTTATGGGCCAAAAACCTTACGATCTAACCGGTACGGGTTCTGTGCGAATCCCTGTGGACAGTCCAAAAGAATTCACAAACGCAGTCGAAGTGGAAAGACCGGCACCCTATCATACCATGTTGTCTGTGTTTGGTTCTGGTCCGCGAGTGGATATTTCTGATGATATTGATGAACTTACCATAGAACAGATGTTAACACTGATGAATGGCCGGGTGGTTGGGAAATTAGTTTGGGATTTTGGAAACAAAGATTCCCTAGTCAAACTAGAGTTTGATCAGTTGAAATCCATGGATTTAGTCATTGGGAATTTGTACTACCGGCTTCTCGGACGGCTTCCTTCGAATGGAGAAAAGGGAAAATTAAAAACTCTAATGGCAAAACCAGATAACGTTTTTGACAAAGACCTTCTCCAAGATATTTTCTGGGCTCTTATCAATAGCCAAGAATTCCAACACATTAACTAAGGAATCATCATGGATCGCAAAGAATTTTTAAAAAAATCAATGATTAGTTTGGGGATCAGCCCCTTTTTGTTTTCTTCCAATCCTTTTGGTAGTTTACATGCTTCGGAAGAAGAGGAGTCGATCGCCCTTCCTTCTAAAGTAAAGTCAGTTATCTTTATCGAAATGATGGGAGGGATGAGCCATGTAGACACTCTCGATCCCAAACCCAATAGTGCTTTTGGAAAGGTGAGTTCTAGTATCTCAGGACTTTCTGTCCTCGAACCATTTTCTCTCACCGCCAAACAATTGCATACGATTGGAATCATTCGATCTACATGGAGTGAGGAAGGGGACCATGGTTTTGCTCAAATGTTACTCGGAACTGGATACCGAATGACAGAAGCCATGGGCTTTCCTGACATTCCCCATTTTGGTGCTGTGATTGCTTATGCCAAAAAATCAAAGATCAAATCATCGTATTTCCCTAGTTATGTGACGATTGGGGGTAGGGGTGGAAAAAACGGAAACTCTGGATTTTTAGGAATCGATTATTCGGGTTACCATGTGGGCAATGTGGATGAACCCATCCAACATTTGAATCCATCTTATGGAAAGTTTTCCGAAGACCGGATCCTTAGAAGAAAGGATTTGGTTTCTTTTATGAATGAGGAATTTTCCAAAACCTATCCCACAAAGGAGTCCAAACATTGGAAGAATATGCTTGTGGCTTCCGAAGAATTTCGAAGTTCCAAAAACATCGATAGTTTTCGGATCAGTTTGGAAGATGAAAAAACTAGGGCACGATACGGGACCACTTGGCAGGGAAAAGCGATGTTACTTGCCAAACGACTGGCGGCCCAGGAAGTTCCCTTCATCCATATTTCCATCGGTGGTTGGGATACTCATACCGGTAACAAAGCACAAATTACAAAAATTATGAAAGAAACGGATATGGGGATTGCATCTCTTTTAGAAGATTTAAACAATACAGGTCTCATCAAACAGACGTTATTTGTTCTTACCAGTGAATTTGGCAGAACCCCGGATGTGGGATCAAGAGATGGTCGTGACCACCATCCCAAAGTTTGGTCAACCTTACTGGGGGGTGGCCCTTTTTCCAAAGGTTATGTTTTGGGAGAAACAGACGAAACAGGATCAAAAGCCTTAAAACCAACAGAAGCCCTGCATGTCCGGGATTTGGTGGCTACTATTTACAAAGCGGCAGGTGTGGATCCCGACGCTTCTCTCACCAATTCCTTTGGCCGTCCTTTTCTATTAACGACGAAGAAAGCCAAAGTGTATGAAGATTTGTTTTAGTTTTTTTCTGCTTTTTCTATACAAAGATAAGCACTGGTGAGGGTGGCATCCATAGATGTTGCTCTGTCACCGGGATTTAAATAGGTTTCGGTAAAAATGGCGCCTGCCCCATAACTTTGGCAATTGGCAATGGCAGATTCATAACTGTCATTTGGTTTCACATAAACAACAGTATTGACCTTGGTTGTATCGCCATTGGGTTGGTAACGACAAACTCCAACCAAATTTTGAACGGAACATTTCACTGAGGCTCTTGTATAGGGAGGAGCACAATTGATCTCTTCTTTTGCGATCGCATAATGTTCAAAACAAGATGGGGAATAGTTAGAAGATGCGGAGCAAGATCCTAACAATTGAAATGTACCACTAAAACCAGGCCTTCCGGCATTGATACTCGCCAGATACATAGTTTTTAGGCATTGGTTTTGTGTTTCTTGTTTTTTATCATCTCTTTGTGCTTTACAATGAGTAAATAAAATACAAGCTAACAAAAGTAAAATGATGGTGGTTTTTAAATTTGGCTTCATTTTAGTAGAATACCTGTATTTGAGTTCGAACCACATGGTCCCCTTCAGCTGCTGTGGGAGTTCCTGTATAATAAAAATAATCCGTTTGCCATTTCAAATTGTGTTCCGCAAAGTAATAGGAGAGCGCTCCTCCCACTTCCCGCGAATACTTCAAACTAGGATCGGTTTCTCCCAAAGGCCGAAACTCTCCAAATCGAAAAGTAAGTTCATAATTATTGATAAATAAATATCCGAATTGGACAAAATGTCCCTGTCCACTTCTAGAATATTCGCGAGAAAGTGCGGTTCCCACAGTTCTTTCCACATAAGCGGTGTTTGCTCGTCGCCACAACCATTCATATTGAAAAGAGAAACCCATCCATTTGAAATAAATATCTCCTGCCGCATGGCTATAGTTGAATTTGGCAAAAGTAAATTCTGTTCCATGGGTACTTAAGGATCTGTCAGAGTTTTTATTATAAGCACCAGAAACACCGATGGATAATTTTGGTTCTTTGTATCTTGCAAAATCTGTTTCTGATAACCAATCGTTATCCGATCCAGTTTTTGACATTCCCCCGAACGGAGAAAATACAAACCTGGCAACTGTCAATACACCAGGGGTTTGTCTTTCCACGCGGTTTCTACCTTGTCCGCCAAAAACACCTAAATAGTAAGCAAACATACGTTTGTTGCCTAATAGATCTTCGGAAAATAGATAGGTTCCTACATCCCGATCTAAGTTAAACTCGGCAGTGACCGAAGACCGGTCTACTGTTTGTAAAGCTCCAGAAGAATTCCAACGTTGACGACTAAAAGGAACCTTCATTTGGCCAAAGGCGACTTTTACATCCCGATATTGATTGTACACAATGTTCGCATCACGTAAGGAATTCCGTCTTTGGCTTTCCATATCTCGTTCTGCAAATCCCATTTGTAAATTCACAAGCCAAGTATCGTTGAATAACCCTGCTTTGAGTTGCAATCGAGTTCTGCGGACAAGGAAATTGGTTGTGTCCTGAGAAGGATCTAATTGGAAACTTTGGTTTCCTTGGATTTGGGACCGAAATCGGAGTTGGATGTTATGTTTGCTGTCGTTCGAGGTGGCCTTAATTCCTTTTCCGAGGCCTGTTTCCCAATTGGATTTATTTTCCGGTGGTGCCACCACTGGCGGAGCCGGTGTGGTCTGTGGGTTTGTTGGAGCTGTCGTATTGGAATTGGATTCGACCTTCGTCTCTGGTTTTTCTTGGGCTCCCAGAGCGAATGGGAGGATATAGATACACCAAAGTAGGAATACCGCATGGAATTGATGTGGAATTTTGTGTAACATATCTGTAATTTTTGGAATGATTGTTATTATCAGAATGAATTAGGAAAGTTAAAAAGAAATTGCTTCGACTTTTTAGGAATATTTGCCTTTTCCGACTCATTTTTCCTTTTCTTACCAAAGAAACTAAAAATACTGATCTCTGATCTATGAAAAAAGCACTCATTACCGGAATCACAGGCCAAGACGGTTCCTACCTGGCAGAACTCCTCCTCCAAAAAGGGTACGAAGTCCACGGAATCGTTCGCAGAACCAGCCTTTTCAATCGCAATCGCATTGAACATCTGCACGGAAACCCCAATCTCCACCTTCACTACGGAGATATGACAGATTCCTCTAACCTAAACCGAATCTTAGAAAAAATCCAACCTTCGGAAATCTATAACTTGGCGGCCCAGTCCCATGTGCAGGTTTCTTTCGAGGTTCCTGAATACACCGCTGAGGTGGATGCCGTGGGAACCTTGCGGATTTTAGATGCCATCAAACAAACGGGGATCAAATCTCGTTTCTACCAAGCATCTACTTCCGAACTTTACGGCCTTGTCCAAGAAGTTCCTCAAACAGAAAAAACTCCATTTTATCCTCGTTCCCCTTATGCTGTTGCGAAACTTTATGCATACTGGGCTGTAGTGAATTATAGAGAAGCGTACGATTTGCACGCATCTAATGGAATTCTTTTTAATCATGAATCTCCTAGACGGGGAGAAACATTTGTGACTAGAAAAATCACACTTGGTGTTTCTGCTGTCAAAGCGGGAAAACTTCCCTTCATCACGATGGGAAATATTGATTCTAAACGTGACTGGGGTTACGCTCCGGACTATGTTCAAATGATGTGGATGATGTTGCAACAAGACAAAGCAGATGACTATGTTGTTGCTACCAATGAAACACATACTGTACGTGAGTTCATCGAAGAGTCTTATAAAATTGCTGGTTACGAAGTAGTTTGGGAAGGAAAGGACGACAAGGAAGTGGGCAAGGACAAAAAATCCGGCCAAGTTCTTGTGAAAATTGATCCTAAATACTACAGACCAACCGAAGTGGAGCTTTTGATTGGGAATCCAGAAAAAGCAAAACGTCAGTTAGGTTGGGAACCAAATGTTAAGTTCAAAGAGTTAGTAAAAATCATGATGGAAGCTGACTTAAAGGACCAAGGTTTTTAAACTCCCATCAAAAACTTTTTCCTAAGATATGGAATCCTATCTTAGGAATTGTTTCCAAGAGATTTGTATCGATTCACAAACTCTTGGTTTGGAATTTGAGGATGGCCTTCCCTTTGTAATTCGGGAAGGAGTCCTTCTACAAAATACATTTTAATATTTCCTTTGTGTTTTGCAGGAACTTCCCCTCTATATTCACATTGGAAAAAATCTTTTATCAGATCATAGGTGGATGAGGAAATATTGATTTTTCCTGTCATTCCTGAAGATTCGCACCGACTGGCAGTATTGACTGTATCACTCCAAACATCGTAAGCAAATTTTTTATCTCCAATCACGCCTGCAATGAGTTCTCCCGAATGAATTCCGAGTCGGAGTTGCCAATAGGGCAGGCCTTGTGCTTCTTTGATTTCCTTCATTTGGTTCATAAATGCTTGGATTTCGAGCGCTGCTAACACACTTTACATAAAATATAAACGAGGTTAAGTGAGTTTCCGGCGGCTCTGTAAAATAGATGATTGGTAGTAATAGAGTCGGAATAAAAATCATAATACTTTGGAAAGTGGCATTCACTCGCAAAGCACGAGCACTTTCATCATTCAGACCTTTGGTAAGATGGACAAGTTGTAACCGGTTTAGGATTTTTTAAATGCGTTTTGACATAACGCAAAATTAAGAATGGATCTATTGGAAAATCAATTCAAATTGTTATGACTCAAAATTAGTGTGTGGGAATGAATTTGTAACCTGATCAGAACCACCTCCAGTAAGGAGGCGAATGATTCCGATTTGGTTTAAGATTTAAAAAATGAAAAACTAGATTGGTTTAGAGGCCGAAAAACTGATCTAACATCAACTTCTTCAAAGTTTCTTTTAGTTTTTCTTGGATGTTGACAATCTTCACTGTCATTTTCTTTTCATCTGCTTTGTTTTTGAAAGAAAGTAAACGTGAGATCCCGAGAGAACTAACAATCACCACTTTTTCCAAATCCAAATAGATTTCTTGAACGTTCTTTTCTAAAATTTCCGCCAAAATTTCTCGGAGTTCTGGCGCATTTCCGTCGAGAATCTGATCCATAAAACGAACACGGATCGTGTTTCCCTTTTCTTCCACTAGTATCTTATCACTCATATTTCGTTGGCCTCTAACGTAAGTCAGGAGGGGAAAGTTGGCAAGAAGTTATTTCAGCTTCTTGAGCTTATTCTCCATGTTAGCCTTTTTATGATAGAATTGGACGAGTTTTTCCAGCTCTGCCATGTCCGAACAAACAATTTTTCCGAGATCCATACGAATAAATTTATTATTCTTCATGATATCAGAAATGATGAGTTCGTCTTTTGGATCGGTGAGGCCGACCATCTTGAGAAGGTCTTTGGTTCCAATTTCAAAATTGTAAGCTTGTTTGGGAGCCACTTTGATTCTGTTTTTTTCTGCGAGAGTCATTAGGGTATCAACGATACGGCCTTGCGGATCTTTTAGAAGTAGATTTGCTAATTGTTTATAAGCGATCCAAATCCTTTCGGAAAGTAAAGTAATCAGCCTTGTTGCTAGTTGCGGTTGGGCTTTCACCATTCCTTCAAAGTTGGCTTTGTTGATCGCAAGTAGTTCTACGTCACCTGCTGCCACAGCAGAAGCAGAACGAGGTTTGTTGTCGAGAATCGCCATCTCGCCGAAGATATCTCCCGCTTGGAGAACCGCGAGCATCACTTCGTTTTGATTCACGATTTTGGAAATTTTAACCTTTCCACTTTGTAGAATGAATAATTCCTTACCCGGTTCGTGTTCACAAAAGATCATCTCACTATCTTTATAGTTTCGATTGAATTTGTTGTAATCGATCGGAGCCGCTTGAAAGGCTTGGTTTATGGTCTGTAAACGTAGTTTGGCCTGAGGTACAAACTGTCCGTTTGGAAGGTGTTTTAAATAACTTTGGTAAGCAAAAGTTGCATGTGATGTATTTTGCTGTTGAAAGTAGTATTCACCAATTTTAAAAAGTTCGTTTGGATCTTCTTCGACTGCATTTCTAAAGGACAATCGGGTGATGGTGGTATCAAATTGGCGTAACTTCATGGAGAAGAAACGAATGATATTCATCGCAACGGCAGTAGACTTTTGGATTAAGGTTCCAAATTGGTCATAACTGACGGAAATTAACGAAACATTTGTGAGTGAGGTAGCGGATTCGATCTGCGGGTGTTGGCTCATGGCAGCAACAACGCCGAAAAAGTCACCAGGTCCTAAAACTTGGTTGGGATCTTCTCCGACAACAGCAGTCTCACGAGTGACACGTACTTTACCCTCACGGATGATATAGAAATTGTTCGCATCCTTTTTCCCCTCTACAATGATGTAGGAGTTCGCCGGGAAAGTAACCATTTGAAAAAACGACATTCTTAAATCTCTGAACCCTTTTTGCTCAACGTGCCTAGTTTATTATCGGAGATCCCTAGGGCAATATTTTCGTAAAATTTACTTATTTTTACTCTCTCCTAAAAATTCCATCTGAGTCAGTTCTAATTCCGCTTCTTGCGCAATTTTACTAGAATACGTATTTTTGATAATGTCCTGAAAAATCTGATGGGCTTTGTCTTCCCGACCCATTCGGACATAGGCTTTCCCAGAAATTAAGTAGGATTCGAGACCTTCTTCCGTATTGGGAAATTCTTTATAAATTTTGAGTTCGTTTTCGGCAAGAGCCAAAATATCTCCCGTCATTCGGTAGTTGGAACTCAAAGTTTTTCTTACTTCTCGGGTTCTCGGATGGTTTGGATAGAGGATTAAAAAGCTTTTACAGGATTCCACGGATTGCCAGTGGTTTCGGTCTTCCAAAAATTCTTTCGCTTTTTGGTAGAGAAGGTCGCCTTGTTTGGTTCGTTCATTGGCGAAAACTTGGCTTACGGAACGGTCGGCCGTAATAGGAAGAATTCCCATAGAAATAAGGATTCCTAGGGCGAAAAGGGCCCGTTTCCATAACTGCCAAACTGTAGAATTCTGTCTCATTACTCTCAGTTTCGGTCAGAACTTGGATTCTCGTGAACGGGTTTTTCTTCCGAGAGGGCAAGAATTTTGGGAATTCCTGTCAGATCCCAGAGTTCTGCGGAGGCTCGCATTCGTTTTCCTTTCGGAAGGGGGAAGACAAAACGCCCCTTTCCTTCCGGTCCCAATTGGAATGCAATTTGGTGTTTGGAAAGGTCCCCCATCCTTCTCTCCCGGAGAGGGGGAACGGGAAAACTGCGTAACTTTTCCTCTGCGGGGTAAAGATACAATTGGATCATATAGGAAGTATTGGTCTTCGCCGAGTATTCATAGTTTAGAATGTATCCCGATTCCGAACCATCTTCATAGGGCAGGATGTTTAGAATTTTGATTTGGTTCTGTGTAGGGAGAGGGCCTTGTGATTCGGAATGTGAAAGGACCACCGGTTCTGGATCTTGTGCATAAAAGATCCGTTTGAAAGAAGAATCATAGTCTTCTGGACGTTTCAAAGGATAATAATTGCCATCCCCCAGGATTGAAAGTCGTTTGAGATCTTCTTCTCCCTTCGGATCAATATCAATGCCAAGGACTTGTAATCGGAATTTTTTTCCCGATTGTTTTAATTGGTAGAGGACAGCTTTGGGATCTCCATCACAGCTTTCCACTCCATCCGAAATAAATATAATTTCTGTTTCTTGGATTTCATTCAAAAGATATTCTCCCACCACATTTAAGGTTTGTGCAATGGGTGTGGATCCTGCAGGAACAATGGAGGATATTTTTTGGCTCACAACGGAGGCGGCACCTCGTTGGATGGGATGATACAAACGAGCGGAAGTACAACCGGCAATTCGGTTTCCGTAGGCAACAAGTCCCACACTCACATCCTTGGGCAATCCACCGAGAACTTGTAATAATTTTTCTTTGGCAACGGCCATTCGCGTTTTTCCATCCCATTTTTCCGACATGGAACCACTGGCATCGAGTATGAACACATATCTTTTGTTAGGTTGGACTTGGGCTGGAAGGGGAGTGAATACAAGTAAAAGAAAATAACTCAAAAGCGGCAGAACGAAATGGGAAAGAAGTCGCCTTAGATTTTCTTTTTGGTTCCGCACCTGTACAACATCGGCGAAAACTGAATTTGACCTTAGAGGGATTTGGGGTCTAAATAAGGCGGTTTGGCCAGGTTTGGTTTTACGAGAAGGGGAGTTCGATCAAAGTTAGAATGTTCTCGTAGGAAACGCAGAATCATTTCGCAGGTGGCACCCCAAAGAAGGCCATCACCCAGATCAAAGTAATAAGCAAAATGATCGCGGCCGGGGATTTGAATGGCATAAAAAGGTTTTGTCCAAAGGTCAGAAAAGGGGAGAAGGATGACCCGGTCCACTTCGGCCGTATTGTGGTAAAAAGCAAAATCACCTTCGTAAGTGGCTAAAAACGGGGTGATATGGAAACCGGTCCTGGTATGAAGTCCTTCTAATTTTCCAAGAACATGGAGTGTAGAACGGTGGACTCCCATCTCTTCTTCCCATTCCCGAAGGGCTGTGACAAGGAGGTTCGGGTCTTCTTCTTCTTTCACTCCTCCCGGAAAGGAGATTTGGCCTGGATGGGATTTTAGATGTTTGGAACGTTCGGTGAGGATGATTCCTTCTGCAGATTCTTTGGATCCAAAGAGAGGAAAGATCACACCAGATTTGATTTCTGGTGTGTCGGGAATTTCGTCGAAGTCCTTAGATAGTTTTTCGACAAAGGATTGGTAGGGTAACACATCAACCCTCGTCTTTTGAGTTTTGATTTTTCCTTCGTTTGGCAACAAATGCTTCTTTGGATCTTATGGCCACCAAACGGTTGATCATCGAATCGAAAGACAATCCTTGGATGGCAGCAAGTAAACTCGGCCCATAGTTTTGCACCTTCCAATCTGAGAAAACATGTAATGCTTTTAGTTCCTCTAAATCTTTAGGTGCTGCACGTAAAATGACAATCAGTTGTTTGTTTGAAGGAAGGAGTGAGTGTTCCATCCGTCTAGCACGCATAATACGAAGTCGCCATTTCTTCGCGTTTTCGAATTTATGATTTTCGTCTTCGTTAAGATCTTCGCCATGACGTTTTGAAAGTTCCGATGTATCGATAGGATCACTGTATTCAGCAACGAGTAGTTTGAAGATTTCTGTTCCATCTTTTTTGCCAAACCATTCCACACATTTTTCTTCGTTAGGATGTCCTTTGACGGCTTGTGACAAACGATCGTTATTAAAAACTCTAAAACTTGCTTTGTTGATTCGTTTTGCTTTTTCATCACGATAACGAAGGAGTTCTAATATCTTTCTTCTTTCTAGTGGAGTAAAATTAAGAATGTCAGGAAATTTTCCAAGGGAGAATCCTTCTCCTTCTTTGGCTATATACTCTTCAGAAGCGATAAATTCAAATTCGGATTTTGCTTCATCATAAAGAGTTCTGCGTTTGAGTTCTTCTTCCATCTTTAACCAAATGGATTCTAAATACGCAGTGTCTAATGCTGCATACTTGAGTTGTTGTTTTTGAAGAGGACGAATTTCCCAGTTAGACTTCTGTTCTACTTTAGAAAGCGTAACTTTATGGTAATGTTCCACAACATGTGACAATGAACTTTGTTCTAATGACAACAAACGAGAACTGATCATTGTATCTGCCGTGTTCACAAACTTGAACCCAAAGTCTCTTTTTAAGGCTTTGATGTCATCTTGTGCGGAGTGGAAGATTTTGAGAATGTTCGCATCTTCGAACAAAGGACCCAAAGCTGACAAATTTGTGATTTTTAGGGGGTCAATCAGGTAATTTTTGCCATTGGAATTGATCTGAATGAGACAAACTTTGGGATAGTACGTGTAATAACCGGAGGACTCGGTGTCGATTGACATGATTTTGGACTGTCTGAGATTGATCAGAGCCAAATCCAAAGCTTTTGCCGTATCAACGAGAATATAGTTGGAATTGATTTGCATCTAATTGGGATTTTGGAAATACTGCAATTGTCATTCTAACAATGATTCTCCAATCTGACAAACCAAAAGAAGAATGTGCCATATTCGGCATCTACAATAGCAAGGAAGCTGCTAATTTTACCTACCTAGGTTTGTACTCAATGCAACACCGAGGCCAGGAGTCCAGTGGGATCGTCACAACCGATGGTTCCCACTTATACCGGTATGCCAATATGGGTCTCGTGGCAAATATCTTCACTCAACCGAAGATCAAAGAGCTCATTGGTGATGCGGCCATTGGCCACAACCGGTATTCCACAACGGGAGCGAGTTTTTTACGAAATGCTCAGCCCATCCGCGTGGAATCCCACTTAGGTCCTGTGGCTCTGGCACACAACGGAAACCTGGTGAACTCTTGGGATATCAGAAATCGCCTCGAAAGAGACGGATCTATCTTCCAGACCACCATCGATTCGGAAGTCATTGTCCACCTTATGGCAAAAAGCCATAAAACGGATTTGTTAGAGGCACTCTGTGAGTCACTCTCTCAAGTTCGCGGTGCCTACTCTCTGTTAGTTTTAACTCCTAGATACCTAATTGCTGTTCGGGATCCCAATGGTTTCCGTCCACTCGTGATGGGAAAACGTTCGGATGGGGCCATTGTGTTCGCTTCCGAAACTTGCGCCTTCGACATTACGGAAACAGAATATGTGCGTGATGTGGAACCAGGTGAAATGGTTGTGATTGACCATACTGGGGTGCGTTCTCTCTATCCGTTTCCAAAAGCAAAACCAAGTCTTTGTATTTTTGAATATATCTACTTTGCAAGACCTGATTCTTATATCTTTGAAGAATCTGTTTACAAAGTAAGAAAATCCCTCGGTCGTCAACTAGCGCGCGTCATGCCTGTAGAAGCCGATGTCATCATTCCTGTTCCCGATTCTGCCAATATTGCAGCACTTGGATACAGCGAAGAGTCAGGGATTCCTTACCAAAGTGGCCTTGTGCGTTCCCATTATATTGGTCGTACCTTCATTGAACCGGATCAAAAGATTCGGGACTTTGGAGCCAAAATCAAATACAATGTGGTAAAAGAAGTAGTAAATGGAAAACGCGTTGTGATCATTGATGACTCGGTGATGCGCGGAACCACAAGCCGTAAAATCATCAAAATGATTCGGAATGCTGGTGCTAAGGAAATTCATTTTAGAGTTTCTGCACCACCGACAGTGTCTCCTTGTTATTATGGAATCGACATTCCTACCCATAAAGAATTGATCGCATCGACTCATAGCATCGATGAAATCCAAAAGTATCTTCGTGTGGATTCCCTTGCTTATTTAACATTGGATACAATGCACAAAGCAGTGGAAGGACATAAAGGTGGTGGGTTCTGTGATGCTTGTTTTACCTCTAACTACCCTGTGGAATTCCAAGACCATGCAGGAAATCAAAAGTCACTGTTTACGGAATACGCGACGGAAGAGTAATGGAAGAGATTGAACTTTCCAAAACCTTTGGTTTTGAAGCGGCCCATTTTTTACCAAATGTTCCGGAAGGACATAAATGCAAAAGAATGCATGGCCATAGCTTTCGGTTTGCTGTTTATCTCAAAGGGGAAATAGATCCCCATACGGGTTGGATCATGGATTTCGGTGAATTGAAATCCATCGTAAAACCCATCTTAGATGAACATTTGGATCATTTTGTTTTAAATGATGTTCCAGGACTTCAGAACCCAACGAGCGAAAATATTGCCGTTTGGCTCTGGAACCAACTAAAACCAAAACTACCGCTCCTCGATAAAATTACATTATACGAAACTTGTACCAGTTCTTGTGTTTATAGAGGACCAAAATAGGTTTTTTCTATGACTACCAAGTCTACGGGTGCCATTGTACTTTTGTCAGGTGGTCTAGATTCGACCACTTGTTTGTACATAGCAGCAAAAGATTACGGATATCCTAAAAATAAAAAGTTACCATTACTTGCTTTATCTTTTGATTATTCCCAAAAACATAAAATTGAACTGATCAAAAGTAAAAAAATCGCAAAACTTTTGGGAATCAAACACGTGACTCAAAAATTGGATCCCGGTTTTTTTCTAGGAAGTTCTCTCACCGAAAAAAAAATCAAGGTGAGAAAGAATGCAAAAAACCTTTTGAGCGGTGAAGAAAAGGAAATTCCGAATACCTATGTTCCTGGAAGAAATATTCTATTTTTATCTTTTGCTTTGTCTTTAGCAGAAGGGCATGGGTTTGACTCCATCTATATTGGAGTGAACGCATTGGATTATTCGGGGTATCCGGATTGCCGGCCTGAGTTTATCGAATCCTTTCAGAAGATGGCAAATCTCGGAACCAAAAAAGGTGTGAGTGAAGATGGTGATTCCATCCAAATCAAAACTCCACTTTTACATTTAAACAAAAAAGAAATTATCGAACTAGGAATCCATGTTGGGGCTCCACTTCACCTAACGCATTCTTGTTATGACCCTATTAAGGGGAAACCCTGTGGGAAATGTGACTCTTGTTTGCTTCGAAACAAAGGATTTGCAGAATTAGGAATGACAGATCCCTCTCTAGGGTGAATTAATGTGAGTATTTAAAAATTTCTTAATCTTTAGATTATAGGATTTTCTATGCGAATGCGAAATATATTACCTCTCATCTTTTTGATGGCATTGCAATGTAAAGCCTTATCGTTTAACAACCCTTCGGATCTAAGCACCGATGCATTTTTGGAAAATAAGGAATGTTTCGAAATCCCACAAGACAACCAAGGTGTCAAAGAATGGACAAGACTACTCGGGCAGACTGGGGGAGTTCAAACCTATTCGCAATCTACGATAGCCGAAAGATATGGGTATATTTATTCCGTAGGTACTACTGATGGAGCTTTACTAGGACAAACAAAGATATCCTCTTCTGGTACCGATCTTTATATAGCAAAATACGATCGTGAAGGAAATACGATTTGGCTCAAACAGATGGGAAGTACGGGAGCGGCAACTACGTATTCAGAATTGGCCCATATTGATATATTTGGTGATCTCTATATTATTGGTTCCTCTGGAGGTCCTTTCAATGAGCTTCCAGCTAGTGGTTCAGGAAGCCTACTCATCAAACTCACCCCTTCCGGAGCTGTTTTATGGACAAGAATCTTTCCTACTGGAAGTGAGACCTTAGGATCTGGTGTTACCACTGATGGAGAAGGAAATGTTTACATTACAGGTAACACTGAAGAGCAACTGATTGACGAAGAAGTAGCTGCTGGCGGAAGAAATACGTTTCTCTTTAAGTATAACCGTAATGGAGATTATGTTTGGAAGAAGCTTATCGACAACGGTGGGCCAAGCTCTTATGGATACCAAGTTCAGTATGATCCTTTCTCTCGAAATATTTTGTTAGTTGGGCAACTTTCTGGAGCAGGAACTTTTTTAGGGAATGGACTACCGGGTGGTCTTTTGGATTCCTATTTAATTGCTTTTAATACCAATGGTGTCCCTCAGTGGGTTCAATTTTTGGGAATGCCTGGAGGAACGATCTCTACAAATATAAAAGCATTGTCGGTGGATAAAAAAGGATCAGTTTATGTTACGGGAGATACCAGCGGTAATTTAGATGGTCAAACCAAAGAAGGAAACACCGTGCAAGTACTCACTAAGTATAGTATAAGGGGTGATAAACTATGGACTCGTCTTTTGGGAGGAGGTGGTACTACCGAAACCAATGGAGTCCAAGTTTTTGCTGACAATGCATTTCATGTGTATACTACAGGGAATACTACGGGTAATGTAAACGGTGTCACTCGTATTGGGGCGCAAGATACTTACTTATCAAAATATGACGGAAACGGGAATTTAATTTGGACTCGCAATTCAGGAAGTAGTGGTTCCACACTTTACGGAAGAGGGATATCTTCAGATAGATATGGAACTTTATATTTTTCAGGATTTACAAACGGCAATATAGACGGTCAAACCAAACAAGGGACCTATGATGCTTTTTTGATGCAGTATAAATGAAAGAATAACAAGTTTGTTTATGAATGATTTCTTTTTACTCAAAAGACTGGTTTATCTTGTGGCTTCTTTTTTTATCATTCATTGCGATCATAAACAAAAAACCAATCACGAGGTCTTATTTGCATTCCTGACTCCAACATTGGGAATGTTTGGTGATAGTGTTATGGCCCTTTGGCCTGCTGAGACACAGTTAAAACCTTTTGTAATCATTAAAAATGCATTTCCGCTGCGCACATCGTCTGACATTCTAGAAGTGGTAAAAAATGATAAGTCACGTTATACAGCTTGTCTATACAATGGCGGTGTAAATGATTATTTAGGGAATTTTTCACCGCAAGATTTCGAAATCCGTAATACAATTACAAATC
Source organism: Leptospira chreensis (assembly GCF_016919165.1). Classification (GTDB taxonomy): domain Bacteria; phylum Spirochaetota; class Leptospiria; order Leptospirales; family Leptospiraceae; genus Leptospira_A; species Leptospira_A chreensis. Next base: position 69,634 of record NZ_JAFFPS010000023.1, read on the forward strand.
AGTTACAATCGATATCTTTATTACTGGAAAAATGCGAACATGTGTTAGTTTTAAATACTTGGTATGTCGAATTTCCTTGGCCTTCGGAAGCAGTTCTAAAAATAAACAAATCTATGAAGGAAAGTATCGTAACTGTTCCTCGTATCGACTCAGAGAATTACATTAAAAAATCAGATCTTCTGGATGGCGGCCATCTAACAGATATTGGGTACAGTAAAATGTCTAAATTAACCTTGGAGCATTTTCGGACAAAAATTCCATGGCTTGATTATCTACCTAGATGATAAAATGTATTTACATTCCCAAAGGGATGGGAACAATTAACCAATCATTGGGATATTTGAAGTGTTATTTAATTCATTAGTATTCGTTCTTTTTTTTGTTTTTTTATACACCATTTATTGGCAGTTAAACTCCCGATTTCAGAAACTAACAATCCTTCTGGGATCGTTGATCTTTTACGGATATTGGGATGTGTTTTTTTTACTTCACTTTCTCTTCATCGTATTAGTTAACTTTTTATTTTATCATTACTCTAACTATAAATTCAATAAAACAACTATAACACTCGTTGTTATTTTCAATATGTTGAATTTAATATTTTTTAAGTATTTCTACTTTCTGATCAATATTGTTACCGATATTTTTGGGTTTCAACAGGTTGCAGAAATAACAACAAACCTTCCCAATATCATACTACCACTTGCTATCAGTTTCTATACATTCCAAATATTAGCTTTTCAGATCGATGTTTACAGAGGAAAAATTCAATCCAAAGTTACGTTAGAAGATTTCACAATATTCATCATGTTTTTCCCGCAGTTGATTGCTGGACCGATTATGAGACATACAGATTTCTTCAAACAATTACATAGTAAAAAAAGATTTTTGGAACTGCCTTATAATGCAGGTGGATACTTAATCTTACTTGGTGTGTTAAAAAAGGTTATCATTGCCGATAATATTTCTCCAGTCATTGAGCCTTTTTTTAGTCATCCTGAAAGTTATGATACATTCAGTGCTTTAGTATCAATCTATGGTTTCGCAATTCAAATCTATTGTGACTTTTCCGGTTACTGTGATATTGCTAGAGGATTAGCTTTACTATTAGGATATGATATCCCTGTTAACTTCAATGCTCCTTATTTTTCTACTTCCTTAAAAGAATTTTGGCAAAGATGGCATATCACACTTTCACAATGGTTGCGTGATTATTTGTATATTGCGTTAGGTGGAAATCGATATGGAAATTTTAGAACTTATTTTAATTTACTAATCACAATGATTCTTGGTGGTCTCTGGCATGGTGCAAATTATACTTTTCTCGTCTGGGGAGCACTGCATGGACTTTATTTGGTTGTAGAAAGGGTGTTTGTCGGCAATCAATCTAAAAACCAAAAACTCTATGTTCAAATTATTAAAGGTTTAGTTGTTTTCCATCTTGTATGTTTGGCTTGGATCTTTTTTAGAATCGAACACATTCATGATATACTATCTATCTTTAAAAATTTAGTTTCTCAAGCAGGAACGAGACTACCCGAAACTCCCAAGTTAGTAAGACTCATCGCTATTGGATTTCTATTACATACATACGAGTATTTTCAGTCTCGAGTCAGTTTGAAGTTTGAATACAGAAAGGTATTATTACCAGGTCTAGCCATATTATGTGGTGTATTGGTTTTAACTCTGGCTTCGAATTCGGCACAATTCATTTACTTTCAATTTTAGGAATACTTCAATGAAACTTAAAAAATTTAGGGTACTGATATTACTTCTAATCCTTTTCGGTTTAGATAAAATTATGTTAATACCTTCTGTAAGAAATTTATTAACTAGCGAAAACCTTGGTAATCCTTACATAGAAACGTTTAATAACAGTTCTTCTACATATCTTGACGATGTTAAATACAAAGATAAAAAAAAGGTTTGGGCTTTTGGAACTTCACGTTCTTTTATTTTTTATCAATATGCAACTGCAGATTATAACTGGCATTCTGAGTTTATCAGTGAAAAACAGAAAAAAGGTTTAGATGACTATAAATTCTTTGGATTTGCCGCACCAGGTTCGAATCCACTCATCTATTTTACTCGATTCAATCAATTGATGGATCAAAATTACAAACCAGATACTGTCTTTTTGGAAGTCTCTGCATTTTCTTTTAATAAAAACAATCGTTATTACAATATCACGTTGTTAGAAGGAATGCCTGTTGAATTTGCGATTCGATATTTTAATGATCTACCTTCTGACTTTGCAAAGGATTATTTCTTTTCTCGTTTATTCAGTTTAAGCCGATATAAAATTTCTGCGAAAGCAATTTCTGCAAATGTATTTGGAGCTAAAGATAAAAATGCAGAGATGTTAAAGAATTTTATGCCTTCTGGTGCTATGACTGCAGATCCATTTGCGAATATATTTGATACAGAATCGAACCGAAAAGAATTACCTTACGCACCCGATAGTTTTAATGATTTCTACTTAAAACCAGCGAATGATACGGATACATATTTAAAGACGGTTATGATTGTTGATGTACTCAAAAATGAATTTTATGGAAACTTTTCATTTAATGAAAACAATTTAGTTTTTCTAAATAAGATTATCGATCGTTGCAAAAAGGAAAAAATTCCTGTGGTTTTATGGATTCCGAAAGTTCACAAGAATTTAACCGACTTTTATGCAACCTCTGCTTTTTATCCATCTTGGAAATCAAAGATACAGTCGCTGGCCGATAAAACTTCTGCAAGATTTGTTGATTTAAATGATGAAGGAAAAATCCATTGTGACTACTTTCAGGATGCGGCTCATTTATCGGGACGTTGTATGCCAGAGATGACTTCCATTCTTTTAAACATTCCTAAGTAATAAATAATATAGCCGTTACCTAAAGTTTACCGTCTCCATTTTCCAGGACTGGAAAAGTTTTTGGTTCGGCTAGGTTTAAAATGAAACTTAGAATTGTTCATTTTCGGTGCATTGAAACGAGCATTGTTGAATTGGAAACGTCCTGGTTTGATATCCATTTTCCCTTTGGGGATGTGAGTCCTTTCTTTTAAAAGGGAGAATAATCCTCCCAGGTCAATTTCTGCACTAGAACCACCCCCGCCACCACCACCTCCGGCAAGTTCTTCCCCTTCTTCTTCATCATCCTCGTCTTCGTCGTCATCATCCTCATCATTATCGTTCTTAGACTTTTTCTTTCCCTCATTCATAGCAATATCTAAGTCGAGTGGTTTTGGTTCTATGTATTTAGACTGGAATCTAACTTGAGGATAAAAATCTAAAATATTTGTCTCTGCTAACTTAGGTAAGGCTTCTGGACTTGTTTCATTCGGCAAACTTCTAGATAGAATATAAATCTGACTTTGGGATTTGAAACAAGAGAAAACAAAGTATTCTTTTTTAAACTGATCTTTCCCTGGTTCCGGTTTTGCCACTTCTAAAGTAAAAGTATAAGTTCCATCTCGATATTCGGGAGAATAAATTTCATGGATGATTCCAGACTTAGGATATTTTTTCTTTATTTTATCTATGAGGTTTGTAGTAATAAAAGTTTTTAGAGTTTTTTCAATCCCATCAGTGATAATATCCGAATGTATTTTTTGATTCACGTTGATGGCTTGGATTTTAAAAAGCCCATGGATGGGATCAAAAAAACTAACATTTTTTTTCGCATCACGAACCACAGCAAAACGTTTATCCACGGGAATTTGTGTTTTGAATAAATCGGAATCAGAAGAATAAGTTCCTCCGAGCACATCACCATATACTGGATTCAGTCGTTTGATAGGTAAAGGTTGGCTATTTTTATTTTCTAGGGATGCCAAAAACTGATCTTTCGTATGATCAACAAATCGATAATCTTTGTTATAATTTTCTACTTCATTAAAAATATTAAATGTAGGCCAAAGAATCCAAGTGATTAACCTTCTGTATCCAAATTTATATGTGGTCAGCGTCGGTTTTGTTTCAATAGAATTTCTTTTAAACACACTGTAATAATGGTTTTCATAATTCACTGTGGGGATGATACCAAGGGATACTAAAAACAATATAAGGTTATAATTGTCTTTTTCCCTTCTTACATAATATAGATTATAGTATGTATCACAGTTTTCTATATTATGATAAAGGAGTGAAAGATCACCTGTGTAGAGAAATGTATCTGCATCAATGATTTCTGCATACTTAAGTAAAGTCTGTTTATCTTTGGTATCTGCCGTCAAACTTTGAATTTGTTTGAATCTTTCGAAGGACTTATTTGTACGAAAGGACTCTAATTCTTTGATGTAAGGCCAGTCCTTTGGAATTCCATGAATTTGTTTGATATGCCTTGCATTTGTATTTTTTATTTTTAGATTGGTTCGGATATTTTCTATAAATTGCGGATCGACAAAGGATAAATTCTCGGGTGCATGTTCATTGGCAGAACCTGATTCTTGAAACTTCATTATGGAAAAAAAACAAGAGGTTCCCGGTTCACTTAAGAGATTTGGTCCCTGAGAAATGGGAAGTTCTGTATCAGAACCAGGTGAAACACGTGTGTGGTACCAACTGACTTGGCAATTACAGAGGAGAAGAATTAGGAAGAGGTAGAATCTCATGATGGGAACCACTAAAAAGGATAGTGGTTCCTATGGATTTGTCAAAACAAAAAGCTAACAAATCCTTGGTGTTTGGGGAATGGAAAAGTTTCTATTGTTCCACACAAAGAATTTTTGATGTGCTTGCACATCCCGTAGTGTAACCTCTGTTTTGTTTCGTTTAATTTATGTTATTTTCTTTCAAAGGAAGTTTTTTTGCGCGATCCTACTTCGATTTTAGAGGGAAGATCGGCCCGAGAGGGGGAATCGCGGTTTTGTCATGGCCCCTAGAGGAAGTCTTTGCCCGGATAGAGCGGAAACTGCTGTTTCGATTCCATTTTTGGATCTAAAAATCAAATTCATTTCTCTGGAAAGCCCGTTTGAAAGCTAGGATCAGGCCCTAGTTTGGGCAAAATTCCCGAAAATTTTGTTTCCAAAATGGCCAATTTTTCCATAACTACTACTAGTTTATGGAAATATTTGTTACAGCCGTCACGATTTTCGTTTTAGCGATCTTCGTGGGATTTGAAATCATCACAAAAATCCCTCCCATCCTCCACACCCCGCTTATGTCGGGTTCCAACGCCATTTCCGGCATTACCTTAATCGGTGCCCTCTATGCTGCCGGAATCCAAGAAAGTAACATCACCAAAATTTTGGGTCTTCTCTCTGTTATTTTCGCTACGATCAACGTAGTGGGTGGGTTTCTCGTAACTCACAGAATGCTTGGAATGTTTAAGAAAAAGGATACGCCTAAATAATGGAACTAATCAGCATTCTTAACCTAACGTATCTCGTTGCTTCCATACTTTTCATTGTTGGAATCAAACAATTAGCTCATCCAAAAACAGCAACCAGAGGAAACTTACTCGGTGCCTTGGGTATGCTCATTGCCGTTGTTGCAACATTATTCGACCAAGCCATCTTAACTTACGATTGGATCATTATCGGAGTCCTAATTGGATCGGTGATTGGTATTATCTTAGCGATTAAAATCCAAATGACAGCAATGCCACAACTCGTAGCTGTCCTCAATGGATTTGGTGGAATTGCATCCGTTTTTGTTGCCGGTGCCGCATTACAACTTTCCATTCCTAAGTATGCCACTGTGGTCAACTACCAAGAGATTGTTTCCATAGTTTTCTCTGCTATTGTTGGAGGAATCACCTTCTCTGGAAGTTTTATCGCCTTTGGTAAGTTACAAGGTTTCATTACAGAAAAAGCAGTTCGTTATCCAGGTGACCAACTTGTAAAAATCCTAATTGGTCTTACATCAGTGGGACTTGCAGTTTATGGATGTTTAGAACCAACGGATGAATCCATTTATTGGATTTTAAGTGGTGTGAGTTTACTTCTTGGTATTTTCCTTGTGATTCCAATTGGTGGGGCGGATATGCCGGTTGTGATTTCCCTTCTCAACTCTTATTCGGGAATTGCAGCTTCCGCAACAGGATTTGTTCTTAATAATAATGTTCTTATTATTTCCGGTTCCCTTGTTGGTGCTTCTGGAATCATTCTAACACAAATCATGTGTAAAGCGATGAATCGTAGTTTGACGAATGTTCTCTTCGGAGGATTCGGGGCTGTCGCTACAGAAATGAAAGATGATGGCGATTTTTACTCTGGTAAAATCAAATCAACCAGTGCTGATGAAGTTGCGATGCTCTTAGATGTAGCAAGAAGTGTAGTGATTGTCCCTGGTTATGGTATGGCTGTAGCGCAAGCGCAACATACTGTTCGTGATTTATACCAACTTCTTACAGCTCGTGGAATCGATGTAACATTTGCAATCCATCCAGTTGCAGGTCGTATGCCTGGTCATATGAACGTTTTACTTGCTGAAGCAGATATTCCTTATGATCGATTGAAAGAGATGGACGAGATCAATAGTACTTTCGAAAATGTTGATGTTGTGATAGTCAATGGTGCGAATGATGTCACTAACCCACTTGCAAAAACAGATCCAAAATCACCGATTGCCGGTATGCCGATTTTGGATGTTGGAAATGCAAAAACGGTAGTTGTGATCAAACGTTCCTTGAGTCCTGGATTTGCTGGAGTGCCTAACCCACTCTTCATTGCTGACAACTGTTTGATGTTGTTTGGTGATGGTAAAAAAGCAACGCAAGAGATGATCGCAGCTTTAAAAGAATCTTAGAGCCGGAAAATATGAAGAAACAAGTCTATATCGTTGATGACCACCCTCTTGTAGTAGATGCACTACAAAACTTAATAGCTAAATCGGAAGATTTAGAGTGCATCGGGAGTGCGGATAACATTGAAAAATCATTTAATGATATAGAAAAACTGCAACCTAGTTTGGTCTTAATTGATATCCAACTCAAACAAAACCAAAATGGTTTGCAGTTACTCAAACGTCTAAGAACAACTTTTCCAAATATCGCCGTCATCATTATCAGTATGTTGACGGATGATACATTTGTGGATCGTGCCTTTAAATTAGGTGCGATGGGATATGTTTTCAAAGAAGACACAACCACACAAATTGTCGAAGCCATCCACACAGTTTTGAAAGGTGATTATTTTGTAAGTTCCTCACAAGCCACAAGACTGCTCGGACATTTGTACAGGGCCTCTCAAAAAGACGAAAAAGATCCTATCGACAGACTCTCCAATCGTGAATTGGAAGTGTTTCTGATGATTGGGGAAGGTATGCCGGTGAAGGAAATTGCAGCCAATATGGGCCTTGCACCTTCTACCATTGAAACCTTAAGGTCTCGGATCAAATCCAAACTCAGCATTACGGAAAACGAAAAGTTAATCCGCGTGGCTGTAGAATGGAAATATACCCAAACCAAAACAGACATCGTCGTTTCTTAATTTTAAATTCAATATCTCGAAAGTTAGAATCTGAAATTTAAGATCCAGATTCTAATTTTTAGAAACAAATTAATACCGAAGTTTGAAGTAGTGATAGAGTAATTCTTTTCCCTCTTGGGAAGAGAGTAACATTCTGTATGCTTCTGCTATTTTGGATTCGTTCTGGGATTGTTTTTGGATGAAGTGAAAGAAGTCGTTGGCCCTTTCGTCATAACCCAAATTCAAAAGTAAATTTAAATAAAAACTTTGGTCGTACTCATCAGCAAAGGGTGAGTATGCGATGGGACGTAATAGAGTTTCTGCATCTCTCCACTTTCGAATTTCAAAATAACATCTTGCGAATACTTTTTTTTCTCTCCAGCCAAGTAGTCTTTGGTTTTTTAAATAGGTAAGAGATTTTTTAGGATCTTTTTCAGTAGAATAAACTACGCGACCCATTAAATGAGATGCCTGAATGTGTTTTGGATCTTGTTCCAAAATGGTTGTGAGTTCCGCTTTTGCTTTTTCCGTATCATTCAGTTCTAAATAAGTTTTTGCTAAAATGAGTTTTGCTTCGTTGTAGTTTGCTTTGTATTCTAAAGATTTGTTTAAAGATAAAATTGCATTGTTATAATCTTTTAATATAAAGTATGCAAGGCCCAAGTTGTAATGATAAAAAGGATTGTATGGCGAGATTTGATTGGTTTCTGTCCATGTATCTTTTGCCTCGGACCAACTATCTTCTTGTGCATAAATCATTCCGAGTAGGAAACTAGCTGCTTCATGGTTCGGTTCTTTTTTAAGGGCTTTGTTAAGGCTTTCTTTTGCCTCTTGCCATTCCATTCGAGAATACAATAAACTTCCGTTTAAATAATCATACTCGGGATAGGATTTATAAACTTCCGATTGGATTTTTTTCCATTCGGTATCAGCTAAAAGAAATCTCCCATAACGGAGTGCATTGATAATATTACGACTTACTTTTTCCAGTTCAATCTTTGCATTGATTTCAATGGTTTCTTTATCTTCTGTTTCTGAAAAAACAGGATTTGATGATACAAAGAGAAGAAGTCCTAATATTAGAATTGGAATTTTAGCTTTCATAAATTGATTCTAACCATTTCAATATTTTTAAGTGAGCATCGCGAACTAATTTTATTTTTGAATGAGGAAAAGCGGTCGGAAAGTTTTGATTCGTAGATAAGGAAGAAAGAGATCCTAAATAGGGAATTCCAAGTTCTAGTTCTGCAAATTGACCCAAGGATTCGTGAATGGGTGTAATCCCGACCAAACAAACTTTTTTTCCTCTGGCCACCGATTCCATCATGGTTTGACCAAAATAAGTCAGCACAAATTCCGAAGATTGAATTTCTTTTAAAAACTGGATATAAGACACACGTGGCAGGTATTTTATATTTTCCTGTAACGGTGGTTTCCCTCCAATTCGTGTCACCGAATGTATATTAGGTGATATATCATTTTTGGTTTGGTTTAAAAATTGTATTAGATACGAATCAATTTGTTTTGACTCTTCAGAGTTTAAATTTCCCGCGTAAACCAGGACACGGCCAGGGACCAGGGATTCCGGCCAATCCAATTCGGAGAGAGGAGAACTAAAATAGGAAATAGATTCTAGATTCGTTTTAGGTGCGACTGGATTGGGTAAAAAGAAACTAGCATTCGGTTCTGTTGGTAGATGGTTGCTATTATCGATATGAAACTGATTCACCAATGCGAATTCATTTTCCCGAATATCCAAAATATGAGGTAGGTTGGGGGAATTCGCATCTGGCTTTGTGGAAAGCTCTACATCATATCCTTGCATTTCCAAAAATAAAGATAAGGATTTACACCGTTCCCAGTGGCCTGATCCAAACTGCGAAGGTTCCCCATATACGATCCGTAGTTTTTTCGAGTTCCTACTTACCTTGGGAAGTTGGAAAACCACTTGTTCCACAGAAGCATTGATCGAAAAAATTTCTGGTTTGTCTTTTGCGAGTTGGATGAGATCCAGTGCTCTAAAAAAAGGATCTTTGGTTCCGAGTTCGCTCCATAGTTTACAAACAAGTTCATAGTCTTTTGGTTCATCTACCGTGATACGAAGGGATTCAAGGTTAATATCAGTTAATTGGCTTAAGTGGGGGGGATGTAATCTATATTGTTTATGAATTTCAGGATTTTCTTTGATATGAAGGGAAACATGTTCTGTGTGGCGTTCGGGGACTGGGCCTTCGGTTTCATAAAGGAGAGACTCTGTCGAAAAACATTCCATACCCATCCCGAGGGGAAGTCCTACCATAGAAAGGCTGTAATGGGTATCAGAGATAGTGGTTATGGCTTCATACAAATAGCGGATGGATTCTAAATCAATGTAAGGATTATCGCCTGTTATACGAAAGATATGTTTGGCTTTAAAGTGGAGACTGGCTTTACGAAAGCGATCTCTGACATCCATCTCGGAACCGGGAAAGGATTGATAGTTTCTTGTGCCAAGATAATCGATGAGTTCTTTATCATTTTCAGGAACTAAAAATACAATTTGGTCTTTGGGAAAGATAGTAGAAAGTCTATTGTGAATATGATCAAGGACAGAAGTGTCCGCGTCCTCTGGAATGGATTTTAAAATTTTTTTCGGAAGTCGCGTGGATCCTAGTCTTGCCTGAATGAAGGCAAAACAATCAAGCGTTGAAAGTATACCACTCATCACAATTCAAACAAGGAGCAGGGATTTTCCCGTGTTCTCCATTAAAACTATATTTAAAAAAATCTAATCCCTTTCGCCAAACATCATTGAATGATTCGAAATACAAATTTCCAATCACTTCCGTTTGATTTTGTTTGCAAATGGATACAGCCCCATCTACAGAAACAGATAAGTCGCGAACCAAATGCCAACAGTAGTCTCTGTGAATGGGAGTGAGGTCACTCACTCTTCGTTCCGGAAGTTTTTTTGCAAAGGTATTGTATTTTTGTAAGATGATATTGATCCCTTTTTTCTCAAAGAAGGTAAAGTAGGGATCTATCTCCTCTTCCACTTCTTTCATTTTGATCATTTGCACGTGAAGTGATCGGCTAGGAAGGATTTCGGAAAGTTGGTTCACCGTAGCTAAAACTTTTTCCAGTTCGGATTTTCCGTACAAGGATTGGTAAACTTCTGGTTTGAGTGTCGTTACATTGACAATGATACAAAGTTTTTCTTTTTCTGAAGGCTCGAGATTACCAATCAGTGAAAGTAATGATTCCGTATTGGTGTAGAGTGCCGTTTCTATGATGAGCTCTGTTAAAAGCTCAAGTTTTAAAATTTCAGTGATCACGGATTTAAATTCAGGATGGAGGAGTGGTTCTCCATTTCCAGAAAGACTGATGGTGATCGGGGATATGAGTTCTGCATTGAGTTTGGAAATGGTTTTTTTCACATCCTCTAAAGAAACAAAACTTCCATCGTTAGTGGTATCCACAAACTCACGCGGACAGAATGTACATTTGAGTTCACAGCCTTTATAAATTTCCCATTCCAAGTAAGAGGGAGCACTGCGAAACAGTTCTGGGTTTTCTTTTAATTTAGGAAGTAGGCTTTCATATGATAATACTTTTCCTAAAGACAAAAGGCCTTGGATGAGAGTTAAAGAACGAACCGATGCCAATCGAAAGTCGAGTCGCAACTGACGTAGGTCCGGAGCTTGGTAGAATATATCTACATCATACTGATTGATATTCTTTAAAAAAAACGCATGGATGTCGGTCGCCAATGTATCCGGCAAGGATGTTAAAAACTCACGAGTGATGATCGTGGGTGTGAGTCCTGGTGGTAAATTTTCTGAATAAGAATATTGACTGAAAAAATTCTTATGACGCACCCAAGCTTTTTCTGTTAGTTGGGAGTCTAGTAGGGGAGAAATGCCTGTAAAATAAAGAAAACAGACTTCATCCCAATCCGGATCTTTGAATTGAGATTCTGGTAAAAGTTGCCCTAGTTTGAGTAGGAATTCATATTCCTTGGAGATATCCTCATGAAGTTGGAATTTACCTTTTAGAGAACTCGAATTTACATTTGTAGAAAGTGCGGGATTTGTATTGATATGGATTTGGATTCCAGGAAATACCTGAGTCACTCGACCAAAAAATTCCTCCCACAATTCGACTTTAAAGTTTTGGTTTAAAAACTGAATCGATTGGGAGTCCAAGTAGACTACCGCAAAACTTGGGTTATAGTCCTTTCGGTTCATCATCAGTCTAAGTTGTATTTTTCTTCCGGATTGTTGATATTGTGTTCTTTGATGTAGATGGGATCAAAGATGGAAATCGATGTATTTTTACGTGTATTGGCAACCCATTCTTCAAAGGATGTTTGTTCCTTTTCACGAAATAAAAAACCTTGGATCCCTTTTCTGACAGCATCCAGTGGAGTGGGTCTCATTCCTTCAATGTAAACCAAACAATATCTTTTGCGATCATCGCGGAAAACTTCGGAAATTTTTCCAGGACCACCTACTTGTGATAATACGGAAGCTGTAGTTGGTTGAGATTTGAACAACTCAAATGTCGGAACCCAGTTGACCAAACCACCATTCAAACGATATCTTGATTCGTTTCTTGGACCAGAGGCAACTAGTTTGAAGAAAGATGGATCTTTTAAGGATTTGTTTTTAATTTCTGTAAGTTCGTTGAAAACTCGAGTTTCTTCATCGATAGATGCATTTGATGGTGATAAAACAATTTCTCTAAATTTGAATTCTGATCCCACCTTCGCCTTGTTTTTGTTATACCAAGCGAGAATTTCTTGTTCGGAAGGTAGGGGCGGACTCACTTTGATTTGTAGGAGTTGGCCTTTTTTGATTTGGTAAGGTAAATCTTCCAGCCATACATCATAAGGTAAATTGAACTGATTTTGGACGGCCTTTTTAAATTGTTCTAGGTCACTGATCCCTTGTGCTTCCATCCGTTTTTGGATTTCTGCTTCGATCCGTTTTTCATTTACCTGAATGGATTCTTCATCGGCCGCATTGTCCACCACAGCCCTATCGATTAAAAAATCAACGACTTGGGTGTGGAGGGATCCTTTCTTTCGATAATTTGGAAAAAATCGAGATAGGTTTTTATAACGTTCGGTCCCTTCTTCATAATCCAAGGTAGAAATAGATTTGGGTCCCACAATGGCAAGGACTGCATTTAAGGATTCGTAAGAGTTTAAACTTATGAGAGGGGCAAATAATAGGCTTAAGGCAAGAACCGATGCAAAAAACAAAACGAAAACTCGAGACATTCGTGATCCTTTTTGCATACGGTCGTAAATTTACCCGATGAACGTGGTATGTAAAGCCTTTACTGCATCTTCCGCTTGGTTTTGTTTGATGACGCAGGAAATTTTGATCTCAGAAGTGGAAATCATTTCAATATTGATGTTTTTCTCCGCAAGGGATTGGAACATTTTAGCGGCCACACCTACGTGCGATTTCATACCAACACCGACAGCAGAAACAATAGAGATGTTCTCATCAATTTCTGCCTTTCCATTTCCATGGTCTTTTGCATAAGCATCAATGATGGGTCTTGTAGCCGAAATATCTTTTTTGGCGATGGTGAAGGATATGGTATTGATTCCGTCTCTTGGAGAAGACTGAACAATGACATCCACAATCACATCTTTGTTTGCTAATTGAGTAAACAACTCTGCAGCAATTCCTGGTTTGTCTTTTACATCAGCAATGGTCACTCGGGCTTGGTCGCCTTTTGCGGTAACTCCGCTCACTTTCATTTTTTCCATAATTTTGTCCTCACTCATCACTAAAGTTCCCGGTTTGTCGTGGAAACTGGATCGTACGTGGATTACCACGTTATAGTTCATACCTAATTCCACACTCCGAGAGTGAAGGACTCCAGCACCAAGGCTTGCGAGTTCCAACATTTCTTCGTATGTAATTTGTTTGTGCATCTTTGCGGTTGGAATCTTTCGTGGGTCGGCAGTATAAACTCCATCCACGTCTGTATAAATTTCACATTCATCAGCGCCGAGTGCTGCAGCAAGAGCCACAGCAGAAGTATCACTTCCTCCGCGACCAAGGGTGACAATATTTTCGTCTTTGTCGATTCCTTGGAAACCAGCAACAATAACCACCTTTCCTTTGTTAAACGCTTCATCAATTCGAGAACGATCAATCATCTCGATCTTTCCATTGGAAAAGTTTCCATCCGTTAGGATTTTTAATTGAGAACCGGTAAAGGACTGTGCAGGTACTCCTGCTTCGTTCAGAGCGATGGCAAGAAGAGCAATCGACACTTGTTCACCCGTGGAGAGCAACATGTCCATTTCCCGTTTGGGAGGATTTTTAGAGATCTGGTCAGCTAGGTCGACGAGTTCGTCTGTAGTATGTCCCATTGCAGAAACTACAACGGCAACTTTTTGGCCTTCGTCGTGGTAACGTTTGATACGTCTGGCCACATTTTGGATTTTAGTGGTGTCACCAACGGAGGTTCCACCGTATTTTTGGACAACGATTTTCGATGACATGGGTTTATGGACAGGGTGCTACAGGCAAATCGGGAATCAAGTAGAATGAATTTTTTTGCAACCAAACGCTCATAGTGGACTCCAACTGTATAGGTTTATCAGAATGAATTCTTCTCCCGCAACCGTTGAGCCCCTTGTCAAAGAACAAGCACCCTTCCTCTTTCTTGTTTTGTTCTTTTTGGTGCAAGCCACTGTCCTTACTGTTTTTACTGTACCTTTTTCCTGGTCCCTCGTTGGGGTCGCTCTAGGTTCTTATTTCCTTCGGATGTTTGGAATCACTGCCGCCTACCATCGTTACTTTTCCCATGCTTCCTTTAAAACCTCTCGTGTTTTCCAATTTGTTTTGGCTTGGATTGGGGCGATGGCGATGCAAAAAGGCCCTCTTTGGTGGGCCGCTCATCACAGAAACCACCACAAGTATTCTGACACGGAAAAGGACATCCATTCCCCTAGCCGGAAAGGATTTTGGTACTCTCATATGTTTTGGTTTCTCCGAGATGATTATAATGATTACGAAGCCAAACTCATTCCCGATTTTTATAAATATCCTGAATTACGGATTCTCGATCGTTTCCACTGGATCGCTCCTTTAAGTTATGCGGTTTTACTTTATGCCGTTGGTGGTTGGGGTTGGCTTGTTTATGGTTATGCTGTTTCTACTTTTTTTCTAGGACATGCTACTTGGACCATCAACTCCCTTTCCCATGTGTATGGATCGGTTCGTTATGATTCCAGAGACACAAGTAAAAACAATCTATGGCTTGCTCTTCTCACTATGGGAGAGGGTTGGCATAACAACCACCATTACTATTGTTCTTCTGCGAACCAAGGGTTCTATTGGTATGAAGTGGATGTTTCCTATTATATTTTAAAGACACTCAGTTGGTTTGGAATTGTTTGGGATCTAAAAAAACCACCGAAGAAAGTTTTAGACGAAGGCCTTCTTCGTGACCGCGAACAAAAGGAAAGAAAACGTTTGTTACAAGAGACAAAACAACCGGCAAAGATAAAAAATAAAGTAGGGGTGTTATCTACTTAAAAGTTTAAACACCCAATCGTTTGCGAATGTCTGCCGGGATACTTTGGATGGAATCGTATCTTTTTTTCTTTCCACCCGGTAGTGACACATAATAAAATCCGTTGATCATTTCCAAAAAATAATCCTCTCCTTTTTCTCCTAAAGATCTGTTATCGAGTTCTTTAACCATTTTTTGGTATTTGGAAGGAAGGAGATTCCAATTCATATAATTAGTAACCACTCCTTGGTCGTTGACGGTATAGGCTCCGTCTTGGTGGAGGATTTTGGTTCCATTATAATCGAAAATTTCCATCACCTTTAGATTGTTATCTTTTGTAGATTTGGAATCCTTTTTGGATTTACCTGTGGAAGGATTGGATGGATCGTCAGAACCTGATACTTGTTTTGATTTTGTATTTGTTGGTTTATCTTTTTTTCTTAGTTTTCCAAAAAGAAGTAAAAATATACCAGCAAACGTGAGTGATGCGAATAAAAAAATTTCTGTAGTTGATAAATCAAATAAGTAACGCCACATAACTATCGAAAACTCGTTCCAATCGCCTTGCAGGAATCGGGAAGATAACCTTCTGTGTTCCAAGTGTTACAAGTAACAAGTTCTATGGCCCTGGAACAAAGTTTTAGATCATCAATTTTGACCCTTCCGAGAAAAATGGCCCCGGGGAGTTTTTCTCGACCACAGGCTGAATTTTTCAGAGCATAGGTTTCAAAAATCTTTTGGTTTGCTTCCTGTGCGGAATAAAACAAATCGTCTCGATTTTGGATGCAATGAAAAGATAACCCGACGCAAAGGAGTGGGATACCTATCCCCGAAAAAAACAATTTCATTTTTTCAGTTTGATCCGAGAGACTTCCCGAACAGGAATCGGAAGTTTTCCAAAAACACTATCCACTTCCACAGTCCCATAAATTTCGAACTCCGCATCTTCCCCACGTCTTGCCGCATCAGCTAGTTGTCTTGCTAGGCCTAGAAGTTTAGGAAGGATGGATTGTTTTTGTTCCGGGATGAGTTTCAAAACCACCATTGATTCCGAACCTGCTTCCACTTCTAAGGGAGTTTCATTCTGGAGTTTTCCAATGTATTCTTTCCCTTTCGGAGTGATGAATTGGATTTCCAAATCAAATTTATAAATACTGACCTTGGTGTCGTTCGGATTGGTTACCGATACTTGTGGATACAAATCAACTAAAGGAATGATAGGAAAGTTTGGATTTGGTTTTAGATCTACACGAACATCCACCAAATCAAACTTACACGCCTTTAGGCTTTCTAAATTCTTCTTTGTATCACTGAGACAATGAGTGAAAGATACTGAAGATACGAAAGCGAATAAAAATAATAATCTACGGGCCAAATACTACCTTCCCTTCGGTCATATGTTGTTTGTAAAATTCCAAACCTTCTTTGTATTCTTCAAATTTGAATCGTTTGTTGATTTTTGTTTGAAAAACCGTTTTTAAAAACGTTTGAGCCTCTTTGGCTTGTTTTTGAAATTCTTCTAATCCAATTTCATAGATCCAAGAGGATAACCAAAAGCCTTCGATTTTTTTGTTTTGGAATAACATAATTCCTGCATTTACCGCAAAAGGTTTTTCCGATAAAGCCCCATAACATACAATTTTGGAGCCGTAAGGCATACATTCCACAAGAGATTGTGCTGTTTCTCCGGCCACTGCGTCAATGGCATAGGTTGCATTTAGTTTTTTAGAAATTTTATATAATTCTTTTTGGTAGTTGTGGGAAGAAGAGTTGAGAATGTTTTCGGCTCCAATGGCCAAAAGACTATCCTCTTGTTCTTTCTTTCGCACAACATTGATTAGTGGAATTCCACGTTCTTTACAAAGGCGCACTACCATCTTACCGAGAGCACTGGCAGCGGCAGTTTGGATCATCGTAGGATGGCCTTCTTTTGTGCAACGAGAGACCATGGCCCAAGCAGTCATTGGGTTTACAAAAAAACTAGACCCTTCATCGAGAGTCACTCCATCCACTAACGGCAAACAGTTGTCTTCGGTGGTAATCATAAATTCGGCCCAGGACCCGTCGTTTTGAGGAGCCACACAGGAGACATTCATTCCCACTTTCAGAGTTTTGATCGCACTGCCGACAGCATCTACAATTCCGCTGGCTTCAAATCCCGCAGACACGGGTGCTTTCTTTTTGAAACCATAAAGCCCACGAATGAACATTAGGTCAGAAGGATTGATCGGTGAAAGGTGGATTTTGATCCGCACTTCGTTATCTTTTGGTGTGGGAATTTCTTTTTCACGGAGTTCCAACTGGGGTTCGGATTCGTCGTATTTTAGGATGGTGACTGCTTTCATCTCATCCCATTCAGTCATTTAAAATCTGCTTGCCAACTCTTTCTTTCGAAGGAAGAATTTTAAGTCTGCCGTGAAATCAAAAAAGTTATCGAAGGAAGCCCTCACAGGAATCGTTTTTTTTTCTATTTTGGTCTTTGCTTTTTTCACAACTGTCATTGAGCCGGACCGCCCAGCCAAAAAATATCCGTATCGGTTATCACTCTTCTACTCTCGTATCGATGGAATCAAAGAAGGAACTGAGGTTCGGATTTTAGGAGTTCCGAAAGGATATGTAGCCCATATTGATTCTAGGCCACTGATTGATGTGCCCGACAGGCGTTTCCTCGACCATAACATAGATCATGCGATTGAACTCCATATTGCTTTGGAAGATCCCTTAACACTTTGGGACAATTATGAAGTGGATTTTCAAACTGTCACTTTGTTCTCAGGAAGGATTATCAATATTGATCCAGGGAGTTCGGATGGGAAACGTCCTTTTTTCAAACCAACGTTTCGCGAAGGGGAAAAAACTCCTGACTATTTGCCCTCGGCTCGGTATTTTGATGACTTTTTTAAAGCAACCTCGGTGACAATGGAAGAAAATCGTTATGACTTGCGACAAATCACCTTGGATTTTCGTTCGATCTCCGATAAATTAAATCATACAGAAGGTACGATTCCCAAATTAATAGGAAGTACGGAAATGTATGATGAACTTCTTGCGACTGTAAAGGACGCAGAAACCATTGGAAAAGAAGGAAGACGTTATATGGAAAGTTCCAGGAATTTAGAGAACACCATGCCGATTCCTTTTTTAATAACAGCATCGTATTACGGACGTACAACGCCAATTACGGGACGAAGGATTGGACCACAAGATTAATGAAAGTTGCAATTATACATGATTGGCTCACCGGTATGCGCGGTGGAGAAATAGTTCTCGATAGTTTATTAAAAGCGTTTCCGGAAGCGGATTTATTTACTCTTTTTTATTCCAAAGGAAAACTAAACGAAAGGATTGAAAACCGTAAGATCACAACGGCGTTTACAAACAACCTTCCTTTCAAAGAAAAATACTACCGTTATTATTTGCCGGTATTTCCCACTGCGATTGAGTCTTTGGATCTCAAAGGCTATGATGTGGTGATTAGTTCTTCGCACTGTGTGGCAAAGGGAGTCATTCCTCATCCCGACACTTTCCATTTGAGTTATGTTCATAGCCCCATGCGTTATGTTTGGGATATGTATTATGATTATTTTCCCGGGCGGAAGGGTTTTAAGTTTTTTCTATTACAATCCATTGCGAACTACCTTCGTACCTGGGATGCGGCTTCTGCCAACCGAGTGGATTATTTTACGTGTAACTCGCATTTTGTGGGAAGACGAATCCAAAAGTATTACAGACGCGATTATAAAATTGTTTATCCTCCTTGTTTGCCTCAAGATTTCCGAGTGAATGACAATTCCAAAGATGATTATTATCTGATGGTCTCGGCCTTTGCCCCTTACAAAAAAATTGATCTAGCCATTGAAGCTTTTCGCGAAAATGGAAAACCACTCATCCTTGTTGGTGGGGGCCAGGAAGAGGGGAAACTGGTCAAAAATTTGCCAAAAAACATCCTTTGGAAAAAAGGCCTACCACGAACCGAAGTGGTGGAACTCTACAAAAAGGCCCGTGGGTTTATCTTTCCCGGTATGGAAGACTTCGGGATCACTCCCGTCGAGTCCCAGGCCTACGCCACACCTGTCATCGCCTACGGGAAAGGTGGGGCTCTGGAGTCTGTCAAAGAGGACAGAACCGGGGTATTTTTTAAGGAACAGACGGTAAAATCCTTAAATGACGCCATCCAAAGGGCAGAAAAGATCCATTTCAAACGCGGAGATTTCCAAAATTCCATCAATCGTTTTACGGAAGAAAAATTCGTAAGCGAAATCCGAAAGGTAGTCGATAGACATAAGTAGAAATCTCTGAAGGGGGATCTCCTGGTCATACTACATCGACTCAAAGGTGCGGAATTTGTTCTCAATGCAGATTTGATTGAGACTATTGAAGCAAACCCGGATACGATCATCACTCTTGTGAATGAGAAGAAATTCATTGTACAAGAGCCTGTTGCGGAAGTTGTGGAAAAGGTAGTTGCCTACCAAACAAGAATCCACGACCTCCCCCGAGTCAGTGTAAAGATGCCTGAGGAAACATAAGAAATGGATATAGCTACAGTTATTGGTTTGGCCCTAGGATTTGCCTTGATGTTGCTTGGGGTAGTTTCGGGGGGTCTTGCACTTACGGACCTTATCGACATTCCCTCGGTCATGATTACATTTGGTGGTGCTGCCGCCGCTACGATCATTTCCTTTCCTTGGACTTCCACCATTGGTGTGGGGGCTGTGACAAAGAAAGCCTTTCAAAATCCACCCTCAGACCTTCCGGGTCTCATTACCACGCTCGTTAGCTTTTCTGAAAAAGCACGTCGTGAAGGTTTACTTGCCTTGGAAGATGATATCAATGAACTTCCAGAAGAATTTTTAAAGAAGGGAATCCAACTCGTTGTGGATGGAACAGACCCTGAACTTGTTCGAAATATTATGGAAACCGAAATTGGAAACACCGCCACAAGGCATGCCTATGGTCGAGCTTGGTGGGATGCTTATGCTGGTTTTGCGCCGGGGTTCGGGATGCTTGGGACCCTTGTGGGTCTTGTGGGGATGTTAAAGAACTTAGGTGGTGGGGACGCCAGTGCGATTGGACAAGGTATGGCGACAGCCCTTATTACCACTCTATACGGATCACTTGCACAGAACTTATTTGCGGCACCAATCGTTAGAAAATTAACAAGACGATCCGAAGATGAACTTGTGATCAAACAAGTAATGGTGGAAGGAACTTTATCGATTCAATCTGGGGACAACCCAAGGATTGTAAAAGAGAAGTTAGCGAGTTTCTTAACTCCTGCAGAAAGAACGGCCCTCAAAGACGACGGAGATTAATACCTAAACCATGGCGTCTAAGAAAGAAAAATGTCCTGAGTGTATCCAAAAAGTTCCCGAGTTCATGGCAACTTACGGGGACATGGTAACACTTCTTCTTTGTTTCTTTATCCTTTTGTATACAACAGGTAAAACAGATGCAAAGGAGATGCAGATCATTTTGTCTGCATTCAAATCCACAACAGGATTTTTCACTGGTGGACAAACTCTTTCTAAGGGCTCTTTGGAAGAGATGGGAATGCAGATTGAATCTCTTCCTTCCCAAGTGGTCGGACGGAATCTTTCCAAAGCAAAAAAAGATGCTCATGAAGTTTTTAAACCAGAAGTAGAAGCGGGAAAAGTTAGAATTTCTGAGAATGAAAGAGGACTAGTGATTTCTCTCGTAGGTGCTGATTATTTTTATCCAGGATCTGCAATCATGACACCCTCTATTCGTGAGACGTTACGAAAAGCGGCTGGCCTCATCAAAGGACTCGAACGTTTTGTACGCGTGGAAGGACATAGTGATGAT
The DNA here is from genome assembly GCF_016919165.1 of Leptospira chreensis. Lineage (GTDB taxonomy): Bacteria > Spirochaetota > Leptospiria > Leptospirales > Leptospiraceae > Leptospira_A > Leptospira_A chreensis. Next base: position 90,388 of record NZ_JAFFPS010000023.1, read on the forward strand.
GATGCCGTCAATCCTGTGAATCGCCCCGGAAGAGAAGAAAGAGAATATATCAATAACTGGGATTTGGCGGGAGCAAGAGCCGTTAACGCTACCGTTTTTATGATCAATTCAGAAGAAATTGAACCAAGTTGGTTCCAAGCTGTAAGTTTTGGATCCTACAGACCTCTTGTATTGGAAAATGAAGGTACACCGGAAGCTAAGGCTTTCAATCGTAGAGTGGATATCATCATCCTAACCGAGAAGTCTACCAAACGGGCACCAGGAGAAAGTAAATACGGACTTCCTGACACTCGTTTGCCGAACACTGAAACAAATGTAGAAGGAGAATTTTAACATGGGTGACCGTGAAGTAGATGAAGAAGAAGGTGGGTTAGCCGAAGGTAGTTCCGCCTCTGCAGGGATGTCCCCCATTGTAAAATGGTTATTGTACATTGCTGCTGCCATTTTCGGGATTATCATTGTAACCGTTATATCGATGTTTGTTGCTCAAAAGACGGCAACAAGTGTGTTTAAACAACAAAAGAATATCTCTCTTGTGAAAGCTCCCCCTCCTTTGGAAGTTTACACATTTCAAGAAGAATTTAGAGTGAATACTTCTGATGTTGGTGAGTCACACTTTGTTAAGTTAAAGATGTCTCTTGGATTTGAATCTGGCCAACCAGCGCTTTCTGCGGAACTTGCAGCACGTGTGGCTCAAATGCAAAACATCATCAACTTAGTCATTGCAAGAAAAACAAAAGACGATTTAAAATCCATAACCAACCAATTGGATTTACGTGAGGAAATCAAAGCCCACTTAAATCACATTTTGACAAATGGAAAAATCAAAGAGGTTTACTTTACCGAGTTCTTGGTAAACTAGGACTATGTCCGACCAAATTCTCGGTGTGATCCCTGCTCGCTACGCGAGCACAAGGCTTCCCGGAAAACCACTGGCCCTCATTGGAACCAAACCAATGATCCAGTGGACCTACCACCACGCTTCTCTTTCCAAATCTATCCACCGTTTGGTGGTCGCCACTGATGACAAACGAATCCATGATATTGTTTTGGGCTTTGGTGGAGAGTCTGTACTGACAAGTCCCGATCATCCGACTGGCACCGACAGAATCATGGAAGTGGCAGAAACATATCCGAACTATGGAATCATAGTGAACATCCAAGGTGATGAACCGGGGATGGAAGCAAACCTGATCGATGGAGTTGTGGGATTAAAAACTAAATATAGAAATTGGGAAATGACTACGGCTGCTGTTCCCTTTACTTCTGCAGAAGACCCAAAAGATCCTAACAAGGTAAAGGTGGTCTTTGACAATCAGGGACGAGCTAATTATTTTTCTCGTTCGCCCATCCCTGCCTCTTTTAAAGCAGATGCTAAATATTTTAGACATTTAGGAATCTATGCCTACGAAAGAGATTTTTTAATGAACTACAACCAACTACCGGCATCCGATTGGGAGACGGTAGAGTCCTTGGAACAACTCCGTGCCTTGCAGAACGGATCTACGATTGGAGTTTATCTTTCTGATAAAGCCAACCTAGGTGTAGATTCGCCGGCTGACTTAGAAGTTGTGATCGCAGAATTTAAACGGAAGGGTTTGATTGAATAGCGCGATCAAACCCTTTTTTGATTTAAACTTCTCTTTCTTTGTTTCTCATCCCTCGAGAGATATAGTCATATAAAAATTCGCCTGTGATCACTCCCGGTACGATCACTTTTTGAGCTCCATCGGCTACCAACTTTTTTGCTTCCCCAGGTTCGTCACCAGTCAGAATGATTTTTGCATTGGGTGCGAGTTTGCTAAGAGTGGAAAGCAAACGGTTGTTATTGGTTCCTTTCAAAAAAGAATCCGAAATGGTACAAATGACCATGGAAGCATCATGAAGGCCAATATGAGATAAAGAATCGGGGTGAGCCAAATCTGCATAAGCCCACTGGAATCCTTTGTTTGTGAGTTCCTCTTTGAAGGCTGGATTGTAGTCAGCAATGATGATCCGTTTGATGAGCGATGGAGATAAGTCTTCTAAATACTCCACAAAAGCACGAGCAATGCGAAAGTATCCAAGAACAATGATGTCTCGCACCATTCCATCTCCATGTCCACCGTGTCCTGCTTTGTCGTCCTTGGAAGAATCTTCCGTTTGGTCAGTGATTCCCACTCTTGCTAACAAACGTTCTAAAGTTGCGGCAATATCATGATTGAACATAATGATGTAAGTGGATAGAACCGAAGCGATGATGGTAGAAGTTAAGATCACTGCTTGGAGTTTCGGAGTGATGTGTTCGAATCCAGCACCTAACGCTAAAATAACGAGGGAGAATTCTGAAATCTGTGCCAGGTTTAGGGCAGTGAGAAATCCGTTCCGAACTCCTTTGTTGAGTTTGATGATGACAGGAGCGATAGTGATCATCCTAACAAACAACATAAGAGTGATGATGGCCGCAGAGAGTCCAATCACTTCTAAACTAGGAAGAGGAACTTTCAGTCCGAGAGCCACAAAGAATAAAGTAACAAAGAAGTCTCGAATCCCGATGAGTTTGGAGATGACATCCGCTCCATAAGGGAAGGCGGCAATACTCATACCGGCAACGAGAGCACCCATTTCTTTGGAGAGTCCTGCTTCTCCTGCAATCCCGCAGACAAGAAAACACCACATAATTGATGTTAGTAGAATTAACTCTGGGCTACTGGCACAAGCTTTGTACAACCTTGCGAGGACATAACGGCTGACACTAAAACTAAATGCGAGAAGTAAGACAATGATTCCAACTGAGGAAAGAATTTTTAAGATTTCTGGATTGTTTAAGTTGGGTTGGACCCCCATAAACAAAATGGCCCAAATGTCTTGGAAGACCAAAACCCCTACGGTCAACTTTCCGGAGAGAGTGTTGATCTCCACTTTGTCTTGTAAGAGTTTCACCACGATAAGTGTAGAACTTAATGATAGGGCGACTGCAATGTAAAGAAGGTCAAATTTTTCAGAACCAATGGAGAGACCAAAAAAAGGAAACACGGAATAAACAAAGGCAACGGAAAGTGTGAATTGGAGGATACCCAAGGTAAACATGGCCTTACCCATTTTCGCAAGTTCTGCTAAATTGATTTCCAAACCAATGATGAATAACAATAAGATAAGTCCAATTTCAGAAATGAGTTCTATACTTGCTTCGTTGGTGACAAGTTCGAACCCCATTTCTTTACCGAGCATGGCTCCACCGATGATATAACCCAAAATTAACGGCTGTTTGAGGACTCTGGCAATGTGACTTAAGACTGTTGCGAAAATAATACTAAGACCGATGTCTTGTAATAGTGACTCTTCCCCGTGCATAGAAACCTTCTTTAGGGAAAAGTTTAGAGATTCATTGAGTTGTGAAAGTCGTTTTTTTTTCTGAACAATAAAAGGGGCTAAGGAAGGGGAGAAATTTGCAAAATAGAAGCGGTAGATGCTTGGAAATGGGCTATGGCTACATGGTGATCGTACAATGCCTTAATTTCGCGCACAGCTGCTTCCGCACTTGTTTGTTCTCGAATATTCACAAATAGTAGTGTAGAATCACCCAGTGCAAATCGTTCTCTTTCCATCTCTTCTAATTTTCGTGCTAATTCGACTTCATTTTGCGTAACAGTAACACGTTTTGCCGATGCAATCACCTCGGAAATAGAATCTTGTACTTCAGTTTTGATTTTATCTTTTGAGAATTGTAATTCTTGATCCAGTTGAGCGATCTTTGCTTCAGCGGCACCGATCATTCCTCTCGGACGTTTGGTTTGGATGGGAAGATTGAGAACGAGAGATGCTTCGAGTTCTGGTTTGGCTCTTGTGATAGAACCTGGTCCAAAGTCTTGGGAACCGGCAACTACCAAATCCACTTGTGGTTTCAGTGCATTATATCCCATGTCTTGGTCCACACGAACTTTGTCTCGTTTGAATTCGAAGTCTTGTAATTCCGGTCGAAACTTCCATGCAAGTTTGATACTTTTTTCTAGTTCGAGTTTTTTATACTCAATGGGTTTGGGAAATCCAATGGGCAACCTGTCCGTGGAAGGAAGGATTAAATTTCCATCAGTTGCTCTTAAAAATAAAGATAAGTCGATGGCTGATTTTTGCATCTCTCGTTCGGCAGAAACAAATTGGGACTCTCTTTGTAAAATCGCACGATCGTTTTCTGTTCCTTCCATTTTCGGAATGTCACCTAACTTGATTCGTTGTGTGATTTGGTCTTGTCTACTTTTTGCTATGGCTAACAAGTCTTTGTTGACTAGATACTCTTGTCCGCTTGATACCCATTTCCAATAACGTTTGGTTGCTTCTTTGATGACTTCGATTTTTAATTTTTGAATGGAGAGTTCTGCAAGCCTTCTGTCAATGTCTGCTTTTTTGATATCGGCTCTGTTTTTATCAATCTCTCGGTTGCGCATCAGGGGAAAGATGGCACCTGCCCGCACCTCTCCGTAGTCATTGGTTTCTCTTTTGCCATCATAGACGGGAAACTTTCCCCGCCCGATTCGGTAACCTGCAAAAAAGGAGGTTCCCCCAAGTGGTGTTGGTTTTTCAAAAACTGCATCGGTCGCATTGTTTGTATAATAACCCATTGGTTTTGTAGTTCCCATGGATTTGAATTGTAAATCAAAAGCACCTTCGGCCGCTAAGTAATTGTATTCGGCTTCTGATAAAAGTTTTTCTGCCGCAAGGACAAGGGGATACGATTTTTCTACAGACCGAAGAAGTTCTTCTAATGTGAGAACTCCTGGTTGTTGGTTGATATAATCTTGTGAATAGATATTAGGACCATGTAGAGATTCAAAAGGATCACGTGTAGGATCTGCTTCCACTACGAAAGAAAAGAACATTCCAAAAGGACAAAGGAAGGCGAATAGAGATTGTTTTAACTTTGGGATCATTTGACTTTGTCTCCACTGCCAGTTTCATCTAACAAAGATTTGATTTCTGGATCATCCATAGGAAGGTTTGGTGGAAAGTCATTGAACCTTCTCCAAAGTTCGTAACCAACACTCACGCGGTTGAGAAAGATCCAACCTTTGGCTCGGACACCTTGCCTTAAGTAACGACTTGATGGCCATTGCCTATCTTCTCTGTCAGGAATGACAAGGACTCTAAAATTTCCAGATCCACTATCTGTGATATCCACCAGTTTGACAATACCTCCGAATGTTCCGACGGCAGTTTCTGGCCAACCACTGATTTGTAATACAGGATAACCTTGGAATTGTAAACGTACCTTTCTACCTTCCCCAACGAGAGGTATGTCGTTGCCGGAAATAAAAAGTTCGATGGCTTTGTCTTCGGAATCTGGAACAAGAATGGCAACTCCATCTCCTTCTTTCACTTGTTGAGTGTCGGGATTGACCAAAATTCTCATAATGGTTCCATCTCTCGGCGCAAATACTTCTTGGGTTTCTTGTCTGGATAATCTTGCTTCTAGTTTTGGTAAGTCTTCTAATACACGAGCCACTTCCGATTGGGCTGATGCTAGGGAAGCTTTAGCATCATTGATGGAAGCATCAGCATCTTGTGACACTTTGCCTGAATCACTATACAATGCCCTTTCTTCTTTGACTGCGGCATCATAAGCAGACTTTGCACGATCGAGTCCTGTTTCTGAATTTGTATGTTCCAGTTCCGCAAGTTCTAAGGTTCGTTTGGACGTAAGACCTTTTTCCCATAATTGTTTTTGGCGATCTAAATTGAGATTAGCTGTTCTTAAAGCGGCTTTTGCAGCATCTACTGCTTGTTCGCTGGCTCGCACTCGGTCCTTTGCCATCATCCTTCTAGAGTCTGCTGCATTCACAGCACTTCCCCTTGAGGATCGTAAACTGATGATTCGGGAACGAATATTATCCTCTCTGGATCTTGCTGCCTCTAATCGTTGTAAGAGGGCATTTTTTTCTTCTCGAATCCGATTGATAAAGTTAGGATCATTGTCCGAGATATCAATGATCGGATCTCCTTTTTTGACTTTTGTTCCTTCATGTACATGCCATTTGACAACGCGGCCAGCAATGGGAGATTCAATGAGTTGTTGGCGATCCAAGGGAGCATAAGCCACCACCCTTCCAAATCCCATAGTAGTTTGTTGCCAGGGAACATATAAAAGGATAAGAACACTTAAGAAAAATATAATGGTAAGAATGTATGCAAGGCTTTGTGCAGGCAACGCCGTTTGTACCAATCGATACGAAGGTAGATTTTTATAAAGTTTCCATTTCTGTGACATATCGGTTTTCATATAATAACTTTAAGTGTTTACCTTTAGGGAATGGCTATCGTTTTCTAAACGTAACACTTGGTCCATCTGAGAAAGTATACTTGGTGATTTGGAAACAACAAGTAGGGTCAACTCTTTATTTTTTTGTAATAATACTTTGAGAGAAGCCGAAAGAATTTGTGGTGGTAGTTGGTCTAAATTTCCATCGATTAACAAGAGTTTTGGTTTCCCAACGATGGCCCGAGCTAAGGAAAGAATTGTAGTTTGGGTCGTATCAAAAGGATGACCAAATGTCAAAAGTGGAGTATGGATTCCATTTGGTAAAGATTGGATTGTTTCCCAGATTCCAAGCTCTATTAAAAGTTCTCTGATCTCAATGAGTGGTATTTCTTCTCGTCCTACCCGGATGTTTTCTAAGATGGTTCCTTCAAAGATTTCATTCCCTCGAACTAAAAAAGTAACAGAGTGGATTTGTTCTTTGGAAACGTCGTGGATGTTTTGGTGGTTGTATTCCACAATACCTGATGAGGGTTCTCTGAGACCACATAACAAATCCAAAAGGATCTGTGCATCGTAAGCTGTATTGGAAGAGATTCCAATGGATTTTCCTGCTGGAATTTTTAGTTGGAATTGACTAAAGATTTTGTGACCATTGGTTAACGAATAACCAATTCCTGACAATTGCGCCTGGATTGGGCCTTCGGGAATTTCAAATTCAACTGTTTTTACCGGGATGGTAGGTAGGTTGAATACTGAATTGATTTTGTCAACGGCCGCAATCAAACTATAAAAACTATCCAACTGTTTTCCAAATTTGGAGATATCACTGAGTACTTTGGCAATGACAAGTTCTGCCGCCACAAGTTGTCCAATCGTAAGTTGTCTATGGATGACTAAATATCCACCTAATCCAAGTACGATGGCACTAGCTAAAGCTTGGATTCCTACAAGCCCAATGATTTGGCGAATATAGTTAAAAAAGTATTTTTTTCTGGCATACAAGTAGTCTCGAATGAGAGAATCAGCTTTGTCCAAGGCGAAATTGGATCCAAATGTGGAATGAAAAAGAGCGGAATGTCTGGAGATTTCTTCTAACCAGGCTGCTACTTTGTATTTTTCTTTTGAAATTTTGATATAGTTTTCAGCAGCGGGTTTTCCCAATCGATAGATAACCCAATACCCACCAACAAACAAAATGATAAAGGAAAACACGATGAAGATGGGATGATAAAAAGAGATTAGAATAAAACCAATCACAGTGGTCAATACAACCGAAAGTCCATCAACTAACAAGGAATGAATGGATTTTTGAATGGTCATCGTATCAAAGAATCGATTCACAAGTTCCGGGTTGTGGTGTTTGTCTAAGACATCCTGGCGAATTTTGGGAAATTTCACCGCAAACTCAGTAGCAATTCTCACAAAGACACGCCTTTGTAAAATCTCCACTACATAGATTTGGATGGTTTGCATGGCACCAGCAAATCCTAGGAAAAATACAACTAACAATGTTAATATGATGACAGGTTGGATCATCACACCAAAAGCCACAATGTTGACAAGAGATGAAGTCGCAACAGGAACCACTAAAGATAAAATTCCGATTCCGATTCCATAAATAAATACAATCCAAACGTCTTTGGATTCCATTCGAATCAGGTGTGAAATTTGTTTTAAAGCATTGGTAACGGATGAATGTGATTTTGATATTTCTTTGTTTGTTGAAAATGGGAAGGTTGGTTCGGCGATGATCCAATCAGTATAATCTTTGTTTGATTTGATACCGATGAGTTTTAATAATTCTTTTTCAGAATACCATTCCTCTTCGGCATCAAACCGATGTAGGGGTTTGACTAGATAGGAGGATGTTTGGTAACTCAGGATGGCATAAAGTTCTGGTAAATTTCCCCCTTCCGCTCTCGCCTGGAAGACAAAAGGCGCATCCTTTGTGGTATAAGATCTTATGTCTTGTATTGTTTTTTGAACAATATTGATGCGAATTTGGTATTGGTGGGAAGCAGCAAATAGAAAATCATAAAAATTTTCCTTTGTTAGCTGGTAATATTTGCTACGAAGGGATCGAAATCCCTCGATCATTTGACTTGGAACGGAATGGATATGTAAAGATTCGGATAAAAAATCCAAAACTGATTTTGCCAAATCTTCATGGGAAGAAAGCCGTAAGGAATGAGATTCTTCTTTGGGTTTGAAGAGTTGGTTCTTGAAATGAAATACCAACAAATGTAAAAATTTTAACATGCGAATTGTGATTCGAACCTTAGACTCCACTTGACAAAACTTTGTTCAGGATTTTCTATTTTCAACTAGAGGTTCCTATGAAAATTTTTAATTCTATTTTGGTACTAATCGCACTCTGTTTCTCCACTGGACTCTTTGCACAAGAAAACTGTACATATGAATACGACCCGTCTCAAACCTCATTAGAGTGGACAGCGTTCAAATTTACAGAAAAAACAGGTGTTAAAGGTAAATTCGATTCGATTAAAGTTGTTGGTAAACAAAAGGACAAATCAAAGTTTGGTGCTGTAAATTCTTTACAGTTTCAGATTGATTCTTCTTCTGTGAACTCAGGTGTTCCAGATAGAGATGGTAAAATTAAAAAATTCTTTTTTGGTTCTGTGAAAGGGAATGGAAAAATTTCCGGATCATTCTCGGATATTACAGCCGGCGAAACAGGAACGGCAAAATTAAATTTGAAATATGGAAATTCTAAAACATCCGTTCCTGTGAACTTTGTTTGGAAGGGTGATCTGGTTGAAGTTACAGGAACTGTGGATGTTTTGACTCTTGGCTTAAAATCGGGGCTTAGTAAACTAAATGCAGAATGTAATGATTTGCATAAAGGCGCTGATGGATTGAGTAAACTTTGGCCGACAGTCGATATAAAAGTTGTCTCAACAATCAAAAAAGTTTGTAAATAGTTTGAAATTTCCGAATCGCTGGTCTAGTACTTCTTAGGTGGCGATTCGTTAGTTCTTAAATGATCAATTTTTATCATTCAAGAATTTGTGTTGTAGTATAAAAATTTAGATTTCGGTATTCCATTGAGATAACCGAGTCCTGTATCAAATAAAAAAGTGAGAACATATCTATGAGTAAAGAGATCGAAACATACAACAAGGCCCAATCTGCTCTGGAAAAAGAAGTTTGTAATGTTCTCTACGAGGAAATCAATTTACATCTTCCCAAGGCTGAAAAGAAAATTTGGCATGCACATCCGGTTTGGTTTTTGGATGGAAATCCGATTGTTGGTTATAGCAAACTAAAGAGTTGCATTCGACTTCTTTTTTGGAGTGGGCAAACTTTTGAAGTGGAAGGATTAGAACCAGAAGGAAGTTTTAAAGCAGCAGAAGTTCGTTATACGGATCCCAGCCAAATCAATAAAAAAGATTTAAAACGTTGGCTTGCCCAATCTAAGAAAATCCAATGGGACTATAAAAATATTGTGAAACGGAAAGGTGTTCTTGAACGATTGAAGTAAAATCTGACTAAAAATATACTTTTTAGGTGGCTATACACAATTCGTTTATAAGATTCAGATTGATAAAGTATAAATTCGGATTTACCTGCTGATATAATCAATTCGTATAAACCAATGTAACTATTTGAACCAACATGAAAAATATCGAAATTAAGAAACTATCCTCTGGTGATTTAAATCAATTTATCGAACTCATTCGCGTTTTTGAAGATGTTTTTGAAATGAAAAATTTTCAAATCCCAAAGTCCGAATATCTGCAATCACTTTTGAATCGAGATGATTTCTATGTATTTGTTTCTATCTTTGAGGATCGAGTGATTGGGGGTTTGACTACTTATACCCTTCGTCAATATTATTCAGAAAAAACCTTGGTTTATATTTTTGATTTAGCCGTTCTCACGAAATACCAACGACAAGGGATTGGAAAATCACTCATCCAAGGTATCAATGCGTATTGTAAAGATTTAGGAGTCGAAGAAGTTTTTGTCCAAGCAGATCTGGTTGATGACTACGCTCTCGATTTTTATAGGGCAACGGGTGGATTGGCAGAAGATGTGGTGCATTTTACTTATCCGTTGGGTTAGGGAATGTTTTCAATTCGCTTCTAATTCATATCCACAAAAAACAACCTTATTTTATTGGCCCGCATATATACGAAATACGTTTAACTTCCACTTCTTTGCTGAGTAAACGTATTGCATATATTTACCGTTGTTATACGACATTGATTTATGGATCACTCAGGACATGGGTAACACTTTCTGGTTTCGCTTCCCCTAGAACACCTTTACAGGAGGGCTATGGAGATGCCTTGGAAGGAGAATCAGGTCGTACATTTAAGGTTGAATTTCGTTATGGCGAGCTTTGAGAGAGGTATCAATTTCACTCAGCTCTGTGCAGAATATAGAATATCAACTGAGTGTCGATAAAAATGAAGTGAAAAATTTTTAAAAGAAGGAAAGGCTGGACTTCTAGACAAAAAGAGAACTCTGAAGAATTTAAAATTATGGAAGTCGAAATAAAAAAAATCCAATCAGTTACTAATATTCATTTAGATCTTCTTCTATTAGCCGATCCGTCTATTGAAAAAATAAAAGAATATTTAATTGATAGTGAAATATACACTGCCTTGATCAATGATGAAACTATTGGAATAATCATTATTAAAGAAATAGACCACCTGAAAAAAGAAATTATGAATGTAGCCGTTAAAGAAGAACATCAAAACAAAGGTTTAGGAAAGAAATTAATAAATTTTGTAATCAATATTGAAAAAAATAACGGAACAAAAATAATCGAAATTGGTACTGGTAATTCAAGTATCAATCAGTTGTTATTATATCAAAAAATTGGCTTTAGAATTGCTTCAATTGAGCGAGACTTTTTTTCAAGAAATTACCAAGAAGTTATAATAGAAAATGGAATCATCTGTAAAGACATGATAAAATTAAGTATTGAATATAAATAATGAATCAATGTCGCATAACACCGACTAACCGCTTAGGGACTCAGGGCCAGCCTACGTCGGTTAGTCTAGTTCGATATGTATAAACTTGACAAGCAGTATAAAAATTCGCCCTAGAATTCCCTTCAGTCTATCCAATTCAATCTCCATTTACTCAATACAAATTGGATGACGTCTTGCTCATTGCACCTACCAAAGCAAGCCCCGCGCCAGCGATAGTAGCGGAAATCCTTTCCGTTTTGATAACTATTTTTATCTACAAACCAATCGGAAAGATTGGAGCGGATAGCGCGGTCGGTAAAGAATAGGATTCTAATCGACTAACGAATTCGAGGCGCCCACTGATAAACGATTAGAGTTTTGGCATTTTTTCAAATTTTGGCAATGCCGGATCGAGATGGTCCCAAAGATGACCGCGTAACGTATATGTTGCGACTTGAGGTTTGTATCGACTGGGATCATTAAGGCTTGTCGCGTGGATTGTAAATAATGTTGGCATCGCAGCGAATGTCATATAAACGGGAGAACCGCATTTGGGGCAGAAGCCACTGGTTTTGGTATTACCGCTATCTCCAATTCTATCAAACTCTGTTGCTTCTCCTTCCAATCGGATCGCAGCACGTGAGGGAAAAGTAAGATAGGATCCATGGCCTGTGCCACTCATCTTTTGACAGTCTAAACATTGGCAATCATTCATAAATATGGGTTCATCAGAAATTTGGTAACGAATGGTGCCACAAGCGCATCCGCCGGAATAAGGTAGGTTCATTTTAATTCTCCTTGGACTCGTTTTGAAAAAATCATAATTCTAAGATCTTGTGGAAATTAAATCACAGAAAGGTGTCCTGCAAGAGGGCGACCCGATTCCAAAAATGTTTTGAGATTGGAAAGAACACTGGGCCAACCAGTAGAGATTCCTGCTAACATTTGTGGATCTAAATCTTCGTGGGTCACTACCAAACGAACTAAACCATTGGCATAAGGTTCGATAACAAATGTGACACGTGCATGTTTTGATTCTTCTTCCATTTCTTTCGGCCGCGCCCAAGTAAGAACCAAACGATGAGGAGGTGAACTTTCGATAACTTTGCCTATGATATCGACCGTATTTGCTTCATCTACCTTTTCATGTTTCCAAACCGAACCTGGTTTCCAATCGGAAACATTGATATGTGCTGGATTCTTTGCTAAAGGATCCAACCAATACTGACGTGTGATCTGTGGATCCACTAACGCAGACCAGACTTTCTCCGGTGTGCTGAGTATAAATGTAACATAAACAAAACTATTTTTTTCCATCGTTTTCTCCTTCCAATTGTACTTTTAGATCGTGTAAGAACCCTAAGCGATTCTTTTCAAATTTTCGAACCCAACGTTCATAGACTTCATGAATCGGAACAGGATTGATAAAGTGGAGTTTCTCTCTCCCCTTCCAAACCACTGTTACCAAGTTGGCTTTGATAAGAATATCTATGTGTTGTGTTGCCGATTGTCTTTGCATATCGAGTTCTTCACAAAGAGCAGAAAGTGTTTGGCCATTGTTAGCATAAAGAAGATCGAGCACTTTCCTTCGGCTCGGATCTGCTAGGGCCTTAAACACTAGATCGGCTCCTTCCATTTCTTTCGACATACAAGGATTAATATGCAGGTAAATGCCTGCCTGTCAACGAAAATTTACGATTTTAGGTCTTTGAGATACTGAATGCTCTTTTTTTCTGCGATTTCGTGCCTGATCAGATTGGGAGTTAAAAAATCTCTCATTTCACAATAAAGTTGGATCGAAGCAAAAATGGAATTGAAGATAGAGTTGAATTCATAAACCGGCAAAGTTGCTTTCAAACTTTCGAGATCAGGTTGAGATAATAGAAAATCCAATTTCCTAACACCTCTGGGATTCTTGTCGTATTTTAAATGAAGCATCGGTCCGAGGACATTTGCCCTTAAAAATGAAAGAAAATCAATGGCTTCAAAGAATTCACCTCGTCCAAGTTTGGTGGCAACATAATGAATCCAAACCCAAAATCTGTCTTCGATCCATTGGAAGTTTGGTTTTGGCCAAACCGCATCCGTGTTTTTATAAATCGTTGGGATTTGATTGTATCGATCGAAAATGATTTTTGGATTTTCGATTCGAACATGGAAATCCTGAATCTGAACGAATTTGAGATCAACATGTAAGAGAGGAGAATTGTATAAACAAATCAGTAAACGATTTTCGCCCACATGTTCCCCAGTAAAACCAACGAGTAGATTACCGATTTGATTGGCGAATTGTTTCATTTCATCTGGCGGAAATGTGACATGATTCTCAGTCACGAGAACGATGTCTAAGTCTGAATATTTGTCGAGTTCACCGGCAATTGCAGATCCTGCCCAACATACGGCAAGAATTCGCGTATCCGACTTCACTACGGTTATCAAGTTTTCTAAGTAAGTTTCGAAGATTTTCATTGAAATTAGTGATTGTATTATATGATATTTAATTTATGTTAGGCGACATTTGTTTAAATAAGTTATTTTTTTATTAAATGAAATTTAATAATCGTCAAGTCTATTAATTTGCCTGTTGTTTATACGAATCACGTTTAACTCCCTCTTTTGTGCGTTTAACTGTATTGCGTATATTCGCCCACAGTCTTTTCCAACTTGACAAAGTTGGAAAAACCAAATTCGCAGCTTTCGATCATCTCCCAAGTAGTCATCTCTAAATTAATTTCTAATCTGCTAACCGATTCGAGGTGACCAGGTAATAATGATTAATTTTTTTTGGAACCAAGCGAAGGAACCCTTTTCTTACTAAGGTAAAGAGATTCCTGCTTTCTTCAAAAGGTTTAAAAATTCTGGCTCGGAAACCAAAGTCACTCCAAGTTCGGTTGCCTTTTCTAATTTGGATCCAGCACCGGGGCCGTAGAGAAGGTGGGTGGTTTTGGAGGATACGCCGGAAACTTTTTTGCCACCGTGTTTGGTGATGAGGTCCATGGCGATATCTCTTGGTTGGAAATTTTCGAAACTTCCCGTCACACACCAACTTTGACCAACAAATGGTTGTATGTCGCTTTTTTCGGTTTCATCGGCTTGGAATTTTAGGCCAAGTTTGATCAGAGTTTTTACGAGTTTGAGTGTTTCTTTGTCTTTCAGATGAGCGAGTAAGGCTTCGATGGTTCTGGGACCGATGCCGTGGATGGAAGTCAGCTCTTCTTCTGCATTTTTGGATTTTGCGAGAGTGACAAGTTTATCCCAAGCGTCAAATCCATGTTCAATGAGGATTTCTGTGACTTTGGGACCAACTTCGTTCAGGCCAATGGAAGGTAAGGTAAAACGGAAATCTTTTTCTTTGGATTTTTCTATGGCATCAAAAATGATTTTCACGGATTTTTCGGCAAAACCATCTAACTCAAGTATTCTGGTCTTGTGTTTTTCTAAGGTATAGAGATCGGGAATGTCTTTGACCCAACCTTTTTCAAAAAACACTTGGATTTGTTTTTCGCCAAGGCCTTCGATATTCATTTGTTTTTTGGAACAAAAGAAAATGAGTTGGTTTAATTTTCGTTCGGGGCAGTTACGATTGGTGCAGAAAAAATCAACGGAATCGTCTACCTTGGTTAGTTTAGTTTTGCAAGCCGGACATTCTTTTGGTAATACAAAAACAAATTTTGGAGGAACGGTTACTTTTTCCACAGCGGGAATGATTTCCCCTCGTTTGGAGATGAGAACTTTGGCACCGATTCCTGCGCCTAGTTGGTCAATATAGTCTTGGTTGTGTAAGGTGGCGTAAGTGACAGTGGTTCCTGCAAGGGAAATTGGTGTGACTTTGGCACGTGGTGTGATTTTTCCTGTCCGTCCTATAGCAAAATCAATTTCTTCTATGGTGGTTTCTTTGAGGAGAGCATCAAATTTAAAAGCTCGTGCCCACCGCGGGGAGTGGCTTGTTTCCCCCAGGTTTTCGCGAAGATTGAGGTCATCAAGTTTGATCACAAGCCCGTCCACAGGGAAAGGCATTTTGTCTTTTTTCTTTCTAAAAGATTCAATTTCTTTGATTAGATTGTTTCCTTTGATGATGGACGTGTCGGGTGCGAGGGGAAACTTTTCTTTTTTTAATAAGGTAATGATGTCTTTATGTTTGTTGATTCCTTTGCGGGAGGAGGAAAAATATACATCATAAACATAGATTCTTAACGGACGTTTGGCGACATCTGCCGGATCTTTTTGTTTGATGGAACCGGCACTTAAGTTCCTTGGATTGGCAAATTTTCCACCGTATTCTTCGTTGAATTCTTCGAAGTCGGCAAATGTCATAAAAATTTCACCACGAACCGTGAGACTCAAAGGTTCAGATAGTGTTTGCGGAATGGATTCAATGGTTTTTACATTTTCGGTAACAATATCACCAATACCACCAGAGCCCCTTGTCACACAGTGAGTGAGTTTTCCGTTTTCATAGTATAATAAAATGGAGGCGCCATCGATTTTCCATTCTAAAGAATAAAGCTCAGTTATCCCTGTTTTTTCCAGCCATTCTGCAAGTTCAGTTTCATTGTATGTATTCTCTAAAGAAAGAACTGGGACTTTGTGTTTGAACTTAGTAAATTGTGGAGAGAGGTCAGAGCCCACTTTTAATGTAGGAGAGGAATCATCCGCCAAATCGGGATTAGACTTTTCTAAAGATTGTAATTCTTTGACTAAAAGATCAAATTCTTTGTCTGAAATTTTAGGTGTATTGTCTTTATAATAAAGATCGTTGTGTTTTTGAATCTCTTTGCGAAGCTCAGCGATTCGTTTGGCGGGATTTTCTTTCTTAGGCAATCAGTAAACTCCTGCTTGCATGTATTGTTCGGGATCCGTTTTTCCTTCTTCCGAAATGAATATTTCGTAATGTAAGTGTGGACCTGTTACGTTTCCTGTTGCACCCACTTCGGCAATTTGTTCTCCAGCTTTGATTTCTTGTCCGTTTCGCACATAAATTCTTGAACAGTGACCGTATAACGTGCTAAAGCCGAAGTCATGTTGGATGATGACGTGATGGCCATATCCCACATTGGAATAGGTAACACGAACCACTCGACCCGGTGCCGAAGCATAAATAGGGGTTCCTGTAGCATTTGCCATATCCAAACCGTCATGGTATTCCCAATAACCAGTGGTAGGTGACTTTCTCATCCCAAAAGGAGAAGTTAAGTTATAAGAATACATGGGATTAAAAAGTGGGGAACGAGATAAAATATCGGAACGTTGGTATAAAAATTGAAAATTTGCTTCCACCAAACGTTGGTAATTGTCCATTCGGTGTTTCAATTGGCGAAGGTCATAAATTTCGCTCAAATACTTACGGCCCACATCCAATTGTTTGTCTTCTCTCTCTTCCTTTTGTAAGGATTCCACAGCAGAAGTTTCGATCCAATCCTCTGCAGGAATTTTTAAAAGTTCGTCATCTTGTCCATCAATGAGTGTAAAGAGTTCTAACATGTTTTCGTTCAGTTTAGAATACTCTTCTTTCATCTCTTCTAGTTGGCTTGCGTGAGTGATGTAGGTATCGAAATAAGTTCCGTAAATTTTGGAGAGTTGGTTGATTTGTGTTTGGGTGTTGCTCGAGCCTACAATCCCAAAGATGGCAAGGCTTAAGAGCCCAACGGTCAGCGCCAAAAAAAATAGAATGGTAAAATGCGAAATTTGGAAGTGGAAAGAACTATCATATCCGTGAGGAATGACAAGAATGGTCATCCGTTGGTGACCTTTTTCTTTCACCTTATCAATCTGTTTCTTGATTTTCGGATTATCTTGTGAAAAAACAGATGTAATCTTTTTAATTTTTTTCTTCATGAAGAACCACGTGGCCTACATAAATATAACGTTCCGATTCCTCTCAAGGGTCAAGTGGAAATCCCTATTTCTTGGGATCGGTCTCATTTTGGGATTCTTGAGTTTTGTCGCATTGGCAACCAATTTGCGATTTTGGTACGTGTACGAAACTTCCATCCACTCCCACCAGCCGACGGAAATCCCTGAAGCGGAAGTGGCGATTGTTCCTGGTGCGGCTGTGTATGGAAAAATTCCTTCGCCGATTCTTATGGATCGATTGGCCTGCGGTTTGGAATTGTATAATGCGAAACGTGTCAAAAAAATCTTACTTTCGGGTGACAATGGAAAAACCGATTACAACGAACTTCGGCCTATGTTGGAATTTATGTTAAACCATAATGTGAAACCAGAAGATATTTTTGTGGATCATGCCGGTTTTCGAACACTCGACACTCTCATTCGTGCCAAAGAAGTTTTTCTTGTAAAAAAAGCAATCTTTGTGAGCCAATCCTTCTTTTTACCAAGGGCCATTTATTTAGGTAGCGAGTTAGAACTCGAGTTATACGGTTACGAATGCAATTTACGAACTTATAAAAAAGAAACTTATTATTCCTTTCGTGAGTTTTCGGCAAGAATTCTTGCTTGGTGGGATATCCAATGGGACACACCACCAAAATATTTAGGCAAACCCTATCCCATTGAAGGGAGTGGAGTTTCTACTTGGAAAGGATCCATACCTATTTCATCACATAAGTAAAGTTATGTGTATATATTTGAAATAGAATGATTCTACTTCCCTCAAAAATAAATTCTTTTTTCTAAGTTTATTAGAACTTTCGTCTAATCATTTTGAGGAAGAAAGTATATGGTTCGAATCATCCTAGGTATTCTTATTAGTTTCTTATTGGCTTCTAACATTTTTGCGGTAGAAGTCACAAAGAAAAGTATAGAGTTTTATGTAGAACATACAACAAAAAATGTAACTGGTGTTTGTAATGAATTTCAAATGGAAACACCCAACATCCAAGTTTCTAAGAATGGTTATCTTTTAAAATCTCCCTTTGAAATTAAAATTCCCCTTTTGAAAATTACTTCTGGGGATTCCAATCGTGATTCTCATATCCAAGAAATCTTAGGATATCCGGATTCGCCAAACGTTCTTGTAAAAATTGAATCGATACAACCGGGAAAAGATCAGACCTACTCAATTAAAGGCAAATTGACCATTCATGGAAAAACAAAAGATTTTGCGACTGACGCTCTGGTGAAACCAGAGAATCCGAATTCCATTCAGATCGAAGGATCTGTCACGGTTAAATTCTCAGAGTATGAATTAGAAAATCCTTCTCTACTTTTTATGAAAGCAAAAGATGAAATTTTGGTGAAGTATCATTTTCAGATTCAATTGAAATAAAGTTTGGAACGAATCAACTAAAATGATTGGAAGAGTAATTTGTAAATTAGGTAAAAATTGGAAACTTTAAGTTCCGAGAAGTTCGACGAGACGATTGTATTTGAGGATGATTCGTTTTGTCATCTCTTCACCTTTTTTATTAATATCAGGGTGGTATTTTTTTAAGAGTTCTTTGAATTTCTTTTTTACTTCGGTGATTCCTGCACCAGGTTCCAAATCAAAAAAAGCCAATAGATCTTTGAGTTCGATAGAAACTGTTTTTACGATCTTTTTTTTCTTCTTTTTGGTTTCTCTAAATCGACCATATAACTCATAATAGGTTCTATCTCTAAATTCACGAGTGATGTCTCGAAAGTTGAGAATCTTTGTTGGAATCAAACTTTTTAAGTATTCGTATAAAAATTCTTCGGCTCCAAACTCGGGATGAATTTCGAACTTTTCTAAAAATTGGTGGATGGATCTTCTCACAAAAAAATCAATCTCGAACTTATCCATCAAATAAGAATCAACGGCATCATCAAAATCCACAGTAGCTGCTGTTAAAAGTAAAATGAGTTCACGGTCTAGTTTGTGATTGGCGACTGTTTTTTGAATGAGTGTTTTGTAAGATTCTCGAAGTTCAAATAACGGACGTTCACTAAAAAAAATTCCGCCTTTTAGGAAATCCTCGGCGACTTCATCCAACTCCAAAATCCATGCGAGAAAATCGACAAGCAAGTCCCCGTCGACTTCATGGAATCCACCGGAAAGTGTCATTTGTGGTTTTGCGGATTTGAATTGATAAACTTTGCGAAGGCATTCTTCCTTTCTGATTTCCAAAAGTTCAGAAAGGCGATCATAGGACATAAACCATTGCATGGACTCAGAAACGTTCTGCAGTTCGAAGATGACATCGTGCAGAATTTGTTTGGATTTTCTCGTTTCCACTCTTTGGACCATACAGAATCGACTCTAGAACCAATTTCAAACTTGGGCGACTTTTTTGCTAGTGAATCCTATTCCTTTTTTTGAACTGGAAGAATGAGCCACCATATTTCAGAACATCCTTCCTTACAACCGTTCGATATTTCCGAATACAAGGGAGTTCGAGGTAAGAATTTTTACGAAATAGACCCCGCCTTACAAAGGATGGTTCAGCGTTATTCAGAAACTTATACGCCAGAACATAAAAAAGCGATGGAAGAACATATTCGCAAGTACGGGGAACTCGTGGGTGGCATTCTGGATGAGCTTACCGAAGAGTGCCACAAAGAAGGAAAATACGGCGAGGTTGTTAAATATGACCGAACTGGCAAACGTATCGATTTTATCAAATATTCAGAAGAACAAAAATTAGCACGAAAGATTTCTTATGACCACGGTGTGGTGAATTTAGATTTTCATCCCGAATGGAAATTTGATTTTACACATATCCATCGTTATGCGCTCACCTATTTGATGAATATGAATGGAGAGGGTGGAGTTGCTTGTCCTTTGGCAATGACAGATGGAATCATTTTAGCCCTCAAAAAAATTGGAACAGAAGATCAAAAGAAAAAATACCTACCTCTCGTTGCGGGGAAGGGAAGTTCTTCGCATTTTATGGCTGGCCAATATGTAACAGAGAGAGTGGGGGGAAGTAACGTTTCTGCCAACCGCACCATTGCCAAAAAACTTCCAAACGGCAAATGGGAGTTAACTGGTGAAAAATGGTTTTGTTCCAACCCCGGTGATCTTTGGGTGACAACCGCAAAGATGGAAGGAACCAATACTGTAGGTATGTTTCTTGTTCCCAGGATCAAAGAAAATGGAGAACTGAACGGACACCATATCTTACGAAAAAAAGACATCATTGGTTCCCGTGGAAAACTCACTGTAGAAATTATTTATGATAAAGTAGAAGCCGAAGAGTTTGGTCGTCCCGGTCATGGCCTTGTGAATCTCATTCGTTACATCATCAAAACCTCTCGTTTGCATGTGGGAATTGGTTCTAGTGGAAACGCGAGAAGGTCGGTGATGGAAGCTTCCGAATATGCGAAGTACCGGACGGCTTATGGAAAAAAGATTTTAGAATTTCCTTCTTTTACAAAGACACTCGCAGAAATGCAAATCTTACAAACAGGGAATTGTTTTGTAAACTTTCGGTCGGCAAACCTGGCTGAGAAGAGTGATGATGCCGCAGAGATTACAGTTCCTCTTATGAAGTACAAATCTTCTTCGCAAGCCAGTTATATCACGCAAAAAGCAATCTTAACTTTGGGTGGAAATGGAATCATTGGGGACTTTTCTCCACTGCCTCGCCTCCATAATGATTCCATCATCAATGAAACCTGGGAAGGAACCCATCTCATCATTACCGATCATTGTTTGCATGCCTTACAAAAACCAAAAGTCTATGCAGCGTTTCAATCCTTGTTAGATGAATTGACAAAGTCGGCAAACCAGTATCCAGAATTAAAAAATGCATTGAATGTATTCCAATCCAAACGAAAAGAATTGGAAGATTGTATCAAAAATCAGTCTAAAGATTGGAAAGATATGAATCGTGTTTACATTGCAGATGTAACTTACCAAGTATTTTTACTCGCTGAATTTATCGAACAAGTAGCGCACGATAGCGAAAGGAAACTCGAAACAAAGTATCTACATTTTGCCAATGGATACGCGGAAATGGTGCGAGACGGACTCGAAGCACCGAGACAAAAAGAAGGAGTGTTTTTTGATCCAAAGGCCATAGAAACCTTTCTTTCTTTTTAAAATATGGAGAACTTTTTACTATTAGGAATTTGTTTTGGGTTGGGGCTTGTTTTTCGAAGATTGCCCCAGTTTCCTGAATCCACTCCTAAAGTGTTAAACGGATTCATCCTTTTTGTTTCTTTGCCCTCTCTTGTTCTTTATCATGTTCATGAATTAAAAGTGGACGCCTCTTCTCTTTTGCCTTCCTCCATGCCATGGGTTGTATTTGGTATTGCTGTGGTATTCTTTCTTGGATTGTACAAACTAAAGGTTTTAAAGTTCCACACAGCAGTATGTCTTGTGTTAACTGCTGGTCTCGGTAATACTTCCTTTGTTGGGTTTCCACTACTCGAAACATACTTAGGCAAAGAATCTTTGGGTTATGGAATTTTAGCTGACCAACTCGGAACTTTTATGGTTCTTAGTTTTCCGGGAATCATTTTAGCATCCATTGCTATGGATGGGAAGTGGGACTTTTCCACTCTTTTCAAACGGGTTCTGGGATTTGCTCCCATCTATGCTTTGTTTGTTGCCATCATCACTCGCCAATTCCCTTACCCGGAAGCATTAAAATTGGTTTTACTCCGACTGGGTGACACTCTCACGCCACTGGCTTTGGTATCAGTAGGTTTTATGTTGGATCTGCGCACCATTGCAGGCCATGGCAGAGTTCTGGCCTTGGGACTGGGTTTTAAGTTGGTTTTAGCACCTTTATTTGTATATTGGATTTATTCTCCCTTAAAAGAGGATACCTTACTTTACCAAACTATTGTTTTGGAATCGGCAATGGCTCCGATGGTCACTTCCACAGTCATCACAATTGAAAAAAATATTTCTCCCCACTTAGCAAGCCTTATGTTAGGAATTGGAATTCCTATTTCCTTTGGCACAACTTACGTTCTCAACTTTTTGTTGAAAGGAAACTATATTTGAACCTTAAATTTTTACTTCTACTTGTACTTGCCATGGTCTCTTGGGGAATCTCTTGGCCCATTGGCAAAATGATCGCAGGATCTGTTCCCGTTTCTGTTTTGGTGTTTTGGAGATTTCTCGCTACTTTTCTATCAATCATTCCCTTACTTCTTGTGATGCGAATTCCTTTTAAACTCAAAACAGGAAAGGATTATTGGAATGTTCTGATCGGTGGAATCATTTATACCTTTTATAATCAATTTTTCTTTATGGGTTTAAAAAATGGACTCCCTGGGGCCGGGGGAGTTCTTGTTACCACTCTGAATCCAATTGTTACTTTCTTTATTGTTGTACTCGTGCAGAAGAAACGAATTTCCAAACGACAAGTGATCGGTTTGTTTTTTGGATTTCTTGGTGGTCTTGTGATTTTGCAAGTATGGAAGATCAGTATCGATTATTTATTGTTATCTGGTAATTTATTCTTTTTATTATGTTCTTTTGTTTGGGCCATTCTTTCTCTCAATAGCCAATCTACTGGGAAATCCATGTCTCCGGTTACTTATAGTTTTTATGTCTATGCAGTGGGATCGATCATCGAATTTCTATTTTGTTTCAATGATCCTAGTTTTTGGAAGGTTTGGGACATGGGTTTTGATTTCTGGGCCTCAATCTTCTATCTAACTGTAGTCTCAACTACCTTTGGAACCACGGTTTATTTTTACGCAGCCACTAGGCTTGGACCAGAAATCGCGAGTAGTTTTATCTTTATCGTTCCTCTCTCTGCCTATTTGAGTAGTTTTTTAATACTAGATGAAGTGGTTCAAATTCCCGTCATCATTGGTGGATCTTTAGCCATCCTTGCAGTATATCTAATCAATTCGAAACAAAAAGCGAAGGAACCGAATCTTTGATGAAGAAGATCTCTTGGAAAAAAAGATTTAAAATTTGGTTATTTAACTTTTATCCTCCCTATGTAGGAGCCGGAATTCGCATCAAAGAAATTGCTCCAGACTTTTCTTATTTTCGTTCCGAAATGAAGTTAAAATTCTATAACAAAAATTATGTGGGAGTTCATTTTGGTGGATCCTTGTATTCTATGTGTGATCCCTTTTTTATGTTAATCCTTTTGGAAAGATTGGGTTCTGATTATATAGTTTGGGACAAAGCTGGAAATATGATCTTTGTAAAACCAGGAATGGGTAAGGTCATCGCTGAGTTTCGCATTTCTGATTCGGAAATAGAAAGGATCAAAGAAGAAATCGAAGTGAAGAAAAAAGGGGATTATCTTTTTACTACGGATGTAAAAAACGAAGAGGGTGAGGTGATTGCCAAACTAGAAAAGACAGTTTACATTCGCAAACGGGGAAGGCTCCCCGTTCAAAATGGATAATCATTAGAAAAAAAATCTCTTATACTTTTCCTTAGTTAATAGCATTAGTATTTTTTATCTTCGTCTTCTGGAATCATACTCGCATAATACAAAAGTAAGGCATCATTTTTAGAATGAACCACTCGATTGGATTCTTCAATCATCTTTCGTTTTTCCAAAATCCGTTTTCCTTTTTCCCATACTTCTTCTGGATCTTTGATTAGATAGTTTCCATCATGACGAGAAATAAAATCCTCAACTAACATTGTACTCTGCGAAAGTTCGACAGAAAAATCATTCTCCGCTAGGATTTTAGCAACAATCTGGTTCGGTAAAATTTTATGATACTGTTTCCAGCCTTTGGTAATGCGGTAACTGAGCTCGAGCGTTGGATCTTCCGTATGTGCGTATTCGGAAATGGGGATGGGATCACAAAACTCTACATACACATTGGAACGTTTGGCAAGAAATCCTGCCATTCCTAACTCTTCTGGCATATTGCAGAACTGATTGTCTTCGGGAACGGTTTCATACGATACAGAAATGGGAACAATCACAATCTCTGTTCCTGAACTTCGGAACGCATTCACTGCCGTTGTCAGAAGTCCTGTTTTTACAGGTACAATGGCTCCCGTGCGGGAACGAGTTCCTTCAGGATAAACAAGGGATGGGATTCCTTGTTCCAACATCACTTGTGAATAGAGAGTCAAACATTCTAAATACAAACTGTTCCTGGTTCTTTCCCGGTCCACTGCATAGGCGCCAAGGGACTTTAACATCCATTCCCAAAAAGGATTGGACATTAAATTGATTCCTGCCGCATAACGAGGAACAGGTAGTCCTAAGTGAAACAAAGAATAAGCCACTTCCACAGAATCTAAGTGAGATCTATGAGTGGGAGCGTACAACAAATTGTATTTAGAGGAAAGGGCTTTCACGACTTCTGTTTTTCCACCAATATGGGGAATCATGGAGCCTTTCAAAAAACCACCAGAGAAAAGACGGATGGGAGCCACAAAACGAAGGACAGATTCTCGAACCGTCGGACTATAGTTGTCAGCAATTTCTGTTACATAGAACCGAACGAGTTCTTTCACTAAAGTGTTCTCTTCATCTTTTTGGCAGTTTTGAAACCTTTGCCAAATTTCTAGTTCTGCTTCAAACTTAACTTCATCTAATTTTTGTTTTTTACGAATGGCTTTAGTCAGACGTTTCTGCGTGGATTCGATGACGGCCGAAGATTGTTTTTTAACTCGAATCACTGTTCCCGGAACGTTACTGATGTGTTTTAGAATCCGATCCACAAGAAGATTTTGAAAATCAATTCCGGAGGTTAAGTTAAGACCAACCTTCTTTTGAACCACGAGTGGAATGTTTTTGGATTCTGTTTTTTTACCACAGATCAAATCAACGAGGGCATCTGGTGGTTGTTTTCTTGTTAGTACATCAAACAAAGTTCTGTGTAAGGTAAAAGGAAGCCGAATCTCGTTGGCAAGTTCAATGAGAATACTCAGTGCATAAGTTCCTTCTACGTTATCATGCCATTTTGTAGATTCTCTTTCGATAAAAGATCTGGGAGCAAAGAAAATTTCAATTCGATCTTTGATACTTAGTTTTTCACCACCTGACAAAAGTTCACCGACAATTTTTTGTCCAAACCCTCTGTTTCTACTTTTGTTACTTGTGGCTGTAGTAATAAAATCGGCAAGTCCCGATCTTCCCATCACAGTGTCAGGCCTTGCACCATAACGCATAGCAAGATCCCGAACTTCCTGAAATCCCACGGATAAAATTTCTCCAAGTAAGTTGGATCCATAACGAGGAAGTAAAGATACGATCCCACTGGCAATGGCCATTGGATTTTTTGCGACACCTACAATTTCCATTCCCACAACATCATCGGTTACCGATGTATTGATAAAATTGGAAGTGAGTATTTCCGAAAGGTATTCGGAAGTTTCTTTTTCGTAAGAACCAATATTAAAAAAACTAAATTTCTCATCTAGAATTTCGCCTAAAAGAGAAGGGCCATTCACCACTGCCACTGAGGCATTGGAAAAATTTCTTTCTTTTAAGTAGTTTTGTAAGTATTGCGAGTAAGTAATGAACCCAGTTTTTTTTCTATTTTTGGAATCCAAAATTCCTTTGGTCAAAAAAGAAAATACATAACTATTGGTTGGATCTAAAACTTCCAAAAGGGCATGGACACTATCCAAAAAAGACCGAGAGGGAACGGCAACATGAAAGGCCCAATCATCTCTTCCAAAAGCATCCAAACTGGATACAATCTCGATATGGTCAGGAAGATCAATGGTCTTTCCCATAATCTCTGTTTGGCGGCGTTTTTTTAGAGCTTCTACCAATTCTTTGTCTGGAATCCAGAGAGTGATGGGGTCGAACTTCTGTGCCAATACGGAAGCGATAATAATACCCATTGGGCCGCTTCCCAGAACTGCTTGTTTTAAGTCGTTATAGGCTATTTGCATAAAAAATTAACATTACGAATCGAGGGGGAATCTCACTTTATTTGTTTGCTTGAAACGATTCGAGTCTATCGAAAAAGTATCAGGAGAGTGTAAATCGTCAAGTCACAATGATTAGAGCCGGTATTGTATTTTCAAGTCTAACCGTGATTCCTGCCCTCTTCGGCTGGTATCAAAACTGGCTCGGTCTTACCCGACCGCAAGAGATCAATTTGGCCATAGCCTTACTTGTTTCCTTTCTTTGGGTGACAGAACTCTTCCCTCTCTATGTTACGGGTTTTTTAGTTCTATTTTTAGAACTGGTCTGGTTACTTCCGGCTTGGGGACCAGGGGCACCAAAAACGATTACTTTCCTATCTTGTTATTTTTCAGAGACCATTTTACTGTTCTTAGGTGGATTTGTAATTTCTTCGGCCATCACATCCTACGGATTGGATTCTGCCATTGCTCGGTTTGTGATCCGAAAAACGAAAGGTTCCGCTTTTTTACTCCTCCTCTCCTTAGGTTTTGCCACTGCTTTTTTATCCTGTTGGATGAATAATACTGCCACGGCTGCGATGATGCTTGGCCTTGTTTCTTCTATGATGAAATCTTTAGAAGAGAACAATCCTTTGCGAAAATCACTTTTATTCATTGTACCATTTTCTGCCAATCTGGGAGGAATCGGAACACCGGTAGGAACCCTTCCCAATGTAATTGGAATTGGGTATTTGCAAGAGAAGGGGTTGGAAATTGGGTTTTTAAATTGGATGGGATTTGCCTTTCCTGTATTCATCCTTTCTGTTTTTGCACTTGCTATTCTTTTGTACATTGTGTACTTAAAAAAAGACAAATTGGGAAATTCTGTCGCGTCCATCCAAGTTTCTGAAGTCGATCTCTCTCTTTCTAAGCGAGATCGTTCCATTGCTTCGGGTATCATCGCCATTACTATCTTTGGTTGGATTACTTCTGACTGGCATGGAGTCTCTAATGGAACTGTAGCTTTGTTTCCCGTGATTGTATTTTTTGGATTTCGACTTTTGGATTTAAAAGAATTTCGAAACCTTTCTTGGGACGTGCTCATTCTTATGGGTGGCGGGATTGCCCTCGGTAAAGCTTTTGAGGAAACGGGACTCGCAAAACATTTTGTCGGATTGTTTATGTTAGGTGATTCGGGTCAATTGGGTTTATTTTTATTTTTTTCCATCCTATCCCTCGGCCTTTCGTGTTTCCTAAGTAATACCAGTGTGGCCAATTTGATTCTCCCCATCACCATGGGTTTGCCCACAAATCTGATTTTGCCTGCAGCCATTGGGGCCACCATCGGTGCTTCTCTTGCCATGCCACTTCCTGTATCCACTCCACCCAATGCTTTGGCTTTCAGTTATGGTGGCATTAGAAGTCTAGAGATGTTAAAGGTTGGTGGCATCATTTCCATCATCGCTTGGACCTTTTTTGTGACAGTCGGGGGCCTGATTTTACATCTCTTGGGAATTGTCGATTTTTCTCGGTTTTAAAAAAAAGACTTTTCCTCTCCTCAACTTCCATTACTCTACTTTCGAATTATGCGAAGTATTCGATCTCTTTTAGTTTTATCAGTATTTGTCCCATTTTTTCTTTTTTCTTGTTACAACTATATCAGCGAAGATGTTCCCATCATCGCAAGACCTGATTTCAAACAACAAATTGCGATCCTTACCATTAAAGTTTCCACTCCCGAAAATGATAAAACCAAAAGAGAAATCACAGCAATTTATACAAAATACTTAATGGAAACTGGGTATTTTGGTCGTGTTCTATCGGACGGAGTCCGGGCCAACCATCATATCGATTTGTATACAAGTGAAGTAAACGAATACGAACATTTTTGGATTTCTTCCATTTCCACCTTATTTATGTTAGGTACTGCTGGGTTATTACCTTCCATATACTCTAAAGAACGAGTCCTCCATGCCGATTTTTATTTAAACGATAAACTCGTAGGCCGCGAAAAGTATCGGCAAAAACATTCCACTCTATTTGGAATTCCATTTGTATTTATCTGGGAAGCTGGAATCAAAGAAGCGAAAACAATTCACTTTAACAAAGAAAAGAATCTAATCCATAATGTGGTTCAAGATTACAATCGTTACCTATAGGAGACTTTATGAATTTTCAAACAAAATCAAACCTTTACACATTCCCATCTCGAACACTGACCATTGTTTTTGTTTTGAGTTTATTTACTTTCGTTTGTAAAACTCCCGAAGTTAAAAAAGCTCCCGTTGTAGAAGTTAAAAAACCGGAACCTGTAGAAAAGGTTGTGGAACAACAAGATCCCAATTTAGCTTTTTTAGAAAGTATTGAGGACGGTCGGGAATTACCGGAATCGGATAAGTGGAAAGTCGAACAATACGATGTATTTACAGAGGATAGTTTTCCATCCTATGCTCCGGCAAATAGCGCCATTGATTTTGCAAAAATCGATTATCCATTGTTAAATGCTGCTGTTTTTTATGTTACATCCAAAGAAAGGAAAACTTTAGGCCTTCGTCCTTTTAAATATTCGGAAAAGTGTGAACAGGCAGCTTTCGGACATGCGCAAGACATGGTAACTTATGATTTTTATTCCCATACAAGCACTGTGAATGGAAAAGAAACACTTCGAGATCGTTTGGATTTGGTGGGAATTGTGGATACATACTCTGCAGAAAATATCATTAACGCATTTGGAATTCAATACCAAGGTGGGCGTGCTGTGTTCACTCCAGTGCAAAACGGCGGACCTTTTTTTAGTTATACAAAAGCGGGATCACCCATTCCCAATCATACCTATTTGAGTTTGGCAAAAGCTGTGGTAGAGATTTGGTTTAACTCACCGGGACACAGAAAGAACATCCTCAATCCAGAGTTTACGTATATGGGTGCAGGGACTTCCTTTTACAAAGATAAAAAGTTTTATGATATAGATAAGGTAAAGGCCGTACAAGTGTTTACGGCTAAACCTTAGTTCCGAATGACAAACTTAACTTATAATCAAGATTTGGTTTTTGGATATTCGACCGAAGGAAAACCTCTTTTTGGATATAAATGAATTTTATTTTTTAGCAAAACTTGCGACTCAGATTTGTGACTCAAAAATTTCACTGATTACTATCGTAGAAGGAAAGGATCAAAAACCAATTGCAGAATCTGGGATTGCACCAGATCAAATTCCCTCTCTAGTTTCTTTTGTTACCCAAATCATAGGGCCATCAAAAGAGATGGTGCAGATCGAGAACTACAATCACACACAGAACTCCAAACAAACTGCGAATTTTCTTAAGGAGTTTCCCACTCAGTTTTTGATTGGGATTCCTTTGGTTTCAGAGGATGGATCTATTTTGGGAGCAATTTTTGTTTTAGATGATAAACCAAAAACTTTAACTGCAAACCAATTGGAACTACTCCGAGAAATTTCAACTCGAGTGAAACATTTAATCCAACAAAAAACAAACGATACACAAACGAATGAATTAATTTTACAAAGTTCTAGTTCCGATGGAAAGTCCTTATCCTTGTTTGGAACAAAAGAAGCCATTGCTGAAATTCGAAAATTGGAAAAGGATCTTCGGGCCAGTGAAACTGCTTTTCGCGGGAACTTTGATAATGCTGCGGTGGGAATGGCCCTTATTGATGAAAATGGGAAATGGCTTAAGGTGAACAAAAGGGTTTGTGAAATTGTAGGATATGCTGAATCGGAACTCATGCAGTTAACCTTCCAAGACATCACTCACCCCGATGATTTGAATGCAGACTTAAGTTATTTAGAGGAACTTGTCGCTGATAAACGAAGGTTTTATCAAATGGAGAAAAGATATTTTCACAAAAATGGAAACATCGTCTACATTATTTTGGCTGTATCGATGGTGAAAAATGAAGAAGGAAAAGTTCATTATTTTGTTTCTCAAATCATTGACATCACGGAATGGAAGTTAGTTGAACAAAAATTAAAACTAGCTTTAGCCAAAAACCAAGCCATTTTAGACGCCAGCACTTTGGTTGCCATTATTAGTACCGATACAGAGGGAATGATTACTGAGTTTAATAATGGTGCCGAACGAATGTTTGGTTATTCTTCAGAGGAGTTAATCGGAAATTTTACACCTGAAATTTATCATATCGAAAGTGAAATAGAAAATCGAGCTAAATTACTGATGAGTGAATACAATCAAATCATCGAAGGTTTTGATATTTTGGTTTACAATGCAAAAATTGGAAAACCAAATACTCTCGAATGGACATATAAAAGAAAAGATGGATCCACTTTTCCTGTACTTCTATCCATAACTGCTGTAAAACAAAATGAAAAGATATCTGGTTTTTTGGGTGTTGCTGTAGATATTTCTGAATTAAAAAAAGCAGAAGCAGAAATTCAGTCTTTACTCGATATTACAAATGAACAGAACCATCGACTGAAAAATTTTACCAATATTGTCTCTCATAATTTGCGATCTCATAGTTTTGGAATTAGTGGAATGATGGATATATTACAAAAAACATATCCTGATTATTTTCAAAATGAAATGATGTTATTGTTACTAGGAGCCACTGAAAATTTAAAACAAACCATCGAAGACCTTACCGCAGTGATTAAGGTCAATATGGCCCAAGAAAATTATGAATCGATCGATATTGGTCAGGTAGTTCAGAAAAATATCGAAAGTTTAGCCTTACAAATTTTAGAATCAGATTTAAATATGGAAGTCAACTTACCATCCCCACTATTGGTTCGTGGAATTCCTGCCTATTTGGATAGCATAGTGCTGAATCTAATGACCAATGCAATTAAATACAAAGCGAAAGATCGAAATAGTTTTTTAAAGGTCTCGGGCTCACGCAAAAACAAATTTGTTGTGATTCAGTTTGAAGACAATGGCCAAGGGATCGATTTAAAGAAACACGGAGACAAACTTTTTGGAATGTATAAAACTTTTCATGAAAATAAAGAAGCAAGGGGAGTTGGATTATTCATTTCAAAAAACCAAATAGAAACGATGGGAGGAAAAATAGAAGTTGAAAGTAATGTAGGAACTGGTACAAAATTTACTGTATTTTTACCCTATGAATAAAATTAACTTAGCCTGTGTTGTGGAAGATGACCCCGTTCACCTTTTTTTAATAAAACAAATTATTTCCCTTTCGGGACTCGTGAACCACACCTTGGTCTGTCAAAATGGAAAAGAGGCCTATGAAATGCTAGCCTCTCGGGTTTCTCTAGAAGAAAATTTACCGGAACTCATCCTTTTAGACTTAAATATGCCTGTATGGGACGGTTGGCAGTTTTTAGATGAATTTACTTCCATTTCGGTGTTTCAAAATATCACAGTTTATATTGTCACAAGTTCTTCCAGCGAGGAAGATTTACGCAGAGCAGAGAAATACAATCTAAGTGGAAACTATATAGTGAAACCGATCACTTTAGAAAAACTAAAAGAAATCATTTATCAAATGAACTAAATTTTCTGGTTCGAATTTTTATGAGAGAATGTGATCTTTGAGCGAGTGGCGAACCGACGGTTCCTTCTACTTTGCCATTTTTAGAACAATTTCAAATTCTTTTTTAGTCACAGGTTGGATCGATAACCGAGATCCTTTTTGTGTCACAACCATCTTCTCTAGACCTTTCGTGTTTCGTAAAGTATCCAAAGGAATCAGGTCTTTAAACTTAGTATGGGGTTTTAAGTGCACTCCATACCATCTGGGCTCAGTACCTTTCAATTTCGGATCAAAGTATTTGTGGTTGGGATCAAATTGGTAAGGATCCGGTGTTGCTTCTTTGGCAATTTCCGCAACGCCGATTATCCCTGGTGGATCGAGCCTACTATGATAAAATAGAACCAAGTCACCTAACTTAACTTCGTCGCGAAGATAGTTACGTGCTTGGTAGTTTCTTACCCCTTCCCAATAAGAGAGTTTTTCTCTAATTAGGTCGTCGATAGAGAACACATCTGGTTCTGTTTTAAAGAGCCAATACTTCATCAATACTTCTTATGAAGAGTATGCAGGTTTTGTTGCCGAAGCACCTTTGCCTTTTTTAGATCCTAATCCTGATTTGGAATCAGCGAATTTATCAAAGGAAGGTTGGACAATATCCATTAACTCTTGTGCATCGATTGTTTCTTTTGCAAGAAGTGCTTTCGCAATGGAATCCAATTTCTTTTGGTTCTTTTTCACCAAATCGCGACCTTTATCAAGGCATGTTTGGATGATGCGTTTGACTTCTTGGTCAATCAATGCTGCAAATTCTTCAGAGTATGGTTTACTTGTATGACCGTAATCTCTTCCCATAAACGGAGAAGTTTCTCCCGATCCGTAATGGATGGTTCCTAGTTTTTCAGACATACCCCATTCACAAACCATACGGCGTGCAATGTTGGTTGCTTGTTGGATATCGTTAGAAGAACCGTTAGACGGATCACCAAAGATCAGTTCTTCGGCAATGTATCCACCCATAGACATAACAATCCTGTCCAAACAATAGTTTTTACGATAGGAATGTCTGTCTTCCACAGGAAGAGATTGGGTAAGACCAAGAGCTCTACCACGTGGAATGATGGTTACTTTATGAACAGGTTCGGTATACGGCAGTAAGGTGCCAAGAAGTGCGTGACCTGCTTCATGGTAAGCTGTCATTTCTTTCTCTTTGTCAGAGATAAACATAGACTTACGTTCAGGTCCCATCATAACTTTATCGCGTGCTTCTTCGAGTTCTTCTTG
>NZ_JAFFPS010000041.1 GCF_016919165.1 Leptospira chreensis
TCGATTTTTTTTGGACGAAGTCTCATCTGTCCCTTGAACCATCGGCTGTGTTGGCCCTTTTCCATCCGTCGCCAAACGTTTGGGATCCACTCCTTTAGAGACTAAATACTGTTTAACGGACTCCGCTCGCTCTTTCGAGAGAACCATATTGTCTTCAAACGTTCCTGTTAAATCTGTATGGCCTATAATTTTCATTTTTTTATCAGAATTTTCATGTAGGTAGTCAACGATAGAGTCTAGTGGAGCCGAAGATTCCGGTTTTAAAACCGAGGAAGCCCGTTCAAAGTATACCGAATCCAACGAGATTTTTTTTGTTTCCTCTAGTTTCTTTTGCACCAGATTTTCTTGTTTGGGGACGGATGCGGTAAACACATCAAAGGATCTACCTTCGACTCTCCTACAAAATAAAAATGTCTTTTTTACCTGTTGGAAAACAATATAAGCTTCATCTTCTGTGGAATTGATTGGGGCCCCTAAATTCTCAATATCTTTAAAGGATTCTCCGTCAATTTTTGCCATATACAAATCAAATCCACCGTATCCACCAGGTCTGTTTGATGAGAAAAAAAGAATGCTTCCATCATCATTAAAGGCAGCCGCAATCGTCGCATAATTATCATTAATGGGAGAAGGGAGAAGTTTTGGATTCGACCAAGTGTTATTCTTATATTGGCTAAAATATACTTTGGCGAGATTTGGTTTCCCAAAAGGATACCTAGTAAAAAGTAGCGTGTCTCCTAGTAGATGAGGATTCTCTTCGATTTCTTCTGTGTTGATGGGACTCGGCAATGCCACGGGACTACCCCAAGATTTTCCGTTCCAATTCGAAACATATAAATCTCTAGAAATACCAACCTTACCATCGGGTAACATTACTTCTACGGAACCATCTCTATTCGAAGACAATAACAATGTTTTTCCATCCCTTGTGATAAAAGGGCTTTGGTCATCATAAGGAGAATTTAAAACATCAACCTCTTCTGGAAAATCCCAAGTCCCATCCTTTTTACGTTCCGATTTAAAAATTTCAGTATAACCCTTACTCGAACGTTTAGAATAAAAATACAAACTCTTAGCATCCGGAGTCATCGTAGGTCCAAATTCTTGAAACTCAGTATTGATCGGCCCTTGAATTGGAGCAACCACCAGACTTGGTTCTACATCCGCTGTTTGGCTATAAATAGAATTAGGAAGAAAAAGAATCTGAAAGGAAAGAAATAGAAGAAGTGTACAATAAACGATATGCGATAAGGATTCAGTCCTATCCTGACGACGGGAACTCCCTATCAATTTACGAATAAACGTAATGCGTTTAACACCCCCGCGTGCTGGGGAATAAGCGAGATTCGCATAATCAACGTATATGCGAGATTTTATGAGTAACGCATAAACCACCAATCCGGCTAAATATCTGCATTTCGTATATAAACCCCAGACTGAAAAAGAATTTATCTTACCTAACTCCAAAAAATTATTTTTACCAATTAGAATTAGTAATGGGAGTTTTTTATCAATCGATATGGTGATGGATTTTGAATTTGATCTAGATAAAGACGAATAGGGCATTTGACACCTCGGTCATCTGCCCTAAATTTTTAACGAATGTATGGTTTCAATACATCCGGAATTTGGAAGGTTCCATCTGCTGATTGGTAATTTTCGATCACTGCAGCCAGTGTTCGACCGATAGCAAGACCGGAACCGTTCAGAGTATGGACGAGCAGGTTTTTTCCTTCCTTTGACTTGTATCGAATTTTTCCCCGTCTTGCTTGATAGTCTTTGAAGTTAGAAACAGAAGAAATTTCCATAAATCGACCAAGACCCGGCATCCAAACTTCGATATCGTAGGTTTTCGAGGAAGCACTAGACATATCTCTACTACAAAGTAACATCACTCGGTAAGGAAGTTTTAGTTTTTGCAAAATGGATTCGGCATCTTGGAGCATTTTTTCGTGCTCCGTTTGTGAAGTTTCCGGTTCTACAAATTTGACTAGTTCCACTTTTTGGAATTGGTGCACACGAACAAGACCCCTTGTATCACGCCCATAAGAACCCGCTTCCCTTCGAAAACAAGGAGTGTGAGCACATACGGAGATTGGTAATTCTTTTTCAGAAATAATTTCATCACGGTAGTAATTCGTGAGTGGCACTTCCGCTGTTGGAATCAAGTTGAGTCCGTCTTTTTCTAGCCTGTAAAAATCCTCTGCAAACTTGGGCAACTGGCCTGTGGCAGTCATGGACTCATCATTCACAAGAACAGGAACCCACATCTCTTCATAACCATTTTCAGTTGTATGGGTATCAAGCATTAAGTTCATCAATGCTCTTTCAAGTTTGGCACCAAGTCCACGGTAAGTGTAAAACCTTGCTCCCGCAAGTTTCACTCCCCGTTCAAAATCAAAAATACCTAATTTTTCCCCAATGTCAAAATGTGTTTTTGCTTCGAAAGATAGTTTGGGAACATCACCCCACTGACGAACGAGAACATTGTCTGCTTCTGATTTTCCTTCTGGAACCGATGGATCGAGTAAATTCGGAAGACCCAAATTGAGATCCTGTAAAGACTCTTCTTCTTTGGTCAGTTCATCTTCAATGGCTTTGATTTGATCTCCAACACCTTTCATCGATGCAGAAATTTCGGTGATGTCTTTGCCTTGCGATTTTTGGATTCCAATTTCTTTCGAAACTCGGTTTCGTTCCGCACGAAGGTCCTCTACTTCCAATTTTAACTTACGTTGTTTTTCAGAAACAGATTTGATTTTAGCTTCGATGTCTGCGGAAGCAACACCTCTCTTTTGTAAGGTGGAAAGTAGCTCTTCTGGATTTTGGACGATACGGTTGATATCAAGCATGGTGATAGGCCTTTCTTTCTGTAAATTTTATGGAATTTTGATAAATACGATCGGATACTTCGGAATTAGTTTCTGTACGCAACGAGAACATTTTTTCTAATACAAAAGGTAAATGCGAAGAATCATTTCGTTTTCCTCTATGAGGCATTGGCGATAAAAATGGTGCATCCGTTTCGATAAGAATTGTCTCTAAAGGAATTCTACGTGCAGCTTCTTGGATGTCGGTCGCAGACTTAAACGTAACAATTCCTGAAAAGGAAACATAGTAACCCAAATCCACAAATTGTTTTGCTGCTTCATAATCATAAGTAAAACAATGAATCACACCAAATGCTTTTGTTTTAAATTCTTTTAACGCTTCATACGTATCTGCAAAGGCGTCGCGCGAATGAATCACTACAGGCAATTTATAATCAGCAGAAAACTGTAAAAACTTTCTTAACACTTCATTCTGAGCCAGTCTAGTACTCGCGTCATGATAGAGATCGACACCAATCTCACCGATGGCTGAAAATTTTGGATCATCCATTCGGGATTTTGCTAAATCTAAAATTTGGTCCGCATTGGGGAATTCATGCGTTTCCGTCGGATGGCAACCAATCGAATAGAAAATCTCTAAGTCTTTAGTCGAATGAGTTTCTGAAATACGAACAGCTTCCTTAGAACTAGGTAAATCAATTCCGATTTGAACCATGCGGTCTACTCCAGCCGTTCGGGATTTCGCCAGTGTTTCTTCAATCTCTTGGCCCTGTTCCCGAATTATGTCTAAGTGGCAGTGTGTGTCGATGGTTGAATATCCCATAAATAGCAAGATTTGTAATTTCCACTGGATGAAAATGAAAATTCAATCGAAAGATATAGTGGGTGCATTAACTTTTGTTTAAATAGTCAAAGGTCTCGAAAGAACGTGGAAGTAAAACAAAGACTACATTTAATTTTTTACCGTTTGCGGTATAAAGTCCAGGAATGGAAGCTTAAGTTGTCTCAACGTTACGAGGATCTTGATAAAAAAGGCCGTGAACGTCTGACCATTATGGTCATTCCGCATACCGACCGTAAAACCATTAACTTTGTTATCTCCTACAAAGCCATTTCCATCTTTATCGGAATCATGGTAGTCCTTCTTGTGATCAGTGCTGTGAATGTTTTATCACACAGTGGATCCATTCACCAACTCACAGAACTCAATTTAACCAACAAAGACTTTATTCGACAATCCTCTAAGATGAAGGAAGAGGTGAACTCCCTTCACGAAACCATCCAGTATTACTATGAAAGGATATCGAACCTTTATATTAAATTAGGTGGAGATCCATCTCGCGTTTCTAAAGGGATGGGTGGACAAGCAGGACAGTTCCTCGCATTACAAGGAACACCGCAATCGGACATTACTGATGAATCCTTTCGCATCAAAGAAGACATTCATAATCTAAAATTATCTTCCGAACTTTCTGAAGAGATCATCAAACTCATTAAAAAAAGAAAGAGCATCATTCGAAATACTCCCTCCATTTGGCCAACCAAAGGTTATGTTTTGTTTCCATTTGGAAAATACATCTCTCCTGTGACTGGAAAAGAAGAGTTAAACCGCGGATTGGACATTGGATCTTTTCCAGGTGCGGAAGTCATTGCCACTGCTCCGGGTATGGTGTTTGATACAGGATATTCTCCTGCTACTGGTTATTATGTAAAATTGTCTCATCGTTTTGGATGGAAAACAATCTACTCCAATCTCGATCGAATTCGTGTTAAGAAAAATGAAAAACTCTCCAAGGGCGACATTCTAGGTTATGTTGGAAAATCACCAGAAAATCCGATTTACCATCTTCATTATGAAGTCCATGTTGGTACCCAAGCGTTGAATCCGTTTTCGTTTCTCAACCAAATTCAAGAATAATGCCGAATCCATCTACAGAAGAAGAATTTTTAGTTAATAGCATCATTGGGGAAGGCGCCGAGTTCGTAGGCGAATTCAAATTCCCTGGCCTCATTCGTATCGATGGAAAATTTCGAGGAGTTCTCGAAACTACCGGAAAGGTACTTATAGGAAAGTCTGGAATCGTCGATACAGATATCAAAGCACGTGTGGTCGTTGCCGGGGGAGAAATCCGCGGAAACATCTATGCAACAGAACGAGTTACCTTACTTTCCAGCTGTCGATTAGAAGGGGACATTGTCACTCCTCGCCTAATCGTAGAAGAAGGCGTAGTGTTTCACGGAAAATGCACGATTAACCCCACTCGTCATTAGGCGGGTTTATGATCATTCAAAACAACAACCCTAAGTCGGTATCCACTCAGGCGAAGAAAGGTGCCAAAGAAAAGCTCTCCGGATCTTTTGCTCCAGTCGATGAA
The DNA here is from genome assembly GCF_016919165.1 of Leptospira chreensis. Lineage (GTDB taxonomy): Bacteria > Spirochaetota > Leptospiria > Leptospirales > Leptospiraceae > Leptospira_A > Leptospira_A chreensis. The sequence goes on from NZ_JAFFPS010000041.1 coordinate 5,207, forward strand.
TCCAAACAAAGTTTTTTAGATATTTTAGAATCTATCGTTCCTTCCGGAAAAGAGGAAACCCGAGAGTTAAACGAACTCTGGAAAGATCTACCTGATTTGGAAAAAGAACTGATTAAAGATCCCAACCACAAAAATCTCGAATCGTATAAAAAACACATCAAACAAATTGCAGAGCTGATTCTAAAGAAAAACTACAAAGTCATGCAAGCCCCACAACGCGGACGAAATGACCAAAAAGACGTACGTTATGTAAAGGTTGTGGATGAAAAATTAGATCTCCTCGCCAAAACCATGTTTTCTCCCAACAACAGTGCGTTCGTGATTTTGAAACAATTAGATGAAATCAGAGGTCTACTTATTGATCTAAAAGGATAATTCTTTGCAAACTCCAGACCGACCAAAATCGAAAAACATCCGCGCGCTCTCCAAAACTTTTTCTTACCTCAAACCCTACAGATTACAAATGGCACTTTCCTCCTTTGCCTTACTTTTTACCGCAGGGGTAACTTTAGGATTGGGTCAGGGTTTACGCCATTTGATTGATGCTGGTTTTTCTGCGAGATCCAAACAAGAATTAGGTTATTCACTCGCCTTTATTATTTTAGTGGGAATCCTCCTTGCGATCGGAACCTACATTCGGCATTACTCAGTTTCCTGGATTGGGGAACGAGTGGCCTCAGACATTCGAAGAGATGTTTTCAAACATATCATTTTCATCCATCCCAGTTTTTTCGAAATGAATTCTCCAGGGGAAATTCAATCTCGGATCACCACCGATACAACTCTCATCCAAACAGTGATTGGATCTTCTGCGTCCATTGCCCTTCGAAATGTTTTGATGTTTGTAGGAGGGATCATTTTCCTTTTTATCACCAATGCCAAACTCACAATGATCGTTCTACTCAGTGTTCCTTTCATTGTGTTTCCGATTTTGTTTTACGGAAAAAAAGTTAGAAACCTATCACGCACCACTCAGGACAAAATTGCAGGGATTGGAACTTACGTGAGTGAATCCCTTCTCAATATTAAAATTTTGCAATCCTTCCACCACCAAGAAGAGGATGTTGAAAAATTCACTCATACGGTTGAGGCTGCTTTTGATGTCGCTGTTGCACGAATCAAACAAAGAGCACTCCTAATTGCAGCAGTGATTCTTTTTATTCTCACAGGAATCAGCGTCATGTTATGGATTGGGGGAACCGATGTATTAGAAGGAAAAATTACTGGTGGAGAACTCATCGCTTTTTCTTTTTATGCGATCATGGTTGCCAATAGTGTTGGTGCTGTTTCGGAAGTGCTTGGGGATTTGCAAAGAGCGGCCGGAGCTACCGAACGTTTGATGGAACTTCTTTTATCTGAATCAGAAATCAAAGATCCACAATTTCCAAAACCGATCGCAAACATTCTTTTTCCCAATGAAGGAAACGGATCTCTGAATGGTTCTTCTAAACAGAAAGGACTAAAAATTAATTTGGATCATCTGCAGTTTTCGTATCCATCACGTCCCGATCATAAAGCCATTCGAGGCATCCATTTAGAAATTCCTGCAAACAAAACCACGGCCTTAGTTGGTCCTTCCGGTGGAGGAAAGAGTACACTCTTTGAACTCATCCTCAGGTTTTATGATCCCACGGAAGGAAAGATTCTTATCGAAGGTGTCGACCTAAAAGATTTAACTTTAAAAGACTTACGCTCTCTAATCGGCTTTGTTCCCCAACAACCCATTCTCTTTAGTGGGACCTTACGCGAGAACATCGCCTATGGAAAACCAAATGCCAGTTTTGAAGAAATAGAGAAAGCTGCAGAGAATGCCTACGTAACAGAATTTCTAAACCAACTTCCCGATGGATATGAAAGTAATTTGGGACATCTAGGAACCAGACTCTCGGGGGGACAAAAACAAAGAATCGCGATTGCGAGAGCCATACTTCGGAATCCAAGAATTCTACTTTTAGATGAAGCCACCTCGGCTCTCGATTCGGAATCGGAACAAATGATCCAACGAGCTTTGGACTTTTTGGTGAAAGAAAGAACTACCATCATGATCGCGCATAGACTTTCCACAGTAGTGAAGTCGGATCAGATTGTGGTGATCAAAGAAGGGGAGATCGAGTCCGCCGGAACCCATGACGAACTCATTAGAAAAAGTGAATTGTACGACCGGTTGGCGAAACTACAGTTTCACACCGAGCTGCTCTAGGATTCTTTCCATATCACTTAAGTTCGCATAAGAGAAAACGATCTTTCCTTTTCCATTCGTTTCATTGTGAGAGACTTCGACTTTGGAACTGTATTTGTTTCTGAGTTTTGTTTCTAACTTCACGATACTACCGTCGCGTTTGTCTGGGCCAACAGAAGCAGACTTTGATTTTTTATCAGGGTTCAAAAGATTAGAAACATAGTTTTCTACCTCACGAACATTCCAACCTTCAGAGATTACCTTTTGACCTACTTCTAATTGTTTTTTAGAATCGGGTATGGAGAGCAGAGGGCGAGCTTGGCCTTCCGAAAGTTTTCCTTCTTTCACCAAGTCTTGTAATGGTTTGGGTAAAGACAAAAGCCGAATCAAGTTGGAAATGGTGGCGCGGTTTTTTCCCACACGAGTGGCAAGGTCTGTTACCTTTAACCCGCGTTTGTCGATAATTGCCTGGTAAGCCAAAGCTTCATCCATTGGATTGAGATTTTCTCTTTGGATGTTTTCAATCAGAGCCAACTCCATCATATCCGCTTCGGAAATGTCACGAACAATGGCTGGTATTTTTGCAAAGCCAGCAAGTTTACAAGCCCGAAGCCTTCTCTCACCTGCTACCAAAAGAAATCCAGAACCAGATGGATTTTTTTGTACAACGATGGGTTGGATCACTCCATGTTCAACAATGGTGTTCGAAAGTTCTTGGATAGAGGCATCCGAAAATTGTTTTCTTGGTTGGTGTGGGTTTGGTAAAATTTCTGTGACTTTGATTTCTCTAAGACCGCTGAGTTCCTCTTTAGAAATCTCAACATTGTTTTCATTTACAGGAATTAAATTCCCAAGTCCTCTTCCTAAAACTTTACCTTTGCCGAGTGCCATAACCTTATGCCTTCCCTACAATTTCTTCCGCTAAACTTTTATAACTTTTAGCACCCACACCATCTGGATCATAATAGTTGATCGGTTTTCCAAAAGACGGGGCTTCTGATAATTTTACATTTCGTGGAATGACAGTTTCATAAACTTTTTCTTTGAAGTAGTTACGAACATCTTCTGCCACTTGGTTTGCTAAGTTGGTTCGTTTGTCATACATCGTAAGCAATACACCTTCGAGTGCGAGAGATGGATTCCATTGTGACTGTACGAGAGAAATAATTCTCATCAACTGCGAGAGTCCTTCGAGTGCAAAGTATTCTGTTTGTAAAGTGATCATCACTGACTGCGAAGCACAAAGAGCGTTGATGGTAAGAACACCAAGAGAAGGAGGGCAATCGATTAAAATATAATCATAGGATTCTTTGATCGAAGCCAAAGCATCTTTCAATTTGAATTCTTTCTTATCCATTCCAAGGAAGTCGACTTCCAAACCAGAGAGGTTGATGTTTGAAGGAATGATATCCAAATTGTTTACGAAAGTTTTTTGAACTGCTTCTCTTGCTGAGAGTTCTCCAATCAAAACTTCATAAGTAGTTTTGTGTAAGGACTGCACTTCCAACCCAAGACCTGAGCCTGAGTTTCCTTGAGGATCAATATCGAGGAGGAGAACTTTCTTTCCCAAATCAACAAGATTGGATGCCAAGTTAATCGCTGTGGTCGTTTTACCGACTCCACCTTTTTGGTTACTGATAGAAACGATTTTACCCATTCTTGCTTTTAGTCTCCTTTACGATTTCTTTCCAGTCGCGGGGGTATCCCTTTTTGGGAAGGGAATTCTTTTGCAGTATTTTGATATGTCTCTTTCCCACAAACTCTAATTCGGGAATGGGAATTTCTTTTTTCATAAAGAAACCATTGTTCGTGAGAACCTCTGTTTCTTTCTCCAAATCTTGGTAGGGTTGTGCAAGGAAGGGACATAAGATTCCTTTTTGTTTCACCATCCGCGCAGTTACTTCGGCTATGTATGGGTAAGGAACCATCGCTCTCGAAGTGACCACATCAAAATTGGAATTGATCTCCTCTGTGCGTGCATAGATAAACTCGACTCGCTTTTTCACTTTAGAAAGACTTCCACTTTCTATCTCTGTTTCCAAAAGCGTCAGTTTACGTTTCTGCGAATCAACGAGAAAGACGTGGGGTGCTTTTTTCAAAAGGGCAAAAAGAAAACCGGGAAGTCCGGGCCCTGTTCCTACATCGGCCACGTTTGTTTCACGTGAAACATATCCTGTGCTTTTTAGTTTCCAAACGTAGATCATCGATTCCAGAATATGTCTCTCTAGTATTTTCTCAGAATCATTTCGAGAAAAGAATCCGCCTTTCTCGTTGTCTCGTTTGAGAAACTCATAAAAATTCTTCACTAGTTCCCAATCAAACTCAGGTTCGAGAGATGGGAATAGAGTAGGGATGATGGCTTGGATTTCTTCTTGGATCGTTTTTTCTGACATAATCTCGTTATCGTTTTAAATGAATTCGCCGATGTCTCCTGTAGGAGAACTCTTTTCCATGATTCGAATCATTAGTTTTTTAATCATCCTTTCCTTTCCTATTTTAGGTTACACTCCCGGCAAGTGGTCCCACAAAGATGCCTACCTTTTTAAAAAAATTAAGAAAGTTCCGAATAAAGAAATCGTACGCAACGCAGAAGGGCAGGTTGTTTATGTCGCAGAATATGAATACAACTCTGATGGAAAATTGATCAGCGAAACCTATTCAGATAAAGAGGGCAAAGGAGATGGAAAGACAACTTTCCGTTACACCGATGGACTCATCTCTAGTGAAGAAGTCTATGACAACGGTGGTCATCTTGTTGAAAGAAAAGATTTTCAATTCAAAGGTCGTGCTTTGAAAAAGATGAACATCAAAGATGGAGAAGGACGACTATTGATTGTTTATTCCATTGAGAGTGATGGAGAAGGAAACGTCTTTGCGGCTGAAGGTAAAAACTTAGAAACCAAAGACAATGAATCCTTTCGTTTTCAAATTGATCCGAAACGTCCCAATGTCCAAATCCAATACCTGACTGATGATAAGAAAAAAGGTCTTGGTGAGATTCATTTCAAATTCGATGCAAAGGGAAATCTCGTTGAAAGAGAATTCTTTCAGGGTGAAAGCCGTCGGGTTCATAAACTTAAATACAAAGCCGATGGAATTTTGGAGTCTCATTCGTTTCACGTGAAACAAGGGGACAACTGGATCCTAGAAAAGACTCACGTGCTTGTTTACGATTAGAAAAGCTTGATACTAGTTTCCCAGGATCGTTTTAAAAATCGCCAACCAGTCAGTGCCGATTTAAAAACCTGGAACAGAGATCATCAATCGGAAGTTTAAGATCGTGTGATACGCAAAGCGAAAGACGAAACAATTTAGCTGAATTCAAAGTTTGATTTTAGAAAGTTAAAAAGTCTATTTTGCGAATGATAAAATTCAGTTCCTGGGTTTTTGAAAACAAGCTATCCAGGTTTATCGATGCGGCCTAAAATTTTTGATTCAGAAAATGGATTCAAAGAGGATAAAAAAAACCAAGAGGGGAGTCCTTCTTGGTTTTTTAATTTGAGGAGCTTTGTCTTTTGTTTTTGATTATCGTCTGTCTACCAAATGATAAAGAAGTAGATCCACATCAGAAGGATCCACTCCTGAGATATGAAGAGCATTTTCCAAATTCAAAGGCCGATGTTTTTCTAACTTCACCACAGCTTCTGTCTTCAAACCTTTCACACTGGCGTAATCAAAATCAGAAGGGATCTGAAAGTTTAAAAACTTATTACGATACTCAATGGTTTCCAACTCACGTTTCAGATAACCTTCATATTTGACTTCCATTTCCAAAACTGCCTTTTCGTCTTCGTTCAAAGATTCAAGATCTGAAAGAATCGGTTCGATATCTTTGATTTTGATATCGGACCGTTTTAGAAACGAAGCCACGGTGTGGCCGAACTTATAATTTTCAATCTTCCTTTCTTCCAGAACTTTCGTGAGTTCTTCGGTAGGCTTCATGGAAGTCACAAACATTTGTGATTTGATTTTTTCAATCCGAGCATAACGATCTTTCATATCCGTATAGAGAGACTCGTCCACAAGTCCCATCTCATATCCATACTGCATGAGTCTTCGATCCGCATTATCTTGGCGAAGGAGTAGGCGGTATTCTGCACGACTGGTAAACATTCGGTAGGGATCTTCCACTCCCTTATAAACCAAATCATCTACAAGAACTCCGATATAAGATTCGCTGCGTTTGAAAAGAATGGGTTCTTCTTTTCGAACAGATCGAATCACATTGTAAGCGGCCACAAGCCCTTGAGCTGCAGCTTCTTCATACCCAGTTGTGCCGTTAATTTGACCTGCATGATAGAGGCCTTTGACTTTCTTTGTTTCCAGAGTTGGGTTTAGTTCTGTTGGATCCACAAAATCATATTCGATAGCATAACCCGGACGCATGAGTTCCACTTCTTCTAAACCTTTGATGCTCCGAAGAAACTTCCACTGCACTTCCTCGGGCAAACTTGTGGAGACACCATTCAGATACATCTCGTTGGTTTCATAACCTTCGGGTTCGATAAAAATTTGATGGCGATCCCGTTCTGCGAAGCGAACCACTTTATCTTCAATGGAAGGACAATATCTGGGGCCAATACTTTTGATCTGACCGGAATACATTGGAGAAAATTCTAAGTTTTGTTTGATGAGTTCATGAGTGGTGTCGTTGGTATAAGTGATGTAACAAGGAATCTGTTTGCGATCGATCTTAGAAGTGGAGAATGAAAAAGGACGCGGGTTCTCATCTCCCTCTTGTACATCAAGTCCTTCAAAGTTGATGGAGTTCTTATGAACACGAGCCGGTGTTCCTGTCTTTAATCTTCCCAGTCGCAATTCAAAACGTGCAAGTGTATGGGAGAGACCTTTGGTTGTTGGCTCACCAATCCGGCCGGATTCTTTTTGGTAAGTTCCAATATGGATCACACTGGATAAAAAAGTTCCTGTCGTTAAGATCACATGGTTGGTATAAAATGTAAACCCGCGTCCCGTGATGACACCGGTCACTTGGTTTCCTTCCACAATCAAATCCTCAACCGTGTCTTGTCGGATCGAGAGAGTTTTTAATTTTTCCAACTGGTGTTTGATCATGAGTTGGTATTGTTTTTTCTCTGCTTGTGCGCGAGGAGCCCAGACCGAAGGACCTTTGGATGTGTTTAACATCTTAAATTGAATTCCCGTTTGATCGATGACTCGGCCCATAAGACCACCGAGGGCATCGACTTCTCGCACCATATGTCCTTTGGCAATTCCACCGATGGCGGGATTACAACTCATCTGTCCGATGGTATCTAAGTTCATTGTGATGAGGAGAGTTTTGAGACCAGCCTTGGCAGAAATATAAGCAGCTTCTGTTCCGGCATGGCCTGCGCCGACAACGATACAATCAAATTGGTTGGGATAAAAGGATGGATTCATATTATGTCTTCTTAAGTATTCGTTCGTATCAAAAACGAGTGAGAGGATTCATTCTTGTTCTACTCTCTAGAACGATATCAAAACCATCGGCCTATGGTTCGAGAGAAAAAAAGATAAAATTCATTTTCTAATTTTGAAACTTCAGAAGATTGGAGTGATAGGAATCTCAATGGCTCAGAATTCATTCCCTTATACATACTTTGAAGGAAAGATCGTTCCTTCCGAAGACGCAAAAGTCAGTGTCCAAACCCATGCCTTGCAATATGGGACCGGCGTTTTTGGTGGAATCCGCGGATACTACAACGAAGCGAAAAAAAATCTCTATGTCTTTCGATTGCCGGAACATTGCAAACGTCTTGTGAACTCCACAAAGATCATGCAGCTTCAAATCAAAATCACACCAGAAGAAATCCAATCTATCATTTTGGAACTGCTTCGAAAAAACGAAGTAAAACAAAACGTATATCTTCGGCCTTTTATTTATACTTCTGCCTTACAACTTTCTCCGAGATTCCATGATGTGAAAGCTGACATCACTGTTTATGCTTTGAAGTTGGACGACTACCTCGACACACAAAATGGTCTTACAACAATCGTTTCTTCTTGGCAAAGATTTTCTGATAACCAAATTCCCACTCTTTCGAAAGTCAGTGGTGGGTATGTAAATTCTGCTCTGGCAAAATCAGAAGCGGTTCAAAATGGAATGGACGAAGCCATCTTTTTGGATGCGAGAGGATTTGTATCAGAAGGTTCAGCGGAAAATCTTTTTATCGTTCGGGATGGAGTGATCCATACACCAACCATTCCTTCTTCCATCTTAGAAGGAATCACTCGTCGCAGCATCATTCAAATTGCAAAAGACTTAGGGATCCAAGTTGTGGAAAGAGATATCGCTCGTTCGGAACTCTACATTGCTGATGAATTATTTTTTTCAGGCACTGGTGTGCAAGTGGCTTGGGTGAAAGAAGTGGATCGAAGGGTGATTGGAGATGGAAACATCGGTCCCATCACAAAAAAAATCCAATCGATTTTCTTTGAAGCAGTTCGCGGCGAACAACCGAATTACATGAGCTGGCTCACTCCGGTATACTAGTCACTATGTCTGATACTTTGTTTTCCTTCGACCAAGTGTCAGGCCAAGATGTTGCACTGACCTACTTAAAGTCTTTTGTAAAAGATAGATCCCGAATTCCAGGATCGATTATCTTTCACGGTCCCGATGGAGTAGGGAAGTGGATTGCAGCAGAAAGATTTGCAAGACAACTTCTTTGTTTGGAAGGAACCTCTTGTGGAGTTTGCGATTCTTGCCGCCAATTTATGAAAGGAGTCCATCCCGACTTCATTCAATTTCCCCGAAGAAAAAACATTGCGATTGGAAAAGAAAAAGATCCAGAAGACTTCACCATCCGTTGGCTTTTGTCCTCACGCATTCCTTACAAACCTCATACCTCGGATTACCGAGTGGTTTTATTTCCCGAAGCCAACCGCATCAACAATGAAGCAGAAACCACTCTTCTTAAAACTTTAGAAGAGCCACCTCCTCATACAAAGTTTATTCTCATCGTCAATGACTTACGAAACTTAAAACAAACCATTGTGTCACGATCCGTTTGTGTTCCCTTTAATTATCTCCCCCAAGACGAAATCAAAAAGATTCGCAGAAATGAAATTTCTGAATCCAAACTTTACTATGGTGGATCACTCAATCCGTTTGAAATCGCTGATGAATTTTTGGAAGAGTGGCATGAGAACGTGAGAGAACATTGCCATGATTCCATTTTGTTATTCAAATTGGAGAATTGGGTGCGTGATCAGTTGGGAGAATTTCGAGCTAGCAAGGAAGGGCTTACGGGAATCGATTTTTTAGAGATGATTTGTCTCTTACTTCTCTATGAATACAGACAAAAAAACTTTGAAGCCAATGTCGGGCGAATTGAAGCCATCCTCGATTTCAAAATGAAATTACATTATGAAATTCCAGCCCTTGAGTATGTTCTTTTATCACAACTTTTTTTAAGACTTGCCACTTAATTAAGAACACCTAACAGCCAATATTCGAACGAAATTCAAAAGAAGCATTTGGAGACATAATTTTTTTATCAGCGTCGACTATTTTTCCTAGTTTGGATCGTTTCTCGATTTTTCATTTGAATTCTACCTACTTGCTAAAAGTATAGTACCCGATTTCACATTTAGGGCGGGAAACTTGGACATACGTTGGGAAGAAATTTTAGAAGAAATATCGAAACAGATACCTCCCAAGTACTTTTCCAATTTCATTGCACCACTCCGATTCGATAAATCGGAAAACCAAATGGTACATTTGACAGCTCCTTCCACGGGAATCAAACGCCATGTGGAAACCAAATATGTTAGTTTCATAGAAGACGCCGTCTATCAAGTAATAGGTGATCGTTTTCGAGTCTCCATTCTCGCAGAATCGGAAGCTTCCACACAGATTTTCAAAGAAGTCATCCAATCCAAATTCGATGAATCTGACTCAGATCTAAATCCAGAGTTTATTTTTAGTAATTATATCACTTCTGATTCCAACCGGATTGCTTTTACAGCTGCCAAAAGTGTAGCCGAGCAACCCGGAAAATACAATCCACTCTATATCTTTGGGCCTGTGGGTGTTGGAAAAACACATTTACTCCACGCCATCGGAAACGAGATCAAAAAGAAGGATCCATGGAAAACGGTTCGTTATGTAAACAGTACCTCTTTTTTAAACGAGTTTATTTTTACCGTCAGACAAAATAACCGTGAGTCTCTCGAGTCTTTCAAAATTCGTTACCAGTCTTATAATGTTTTACTCTTTGATGACATTCAGTTTTTAAATGGGGGTGCTGAGAAAACTCAAGAAGAGTTTTTCGCTCTCTTCAATTTTCTTTATGATAGAAAACGCCAGATTGTCATCGCATCAGATCGCCCAAGTTATGAACTTCCGTTACACGAAAGGCTCAAATCCCGATTTGTGCATGGTCTCCAAGCCGATATCAAATCCCATGACTTGGCTCTACGCATCGAACTTTTACGTGCTAATTTTTCAGAATTCAATATTCCTGCCAGTGACAAACTCCTACTCTGGCTCGCCGAACGTTTGGAAGGTGATTCTAGAGCTCTCATTGGAATCGTAAACGACTTGGTTTTGTATAAAAAGGCGTATGAATACTTTTTACTCACGGAAGAAAAAATTCAGGAGATCGCAGAAGCCCGATTTCTCACAAATAAAAAGAGAATCGGGTTCAGCCCCGACATGGTCATTGATCTCGTCTGTGAAAGGACGAATGTGGCAAGGAAAGATCTCCTAGGGAAGAGCCGGAAGGCCGATTTCATCCCACCTAGGCATTTGTGTATGCTCCTCCTTCATGACGTCCTCCATGTTCCCAAAGCGCAAATCGGTAGGATTTTTTCGACCACACACTCGACTGTCATCCACGGAATTGATAAGTTCAAAGAACGGATGAAAACAGACCCACAATGGGAAGATTTTTTCCACACCATCAAACACAAGATAAGTTTCCAATAACCTGTCAGTAACGCAAAGACTACCTGTCGATAAACTGTCGATAGGACATAGTCACAACTTATTGTCCCTAAAATTTCTCCTTACCTGTTCAAAGTGACATAAATATTGACAGTTGCAAAAAGGAAAAAACCTGACATAATTCAATAAAAATTGAACTTTCCAGGCTTTATCAACATACTGACAGAACCAGCGGAAACGACATAATATATATAAAGATATATAATATAAATAAGAAGAAGAGGAAAAATGAAATTCACTGTCAATACTACAGACTTCCTAAAAGCAATCAACTCAGTGGATGGCGTAATCTCCGTTCGAGAGATAAAGTCAGCCCTTTCCAATTTGAAAATTCAAACTGGAGACAATGAAGTATATCTTTCTGCGACCGATTTAGAGATCGCTATTAAAACTTCTGTTCCATCTACCATTGGGGAAAAAGGAACGGCATCCTTACCTGCAAAACAACTATCGAGTATTTTTAAAAATCTAAACTTTGATACAAGTTTACTCACAACCACCGACCAAGCAGAAAACTCTGAGACAACAATCACAGATGCTTCTGGTAAGATGGACACTAAGTTTAAAGTAAACGGAATTGATTCAGAAGATATCAAAACAATTCCTAAAGTAGATGAGTCAAGTGTGGTTGAGTTTCCTTGCCAAACCATTCGTGAGATGTTTCGTAAAACTTCTTATGCAATGGCGATTGAAGAAACACGTTTTGTATTCAATGGTCTTTTTTTAAAACCAGAAGATACCAATCTGATTGTTGTGGGAACTGATGGACGTCGTCTTTCTAAAATCATTCGTAAGTTTCCAAAACAGTTTCCATTTAAAAATGGTGTGATCATTCCTCACAAAGCAGTTCGCGAAATGCTTAAGATGATGGAAGGAAAAGAAACAGCAAAGATTGGTTTTGTAGAAGAACAAATTTATGTTTCCTCTGGAAACGTAGAACTTCTTTTCAAACTCATTGATGGAAACTTTCCTGATTATGAACAAGTCATTCCTAAACAAACATCCGAATCCGTTCGAGTTGTTAAAGCTGACTTTTTAACTTTCTTAAAACAAGCTTTGATTTCTGCAGAAGAACCATCGAAACAAGTTCGTTTGGCTTTTACAAAAGGGAGTGTGAACATCAGTTCTTCCAATCCAGGAACGATGATGTTTGATCACAACATGCCAATTGAATACAATGGAGAACCAATCACCATTGCCTTTAAAGGTGATTATTTGAGTGATGTGGTTAAAGCTGTGGATGATCCTGAAGTCATTTTTGAGTTCACGACTTCTAGTGCACCGGTTCTATTTAAAGATCCTTCTGATAGTGACTTTGTTTCAGTCATCATGCCAATGAAACTTTAATGTTTCTAAAAAAGATCTACATAAAGAACTTTCGTAATCACGAAGAAACAGCGCTTACTTTCCAATCACGTCTTATCTTTTTTATTGGCAACAATGGAGAAGGTAAGACAAACCTTCTCGAATCCATCTCCCTTCTTTCTTATTTAAAAAGTTTTCGTGAATCGGACCAAAACCAACTCCTTCGTTGGGAAACTTCGGACACCTTCATTCGAGCTGAATTTGAATCAGAAGGGAATGAATATCTTTTTGAATATGGAATTGAACATTCTTATTCCAAACGAAAGAAATTGAAAGTGAATGGAGAAGAGTTTAAAAAGATTTCTGACTATGTGGGATATTTTCGTTCGATTGTAATGAGCCCACCAGACATTCTCATCATTGAAGATGGGAACGTAGAAAGAAGACGATTCTTAGATGCTTTTATCTCTTCCACAAACCGTTATTATCTCAAACAACTCATTGAATATGATAGGCTTGTCAAACAACGAAATGCAGCCCTAAAAAAAGAAAATTCCACAGATCGTGAAATTGGAATCTGGGATGAACCCATCATCGAACATGATGCAGAAATTCGAGAGATCCGAACCAAAACGATAGAAAGTCTTTCTGGTTACTTTCATAAAAACTTACAACAGTTAAGTTCTGGAAAGGATCCCTTCTTTTTAACTTATAAACCTAACCTATCCTCTAAAGAAGAACATAGACAGCGGTTGATCGATAATTTGCGGAAAGACAGAGCCATCGGATACACAAGCTGCGGCAATCATAGAGACACACTTCCTATAGGATTTGATGATAAGGATCTCAGTGGGTTTGGATCCCAAGGCCAAAAACGAAGTGCTGTCATTGCTCTCAAAACTGCCTGTTTCCAAATGATCCGTGATACGACAGGTGAGGCACCGGTGCTTCTCATTGATGACATCATTCGGGAACTGGATGTCAAACGGAGAGAATACTTTGTAAATTTGATTTCCGAATGTGGACAGGCATTTTTTACCACCACTGATTTAGAAGGAATCAATGAATATGTCGGGAACCTAACACTAGATAAAGAAATCTACCAAGTGGAAAACGGCAAAGTGAAGGTGTTTTCTTAGATTATGAAGAAAGTCGAACTCTCGGAACTCTTCCAAAGTTTGGAAAAAATGGGTATGGACCGGGAAGCAGTCTTCCGAGACCAGATCCTTAAAAAACTCCGACTGCAATGGAACGACATTGTGGGTGAGTATTTTGGCAAACAGAGTTTTCCCAAATCCATTGATGGTAAAAAACTCACAGTTGTTTGTCGTCACTCCATGATATCCCAGGAATTGGAGTTTCAAAAGGCCGAAGTTCTCGGTAAAGTAAACTCAATTGCGAACCCGGTTTTATTGGAAAAAATCCACTTTAAAACAGGAAACGAATTCCAAAATCCTAGGTCTTAAAGCCACCCAAATCCCCCCGATTTCACTTGCCCTTCGAAGGTCTTTCTGGGATACTTCCTATAGGGTATCTTATAAATCTATGTCCAACCAAACCGATCCAAACGCCTATTCAGCCTCGAAAATCAAGATCCTAGAGGGTCTCGAAGCGGTCCGGAAACGTCCCGGAATGTATATCGGAACCCAAGATGAGTCCGGCCTACATAAGATGGTTTATGAGGTGGTGGATAACTCTGTGGATGAGGCTATGGCCGGTCATTGTACTGAGATTGATGTTCGCATCCTACCGGATCATATCATAGAAGTCAGAGACAATGGTCGTGGGATTCCTACAGGAATTCATCCCGACAAAGGTAAGTCCACAATTGAAGTGGTGCTAACCATTTTACATGCCGGTGGTAAGTTTGAAAACGATGCTTATAAAGTTTCCGGTGGTTTGCACGGGGTGGGGGTTTCTGTAGTCAACGCACTCTCCACATATTTAGAAGTGGAAGTCCACCAAGAAGGCAAACTCCATTACCAAAAATACCAAGCTGGTGTTCCTGTTGAAGATGTAAAAGTCATTGGAGACTCTACTCACCGCGGAACAGTCGTTCGCTTTAAAGCGGATGATACAATTTTTACCACTGTTGATTTTTCTTTTGATACCCTTTCCGCAAGATTTAGAGAAATTGCCTTTTTAAACAAAGGGCTTCTGATTCGGATTCAAGACCAAAGAAAAGAAGAAGTTGCAAGTCACGAATTTAAATTTGAAGGTGGGATTGTTTCTTTTGTCGAATACATCACAGAAGCTAAACACCCTTTACATAAAGTTTTACATTTTGTGGGTGAGAAGGAAAATGTTTGGGCAGAGATTGCTCTCCAATACTGTGATACGTATAGCGAAAACATTTTTTGTTTTACCAACGCTATTAATAACAACTTAGGTGGAACCCACTTAGAGGGATTTAGAACCGCTCTTACACGAACTTTGAATGACCATCTAAAGAAAGACCAAATTCTTTTTAAAAAACAGCCCAATGGTTTGCAAGGGGATGATATTAAAGAAGGTATTTGTGCGGTTATATCGATAAAAATTCCACAGCCACAGTTTAACTCACAAACAAAAGAAAAGTTAGTGAATGCCGAAGTGAAGGGTCTTATGCAAACCATCACGGGTGAAGGACTCAACCGTTTCTTCGAAGAAAATCCGGCTGTTATCAAAAAGATTTTAGAGAAATGTATATTAGCTTCCAAAGCAAGAGAAGCAGCGAGACGGGCACGTGATCTCACGAGAAGGAAAACAGTTTTAGAAGGTGGTGGCCTTCCTGGGAAACTTGCGGATTGTTCCGAAAAAGATCCTGAACATTGTGAGTTGTATCTTGTCGAGGGGGACTCGGCTGGTGGCTCCGCAAAACAAGGTCGGGATCGTAATACGCAAGCGATCCTACCACTGAAAGGTAAAATTCTAAACGTTGAAAAAGCTCGTTTGGACAAAATTTTGTCAAACGAAGAAATTCGAACACTAATCACTGTTATGGGAACAGGAATTGGTGATGATGAATTTAATATCAATAAACTCCGTTACAAAAAAATCATTATCATGACGGATGCGGACGTGGATGGATCACACATCAGAACCTTATTACTTACTTTTTTCTTTCGGTATATGAAACCCATTATCGAAACTGGATCTTTGTTTGTCGCACAACCGCCGTTATATCTTTTGAAATTTGGTCGTGAAGCTGTTTATGTTTATTCGGATCGGGAAAAGGATGAAATCTTAAAAGGCAGACCCAATGATAAAGTAACGATCCAACGATACAAGGGACTTGGGGAGATGAACCCGGAACAACTTTGGGATACCACAATGGATCCAAAAGAACGAGTGATGTTACAAATAAAGTTACAAGATTTTGTAGAAGCAGAGGATACATTCAATATCCTTATGGGAGATGAAGTATCTCCTCGCCGTCGTTTCATTGAAGCGAATTCATACAAAGTTGCAAATTTAGATCTTTAATCGGAATTAGGATAGAAAAATGACCGAACAAAACGGCCAAGAAAACGAATCAAACAAAACCTTAGCACTGAATCTTTCCGGTAGACCAGACGTAGCCGGAGCTCTTAAAGCTGGTGTACGGGTCATTCCGGTTGAAATCGAAGACCAAATGAAGGAAGCTTACCTTGATTATGCAATGAGCGTAATTGTGGGTCGTGCCCTTCCTGATGTCAGAGATGGATTAAAACCAGTTCACAGACGTGTTCTCCATGCGATGAATGAAAGAGCTTGGAGATCCGATCGTCCTTATGTAAAATCTGCGAAAATTGTTGGGGAAGTAATTGGTAACTATCACCCTCATGGTGACTCTCCTGTTTATGAAACCATGGTTCGTATGGCGCAAACTTTTTCCATGCGAGAAACTCTTATCGATGGTCAGGGTAACTTTGGATCTGTCGACGGGGACAACGCGGCGGCATATCGTTATACGGAAGCAAGGCTTACTAAACTTGCAGAAGAACTTCTCAAAGACATCGAAAAAAATACTGTAAGTTTTTCGCCAAACTTTGATGATACGAGACAACAACCAGATGTTTTACCTGCTAATTTTCCAAATATTTTGGTGAATGGTTCCACAGGAATTGCCGTGGGTATGGCAACAAACATCCCACCACATAACTTGAAAGAATCGGTGAATGCTGTCATTGCTCTCATTCAAAACCCTGATATCACACTTCCTGAACTCATGAAAATCATTCCGGGCCCGGATTTTCCTACGGGAGGAACGATCATTGGTGGGGAAGGCCTCTATCAAGCTTATGCGACGGGAAAGGGTTCCATTCGCATTCGTTCCAAAGTTGATATCATCGAAAACAACAAAGGTCGCGAGATCATTGTCATCAATGAAATTCCTTATCAGGTAAACAAAAAGAACCTACTCGAAAAAATCGGGGACTTGGTGAATGAAAAGATCATTGAAGGGATTTCTGAAATATTAGACCTCTCTGATCGAAAGGGAATTCGTGTTGAGATTCATATTAAAAAAGATGCCAATGCTCAAGTCATTCTAAACCAACTTTTCAAACTGACTCAACTACAAGTAAGTTATGGAATTACCATGCTTGCGATTTTGGACAACCGTCCTAAAATCTTTTCGCTGAAAGAAATTCTAAAGGCTTATGCCAATCATAGAAATGAAGTCGTTATCAAACGAACTGAATTTGATTTAGACAAAGCACAGAAACGAGCTCATATCTTAGAGGGCTTACGCATTGCACTCGATAATATTGATGAAGTGATCCGTATCATTCGTGCTTCGAAAGATGCGAGAGAAGCACAAAGTTCTTTGATGTCGACCTTTGCTCTTTCTGAACTGCAAGCAGATGCCATTTTGGAAATGCGTTTGCAACGCCTCACATCATTAGAAGTACAAAAGATCATTGAAGAATTAGAACAAGTGAGACTTCTCATCGCTGACTTAGAAGACATCCTTGCCAAACCAGAACGAGTGAAATCAATCATTTGTGATGAGCTTGGGAAAGTAGCGCAATCTTTTGGAAACAATCGCGCAACAGAAATCAGTCTTGAGTCTATAGAGTCTTCTACATTCAACGCAGAGGACTTGATCGCTGACGAAGAAGTGGTTGTCCAACTTTCTGAAGATATGTTTATCAAACGCCTTCCTATGGATACCTTCCGCCGACAAAAACGCGGTGGAAAGGGCGTACAAGGAATCTCTACCAAACGAGAAGACTTTGTTAAAAAACTAAGTAGCGCGATGACTCATGACAACTTGATGCTCTTTTCCAACAAAGGTCGGGCTTTCCTTATGAAAGTTTACGAACTACCGATTGGTTCGAAAGAAGCACGTGGTAAGTCACTCAAAGCCGTAATCAATTTGAATGATGATGAAATTATCACATCTTTATTCACTTTTAGAAACTTTGATGAATCCTATCTACTCATGGTGACGAAAGAAGGATTTGTGAAAAAGATCCAATTGGATGAATTCACAAATACGAAAAAATCGGGAATCATTGCCATTGGACTTCGTGATGGAGATGAACTCATCGATGTGATCGCCAATCCAAGTAACTACGATGTCTTTATCGGAAGTAAAAATGGTCTCGCCATTCGAATGAATTTGAATGAACTCCGCTCGCAAGGTAGAACAGCATCTGGTGTCACTGCGATGAAGTTAGAAGACGATGATGCCATTGCAGGGATTACGAAAGTAGAACCTGATACTACATTATTCTGTATTTCTGAAAATGGATTTGGAAAACGTACTGATTTTGAAGAATTCTCAACCAAAGGTCGTGGTGGCAAAGGGATGACTTACTTTAAAATTGGAGAGAAAAACGGAAGATCTGTAGGTATTGCTACTGTGAAAGAGGACGATGAACTTCTTGTCATCACTCAATCCGGAATGGCCATTCGAGTGGAAGTAAAAACCATTTCTATGGTGGGACGTTCCGCTATGGGAGTCAAAGTTGTGAATACGAAAGATGAAGACTTTGTAAAAGACTTTGCTGTTGTTAGAGACTCGGAAACCGAATCTGAATAATTAGAGAGTTAGCATGATTACCATCGGGAATGTAACAATCAAAGGTGACGTTGTTCTTTCTCCGATGGCAGGTATTTCAGATAGTCCTTATCGACAAATTTCCAGACGATTTGGATCTGCCTTTGCTTATACGGAGTTTGTTTCCACGGAACAATTGTTAATGGGAAATACAAAATCCCTAGATATGTTTCGTTATTTAGAAAAAGAAAGACCTATTTTTTTTCAAATCTTTGGCTCCGATTTAGAAACGGTTGTCAATGCATCGGAAATTGCCGCTTCTAAAAAACCAGATGTGATAGATCTCAATATGGGCTGTTCTGTGGCAAAGGTCTCTCATCACGGTTCCGGAGCAGGGCTCTTGCGAAATGTTCGGTTGGCAGGAGAAATGATCGAAGGGATCCGCAAAAAAACTGGCCTTCCTGTTACAGCGAAGATTCGCCTTGGATGGGATGCAAATTCCTTAAACTATTTAGAAACAGTCAAAGTATTAGAAGGATCTGGGGTCTCTGCGATTTCCGTTCATGGAAGAACGAAAGCAATGGCATACACTGGTTTAGCCGATTGGAATCCCATTGGTGAGATCAAATCAAAAGCAACGGTTCCCATTTTTGGAAATGGTGATGTGGCAAGTTTTGCGGAAGCCTTAGATAAGAAAAAGAAATATGGTGTGGATTTAGTTCTGATTGGTCGCAAAGCCATTGGAAATCCTTGGATCTTTTCGGAATCACCAAAGGAAAACTGTTCCTGGTTAGAAATCAAAACTGTGATCCTAGAACATTTGCATCTTATGTTAGATTTTTATCCTTCCGTTGATGATTATGCTTTGATCCTCTTTCGAAAGCATTTTATACGGTATATAGAAAACACAGGTTTTCCTGAAGAGAGCAAACGAGAGTTATTGCAATTTACAAATGTGAATCAATTTATAGATAGATTGGAATCTGTTTCTATAGATTCTAAGTTTTTGGAAACAAGCGAAATAAAAAACGAGAATATAAACTGTGAAACGTTTGTGAGTCTCGCGTAAAGGAAGTTAAAATGGCAGATTCAAAACAATCGATATTTTCTGATAGTTATAGTAAGTATGGTGGAGCCAAACAAAAACGTAAAGATGCAAGGGTGAAGTTAGATGTGCCTTGCACTGTGGAACTTGTAAAATCCAAAAATACGCCGGTTACTGGACATCTTTCCGATTTGGGAACGGGAGGTTTGGCATTCCAAACCACTGCCATCTTTTATGAAGGAGATCAGGTGAGGGTTCAATTTTCTCTGCATCAAAATCCTTTAGAAATTATTGGAACGGTCCACCGGACGGCTGGTAAAACGACTTCAGTGATATTCCAACCACTGGGTGCGGAAGAACATAAAATCGTTCAAGAATTCATTCACAAACACTACTTCGACCCTAAGTTAAAAAAGTAAACTAAGACGAAGGCAAAAAAAAGCCTCCTAAAGAGGAGGCCTTCTTTGAAACTAAAAACTAAACAGTCAGATTACTGAACTGCAGTTGCCTTAGCTTCAAGCGCTTTTTGTCCACCTGCATAACGCAAGTATCCAACACACTGACATTCTTCCCAAGTTTCAGGTTCGCCAACATTTGCACAAATTCCTGTTTCATTGTTAAGTGAGCAGCAGTCGTAAACCCCAACACCTTTGATGATACCTTTAGATTCAGAAACAATCACGGAACCTGTGGATTGACCATCAGATACACCGGATGCTTGTTCTAAATATTCACCTAAGATTTTTTTCAAACCATCACCAGCAACTTGGAGACGAGCTGCTTCACGGCAAGTGGATTGTTTCATTGCAACTGAGTTAGCTTTGATTGCTTTGTCAGAAGCACGTGCAGAAAATTTCATGTAAAGATAATCGTATTCTTTCTCTTTTCCTTTGCAATACTCAGCCGGGCTTTCACCACGTTTTGCAGCAGCGGCGTCAGGCGCACAAGCCCAACCTTCAAAAATCCAACCATTTTTACCTACGGTCGTAGCGTCTCTTCTGCCTCCATCATTGGATCCGCAAGATACAACAAATGCGATTAGAGAGGCACATACGATAAGCGATTTCTTCATAAAGAATCTACTCCTTTTCCGGAGAATTTGATCCTATAAAAACCCCTTGTCAATCTTTTCTCAAAGAAAACGAAAGAAGGTAGAAGGATAAAGATTTACATTTTCCCTCAATGGACCGATTCTAATTTTATGTCTCGCCGACCCTTCCGAATTCCCTACGTATGGATACTCGTTTTTATTGCGTTCTTCCCCGAATTTATTTTTGCGAAAGAAATTTCTATCCTACCCGCTTACATTTCTGGTGAGGTTCCTTCGGTTCTAGGAACCAGACGTGAGGCGGGTTTTGAATTGTCCCGACTTTCACGACATTATCTAAAACGAAATTTTTTTACTGAAATTACAGATCCAAAATTAATAGAAAATTATTTAAATGAAACAGAGTGGAATGAGGAAGCTGAGCTAAAAGATCAGGAACTTTTCTCTTATTGTAGTGAATGGGATTCTCATTTTGTGGTTCAGGATCAGATTGATTTTGGAACTCCCATCCTTGTGAAAACGGTCATTTTTAATTGTAAAAACCAAACAAGACAAACCATCCAATCTAAACTCATTTCTAATTTTGTATTGGCATACGAAAAACATAACGATAAAAGTTTTCGGTTTTTACCCCCAAGGTTTTATGAAAAAAAGAATAAGGCAGTCTCTTATTATGAAATCAATCTATTTGTAGACATCCACTCGTCCTATGCTTATTACAAAAAAGATATTTTAAAAAGTTTATCCGCTCTGTATGACCAAGACGGTTTGTATTTGGGTGTCACTCTTGTTAAAAAGGATAAAACGGTTTCTATTCCCCCAACAAAGGAACATGCAGAAATTAAAAAACTGATGGAAGAAACCGGATGGCAAGGGAATAACCAAACCGAATCTGTAGTTTCCGCATTACAAGGGTTAAAATCAAAAATCTCTTCTGGTAAAAAGGAATCTAGAAAACTATTTCTATTACTTTCCTCCAGTGTGAAGGACAAATCAGGATCTATCATTATGGCACTGAATGATCTTCGTCATATGGAAATTGAACCGGTGCTTCTTATTCCCAATCATTCAGACTTGAGTACAATCAGGGAATTACAACGAATCGGTAAGGCAAGTAATAGTCGTGTTGTAGGAATTACAGAATACCAAAAAATTGGAACTTCAGAAGGTTATGAATACCTTTATCTAAATCAGTTTAATGTTTATTCTTCTGCGGAAGAATTACAAATGCCTTTCAATTGGAACCAAAACCAAGTCAAAAAATACGATGCCTCTTTGGTCCGAGCCGCAGTGGATGTGATCACTCCCTACAATCTTTACCTTGCTTATGAAAAAATTTCGGACAAACGTGTTTTAGAGAAAGAAGAAGTAAAAACGGATTTGGAATATATTCTTCGGACAGAATCCAATACGGACCAAACAGAAAAAGATCGTTTCCAAACTGTCCTTGTCGAATCGAAAGGCGAAGCAATTTGGATTCAATTGCCTTATGATGTGACTGTTACCAAAGGAAAGGAATATTTGATCCAAACAACATTTGTTTTGGATCCTCTCTCCACTTGGGGAGTTAAAAATGCACCGGCGGAAACGAACTTACTCAAAGTAAACACCACCTATCCCAAAACATTGATGGTGAAACCTTCACAGGCAAAAAAGTTCTTAGATACAAACAAAATCAGAGAGTTCAATGGTTATCTCCAAGGGACAGTGAGTGTCATCAAAAAGAAGTAAATCCAATCACGAATGGATTTGTAGCGGATCCGATATACAAAAGATTCGTAACCAATGGATCGAAACATCCAACTCAAACTTACCAATGTTAATCATTGGAGAAAGAGGAGTTGGTAAAAGTTTTTGGATTCAAAGAAGTTTGGAACAAAGAAATATCGCCGAAAATTCTATCATTCGATTGGACTTTCAATACCCGTTTCTTTTTGGAGAAACATTAGAGAAAATCAAATCTTCTAAGCAAATGATCACAATTCTCATTGATCAAATCACAAAGGCAAAGCCGGAAGAAGTTATCCAATTACAACAGTGGTGGAAGTCTGAAAAATATGAAGAAAAGTCGAAGGTGTATTTGTATTGGGAAATTCATTCGGAAGAATTAGAAATTCTAAACCAAAAGAATGTGTATTCCGATTTTTATGACCAATTGAAATCCTTTCGATTTGAATTACCGAATCTTAAAAAAAGAATTTCTGAACTTCCACAGTTTGTTTCCCAATTTTTAGAAGAAGCAAACGTTGGGTTGAATAAAAAAATCACAGGGATTGAAGAAGAGTTTTTTGTATTTTTTAAAAACAAAAACTTCCGCACCAATCTTTCTGAACTCAAAGATATGATCTTTGCTCTTGTGGGTTTTTCTTCTAGTAAACATTTACATTGGAAACAAATCCCTTCACATTTTTTTGAAAATCAATTATCAGAATTAGAAGTAAAACCAGGAATCAGTTTGGAGATTTATGAAAAAGAAATCATTAAAGCCAATTTGATTTATACAAAAGGAAACCGGGAAAAGGCGGCTAAGTTACTTGGAATTTCAGAAAGAAATTTGTATCGAAAACTACATGAATATCAATTAGAAGATCTTTCTTGAAGTAATGAAAACAAATGCATGATTTTCTGTAGAAAATAGTTTTTCCCTTCTTCATCGCGAAGTCCCGATTTGAATTTAATATTCATCTCAATCACTTGCTCATAAAACTGATCTAAAATTTTATCCGTAAACAACGCCGAATCAGAAACCAATTGTCGTCTTACAAAATTTTTTCTCGCATCGGAATAACTTCCGGTTTTTAAAAGTTCATCCATAAGAGGAATGGGAACTTCTCCGTTATGTCTTGAGCGAATGACTTTGATTTTACGAATCTCATCTAATTTGTAAGTGAGTCTTGTTAAGAAACTGAGGATCTCGGAATTTTGATCACCAAACTTTGTGAATTCTTTAAAAAAATCTACTTTTCGTTTTTGGACGAGTGATTCAACGAGAGTATTTGTATTGAGTTCATTTTGGCTAAATAGAACGATATTAACATCGTCGATTGTAAATTTAGAACGATGTAGGTATTGTTTTAATTTTTTAACACTTTTTAAATAAGCACCGACGTTTGCAGGAATTCTATGAATGAATTCCTCAGCCGCATTGGGTTCGAAATGTGCTTGTTCCTGATCACAAACTTCTTTGAATACTTTTGGATAGTCGCTTGGGTATAAAAATTTTGTTTTATAGAAGTTAAGCGTACTTTGAAAGAGTTGGATCAAACTCTGTGGGATGTCTTTGCTATCGTAATGCACTAATAAAAAAATTTCATCGGATACGGAGGTGATGTTTTTACGAAATCCAGAAGCAAAGTCTTTCCACTCCTGAGCGGACTTTGTATCAAGGATAGGTTTAAAAAGGGCAGAAGCTTGTTTGACTATGATTAACTTTCTTGGATAAAACATATCCGGAGTGAAAAGTTCGGCAAAGAGTTTTGCTTGTTCGCCGGATTCGGAAACAATCAAAATGATTTCGTAAGTGCCTGCTGATTTGGAAAGTGCTTCCTTGTAGTGTTCAATGATGAGTTCAAATTCGTAGGAGTCTTCCCCCGAGTAGGCAAAAAACTGGGGTAAGTTCGAAGTTTGGGTTTTGAAGAGTTGGAAAAGAGAGGTAAATTCCCTAGCTTGCGATTTTTTTGTTTCCATTTTCGATAAACCGGTCTAATCTTTCGTTAGGATCAGGGCGATATTCATAGTATGGAAATCTCAAGTAATGTGGCAAGAGTTTCAGGACTAGGCGAACCGTATATGTATGTGTCCCCCACATACAATACCCAAGCGGTCGAACAAGTAGAAGCGATCCAATCGCGCGCCTACCAACCAAAATATGTTTCCGGGGAAACGGAAAAAAAAGCAGCGGAGATCCAAACAAGTCCGGATGCAAAAGCAGCTTACAAACCTGGAAATTTAGTCAACATTTACGCGTAAGCGAATTCTCCCAGAAAGGCAACCATACCGAAGAACGTGAAAGAAAACTTCGGAGGGGAAATCCCATAACATTCGTATACGATCCCTCTCTAAACCGCACAGGTCCGTCCGTGTCTTGGATTCCATAAGAACCTGCTTTATCAAACGGTTGGCAACGCAGGATATAATCTCTAATTTCCTCTTCCTTCCAATCTTTAAATTCAATGATGGTTTCTTCATAGAAAAAATCAAAAGTTGAATTCGTCTTAAGCCCGGCACCTGAAAATACAGAATGTTTGTTCCCGGATAGTGTTTGTAAGATGCGAATCGCATCCTCTAGATCTAAAGGTTTGTGTAAAATTTCATTTTGAAACACAACGATCGTGTCAGCGGCCAGATATAAATGATTGGGATTCCCGTCTGCCCCCAATTTTGAGTGAACCATTCGTTCTAAATAAACTAGCGGAGGTTCTTTATTGATTTGGGCCTCATCTATGTTCGCTGGTTCCACCAAAAATTGGAATCCAAGGTCACTTAGGATTTGGATTCGTCTGGGTGATGCTGATTTGAGTATAAACAAATTCTTGCTATTCCTTACGGGATATTGTTTCATTTCATAATGATGAGTCCTCGAGTTTTGGCTATTTTTTTATGGGCATTCGTTTTGGTTTTTGGATGTAAACGAGGTTATTCGGAGGACATCCAAGATTGTAATCCCGTGGCGGATTACTATGACAAAGGGACACACTACATAAGAAGAGATTTAGTTCGGGACGATAATACTTTAGATTATAAAAAACTTTTGGAAGACACAAAACCTCAAGCTAGCGATTGTTATCCTTCCAATCACGAGGTAAAATGAGTTTATTTGATGTAAAAGGGAAAACGATTTTAATCACCGGAGCAAGCCGCGGTATTGGAAAAACCTTAGCTCTAGGCTTTCGCGATGCCGGTGCCATTGTTTACGGAGCAGGGTCAAGACCTGAGTCTATCGAATGGATGGCGAAAGAAGGTATCAATGGAGTTGTGCTTGATGTTCGTAGCGAAGGTTCGGCATTTGAAATCATAGGCCAAATCAAAGCCAAACATGGCAGACTTGATACACTTATCAACAATGCAGGGATCGCAACGAATACCCCAGCCTCTGGATTCAAAGAAGAAGAACTACAAAATATTGTCCAAACAAACTACGTAGGCGTCTTTCGCAATTGCCAGGCTTATTACAAACACCATAAAAAAGAAGGTGGGAACATCATCAATGTGGCTTCTGTTTTGGGTATGGTCGGCAGTAAACTTGCCTCCGTATATTCTGGAACCAAAGGTGCTGTGATCACACTTTCCAAAGCTTTAGCCATTGAATGGTGTAATAATGGTTATCGGGTGAATGTGATTTGTCCGGGTCTTATTGATACCGAGATGACCGATATGATTAAAGATAAAGAATTTATCATGAAACAAGTGCTTGCGGGGATTCCTATGGGTCGGCTCGGAAAACAAGAAGAGATTTTGGGAGCAGCGATTTATTTAGCTTCCGATTCTTCTTCTTACATGACAGGTCAGTGTATTGTTTTGGATGGGGGACTCACTGCTCAGTAGCAGGAATCCAATTTATGATCCTATACCTTCATCCTGAAAATCCAGAAATTCGAAAACTAAAACAGATTTCGGAGCGATTGAAGGATGGAGCTGTTTATATTTTTCCGACGGACACTGTGTACGCTATGATCGCTGATTCACATTCGAAATTAGGCGTCGAGAAAATATACGCAATCCGTAAATTACCCAAAGACAAACCTCTTTCTCTTTTGTGTAAAGATATCTCGATGGCTTCCAATTTTATCGAATACTTGCCCAATTCTGCATACCGCCTGATGAAAAGGATTACTCCGGGGCCTTTTACCTTTGTTTTAAGGGCCAATAAAAACCTACCGAAACCCTCAGTGGTTCACCATAAAGATAAACAAATCGGTATTAGAATTCCTAATCATATTTATCTTTCGGAACTTTTAAACATTCATGATTCTCCTTTAACCTCCACATCAGCATTTTGTGATGACGAATTCATTATCGATATCGATGATTTAGAAACTATCTATGGAAACATGGTGGATGGAATTGTCGATGGTGGGATTGTAAAAACAGAATTATCTACTATTTTACAAATCAATGATGATTCTATTGATTTAATTCGCGAGGGAAAAGGATTCGAATTAATCGCCTCGGAAATTTCTAATACTTAAAAACTAAATACCATTGTTTATGATAACACGATCATAAATAGAATTCTCTTATCTAAAAAACTAAACCTGGAATCTTCTTTAAAAGAGATTCATATTCATACATTCGTTTTTCAGAATGTTTTGGTAATTTCAATGGAATTCCGTTTTGTTTGTACTTCTGAATGGGGATGATTTTATACCCGTGCGGATAAACCCATACGGGATCTGTGGTAATATTTTTGATTCGTTTTCGTTCTTTCGAATCTAGTTCCAAATCAAATGTAAGAATGATTCCTCCATCTGTTGCTTCTCTGTTTTGAGCAGATAAAAAATTCCCGAGAGAGTATGCAACAAGCCTATCTTCTGAATGTTTCTCTTCTTGGAATAGATCCACTCTTTGCACTACATGGGGATGGCCTCCGATAATGATATCGGCTCCGACTTCTAGTCCAATGTTTACCCATTTGGTCTGTGAGTTGTCTGGTTTTTCTTCGTACTCTTTTCCATAGTGATACCAGAGAATTACAAAATGGATCCCATTTTCTTTAGCAAAACGTACGTCTTCACGAATTTTTTCCTCATTTAACAAACGTACGATCCTATCGTTTTTTACCGGGATTCCGTTTGTCGAATAGGTATAGTTATAAATAGCAATTTTGATTCCATTCACTTCTTGGATAAAATCTTTTCTTTCTAAGTAGTCCGCATTATTTTTGAAAGTACCAACTGGAATCATTCCTTTGTTGATTACCGAATCTATTGTATGGTCAATTCCCGAAGGACCTTTGTCGGCGGAATGATTGTTGGCAGTCGATAGAATATCAAATCCTGCATTTTGAATTCCTGTTAAATAACCAATGGGAGAACCAAATCTAGGATAACCAGTAAATTCATTTGGGTCAGAGCTTATGGTTGTTTCCAAATTTCCAAGTGTCAGATCGGCATCTTGTAATTGGTTTGAAACGAATTCGAAACTAGAACTGGAATCGTAGTCTTTAGTTTTTGGTCTATAGTAGGTTGCGATTTGTGAGTTGTGACACATGAGATCACCTACCACTTTAATTCTCACTTGCCTCGAAAAGTAAACATCAGGTAAAGTGTAGCAAGACAGGAAGGAAACAGTGATAAACCAAAATAATAATAAACGAAAAATTAGATTCATCATTGGTTTGTTGATCGTTTTTGCCAGCTGTGGTTGGGAACAGGATTATAAACGTGCTGCTTTTTTATCCATGCAACCAGATACCGATTTAATACTGGCTCCGTATCCATTCAATATTTTTGATAGAGAGGCAAGGGATGCAATCACTCTTTCTCATTATTCCAAAGAAGAGATTAAAAATATTTTAGAAGACCATGATTTGTCTTGGGAGGAATTAAAAATCCAATGGCAATTGGATGCTGAAGAAGAAAATTTTTCCAAAGAAGTCAACTATACCTCCCATTATACACAATACTTTTATGATACAGAAATTCCTATTTGGATTTATGGTCCCAAATGGATACGAAATGGACAGTATTCCGATGAGATCAACCAACAACATATCCCTTCTATCTATGGAAAGATTTTAGATTTTAAGTTTAAAAACACAATCGATGTCTCTTACTTAGATAAAATCTTTCAGAAACAAAAAGAAAAACCAGAAATCATTGTTACCATTGTTGTGGACCAAGGTGGTAGACAACTTTACAAAGCGCACAAAGGTTCTTACCCATTTTTAGAAGATCTAAAAAACAAATCTGCCTATTTTAAAAAAGCCAGAGTAGGGCATTTAGAATCTCATACAGCTGTTGGTCATATGGCAATCGGAACGGGAGCCTTTCCTAAAGATTCCAAAATATTTTCTAATGAAATCTATTCGTATGCAGATGGAAAGGTTTTGCATAGGCCTGTATACCAAGGAGTTGATAAAGATTGGGATCTCAGTGAATTAGAAGTCCCTAGCTTTTCCGATGAGTGGGATCTTTTCAAAAATAACGAACCGGTCGTTGTTAGCCAATGTTATGCGGCAAGAGCAGCTGTCGGTATGGCGGGACATGGAAAACTTTTTAATCCTTCCTCAAAAGGAAAGAGCTCTCTTAGTTCCGACTCTGACTTTGTGTATTGGCAAGATATCAAAAATTTATCTTGGTCATCCTATGCTGATGCGTTTCTTACTCCAAAGGCGGTGCAAAAATACAATTTGTATCAATTCTATCTGGAGAACAAAAAAGATATTACCACTCATTTTAAAGCAAAAGATCCAGTGGAACTCATGGCTAAAATCCATCATTTTCAAGGATCCGAGTTCCAAGTCAAAATGGACGGAGGTCTCTTTCGAGATACTCTAACAGAAACAATTCTTACCACTAAAAAAGACAAAGATGGAATAACAGATCTTGCCTATGTAACCTTAAAAGCAACAGATGCTGTTGGCCATTTATATGGATGGGAATCGAAAGAAGCAGAAGAAGTTTTGAAAGCAACAGATAGTGAAATTCAAACCATCTTCGAATTTCTAAAAACCAATTTTGGAGATCGTTTCCTTTTGGTGGTCACCGCTGACCACGGTGCCGCTCCTATGCCAGAAATTTCGAATGCACTTTTTTTAAGCCATGAAGGATTTTTCTCTAAAATCAACGAGTTACTCCCTGAAGCTGAAAGAAACAAACGTTCCTTAGTGAAATGGGTGGCGCATTCGCAGTTATCTTTGGACAGGGAACTAATGAAGACTTATGGTGTGACAGAAGATGCGATCATAGAAAAAATTCTGTCCATTCAAGTGAATGAAAGAAAGTTTTTTAGAAAGGTATGGAAACGTGATGAGATCCCGAACCTATCTCTATGAGATAGAAAATAGATTCGGAAAGTTAGTTTACTTTTTTTTGGTTGGGGTTTCGTCTTTTTTGAAATCAGTTAATTTCAAATAAACTTTGATCTCTTCAAAATCAATTCGATCGAGACTTACAGAAACCGGATCGCCGATAAAGAATATCTTGGAATATTTTTTAGAATAGAAGGAGAAATCGTTTTTGATCACAACTTCAAATTCATCTGTAAATTCAGATTTATCCAAAACTCCTTCCAAATTGGAAATATCCAATTCTACAAAAATCTGAGAAGGCCGGATTCCAACGATAAAACCTTTGAATTCTTTGATTCCCGTAGATTCCAAATAACGAAAGGATTTGATTTTAACAATGTCGCGTTCGGCATCGGCGGCTCTACGTTCTTCCTCTGAACAATGAAGTCCCATCACTGCAATTTCATTTTCAGAATAGGTTCTTTCTGTTTCGAGAAGTGTGGCTTCTAAAACCCTATGAACGATCAAATCCGGATAACGCCTAATTGGTGATGTGAAATGGCAATAGTCCTTAAAACCAAGTCCCCAGTGGCCCAGTGGATCGGCTCCGTAGTAGGCTTGCATAAAACTTCTTAAGAGCAAATAATTAAAAATTTTGCCAACAGAATTGTTTTCAATTTCTTTTACAGCCTTCATAATCTCGGCATAACTTGTATCTTTGATTTGGATATTATAACCGTTCAGTTGGAGGAAATGATTTAAAGTTTCTAATTTCTCTTCATCCATGGCTTCGTGGATACGATGCAGTGAAGGAGCTTTTCTCTTTCGTAAAAATTCATCTACCTTTAAGTTGGCTGACAACATCAACTCTTCGATTAACATATGGCTTGTTAATCGTTCACGATTTTCGATGCCTACTGGTTCTTTTCTTTCGTTCCAAGTAATCGTAGTTTCTTTTAAATTTAAATCAATTCTACCAGCTAACATTCTGCGTTTGCGTAAGGCTTCGGTAAATTGAGAAACCTGATACATCCAGTTGTTTGGGTCTTTGGCTTTGATTTCTTCTTCGGCCATCTCGTAGGTATATCGGGTATTAACTTTGATTACCGATTTATAAAACTTAGCGTTATAAATTTCACCAGTTTTACTCGCTTCCAACTCTACGGTAAAAGCAAGTCTGTTGGTTCCAGAAACCAAACTACATAGACTTTCGGATAGGATTGGTGGTAACATTGGTACCACTCGGTTGGCTAAATAAACTGAAGTGGCTCTTTCATAGGCTTCTTTGTCTAAAGCCGAACCTTTTTCTACGTAATAGGAAACGTCAGCAATATGAATCCAAATTCGTAATCGATTTCCTTCATCTACGTAACTAATTGCATCATCAAAATCCTTAGCAGTAATTCCGTCGATTGTAACAGCATACAATTCCCGTAAGTCGGTTCTTGTATTCCAATCAGTTACTGTTTTTTCAGAAACTTCGTCTGGAAAATCTAAAGGAATAAAATCAGGATGCACCGGATCATAATTGTATTTCATTAAAATCCGTTGTAAGTCGCTGTCTTCTTTTGTATCCGATTCAAAACGGATAAAACTGACATCGTACAGATTCTCTTGAGGAGGTGCACCTTCTTTAAATTTTACGATTAGGATGTCGTTTATATTAATTGAATCGAAGGTATCTTTCAAAATCGATTTTACGTGAAGGACTCCTTCTTTGTTCTCCCCAAGCATATCCAAAAAGTTTCCAAAAACAAATTTGTTTGTTTTTTCGCGGACTCGCATGCGGTAGAGGACACGGCCTCGTTTGAGGACATTGGTCACTTCTGCTTCGAGCCTATCTTTCTTTCCAACTCCTAAAGGAATGACTTCTACTTTATCGCCTGTGATGGCAGAATTAGTCATCGGCCCTGGAACAAAAATTTCATTTTTGGAAGGTAAGGAGATAAACCCATCCCCTCTTCTGGAGATAGATATTCTTCCTGTTAGGCGAAAAGGATCTGCAACAGTTAAATACTTTTTGTTTGGTATCAACAATCCTTCGACTTCTAATAGATTGAGCAGTTGATCGATAAGAAATTCAATTTCCTTTCTAGGAACTTTTTCTTTTCGTTTGAAGGATTTTACCTTCTTAGTTTTTGGGTCGGGTCGTTTGAATTCACTGGATTCGGTAAATTTTTTTTTGATCTCTTGTCTTGTGATGTCCTTTCCGGATTTTTGATCCAGAAATTCTATGATTTTTCTTTGTATTTTATAGGTATCCATAAATTCATTTGTGATCTACATAGGTCCCGCGAATGTAATTGGGCAGGAGAGATAAATAGTCGTTTTTATTTAGTTCGGTATTGAAATAATGTTTCAAACTATACTCTAGTATAGACGAAAGATTTAGGTTTGTCGCTTCAATTTTTGTTGCCGTTTCTGTGTAAAACTTAGGCAAATTTCCAGTATAGTACCAATTGTTAGGTGTCCATTCATTCGTTTTGATTTTGGATTCAATTGTTTCTGGTGTCAGGTCATAGGATTCGGAAAACTCAAAACCGTGATTATATTTTACGTAGTATTTACCTTGTTTGCCATCCAAACAGAGTAGGGAAGATCCTTTGTCAGAACTTTTATCTTTTATACCTACTAAATAGGCTTCCAAACTATCGATTCCTAATACCGGAATCTTCCAAAGTTGAGCTAAATCTCTCGCAGTAGTTACTGTTATGCGAATTCCAGTAAAGGATCCGGGTCCGCTTGCGACAAGAATCAAATCTGGTTTTTGGATGTTTGCCATTTCTAAACCTAGACGGATCATTTCCACTAGTTTATAAGAAGATTCTTTTGGAGTCGTTTCTGTGAGCTCTGCTAGAGAAGTAAGTCCTGATTCCGCCGAGTGATTGGCGACTAGAATTTGGATCCAATCCTGGGTGGTGTCAAAGTAAAGGATATTCATCGGATCTCGTCTTCTGACCATTCTAAGGTATAGGATCGGCAATCTATAGAATCAGATTCAATGGATAATAAAATTCGATTGGTTTTTGGTAGGTAAGGCTCTGCGATTTGCCACCATTCAATGGCTGAAACTCCTTCTTTTCCCCAGATCTCTTCAAATCCTAATTCCTCAAGTTCTTCAGGAAATTTGAGTCGATACAAATCAAAATGATACAAACGGAACTTAGGCGAATCGTAAATATTGTATAAGGAAAAAGTGGGGGAGTTGATTGAACTTTCTGTACCCATACGGCTGAACCACTCGCGAACGAAGGTGGTTTTCCCCGCTCCCATCTCACCCGTGATGAGTAAGACAGGAAATTGTTTTTTCTTTAGAAATTGTTCTACCAATTGGTCCAAACTCACAAACAGAGGGTTTAGTTCTGATTCTCTCAAAGAGAGAAAACTTGCCTTCATTGGTTAAAGAATTTCTCCACATCGAAGGAATCAAACTGGTAAGCGGTTCTACAAAATTCACAAGTGATTTCAATCTTTCCCATTTCATCAATGATTGAATCTGCTTCTTGTTTACCGAGAGAAGCAATGATATCAGCCACCTTATGTCTAGAACAATCACACAAAAATTCAGGAGCTTCATTACTTAAAATTTCTAACTCCGATCCTATTTCGGTTTGTAAGGATTGAAACATATCATCCAAACCCAAAGACCAAAAGGATTCTTTTTTGACTAAGGAATGAATCTTAGAACTTAAAAAATCAAAATTATCCTCCGGTGCATCAGGCAAAGCTTCAAAGAAGATTCCCTTCGCAGAAAAATCATTTCCTGGGAAATCAAAGGGAAAGACTTCCATTCCAACAATGGCTTTGATTTGTTCCGATTCGGTAAGGTATTTGATAAAATTAACTTCGAAAGTATCTTCTACAAGATTAGTATAAGACTGATAAGTATCTGAATCAAAGTCCCAACGGATTACTTTCATAATCCCTTGGCCTAAAATGAATTCGTTTCGAATATCTCCATCTTCTAGGTTTGCAGAATAAGCGACAGATTTCATTTTTCCATAACGATCACTGTAGGCTAATGCTTGTTTATTGGATTCATCCTTCCATTGAATGCTCACCTTTTGTTGGTTTTTTGTCATCTCTGCGAGAAACAAAGCTCCCATCATGGTTTTGGAAAGGAATACGGACATTTCTTTGTTAAGAGAATGTAGGAACATCGCCTCTTTGGCGGTTTCCGTGAGATTCACTAGCGTAAATCGATAGTGGTGGGTGTTGGCAATACCTAAAATAACTTTATCAGACATTATTTGATTGAAAGGGGTGTTTTCTGATTCAGTCTGTGTCACAAGATAGATTCTGCAATCGCAAAAAGGAAAAATATGATCTTTGGTGCCTGTTATTACCCCGAACAATGGAACCCTAAGGACTGGGATGAAGACCTAAAAATAATGAAAGAGATGGGTCTTTCTTCTGTAAGGCTCGCAGAATTCGCATGGGGAATCATGGAACCGAAGGAAGGAAAGTTCGACTTTTCTTTGTTTGATGCGGTTTTAAAAAAAGTCCAAGACCATGGGATGACTGCTATCTTAGGAACTCCCACAGCAACCTTCCCTCCTTGGTTGTATAAAAAATTTCCAGAAATCGTTCAGGTTTCGAAAGAGGGAATTGTTCGAGGCATCGGCACGCGCCGCCAAGCTTGTTTTTCTTCCCCTGCTTATAAAAAAGCTACAGAACGGATTGTGACTGCCATGGCAAAACATTTTGGCAATCACCCCGCTGTGGTTGGTTGGCAAATTGATAATGAGCCGGGTCACGAAGGATCGGATGTCGATTATTCCCCCCTGGCTTTAAAAAATTTTCGCACCTGGTTAAAGGACAAATACAAAACTTTAGATTCGCTTAACGGGCGTTGGGGGAATGTATTTTGGGGAGTGATTTACTCCGATTGGAATGAAATTCCCTTACCAGCCGCTCATGTGGCAAGTAATTTCAATCCCGCTATGATCCAAGACTACTACCGGTTCCAATCCGACGAACTAGTTTCCTATATCCACTTCCAAGCAGAGATCTTACGAAAGTATAGCAAAAACAAACCTCTCACTACCAATCTTTATCCTTCTCCTTTTTTACCTGTTACCGATATGTCGGCATTATTTTCTAAGTTAGACTATGTATCTTGGGACAACTATCCTGTTTGGGGGAACCAACAAGAACCATACCCACATCCACTAGTCACTGCCACCCAACAGTATTCGAGAGGATTAAAAAATAAACCATACACTGTGATGGAACAATTTTCTGGTGTACAAGGCCATGATACTTTGGGTTATCTCCCTCCACCCGGACAAATTGGACTTTGGTTAACACAAGCCATTGTCAATGGTGCGAACCAAATATATTTTTTTCGATACCGCACAGCGCGTTTTGGACAAGAACAACTTTGTTACGGAATTTTAGATCATGGAAAAAGGAAAACTGCAAAATACTTTGAACTAAAAAATACCATTGAAGATATCAAAGAATTTGCAGAAGATATTACAGATTCGCCTTACAAAGCAGAGGTGGCAATTTTACATGACATTGATAATTCTCGCAATTACAAACACCAACCTTTAAGTGATGGATTAAAATTTGCTCCCGTTCCTTTTGCGCAAGTGGGTTATGATATTGAACTTGCCACTTGGTTTGCCGGAACCAATGTTTTAAATGTAAATTCGCATTCTTTGGCAGTTCATGCAGATTACGATTGGTCCAAGTACAAAGTTCTAACCCTTCCCCTCTACACGATGTTTGACACAAAGGTTGTGGAAAAACTGAAATCTTATGTGGCAGGTGGGGGAACTTTGGTTCTTGGATACCGAGCGGGAATCAAGGACAAAGACCATTGGATGGTGGAAGAACCAGTTCCCGGTGTGTTTGGCGAGATGGCAGGTGTGGAAGTATTTCAGTTTGAAGCACCAGCAACAGACAAGGTCGGAATTCGTATGGGGATCTTACCACTCAAAGGTGCCAAGTTTTGTGAAATCCTAGAACCAACCACAGCGAAGGTGATCGCCAAGTATAACGATTCTAAAAAGTTTTATTCCGGAAAACCGGCAATCACAGTCAATTCCTATGGAAAAGGCAAAGTTTATTATGTGGGAACCTCTTTAACTCCTGAAAGTTTCATCCTCTTATACCGAAAGATATTAAAAGAAGCAGGTGTAAGATTTGGTTTTCTCGGTGCGAGCATCGAACGCCATTATCGTGAAGGAAAGAATTACAATTACGAAATCACGATGAATCATTCCGGTCGATATAAGTTGGCTGGACTTTCGATTTTGAAACCCTTTGGTTATCGAATCAAAAGAATTCAGAAATAGTAAGTTAAAATTTCAAAATAGAAAATGAAAGTACAAGATTATCAATCAATCAATCGAATTCTCAATGAGACAGCTGCTAAAAATAAACCAGGGGAAATCTATGTAGATAATCTACATTCTCCTTATATCCAATTTTCTGATCGATTTATAATTCCAGGAACATCAGTCACACAACCAGAGTTTGGTGATATCAAAGAATTTGTGCAAACCGTTTTGAAACACATTCCCGAGGCAATTGAGGGAACTTATTTATTACCAGAACCGAGACCTAAAAGAGAAACAGGAAAATTGTTTTTTGTTCGGCCTATGATGTTTGGGTCTTCTCGGTTTTTATATGTTTTTTCAGTAGATATGTTGTATTTGGGCGGTGCCAGGTCGGAAGAAGTAAAAAAGGCCGGTTCTCAAAATATGACACCATCAATCATCACTGACAGGTTGTATTTCCAAATCAAAATCATCCATCTTCAATCGACTAAAGAAGAGGGAGAAAACGTTACGGACTTCCAAGCCAAACGGTTTCAAGGTGGGATCTTTCGCGTTGAATCGGAAAAAGATGCCAACAAACCAATTCGAAGGTTTTCCGAAATCTTTGATGAAATTGATTTTTCAGAAACAGAATCTAAAATTCGTGAAGAACTGGGAATCACTCCTGAGGTTTGGAAATTGGGGAGGATTTATAGTCCGATAGGCATTGATTATTTGTCTTTATCACTACGATTTTTAATTCCTAGTTTACCAAACACCATAAAGCAGTTTCGAAACTTCTATCCCATTCTGACAGAAACAGAAGCGGGAATTCCAGATGAAACCTTAAAGAAATACCATGACTATCTTTCTTTGTTCGAAGTGGAAAGAACCCAATCAAAGTCCGGTAATATTTTGTGGAAAGTCATTCAGAAATCATCCGATAATTAAAAAGTAGGTAATATGGGCATATCGTCACCAACCATTAGTTTCCCCATTGATGAAACCATCAAACGGATCGAATACGTAAAAGCAAATGCGATGGGAATCATCCATGAAGCAAAAAAAATCCAAAGGGAAGTATCTTCCGTTCGTTCGGAAACCGATGCCGACGAGAAGGAAAGAATTGATTCCGCCGATGGTAAGTTAGGTGATATCCTGATTCGATTTTTGCAAAAATCATTCCCAAAAGATGGAATCATTTGTGAAGACAAACCAACCATAGATGGCGGTGATTTTAAATGGGTACTCGATCCAGTGGATGGTTCCATGAATTTCGTTCGTGGGCTTCCTTTGTATGCCATCTCCTTTGGATTGGAACATAGAGAAACACCGGTGGGCGGAGTTGTTATTGTTCCCCCGCAGGAGTCCGTGTACTCAGCGGTTATGGGAGAGGGTGCTTATAAAAATGGGGAACAGATTCGAACTTCAAAAATTTCGGAATTGAACCGAGCCATTTTTTCACCGAACCTTCCCACAAAACGAGCCCATATGATCCAAGAAATCATGGCAGACCTTTCCGGTTTTTTAACCTATGCGCGATCCTTTCGTAGGACTGGCTCCTTTGTTTTGGACGCCTGTTTCATTGCCGAAGGTGTGATGGATGCGATTTGGGAAAAGACAGTCAAACATTGGGACGTTTCGGCCATTTCCGTGATTTTAGCGGAAGCAGGTGGGAAATTGACTGACTTAAACGGAGTCCATTACTATACCGGACTTCCGGAGTTAGTGGCTTCTAACGGAGTTTTACATTCGGAAATTTTAAATTTATTAAAGACAGTTCGTTCTACAGTCAGTCGAAATTGATAGAGGAATGATTAGAATCATTCCACTTTTTTAGTTTACGATTTGCTTTTGCGAACCATACTAGAGACAAAATACAAATACACTTGAATCCATCAGGAGACACCACCATGGAACATAAACTCCCAGAACTTCCTTATGCTAAGGATGCCCTTCTTCCCCACATTTCACCTGAAACTCTCGAGTTTCATTACGGAAAACACCACCAAACTTACGTTACAAACCTGAACAACCTAATCAAAGGTACAGAGTTTGAAAACGCTAGTCTCGAGGAAATTGTACAAAAATCTTCTGGCGGAATTTTTAATAACGCAGCTCAGATCTGGAACCATACTTTCTACTGGCATTCTCTATCCCCAAAAGGCGGCGGAGCTCCTACAGGTGCTGTTGCTGATTTGATTACTAAGTCTTTTGGTTCTTTTGATGCTTTCAAAGAAAAGTTTTCACAATCTGCCATTACTAACTTTGGATCTGGTTGGACTTGGCTTGTTAAAAAAGGTGACGGTGTCGAAATCGTGAATACGAGCAATGCTGGTAGCCCTTTGAAAGATGGTCTCCAATCCTTACTCACAATTGACGTTTGGGAACATGCATACTATATCGATTTCCGTAATGCTCGTCCAAAATACGTGGAAGCATTCTGGAATTTAGTAAACTGGGACTTCGCAAACCAAAACTTAAAATAAGAACGGATTTAAGAATCACACGTCGAAAGGCAGGTTCCGGAATCCGGCTCCTGCCTTTTTTATTTCATAAAAAGATTCATAATGAATCTTGGTACCTAATACAGAGTTTTTTATGACCCAAACACTTCCGAAAATCAAGATCCCCAAAAAACCCAATTACACTTCATTATTGTTACCGGAAGGAATCGAGTTTTGGGAACTCTTTCGGGTCATTGAGGCTAAATACGAGAATTGTTTTTTACTCGAATCGGCAGGGGACAACCAATACGATTCCCGTTATTCCGTTATGGGATTCCAACCGTCCCATCTCCTCGTGGGTGAGACAGGCGTTTTAGAAATTGATGGAAAAAAATATTCTGTAGATAACCCATACTTTGCACTAAGAGAACTCACGGATTATGATTCGCTAAGCATTAGTTATGCGGGTGGATTTGTGGGATATCTCGGTTACCAAAGTATGCAATTCTTTGAACCCAAACTGAAACTAGAACCACATCCTGATTTTCCTGCGATGATTTTCGGTTTGTATTTGGATGGACTGATCTACGATAAATTTACAGGGGAATTGATTTATTTCGATAATGGAACCAACCGCATCGATGAAGTGAACCAAATCCTGAAATTGGCAGTGAATCAAAAGTCTGAAAAACCGAAAGCCAAGGTTTCTTTATTACAAGCTGGTTTGTCGAAAGAAGTGCACAAACAAATGGTGGAAGAGGCTTTAGAAGAAGTAAAAGCCGGAAACACTTTCCAATGCCAAATTGGATTTGAAGAAATCTACCACGTGGATGGAAATCCATTGGCCATTTATGAAACCTTGCGAGAGATCAATCCTTCTCCTCATATGTATTATGTAAAATTTGGATCTCGTGCTATTTTGGGTGCGAGCCCCGAGCTATTATTTCGATTACGCCAAGGAGAAATGGAATCCTTTCCGTTAGCAGGAACCACCAAACGGGGAGTAGATGCCAAAGAAGATACTCTCCTTGCAAGAAAACTTTTAACCGATCCTAAAGAAATCGCGGAGCACAATATGCTCATCGACCTACACCGTAATGATGTGGGGCGTGTGGCAAAATTTGGAACTGTCAAAGTGCGTAGGCGTTTTGATGTAAAAAGATTTTCTCATGTCCAACATATCTCCAGCGAAGTGGTAGGAATTCTTTCATCCAAAGAAGATATGTTTTCCGGACTTGCCTCTTCCTTTCCCGCAGGAACCCTTTCTGGGGCACCAAAGATTGAATCTATGAAGATCATTGAACGGATCGAAAAATCACCTCGTGGTCCCTATGGTGGTGCTGTGGGAAGTTTTGGATTGAATGGGGATTGTACGTTTGCAATTCCGATTCGTAGTTTTTTTGTGAATGGAAACAAAGGTTTCGTTCGGGCTTCTGGTGGGATTGTTTTTGATTCCAAACCGGAAGATGAATACCAAGAAATCATCAATAAAATGGCCTCGGTTCGCAAAGCCTTAGATTTACACAAAGGTTCTTAACTTGTGATGGAAACCTATTTAATAAAAATCTTATATAAAGGAATTTCAACATCCCTATGAAAGTACTCATTCTCGATAATTATGATTCATTTACATTTAATCTTTACCAAATCGTTGGGGAAATTTTGGAAGAAAGAGAAGAACTCTTCCAATTGGATGTGATCCGAAATGATGAAAAGTCATTTGAAGTAATTAGATCAGCTAACTATGATAAGATTATTATTTCCCCTGGTCCCGGCCACCCCGCTGACCCTGCCTATTTTGGCGTGAGTGCGGACATACTAAAGGAATTGGGTAAAACCACTCCAGTGCTTGGGATTTGTCTCGGAATGCAAGGAATGGCAACGGTGTTTGGCGGGGAAGTGGTTCGAGCCAATGTGGCAATGCACGGAAAACTTTCTCCGATTGAACATGATGGGAAAGGGGTTTTCCAAGGACTCACACAAGGAATTGAGATTATGCGTTACCATTCTTTGGTAGCGAAAGAGACTTCTCTTCCTAAGGATTTGGAAATTACGGCAAGAGTTTCAGCAGGGGAAGGAAAAGGGGAAATCATGGGACTTCGCCACAAAACTTTAAAAATCGAAGGGGTTCAGTTCCATCCTGAATCTTTTGGGTCGGAAGAGGGGAAAGATCTACTTCGAAATTTTATTAATTCCTGATCCTATAAAGCTAGATGATCAAAGAAATATTTAAATCTAGCTCCTTTAAATTACTTTAAATCTTTTAACATAGCCTCTTCCCAAGAGGCAAAAAAATCAAAATCATTGCTGGCTTTTTGGGAATCGTCTCCACCAAACAGAGAAAAACGTTTCCGTTTGGTTTCGTTGTATGTAGTGATGGTGTTGGTTTGTCCACTTGGTGTTTTTTTGAATGTGGCGTGAATTTGAGAACCGCCCCGGCCTTGAGTTCCTTGGATGAGTAGGGTAAAGAACTCATTAAAATATTCATCCATATTTCCGGGAATAAAGAAGTTTACAAACCCTTGGGGAATGACATAGAAAAAGTTTCCATTAATTTCTTTTTTTCCAATCCGTACAAATTGTCCATCGAGTGTATCAGTTTGTTTATCAAAAGTTGTTTTTAATTTATATTCCAAGTTATCAATTTTTACGGTGATTCCAAAAGATCGAATTTCCACATCTCCTAAGAATCGAATTTCTTTAGGTGATGAAAAATAGTCGGAAGGGGGATTGACTGGAAAATGAAATTGGACGGTTCTTCCTTGGTTTGTGATTTTAAACTTGTGGGTTGGATTGCCTTTATCCCAAACCTGCAAATTGATTTTGGTTTTTTCCAATCGTGATCCTGTCCTTTGGTAAAAGCCGGGAAACTTAGCTTTTGTATCCTCATTGATGGTAAATTCCAATGTATGCCACTCCGCGTTTTCAGTCACATGGCAAGCCATGGCGCTACATAGAAATTGTAAGTTTTCAGAGGAAGATTTTAAGGATTGGTAGGTGCTGTGGTCGTCAACGGCTAAGGCAAAATCATGGAACCATTGGAAAAAATCTCTGGGTTGGTAACCATTCAGTTTGTGAATGATTTTTCTTTCGACAGCATAGATTTCTCGATCTTCCCAAAGTTTGGGAGTGAAGGTAACTTTTGCCAAATAATCATATTTAGGTGGGTCGGCTTCATTCCAATGGAGATTCCAATTCTTCTGGTTGTCAACCGTGCCAGAGAGAGAAAGGAAGGGGTAACCTTCTGAGGTTTTTTGTAATTGGGATTCGTTTTCTTCGCTTAGGCTACCGGCTAGTGCGGAAAAATAGACTTCGTTTTTGGCAGTGGATTTAATCGAACGCTGGAGATGATCATATCCTTTCCAGAATTGGTAGTAGTTTTCATTTTTTTGCAAACAATTAGAAACACTAACGAGTATTAAAGGTAGAATTAAATAACTTTGTAATTTATATTTCTTTTTTAAGAATTCCATACACTTCTTGGATGAGAGCTTCTTCCATTTCTTCCTGATAGGACGAAGATATCATTTTGCCTGATTTATTAAATATACGTAAATAGGATTCGCCTTTGGTTAGACCGGTCGATAGGTGGCCTTTGCGATCTAAAAGAATACTTTCGAATTGTTTTGTCTTGGATTCTTCTACATAATCTTCCACTAGTTTGTTAGTTTCTTGGAAGTCTAAATAGAGAAGGAAGTGGACTTTGGAACTATCTTTCCAAAGTAAATTTTGCATTTTCCAATAGAGTTTTCGGCCTTGTTTGCGGCAAAGTTCCAGATCACGAAGAAAGCATCCCATAAGGACAACCGGTTTTCCTTTTACGGAACTGTCAGAATACGATTGCCCATATTGATCCTTCATGTGAAACTGTGGTATGGACTGTGCATTCCATTTTTCCCCAGAGAAAAGAACAAAGACCAATAGAACAAAAACCAACCGGCACACGGTTTTTAGCATATTCATAAATTCATTAACGGCAAGTTCAAAATATTCCTTTGTTCTGATTCTCATTTTTTTTATTTCTAGTTGTTCGAGTTTTAACAGTAAAATCAAACTGATTGATTCCTCTGCGTCCTTGGCTTTTTTTGAAGTAGAGGAAGAGGAGTGGAGAAATATCTTCCCGAATGAAATTTCCAAACTCACCATAAACACAAAAAATTTTCAGCAATTACCTAACGTTCTAAAATCCATTCAATACAAACGGGGTGTCCTTGCTTATGAGGATTGGGATGTTTTAGTTCCCGAAGTTTATCTTTCTGAAATAGAAAAATTTGCTGAAAAGGTAAGTTCGAACAAGGAACCAAAAGTTTATCTTTGTATTTTCAAGTTAGATGATATTCTTTCTCCCAATGTTAAAATTCTAAAAACAAGTTTTTATATTTTGAGTACTGAGGATGGTTTGGTTTTATTATTCCATGAAATTAATACCAATATCAGTTTTCAATCGCAGTATTCCTTTGAAGACTGGGTGATCTTTCATCCCAATCGCATCAAACCAATCTATCGACCAGAACTTTGGTTACGGGATAAACAAAATACAAGTATGTATAGAGATAAGGTCGCAGTTAAAAATGCCATTTATGGAAACGTGGTAATTTATAATATTCCGGAACTGATCTCCCAACCTCCTCTCTTTCGGTATCCGAAAGAAGATGAAATTTCGATTCCAACAGAACAGTGGAAATCAGTTCCAGAGAAATTGAAAGCACTTGAGGAGTTGAGGAAAAATCAACTCATTACAGATGAAGAATACAATCGGAAAAAGACGGAACTTTTAAAAGAATTTTAAATTCCATCTCCATGGATGAATTCTTGGATGAACTTATCATCTTCTGGAGCATCGATCGAAGATTTTTCTAAGAGTTGTTGTTTCTCGTATAGTTTGTTAATGAGTTGTTGTTGGGTTTCCACCTTTTCTAACAAAACAGAAAATACTTTCGCAATCGGGTCTGGCATTTGATTGTGTTCTAACATTTGTTCTACGCTATCAGAAGTAGGATCACCAGCTTTGACAACCTTACCAGGAATCCCAACCACAGTAGATCCTGCGGGAACGTTTCGCATAACAACGGATCCAGCTCCGACACGGACATGGTCTTCGATTGTGATATTTCCCAGGACTTTGGCCCCAGCACCAATCACGACATTTTTACCAATGGTCGGGTGGCGTTTCCCAGTTTCCTTTCCTGTTCCACCAAGGGTCACACCTTGGAAAATCAGTGATCCACTTCCGACAATGGCCGTTTCCCCAATCACAACTCCAGAGCCGTGGTCGATAAAAACTCCCGCTGCAATTTTGGCTCCCGGGTGGATGTCGATCCCTGTCAAAAACCGGCTAATATAGTTCACGAGTCTTGGGATGATGGGCAATCGAAGTTTATA
The DNA here is from genome assembly GCF_016919165.1 of Leptospira chreensis. Lineage (GTDB taxonomy): Bacteria > Spirochaetota > Leptospiria > Leptospirales > Leptospiraceae > Leptospira_A > Leptospira_A chreensis. The sequence goes on from NZ_JAFFPS010000041.1 coordinate 48,750, forward strand.
GAGTAAATGTGCGAATTTATGAAGCCAAAGGGCGTGCAGGCCTGGGTAACAAAGAATGATTTCCAAATAGGACTTTGCTGCCGGGTCAAATCTTTTGATAATTTTTATATTTTCAAACATTGATTAGTTGGTATTAAATTTAATGATTAGACTAGTCAACTTTTCCGAGAGTTGGGAAAGATTCAATGGGAAATCTGGCTCGAACTGCGTACAAAAAATTCACTTGTTCAATGGATTCTGAAGACCTGTTTTTCGGAAGAAAAATTTTCCTTTTATCTACTTCGTAAAATCAAATCAACTTTGGCAATTCGATCGGATTTGACACAGTTTTTCCAAATGATTCTCGAGTTCAAATTCCAACTGAATGAGGTTCAGATCGTAGGGAAAATTCAAATTTCTTTGTCGGTTTTAGTTTCTAATTGATTCTATGGTTAGGTTCTATATCTTTTCGAGTAGAAATAAATTTCTAGGTTGTTCCGAGTTTGGAATCAAAAAAAACAATACACATTCTTTTATTCATTCTTACATTTTTTACATTAACTTACTCCGATATATTTCTAAATCCGCAAGTTCCACAAACATTAGAGAATTATAAACTTATGTTTTTTGAGAATTGGCCTTATTCGGTTTCTTTGCTGTTGATTTTACTCGCTCATGAAATGGGACATTATTTGCCAGCAAGGTATTATGGTGTGAAAGCAACTTTGCCTTATTTCATTCCTTTGCCTGTGGGTCCGATTGGAACTATGGGGGCTGTCATTCAAATCAAACAACAAATTCCCGATAAAAAAGTTCTATTTGATATCGGGATTGGTGGACCTACGGCTAGTTTGGTTTTATCGATCATTGCTTGGTTAGTGGGGATTAGCCTTTCAAAAGTAATGGAGATACCACTAGGTTTTGATCGGTCTGGATTTTTATTTTTTGGTGATAGTCTTTTTACGTATTTTACAACGCAGTGGATTCTAGGACCCATTGATTTTGCAACCATGGATATCCAAGCTCATCCTTTGGCAAAAGCGGGCTGGGTTGGTCTTCTCATCACAGCGGTAAACTTATTACCTTTTGGTCAATTGGACGGTGGCCACGTCATCTACTCTATGTTTGGTGAAAGTTATCGTAAATGGATCCATCGTTTGTTTATATTCTTTTTGATTTTTGCCTTGCTTCACTTTACATGGTTACTTTGGGGTTTTATCATTTATTTTGTTGTGAAGGTGGAACATCCATTCATTCGCGATTCCCTTTCTGGTATTGGGAAATTTCGTTTTTATTTTGGAGCGGCAATGTTAGTAACATTCCTAATTATTTTTGTTCCAAAACCGATTATCTTGGGTTCTGAATTTGATGATTCCTCTCTACTCACAGATATTTTTCGTCTGATAACAGATAACATTGGGTTGAATTAATGATTCGTATTATATTATTATTAACATTTTTTTCCTTCGGGCTACTAGCTCAGGAAAGTAAAGAGTACAAACTTACAGACAAAGCTTATGGCCTTGCTTGGGATGGAGTGAACTTTTGGTACATTGATACCAATCGTCGAGCTATCATCAAAATCAATGAAATTGGTGAACAAGAAATCTTTAACTTAGGATTAGCCAACCTTCGTGGAATTAGTTTTGATTCCAGGGAAGGAAAACTCCTTGTGGTGGCACCAAAACAGATTCTGAAATTGGATCCCAATTCTGGCGGGATTACAGACAAAATCCCAATCCCTCTTTCGAATGTTGCAGGCATTGCCAGTGTAGGAAATTATTATTATATTTTAGATTTGGATTCTGGAAAAGTGCAAATTTATGACCAGTCTTCCTCACTCTTGATAGGTGGCTTCTTTACCGACCGAACTCGGCCGCGTGACATCTGTTATGGTAGGGATTCTTTGTGGATTTCGGATTCCGCTGACAATAGTATCTATCGTTATGATACCAAAACTGGAAAAATCACAGGTTCGATCAAAACAAACTTACGTTCGGTGCGAGGTGTTTTACTGAGTGGATCCAAACTTTGGGTTGTGGATCGGGAAAATAAAGAAATCAAAAACATTCCCTTCATTGAAACAGAACGTTTCATTGCTTCCGGTGAAGAAGAATACAACCTAGAAGTTTCGTTAAAATTCAAACTGGATTCCGTGTCGCTTTCGAAAGCACAGATTGCGATCCTCCATCCCCCTTCGAACGAACAACAAAGAATTCGTTCCGTAAAATTTTTGGATGCAACTTACCAACCCACCTTTATCCAAAGGAACCGAGTGCATCTAAAGAAATTATCGATTGAGGATTTACCGGGAGAACAGATTGTTAAGTATAAGTTTTCTTCTAAAAACCAATTCATAAAGTATTATGTGACCGATGAATATTTGGATAAAGACGCCGTTTATCCTGGAGACGTAACCTCTTTTTATGAAAAACCGGCAGAAGAATCTAAATTGTTACCGAGAGATTATTTAGATGCGATTTACCAGGCTCGCCAAACTAGTGTAAGCATCAATGATTTCAAAGATAAAATGAAAACACTCGGTGTTCCTATGCAGCCTTTTCGTATGATTCGTTTTGAAAAAGGAAAACCAAAATCAATTCAAGATTCTTTATCCATTTTTCTTTTGAGTTATGGATGGATTCCCATTGGTGATTTAGGGCTTGGAAACAATACAGATAAACGTTATTTTGAAAAAAAGGAAACAGATTTGATTTTATACCAAAGTTTGAATTTCAAATCTTCAGTTTCTCCGGTATACTTCCGTAAGGATGTTAATTCGGAATGGGAAAATTTACCTGCAGAAATTACTTACAAAATTAAGTAGAGTATCCCTTCTCTTACTCTTTGCCTGCTCTGGACTCGGACAAAAATTTGATTCTTTGTTTGTGGACAGGGCCGTCGAACGAGAGGATAAATTTAAGGAACTTGTAGAATCCACATGGATCCAATTTCCAAAACTAGGACTTTATTGTGAAAAAGAAACTTCCTATCACAAAGTGTTTTGTAAGATCCAAACTGTTCTTAGTTTTCGAAAACTTTCTGAATATTTAGAAATTCCGATTTTTGAATCCGGTCCACACACCAAATACTATTTGGAATTGAACTCCCCTTCAGAGTTTGGACATTACAATCCAGAGTTTCCTTTGAAACTAAGAGAGTATCTTCTTCCTGCAAAAACAAACCCAGAGTTATATGCTCTCACTTTACCGATTTACGAGCGACTCATTCGAAGTACTGCTCGTGAGTTTTTTATCGTTTACCAAAAGTTGGATTCGAATCCTAAGTTTTTTAGAAAAGAAGCAGATCGTTATTTATTGTTAGTGGAAGAAAACAGGTTGGATCCTTATTATTTGGATCGATTCATCTTATTTCTTTATCCGGCTTTTACAGATAATGAAGATCCTGAAGAATCCTCTCGTTTTGTTTATTTGAAAGGGGATGAAACCATGGATTCCCAAGTAGTAAAGGAACTGGTAGGATTTTGGATTCGTAGAAAGGCAGATGGTACGGATACCGAATTTGTTTTGGGATTGGTGGATCTACTTAAGTTGTACGATCCGGAGTTTTATCAAAACCGGACCGCACCTAAAAACGATTAACTTAAGATTAACCGAGAATTTCTTTGACGGCGTCGATCACATCTTTTTCATCTGACTTGGTCATACCAGCAAATAAAGGAAGTGATACAGAGCGATCATACATTTGGCAGGCATTCGGATATTCCTTTCGATTGTATTGGAATGTCTTTTTATAGTAAGGATGTTCAAAGATAGGAATGAAGTGAAGGCTTGTGCCAATATTTCTTTCTTTTAATTCTTCTACCAAACTATCTCGTCCTACTTTAGCAATTTTAGGATCTACTTCGATTCGATAAAGATGCCAACTGTGAATTCCATCTGAATCTTCTTTGGGAAGTTTGATTCCTTTTAGGGAACTAAACTCTTGGTTATAATGTTTTGCAATTTCTGTTCTGCGTTCCCAAAAACTATGAGATTCTTTGAGTTGGACAACGCCTAACGCCGCGGCGATGTCAGTCATATTGTATTTATAACCGGCATCGACCACTTCATAATACCAACCTGGTCGGTTGAATGCATCACGGTTAATTCCATGAAGGCGCATTTTACGAATTCGTTCTGCAGCTTCTTTATGAGAAGTGGTGACCATCCCCCCTTCTCCTGTTGTGATACCTTTAGTGGCATAAAAACTAAATACTGTGAAGTCACCCCAGATACCGATCATTTTGTTTTTATGGACTGCTGGGAAAGCATGGGCTGCATCTTCAATCACATAGAGATGATACTCTTTTGCGATTGCCATAAGCGCTTCCATATCGCATGTATAACCGGCCAAATGTACAGGTAAGATGGCTTTGATATGTTTGCCTGTTTTTTTACTTTTGAGTTCTTTGCCGTTCCAAACGCATTTGGTTTTGATGGTCTCTCGCAAAGTTTCTGGCGTCATCAAATTATGGATGGGATCCACATCGGTAAGAATCGGTTCGGCACCAAAATAACAAATTACTTCCGAGGTGGCAGTGAAGGTGATGGCACTTGTGATGGCAGCATCATTTGCGGTGAGTCCGATTGCTTCTAAGGCAAGGTGGAGGCCGGCGGTCGCTGAATTCACAGCGATGGTTTCTTTACTTCCGACAAAGTCACCAAACTCCATCTCGAATTGTTTGACTTTGGGGCCTGAGGTGACCCATCCAGATCTTAACACTTGGGCCACTTCTTCAATTGCATCTTCCGAAATGGAAGGAAGTGCAAACGGTAGGAAGGTTTTGCGAGATGTGAGCATATTCATTTATACGACATAATTCGGAAAAAATTTCCAGTCTTTTCCGCTCCCAAACTTCCTATCGACGGGAATTTTCAAACCTAAATAGGGATTTTCACCGGGTCTTTAAAAATCTACTTGTAGAGACCTACCAATTTCCCCATTCTTTCCTGGAACATGGAAGTTCCTTTTTTTGAGATTTTAAATCGTATTGCTGTCATTGACCGCGACATTGCAGAGCTCAATCGCCTAAAGAGCCGCCTGCCAGCTGACAGACCGTACTCGCCTACCATTCAACTTACATTTGATAAACAAATCAACACTCTGTTAAACGAGAGAGTTTCCCTTATGGAGCTCCCGATCCTCCACCCGCCACTTTGGTTGCTTTCCAAAGAAGGGTTGGAACCGTCCGCAGAGCCTTCTCTCCTCAGAGAACGGAAGTCTTTACTTGCCGGGGATCTCTCGGTTCCTCATCCCAACGAACAGGATGTCATTAATTTCATTCGAGAAATTCCAAAGACCGAGGTGCATCTTCATTTAGAAGCTTGTGTGAACAAAGAAACGTTGAAGTTTCTCTACAAAAAGAACGGGATCGAAGTCACCGACAAAGAGTTTGAAGATAAATATAATTTCAAAGATCTAAATGGTTTCATTCAGGTATTCTTCTTTGTTCAAGGATCTGTGAAAGAAGCATCCGACCTTGGATATTTTATCGATAGTTTAGCCGAATATTTACGTTCTAATAATATCATCTATTGCGAAGCATTCTTTGCTCCTTCTAAGTTCATCCAAAATGGTTTGGATTTTGATGAAATGGTGGAAGTGATGGTAAATCGCATTCGCCAGATCGAAGCTAAAGATGGAATCACCATTCGATTGTTAGTTGACGTGTCTCGTTCCTTTGGCCCAGAGAATGCAATGAACAATCTCAAAAGAGTTTTGGGATTAAAACATAAAGAAGTAATTGGAATTGGTCTAGGTGGTGCAGAACTTATGGGTCCTGCCAAAGATTATTCTGAAGTTTTCAAAGTAGCACGTGAGTCGGGTTTACGATGTGTCGCTCACTCTGGTGAAGACGATGGGCCTTGGGCCATTTGGGATGCAGTAAACCTTTGTAAGGCGGAAAGGATTGGTCATGGCACTTCTGCCATCCAAGATCCAGAACTGGTTCGTTACATGAAAGAAAATCGAATCCCGATTGAGATTTGCGTTACTTCCAATGTTTTTACAGGGAAATATGTTCGTAAGGAACAAAACCATCCTGTTCGTTATTATTATGATCAGGGATTGATGTTATGTATCAATACGGATGACCCTGATATTTTTAATGTAAATCTAACATACGAATTCTTTAAACTCTATCGCTTTTTGGATTTTTCTATCGATGAAATCATTGATTTAGTGAGACAAGGTGTACTTTGTACCTTCCATCCAGAAAAAGATTCCTTATGGAAAGCTATGGAAGAAAAAATCGATTTAATTAAATTGAAATACAATTTGGTTTCCGAGAAACAAGTAACGGCTGTTTAAGTTTCTGCAACAAGGTTCGTCTATTTGATATAGATGGAGCCCGGCTAAAGTAAATTAAATTAATTTGTTCGTATTTCTAGTTATTGAAATTCAGACGGTACATCGTTTGACGTTTTCCTGATATAATCTTCATTTATGAGTGTTTGGTTTCTATATCTTTTGAAATAGAATTTATTTCCAACGATTTTAGTGAATTGTTCTACTGCGCTGGATGTATATTGGTGTTTTTCTCATCAGGGTAACCTTTTTAAAGTTAAATTTAACAACTATTATCGCTATATTTTCTAAGTTTTAGTAATTATAAAAACTTTGGTTCTCCCATTAAAAACCAAACTTTGCTTATTTTCTCATTTTCGATTTCATAAATTGCTAAAACTTCGATTGTTGCTTTTCCTTCTGGTAAATTTCGAGTGACTACTTCACTATCCACAATTTTTCCATCATAGTAATTTCTTGATATTAGTTTTGCATAAAGATCTGGTTCTTGAAAGCGAATCAAATGCCTTTCTTTGATTTGTTCGATACCATCGGCAATCAATGTCTTTGGATGTAAAAACATTTTAGCATTTGTATCCCAACATTTTAGGAATAAATCAATATCTTTATTATTATAAGCTTTTAATTGAGTATTAATTAAATCTAAATTTGTTTCTTCATTCATATGATTTTGTTTCGTATTTTATTTCAGACCTTTAGAAACTTCCTGTCTGAACTTCTCCGGCACGTTTGTAATTTGCGATTATGATCCCCGTTTGCGAAATTTGGCTTTCAATCAGTTTGAAAGCAGCGGGGATGGTTCCCTCCATAAATAATTTTTTTCCGCTACCTAATGTGATAGGATAAATCTTTAACCAGAACTCATCTATTAAATCATTTTTCATCAGAGTTTGTACAAGGTTGGCACTTCCATAAACATGCAAATTTGGACCATCTTCCAGTTTAAGTTTTTTGATTTTCTCTACTATGTTTCCATTAAGAAATACAGAGGGTTTCCATGAATGAGATGTGATTGTATTAGAAGCAACATACTTAGTTACTGACATGACTTTCGGCCAAATCTCCGAATGTTCTGGCCAGTATGGTGCCCAGATATCAAAAGTTTTTCTACCTAGTAACAAATCAAACGACATATTCATTTGCTTTTCCATGACCTTGCCGATTAAGTCATCAGAATAAGGAACTTGCCAGCCACCATAAACAAAACCGCTGCTTGTATCTTCTGTTGGCCCACCACCAGCTTGTATCACTCCATCAAGGGTAAGAAATTCAAGTACAATTAATTTTCTCATGGTAATGCTCCTATCAATGATCTAAAATTCATTTAAATTAATAAAAGTTAGGCGTATTAATTTAAATGATTCAGAGTTTATAGATTCATTCAATAGTTTTGAATTTTGTTATTTGTTTTTTTGTTCTAGGATACTGCCCATTGCAATAGCAAAAAATAACAAAGATAAATATCGAAATCCAATTTGAATAAAGTATACATCAATTTGCATTTTGGACATTGGCAATAGAATCAAAAAGTCAAGAATCCAATTGATAGAAATCCAAGAAGTTCCTATGATGATGCCTTCTTTTAAAAACTTTGAATCCACTAACAAAAAATAGCGATACAGCAAAAAACAACCGCTTAAGGAACCAACAACAATCATAATTGTTTTGAAAAGAAATAGATCAATTTGTAGTTCGCCATCTTTGGAAAAAAAGAATATCGAAATAAAAAAGGGAAAAAACCAACTCAAAAAACCGTATCCCAAATTCCATTTAATTGCCTTCATATGGTAAATCCTATGTGTAATTGCTAAAACATTTTGCAGATTCTCATATGGTGGTGAAAACAATAATTTTCCATTTTACTGTCCAACAATAGCTTGACAATAAGTAGTTTGATATTAAACTATCTAAATAGAGGGATCGGAGTTAGTCAAGAACTCCGCTAAATCGTATGAACCAGCCAGAAACCACAGAGAATTCGAATATTTTTCAAACATCCGCGACTATGCCGTCATTCTTTTTAGGACATGGAAGTCCGATGAATGCTATCGAGGAAAATGAATTTGTGGATGGTTTGCGTGAACTCGTAAAATCCATTCCCAAACCGCAGGCTATCCTTTGTATCTCGGCACATTGGGTTACAGATGGTACATTTGTAACTGCTATGGAAGAACCTCCCACCATACATGATTTTGGCGGCTTTCCTAAGGCTTTGTTTGATGTGCAATACCCGGCTCCCGGTAGTCCTGATCTCGCAAAACTAGTTCAATCGACAGTGAAATCTCAAAATGTAAAATTAGATTACGAATGGGGATTGGATCATGGAGCTTGGAGTGTGATTAAACATATTTACCCCAAGGCAGATATTCCAATCGTTCAGTTGAGTATGGACTATAAAAGTTTACCGGAACAACATTTTGAGTTAGCCAAAGAATTAGCGCCACTTCGAAATCAAGGAATCCTCATCATTGGTAGTGGAAACATTGTACATAACTTGCTTATGGTGGCTTGGGACCGATTGAATGAAGTGTACGGCTTTGATTGGGCACTTGATGTAGATCGAAAAGTGAAAGATTGGATTAATAAAGAAGATTATCAATCGCTAATCCAAATTAGAAATCATGGGAAGGAATTTGAATGGGCCATTCCCACAGCCGAACATTATTTGCCTCTTCTTTATACTTTAGGATCTAAATTGAATTCAGATTCGGTTTCGTTCTTCAATGATAAACCGGTTGCTGGTGCCTTGACTATGACTTCGGTAAGACTGGATTCGCAACGTAATTAGGGGGAAACACACAGATGGAAAAACCACTAGAATACTTAGTTCGTAAACCCAAAGTTCCGATTGAAAATCCTCCTCTTTTACTTTTGTTACATGGGGTTGGTAGTAACGAGGAGGATTTGTTTTCTTTAACCAACTATCTTCCAGAATCCTTACTCATCGTATCTGTCAGAGGTCCTTTAACTTTAGGAAGGAATAGTTTTGGATGGTACGAAGTTTTATTCACAACGGGACAACCGAAAATCAATTTGGAACAAGAAACTGAGAGTAGAATACTTTTGTTACAATTTTTAGATTATTTAAAACTGAATTATAAATTCGATGAATCGAATGTTTGGATTGGTGGATTTAGCCAAGGTGCCATCATGTCTTATTCGATTGGTTTATTACATCCAGAAAAAGTGAATGGGATCATTGCGCTCAGTGGTCGTTTGTTAGAAGAAAACAAAGCGCAAGTGAAAGTCTCAGAGAAAGTTCTAAGTAAAAAAGTATTTATATCTCACGGAACCAATGACCGCGTGTTGTCTGTGGATTACGCTAGATCTGTGAAAGGATTTTTAGAATCGATTGGAGTAAATCCTCATTATCAGGAATATGAAGAAGGTCATAGCATCAACCGGGAGATGTTAAAAGATTTAATCCAATGGTTGGAAGTAGAATTGGAGAATCCAAACTAAGGCTTCAAAATAAAATTTTAATATAAGCTGCTTTCCTAATTACTACCTAGATAAGTTTATCTGAACTTTGTACGTTTGGTGGGTTTTAAAATTTGGAGCACGATATACGTATGTCGTTTAACCAACATCTACGAGACGATAACCGCCAGCGTTAGCGTTTATTCGCCCCATCAGTGCGGTTAATTGCATTACGTTTATTACCCGCCCGCCGTAAGTCCAATAAACGCTCCCTCTATCCATTTACGCACACAATATTGACGAATATATGCAATCCGTTTATAGCGCGTACACCAATCTAATCCATATAGAATCAATAAAATCCCAGGTTGAAAGTTTTATTTACAAACGAATCCAAAACAAAAAAACCTATAGACCAAAGTAATTTGATCTATAGGTTTCAAAGTCAATTGGTTGATAGTTCGATTACTAGTTCTTTGTGAGCCAATGAGTTAGCAAACTAGCGAACATATTTACTTAGAAAATTAATCGATAATTCCCAAACGTTTGAAGATGAGCGGAATTCGTTCTAAGTAAGGTTTGATTTGAAAAATTTCTTCCAAATCGCTATCTTTTAGAATGGCCGAACATCTTGGATCTTGTTTCAAAAGATCGCGAAGATTTTTGGATTGGTCTCCCCAGACAGCCATGGCATTTTCTTGAACGATGAGATAGGCATCTTCACGAGAGATTCCGCCTTTTTCAATGAGCCATAACAATACTTTTTGTGAAAATATCAAACCACGAGTTACATTTAATGTACGTTCGGTGGCATCTGGATAAACATGAAGTCCTTTTAAGACGAAGTTCATTTTTTCTAAAATGTAATCGAGGGCAATCGTAGAATCAGGAAGAACGATTCGTTCCGCAGAGGAATGGGAAATATCTCTTTCATGCCAAAGGCCTACGTTTTGTAATCCAACGTTAACGTTAGAACGAATCACTCTGGAGATTCCAGAAATACGTTCACAGACAACAGGGTTACGTTTGTGAGGCATTGCGGAAGATCCTTTTTGGCCTTTAGCAAATGGTTCTTCTACTTCTCGGCCTTCTGTCTTTTGTAAGAGGCGAATTTCTGTTGCCATACGATCCAAACTGGCTGCAACCACACCGAGAACTGACATATAAAAAGCGTGTCGATCGCGAGAGATCACTTGCGTTGCAATTGGATCTACCTTAAGGCCGAGTTTATTTAGAACATATTCTTCGATTTCTAAATCAATATTGGAATAGGTTCCCACTGCTCCGGATAATTTTCCTACAGCAATTTGTTCGCGCGCATCTTTCATTCTTTCCAGGTTACGTGTCATCTCAGCAAAGAAGAGGGCAAATTTTAATCCTAAAGTCATTGGCTCTGCATGGATACCATGCGAACGTCCGATACAAGGAAGGTCTTTGTACTCTTTTGCTTTTTCTTTTGTTGTTTGCAATAGGGTTTCGGTTCTTTGGATGAGAAGGTCCATTGCTTGAACCATTTGTACACAAAGTGCTGTGTCCCCAACGTCACTGGAAGTCAGTCCAAAGTGAACATGTCGGCCTGCAGGGCCAATATAAGAGTTTAGGTTTGTCAAATAGGCGATGACATCATGATGTACTTTCGATTCTATTTCTAGAATTTCATCTACATTGAATTTTGCCTTTTGTTTGATGGTTTCTAGGTCTTCTTTTGGGACCTCTCCTCGGTTGGCACGGGCCTCGCAGGCATAAATTTCAATATCTGTCCAAATTTTAAATTTGTTCTCTAATTCCCAGATGGCGGAAATCTCTGGGTGGCTATAACGATCGATCATAAGGGCAGTCTTTCATTAGAAACTTCTGTTTCAACTGGGAATTTTACGATTGCCGAACGATGTTCGAGATTCAAGTTTAGAATCTAGTAATAAATCCTAGGGGGGCATATGTCCAAAGAATTCGAAGGAAAAGTAGCACTGGTAACAGGAGCTGCCTCTCCCATTGGTTTGGGAAGAGCAATCGCAAACCGTATCGCATCGCATGGTGCAAGTTTGGTGCTTGTAGACTTAAATCAGGAAAAAATTGAAGAAGCTGCCAGAGAAGTAGAAGCAAAGTTTGGTGTGAAAGCAATCGGTGTTGCTTGTAACGTAACAAAACCAGATGATTGCGACGCTGCTATCAGCAAAACCAAAGAAGCTTTTGGAAAATTAGACTTTCTTGTAAACAACGCAGGGGTTTTGAAAGACAACCTCCTCATTCGTATGTCTGAACAAGACTACGATTTCGTAATGGATGTGAATTGTAAGGGAGTTTTCCTTATGACTAAATCCGCAAGTAAATTGATTCTTAAATCTGACTCTGGTCGAATCGTAAATATCTCCTCAGTTTCTGGACTCACAGGACAACCGGGACAAGCAAACTACTCCACGTCTAAAGCCGGAGTGATTGCACTTACCAAAGTATCTGCTCGTGAATTTTCAGGAAGAAACGTTCTTGTGAATGCAGTTTGCCCTGGATACGTACAAACAGAAATGACGGGAACACTTTCTAAAGAAGTGCAAGATAAGTTAACTGATCCTGCTGTGATCCCACTCAAACGTCCGGGAAAACAAGAAGAGATCGCATCTGCTGTTAAGTTTTTCTTAAGCAACGATGCATCTTACATTACTGGAACTTACCTCCGTGTAGACGGTGGTGCTGCTATCGGGATGTAGACTTTTTATCCTTTGCCTTGGGTGCGGATGTGATAGGTTTCACCGCCTTTTGCACCTTAGGCGAAGATGGTTTGGTTTTCGTTTCTTTCGTATTTTTTTTATCTTTCAAACTATCAACGTTTTGATTATCTATTGTCGGTTTTTTCTTTTCTTCTGGAACCGGTGGTGTTTGGATTTCGTAATCATAACGAACGGTAGAGCTCCAATTTCCTGCAAAATCCCTGACACTCGCAAGCACCGTATGTTTTCCTGGTTCATATAAAATCTCTGGTTCAAAGATTTCTAAACGTCCATCCTTCGGAAAATATTCTGCTTTTCCAGGAACACCATCGACTGTGATATCAAATCCGTCTGGCATAATTCCTGATCCAACATCAACAGCCTTTAGATAGAGAGCAAAGTCTTCTCTCGGATAAACTGTTTTGTTCATCAAATCATGTAGATAAATTGTAGGAGGCGTTTGGTCGGATAGAACCACGAAAAGTCCGGTTTTACGGAGTCTTACTTTAAAAAACTGACCCCAGGAACTAAAAGAAGATCCATTGATTTTTTTTACATTTCCATCAGCTAAAACTTCATATAAATCCGCAGAATTGATGTCTTTGGTTTTAGGAACCTTTACATAAAGATCATAACCCAAGTTGAAGTCTTTAAAATCAGGACCAATTTTGTATACGCTGGAGAGTTGGTTCAGTCCCTGCGTATTGATTTTAATTTGTTCTTGTGCTTCGATTTCAAAAAATGCTTTGGAATATACTGCATTCACTGGAAAAAATAATTCCACTTTTGTATCTTTGGATTTGAAAGTTGTGTAACGATCATAGTACACATTGTACTTCCATTCTTTGGTAACGATGTGGCTGTAATCACCCTGGTCTTTCAGGATAAAAAAGGAAGCAAAGGACATTTGCCCACCCATTCCCGTTGCCCGGATTGTGATTTCCTTTGGCTCTCCCATTCGCATCTGTTCGCTATCAAGAAGCCCTTGTTCTCGGCCATTACTTCTCATACCCACAAGATCATTTCCATCGCGAGTATGTAAATAGTATGAAAATGGATTTCCGTTGGGTTTACTTACAGAACTATCATAAAGTAAAACATTCTTTCGTGTATGTTCTTTTAGAATCTTGGAAAGTTGAAAACCTTGTAAGATATTCTCACCAATTAACATATCTAAGGTGAAAATTCCTAAGCGATTGTTATTGGATTTTTGATGGAGGGCGACTTGGATTCCTACTTTACCTTGGATGAATAGGGTGGGAGACTCCGATAATTCAAATCGATTTCCGCCACTTTCATAAAATGGAATTTCAATGGTTTCGTTTCGGCCGTTGATGAATGTACGAGGAGTTTGCGGAGTGATCCGAATTGTATTAAAAACAATTGGTTCGGCCACATTGTATCCCAAACCATAATGCATGGGATTATAATATACATTGTCTTTAAATAGTTCAAAATGTAGGTGAGGAGGTCCAACACCAGTATCGCCAGAAAAAGCAATCGTTTCTCCCGCTTCTACATCCACCGCTTCCGGAAGTGCGATATCAAAATCCGTTCGATCTTTGTATCGTCTTGCTTGTTTTGATTTTAGAATCTGTTTGATGATCTTTTGCGAAAATTTATGTAGATGACCATAACGAGAAGTCATTCCATCATCATGTTGCAAAAATAACGCATAACCAATGCTAGTCCATCGTCTTTGGACTCGTGTTACTTTGCCTTTTGCGACGGCAAGAATAGGGATTCCGATTTTTCCCCCTGTAGAAAAATCCTGTCCCATATGAAAATGGCCGGTTCGAAATTCGCCAAAGGCACCAGTAATGGAATCATAACCCTTCACTGGCCAAAGGTATGGAGTTTTTAAAACAAAACCGGGAGGGTAATCAGAGATAGATATTGCAGAGAGTGGATAAAGAGAGAGTATAAGTACTAATACGAACGAGCGCAACATCTGATTTCACTATTATTTTCGGCGCTTATGGTGAAAAGACTTATAAGAATCGAGGGGTGTTCGTATTTTTCCCCTCGATCAGCGAATTTTTTATTTAAAAACGGGTCTACGTTTTTCCTTCAGAGCTGTCATTGCTTCGAGTAAATTGTCTACAACACCTGGCTGTTCAAAAGATTTGATCGTATCTTTTTTATACTGTTCTAAGTTTGCGAGGAGTGCGCCGTTCAATGTATTTTTAGTGGAACGATATGCAGCCGACGGAACTTTTGAAAGTGTTTCCAATTTCTTTAAAGCGATCTTTCTTATGTCTTCTGGTGTTGGAGCAATTTCATCAATGAGTCCAATTTTTTTGGCCTCTGCTCCTTTGTAAGTGGATCCTTCCAAACAAACTTCCGCCCAGTATCTTGGATCCACACACATACGAATGCGATCGATAAAACTTCCTGGCAATGGAAGGCCTACATTCACTTCTGTAAATCCGATCCTTCCCTTTCCATCGAGCATATATTTAAAATCGGAAGCAACTGTGATGACAGCACCACCACCCATCGCATGACCTGTGACTTCGGTGATGAGAGGTTTATCAAACTTAACAAGTTCACCAAAAAGGATGACAATTCCACCCACTTCATCAATCAGTTTATCCCGACTTGTGGAGAGTAGATTTTCTGCATCGAGTCCATTACAAAAAAACTTTGGATTATCTGTCGTAAGGATGACACCTCGTTTGGTATTATCAGCTTTGATTTCATTTAAAATCTCACCTAGGTCTCTCATGTTTTGACCTGTTAGGGAGTTTTGTTCGTTCATTTGAAAGCGAATGATTTCGCCTTTACCGTTGGGAATGTCGATGACTTCGCGTTTGTAATTCATTGGTTACTTCTTTTGTTTTGTGATTTTAATATTTATTATTGAGGAGGATTTTCAGTCGAATTAGGATTAGGTGGTGTTTCAGCAGGAGTTTCAGAAATGATTGGATCTTCGGATATTGCGGGAAGTACAGGTCCACCCAATGGAATCTCTATCTTTATATCTCCTAAAGAAGTAGGAGGAGGTGGTGGACTTTCTTTTCCACTATCTTTTGAAAATTTATCTTTTTTCTCTTTTTTACGTTGTTCTTCTTTTTTCTGTTCTTCCATTTTAACGTATTCATCGAATTCGTTAGGTGCCATAAACACTAACATCTTTTCATCATCTGATGCGTGTTCAATAAAAGCTCCCATATGACGACCAGCAATAAACACTACTTTTTCATGACCCAGAAAAAGCTTCATGACTCGTTCGAATACTTCTACTTCTTCCTTACCGAGTTCTGGAACGACGCGGACATCAAAACAAATCCATTCTGATAAGATGGATTTTAAAAAGTTAGGAGTGAAGATTTTTTTAAATTCTGGAAATACATATCGTTTGAGATTGGCACGGCATTGGAACAAAACACGACCATGCCCCCTGTCCACAACAATGAAGGACATATTGTCTCTTGTTTTGGAAGATTCACTAAATTTATATTCTTCAATATGAGAGTGGATTCGATCAAGGAGTGGTTGTTTGATCAATGGTTTTACCATATAATCTGTAAACCCAAGAGCCTTTTGGTTTGCCACAAAGTTAGCATCTTCTTTAGGAATCATTGCGACAATCGGAATGTTGTGTGTGATCACATCGCGGCGAAGTTCCAAAACAAATTCTAATTCTTTTTTGTCCTTAAATGTCAATCCCATCAGAATGATATCTGGGTTAGAGGATTTAACATACTCCTGAACCGTTTGAGAAAATTTTGTTACGACAACTCTTTGGCGTAAACCAAGGAAGATGTTTTCCAAATCCTGAGCGGAATTGGGATCGTTTTCAATCGCCATAATAAAATGCATAATTATTTTAAATCAAACCCTCTTCTGATGCAACTCGAAACAAATTCCCGACTTTCTTTTGTTTTTCTGACAAAATTTTATCTGTCAATACTTCTTTCACTACATCTTCATGAATGGAATGCAGAAGTTCAAAATCTCTTTTGTAATCAGAGACAGTCATTTTTCCAAATAGAATGTTTGCTTGGAATTGATAGATTTGGTGTTCCATAAGAAATCGCAAAGTATCATAATCCTCAACCGCTTCTGCAGTGATCACGGCCTCCCTGTTGTCGGCAAGGCGTTTGCAATAATCAATAAATGCCAGGTTATCTAAAAATTTAATTTGGTCTTCTTCGATTTTGAATTTAAAACTGATCGGATCTAGTTTGAATTCTTTGATCATAATTCCGAGATCCAAAACAATTTGGTGGGATTGACTTTTGACACCAAAGTCGTCGGCAGCAAAACTCATTCCGTGAGAATAAAAAGCATGGCAAACATCTTTCAGTGGGTAGTTGGAATCGTCGTAAGGTTTTTCTACCAACTCAAAGCGAATGTTCTCTGGAAGTAGGTCCTTGTTTTGAATCAGTTTTTTCAAACGATCCACACGGCCTACGTGGGAAAATGTATCAATCAATGATTGAGGAGAAATATTGAATTTTAAAAGTCCGGGAGCTCCTTCACAGGCAATGATTAGTTTTTCTAAAATCAAAAGTTCAATGCGGTTTAGATCTTGGTCGGCCGGGATGTCATTGATTAAATCTTTGTAACCGATGTAAGCTCCACCGCCTAGAAATACTTCTCCCCCTTTGACAGAATAGGTTTTGTCTTTGGGATTGAAGATCACAGTGGGTTGGATCATGGCTTCGTGTACGGAGCCAGAAATATAAGTGTTGGCTTTGTTGTAATAGGTCCAACTCCAACGAACTAAGTTATCGTTTAGATTTTTTTCCGAAGATTTATAAAGTTCATTATAAATTTCATCACTATCAGAGATAAAATTAGATTGGGTTCTGGAAACTCCAAAGTGAAAGGATGCCGTTTTATTTTGCATACACTGTTGTTGGAACTTACCAACAGCGTTTTCGATATTGGGAAATTTTTCAATATCCCATTCAAAAAGGGGAGAAATTCCCATAATCAAAATGTTTCTTTTTTCTAAGTAATGAAATCCGAAACTGATATCTTCTAAATCCAAACAGGCATAAAACTCGGTTCGGAGGAGGTCTAGAAAATCAGTCAGTTCAATACCACAAATGTTTTCGAAACGAATGAGGAAGAGCGGTTTTCCTTGGTTCTCTTGGATGAAATTTTTTTTGAACACGTCCAAGTCCTTCATACCAAAATAATAGGGACCTGTTAAAAGTTGATTTTTCAAATGTAGCCTTCGTATATGATTTGATTCTCAAACGACTTCTTGTAAATTTATGAGAATTCTAAAGAAAAGGCAACAAGGATAGTAACTTATGTATAGTTTTATTTGGTTTTTACTGATTGGTCTTGCGGCAGGTTGGCTTGCAGGTCGTATTTTACGTGGAAGAGGATTCGGGCTCATTGCCAATTTGGTGATCGGTGTAGTGGGTTCCTTTTTAGGTGGGATTGTGTTTGGACTTTTGGGCTTTCGCTCTTACGGTCTCGTCGCAGAACTTCTAGTGGCAGTCGCAGGATCCATTTTACTCATCTTCATCGCAGGCCTGATTAAAAAAAGATAAACCCTTTGTAGTGGATTTCTCTTGTAGAGCTTTTGCAAAACAAAAGGTCCCATTAAGATAAAAGACAGGGCGACATAAATCGTCCCTGTCTATGGGAGAAAAATTTTAATCCAGTTCGACTCCGTCACCTAACTCAAAGTTGGAACTCACACCTTGCACGTCGTCGTTGGCTTCTAGGTTTTCAATTAACTTCATTACTTTTTCTGCCGTTTCTTTATCGTTCACTTCCACGGTCGTCATCGGAATGTATTTGATTTCCGATTCTTCCATATTCAGACCCTTAGTGGAAAGAGCTGATTGCACGGCTTCGTATTCGGCAGGAGCCGTCAGAACCACATACATCCCGTCATTGATTTGGATGTCTTCGGCACCGGCACCGAGTGCTAAATCAAACAGAGCTTCTTCAGAAATTTGATCCGCTTTGAGGGTCAGTTGGCCTTTCCGTTCAAAAAGACGAGATACGGCCCCGGCATTGGCAAGCGACCCGCCTTGTTTGGTTAGAATGCTTTTAATTTCGGGAGTAGTACGTGATTTTTTATCCGTGAGGACATCCACCATAATGGCAACCCCACCCAGTGCGTAACATTCGTACAGACACTCTTCATATACCATCCCTTCCAAACCACCGGTACCCTTTTTGATGGCACGTTCGATATTGTCCTTTGGCATGTTGGCAGCTTTTGCTTTTGTAACGGCTAGGCGAAGTCTTGGATTTCCTTCTTGTTCTCCGCCACCATCTTTGGCTGCTACGGAAATTTCTTTGGCAATCCTTGTAAAGATGGCGCCTCTTTTGGCGTCAATGGCTCCCTTTTTTCTTCGAATCGTCGCCCATTTCGAGTGTCCTGACATTGTTTTCTCCCAAGGCTAGGATTTTGGATTCAAAAGATTTTTCAACAGATTTAAGTCGCCCTAGTTTCTTGACTCAGAGAGAAAATTCCAAAGTACTGTAAAAAAACATCTATAAGGCATACCATGATCGACTTTTCCATCACCGATGAACAAAAAGCCCTCCGCGATTTAGCGAGAGATTTCGCCAAAAATGAAATGATTCCAAAGGCGGAACACCATGACCACTCAGGTGAATATCCGAAAGAAGTATTAAAGAAAGCTTTTGACGTAGGCCTTATGAATATGCACATCCCCGCAGAATACGGTGGGGCTGGCCTCGGTGTTTTGGACGAACTCATTGCCTCAGAAGAGTTGTTTTATGGCTGTTCGGGAATGGCCACTGCCATCCTCGCGAACAATCTTGCATTAGCGCCTGTTTTACTTGGTGCTGATGACTACGTAATGAAAAAATTTATCCAACCAATGTCGGAAACCTTCACTCTTGCCGCTTATGCCGTGACAGAGCCTGGAGCTGGATCTGACGTAGCAGGGATTCGAACCACTGCCAAACGAGTCGGTGATGAATACATTGTCAATGGATCCAAAATGTGGATCACGAACG
The DNA here is from genome assembly GCF_016919165.1 of Leptospira chreensis. Taxonomy (GTDB): domain Bacteria; phylum Spirochaetota; class Leptospiria; order Leptospirales; family Leptospiraceae; genus Leptospira_A; species Leptospira_A chreensis. The sequence continues at coordinate 68,129 of NZ_JAFFPS010000041.1, forward strand.
CAGGTCATGCGGACTGGTTTTTTGTTTTAGCAAAAACAGATCCAAATGCCGGCCACAAGGGTATGACTGGATTCATCGTAGATGCAAAAACTCCAGGAATCATCATCGGTAAAAAAGAAAAAAACATGGGACAACGTTGTTCCGATACTCGCGGTGTTACCTTCGAAGATGTAAAAGTTCCTAAAGAAAACATGATCGGTAAAGAAGGGGAAGGATTCAAAATCGCCATGGGTGCTTTTGATAAAACTCGCCCAGCCGTTGCGATTGGTGCTGTGGGAGTGGCTCGTGCGGCCCTTGATCATTCCATTCGTTATGCGAACACTCGTAATGCATTTGGTAAACCGATCTCTGTCAATCAAGGTGTTAGTTTTATGATCGCTGAAATGGCTCGAGACATTGAAGCCGGAAGACTACTCTGCTGGCAATCTGCTTGGCTTATCGATAATGGATTTAGAAACACATACCAAGCATCTATCGCAAAAGTATTTTGTGCTGATATGGCAATGCGTGTCACAACGGATGCCGTTCAAATCTTTGGTGGTTACGGATTCAACGAAGAATACCCTGTGGAAAAATTGATGCGTGATGCAAAAATCTTCCAAATCTATGAAGGTACTTCACAAATCCAACGTGTGATCATTTCCAAATTTCTCAATGACGGGGTTGGGATCGAATCTCCTAACGCGTAAAGATTGGATTTAGGACAGGTGGATATATGCGAACCTCCACTTGTCCTCTCCTAGTATGTTTCTTCTCATCGACAACTACGACTCATTCACCTATATTCTGTACCAATACCTGAACCAAATCATACCAACCACTGTCATGCGGCACGATGAAGATCTGCCTCTGGACTTACATAAAAAATACCAGGCAGTTGTTTTGTCACCGGGACCTGGCCTTCCTAAAACTTCCGGCAAATTAATGGCTCATATCCAATCTGTGTATGAGACCATGCCTGTACTTGGGATTTGTCTTGGCCACCAGGCACTAGCAGAAATTTCCGGTGCCCGTCTCGAACAAACATCGGAAGTGTTCCATGGACGGCCATCTGAGATCCAACACAATGGGGAAGGTGTGTTTAAAAACATTCCCAATGGATTTTTAGCGAATCGGTACCATTCCTGGGCTGTTTCGAAAGTTTCTTTACCCAGCGAATTGGAAGTGACAGCCGAAACAAAAGATGGAGTCATAATGGGAATTCGTCATAGAAAATGGAATAAGGTATTTGGGGTTCAATTCCACCCTGAATCTATCCTCACCGAACATGGGGAGACCTTACTCCGTAACTTCTATGAGGAAGTGATCCAATGAAATATTTTTTAAGACTATTGTCCTATTCTGTGCACTACCGAGAACGATTTGTTCTGGGTTTGGTATTTGCACTTTTGACAGCTGTTTTGAATGGTATTTCTCTTACCGCACTCATCCCTCTCTTTGATTCGTTAGGTGGCGATAAAAACAATCGTTTTCATTTGGATTTGACCCTTCCGGAAAAAACCATTCTCGTCCAGGAAGTTCTACTGGGTGAAGACAGTCTTGATGGGCTCGAACGACTGAAACGTGTCATTATCTCTGCAAAACTCCAAATCAACCAGTTCACAGAGGATATGGAACCGAAAGAGGTGGTCTGGGCGGTTTGTATTGCCGTTTTTCCGCTATATCTCTTAAAACTAGGAACTTATCTTTTATCTGTTTATTGTATTGCTACCGCTGGTTATAAAGCGGTGAGAGACATTCGCCAAGAGTTATTCCAAAAAGTCCAGAGGTTACCTCTCACATACTTTTATAAAGAAAAAACGGGTCTTATCATGAGTCGCGTGATTAACGATGCAGAGACTGTAGCGGCGGTCATTTCAAGTAACTTACGTGATGCGGTGATTAACTTTTTTTACGTGGTCACTCACCTAATGATTTTGATTTATCTAAATTCAGAATTATTAATTTTGGCCTGTCTTACGATTCCTGTTGTGATTTTGCCGGTAACATTATTCACGAGAAAAATATCATCATCCACAGCCCGGTTCCAAGAAAAACTGGCCGACCTCAATAGCCATATCCAAGAATTCATTTCAGGGATTAAGGTCATCCGAACCTTCCGCCAAGAGAATCAGGATCTTAAAAAATTCGATAACATCAACTATAAGGTGTATCGCCGCACTTTCAAAGGACAGTTCTATTTACAAATGGCACCGAGCCTTGTAGAACTCACTTCTTCCATCGTGGTACTTGGATATTTTGCTATGGGTGCCAAATTCATTTACTCCGGTAAGTTTACCCAAGGGGAGTTTATGGCCTTCCTTCTTACCTTGTTATTTTTACTTCGTCCGCTCACCCAACTCTCGCAAATGGTCGGTAAAATCACCCAAGCCAATTCGGCAGGGAAACGGATTTTTGAAATCATCGATCGGGATTCGGAAGTGGTAGAACATGGAGACGAAACGATTCTCGAAAAAATCGAAACGGGAATCCAATTCGATGACATTCATTTTTCTTATCCAGGCACCAACCAAGAAGTTCTAAAAGGAATCAATTTAGATATCAAACTTGGGGAAACATACGCCTTTGTCGGAACCAGTGGTTCTGGTAAATCCACTCTTATGGATTTAATTCCCCGCTTTTTTGATCCCACTTCTGGAAAGATCCGAATCGATGGGGTGGACATCCGTAACTTTTCTCTGAACTCCCTTCGTAAAAAAATTGGGATTGTCACCCAGGAAATTTTTCTCTTCCACGGAACCATTGCAGATAACATCGCCTATGGGACGGGTGCTGCTTCCCGGAAAGAAGTGGTTCGCGCCGCTCGTCTTGCCAATGCCCATGACTTCATTACCAAAATGGAAAAGGGATATGATACGGTCATAGGCGTTCGAGGACTCGATCTCAGTGGGGGCCAAAGACAACGTCTGGTCATTGCTCGTGCTTTGTTACGAAATGCGGAAATCATGATTTTGGATGAGGCAACAAGCGCTCTCGATGCGGAATCGGAACGTTTGGTCAGCCGCGCTTTGGAACGACTCTTTAAAAATAGAACCACTTTTATCATCGCCCATCGTCTTTCGACAGTGCGTCGTGTGAAAAACATCGTAGTCATTGAAGAGGGTGAGATCAAAGAACAAGGGGATCATGACTCCCTTTTAGCAGAAAATGGAATTTATAAAAAACTATACGACAGTCAATTTGCTGATGCGGAGATTCAAATATGAAAAGAGTTTTAATTGTTGATGATAATGATCGTTATGCGAACAATTTAAAATCATATTTTGATTCAAAAAATATCCCATCGGACAGGGCAGTGGATGCCAAAGAAGGCCTAGTTCTTTTTTCTAAAAATCCAAACTACGATATGATCGTTTCTGATGTGACTATGGAAACCCAAACCTCAGGGCTTTGGATGATGCGTCAAATTTACAAATCAGGTTACAAGGGTGTTCTTGTGATTGCTTCTACTGGATTTGATGTATTCGGTGTGATGCCGTTTTCCTCTCGGTTTTTACCTTGGTTTTGTGGTCTCCATTGGATGATTCCGAAAGTGCCACTCAAACAAGGAACGGTGGAATGGGTTCCCACCGCCCTCTCTTTCGGAAAAGTTAATCCTTTTTAAGAACTTTGATCTCTTCGATCGGATTGAAGAGATTGTTGTGTTTTCCTTTTTTCAAATTGGAATACTTTCCAGACTTTCCATCACTTCCTAATTGTTTCACTTCAATGATATCCAGTTTTGGATAAAATACCCAACCCGTCACAAACGCATCTCTGGCACCCGGTAGCGTAGATTCCATTTTCACTTGGATGTATTTGTCTGTGAGGATATCTTCCCCAATCCGAACGGCAAATTCCTTTTTGGTTTCAGAAAGAACGAGACCAATCTCTTTATTTTTAATATAAGATACGGGTCTAGACCTTTCGTTTGGTTCAGATCTCAGATAGTCATCTTCGATCAGAATGATGGCATATTTGCCAAAGGCTTTTCTTCGGAGTAAAGATTCTCCAATTCGTTTCCCGAGTTTCTCATCGGTTTGGGCTTCGTTCAATCGAATCAGTGCAAAAGTGGCAGAAAGAGATGGGTTTTTACTAATTTCATCAACAGCTAATAAAGCAAGGTTTGGCTCTTCCGCCACCACTCGTTCTAAAATCCGTAAACTTTCTCGGCTACCGTGAATGGCGAGAGCTTCGAGGGCCGCTTCTTTGATCTCAGGTTCATTGGACTTTAAAAATTTATCAAATACTTCTACATCAGCATCTAGCCTGTGATAGGCGAGTCCTCTTAGGGACCCGGAAACAATGACAACATATTCAGAAGCAAGTCCTGTGGTAAGGATCATCTCTCTTCCTGCTGGATCTTTGGTTTTCCCAAGACCTTCGTAACTGACGGCAATCACTTCGGGATCTTCAGCTTTCGTTCCAGCAATGAAATAGGAAAGAGACCTTTTGTCTCCCAGATCCGACAAAGCTTTGTATGCGGCCGGTCTTACTTGGTATCCATCTCGATCAATGGCAGTTTGTAAACTCACACGGCCTGCTTTGAGACGACCGAGAGCCAGGGCTGCTGCCGAACGAACTCGAGGGATGGGGTGGGTGGCTAGAATTTTTTCTAAGTTCCTAGGTCTACGGTAGTATTCCCATTGGAAAACTTGGACGAGGCCGCTACGAATTTGTTCCGTATACTCTCTGTCTTTTTTTTCTTCGTCAGAGAGAACTTCTTCCTCTTCCTTTTTGACGAGTTCATTGATTTGTTCATCGACTTTCGCTTTTCCTGTAACTTTTGTTTTGCGATTCAGGCGTTTGATCGAAATTTTGGAACCAATATCTTCTTTTTTAGTAATTATCTTTTCTGGTTTTTTGGGTTTATCTTTTTTATCATCTATAATGATGGGATCTTCCACCACAGGTTTGATTTCTGCGTCGGCAATATCTTTCCCTTGGGAATAGTTATTGGAATCTGATCGAATATTACGAATGGCATTTTGAATTCCAATGGCTTTGGGACTGTATTGTTTTAGCGAATCTAAAATATTTCCCAATGCATAAGTCACGCGACCAATGGCAGGTCCATCAAAATCATTTGGTGTGCTATCAATTAGGTCTTGGTTGGTTTGTACAAGCCCAGGAAGTTTTGTGATGATGGGTGGGAGGTCTTCTTCTAAGTAGGCCGCCGCTTGCATCTCTTGCGCTGCCGGTTCCCCTACGGTTTTTTTGCTATCGGCACGAAGGGCTACATTTTCCCCAAATTCTAAAAGCGCAATGGCCTTATGTGCCTCTTGAATGAATTCATCATACTTACGATTGTTTGTTACCGGGACCAATACTTCCTTTGTTTTATGCGGATCTAAATCGGTTCCTTGGTATTCTTTATACTTTGGTGAAACGTCTGTTAACTGGTATGGCTTTGAAGTGGAACAACCTATCAACAGAACCAGGACCACCCATAAACTGCTCTTCCAAATTATGTCTTGACCCTTTTGAAACATCTGATAGCCTACTTCCATACTTTGAATATCGGATACTTACTATAAGTAAAATTAGCGGCAATCTAGCTGGTCTCAAGCCAAACCAGGTAAAAAAGTTAAAATCTCTCTCCGAAAGGCGTCTCAGAGAGGATTCTATCATATCTATGGACCTTGCTAGGCTCGTAGGTGAGATTTCTGTAGAAATTCGTAGGCAAGTCGGCCTTCTCATTGAGAGGACAGGTTATGTCACGCATCTCATTGTTGGCAATGACAGCTCCATCGAAATTCCTCATTTGGACCGCTACCGTGTTGCCCATTCACGACTCCGAGGCCTTCGCCTTTTTCACACTCACCTCAAAGAACACCCGTTAAACCAAGAAGATTTGATGGACCTTGTCCTCAACCGCTTTGATTCCATTACCGCTGCTTGTGTGGGTTCTGACGGAATTCCCAAATTCTTTTTTTCCGCTTTTATCAATCCAGATCCCGATGCTAAGGAACCTTGGATCCTCTCTCCGAAACAATATCCTGGCCAATTGAAGTATGGATATTCAGAGCAAGTCGAAGCCCTTGAATCCGAATTCACAAAAAAAACATCCATCTTAAAGGAATCGCAAAAAGAAAACCGAGCCTTCCTTGTGGGTGTGTATGATGTGCGAAAGATGAAACGTTCGCCTGACCATTCTATGGCGGAACTCAAAGAACTTTGCCGCACAGCCGGAATCCATGTTGTGGATACCTATATCCAAAAAAGAGATCCTGATCCCAAAACTGTTGTGGGGAAAGGAAAGTTACAAGAAATCATCTTAACTTCTGTCCATAAAGACATTGAACATTTGATTTTTGATTTGGAACTCACTCCTTCTCAGGCTAAAAAAATCTCTGATGCTAGTGATTTAAAAATCATCGATCGCACCCAATTGATTTTAGATATATTCTCCAAAAATGCAAAATCGCGGGATGGAAAACTCCAAGTCGAACTGGCCCAGCTCAAATACCTCAAAAATAGACTTTCTGAATTGGATGACAATATGAGTCGCCTAACAGGAGGAATTGGGGGAAGGGGGCCTGGGGAAACTAAGTTAGAAATTGGGAACAGGCGAGTGGAAGAAAAAATCACTCGTTTGGAAAATGAACTGAAAGACCTCAAACGCCGACGGGAACTAAACCGTAAGTCTCGGACAAGAAATGAGATCCCCATTGTGGGAATTGTTGGTTATACCAATGCAGGAAAGTCCACTCTCCTCAATGCCTTAACCAATTCCACAGTCATTGCCGAGGACAAATTATTTGCTACTTTGGATCCTACAACCAGGAGGATTCGTTTTCCTGAAGAAAGGGAAATTATCATTTCCGATACGGTTGGATTCATCCATGACCTCCCGCCAGATCTCTCCCAAGCCTTCAAGGCCACTCTGGAGGAATTAGGGGACGCCGACCTACTTCTACATGTAGTAGATTCGACAAATGCTAATTATGCGGAACAAATGGATGCGGTAGACACCATTCTTAATTCCTTAAAATTAAACGAAATTCCACGAATGGTGGTTTTTAACAAAGCCGATGGACTCGATGAAGAGACTCATGCCTCTTTTGAAAAAAATGGGTCTTTACTCGTCTCCGCTGTTACTCGTGACGGATTGCCTAATCTTTTGGGTTTGATTGAAGAAGAGATTTGGAAAACCAAGGAACAAAAACCGGCCCTCGTGGCTACTCCCAGTGAGTGATGGCTTCCTGCTTTGTATTGAAGATCTGAACCTTACGCGGTAAATCCATCAGGCGAATCACGTTTTCTAAAAAGTGATTCAAACCCCCAATCAGAATTTTGCCATGATGGCTCTCCACAGTTTTGATGATTCCGATTAGCGTTGCTACCCCAATGCTATTGATGTACTCCAGTTTTGTGAGTTCCAAAATGATATTGTAAACTGCATCCCGAAAGATCACCGAAATATTCCGATTGATTTCATAAGCATTGGTATTGGTGATCTGGCCTACAAAGGAAACTACCAGAACTCGTTCGCCTTTGATCTCGACGAATTCTGTTTTTAGATCTAGGGAAGGAAATTGTAAATTCGCCATGGCGAGTTACAGTTTTTCCAAGAGCCGGATGGCCACAGTTTTCTGTTTGATGATGGCAGACATGGTATCAATTTCCTGCAGAGATTTTTGAAATTCTCCTTCCGTGGCAGCGTGTGTGAGAACAATTACGGACACAGGCTCGGAAGTAGACTCTCTTTGTTGGACGGATGCAATTGAAATATTATGACGGCCGAGGACCTTAGAAATTTCGGCAAGAACCCCGGGTTTGTCTACAGTAGAAAAACGTAGGTAATAACGAACCAAATTGTCCGGTTCTGGAAAGGCTTTTGCTTCTGGAAAAAGATTATTTTCTTTGGCGATGTCACTACTTCCGAGTCTTGAGGAATAGTAAATGATGTCGGAGAGAACGGCACTGGCCGTCGGCATTCCCCCAGCCCCTTTCCCTGTGATCATTCCTGAATCTGCTTCTTTGGTTTTATAAAACACAGCATTGGATTCATTCATCACATTGGCGAGTGGATGGTCGAGAGGAACAAGGGTAGGATGCACCTTGGTCAGAACCCCCGCCGAACTTCGTTTAGAGATTCCTAAAAGTTTGATTCGGTATCCGAGAGAAAGTGCGGATTGGATGTCCGAGGATTGTAAGTCAGAGATTCCTTTTACAGATAAAGAAGAGAACGAAACGTAATCACGGAAGGCAAGACTCGCAAGCAAACTGATTTTATGGCCCGCATCAATTCCTTCCACATCGAAGGTGGGATCTGCTTCTGCAAATCCTAAGTCTTGGGCTTTCTTCAAAGCAGTGGAATAATCCCAAGATTCTTGTTCCATTTTGGTCAGGATGAAATTGGTTGTCCCATTCAGGATTCCGCAGATGACTTCAAATTCGCAAGAAGAGAGTCCGTCCCGTAAAGTACGGATGATGGGAATGGAACCGGCAACGGCCGCTTCATACCCGAGTTCCGCTCCGGTTTTTCCGGAGATCGAATACAATTCCCTACCTTTTTCGGATAACAACGCCTTATTGGCCGTGATGACAGTTTTGCCATTTTCCAAGGCAGACTGAACCGCTTTGTAGGCAATGTCGGTTCCGCCTATCAATTCAACAATCATATCGATATCCGAACGATTTGTAACCGATAGTACATCGTCCGTTACTGGAACGTTTGTTTTACCTTGGAGTTTTCCCGGGCTACGAGTGGCAATCGCCGTTAGTTGTAAGTTGATTCCATAATGATTTTGGATTTTTTCTCGGTTTTTTTCCAAGAGTTGGAGTAAGCTAGTGCCGACAACTCCGGCACCCAATAGACCAATACGAACTTCTTTCATCTAGGATCACGATTTCGTAGGAGAAAGGGAAACACACTTAAAAAAAATTTAAAAAAAAACAAATTTGAGAAGAAGTTCTTCAGCTTTTTTTGTTTTTATGTGATAACTATAATTAGAATTGTCTCGGCAATAAGGATTATCATTATGGCAACGAAAAAATCATCATCTGCCGCTAAGAAGAAGGCTGTTAAAAAAGCGGCTAAGAAAACAAATACGGTTAAGAAACAATCTACAAGAAACGAGAGTGCATCTCTTTATAAAAATGACGAGTCAGCGCAAGTTTCTCTTCAATCCCCGGTATCTCATTCCGACGGATCTTCCCACGGTACAAAAGAATCTGGAAATGGAGTGTATCTATTTTTGGTTTTGGCCGGCGTGCTTGCCATCGGGTATTTAGGATATGTGAAATACTTCAAAACAAAAGCACCAGTGGCTGTAGCATCCGTTCCTGCTGATGCACAAACTAAACCAGTGCCTGCTGCACCAGAAACAAAAGTAGAAGAAGCGCAAACAGAAGCTCCTGCTGCTGGATTTCTACTGGATAAAGTGGCGTCCAAAAAATGGTCAGAAGCTGGCGCTTATTGTAAATCTGTTGGTGGAGTGGTTCCTTCCAAAGATGATCTCGTAAAATTTGCAGCTACGGCTCCAAAAGAGATCAAATCTAGCGAAGAGAAATATTGGACTAAAACAGAAGTGGATAAGAAGTCAGGTTTGGCTTACCGTTTTTCTAACGGAAAGGCTCCCAAAGTTGACAAAGCTACTTCTTTAAAGGTTCTTTGTAAAAACTAATCTCTAACGAGAGTTTGATTGGATCGGGGCTAGAATTTCTCTTCTGATTTTGTCCGCAAGGTCAGAAGAAGCAAAAATCTTCCCCGATACATCAGTTAAATAGAAACTATCTTTCGCACGTCCCGTTTCGAAATCGGTTTCAATGGTCGCACTGCGAATGTTGATTTGGTTTTGCATCAGAATTCGTGAAACATAATACAACAAACCCCTTCCTGCACTGCTTTCCAAATACAAACAAGTTTCATTCCGTTCGGGAAGATCGCTAAATATAAATTCTGGTGTTTCTCTAAAAAAAGTGGCAACTGCCGGTTCTTGGATTTGTAACTTTTCCAAGATCTCTTCAAACTTAGTATTTTTGGAAAATAAGGAATCCATCATCATTCCTAATTTGAAAGCGGCTTGGGTAGTATCACCACCATCTGCTTGTAAAATGAACGAATCGATTGTAAATTCCTTTCCTTTCTCAATCACTGTGCTTAGTTCTCCAGAAAGGATGTCCATTTTCAGAGCATAAATGATCGTAGCGATTCGGTGGAAGGTACCAATTTGGGTAGAATCCGTTTTTAGGGAAATTAGGATGTTTTCCTTCTCTCGTTTGTATTGAAACTCGATCAATGTGGCATTTCCCTTTCCCACAGATTGTATACATGCACAGGAAATTTCAATCAAAAGGTTTCTGCAAAATACGCCGATGATGATAAAAGACAGTATGAAAAAATTACTATTGATTCTATTCGTTTTGGGGATAGCTGCGGCACCCCTTGTTTCGCAAGAGGAAACTTCGGAAGAATCACCCTTTGCATCAACCAAAAAGAAAGTCCAACTCTGGAAAGGGGAAGTGGTTGGTGTTTATAAAAATAGATTGTGGATCAAAGTTCGAATCTATCGCAACCAACGAATCTCCAAACTCTCTTTGAAAGAAATTAAATCTTTATTTGCCGATACAAAAGAATTTCCTGTATATCAAAAACTCACCGATCTCAAACAAGGTGTCCTTGTAGTGCGAGATACCGTTTGGGAAGAAAAAAATATCAATAAAAACAATCAATTCATAGAGGTAGTGTTAGTCGGCGATTACAAACCGGATCTCAGTTCAAAAATGAAAGAGATCACAACCGATGCCTATATTTCTAGTTATATCGAAGAAGATTTTTTCACAGAACCAGATGCCTTTTTTAAAGGAAGATACACCCCTCCTAGAAAAACAGTCTTTCATCCCAAAGATAGAAAAGAAATGGTCCTTGTCACACGTGGTCTATTTTTATACGGACAAGGAACCGATCCTTCTGCCGACAGTTTTAACCCGTATTTTTTAGAACCAAAACCTTCGAACCTAAAAGAGATACCTTCCTTTTATATTGATAAATTTGAAGTTACCAATGCAGAATATGCTTATTTTTTAAAACAAACCAATACGCAAAGTCCTCCCCATTGGATTGGGGGAAAGTATCTTGAAGGGGAAGGGGATTTTCCTGTGATCCATCTCACGTATCGCGAAGTCGAACGTTATGCGAGTTGGGTGGGAAAACGAATTCCTACCGAATGGGAATGGGAAAAGGCAGCCCGCGGTCCCGGTGTGATTGAGTTTACCAATCGGGACGAAACCTTAGGGTATCAAATCATTGCCACGAAATACCCTTTTGGGGATGAATACGATTCCCTTTATTGTAATACTAGAGAATCAAAAATAGGAAAGGCACAGTCTGTTTATGAGCTCTCCACCGAAGGAGAAAGTCCTTATGGTGTCATTGGAATGTGTGGGAATGCGCCGGAGTGGACATCGAGTGATTACCAGTTGTATCCGGGCCATCATATCAAAAACTTCTCGTTTGGGAAAATTTACAAAGTGGTTCGCGGGGGTTCGTATTCGGACGCAGCAAAAAACTCTACAGCAAGTGCTAGGTCTTATGGTGGGATTCCCAACCTATCAGAAGATAGGCGAGCTGGATTTCGTTTGGTAATGGATTACCGAGATTGATTCTATTATTTAGCTAAGACTTCGTTTCTTTTGCCCAGTTTTTTACAGATCTTTCCAAGAACTTCTTGTTCGTCCGGAGAGAGCACTGCAAATTCTGAAGTGATCCGTTTTACGTGATCAGGAAAAATTTGTTCGATTAGTTTTTTTCCTTCTGCAGTTAGGTGGACAGAGATAAACCTTCTGTCTTCCACACCACGCACACGTTCCACGAGAGTTCTTTTTTCCAGGTTGTCGATCACGAGAGTGATGTTTCCTGTACTCTTTAGAATTTTGTCCCCTAGATCTTTTTGGCAGAGGGGACCCAAATGGTACAAAGTCTCTAAAACCCCGAATTGACTTTCTGAAATATTCCACTTAGTGAATTCAGAAATGAGTCGGGAAGACAGAGATTCCGCAGCGCGTTTCAATTTAATGAACGCATCCAGGGCTTGTACTTCTTTTTTAGATCCTTTAAATTTTGTTCCCATTAGTTTAATATCAAACTATCAAATCTTAAACCAATTGTCAACTGGTTTCTTGGCTCTTTTGGAAAAGATCTTTCATGAGCCGTAGAGTTCCCGTGAGCCCTAAAACCACGGAAGATGCCGCCACACCACCCATTAAGGCACCGGCAACGCCCGGAGAGCAGGCATCGGCCCCTGTTAGGTAAAGATTTTTGATCGTTGTCCTCACACCTAACCATTCTTGTTGGAAGCGCTCCGGTGTACAGGAAAGTCCATAAATGGAACCTTCTTTATGTCCGGTAAAAAATTCTGTGGTGATGGGTGTGGAGAGTTCTGTGAATTCAATGAGGTCTCGAAATCCTGGAAATCGCTCTTCTAAAAATGATAACATCCCTTCTGTGATGGTTTCCTTGAGTTTGGTATAGTCTTCCCCCCGTTTTTTCCAGGGTTCCTCTTTCCATTTGGCAAAAAGAGAATAGTCAGCAAAACTAATGGCTTCGGCGGTATGCCCTTCGGCTTCTGGATTTTTTAAGGAAGGAAAGGACAAATACATCATGGGAGGTTTTCCAAAAACCAAATCATTTCGTTTCGCATAACAGGCATCATGGTCTTTGTCAGGAAAGATCCAATGGTTCTCGCCATGGAATCCTAGTTTTCGTGGAGATTCCTTAAATCCAATATAGAGTGTGATGGATGTAGTTCCTTGTGTGCTGAGAGTTTCCAAAGGTTTTTGGAAGGAGACAGAATGTTCTTTGGGTAACAATTTGTTGTAGGTGGTGTAGGCTCCGGCATCGGATACGATCACATCTGCAAAGAATTCTTGTTCTAAAAAAGTTTTTCCTTTTTGGACTTCTACTTTTACACCAATGGCTTTGTCTCCATCCAAAAGAATTTCTTTTACGGTATGGAGGATTTTTAAACTCCCCCCGTTTTCCTCGACAATGGGTTCAATCGAATCTACAATTTTGGAAGATCCCCCAATCGGAAAGTAACCCCCGTTAAAGTAGTGTGTCACAATCATCGAGTGGATGGCAAAAGAAGAGACAGAAGGAGGAAGTCCATAATCACCCCACTGAGAACTTAGAATGGCTCTTAAGTTTTCATCCTGAATATTTGTTTCCATATATTCTTTCGTGGTGATATAGGGAGAAGGGATATGGTTTAGGTTTAAAAACTTAGCGGCCTTTTCAAAAACAGCCGGTAGCGCTTTTAGAGTAAAATGCCTTCCGAACCATTGGGTGAAGGATTCCACATCACGAAAGTATCTGTCAATGGCTTCGACTTCGCTCGGAAACTTTTCTTTTAAGTCTGACTTAAATCGTTCTTTTTCCCCATAAACCGGGAAACTCAAACCCGGGTAATCGAAGACCTCAAATGGTTCTTCCATTTTGTTCCAGGTGACACCCTTTCTTGTGATGGAATCAAAGAGAGTTCGTAACATCGAACCCTCACCTAAATCACCAATGTAATGGATTCCCACATCCCATTCAAATTTTCCAAGCCTTTTGAAGGTGTGGGTAAATCCGCCTAACTTAAAATGACGCTCGAGAACCAATACTTTCTTTTTAGCTACTTGAGAAAGGATAGAGGCGGCCGTGAGGCCACCAATACCAGAACCGATAATAATCACGTCATATTGATTGTCCATTAGTGGTATTTAGTTTCTACAGTATATTCCACGGTAACGGTTTCGTTTGCTTTCACTGGAACATCGGAATAAGCTTTGGTTGCTGATTCTTTTGTAAATTTATGAGAAGATTTTGTGATATTCCAATCTCCCCAAAGACTTGCGTAGAATCTTACTTCGATCTCTTCTTTTTTCCTGTTTCGAATTTCTACAGAATAAGTCGATTTGTCTCCGCGTGAAAGTTTGAACACTTCATTGGAAAGACGTTTTCCATTGGCAACGACATCGAAAGCTTGGCCTGTTCGAATTTTGACTTCTTCATTTTCTGGAGTGTGATCAATTGTATCTTCTCCTAGAAGTTGTTGGCGTCCTTTGGAATCTGCTTTAAAAACACGGATGGTTCCTTGTGGGAGTGGTCTTCCCAAATTGTTTTTCTTAGCATTTTTGAAGATGTATTTAACGGTGGCGTTATTGAAATTTTTTTCATTTCCCTCATACATCGGTAGATTTTCAAAAACAAAATACTTTTTGATTTCGATACCTTCGGATTGGAAAAGTTGGACTTGTTTGGTTTGGTTATAACCAATGTTTGTTGGTTGATCCAATGTGTATAAATAGTATTCCGACAAATTTTCCTGATTGAATTCAGGGGCAGCATCGGACTCAGCATATTCTTTCATCATTGTTTTTTTCACAGCGCGGGGTTGTGTTGCATAAGAGTTCACTTGATTGGAGATTAGGTTCACCTTTCCCGCAACTAACTGTAACACTGCGTTTTTGAACTCAGCACCGGAGTTGTTGTTTAGGGTGACCCAAGAATTCAAACCACAGTTATTTTCCTCTTTGTCCAAAACAAGAATGTAGTCAGCAGACCATCCGAGACCATTTGTTTGGTAAGAAACTTCTACAGTTTGTTCTTTCTCTGTATCGTTCTTTAATTTCCAAACAAGAGTAGGTTTGGCATAAAGATTTTCAGGGATGGTTGGAACTGTCACCCTTCCATTGTATCCAAGGGAAATTTCGTCACCAATTTTATACACTGGGTTTCCGTTGTTTGCAATCAGTGTGGCTTTAACGGTAGTTGTTTTTTCTTTTCCTTCATTGTGAAGGGTCACTTCTTTTCCAATGTATTTGTCCATCAGGCGTTCAGGAGAAATTAAATCGTATTCGTAGTTTTGTTCAAAGACGGTGAGTTTTTTGGAATCTTCTCCTTTGACTCGAACTGTTTGGGGGATGATGAGTGAAGGAACATCTTCAAAACGTAAAGTGCGAATTCCTTTCGAGAGATTCAAAGTTCGAGTTTCTCGAACAAGACCAATCCCCCCATTGTAGATAGTCACACTGACTGTTTTGCGGTCAGATTGTGTGGACAGATCAAAAGCGGAATCGGATGTGATGGTACCGGCAGTAAAAAACAGAAGTGTTAGAGTGGTTAAGGGTAATATTTTGAATTTCATGTATTCTCCCATGAGCATTCTATACTTTGCAAAGGTAAAAAACGAATGCAACCAAAATCGTTGGGGGAAAACTGCACTTTAAGAGGATTCATATGTCAAATGTAGTAAAAATCGGGGTCATTGGCGGAACTGGCCTATATTCAATCGATGGAATGGAAATCATTAAAGAAATCCATCCTGAAACTCCTTGGGGCAAACCATCGGACACTATTACCATTGGTCGGTTCAAAGGAAAAGAAATTGCATTTTTACCACGACATGGAAAAGGACATTCTTTAAATCCAAGCGAAGTTCCTGTTCGTGCCAACATTGCCGCATTGAAACAGTTAGGCGTTGAAGAAATCATTGCTTTTAGTTCTGTGGGAAGCCTCCGCCAAGAAATTGCCCCTAGAGATTTTATCATCCCTTCCCAAATCATTGACCGCACGAAAGCAAGACCATCCACATTTTTTGAAAATGGAATGGTCGCACATGCTCCGTTTGCTGATCCGTTTTCACCAGGTCTTGGTAAAAAAGTAGAAGAAGCAGCCAAACAAATCTCCCTTCCGATCCATACCAACAAAACATTGATTTGTATGGAAGGCCCTCTCTTCTCTACAAGAGCCGAATCTCATATGTACAGATCTTGGGGAGCTGATATCATCAATATGACAGTTCTACCGGAAGCAAAACTAGCGCGGGAAGCAGAGATTCTCTACCAGATGGTTTGTATGTCTACTGACTATGATTGTTGGAAAGAAGATGAAGCCCATGTCACTTTGGAAATGGTTTTAGGAAACTTAAGTAAAAATGCGGAAACAGCTAAGAAGTTACTTTCAGCTCTCATTGACTTATTAGGAAAATCAGATGATACAAGCCTTGTGGGGAGTACAAAATTTTCTTTGGTGACTGCACCAGAAAAAAGAAACCCAGAACAAATTGAAAAATTAAAATTCCTTTTCCCTACCTATTTCTAAACAGACTGTACGGCCTGTTCCAATGTCGGATAAATTTGGAGCAGGCTTTTCAGCTTAGTTAATTCCAAAACATATCTTACTTTTTCAGACGGGGAAATGATACGAATGTATCCTTTTTGTTTCATAAGTCTCGAATGAATCCCCAAACAAACACCAAGCCCTGAGCTATCGATATAACTGACTTGTTCAAAATTGAGGAAGACGTTGTTGATCCCTTTGGAAATGAGAATTTCCAAGTTTTCTTTCATTACCTGTGAATTGTATAGATTGATTTCTCCTGACAATTCAAAGTACACAGCAGTTTCTGGAAGGGGGACATATCTTTGTTGGAGGACTTCCATTTTGAAGTCGCCACTTTCAACTGTGTAATCACTCCAGTTTTCGATCATATTAAAATTTCCTTTACCCCGTCCGAAATTTGAAACTTGTAGAAGTCTATCGCAAGGTCAAATTTTTGTTGATAACTTTTTTTTAAATCTTCTTCGATTTTAGAAAAATGATCCTTCAAGTCTAGTACGAGTACGCATCCACCAAACCCACCACCGATCATTCTCGCACCAGTGACACCCAGGTTCTGCAAAGAAGCAACAATGAAATCAGTTTCGGGGCAAGAGACTTCGAATTCTTTAGATAAAGACCAATGTGTTTGGAAAAGAGCCGATCCTACCTCTTTAAAATTGCCTGATTCCAATCCTTCGATCACAATTTTGGTTCTATCCCGTTCTGAAGTGACATGTTTGGTTCGTTTCCACTCTTGATTCGTTAGGCGACATGCGTCGAGTTCTGATTCTGTAAGGTTCACATCGTACAAGTGTGTAAAATTTGGATAATTTGTTTGTATTTTTACAAGTGCAGACTCACATTCCGCTCGGCGCTGGTTATACGCACTGTCTTTTAAACTATGTTTCACATTGGAATTGATGAGGTAAAATTCGTAATCTCCCAAATCAAAATGGTGGTATGAGTATTTTAGAGTATCCGTATTTAAGGAAATACAATCATTCTCTTTGCCGACAGCAATGACGAATTGGTCCATGATTCCGCATTTGGTTCCAACAAAATGATTTTCTGCCCTTTGGCCAATGAGGGCCACCTCTTCTTTGGAAATGTCCAATCCAAATGTTTCTCCAATCGCAAAACCTGTGACCACTTCCAAGGCTGCCGAAGAAGAAAGGCCTGATCCTTGGGGGATGTTTCCATCGACTAATAAATCAAAACCGGGAACCACATGGCCTTTTTTTTCAATTTCAACAATGACACCTGCAATGTAGTCCGACCACGGTGCTTGGGGATTCGGTGTTAGAGGTTTCTTTATCTCTACGGTTTCGTTATATGTGACGGAGTGTAATTTGTAGGAGGCAGTATCCTTTGGGCGAAGGTATACTTGTACGGCAAAATTGATAGCAGCAGGAAGTACCGTTCCCCCTAAATAATCTACATGTTCTCCAATGATATTGATTCTAGCGGGAGCTTGAAACAAACGAGGGAGTTGTTTTGTTTTTCCAAATATTGATTCAAATCGATTCAAATTTTCTTTACTTCTAAAAGAATCCACTTCATCTTCCTTTCGATGCCATACTTTATTTTAGGACAGGTGCTATGTCGAACCTAAAAATTTCGGATCGCTTTGTGAAATCTTTTCTTACTGAAACTTTGATTCAGAAAGAATTAGAAAATGCCGAAAAAGCCCGACAAACTCTACTGCAAAAAACAGGAATTGGAAATGAATTCTTAGGTTGGGTGGACCTTCCCGGCCAAATCACTGCAGAAGAATTACAAAAGATACGACTGGCTGCCGAAACCATCCAATCTCATTCTCAGTATTTGGTCGTCGTGGGAATTGGTGGGAGTTATCTCGGGGCACGTGCTGTCATAGAAGCTTTAACTCCTGAATTCGGAGGACATGAATCCCATAGAAAATCCGTAAAGATCATCTATGCCGGTCATCATTTGGATGCAGATTATCATGCACGTTTGTTAGCTTTTTTAGAGAACAAAGAATTTTCAGTAAATGTAATTTCTAAATCTGGGACAACAACCGAACCTGCCATCGCCTTTCGGTTGTTACTTTCTCTTCTGGAACGAAAGTATGGAAGGGAAAATGTCAAAAACCGAGTGTTTGCAACAACGGACAAAGAAAAGGGAGCACTTAAACAACTTGCTGATGAATACGGATTTCCTAGTTTTGTGATTCCTGACGATGTCGGTGGCCGTTATTCGGTGTTCACACCGGTTGGGTTATTACCAATTGCGGCCGCTGGATTTAGTATCAACAAACTCATCGATGGCGCCAAACAAATGGAAGCAGAATTAAAATCAAAAACTGCTTCGGAAGGGAACGTTGCTACGCACTACGCAAGCATTCGGAACGCTCTTTATACCCAAGGTAAAAAAACAGAAATTCTAGTGAGTTATTCACCAGCTTTGGTATTTGTATCCGAGTGGTGGAAACAGTTGTTTGGCGAAAGTGAAGGGAAAAATGGGAAAGGAATATTTCCTGCCTCAGTACAATTCACTACGGATCTTCATTCTATGGGACAATACATCCAAGATGGAGAACGCCATCTCATGGAAACAGTCATCAAGGTGGAATCTCCCAAACAAGATGTTTATCTAACCGAAAAAACCGATGATCGCGACGGTCTCAATTATTTAGCCGGCAAAAAACTTTCCGAAGTAAACCAAAATGCTATGCTTGGGACTCTCATTGCGCATAAAGATGGCGGCGTTCCTTGTTTAGAAATCGTATTGCCAGTGTTAAGCGAAGAAACCATTGGAGAACTTTTGTATTTCTTTGAATTTGCTTGCGGTGTCTCCGGTTATATGTTAGGGGTAAATCCTTTTGACCAACCAGGTGTTGAAGACTATAAAAACAATATGTTTGCTCTGCTTGGAAAAAAAGGATATGAAAAACGGAAAAATGAAATTCTAAGCCATATATGAGGACTTAACAAAGGATTCGATTTTGGAAAGTTCAGTTCCAAAAATGTCTTTGGTTATATAGGCATCCCAAAGTTCTTTAGTTCCTAAATCCAAAACAGATCCGGGGAAAACCTCTCCGGTGATTTCCCCTCTCTTCGCACATTCTTTAAAAATATCGGAAAGATCGTGGTATTGGTTTTTTTCCAAATGGCTTAGGCAGTTTGGATTTAAAATCGCAAGCCCAATATAGTAATAAGAGCCGCTTCCAAATTCCAAACGCCCGCTTGCTTCAATATTGATTTTTGTATACGTCTGGTCCGTAGGCGCGGGTAGTAAATACAAATGGATTTTTGAATTATTCGCTAAACTAGTCTTAGGTGAAAAATCGGAATTGGGGAAAAATAAAGTATCAGGATTAATCAGTAAAACCGGCTCTTTGGATGATTCTTCTGGAAAACCAGTACGGATTCCGCCCGCAGTTCCCAAGATTTTTTCTTTTTCTTCTAAAACTGCAATGGGATATTGTTTAAAATTTTTTACATGAACTTTGATCTGTTCACCTAAATAGTGTGTGTTGATCCAAACTTTAGAGATTTTCCATTGATTCAGTAGATAAAGGCTATAATCGAGTAAAGTGATCCCTTGGATTTTTAACAGAGGTTTGGGGCAATTTTCGGTGAGAGAACCCATGCGTTTGCCAAACCCGGCAGCCAAAACAAAGGCGTTCATTAAATCTTAAAGTCCTTATGACGACTGAGTTCTTCTCGCAAACTTCGAACAAATATAAACAAGGAATCGGCAAACATTCCCAATTGGATGATTTCTTCTAGTTGGTTGAGACAAGATAGGATGGAAGGTTTGAATTTATCTTTTTTGTGGTCTGTAACCATTCGGAAATAGGTTCCCAATGCTTTGAAGGATCTTTGTAAAGCTTGTAAGTAAAATGTATCGTTGAATTTTTTGGTTTGGTCCTGGTTTCGTTCCCGGAAGGATTTTAACATTAAAGATCGAAAATCTCTCGGCAGTGGATAGTAGGCATCGTATAAAATTGAAGCCAAATCATATTGCGGAACTCCCATCCTTGCATCCTGAAAATCAATTAAAGCATAATTAGAATTAGGTGGTATCAAAAGATTGCGACAATGGAAATCTCTATGGGTAAAAACATTGATCGGATATTTGTTTAGATATCCGACGGTTTCTTCGATAAAGGCGTTTGCTTCATTAGAAATTTCTGTTTTGAGATGAAACTGTTTTCGAAATGCTTCGAATTTTTCCAAAGTTAAATTGGTTTCAAAGCTGAGCTTTTCTGTATCAAATTTTCTATTTTTTACTAGAGGAGGCGGGTCTAGAGATTGGAGTTTTAAGATTAAATCGATTAGGATAGGAAATTTACTTTTATAATCACTGAGGTTGTAAGTGCTAAAATCATCCAAACCTTCAAAACTCATAAATGTGAGTCCCATCTCTCGATTGGCATCCAAAACTTTAGGAACCTGAATTCCATTGGTGTTTAGAAATTCGGAGATGATGATAAAATCTTCGTTTACTACTTCATCAACACAAACCACAACATCTGTTTTTTGGGAAGTGGTGATACGAAAGTAACGCCTTGTGGATGCTTCTTCTTGTAAGGGAACGATTTTAGAATCTTTACCATAACGAGAAAAAATCAATTCTAGTTGTGAGTCATTGAATCCTGGATACACGTAAGCAACTATGTTTCAGAAACCTTTGGAAAAATAAAATGAAATTTGGAACCTTTGCCGGCATCTGATTCAATTTGTAACCGAATTTCAAAATTATCTACAATTTGTTTGACCACAAACATTCCCAGGCCCGTACCCTTTCCCAGTTCTTTGGTTGTGAAATAGGGTTCGTAGATTTTATCTAAGGTCTCTTGCGACATACCTTCCCCATCGTCTGTAACAACAAGATGAGAATACTTTTGATCTTGGTAGGAAGAAATTTCTATCGTTCCAATGTTGTTTGTGGCATCTGCGGCATTCAATAGAATGTTTGATAACAGTAGTGCAAATTGATCTGAATTCATTCGGATCGGAACTTCTTCGGTGGATTCTTCTCTTTTGATCTGACAGTATTTTAATTTGGCAGTTTCTTTGAATACTTGAAGGACGGATGAAATTTCTTTGTTTAAATCTAAAACTTTGGACTGTTCGCTATTTGATTTTAATGATTTTCCCAACTGTAATAAGTTGGAAGTCAATGCTCGTAACTTTTCTGTTTGGTTGAGAGTGACTTTCAGAGCTCTATCCTTTAACATCATGTCTGCATTTTCTCTGGAGGCCATTTCCACAAACCCTTGGATGGCAGTTAATGAATTATTGATTTCATGTCCTATACTTGCAGCCACTACTGATAAAAATGCGCGACGTTCGGAATGGATGAGTTGTTCTACCATTTGTTTTTTTTGTGTCACATCTCGGATAACACCTGTGTAATAAGTATCTCCATCCAAACTATAAGAACAGATGGCGATATCTGCTAAAAACGTAGTATGATCTGAACGTAATAAAGTGGCATCTGATAATTGGAGTGTAGATTTATTTGCTTCTTCCCCCAAAACCTTTGCCACCTGACTCATATACTTTTGCATTTTGTTTTCAGTAAATAGAATCTTAACAGACTGACCAATTAAATCCAAAGGTGTATGAAATCGAAACATATCAAAACTTGCTTTGTTTGCGGAAACAATCGTTAATCTTGAATCGATTGTGATCACGGCATCGGAAGTGGCATTGAGTATGGCTGCGTTTTGTCTGTTTAAATCTAAATTTTGAGTTCTGAGGGCTTTTTCCAATTTTTCCGATAACATCAATTTTTCTAAATCGGAATCTTTTTGGTTTTTTACTTCTAATGCTCGCTTAACAACCGATAGAATCTGTGTTTTATCTACAGGTTTGGAAATATACTCAAAGGCATGGTAACGAATTGCGGATTCGGCGGAGGAAAGATTTGGATTTCCTGTAATCAAAACTACAGGCAAATTAATGTTTTTTTCTGCAACGAATTTGGTGAAATCAATTCCAGACATCCCGGACATTAGAATATCAGAAATAACGACTGAAAATGTTTCCCCTGAAGAAATTCTGCGGATTGCCTCGGATGCGGATTCTGCGAGTTCAATTTGATATCCCTCGCGAGATAGAACTCTTTTTAAGGCGATTCGGATGTCTTCTTCATCATCTACGATTAAAATTTTATCCATTGTCATCTGTATGGGCAGGAAGGTAAATTTCTACCTTAGTTCCTGTTCCTTCCTTTGTTTTAATATAGATTTCTCCACCATGTTCGGCGATAATCTTTTTTGAAATAGAAAGTCCCAAACCAGTTCCTTGTTTATTTCTTCTTGTTGTAAATAATGGTAAAAAAACTTTTTCCAAAGTATCGTCATCAATCCCAGGTCCGTTATCTTCTACAGAAAATACGACCCATTCTTTCTTTTGATTTTTAACTAGATCAATACCTAATTCGATTTTTGGATATTGTCTCGCATTCTCCATTTCGGAAAGTGCGTTGATGGAGTTTACCACACAATTGATCAATACTTGTTCAATTTCCTGCCAACGAACAAAAATTCCCGGTAAATTTGGGCCGGCATGTCTTGTAAAATCGATGTTTTTCTTTCGGCAACTGACTTCAACCAGTTCACTGGTTCGTACCAAAATATAATATGGTGAAACAAAATCACGGTTTGGACTTTCCATCCTTCCTAAATCAAGAAGTGCCTTTACCAGATCTCGAATTCGTAAATTTGCCGATTCGATTTTTTTTAGAATATTACGGCGTTCATTGGGATCCGTTTCATCGACAGTAATCAAATCATCTAAATACAAAAGGGCACTTTGTAATGGGTTGTTGATTTCGTGAGCAAGACCTGCGGCAATTTCACCAATACTTGCAAATTTCATGGATTCGATAAGTTGTCTGTCCATCCTTTTGGCTTCCGTTATATCAGAAAATACCAACATGATTTTTTTATCATTGGGATCAAACCGCCTTACAGGAATAAAGCGAATCTCAAATGTCCGTTCTTCCCCAAGAAGTAAATATTCGAATTCAGTTGTTTGTACATTTTGGTATTCGACAACAGTACGTAAAACTCCCATCAATTTGGATTTCATTTTTACATCGAAGAAATGGAAGATATCTTCCCCTACTTCAAATGCAAATACTTGGAATAACAAAAATTTAAAGATAGGGGCAATTTCTAGAATGATTGCGTCTCTGTTGATGATTACAAAACCATTGTTCATGGTCGCAAAGAATGTTCTTAATTTGTCTTCACCATATTTGACAATACGTTCCGCGTTTTGTAATTCTGAAAGATCGAGGAGAAGAATGGTAATGCCTTCCGGTTTTCCCTCTTCTGTTGTGATATAACTTTGTAGTTGGAAGGTAATCAATTCTCCAACTTCAGGTTGGAATTCAATGATTCGTTTTGTGTTTCGAACCAAAATTTCTTTTTTTAAGGATTCGGATAAGGAAAGGACATTGAATAAATTATAAGATTGGATTGGTTTCGCTGAGAGCCGGAACAAATGAACCAACCGTGCATTGGCATAAAGCAAGTTCCCATTGATATCCGCTTGTAGAAATGGAATTTCTAGATTGTCAATGATTTCCGAATTTTGTTCTGCATACTCATGATTCCAATTGATGGTGATAGAATAAATTTCTGTATCTGAATCAAAGAACTCTGTTAACGAGGAAAAATGAACAGAAACGGCAACTCTTTCCGATTTTTGGTTTTTTAGAAACCATTTGTATTCACTTTTTGATTGCGGATGGATATGAATTTCTGAAACCAAAAGTTCATGATCATAGAAGAGATTTTGAATCTCCAATGATTGGGAAGATTTAAGATGCAATCGTTCCATTGTGTTTGGATCGATATAAAGGATTTGTTTGGATTTAAGATCGACGAAAACCAATCCATTCTGGGAATGGGAGAGAAGCTGCGATAGTCTTTCAATTTTTAGATTCAACATTATGATAAAATACGTTTACCGAAGCCTTTTTAAAAACTATCAGTCCCAGAGACGTAAATCAATGAAAAATATGGGTGGTATACCCTGTTTCGTTGAGATGGGCGGACATAAAATCTTTTATTGGAAATTTGGAAATGGCAACCAAAAACCAATCGTTTTTTTCCACGGATTACTCGATGAAAGTTTTGGATTCCGAAGAGTCGTAAACGAACTGTTAGATGACGGTTTTCCGTTATATGTATTTGATTTGCCGGGGTATGGACAAAGTAAGTTACCACTCGTAAAGTATTTATACCAAATAGATGTTTGGGCTGATTTGCTCCTCGAGTGTTTTCAAAAATTAGAATTAAAAAACATCTGCCTCGTAGGGCATTCGATGGGAGGTCTCACTTCTCAACATTTAGTTTTACAGGATGTTCAAAAAAGAGTCAAAAAACTTATCCTTTTGGCTCCTGGTGGAATTCCTCATCCAGAACGAGAAAGGATGCGAAAAATTCTATTTCCTAAAACAGAAAAACAAGTGGTTTTACTCCTTCGTTATCTTTACGGAGAAGAATTCCCGGAACCAGGATATCTTTTTCGCCATACACTTGTTACTATCTGGAATGAAAAACCGAATGAATACTTGCAGGAAAATACTTTAAGACGAGAAGATGAGATATTTTTTGATTCCAAAATGAAGGGAATCCAAATTCCCACTTTGATTTTGGCTGGTGCGGAAGATGAAATCACTCCGCCGTTTATGATGAAAAAAATGAAATCTTATATCAAAAAAAGTAAATTGGTATGGATTCCAAAAGTGAGACATGCAATCCATTTGGAAAAACCTGATGTAGTGGCAAATAATATCAGAATATTCTATAATTCTTAATTATTCTCCGTCATCCCCGATGGCATCCACAGGGCACATGGCCAACGCAGCTTTTGCCTGTTTTTCCTCTGTTGGGTTAGTTGGCTGGTTTTTAAAGAAAATGTGACTTTCGTCGTCATTATACTGTAAAAGGTTAGGGGCTTCCTTAATACAGTCGCTACAGGGGACACAGGTCTGGTCGACATAGTATTTTCCTGGGACATTTTCCGGTTGTTTGCTACTTTTATCTGCCATAGAGTATTTTTACTTTTTAACAGACCCCCCCTTATAAAATAAAGCATATATGACGAAAAAGAACATCCTCATCGTAGAGGATGAACCCTTCCTCGGACTCAATATCAAACAGAAAATCGAATCCTTTGGTTTTCATGTGATAGCCGTTGTGCCTTCCGGGGATGAGGCCTTCCAAATAGTTTCGGAAAAAGTTCCGGATCTTATCCTAATGGATATTAACTTGGAAGGACCTTTGGATGGGATTGATACAGCCGAATCTTTACGAGAGCAGTTCTCTGTTCCGGTATTATTTTTGACCGGATTTTTGGATGATACAGCAAAAGAAAGAATCAATCAAAACCCGTCGTATGCGTATTTAATGAAACCGTTTACTACTGACCAATTAAAAGCCGCTGTTTCCAGTTTTACCGCTTAAAGTTTTTTTCCCGAACCTTTCCATTCCCATCGAATCAAAAATTCCCGATTCCCATCAGCACCTTGGATGGGAGATTCCGCGAGACCCAAAAATTTTAGATTAGAATCGAATTTTTTGATCTTCCGCCAAACAGATCTTATCGTAGATCCAATGTTATGCGAGTTTTTCAAAACCCCACGATCCAATTTGGATGGATGGACTTCAAATTGTGGTTTGAATAAAGAAATTCCCTGCCAAACAATTTGAGGACTCGATTGAAATAAAGTGACGAGTGATCCAAAAACGGGAACCAGTGATATAAAACTCAAATCCATAGTGATCCATGTCTCAGGAGTCAAGGGTTCCAACTGAGTTATGGTTAAATCTTTTAAGTGAGTGCGGTCAAAGACTGTCACTTTCGGATCATTCGCAATCTTTTGGGCCAATTGGCCATAACCAACATCCACAGCAATGACACGGGAGGCACCTTTTTCTAAAAGCACCTGACAGAATCCGCCAGTAGAGGAACCCAAATCAATACAGGTTTTGTTTTCTACATTGGCATCGGAAAAAGCATCGAATGCACCGAGAAGTTTGTAGGCTCCCCGGGACACATAGGTTTTGATTTTTTCTTTGGTGCGAACGTTATCTTTAGGGGAGATATTGGTTCCCACTTTGGAAACAACCACATCGTTCACGAGAACAGACCCAGATAAAATGAGGGAGCGAGCAATTTTTAAATCAATCGCATAACCTTCGCGAACGAGGTAATCATCCAGTCTAATTTTTTCTTTCGGCAATGTATTTAGGTAATCCTAAAAAGAATTCATTGTTTAAGGAAGGTAGGTCTGCAACCAGAGAGATGGCTTTCTCCACAGACTCATTTTTGAATCGTTTTGCCGTTTCCATTCCATAAAGACCAGGATAGGTGAGTTTACCGGCCTTGGCATCTTTCCCAGGAGTTTTTCCGAGATCCTCAAGGTTTCCTTCCACATCCAGAATATCATCTGTAATCTGGAATAATAAACCAATTTCTTTCGCATAACTAGAAATGACGGCCTCTCTTTCCTTCCAATCGGGCCGGAGCCGGTTTCCTAAAAGGAAGGAGGCTTCGATGAGAGCTCCTGTTTTCTTTTCATGGATGGATGTGAGTTTGGATTCTTTGTTTTGGGAACTCGGATTTTTTTCTTCTTCAATATCTTCCATTTGCCCAAGGATCATTCCTTGGATTCCGGCACCTTTGTGTAGGATTTGAATGGAATCCCGAATGGCGATTGGATCTGTGGACTCTATCAAAGACAACAAATAGAAACTAATCGAATTGAGTGTATCCCCAGCAAGGATGGCGGTAGCCTCATCAAACTGGATATGGCAAGTGGGCAATCCACGACGAGTGTCGTCATTGTCCATGGCTGGTAGGTCGTCATGAATCAAAGAATATGTATGAATGCACTCTACGGCCAATGCCGCTAAGTAAACCGATTTGTGATCTTTAAGATTGGTCTCTGCCGGTAAGTGGTCTGGGTTAAAAAAAGAATTGAGTACAAAAATAGGTCTGATTCGTTTTCCACCAGCACGAAGGCTATACAAACAAGCTTCTGTTATGCGAGTAGTGGGTGAAAATAATTCTTTGGTATAGGATTCAAAAAAAGAATCAAAGAGTTGTTTGGAGGTTTTTAGAATTTCTGAAAAGGATGGTAACACAGTGAAAAGACCGGCTCTATTTAAAGAACCGATCGTTTGGTTGGTTCGAACTTAGGTAAGTTCATACCCTTTGAAGAAAAACGCAATTTCTTGAAGTGCGTTAGCAACAGAGTCAGAACCGTGAACTGCGTTAGCTTCTTTGCTTTCTGCAAAGAGTGCACGGATGGTTCCTGCTTTTGCTTCTTTCGGGTCAGTGGCACCAATCACATCTCTCCAATGAGCTACTGCATTGTCTCTTTCAAGAGCGCAAGCAACGATAGGGCCGGATGCCATGTATGTGCAAAGGTCATTGTAGAAGGGACGAGCCGCATGGACTGCGTAAAATTGTTTTGCGTCTTCGAGGCTGAGTTTTAAGGATTTCAGTCCTAGGATTTTAAATCCTTCCTTTTCAATTCTTTGAAGGATGTCACCGATGTGTTTGTTTTTCACAGCATCGGGTTTAAGCATGATAAAAGTTCTTTCCATATCTCCAATACCTTAGAGAAACCGAAAAAAGCAATCGAATCTTTAGGTGGTTAAAAAACGAACCAAAAGAAAAGAGGTCGGGAGTAGGTCCATTTTTTCAAATCCCATTTCTTCCCAAACATTCAAATCGATGAGGATGAGTGAATATCCTGTGATTTTATTTAAGGCAATCGGGTAGGGATTCAAATCCGTTTCCGGTTGGACCAGGTCTTCCACTTTGATTTTGGTCGACTTCATTCCTTTGAGTGAGGTTAGTTTTTGAGAAAAACCAAGGATTGGATCCTTTTCGCCCTTATAAAGAATGGCTACTTTTTCTATCGATTCAAGGCCGTTGTCGATGAGAACTCCCACCGTTGCGGGGCAATAGTTTAGAATCCCTTTAATTTTTCCTCCCGTATAACTGCGGGAAAATAAAGGTTTCGCGGCACCGATGAGGAGGGTGTCGGTATGTTTGATTTTGGCAAAGTTGACAATTTCGTAAGTTACATTGTCTGTAATGCGGTATTCCGTTTGGACTTGGATTCCCATACTAGAGCCTGTTTGGCGAATGGCTTCAAAACTGGCATCCCGGTATCGACGAATTTCTTCGTTGGAAAGAGAGTCGTTCGGTGAAATGTGAAGGGCAGTAATTTCTAAATTTTTCTTTTGGTTTCCGGAAAGGGAATAAATTAGGCGGACCAAACTTTTCCCCATTTTTTCCTGAGCAAAAGCCACTAACACCCGTAATTTGTCATCAGCAGGTTTTTCTGTAGGGATTCGTTTTTCTGATTTAGAGAAGAACTTTTGAATTCCATCTAGGAGGGGGCCAGTGGAGAGAGTGGTGACAAGAGCCATAAGGACAAACACGGCAAAGATCTCAGGACTCAAAATTCCAAGATCATACCCAATGTTCAGAACCACAAGTTCCATAAGGCCTCGTGTATTCATTAAAGCGCCGATGGAAAGGGAATCTTCCCAATTAGAACCTGAAATTTTTGCAGCAAAGGTACTTCCTACAAATTTTCCAACAACGGCCACGAGGATGACCAGACCTAAAACCAACCAAAGATGGGAACCGTTGAGAAGTCCAATCTCTGTTCTAAGTCCCGTGATCACAAAGAATATCGGTAAAAACAAAATGACGGCAATGTCTTCGATCTTTTCTGCGATGAGTTTTTTTAGATTTCCTTCAGACGGCATAATCACACCAGCGAGGAAGGCTCCAAATAATGCGTGGATCCCGATCACTTCTGTTGTGAGTGAGGATAAAAATAGAATCATTAAAATGAGAGCGACTGCGGTCCGTGTTAGGTTTTCACGAGAGATGTAGATGGAACCCAATCGTTTGAGAAAGGGTGCGACCAAATAAATCATAGTTAGGATATAAGCAAAAGACAATCCAATGGTAAAAAGCGCTGTGTTGAGATTTCCGGCTTTGGAGATGGTAACGATGACAGCAAGTAAGATCCAAGCGGTGATATCATCGGCAGCGGCACAAGTCAGAACCATAGCACCAAGTGGAGTTCTTGTTAGGTTTCTTTCCTGTAGGATTCTTGCGAGTACGGGAAAGGCGGTGATGCTCATGGCAATTCCCATAAAGAGGGAAAAGGATAAAAAACCTACATTTTCCGGAGCATAGTCAGTATAAAAATAATAAGCCAAAATCATTCCTAAAAAGAAAGGGAAAATGATACTGGCATGGCTTATGATGATGGCAGAGTGTGCTTTGGTTTTGAGAACAGAAAGATCGAGCTCCATCCCAATGATAAACATAAAAAGAACCATACCAATTTGGCTTAAGGTTCCCAGTGTGGGAAGACTTGTTGGTGGAAACAAAAATCCCATAGTTTCAGGGAAGTAGTATCCGAGTAGTGATGGTCCGAGTAAAATCCCAGCAACAATCTCACCCATCACAGAGGGTTGTTTGAGTTTACGAGAAAATACATAACCTACGAATCTTGCGGATCCGCATACAACGATGATCTGAAGGAAAAGAAGAGGAAGTGGATGGTGGAACCTATTAAAAAAATTCTCCGTATCCAATTGTTCACTTGTTACATGAACTATATTTTTGGCAGATTCTAGTAGGTTTCCGGCTTCGATAAGGAAGTAACCAAGGGAACCAAATAGAAGTAAGGTGAAACCGTAGAAAACCGATGAACGTATTCTCATAATATCCTTATTTTCGCCTTAAACGGAAAATTTTTTCGCAAGAGCATCACCCACAACATCAGGGACTTGGTTAGATACTGCTCTGCCATGTCTTGCTACTTCTTTGACGATTGTGGAGGACACAAAAGAATACTCATTGTCTGCCATTAAGAAATAAGTTTCGATTTCTGGGGCTAATTTTTTATTCATAAGAGAAATTGCATATTCGTAGTCAAAATCGGTCACCGCACGAAGCCCTCGTAAGATGACACGTGAGTTCTTTTCTTTGCAATAATCGACTGTAAGTCCTTCAAAGGTATCGATTTTAATTTTGTCCCAACCTTTGAAGACCTTTCCAATCATCTCCACTCGTTCTTCGGAAGAGAAGAGGGAAGATTTTTTAGAGTTAATGGCTACAGCAATGATGATCTCTTCGAATAACGGATGGGCTCGCCGTATAATGTCGAGATGACCGTTGGTGAACGGATCAAAAGAACCTGGATATACGGCGATATTTTTCATCTTATTTGTTTACCCTTGCCCATTCTTTCATAGGAAGTCCGTAAAGGTTGATAAAACCTTCCGCATCGTACTGGTTGTACAATTCTTCCTTTTCAAAAGTGGAAAGTCCTGCGTTGTAAAGGGACTTGTTGGATTTTCTTCCGACAACTGTACAACTACCTTTATAAAGTTTAATGCGAACAGTTCCATTTACGTATTTTTGTGTGTAATCCATGTAAGCTCGAAGAGCATTCATTTGGTTGGAATACCATTGGCCGTTGTAGATATAACGAGCAAACTCTTGAGAGAGTTCGTCCTTTTTGTGCTGGGTGTCACGATCTAGTGTAATGGATTCCAAATCACGATGAGCAATATGTAAAATACTGCCACCAGGAGTTTCATACACACCGCGAGATTTGATTCCCACTAGTCTGTTTTCTACGATGTCGACTCGGCCAACTCCATTTTTTCCACCTAAATCATTCAGTGTTTCCATGACTTCGAGAGGATTGAGTTTTTTCCCATCGATCGCAACACAGTCACCGTTTTCAAAATCCAACTCTAAGTAAGTCGGTTTGTCTGGAGCTTTTTCTGGAGAAACCGTTAAGATAAACATATCTTCTTTGGGTTCATTGAATGGATCTTCTAAAATTCCACCTTCAAAGGAAAGGTGCATTAGGTTTCTGTCCATACTGTATGGTTTAGCAGCTGTTACGGGAACAGGAATTCCTTTTTTCTTTGCGTATTCAATTAGTTCTTCTCGGCCACCAAAATCCCAAGTTCTCCAAGGGGCAATGATTTGTAAGTTAGGCGAAAGAGCTTTGAAAGTGAGTTCAAAACGAACTTGGTCGTTTCCTTTTCCTGTAGCGCCGTGAGAAAAAGCATCAGCTCCTTCCTTAGTTGCAACTTCTGCCATCGCTTTGGCGATAAGAGGCCTTGCAAGAGAAGTTCCTAATAAATAACGCATTTCATAAATAGCATTTCCCCGAATCGCAGGGAAGATAAAGTCACGTGCAAATTCCAAACGTAGGTCTTGGATGTAAACTTTGGAAGCTCCGGTATTTTTTCCTTTTTCTTCGAGACCGGTTAACTCTTCTTTTTGACCAACATCGGCACAAAAAGCAATGACTTCACAACCGTAGGTATCTTTCAACCAAGCAAGGATGACGGAAGTATCCAATCCACCGGAGTAAGCGAGAACGATTTTTTTGGGAGCAGGTTTCTCTTTCATAGAATAAGGTCAAAATAAAAGAAAAAACTAAGAACACAATTAAATATTGTCTGAAACGAAGTTGTGTAGTAGATTTGGAGGATGCGTTTTCTCGTTTCTTTTTCCATTTTTGTAAACATTGCCGTTTTTACGATCCACTGCCAAAAGCAAGTTGTACCTCAAGAGGAAATCTTAAACTTCCTTCCGAATCCAAAGGTCTACATCCAAAAGGAGGGAGGAGGGAAACGCGGAAGTTTCGTAGGGATAGAGCCTTATCTCAACAAGTACAGTTACGCAACCGAGGATAGTTTTTAAATCGCACTCGGTCACTACTTCCAAATGGCAAAGGAGAAGGAACTTCTCTTTGTGGATCGTAGTATCATCGTTCTACCAGAATATTTAGGAACTTGGCTTGTGGTCACCGCCGAAGACAAATCCATTTTTCAAACCAATACAATCCAGGAAGCCATGGAGGTTTTGGTAAAACAAAACCTGGGATCTTTTCTTTGGCATTATCTGTTTAGCACTTCGTATTCTTCAGACACATTAAAAGAGACAGTCTTTCGGATGAAGGCTTGGCAGATGTCTGACAGGTACCAATCAGTGTTTGCAAGACTGGCTCGTGAATACCGGGTCTCTATTGTTGCAGGTTCTATTGTGCTTCCTCATCCCAAAGTCATTGAAGGAAAGATCACTCCTACCGATGGCCCTTTGGAAAACGTAAGTTTTTATTTTCATCCTGATGGACGAGTGGATGACCAAATTGTGCGTAAACTCTTTCCCATAATCGAAGAGAAAGAATTTTTAAAAGAAGGGAAATTGGAGGAGAATGCCACCTACCAAACTCCCCTGGGAAAGTTGTATACCATGGTCTGTGCTGACTCTTGGTTTCCCGAAGTGTACAAAGAATTACAAAAATCGGAAGCAGAACTTTTGGCAGTTCCTTCTTTTGTCGCTCCGGCCGATGCTTGGACTGCCAAATGGAACGGTTACAATGGTTATGCGAATCCTAAAGACATCGATCTAAAAGATATCGGTTCTATCTCTGAACGGACTGCTTGGAAAAAATATGCTATGTCTGGCCGTCTGAAAGATCCTAAGGTAAAGGCTGGAATCAATGTGTTTTTTCGGGGAGAAATCTGGGATATGAATGCCAGTGGTGACGCCTTTTTATCTCTTGGGGGCAAACCGATTTTAAACATTGTAAAAGAAGAAAAAAACCAAGGAAGAATCTATGCACTCTTTCTCTAGAAAATCCTTTTTGGCTCTACTGCTCTTTTGTGCGGGGATCAAATCCAAAATCCGTTATTTCTATTTTAGTGATTCAGAAACAAAAACGGTCACGGCTTTTGCGGAAGCGGTGTTACCCATCACAGAGCCCGGGCTGCCCAGTTTAGAAAAAGCAGATGTTATGCGAAGATTAGATGAGGAATTGTATTTTGTATCTGAAGAGATTCAGGAAGATTTTCATTCCGCAGTAATGGTTTTGGAATACCTACCTCTTCTTTATGGACAGTTTGCATTTTTTTCCAACTTGAGTTTAGAAAAAAGAGAAGGATTGCTCCTCGAATTAGCAGATACAGATTCTGATATTTTGCGAGCCGTGGTTGGCAATTTAAAACTTTTGGTTTGTCTTGTTTACTATGGACACAAGTCCACATGGAATTCCATTTCCTATCCAGGCCCCTTTGCCAATCCTCCCGAGAAGTGGAGTGAGGCAAGAATCCATTACCAAAATCTGGTGAAGGGAAA
Organism: Leptospira chreensis; assembly: GCF_016919165.1. Classification (GTDB taxonomy): domain Bacteria; phylum Spirochaetota; class Leptospiria; order Leptospirales; family Leptospiraceae; genus Leptospira_A; species Leptospira_A chreensis. The sequence continues at coordinate 101,396 of NZ_JAFFPS010000041.1, forward strand.
AGGAGTTTAGAATGAAGTCAGGAACCTATCGTGATTATAAATCTTACCAACCAAACGAAACGATCCTAGCCGATGTAGTGGTGATTGGTTCCGGTTGTGGAGGGTCGGCCATGGCTTATGAACTTTCTAAAAAAGGATACAAAGTGGCCCTCATTGAACAAGGGGGAAACTACCATACGGGAACTTTTGATAACAATGAACTGAATATGGGAGGAAAGGTTTCTGCAGAGAGAAATTTTCATACTACTGCCGATGGTGGGATTAATCTTGTGTATGGAAACAATTTGGGTGGGGCTTCCGTTCACTACTGGGCTGACAGTTACCGCACACCCGAAGATCGTTTGCTCTTATGGAACCGAAAGTATGGGATCGATCACCACCTACCGGAAGATCTAAAATCCTATTGGCCAGAACTGGAAGAGGATCTCCATGTCTCTCCTGCTGGGGAAGAATACTTTAATCCCATGAATCGTTTGTTTCGAGGTGCCTCACAAAGGTTAGGTTGGGAAGGGCATGCCGTTCCCCAGGCGAGAAAGAACTGCCAAAAGTCCGGCCATTGTATGCAGGGTTGTTTATTTGGCGCTAAACAATCCCAGCTTGTGACTCATATCCCAAGGGCTGTCCAACTAGGAACGGATGTGTATACAGACCTTCGAGCAGAAAAATTAAACTACATAGGTCAAAAAGTCACAGGCCTCGAAGCTGTGGTGATTGACAGACGCACCTTACGTCCTACAAAAACAAAACTTACCTTCCAAGCCAAAGCAGTTTGTGTTTCCGCTGGCGGATTTGGAAGTTCTACTTTTTTACTTCGTAATGGTTTAAAAAAGCGACTTCCCGCTCTCGGCCAATTCCTTGCGATCAATCCATCCCCCATGGTACATGCGTTATATGAAGAACCCATCGTCCAGTGGCGTAATATTCCAGCAGCTTATGGGGTAGAAGGCTTTCGGTTGGCCCGTTACCAAAATGGGAACTATAAGGAAGGTGGGTATATGCTCATGCCAAACCAATTGCAACCGGCAACACTTGCGGCTCTCATTCCTAGTTTTGGAAAAGAACACTTTCATTATATGAAACAAATGGAACATTTAGGTGGAACCATTGGTTGGATTGACGATGTGGATGGAGAACTTGGATCGATTGAAGTGGATCTTTTTGGGAAACGGAAAATTCATTATCCTTTTGGTAAGATCACCAAACAGATATTTAGCGATATTACTTATAAACAAATGAAGTTAAACTTTGAAGCCGGTGCTAAGGAAGTCTTCCTTGCAGGCATGAAACTAAAGAAATATTCGAAATTGCCTAAAAAAGAAGAAATCGATGCTCTGGCTTGGAGACCGGCCGAATTTCCGATGGCAGCTCCTCATCCTGCAGGAGGTTGTCGGATGGGAAAATCACCAGAAAACTCGGTGGTGAATTCCCGCCACCAAGTCCATGGGTTTCAAAATTTGTTTGTCGCTGACTCTTCTGTATTTCCTACAGGGGTGAGTGTGGATCCCAGTTTTACCATTATGGCTTTTAGTAAAAAAGCCTCTGAGTTTGTAATGGATGTTATGTGAGATTTTTATTTCTAAATACGGCTACTGTTTCCACATGATCGGTTCTTGGGAACATATCCACTGGTTGGACAGAATTTAAAAAGTATTGTCTTGCGAGTAGATTTGTATCTTCACGTAGGCTTAAAGGATCACAAGATACATAGACAATTTTTTTAAATCCCATTCCTAAAATGGTTTCCGCAACTTCGGCACCGAGGCCAGTCCTTGGTGGGTCAAGAACCAAGGTGTCGTAGTTTTTTCCATATAAAGAAGGTAATACATCGGCCACTCTACCTTTACGAAACCGTACGTTATGTACGTGATTGTATTTGATGGATTCGAGAGCGGTTCTGTGAGAAGCGGGATTTTCTTCGATCCCCATCACTTCTTTGCAATTATTAGAAATCCAAAAAGAAATGGTTCCAATTCCGGAATAGGCATCAATCACTCGACTGTTCGGTTCGATTTCATCGAGTACTAAATTGTACAAACTCGGAGTTTGGATGGGATTTACTTGTAAAAAAGTGGAAAGGCCGACGCGGAATTTATGTTTTCCAAAATGTTCGTGGATATAAGGTCTTCCCCATAACAAGTGTTCTTCGCGACCAAGGGCCATTGTGGTATGTTTTGTATTGATATTATGAATGATACCAACAATTTTTCCGAGTTTGCCTGATTTACCAATTCGGTTTTGGATTGCGGTGTGAAGTCTTTTGGAAGCATCTTTGGGATGAGGTAGATCTTCTTTAGCTGTGACAATCCCAAGAATGATTTCCCCTGTAGAAAAAGATTTTCTTGCTACAAGATACTTCATCATTCCTCGTTTAGATTTTTCATTATAAGGAAGTAGTCCTTCGCGCCTAGCCCATTGTTTGACTGCCAGAGCAATTTCCGTAAGTCCTTGGTCTTGGATATCACATTCGGTTTGGTCTAGGACAAATGTGGACTCTTTATTAAAAAGACCTAAAGTAAGAAGGGTTTTATTTCCAATGATTCGTCTTCCAAAAGGAAGTTGGATTTTGTGACGATAAAATTCAGGAGACGGACTGGGTACAATGGTTCGAAATTCCAAGTGGCGATAGGTTTTGAATAGTTCTTTGATGTTCTGTTCTTTTTTTCGAAGTTCTTTGGTGTAATCAATATCTAAATAGTTACATCCGCCGCAAGTTCCGAAGTGAGTACAAATTTTTCCACCGGGTTTGGTTGTTGTCATAATGAGTTTCCGGTTCCTACAAGTTCGGAGATATTGGAGAGTCCTTTTTGTTTCAGTGTTTTGTCGAGGTAACTACAAATTTGGTAAGGCAAAAATGGTCCTTCATAAATATAAGCTGTATAAATTTGCACAAGGTTGGCGCCGGCCTCAATCATTCGTTGTGCTTTTTCTCCAGTGTCAATTCCGCCCACACCAATGATGGGAATTTTTCCTTTGAGTGTTTTGTAAGCAAGAGAAACAAAATGAAGGGATCTTTCAAAGAGTGGTCCACCTGAGAGTCCACCTTCCGGAGGGTTCTCTTCACCGAGCACTTCTTTATTTAAGGTAGTGTTTGTGAGAATGACACCATTAATTTTGTAATCCAAACAAACCTTTAGATTTTCGACTAACTCTTCTTCTGATAAATCAGGAGCAAATTTTAAATACAAAGGAATGGGAAACTTTCCATCGAAAGCCTTTTGGATTCCTTCGATGAGTTCGATCAGGCTTTTTTTGGTTTGGAGGGAACGTAGTCCCGGTGTATTGGGAGAGCTGACATTGATCACAGCATAGTCCCCATAAGGAACTAATTTTTTTAGAGTGTAAACATAGTCGCTCACTGCGTCTTCTAGTGCAGTGACTTTGGATTTTCCCGCATTGATCCCACGGATTCCAAACTTTGGTTGTTTCTTTATGTTGAATTCGGCAATGTCCGCACCTGGGTTATTGAATCCCATCCGGTTGATGAGTGCCTTATGTGTTGGATAACGAAAGAGACGAGGTTTGTCATTACCTGGTTGTTCTTTGGCCGTGATGGTTCCTACTTCGATAAATCCAAATCCCATATGGATCATCGTAGGAAAGAGTTCGGTTGTTTTATCAAAACCGGCCGCAAGGCCTAAAGGATTGGGAAATTGGATTCCTTGGATGTTCTGTTTCAGCCTTTCCGATTTGTATTCGAAGAGGGAAGAAAGAGTTTTATGGAAAAAAGGAATCTTTTGTGAAAGCGAAAGGAAACCTGACACAAGATGGTGTGCCGATTCTGGATCTAAATGAAACAGGATTGGTTTGATGAGGTGGTTGTAGAACAAGAGGAGAATCCTTACGTTGATTCTTTTTTCACGCTCTTTTCTTACAATTTCTTTCCGAAAATAGCGATCTTTCAGAGATTCATCATCAGGACTTTACTTAAATGGCACCTAATTCTTCATTTTCCCGTATTTGGCAGAATCCTTCCGACTTTCCAGCGGAAGTTGTATTACGGGAATTGGAAAACCTTCTCAGGTCCAATCCCGATTTTTGGCTCAAAATCAACAGAGACGGAATCATTGTAGACTATAAAACTTCCCGGTTTGTGAACATTGGGGACAAACCAGAAACCCTTCTTGGCAAACATATCGATGTTGGCCTACCTTCTTACCTTCGTGAAATCACAGCCGAAGCCCTCGCTTACCTCTCTGAGAAAAAAAGTCAGGTGTTTTGGAAAGAGTATTCCTATGGTATGGAACCAAACATTCGTCATGTGGAAGTGCGATTTGTGGTTTTATATGAAGGATATATCATGTCCACACATCGGGACATCACAGAAAGGAAACGTTTAGAAAGTGCTTTTCTCGAAAGTGAATCTAGATTCCTTTCCATGGCACAGAATGCGGCCGACTCGATTGTGATTATTAATGATGAAGGGATCATTCAGTTTTTTAACAAAACAGCAGAGAAAACATTTGGTTATGGCCAAGAAGAAATCATCGGAAATAATATTACCAAGATCATTCCTGATGGATACAGAGGGAAACATAACACTTTCTTAATAAAATATAAAGATACAGAATCTCAAACAATTATGGGTGTGGGAAGGGAACTTGTCGCACAAAGAAAGTCAGGTGAAATATTTCCCTGTGAATTGTCTGTTGGGGAATTCAAAACAAAATCTGGTAAAATGTTCACAGGAATTCTCCGTGACATCAGTCTTCGGAAACAACAAGAAGAAGAACTATACCAATATAGAAATCATTTAGAGGATTTGGTAGAAAGCCAAACCATGGACTTGAAGATGTCCAAAAATATTGCAGAAGAAGCGTCTTATATGAAGTCCCTTTTTCTTGCCAATATCTCCCACGAACTCAAAACTCCGATCCACGCCATTTTGAGTTATGCCGAACTCGGGGAAGAAAAATCGGCAACGGTTCCTCCGGAAAAAATCAAAGAATACTTTCAAATCATTGATTCTTCAGGCAAACGATTGTTAGGTTTACTTGAAAATTTGTTAGATATTGCCAAACTAGAGTCTGGTAAAATGCGATATCTTTTTGAAAAAAACTGCCTGAAAGAAACTACAAAATTTGTGATCAACGAAATGCGTTTAATTTTGGAAAAAAGAGGAATCACAGTTGTTTTACTAGATAAGGAAGAACGTTGGGAAGCGGAGTTTGACTATGAGCGAATCCAACAGGTGATAAGAAATATTCTATCGAATGCATTAAAATTCATTCCAAATGACACTAATATTGAAATTAGTATGATCCGAAGAGAATTTATTCCGAGAAAAACTCAGTCATATGTGAAAGGTATCGGAATACAGATTCGTGACTTTGGACCGGGGATTCCTCCGGAAGATTTGGATAAAATTTTTGAAAAATTCATCCAGTCCAAACAAGTGAAAGCAGGAACCAAGGGAACAGGACTCGGATTGTCCATTTCCAGAGAAATTGTCAATGACCACCATGGGTTGTTGTATGCCGAGAACCATGAAGAAAAGGGAGCTATTTTTACTATGTTAATTCCTTGTTCTCGTGAGGGACTTAGATGATCAACCTACTCGCTGTGGATGATGAAATGATCAATTTGATGATCATTGATGAGTCCCTTTCTGACAAAGGATTTACCGTTGTGAAAGCAAGGGATGGTGAAGAAGCATTCCAAATTCTGAGTTCAGATACAACGGTCTTTCATGCCATCATCTTGGATCGACTGATGCCCAAGATGGATGGAATTGAATTATTAAAAAAAATCAAACGTTCTGAGAAGTATAAAGACATCCCGGTTATCTTTCAAACAGCCATGAGTTCTGTTACTGATATGACGGAAGGATTGGATGCTGGCGCCTTTTATTATCTAACCAAACCTTATTCTAGAACTTTGCTCGTCCGTATTGTGCAAACGGCAGTAGAACATTTTATCAAACTCCAACGTGCGAAAGAAGACCTCCATAAAGGTATGGGTGCTCTCCGACATATGCACACGGGAGAATTTCGCATTCGTTCCATTCGTGAATCCCATGAATTGGCACCTCTCCTTGCCAATGCTTGTCCTGATCCCGAACGCGTGTTAACTGGGATTATGGAAATTCTAAACAATGCCATTGAACATGGAAATTTGGGTATTTCTTACCAAGAAAAATCAGAACTCCATGATAACGACAAACTGATGGAAGAAATCTTTAGAAGATTAGATACACCTGAGTTCAAAGATAAATTTGTAAAAATTACTTTTGAAAAAAACGATCACCATATAGAAATTCGGGTGAGTGACCAAGGGAAAGGGTTTGATTGGCAAAGGTATTTGTCTGTGGAAGCAATGACAAAGAATGCCTTCAAAACTCATGGGCGTGGGATTTTTATGGCACGTAAATTGTCCTTTGATGATCTTTCTTATACGGACGAGGGCAGAACCGCAGTCATTCGGATTGACCTATCCAACAAAAAAGGAAACTTACTCACCGACTTTCAAGAGTAAACTTTCTATAAACGAAAGACAATGGGGTCGGTGAAGTCATGAATGATTTGTTCTACATGGCTTCTTAATTCCGATTCTGTATGGGATGTGGCCACACCCATAATGGAACATCCTGCCGATTTTCCCGATTGTAAACCGGCGAGTGAATCTTCAAACACCACACAATCCTTAGGATCTAGTCCCAATTCCTTGGCACAAAGTTGATACACTTGCGGATGGGGTTTGCCTTGGCTTACCATGGGACCATCTACAATCACATCAAAAAAATGCCGTAGTGATAAAGTATCCAAAGTGAAATTTACATTCATTGTGGGAGCTGATGTACCAAGAGCAATCTTTAGATGATTGTCTTTTAGAAATTGTAAATATTCTACAAGACCTATATGTGGTTTCATTTCTTTTGCATATAAATCCTGATACCAACCTTCTTTTTCGTCTCCATATTGTTTGCATTCTTTGTCGGAGATATTTCCAAAAATCATTCGGAAGAGGTCTGCATTGGTTTTGCCATTGAAGGTATCTCTATAGATTTCTGCATTCAGTGGAAATTGATATTTTTTAGAAAATTCCATCCAAGCTTTGAAATGAAAAGCATGGTTGTCAACGACGACCCCATCCATATCAAAGATAAATCCTTTATGTTTCATTTGTGTTCCTTTCGTATCCACCAACAAGGCCAGTGATAAAACTGGGGATTTTTGTTTCAAAGCTAAGTACTTCTTTACTAAAGGGATGAGTCAATTGGAGGGAAAAAGAATGGAGGGCCATTCGAGGATAAGATCTTGTATCGTTTCCATACTTTGTATCTCCAACAATAGGATGTTTTTTGTCAGAGAGGTGGACTCGGATTTGGTTTTTGCGGCCAGTAAGTAGTTCAATTTCTAATAAAGAATACAAATTGGTTTCTTTTAAGATTTTGAATTTTGTTTTAGAAAGTTTTCCTAACTCGGGTTCGTCGGAGGAATAAACACGGTGGGCTTTGGATTCTACAAGATAGGATTGGATGGTGCCGGACCTCTCTTTCCAAACACCATGACTCACAGCTAGATAGATTTTTTTGGTTTTCTCCCAGGATTCTTGGAGGGTTTGTTTGGCGGTTTCCGTTTTTGCAAATACCAAAATTCCAGAGGTTTCCCGGTCCAACCTATGTACGATAAAGATTCTATTTTTAGACCTTTCACTTCCTTTTTTCACGTAGTCCATCAGGGCTGCATAAGCAGTTTTTGCTTTTTCTGATTCGGTGGCGATCGTGAGAAGACCTGCGGGTTTGTCTACGACAAGGATGTCGCGATCTTCATGTAAAATGGTAAGGCCTTTTGGTAAAAATCGAGTATTGGTCTTTTGTTTCATTCTTTCTTGAGTAGTTTGAGAACTTTGGGATTGTTTTGTCTTTCTGCAAATTCAATCGCAGATTTTCCCCATTGATCCTTTGTCTCTGGATCGGCTCCTGCTTCCAACAAAAGTTTGATGAGTTCCAATTTTTCGTTCAGTATCGCACTATGCAACATGGTGGATCCGTATTTGTCTAATCCATTGATATTTTTTTCAATCGTGAGAAGGATTTTTGCGGCTCTCCAGTTTTCATTGATGATGGCTTGGCCAAGGGCAGTAACTGATTTTCTATTCCGTAAATTTGGATCTACATTTTGTTTGGTGAGTATCTCCAAAATTTCATAAGAATGTCCAATGACACTCAAATGTAGGGCCGTATCCCCTTCTTTGTTTTGATGGTTGGGATTGGCCCCTGCTTGCAAAAGAATTTGAAATAGTTTTGGTTTGTCTTCGGAATCACTTCCTTTGTTTCCCATATTGATCATGGCAAGTAGTACTGTATTGCCATCGGAATCTTCTAATTCGATATTGACTCCGCGCCGAATGAACTCTTCCACGAGTGCAAAATGTCTGACAAAGACTGAGACCATCAGTGGTGTTTTTCCAAATTTGGTTTGGGCATTCTGATTGGCCCCAACATTCATTAAACTTATCGAATGTTGAATGGATTTAAAATCAAGAGAGGCTGCAGAGATTAAAGGTGTTTCTGTATAAAAGTCTCTGGTTTCTAGATCGGCTCCTTTCGAAATAAATAAATTGAATATTGTGGGATCAAACTTTCTTGTTTTGATCATATAATAATGAAAGTGGGATCGTTTGTAATCGAATTCACCCAATTGGTAATTGGGATCCACTCCGGCTCCTAAAAGAATTTTAATGATTTCTGTTTTATCAAATCCAATGGCTGTGGAAAGAGGAGTGTTTCCACGAATCATCGCTTCGTTAGTATTGGCTCCTTTGGATAATAAAAATTTGGTTAGATCGGCATTTCCTAATTCTGCTGCATAATGGAGTAAGGTATATCCATCTACAGAACGTTTGGCGTTCACATCAAAACCTTTGTTTATTTTGTCTTTGATGGTTTTCGGATCTCTCAATTGTGATAAATCTAATTCTGTCGCAAACAGAGGAAAGGTGAGTATGGCAAAGAGAGCCGTGTAACATAAGAACTGAATTGTAGATTTAAGATTTGTATTTTTTACCATGGTGATACCGCTCCTTGGGGACGAAGGATGAGAAGTTCGCGGCCTGAAGAAAGTGCCAAAACTTCTCTTAGTTTTGGATGTACAGAAAAAATATGAGGATGGATGTAATTGTCTTCTTCATTGGATGCAAAAAGTAAAATTCCTTTTTTGGTATCAACGATATTGAATTTTCCTGAAGAAAACAATCCACCGATAATGAGTATGTCGTTTGATGGGGCAATGAGTTCACCAGCATCAAAAAAGGAAGATCGAAACAGTTCTTTTTTTGTTTCTAAATTGTATCCGTAAACTTGGATATACCCGCCTTCGGTTCCAGCTGAACAATATAAATTTTTTCCATCGGGAGAAACAGTTACGGAACGAACGGTTTGTCTATCTTTGGTTTCCAAATCCGGCGAAGTGCTGAGCGGAATATAAACGATGGGACCTGCTGGTTTTTCTTCTACCAGTGGGATATTACTATTTTGCAGCATAACCGATTCATTGATTTCGTGAATTCGGCCGTGGGCATTGCCGTATATAATTGTATTACGTTTATTAACATGTAGGTAAGGGAATTGATGGTGTGCAATTTCAAATCCGGCCGGTTGGGTCCAATCTGCTGTGTTTGGATCGGATGTTAATTGAAATTCGTTTAATTTTCTACCAGAGTTTGTTTCATAAATCACCAACCTTCGATCATAAAAATGAGGACCGTCCATATTGTGTTTATAAGAAACTAGAATTTTTCTTCCACCATCAATGTATTTGGCACTATCGATAGTTTGTATCCAGTTAGGAGAAAGGCCTGCTGCCTCTCGATTGTGTTTACTTTCATCTCCGGGATAACGATAGTCTATGTCAGCAGTGACAGAATAAAAAACGGAAAATTCAGCAGGGAATTTTTTCGATATACTTCCGTTATCTGAAGATCGCACGACCAAATAACGTTCTGATGATTGCAGGTTGGGATCAGTTTGGCCAAAACTCAAAAAATTTTTTCCATCGGGAGATACATCAAAAATTTTTGGGCCGTCAAATTCCTTTTGGTAGTACATCTTTGCTTGTACTTTCCAAATTGAACTTCCATCTAACAAACTAATGCGATAAATATAAAAATCAGTGGTGCCGATGATGACTGACTTACCATCGGTATGGTATTGGAAGCTGAAAATATTTTGCCCATCAATCTCGGGAGTGATTCGGCTTTGGATTTGCCAAGCTGAAGTTGGATCGGCGGTATTTGTCCCCTCGCGGCTGATCGTAGGGAATCCGGATCCCGACGTGGGGTTTGTCCAAAGAGAAAGGAAGAGAATTCCGATTAAGGGGAGGTACTGGCGCATCGTATGAGTCTAACAAAAGGTGGAAAGAGGGTCAAGAATTGTCCATCCACCGCAGGTTTGTCTTTAATTTGGCTTGAAACTCGAATTTTGTTTAATTTATTGAATTATATTCTGTTAAAACAGATATTGTCCTCACGAAGGCTATACCACATTGGAATCTTTACAGATAAATCATTATGTCCCTTTATTCCAACCGATCTTTTCCGTGGAGGAACAGACGGTGGTGGCCTACGAGTCTCTTGGCCGTAGACGGGACGAGTCCGGGAACTTAGTTTCGATTCCTGAGTTTAGTGATCCTCATGTATCACCGCTGCGCATGAGTATCATCGATCGGCAGTTACTCGGACTTGCTTTGACTCGAATCAGGTCAACTAATGATCGTTTGTTTGTGAACATGTCCCCTGACCAAGTGATTTTGGAGTATGAGGAAAGTCGTTCTAATTCATTGCCCATTTCCGATTTAGTGAATAGTTATGGGATTCCTCTGAATCGAGTTGTCATTGAGATCACAGAAAAATCAGGAAGTTACGGGACTGATGTTTTGGCAGCAGGAGTGGAACTTTTGCGAGAGCAGGGTTTTGGAATTGCATTGGACGACGTTGGTTCTGAATCTTCCAACTTAGAACGGTTAGGTGCCATTAAACCCGATATCATCAAAATCGATTTGAATTTATTAAAGAAATCCATCGAAAAAAGAGAATACCAATCCATCTTAGAATATTTAAAACAAATCTCTCTAAGCATTGGATCTCAGTTATTGTTTGAAGGGATTGAAACCGAAGAAGAATTGTTTCGTGCGATTAGTTCTGGTGCAAGCCTTCTGCAAGGGTATTTTCTCGGAAGACCTTCGGAGTACAATCAGGATAAACAAAGTATTTGTGATACAGTTGTTCCACAATTACAACTATATCATGAACGAAAACGAATCGAAGTAGCAACAGAGATTGAATTTGAAAAGAATATCAAACTCCAACTGGGTAATCTTTCTCTTAGAACTTTAGTTTTAGAAAATCGAGTTGTCATTGATCCCCATTCCTTTTTTAAATTGAACCAACAAATCCAACGTGTTTATATCACCGATTGGTTAGGAACACAAGTTTCTCCATACTATGTGCGGACCAATGAATTTGGATTTGCCGAGAACCTTTCCATGTTACAGAAAAACTGGTCCTACATGCCGTTTTTTTATAAACATGTCAAACAAGTCTTTCGAGACGCAGAGAATTGGCAGGTGAGTGATCCGTATTGGGATAAAGAATTAAAAAAAAACGTCATTGTATTTTCGAAAGTCAATGAACTCGGTTATTCTTTTTTTATCGATGTTGTTTTGGATTCTGTTTGATGTCATTGGATTTATGACATTGATAGGATCTCCTTTAAGAAAGAATCGATTTTTGTTTTAAAACTTAAAGTTTTCCCTATTGTATTTCCGTTTTTGAATCCAGAATTCCCTTTTGATTTGTAAGAAGTATTGACGATTAGTACCTGCTAATCTTCTAATTGCTTCTCACGGGGAAAATCTATGATCAAAAAAAAATCGATGTTATCGTTCTTTATTGGAATCTGCATTGTATCATCTCTACTCATTTATTCTTGTTCTAATTCAAAGTTAGGACCAAACGAAGTCAAAGACCAACATGGTAAAATCATTTCACTGATTCCTGAACCGGACCAAAGTCCCACAAAACAAACAGAAATTAAGTCCAATGTTTCCCTTTTAAAAGACAATGGTGAGTTGAATGTATCTGGTTGGGCTAGATACCCATTCTTTCAAGTGGATGAATCTAAAATCAAAGCTGATCCCAAACGATACAAACGGTGGGAACATTATACATTTTATAATGAAAAGTTTGGTGGTGCGATCACTGTGACAGACATTGGAAATTTAGCAATGGGAAGTATTGAACTTCTAGATTTTGCAACAGGAAAGGCGATTTTTTCAAAAACGGAACTCGTGAGACCAGGAGATATCTTTTTTCCTACCAACACAGCAGATCCTATCGAATTTAAAAAAGGGGATCAGTTCATTCGCATCACAAAACTAAAAGGAAAAAGAATCATCGAGTATTCTATCCTTGGGGATTCTTCTTCCGAATTCATTAAAGGAAATTTTGAGTTAATAGAAAAAGCACCGGAAGCTTTGGCTGTCATCACTCCCTTTTCCGAATCTGCATTTTTTTATGAATATAAAATGCCAAGTTTACTTTGTAAGGGTTCCATTACCTACAACAACATCACTTATGAATTTAATGACAAAAGTTATGCGGTGCTGGATTGGGGACGTGGCACTTGGCCCGAAAAAAACAAATGGCTTTGGGCAGCGGGTGCTGGTCTTGTCCAAGGGGAAGTGCTCAGTTTGAATTTGGGATATGGATTTGGAACTCCTGACAAGGCCACAGAGAATGGAATCGTTTATAAGGGAAAGGTTCATAAACTGGATAAAGTCATCTGGAAGTATGATGTCACAGACTATAAAAAACCTTGGAAATTCACAAGTAACGAAGGTCGATTGGAATTGGAATTCACACCAGTTTATGTTTTATCTTCCGACATCGACCTCGCAGGAATGGTGGGATTTTTAAAACAATTGTATCAAAACTTTAGTTTTACAGAAATTTTAGACTTACTGAAAACAGAAGCTTATTTGAACAAAGCTTTTGGTCATTACAACGGTTATGTGATATTGGATAACGGAACAAAATTAGAAGTCAAAGACCTTGCTGGTTTTGTCGAACAAATGTACCAACAGTGGTAAAGGGTCATTTCTAATCTCTAATAACTCTCCTTGTTTGTGTATCCATCACAATCAAGGAGATTGGGAATCTAAAATCGCAAAGGTTGTATTCACCATAACCATCTTTTAATCTCTAAGGTTTTCAGATCCTTATGATCCTCGTCTCACTCAAAATCCTGCCGCCGTGATGGCCGACTTCCCGCAGGGATTGTTATTCGGATCACAAGTAAACATCTTAAACGTAAACAGATCATTCGGATTGGGTCTTTGCGAAGTAGAACCAAAGTTAGTTCCACTGGCAAATCCTAGATCGGAACAAGAGGAAGTGGATACTGCATATTTTTTGATGTTGGTATTGAGAAGTCCACCCGCACCACCGGGAGGTGTGTTGAAGTAAGCTGTGGATCCAATACTACCGCCATTCAATTGAAAGGTATCGTAACAAGTTCCTGTATACGATCCACCGAGATCGGCCACTTCCATCACCACAAGAGATTTGTTTCTATCTGCCACACCATTCAGTAAGTTGTTGATCACAAGGGATGAGATGTCTTCCCGTTGCTGTTCTTGGGATTGGCAATTCCATAGAAAGTTAGAAACAACTAGGATAATCAAGAATCGTATCATAAGATTATTTTTTAAGTTCATATTTTCCTCTTAGTTGGGTCGATAGCTATAAGCTTCTGGAGAAACCACTCCGGTCCAAAAGTTCGCTTGCAGTTGTAAGTAAACTCTTCTATCATCAATAGGCATGGCATTTCCTGTGTTTGGATTCACATCAAACTGATTGCCAAGGACTTGGTAATAGAGTTGGGCTTTGAAATGGTGTTTGTCCCCGAATAGGTTTAGGCCTGCCCAATACACTCGCAAAGAATCTGTTGGATCTACCTTCCCATTGCGATTAAAGTCACCTTGGATGTATTCATACTTAAGCACTGGCATGATATAGTATTTATCCAAAAAAGGAATATTGTAACCAACCGTTCCATGATATCCAAATAGATCATTGGAAGCGGCACCACCAAATGCGGTATAGGCGCCAGACAAATAGAAACCTTTGTAAGTAAAGGTACTATCATAAGTATGTCCGATTAGGCCCATCTTCGGCCGACCCAAAGTAGGAACCGAGTTTTGGACTAAGAAATTCGGATTTCCATTGGAATCCAAACTCCCACGGTCTGGGTTCGCAGCCTGGGAAGTGAGGAGTTGGATTCCACTCGTTGTGCCAGGTGTGTATTCCGGAACATAAAGTGATGGTGTGATTAAATTCTGAGTTTGCACATAACCGGCACCGATAGACCATTTCAACTCTCGTTGGAAAATTTCTTCTCCTTCCTGCCAGTTCACCATCTTACCATCAGATTCTCTTTTGAGACCACCAAAGACATTCACTTGGGCTCGTGCATAATAAATGGGAGAAGTATTCACCGCTCCATATCGGTTAGCGGTTGTTAAGTCCTGTCGTCTTCCTGTTCCATAATCCCCTCCGCCACCTTTGCCGTTACTCACCATGAGGGACACTTGTAAGTACCTTTCCCATTTATGATCTATTTCTTTGAGTGGAGTTGCTTGGATCATCACCCCGTTATCAAATTGCGGAATGGCATTCACAATCATACTGCGCTCTAAAGTCACAAAGTTCGCAGAGGATTGTAAATACTCTCTACTGAATTGTGTTGGCAATTGTCCAAACACAAATCGTAATCCACCATAAGGAATCTTTGCATAAGCAAACGCTTCATGGATGTAACCACGATTGTCTTTTAGTTTTGTATTGGTTACATAAGTTGTGGTCGCAGCCCTTCCGTTCGCATCCAAATAATTCAAAGTGTTTGTGGTTTGCACCACATCCGTTCGATTGAGCATATTCTCCAAACGAAGTTGGATATTCGCACCCCACCATTCGTTTTCGTATTGAACTCCGAAGCGAAGACGACGAAAGTTCCAATCCACTGTATTAAAATCACGATGTCCATTATTGTAGAGTGAATCTTCCGATCCAGAAACACCGCGAAACTGCATCCGACCGGCAATGGTTAGTTTTTCTTTTGAGGTATCATCGGGCCTGTGAGCAAAGGCATCGGGAAGGGTGCTGGAATTTCCATTGGGCAGGGGACGGTTGTAGTCCACCTTCACACGGTTAGGTCCTGGTTTTGTAAAAATTTGACCCGATTCCGTATCTTCATAGAGTTCTCGGTATACTTTCGCTTGTGGTTCTTTTGTTTCTTTTTTATGTTCTTTGGCTTCCGAAGGTTTGGTTTCCGTCGGAGTCAGTTCATTGGTTTTGGGAGTTTCTGATTCTGCAGAAATGGCCCTCACAAGGAAGAGGACGGCCAAAATGGCTTTTGAGATAGTCTTCATTCAATTCTTTGTGACTGATTGGGATTATTACAAACGGTGGTTCTCACCTGATTCAATGTTTCAGTCTAGTGACAAACATATTGAAGTATTGTTGGGTTTCGATGACGGGATTGTTACAAATTGATTACAGGGCTTTGAATGGAGGACAAATTGTACTTTTTTTTACGAAATCGAGGCTTTGTCATATAACTAAGAGAGTTTTATGACAAAAACATAACGACCTATCTTTGATGATGAGTGTGAGTTTTGGGCGGATCCGCTTTCGCGGACCGGGCTCTACGCTGCAATCTTTCGACAGGCGAAAGGATTTCCGCTACGATCCCTTCCGCTTGGGACCTTAATCTTTTATAATTGGAACTGGTCGCAGATTCCTTTCAATTTGTCGGCTGTGTTGGAAAGATTCTTCGCCGAGGAAGACATCTCTTCGGCACCAGCGGCCGTATTGATGGTATGTTCATTGATCTGAGTGATCACATCGGTAATCTCTCTTACGGCTCCTCTTTGTTCATCGGCCGCAACTTTGATTTGGTCCGATTCGCCTTTCACAATTCCAGAGTTTTCTAAAACGGAAAGATTGATTTCTGCCTGAGAACCCATGATGCTATAGAGGGAATCCATAGCCTGGGAAACATCATTGATGCTTTTGATGATCTCTTGGATGAGAGAAGTGGAGGATTGGATGCTCTTGGCACCTCCATCCAATTCTTTCGAGTTTTTGTTGATCATCTCAGAAATCGATTTGATCGATGATGCAGTTCGGATGGAAAGTTTTGAAATCTCTTCTGCTACCACGGCAAATCCTCTTCCCGCATCCCCAGCACGAGCTGCTTCAATCGCCGCATTGAGAGCTAGTAGTTGTGTTTGGTCTGAAATTTCATTGATGATTGCAATGATGGCCTTCATTTCATCAGAAGACTTCAAGATATTGCTAATCATATCGTTCATTCCCGTGAGAGACTGTTCTCCTTCCTTGGCTTGGTTGGAGATCGATTTCATTCGTGTGAGTGTATTGTCAATTTCGTCACCCACTCGTTTCACACTATTGGCTAATTCTTGGATTTTAATTTGAAATTGAGAAATGTTTCTGTGTTGGATGTCGATGGAACCGGTGATGTTTTCCATACTCGCTGACATTTCTTCTACAGTAGCTGACATCTGTTCGGTGGAAGCGGCTGTTGCTTGTGCTCCTCCCGAAAAACTATCGGAACTAGAAGAAAGTTCGCCGGCACTCGAAGCAAGTTCCTGAGAAATGAATTGAATTTCGGATACGATCTTTCGAAGACTGACTAAAAATGAATTTGTATCTCCACTGAGTTCTCCAATTTCATCACTATGTGTGATCGTGAGAGATTGGGACAGGTCACCAGTAGACATTTTTTTAAAGAGGTCTCTGAGTCCCGAAATGGGTTTCAGTCGTTTGGAAATTAAACGAGAAAGTGCATAAATAGAAATACTCAAAATGATAAAAACAAAAATTCCGATTTTGAATAACATATCGTGAACGACAGTTAAGATTTCACCTTTCGAGGCAATTGTCGCCAAACGAATATTATACTTTTCTAAATCAAATACTGTGGCGATTTTTTCTCTTCCAAAAAAATACTCCATATGTTCTTCTGATTTGAGTTCGAGTAATTTCCTTCCCCAGTCTAGTTTTTTGATATCGAGGTTTAGAATTAACTTTTTGTCAGGATGTCCGATAACTTGGCCTTCTCTATCGGTGATGGCAACAAAACCTTCCTTTCCAATCTGAACATCCTTCACCACTTCATCGGTAAGGTGGTTTAAGGAAACAGCAAAGGCAAGGATGGCAACAACTTGTTTGCCTTGGAATACAGGCATGGTTAAGACTGCAACGGGTTCTTGTGTGACAGGAGAACGAGCTACTTTACTTAAACTGGCTTTTCCCTCAAGAACAGCTTTGATGTTTTCATCGAAGCCCGTGTTTCCCCAACGAAATCCAATGGCCTTGCCCGTTGCATCGGAAAAAACGATAGGGTTTAGTTCTGCAGTGGATAAGAATACATTTTCATAAACACCGAATTTTTGGCTCAAATTGGCGAGGAGTGGGTCTAAGTATTTGCGATCTTTTCGAATCGATCGTTCGGCAAATTCAGGGCTAGTGGCTATGAATTCCGCTAAGAGAAATTGTTGGTCGAAAAAATTGCGAATTTGTCTTCCGGAGAGTTTGGCTACGTTTTTCATCTCTCCAATATATGCGTCTACAATGTAGGATTTACCAATGAAATAGGCAAAGGAAGAGATTCCAAGAGCCATTACTATGATTACGGTTACACTTAGAGCGACGATGACGGTCTTTAGGCTATTGAATTTCATTCTTTCATTTCCTGGCAAAAACAAATAGAATCTATTGTGGTTATCTTAGGATCGAATTTGTCAAACTACATATTTGTAAGATTCTAATGAAATTCCCTAACTGGCCCAGTGGCCGAAATGAAAGGACATTTTGTTCAGACCATTAGACAAAACTTAAGTACATCCACGTAGGGATTCTCAAATGATAAAAAAAACAGAAATCGGTAGTAGGTTTTCTATTACAGAATATTCTAAACTTTTAGGGGAAGAAATTTGAGTTGGTTTGAAATTGAAGGCAAAAAAATATTTTATGCGAACTACCGGGATTTGGACGCAGACCAAATGATTGAACGATTGCATGAAATCATCCAAATTTACCGAGCAGAGCCTGGCAAATTCTATAGCCTTATAGACTTTACGAACACCTTTTTATCAGAAGAATACATTGCAGAAATGATGAATGGAGAAATCGCTGCTTTACGCAAATTAAAAATTATTAAAACCGCAGTGATTGGAATTAACTTTGCTAAGGTTGCGATCTTGGAAGTTTATAAAATTTTGAATACAGACAATAAATTCAAACTCTTTGATACCAAAGAAGAAGCATTGGAATGGTTATCGAGTGAGATCAAACATGAATCCTAAGGAATCCTTTATTTTATCTGTTTTCTTTTCGAACCACTAGTTTCAGTCCGGACCAAGCCTCATCGACTGCACAGACTTTGATGTCAACGAGTCCCAATTCTAGAGCAAAATTACGAATCAAATCTTCATTCATATCGGAAGGAATTTTGGCCGACTTCTTTGGCCAAGAAATCCAGATCATTCCCGTTGGTTTGATAAATTTGATGAGTTTAGGAAGTTTTTGAAAATACTCTTTAGAAGATAGGGTAAAAAAATGAATCATATCCAATCCGGTTTTTGGTTTCTCTAAGATCTGGATTTGTTTAGGAAATGTTCCCCAATCTTTGGTAAAGTCTTTGGATGGAAGATTGATAAAATGAAGGATCATATTTTCTTTGATTCCTAATTTTTCAATGAGTGGTTTTCCTGAATACCCAGCTGTCATCACTTTCCCCCTACGATTGGACAATCCTGTAAATAGGATCGGTAAAACATTGTTAGTTTCTAGACATAATTAATTTTCTCTAGATCTTTTCTAAATCCTCCGCATATGCGGAGGAACCAGAATACAATCAGTCCGCGCCTCTTTTAAAAAAATCAATTTTCATTGGAAAATGGAAAAATACAGAGTATTTCCTTTGGTTTTGATCCGTAGATGTATACAACCAATAAAATATTGCGCCTAATCGCCATTCTGGTGATTTTTATGAATTGAGGGTAATTAGTGTTAACGATTGCAGATCTTTGGAAACAAGGAAAAATCATTATTAATAGAATCAGATTTGGTTTGGTTCTTTTATTCGTTTTTGCAATGTTGGGAGCCAAAGACGAGTTCCAACCGAAGATGTTTGTGATCCATATGATTGGAACCTGCACTATGGGTTTCTATTGTGCGATCGCTTACATTCTCGAAAAAAAAACAAACCCGCCCACTTGGTTCCATAAACTTTTAGTTTTACTCGATACATTGGTTCTCTCTGGAACCATCATAATGGATTGTACGTTAAGTGCCAAAGAGGCAGAGGCAGCTCTTGCCAATGCCATTGTTTATTTTATCTTTTTCTTCAATGCCATTTATTCTGGATTTTTGGGAGATCGTAAATTTGTTTTGATTAACTCTCTGTTAGGTTCTTTTTTGTCTGGAGTTGCTCTTTATTGCGCGGTCTCTATTTCGGGGCTTCAACTTTCTGTGGATCCAGAACTTTCCAGTAAACCAGGTTATGTGGGTGTCACAGGTGAGATCCTAAAACCAGTTTTTATTTTCACTGCTGGATACATTGTTAGTTTACTCGTCCAACTTCTAACAAAGATTAGCTCTCTTGCTGAAATCAAAGCACATGAATCAGAAGTTCTACTTGGCCAAACCAAAGAACGAAATAAAATTTCTGCCAATGCTGCTGTAAAATTAGAAAGTTCCATCACAAACTTCAGCAACTTTGTTTCTCAAACATCCATCAAACTAGAATCCCAAGCAGCCTCCTTAGAAGAAATCACTGCCGTCATTTCAGAATTATCTAGTTCTTTTGAATCGAATGGATCGTCCATTGAAGAACAAAACAACAAAGTACAAGGAATGGTGGCAGATACTGAAATTCTAAAAGAAACTGTAGACCAAATTCTTGTACAAAGTGAACGTTTGGTAGAAATTGCTGAGATCAATAAAAAAGAAAGTATGTCGGTAACAGAAGTTGCTGACCAAACAGCAAATCATTTAGAATCCATCCAATCTTCCTTTGACCAAGTAAACGAAATCAATAACATAGTTGCCGAAATTGGTGAAAAGACAAACTTGCTGGCGTTAAATGCATCGATTGAGGCGGCAAGAGCCGGTGATGTAGGAAAAGGATTTGCCGTTGTCGCAAACGAAGTGAGTAAACTTGCCGAGTTTACGAAAAACAACGTAAAACGAATTTCCATAGTCGTTAAAAGTTCCAAAGAAATCATAACGAATGCAAGAAATGCTTCCAAAAGCACTGGGGAACTAGCAAAATCTCAAATCGATCGATTGAACCAAACATTGGTTGCCATCCAAAACATGAACCAATTGTATTTGGAACAAAGAAATACTTTGTCTGCGATATTAGTGGAACTGGGACAAATTCGAGAACTCTCCAAACAAATTTCCGAATCCACCAAAGAACAGTTACTTGGTCAGAAAGAAGCATCAAAAGGGATTGTCCAACTAGAAATGGAGGTCAACGAAATCAGTCGCGCCTCCAA
>NZ_JAFFPS010000063.1 GCF_016919165.1 Leptospira chreensis
CCTTTTACCAAAAAAGTAAGTTTGGTCATCCACCAAATAGGAGGAAGAAACAACAGAGATGGATTTGGATTTAAAAGGAAGGCCGGTCTCTGTGGTTTGTGGTTCTGCCACCTCTCCTTCAAAGTCGAAGAAGAGTTCCCCTTGTTTCGGGATGTTTTCTTTGGGCTTTAGAAAGTTCTTTTTACCGGGTTCTGAATTTTGAACCACACCGGTTTTTTTCCAAAGGTTTAGGTTTAGAATTTCTTTTTTGGGGACTTCCCACCCAAGTATGGGTAGACCCCAAACGAGTAATAGGATTACGACTGTTCTTCGATCAGTCCCAATCGTTTTTGGTGCCGTCCACCTTCGAATTCTGTTTCTATCCATTTTTTTACGATTCTCTGTGCTAAATCCGTTCCGAGAACCCTTCCCCCTAAAACCAGTACATTGGCATTGTTATGGCGTTTGGACATTTCCGCCGTAAATTCATCATGGCAAAGGGCCGCTCGAATGCCTTTGAAGCGGTTAGCAGCAATGGAGGCTCCAATGCCTGTTCCGCATAGGGCGATGAGTCTCGGAACTTCACCGGAAAGAACCTTTCGGCAGGCATCTCCAATGATGGTGGGGTAGTCGACGGACTCTTCGCTCTTAGTACCGTAATCGACAATTTCGTAAGTTTCCTCGAGACTTTTCCTGAGGATTTCTTTCAGAGCAAATCCACCATGGTCAGACGCAATTCCAATTTTTTCTTTCATTCAGACTTTTCCTTTCTATGTTTTAGGGCATCGGTGTAGGACTTATAGGATTCTACCGAGATCGAGAGTAAAAATTTGTCTCTTTCGCGAAGTAGACTTCCATAGTAACCAGTAAATAAATCTAAATACCTATCGTGTTTTTCTTTCGGTTTTTTTTCAGAAAGGTATTCGGTGGTGAGGAGGGAGATTTCTCTTTTGATTTCTTTATAAGACTCAAACCATTGTTTGGCGATGTTCACTTCGCCGGGTGTGAGAGGATAAGGGCGATTGTCCGAAAGTAGAATCCGCCATTCATAGGAAAAATAAACCTCTTCTTTTTCATTTTCGGCAACAAGGGAGGCTTTGAAATATTCCCCTAAATCTTCCGTGAGTGGGTCCTCATTGGAGAGGTTTTCGGATACTTTCTCTCGAAAACAAACGAGCGAGGCGAGGCGTAGCTCCGCCGACTCCTTTGCAAATTCTTCCATCCGTGCTCGGTCCAAATTGAGAATGTTCGGACTCAAAGCACCTGGTGGGACTTCTTTTTTTAGGGGCAGATAACAGACCTTAGATTCTTCCCATCCCTGATTCCCTTCGGGAATCCAAAGGGAATGGGCAGAAAGCGATCCTTGCAGGAGTAAAAAGAAAACTAAGAAGGTGTCGGGCTTGAATTTACCCATGGGTCCTTTCAAATTCTTTGATAAAAGAAATGAGGGAATCGATACCTTCTTCAGGCATTGCATTGTAAATGCTGGCTCGAAAACCGCCTGCTTCCCGGTATCCTTTGAGACCAGCAAACCCTTGTTCTTCGGCAAGTGTTAGAAATTTAGAATCCACATTTTCGTTATGGCTTCTAAATGTGACATTCATCGCCGAACGGAAGGCCTCAGGCACAGGAGCATAGAATAAAGAGGAAGCATCCAAAGCATCATAGAGTTTTTTTGCTTTTCTTTCATTGATGGCTTCCATAGTAGCAAGCCCACCTTTTCGTTTCAGGTATTTAAAAACGAGACCAGCAATATAGATGGAGTAAGTGGGTGGAGTGTTGTAAAGGGACCCATTTTTTTCCATGAGAGCATAGTTCATTAGGTTCGGGATGGGGTGTGATTGTGTAGGCAATTTTTCTTTGTCGTAGATCACAAGAGTGAGTCCAGATGGCCCAATGTTTTTTTGGGCTCCCGCAAAGATTACAGAAAAATCTTCAATCGGAAGTTTACGACTTAAGAGTTCGCTTGTCATATCAGCAAAAAGGGGAGCTTTTTTTAGTTTAGGAAAGGTTTTGTAACGAGTTCCAAAAATAGTATTGTTGGAAGTGATGTAAACATACTTGGCCCCGTCATTGATACTACCATCGGTGATGGTTGGTAACTCCATATACAGGGAGTCCGCCCCATTAAAAATGGATTTTACTTGGGGATAGAATTTTTTGGCTTCTTCATGGGCTTTTCTTGCCCAAACACCCGTCACTGCAAAATCGGCAGATTCCCCGGTAGCCAAATAATTGAAAGGAATGGCGGAAAATTGTAAGGTGGCTCCACCAGGAAAGTAAACGACCGCATAACGGGGTGGCAGATCCAAAAGTTCTCGTAGGTCAGCGAGTGATTCGTCCAGAATATTTTGGAAATGATTCCCTCTATGGCTCATTTCCATCACGGACATTCCGGTTCCTTTGTAATTTAGGAACTCAGACTTTGCTTCTTCCATGACCTCTGTAGGCAACATGGCAGGACCGGCATTAAAATTGAAGATTCTGTGTGTAAACGTAGGCATCCTCCCACAGAATTTTGAATATCCACCCGCCGGTAAATAGATTTTTATTCTAAAACTTGCTTTGCAGAATCGGAAAGGTTGTTAATCTTGTGGGCATCTTTACCCCAATTTTCGTGAGGAAACAATGAGAATTTCTCGTTCCATCATCATTTGCCTATTTGTAGTCGGTCTTTCTTTGACCGCACAGTCCAAAGCCCCTCTCGGTGAGTCCGAAATCAAGGGTTCCAAAAAAATCGAATTCATCAACCGTTCCTTACGTAAGGCATCTGATGACATTATTCAAGAAAATACCGAAATTGGTCGTAAACTTGCGGAAACCTTGGCCAAAGAAAATACGGCCACTGTGGATGGAGTCAAAATCCAAAGAGTGCTTCCGGGAGCTGACGGAAAACTCGGAGCAGATATCCTTTATCTTTCGGAGACTCAAAGTTTTGACCATGTCAATTCCATTGCACGGATCATTGCTTCCTATGTGGAAAAATCTTTCCAATACAAAGTAGGGAATGCAGAGACACTCGCTCAGTACATCCTTTACTACAATGCAACCCATAGAAAAGACTCTAAGTTTTTTACTAAAAAGTATACAGAGGGAGTCATTGCAGCTACCTCCGCTGATAAATTAGGAATTGATACAGTTTATAAAAATTGGCCCGGTAAAACACAAATCATCATTCCGATTGAAGGGAATATCTTAAAAGATAATGGAAAAGATATCACAACGGATGAGTTAGAAAAAGACGTCAACAAAGTAGTAAAGGATAAAGAAAAAGATCCTGCCACTAAACAGAAGATGGAAGACGAAGCCAAAAAAATGGACAAGTTGCAAACCGATAAATTGAAAGATGAAAAAAAGGTTTTGCAAGATAAAAAGCAAGAAGTGGCTGACGAACAAAAACAAATCCAAGACAAAAAAGACGCTCTGAAAAAACAAGAAGCGGAAACTGTCGCAAGCCTCAATGAGTTAAAAAAAGATCCTGTAAAAAACAAAGCAGAGATCGAAAAGAAAACTGAAGACATTAAAAAAATCGAACAAGAGAAAAAAGACACAGATAAAAAATCCGAAGCTGTAGAAGCCAAAAAAGAAGAACTCAGTAAAAAAGAAGAACAAATCGCTAAAAAAGAAGAAGCTCGTACTGGCGGCGACACTACTAAAAAAGAAGACACGGTCCAAAAAGTCGAAGCTAAGGTCGAAGAATTAAAAACAGAACTGGCGCAAACTAAAGAAGAACTGAAGAAAAAAGAAGAACAAAGCGATAATGTTGTGAACAACAAAATTCTTTTTATGAAGTTCATTAAATACGATACAGATGGTCATTATTCGAACGAACTTTGGGCCATTGACCCTGCCAAAGACGATGCTCTTTTCAAAAGCCCTTACAATAATATCTGTTCTAAGGAATTTAAAGAAATCGCAAACCAAGGAGTTCTTGTTCTTGGTTATGACGGGGAAAAAATAGAAACCCGTAAACACAAACTTGTGTTACTTGACGCAGACAAATTGGGTGTTAAAAAAACAAGTGAATCTGCAGATATTTTCTGGAGAACTCCTATGATCAATCGGGAAGATAAAATCTACGTGATTGAAAAGGTAAAAGACAAATACCATGTAGCTAGATTTAAGTCGGACTTAACCTTTGAAAAAAGGACAGAAGAGCCTGTAGAAGAAAACTCGGAGCTCACATTTTTTGGAGATAAGGTCTATGTGACCGGCAAACCAAAAGAAGGTGACAAAACTACGATTAAAGTCTTTAAAAAGGAAGATTTGAGCCTACTCAAAACCATCGCTCCGTAAGGAGGATGGATTTTTAAGACATTCTATCGAGGAACCAAGATTCCAACCTTTGCACTACTTGGTGCTTCGGTTGGAATTTTTTTTAGTCTTTTAAGTATTCAATCCTTTCTCGAATGGATTCATTGGAAGGATTTTTCTTAGCCAAATCTTCTAGAAGTTTGATGGCTTGGATTTTTTTTCCCATAATGTCCCAAAGATCAGAAAGTTCGAGGGCAGGTCTCGGATCACTCGGAGATTTGGAAAGAAGTCCCAAATAAATTTCTTCTGCTTTTTCTAAGTCACCAATGAGTCGTAAGGCGGCCGCCTTCCCGAGTAAGGCAAAATAGTCGTCGCCACTGGCAAGAATTTTATTAAAACATTCAAGAGCTTTGTCATAGTTGCCAAGACCGCGGAGAGAATCGGCGTACCTGTTGATGATGAGTTTGTTGTCAGGATCGGATTCGAGAATTTTTTCCCAATAGGTGATGGCAGTTTTAAAATCTTTTTTACCGCGATAGGATTCAGCAAGGCCGTAGAGGGCAAAAAAGTTTTTGGGATCAAGTTCCTTGGCACGTTCATAGTAAAGAACGGCTTTATCGAAGTCTTTGATTTTTCGGTAACTGTTTCCAATCTCTGTTAAGATTTTGATATTGTTTGGTTGGCTTGAAAGTAATTTTTCCCACCACTGGATGGCATCCACATACCTTTGGCAGGCAAAGTATAAATGCCCAAGCCCAACAATCACATACTGGTCGTGAGGATTGATTTGGAGTGCTTCCATATAATAAACTTCTGATTCTTTGAAGTTCTTTAATTTTCTATGGGCATCTGCCACTCGAGAAAGAATACTTGCGTCTGTGATGGTTATGTGATGGAATTCTTCTGCAACTTCGATAATTCTTTTGAGACTGTTTAAGTCTCTGTAAGCATTCATCAGGCCCATAAGGGAAAATTTATTGGTTGTATCACCGGCCAAACATTTTCGGTAGTATTGGATGGCTTGTTCTGGTTGTTTTGTTTTGGCATAATAATCGCCAAGGCCTACAAGCCCGTATGTATTGGATGGATCTTCATCAAGTAATATGTCTAATCGCTCTTTGGCTTCTTTGAAGCGGCCCTGATCAAGAAAACGATACGCCTCTTTTGCAAGGGCTTTTATTTTTGTGAACTTTTCATCTTCTTGTGGCTTTTCAGTATCTGTATTTTCCATATTCTCGTCCAATTTTCAGCATTCCTTTTTAGACAGTAAAAATCGACTCAAAAACGTGAGAACATTGACAACAGGCTCTTTTTTGCAGAAATGACAATAGGGGGGAAACGTATGTCATCTACAACTGAAGCAATTACTGGCGGTCGGCTTATGGTCGAACTATTGGAAGAAGCGGGTGTGGAAATCGTCTTTGGATACCCTGGCGGTGCCATCCTCCCATTCTACGACGAACTCTATCATAGTAAAAAAATTAAACATATCCTCGTTCGCCACGAACAAGGTGCCGTCCATATGGCTGAAGGATATGCTCGTTCTACAGGCAAGTTAGGTGTTTGTATCGCCACTTCCGGGCCAGGTGCTACTAATTTAATCACAGGGCTTACAGATGCCAAATTGGATTCCATTCCCATCCTTGCCATCACAGGACAAGTTTCCACAGATGCCATCGGAACTGATGCTTTCCAAGAAGCCGATATCTTTGGAATTACCATTCCCATTACTAAATACAATGCTCTCATCAAAAAGGCAGATGACCTGGCTCGTCATTTCGAAGAAGCCATAAAAATTGCTATGGGCGGAAGACCTGGTCCCGTCCTTCTCGATTTTCCAAAAGATGTACAAACCCAAAAAACAACGGTAAGAAAGGCGACCTCTTTAAAAATTGCTCCTCATCATTATGAAAGACCAAAGGTTAAAGGGGACCCGCAAGAATTTGCGGAAGTTCTAAACCAAGCCAAACGCCCGTTACTTTATGTAGGTGGTGGTGCGATTAATTCTTTTGCTTCTGCAGAAATCAAAGCTTTGGCAGAAAAAGCAAATGCGCCGGTGACCACAACGCTTATGGGTCTTGGTGCCTTTCCTGGAACCCATCCACTATCGGTGGGAATGCTTGGAATGCATGGAACTGCCTACGCCAACAAAGCAGTATTAGAATGTGATTATATTTTAAATTTAGGTGCAAGGTTTGATGACCGTGTTGCCAAATACCAAGACTTCGCACCGAACGCAATTCGCGCCCATGTGGACATTGATGCGGCAGAGTTTAACAAACGAATTAATGTGGATCATATCCTTCACGGAGATCTAAAAGATGCCATCCGTGAAATCCTTCCTTTTGTGAAAGGGGGAGATCGGACTTCTTGGATTGAAAATATCCAAACTTTGAAGAAAAACCATCCACTTGATTTTGATAACAGTGGGGACAGTATCAAACCCCAAGACTTCTTACAACGAGTGTATGCCAAAACCAAAGGCGAAGCCATTGTTTCTACTGACGTAGGCCAACACCAAATGTGGGCGGCACAGTATTATCTTTTTGATAGGCCGAATACTTGGTTAACTTCCGGGGGCCTCGGAACTATGGGGTATGGACTTCCTGCCGCCATTGGTGCGAAATTTGGAAATCCAGACAAAACGGTCATATGCGTGACGGGAGACGGATCTTTCCAGATGTGTATTCAGGAACTCGCTACCATCGCGCAATCTAAGTTAGGTGTTAAGATTCTATTATTCAATAATAATTTTCTCGGAATGGTGCGTCAGTGGCAGGAACTATTCTATGAAGAACGTTTCAGTGAGTCGCAATGGACTTACAATCCTAACTTTGTCAAACTCGCTGAAGCTTACGGCATTCCTGCCATGAAGATTGAACACAAATCGGAAATTGAAAAGGGTGTGGATTTTTTCCTAAAAGATAGTGGGTCGGCTCTCATTGAAGTCATGATCCCTGCGGAAGAAAAAGTATTCCCTATGATCCCGGCAGGAAAATCACAACAAGATCTAATCGAATTCAAAGACTTCGGGAAATTGAAAAAATGAAACACACTCTAAGCATTTTAGTCAATAACCATCCTGGGGTAATGAGCCATGTTTCCGGCCTTTTCACTCGTCGTGGATACAATATCGATTCCATTGCTGTGGGTGTGACAGACAATGCGGATGTTTCTTCCATGACGATTGTTTTGAATGGGGATGATTTTCTAGTTGGCCAAGTTAAAAACCAACTCCTGAAACTTCCCGATGTTTTAAAAGTCCAAGACATGACCTATGCTGGTTCTGTCCAGAGGGAACTGGTTCTCATTTCATTTACCATTACAGAAAACAATAGGAGTGAAGCCCTCACCATTTGTAATGGATTCGATGTAAAAATACTAGAGATGACGGAAGATTCTCTTCTCATTGAGTTCTCTGGAAATTCGAGACAAGTCACCAATGTGATTTCAGTTCTTAAACCTTTTGGAATTCGTGAGATCTCTCGCACGGGCCAAATTGCCATTGCTTATCGGAACCAAAACTCCGTTTAATCCACTTGACAGGGTCTAAATTTTAGGAGACCATAGGTGCGTTTGAGTAAGAGACATCCACACCAATGGTTCGAAAATTTCTACCTATCACAATATTCCTCCTAACAACTGTTATTTATTCTGATGCGGAACGTGCTTCGGTTCCTTTAAAACGAGGCCCGAGTTCCGATGTATTGTATTTTGATTTTGGGGAAACTGCACCCACTTCCTTTCTCTCTGTAGAAAGACTCCAAGAACCCAAATTAGAAGATTTAAAATTAGGATTTTTAGAACCAAGTCCCGGATACTACAATGGGCCTGATGGTGGTGAGGTTTATCAATGGGCCAAAAACCATTACCAATGGAAACGAGCCGATGGCAGTGTGTATACCGAATGGGTGAATGGAACTTTTAAATTAGACTTTCCTTCGGGAATTAATTTTGTCTCTTCACCAGCGTCCTGTAATGGCTGTTCACCAACCAATATTTGGAATTATCCTGATTTAACTAAAATCACAAAGTATTGGGTAAACCACAGAAAAGAATACGATTACACTTACCAAAAACCACTCAATTTTGAGAACTACCTTCTTGTCAGAGAAACCCAGTTTGGAAAACCAAAGTTAGAACTGGGAAACTATGTATTGTATGGATCCGAAAAATGGTCAGAGTATATACGCGCGTTTGGTGGGAATTTTAAAATCAAAGCTTTCCTAAACTATGTGAAATCGGAATTTCAATTAGAGAACCGAGGAAAAATTCCCGTATTGTTATTTGATCAGTATGAGGATATCAAAGAATACATTGGCGCGGACATCCCCGGTGGTAGCGAAGAGGGTGGATTTGGGGGCCGGGATTCCATAAGCCTCTGTTGTGGGGAAAAAATGCCACAGGCCACTGGAAATCCTGAATTTGATGCAGATGCCCTCCGGCGTTTTCACTTCGGAGTATTTTACCATGAAGCCGTTCATAATTTAGAACAAATTTCATGTTTGAAGATTCAATCGGAAACGGGAAAATTCCCACAAACAGATATTTTAGATCCTTGGTTTGAAGAGGGTCTTGCCAACTACTTAGAAGCAAAGTTCTACGAACGCAGACAATTCCATATTTACAATGATGCAGAAAAGTTAATCCGAGAAAACAAAGTTCCAAAAACCTTCAAATCCTTGTTAGATGCCAAGTATAGAGATTTAATTCCTTATTCCATCGGACCCCTTCTTATCAAACATATCCATGAAACTTACGGAAAAGAGGCCATTGTTTCTTACCAAAGGGAGACTTGTGTGGGGACAGCACCGGCTCTCGCTTTGCAGAATGCTACTGGTGTTTCTCCCGACCAAATTCTAAAGGATAGTTTACAAAGGTTTGAAAAAGAGAAGGACTCGATTCTTAGAGATGGCAAAAAAATCCAGTTAGCTGGTTATACAGTGATGAATGCAAAATCTCCCGCTGAGTACCAATCCTATTTAGAAAAAGGATTTTCACTTCCCGAATCGGCTTTGGAAATCAAGTCCTATACGCAGTTGCCTAGTTTACAAAAAATCTTTCTTGCCTCAGTGGATTCTTTTTCTGGAAAAATGGAAGGGGAATTTCTGGGACTGGGTTCTAGTTATTTTTATCTTTGGAAAAAAGGAAACTACCGTTGGGCCGGAGATTCCTGGGAAGCTAATGTATTTCCTGGAAACCAAATTTTGTTCCGAGGATCTAACTTCACTCTCATTGAATGGGAAGATGGAAAAAAACAATATATATCACCGAAGGGAGATTCGGTGATGTTTTTTAGTTTGGAATCAAAATCCTATAAGGATGCGGATGGAAAACCGGTCACTCCTTAGTGACCTTCTAACCAACGTTCTGCTTCGAGTGCCGCCATACAACCACTACCAGCAGCAGTGATGGCTTGGCGGTACACTTTGTCCTGTACATCTCCCGCCGCAAAAACCCCTTCCACATTGGTTTGAGTGGTTCCGGGTTTCGTGATGATATAACCTGTTTCATCAAAATCCAATTGGCCTTGGAAAACTTGTGTGTTCGGAACATGCCCAATCGCATAAAAGAGTCCACCCACTTCCAAATCCTTTTTGGCTTTGTCAATTGTGCTTTCGAGAACAATCGAACTGAGTCCTGTGGCACCACCTTTGGCTTCCACAACAGTTTGGTTCCAAAGGATTTCAATTTTTGGATGTTCCAAGGCTCGTTTTTGCATGATTTGGGATGCACGGAGTTGGTCACGACGCACTACCAAGTACACTTTGGACGCAAACTTCGTGAGGTGGTTTGCTTCTTCCACTGCGGAGTCCCCACCCCCCACAACGGCGAGGGCCTTGTTTCGGTAGATAGGAAGGGCACCGTCACAAACGGCACAGGCGGAGATCCCGCGTTGCCAGTAGGTTTCTTCGCCTGGGACATGCATCCGTTTGGCTGTGGCTCCTGTGGCAATGATGATGGAATCGGCTTTGATTTCTTCGTCGTCAGACCAGATGGTAAAAGGGCGTTTGGAAAAATCCACTTTGGTGATGGTTTGGGTGTGGATGGTGGTTCCGTATTTTACGGATTGTTCCCGGAAAAGTTGGGTGAGTTTGGTTCCATCGATTCCTTCTGGGAATCCAGGGAAGTTTTCCACTTCGGTTGTGGTGGTGAGTTGTCCGCCGGCAGCGACTCCCCCTGCCATAAATCCTTCATACATCACCGGGTTTAAATTGGCTCTGGCTGCGTAAATGGCTGCTGTATGTCCTGCGGGACCCGATCCGATGATGACAACTTTATGGTTCATAATTTCTCCTATTCTGTATCTTGTTCTTTATTAGTTTAGACGGGATTTCCAGGATTTCTTGTCTATTTTGTTTCGCAAGCCCGAACCCAAGGTGCATAATAAGGGTCCCCGGAAAGTGGGCTTTTTTCTAAGGTCAGTAAATAATCCTTCTGTTTGAACCCTCGCGTGAGGCAAAGATAGGTGGTTTCAAAGAATTCCAAAGTTTCTTTTTTTCCCTGGAACCGAATTTCCTCTAAAATTTCCAGCGCTTCTTTTTCGTATCCTGTGGTAAGATAGAGCCGGAAGAGTTCACGTTGTACTTCTGTGTCGTCTTTCTTGTGTTTGTGATACTTTTCCAAATAAAAGATGGCAGTGGCAATGGACTGGTTGCTCTCTGCGAGAAGTAACCCATTGCGTTTCAGAACAGGATCGTAGTCAGGGTTCTCACGAAGAGAAAGTTCGTAGTAGTAGAGGGCTTTTGTTTTCTCACCCACCATTTCCCATTTTTTTCCTTCTTCAAAGAGGGACCTTTCTTTTCGGCCGCAATTAACGACTAACACTGCGGCAAACGTGAGTAAAAAAATAAGGGAGTTTCTATGAACCACATCTCCTTTTTTCCTGACATAGCCATTTGTGGCAAAAAAAATAATAAGTCTCTTTAAGCTTTTTGTCCGACTCTTTAAGTAACATAAGAGAGTAAAGATGGGTTCCAAATTGCCAGTTTCTCAAAATCAGCTTTTACAAACGTTTCAAGAATACCTGTCCGTAGAAAAAGGACTGAGCGATAATTCGATATATTCCTACGGATACGATCTCAACAAGTTTGCGATCTTCTTGGAGAAGGAACATATCAACTTCTTAGAAGTAAAAGCAAACGACATCATGCGTTTTCTAGAAGAAGAAAGAGAACGTAAAATCTCTGCAAAAACTCTGGCACGTGAAGTTGTCGCCATCCGCCAATTTTACAAATACCTCCGCGATGAAAAACGATTGGATTCCAATCCAACCGAAAAAATCGAAACCCCGGAAGTCGCAAGAACCATTCCTGATTATTTAACACAAGCCGAGATTGATGAACTTTTTCGGAATATCAAAGAGGACAATTTGTACGAACTTCGTGACAAATGTATCTTTGAACTCCTTTACTCTTCTGGCCTTCGTATTTCTGAAGCATGTAACTTAAAGATGACAGACATCGACATGGAAAACATGACGATCACTGTAGAAGGTAAGGGTGGACGCCAACGCCTAGTTCCTTTTGGTGAAAAGTCTTTAGAGATTTTGAAGAAATACATCGCGGAAAGCCGCACAGAAATCCTGAAAAAAAGAACCTGCGAATTTGTTTTTGTTTCGAAAAAAGGGTCGTATATTAACCGTAAGTCGGTATGGCGACTTTTGAATCATTACATCAAACGCACAAAAATAAAGAAAAAAGTAACACCACACACTCTTCGCCACTCATTTGCAACTCACCTTCTTGAGAACCATGCGGATCTCAAATCGGTTCAGGAACTTTTGGGTCATATCGATATTTCGACGACTCAGATTTATACCCATATGGCAAATAAAACTCTGAAGGAAGTTCATAAGAAATTCCATCCGAGAGGATAATGTCGAACCAAAAGAAATCCACGGACTACTCTAAAGTAGTCCGTATCCAAATCCCATCCAATCCCCGTTTTGTTTCCCACACACGTAATTATTTTTTTAATCTTTGTTTAGAACATGGATTTTCCCTATTTGATTCCATGGACTTAAAATTGGTGATTGGGGAAGCCATCGTCAATATCATCCGCCACGCGTATTCTGGTCAAACAGGCAAACCCATCTTTATTGAAATGCAATTTGATAAGGACAGAGTTGAAATTAAACTCCGGGACTACGGAAAAAAAGTAGAACCAAAAGACCTGCGTAGTTTTGATCTGAGTGATTACCGCGAACACGGGATTGGACTTTTTATGATCAAAGAACTCACCGATTATTATTTTTTAGACCAATCTTTTGAAGTTGGGAACCAAATGGTTCTAATCAAAAGAAAGTAACCTCCATTTTTCTCGACAACTATCCTTGATTTGCGAATTTATCCGTATGGAAACAATTCATGCAACGACCATCCTCTCCGTTCGTAAAAACGGTAAAATTGCCGTAGGTGGAGACGGTCAGGTATCCATGGGAAACACCGTGATGAAACATACCGCAAAAAAAGTCCGACGACTTTACAACGGTAAGGTGATCGCTGGATTTGCAGGCAGTGCCGCTGATGCCTTCACACTCTTTGAACTCTTTGAAAAAAAACTAATCGAACATGGTGGGTCAGTTTCTCGGGCAGCGGTGGAGCTGGCACGTGAGTGGAGGATGGACCGGATGTTACGAAGGTTAGAAGCCCTCCTGATTGTTTGTGATGCTCATGAATCCTTTTTAATTTCGGGAACGGGAGATGTGATCTCTCCTGATGATGGAGTGCTTGCCATCGGTTCCGGGGGAAACTTTGCTTTATCTGCGGCCCGTGCCCTTGTGCAAAATACAGAAATGGATCCAAGAGAAATCATTACAAAGGCCATGCAAATCACTGCAGATATATGTATTTATACAAACCATAATTTGGTGATTGAGGAATTATAAAATGACATACCCAACCATTCTTGCTGAAGTTGTCGGATCCGAAAACCCGGCTGAAGAGTTAACTCCCCGCCAAATTGTAGAACGATTGGATGAACATATCATTGGCCAAACCAAAGCTAAACGAGCCGTGGCTGTGGCTTTACGGAATCGTTCTCGGCGACGAAAGTTGGATGAATCTCTTAGAGAAGAAATTTACCCAAAAAATATCATTATGATTGGGCCAACAGGCGTGGGGAAAACAGAAATTGCACGCCGTCTGTCCAAGTTATGTGGTGCTCCTTTTTTGAAAGTAGAGGCCACAAAGTATACAGAAGTGGGTTATGTGGGTCGTGATGTAGAATCTATGATCCGGGATTTGGCCATGGGAGCTCTTAATTTGGTGAAAGCAGAGTTTCGGGACCGAGTGAAAGACAAGGCAGCAGAAAAAGCAGAAGAGATTGTTCTCGATGCCATTTTACCACCTATCTTTCATAAAAAGGAAGAAGATCTAAATCCAGAAGAAAAAGAAAGACAAACGAGCTATAAAGAATCCAGAGAAAAGTTTCGGGAAAAACTTCGGAAAGGAATTCTTAGCGAACAAGAAATCGAAATTGATATCCCAAAACCTTCGGCACCAACAGGAATGCCCATGTTGCAAGTGTTTGGTGCTGGGAATATGGAAGATATGGACAACCAACTTTCAAGTTTACTTGGGGATTTGATGCCTAAAAAATCCGGCAAACGAAAGGTAAAAGTGTCGGATGCCCAAAAACTCCTGATGGAATCAGAAGCAGAAAAACTCATCGACACAGACAAAATCCAATCAGAAGCCGTTAGGCGTGTGGAAGAGATGGGGATTATCTTTTTAGACGAAATTGATAAAATTGCGGGAAGGGAAGGAAGACAAGGGGCAGATGTGTCTCGGGAAGGTGTACAGAGAGACCTTCTACCCATTGTGGAAGGTTCTACTGTGAATACAAAGATTGGTCCGATCAAAACCGATCATATTTTGTTTATTGCCGCCGGTGCTTTCCATATGACAAAACCGTCGGACCTCATTCCAGAACTGCAAGGCCGATTCCCCATTCGTGTGGAACTGGAAACACTCACAGAATCTGATTTTATCAAAATCCTGACCACTCCTAAGTCTTCCCTCACCAAACAATATGAGGCTCTCCTTGCTACTGAAGGAGTGAAGATTGAATACACAACGGATGGGATTGCAGAGATCGCAAAGCTTGCGTTTCAGATGAATGAAAAAAATGAAAACATTGGGGCAAGACGGTTAAATACCATCATGGAAAAACTTTTGGAAGATACGAGTTTTGATGCCCCAGACCTTCCGGAAGATCAAAAACAAGTTGTGATTAACGAAAGTTATGTGTCTTCCAAACTCAAAGGAATCATTGAAGACAAAGACTTAAGTCGATTTATTTTATAATCGAATTCCTGGCGGAAGGGAACTTTCTCACGATAAAGATTAAGGATTTTCTGCCGGGGTGGGATTGGAGAGGAATTCCACTCTTTCGAAGCCGCGTAAAGAATTCCCCAAAAGGATTTCCTCTGCGGTTTCTAAATCAGTTTTGAATAAAACCGTTTCTTTGACCCAACCCTTCTTGATCAGAGCTTCTCGAAAGACTCCGGGAAGGCCTCCTGTTTCCAAACTCGGTGTCATCCATACCTTTCCTTTTCTTAGGAAAAGATTTCGAATATTGGTTTCTAGGATTTGTTCGTTTGCATCGAACAAAATACAATCATCGATTCCTCTGGTTTTACACTCTTCCAATTGTTCATTGTAATAGGTTCGATTCGTTGTTTTGTGATATAAAAATAAATCTTTGGAATTCACAGGTCCGTTTGCAAACCCAAGGCGAATGGTTGGCCTTTTTTTCTGTTTGGTGAAGGCAAAGGTTTCGCCGCGAAATTCTCCTCTCTCATTCAGTAGCAAACGAACACGTAGTAGTCCTTTCGATACATCGGCTAAGGTTTTTAAAGTGGCTTCTGCATTTGTTTTTGCAAATGGATATCCAAGGCGATCGGCAGTTTCTTCCATTCTTTTGAGGTGGAGATTTTTAAGGAAATAGTGTCCATTATGGAATCGTAATGTTTCTAAAATTTCAAATGGAGGAAGGTAGGGGTTCGTGATGAATTTTAATTTGGAAAGGCATTCTTCATATTCCGCTTCTGGTTCGGAAAGTACGGTGACTCCACTTCCCACCCCATAAAACCCTGTCCAAACGTTACCTTCGTTTTTTAAATCCATGGTGCGGATGGTTACGCTCGAACGAATCCAAGGTTTCCCATCTAACATTTCTGACACGAATAAAGACCCAGTATACAGTCCTCTATCATAAACTTCTAAACTTCTTAAAAGTTCGAATGATCTGCGTTTGGGGGCACCAATGACGGAACCGGAAGGGAATAATGCTTTTAGGATGGTAAGCCAAGTAAAAGGTTTCTTTAGTTTGGCTTCGACTTTGGAAACCATTTGCCAAACAGTCGCAAGGCCTTTCACTAAAAAAAGATCTGTCACTTGCACAGTTCCTTGTTTGGCGATCCTACCCAAATCATTGCGGTAGAGATCGGTAATCATTACATTCTCTGCTCTTTCTTTCGCAGAGGATTGGAGAATGGATTTGTTCTTTTCGTCCTCTTTTGCTGTATTTCCGCGGAGGATGGTTCCTTTCATCGGCTCGGTTTGGATCTCGTCTCCTTTCACTTCAAAAAAAAGTTCCGGAGAAAAGGAAAGGATTCTCGAATTCTGAAAGGGAAAGAAGCTTGAGTATTTTGTTTTTTGTTTTCTTTTTAAAGATTGGTAGTATAAAAACAAATCTCCTTCGACAGAGAGAGATACAGGAAAACAAAGATTCAATTCATAACTTTCCCCGAGTAGGAGTGCTTCCCTTGTTTTTTCAAATCTCTCTTTATAAATTGTCTTATCCCATAAAACGTCCCATTTTTTTAGATGGGTATCTTTTAGTTCGCTGAGTGGTGGGTTTGGGTATTGGATTCTTTTTTTTCCTTTGAAGATGGAATACTGGAGGAGGGGAGTCCCTTCTGCCAATTCTGTAGATTTGAGATCCATTCCTTCAATAAAGAAAAACCCTAGTTCGAAATAAAAAACCCCACAAGAATACAAACCTTCTTTTCTGTAATCATCTAACACGAGTAAACTGTTTGAGATGGTTTCTGTAATGGGTTTTTGATTGGAATAAGTGATTTGAACTTCTTCTTTTAAATCGAAGTACCAATCAGTGATGGTGTAACCGGGGCAAGTGAGGGAATCTTCAAAAAGAAGGCCACCGGTATTTCGGTATTCTTCTTCAAAAGATTCCCATGTCATTGGAAGTGCCTGGATCAAAACTCCATCTTTTGGAGAGCCTCTAACGGATAGTTGAGGTAAACCGTAGTTGTTTTTTTACTAGTTTGGATATCGAAACATTCCAATGGATCAAGGCCTAAGTTATAAAAACCTTCATCTATCATGGCAATTCCAAAACCCGCACTTTCTTTTTCATCCAAAAAGTCTGGTCTAAAAAACTCGGCAGAGTTCCCTTGTTTGGCAAGTTCCGCATGCCTTTCCCTACTTTTGCGAATTCGATTTAAATCCATTCCCATAATAGGGGAATCATTCCTAATCCGAATATAAACAGAAGTAGGTCTGATTTCGATTTTCATAGAAATTTTAAGGTTATATTTTTTTACCTTTTCTCTAACGATGGTTAGAAAGTTTTTTTCATCGATGGAGAGATTGTGTTTCTTTGATCTTCTTTTGTCAGACAAAGTTAGAATTTTTTGAACCACTTTTTTGATTTTATTTGGAACAATATAACGTTGCATCGCATCACGCAACGGTTCTGTTTCTAAAATAATGTCGAGTAACTCTTCTGCTTCTTCTTCTGGAG
Organism: Leptospira chreensis; assembly: GCF_016919165.1. GTDB lineage: Bacteria > Spirochaetota > Leptospiria > Leptospirales > Leptospiraceae > Leptospira_A > Leptospira_A chreensis. The sequence goes on from NZ_JAFFPS010000063.1 coordinate 17,008, forward strand.
TTTGTCCCTGCGCTGTAAGTTTATTCAGAAGTTCATCCTGAAATATCACAAAACGCGTGTTTGCTTTTACTGCATTTAAGAGGGCTTCCATGAGACCGCTAAACAAATGAAATGAAGTCAGAGGGTTTGCCCCCACTCGGTTTAAGATCCCTTGAACCACTTCATTGACGATATCCCTTGTCGACTTGGTAAGTCCTTTGAGTTCAAAATGGAAGTAATCCTTTTGAATCAATTGATCCAAGTTTTCGATGATTTCAGTGCCTTTATATTTGATTTTCTCGTTTCCCATTGAGCTTCGCTAAACTTTTATGTTAAAAAAACGGGAAAAGACGGTTTTGTAAACCAGTTTTCATTCTCGTGTCAAAGGATTGTGTCCATGAAAGAATTCCTTTTAAAAACTCCTGATTTGGGTGATACAGAAAAGATAGAATTGGTTCGTTGGCTCCGAAAGGTGGGTGATTCCGTTACAGTTGGGGACGAAATGATCGAACTTGTGACGGACAAAGCGGCATTTCCCGTAGAATCTCCCTATGCCGGAACCCTAAAAAAAATCTTAATTCCCGAAGGATCGGTAGTGAAAAAAGGAGATATCCTCGGAATCATGGATATTAACGAATGAAAATCCTACACATTTCCGACTTACATTTCCCGAAGAAACTTTCTTTGTTTTCTCTTCGCGGAAAGGCACTTGTCGGATACCTCAATTATAGATTGAGACGCAAATCAAAACACCCTTTGGTATTGGTTGCTGCGATGATTGAGGCCATTAGTAAATTAGAATATGATGCTCTTGTTATTTCTGGAGATTTGACAAACGTTTCCCATCCTCGTGAATTTGAAAATGCAAAAGAAATTTTAAGTCCCTTACTTACTGACAAAACGTTCATCATTCCTGGTAACCATGATCGTTATCAAAAAAGAGCCATTGGCCCCAATCCCTTATTTGAAAAAACATTTGGAGAGTGGATTGGAACCTCTCTCGATCCAGATTTATATATTCGTTCTAAAAAAATTGGTGGAAAACTTTTTATCGGATGGGATTCCAACTTTGCCATCCCAAGGATCACTGCCACAGGATATGTGGCCCCAGAAGTAGTCCAAAAAACTATCAGTTTAGTGAAGGAACCTTATGTCCTTGTTTGTCATCATCCAATTTGGAATCCAAAGAATGAAATGGAATCCAAAGGCCACTGGATGGCGAACCGAGCGCAAGTGGTCGAAACACTAAAACCAAATCCACCGTTCCTTTATTTACATGGACACACTCATACCAACTGGGTCAAACTTCCCGGCAAAGATGCTCCTTTTGCGATTGTGAATTCTGCATCTAGTACAAGACTTTCCGATAGAAGCCATGAATGTGGATTTCATGTGATTGAGATCGGAAATTCAACCGAGTACCGTCGTTTTATTTATTCAGAAGACAAATTCATTGAGACAAATCCGATTTTTTACGAAGAGTCGGAAGGAGTCATCTAAAGGAAAAATTATGGCTAATTCAAAAATCGATTTAACAACCATCCAAAGACAACTCATGCAGGTGAAACATCCTGAGTTAAAAAAAGACATCGTGAGTTTGGGAATGGTTGCCGCAGTCACTCCCACAGAAGATGGAATTGAAATTTTAATCAAAACTCCGAACGCAGATAGACGTTTACAAATTGGACTCGAAGCACAAACAAGACAACTCATCTCCAAAATCGAAGGTGCTGGTAAGGTCAAAATCAAATTTGAAATAGACCAAAACCTAAAGATGGAAGATGGCAATCGCATTTTTGGTGTCAAAAAAGTCATCGCAGTAGGATCCGGAAAAGGTGGTGTGGGTAAGTCCACTGTGACCGCAAACCTTGCTTCTACTCTGGCACGTAACGGAAAGAAAGTGGGAATCCTCGATGCTGATATCTACGGACCTTCTCTTGGTAAGATGTTTGGAATCAACGGTCGTGTGGCATTAAAGTCCGAAGAAGATAAAATTTATCCCATTGAAAAACATGGAATCAAACTCATCTCCTTTTCATTCCTTGTGTCAGAAGACCAACCCGTTGTTTGGCGAGGGCCCATGCTTGGAAAAGCCATCGAACAGTTTTTATATGATGTCGTCTGGGGAGAGTTAGACTATCTTTTCATAGACCTTCCTCCGGGAACTGGAGATGTCCAACTTTCTTTGGCTCAACTCATTGATTTGGATGGAGCTGTGATTGTAACCACTCCGCAAGAAGTGGCAGTCCTTGATGCGGGCAGGGCTGCAGCCATGTTCAAACAAGTAAAAGTACCCATTCTTGGAATTGTGGAGAATATGTCTGGGTTTGCTTGCCCGAAATGTGGCCATGTAACAGATGTTTTCTCGAAAGGGGGAGGGGAAAAACTCTCGAAACAAGTCGGGGTTCCCGAACTTGGATCGGTTCCACTCACTTTGGATGTGATGAACTCTGGTGAGACCGGAAAACCAGCCCTACTTGACGCCGGTGACTCCGCTCTAAAAGAAGCCTATTTCCGCATTGCAAAAAATCTGGAAGACCAAATCGCAGAGTGGGAAGATTAAAAATCACTTGTTTCTTCAGGGCTTTTTCTTAGTCTAAAGGATACGCTATGAATTTTGAACGCGGTTCCAAACCTAACCCTACCGGTAACTTAATCGCATATTGCCATGTATTCGGTGAAAACCCGATTGCGCCCGGTGGCAAAATCATAGCGTCCAATGTGGTGGTCAGTTTTTTAAAAATTGGGGACAACTACCCAGTCGTGACCTTTCCTCCGGTGGCACTGCCATCCAAAGAGGAACTCATGAAGATCCTTTCTGACAATATCCATCTTTATGATGTAGTACAACTCCCAGATTTTCAAATGCCTGAGAACAAAGAATCGGCGAACCAATACATCCAAGAAAGGATGGAACAGTTTAACTCGATGGTAATGCGGTATGTGGAATTTTGTAAGGCCAAAGAAAAGAAAACACAAACCACAAGCCTAACAGAACATATGGAACAAGTGAGCGAACCCTTGGAAACACTCGCGAGCCTTTCTTTAGAATTTAGAAATACTTCTGGAATTGCTCGGGAAGCTACTAGGCTTAAGATGGAACGCATCGTTGACTATTTTCATAACAACCATCCCACTCTTGATATTGATAATTTTAAAAAAGCATTGTCAGTGCCTGGAAAGATGGGAGATGAACTAGTCGGATTGTACATCCAAAAGTTCAACGCCATTCAAATCGAAAATTATGAAACAGCTTCTGACTTGCGAAAACGCATTTTAGAAATTGAGTCCTCTTCTCCTTAAGTTTTAGGAAAAAAATTTCTTGACCAATTCTCTCTAAACTCTATCCTCAAATGCCCTTATCATTTCCTGTTTCTGTTGAAAAAAATCATTCACTACAGAGACGGATGGAAGTACTAGGAATTTCTGAAAAAGACCTAAGCGAACGATTCATTCAGTCCGGCGGCAAAGGTGGACAAAACGTAAATAAAGTTTCCACTGCTGTGCATTTGGTTCACAAACCATCGGGGAAACAAATCAAATGTTCCGTCTATAGAACTCAAGGTCTCAATCGTTATAAAGCGAGAGACTTGTTGTGTTTGGAAATGGAACGGGAATCGAATCCCAAGAAAACCGATGCCACCTTGCAAAAACTTCGGAAGAAGAAACAGGACAAACATCGTAAATCCTTGAAGAAGAAATTGGAGAAAGAAAAACCAGAATGGAACGATCCTATGTAAAACGAATCCTTTTTGTCCTTTTGTCTATGTTTTGTTTTGGATCTTGTTTCGACTCCCTTCTGCCTTATAAATCTGTTAAATGGTCCCAAGGATGGGAATACCGGTTCCTCACGGAAGAGGAGATAACTTATTTCCAACCAGCCATCGAAGACCTGTCCTTAGATTACCAACCTTACCACATACCATATGTTAGTTTAGAAAAACCAATGCCAAAATTCCTTTCAGCTCGGATTCGTTTTCGAGATCCTTTAGGATATGCAGAGTCTTCGCTTTTACTTCGCGGCCTGGTTACTTTTTTTGATGCCTACTGTGGAGATGTAAAATTACAGTCTGAGTTTTTTTATACACCTCCCTCGGATCCTTTGATCGGGGAGGGAGTCATCACTTACAATCGTAATTTTATACCCATTTTACAACTCCCCAAAGAATGTTTGGGAAGGAATCTCTACATTGTATTTTTTTCAGAAGGGATTTTACCTTTGGGTTTTTCTGAACCACCGTTATACGGAGATCCCACACACCATCATAAGGCCATTGCCAACAGGACTCAGGCATTTGCCTCTCTCGGATTTTTGTTTTTGATTTTGGGACTGTTTTCTTTTTATCTCTTTGAACGCCGTAGAAAAAAACAATTACTCGCTTTCACTTGGTTTTCCTGTACTTCGGGAATTCATTTTTTGTCCCAGTCTGGTTTTTTTGGATTTTTCTATTACGATTCCATCCTTCCCAGTTTTATCATTTTTATTTTTACATTATTTTTAATACCGATCAGTTGTTTGTATTTTTTTGATCAATTGATTGGATCCAATCGTTGGAATGTCATTCGGATGTTGTGGCAGTTCCATGTTTTGTTTTCAATTGTGATTTTGACATTGGCTTTTACGGAAACGATTTCCATGTCCATGGCCCTTGTGACTTTCATTTGGTTGTGTTTGCCAACACTCGTCATTCAAATCATTGTGGCTTGGAGCCAAATGGCCGCCAAAAAACCAAAAGCCATTTTACTTGTAATCGGTGCCTCTGCCCTTTTTATTCTGAATGCCCATGATATCCTTTCTTCCCTTGGAATTTTGGACTCAGTGCCAAGGTCTTCACATTGGGGATTTTTTATTTTTGTGATTTGCCTCACCCTTTACGGTGAAAACTTATTTCGTAATTCAGAAATCAAATATGGGACTTTACAAAAGGAAATTGTTACTGCGGCCAGAATCCAAAATGCCATCCTTCCACCTTCTCCACCGCGTTGGGAGCCCATGGATATCAATGTATACTACCAACCATCCCATGAAGTAGGGGGAGACTTCTACGACTTTCAAGCATTAGGTGGAAAGAGGTTTGGAATCCTAATCGCCGATGTCGTCGGGCATGGACTTGGAGCATCCATCATTGCTTCTCTTTCCAAGTTTGCTTTTTTCCAACATTACAAACATTGGTCGAACCCCTCTTTTTTACTTTCCGCAATGAATGAAGATTTGGTGAAAAAATCCTTTGGTCGTTTTACCACTGCCACTTACTTTCATATTGATTTGGAATCCAAAAAATTTATGGTTTCGAGTGCAGGCCATCCTTCCTTTTTCCATTGGAAATCGGAATCGAAAGAGCTAGTAGAAATCAAACCCAAAGGAAAACCCCTCGGCATTTTATCTGGGCTCACTTATGGGGAAGAGGAATATCCTTTTAAACCAGGGGACCAATTTTTGTTTTTCACCGATGGACTGACAGAGGAAGAAAATGCAGACCGTTTGGAATACGGAGAAAAACGTTTGGCCAAATCCTTTTTAGAAACGATTGCTAAAGATCCCATTGACCCTATGGCTAAGTTACTGGAGGACTTTCATTATTTTACAGGCCTTGCGGGGGCTCCACATGATGACATTACCATCATTCACTTACATGTGAAGGCATAAAAAAAGCCTTGGTTTGACCCAAGGCTTTGGCTTAGCGATAAAACTGATAAAACAATCTTACCGCTAAAGACGAACGTGCGGATGATTTACATCATGCCGCCCATTCCTCCCATACCACCCATTCCTCCCATACCGCCCATTCCAGCACCTGAGTCTTTCGATTCTGGTTTGTCAGTAATGGTTACTTCGGTAGTGAGGATCATCGCTCCAATGGACGCTGCGTTTTGAAGAGCGGAACGAACCACTTTTGCTGGGTCAACAACACCTGCTTTGATTAGGTCTTCCCAAACCATAGTGAGTGCGTTGAATCCTTCGTTTCCTTTACGGGCACGAGCTTGTTCTACAATCACAGATCCTTCGAGACCAGCATTGGAAGTGATCATACGAATAGGTTCTTCTAATGCGCGTAAGATGATGTTCACGCCAGTTTGTTCGTCACCAACAAGTTTCAGTGCTTTCACTGCATCTTGTGCACGAAGTAGAGTGAGTCCACCACCAGGTACGATTCCTTCTTCTACTGCTGCGCGAGTTGCAGAAAGTGCATCTTCAACACGAGCTTTTTTCTCTTTCATTTCTACTTCAGTAGCAGCACCAACGTGGATTACCGCAACACCACCAGCAAGTTTTGCAAGGCGTTCTTGGAGTTTTTCACGATCGTAATCAGATGTAGTATCTTCGATTTGTTTTTTGATTTGGTTTACGCGGCCTTGGATGTCTTTAGAAGCACCAGCACCTTCGATGATGGTTGTGTTTTCTTTGTCCACGACCACTTTTTTAGCGCGACCAAGCATCTTCACTTCAGCGTTTTCCAATTTCATTCCGAGGTCTTCAGAAATCACTTGTCCACCAGTGAGGATTGCAATGTCTTCTAACATTGCTTTTCTTCTATCACCAAAACCAGGAGCTTTTACAGCCACACATTGGATGGTTTTACGAAGAGTGTTCACTACGATAGTTGCAAGAGCTTCCCCTTCCACTTCTTCAGCGATGATAACCAGTGGTCGTCCCGCTTGTGCAATTTTTTCTAACACAGGAAGAAGGTCTTTCATAGACGCAATTTTTTTGTCATAGATTAGGATGAATGGATCGTTAAAAGTAGCGATCATTGCTTCTGGATCAGTCACCATATAAGGTGATACGTATCCACGATCAAATTGCATACCTTCTACGATATCAAGTGTTGTTTCGATTGATTTTGCTTCATCAACAGTGATCACACCTTCTTTACCTACTTTGTCAAAAGCTTGAGCAATTAGGTTACCGATTTCTGGATCATTGTTTGCAGAGATTGTCGCAACGTTTGCGTATTCTGCTTTGCTATTGATTTTGATTGCGTGTTTTTTGATTTCTTCAACAGCTACAACAACTGCTTTGTCAATTCCGTGTTTGAGTGCCATTGGGTTTGCACCCGCAGTTACGTTTTTCAAACCTTCATTGATGATGGCTTGTGCAAGGATGGTTGCTGTAGTTGTTCCGTCTCCAGCGATGTCGTTAGTTCTTGTAGAAACTTCCTTCACCATTTGAGCGCCCATGTTTTCGATTGGATCTTCTAATTCGATTTCTTTTGCAACAGTCACACCGTCTTTAGTGATAGTAGGAGCGCCGAATTTTTTATCAATAACTACGTTACGACCTTTTGGTCCAAGAGTTACTTTTACAGCGTTAGCAAGTTTGTTGACTCCGCTAAGGAGTTTTCTACGTGCTGTTTCATCAAATTCAATTGTTTTAGCCATGATTGATTATTTCCTTTTATGATTAGTTTGTAACAACACCGAGGATGTCGCTTTCACGGATGATGAGTAAATCACGTCCGCCTTGTTTGATTTCAGTTCCGGAATATTTTCCGTAAAGAACTGTATCTCCTACCTTTACTTCTAAAGGAATGAGTTTTCCGTCTTCGTAACGTCCTTGTCCAACAGCGATGATTTTACCTTCTTGTGGTTTTTCTTTTGCTGTGTCTGGGACGATGATGGATCCGATTTTTTCTTCCGACTCATTCTTTGGCTCTACGACCACTCGGTCGCCTAAAGGTTTGATTGATGCCATGAGTAACTCCTTGTATGCAATCTACTAATAATACTCAGGCTTAGCACCATTTCAAAAAGAGTGCTAAACCTGAATACCATGAAAGGATTGGGTCAAGGATTCGTCAAGCACTTCCAGCCAAAGAGTGCCAAAATGGGTTTAGAACCCGAATAGTCCTGTTTTTTTGCGTTTCGATCCCCGTTTGGGGGTGACACCGAGCATTCCAAGAAGTCCCCTTGTGACCTCTTTGGCAACCGTGCGGCCCACTTCCCGGGCGAGCGGGTTTTTGGAAAGGGCCTCTACAAAACTCGAATCTTCTTTTTCTTTGGTGCGTTTGTTTTTAGTTTTTTTCTCACCAGACTCTTCTTCGGCGGCCTCAGTTTCGTCGGCGATGGTTTCCATTTTTTTGGAAAGCATTTCGTGGGCACTTTCCCGATCGAGTGTGGTTTGGTATTTTTTCACCAAATCGGATTTTTTAATTTTTGCATCCAGTTCGTCTGGGTTTAGAATTCCCATCCTTGAAGCCGGTGGTGCGAGGAGGGTGCGAACGAGGGGAGTCGGTGTTCCTTTGGGGCTAAGTGCTGTGATAAAAGCCTCGCCAATTCCTAGTTCCGTGATCACTTCTTTGGTATCATAAAATTCGGTTTCGGGATAATTTTCAGAAGCAGTTTTTATCGCCTTGCGGTCGTTTGCTGTGAAAGCGCGAAGGGCATGTTGGATTTTTAAGCCCAGTTGGGCTAAAATCTCTTTCGGTAAGTCTGTGGGGGATTGGGTACAAAATATGATTCCCACACCTTTGGAACGAATGAGACGCACCATGGTTTCTAATTGTTTGAGTAAGTCACTCGAAGCTTCATCAAAAACTAAGTGGGCTTCATCGATGAATAAAACCAGTTTTGGTTTTTCCAAATCACCTTCTTCTGGAAAACTCGCATAAATTTCTGTGAGGAGAGACAACATAAAAGTAGAGAATAGGCGGGGTTTGGTTTGGATGTCAGTCAGACGAATGACGGATACATTTCCTTTTTTAGATTCGGAATGTGTCAGATCGTTCACATCAAAAGAAGGTTCTCCAAAAAAATCTTCTCCCCCTTGGCCTTCGAGTTCAATGAGTTTTCGTAAGATGATAGAGATACTTTGTGAAGAAACCGTTCCGTATTCTTTTTCCAATTCTTCTTTGCCAGCATCGTTGATGTATTGGAGGGCTTTTTTAAAATCTTTTGTATCTAAAATGGGAAGACCCAAATCATCACAGTATTTAAAAACTAGAGAGACCACACTGCTTTGTGTATCATTCAATTCTAAAATTCTTGAGATAAGGACAGGTCCAAATTCCGCGATGGTGGCACGAAGGCGTACTCCCGGCTCTTTGGATAGAGACAAAAATTCTACGGGATAAGAAGAAGGTTTCCAATCAATTCCGAGAGCCTTGGTCCGTTCTTTGATTTTATCGTTTTCTTCCCCGGGCTCAGCCAGGCCCGAAAGATCTCCCTTAATGTCCATAAGGACCACGGGCACTCCGGCTTCGGAGAGAGACTCGGTGAGGAGTTGGAGGGTTTTGGTTTTACCGGTTCCCGTGGCACCAGCGATCAGACCATGCCTGTTGAGAGTGGAGAGGGGGATGGAAACGGAAGCATCTTTATGTGTTTCTCCATCGAAGATTCCCGCCCCAAGATAGAGAGATCCTTTGGATGGATATCCTTCGTTGATTTTAGAAACAAATACATCTGATTTTTTAGCCACTGCCGTCTCCTTGAATCCTCTATTTCTTTTGGTTTTCGTACCCAAGTCAATGTTTTCTATCGCAAGGGAAACCACCGTCATCTATCCGAATGGGGAATCCCAAGAATAAATTTCTCGTACTCGTACTAATATGGTTTGAGTTTTTCGAATTTCTTTTTAAGGTTAGGATGTGGCACGTTTCCAATTTTTGTTTCTTTCTAAACTGGTATTTTTTTCTCTCATCCTCTCTGTTTTCCTCCAATGCAACCGTTCCATCCCCACCTTAGCACCGGCAAAGACCATCCAGGCAGGAATTTTGGATCTTTCCAAGGAAGACCCAAAAACACTGGATCCTTTTCCTCTTGCGGGGGAGTGGGAAGCCTTCCCGGGAGAACTTCCTGAAACCGAAGAAGAGTTTAAGGCCTTAGATAAAAAGGAACCAATCCGACTTGCCGTCCCTGCTTACTGGGTGAACCAAAACCTTCCCGCACATGGATTTGTCACCTACCGTTTGAAATTAAAAGTAAACGACCCTTTAAACTTAATGTTCTATCTTCGGGAAACTTCTTCGGCTTACAGGGCCTACTATCTGAATGCGGAACGGGGACTTGTTTTACTTGGTTCGGCAGGTAAGGTTTCCAAAACCAAAGAAGGGTCTGTCGGATATTATTTGGAAACAGCTCGTTCGTTTCGGGCTACACCTTCTACGGTTCTCTATTTACAAATCTCCAACTATCTTTATTCGCGGGGTGGTCCGTACTACTCACCAGTGTTCGGGGAAGTGGGAAAAACCCTTTTGTATCTTCGTTTCAAGGAACGAAAAAAAGCATTTTTCTTTGCGACGTTTCTCATACTTGCGATCTCACATTTGTTTTTATACATCCACCGCAGAAAAGACAAAGCACCTCTTTGGTTTTCTTTACTTTGTCTCTCCTGGCTTCTTCGCATTTTGCTTTTTGATCGGGTTTCGAGGGATTGGTTTATGGCCTCAGATTGGCTCGAGATGCTCCAAATCCGATTGGAATACATTGCCTTTTGTGGGATCCAAGTGTTTAGCCTTTTGTTTTTCTTTCAAAACCAAAAGAACTTCCTTCCTCAAAAGTACAAACGTTATCTTATGATTCCTATCCTATTGGAATTTTTAATCATCGCCACAACACCATACGCTGTGTACACCAAACTTTTGATTTTCAGCCAGGCCTATATGGCGGTCATTCTTGTGATTGCGATGGTGGCTGCCTTTCGTTCTTGTTTGCAAAAAGAATCGAGGTTTGTAGGCGGAATGATTTTGTTTGGCACGACCCTCATTCTTTCTGCGACCATTTATGACTCCGTTGTATTTTTCAAACGTTGGGATTTGCCCATGTTAACGGAGCTTGGATTTGCTATTTTTTGTATGTGCCTTGCCATTGTGATCTCCAAACAAAATGCACATACTTGGGAGACTGCCGAATACCTAACACTCAACTTACGTAAAGAAGTGGAATGGAAAACCTTGGAACTCAAAAAAGAAAAGGAAAAAGCCGAAAAAACAGGGGAGCTCAAAGATAAGTTTATCTCCATTGTTTCTCACGATATTAGATCTCCACTTTTTGGAATCTCTTCTGTATTCAATTTACTTACTGAATCTCCACCTTCTCTTTCTCCAGAAAGAGCAAAACAAGTGCTTGGTGAGGCATCCACGGGACTCAAAAACATCCTCAGTATGGTCGAAGAACTCATCAAATATTCCCGGTTCCAAAACGCTTCCGTATTTCCGGATTACCAACTTTTTGATTTCCGCCAAATCACAGACCAACTCATCGAAAGGGTTCAGGAAATGGCAAAACCCAAAAACATTTCCATCATCACCCATATCGAAGAATCCTCCATTGGAATTGGGGATCCCAACTTAATCGAACATTTGATTTGGAACTTACTCACGAATGCAGTGAAGTTTACCAAAGAATCAGGAACTGTGGAAATCTCTCTCACCGAAAAAGACAAACATTGGAACTTGAAGGTGGTGGATACGGGGATTGGAATGCCACCATACTGGGCTGAACATATTTTGGAAGAGGGGTTTCTTTTCGTTAGAAAGGGGACTGCCGATGAAATGGGAGCAGGGGTTGGCCTTGCTTTTTGTAAAGAAGTAGCGGAACGCCACGGCGCCGAACTCATTTTTCATTCCGAAGAAGACAAGGGAAGTTCTGTTCAACTCCTACTTCCTAACTTTGAGAAGATTGTTCTTGTTCTGGATGACAATCCAGGATACAGAAAACAAATTCGCAAAGTATTGAAAGACCTACCTTGTATTCTCTGGGAAGAAGAATACCCCGATCATGCCCTGCTTTCTGTGGGTCGTTTGAAACCAGACCTTATCATCGTGGACTTTTCCATGCCAGAAAGAACAGGAATCGATTTCTTAAGGGATCTATATTCCAATTCCGAAATGGAGGAAATTCGATCCCTTCTTGTTTCGAGTTCCCATACCGATCCAAACACGGGATACAAATTGGAAGCGACTGTGATTGAAATTGGTGGAGATGCTTTTCTTACAAAAACATCTCCCGATGCGAAGTTGGTAGAACTAGTGAAACGATTGTTAGACCTAGAAGTCTAGATTAACATTTGTTCTTTGGCACGACCTATAAGTTCCGCCACTGTTTTGGCGTTAAATCGGTCTTTCAGTCTTCCCACATGGTATTCGACTGTCCTTTTGGATAGGCCAATCTCTGTTCCAATTTCTTGGTAAGTTTTCCCATGTCCCAGAAGGGTCAAAATTTGTTTTTCCTTTTTGTTCGCAACCTTTCCATCTTGGGGTTTGCGATTGAAACTAAGTTTTAGGTTTTTGGAATAAACGGTTTTTCCGGCCGCAATTTCATTTAGGTTCTTCGTTAAACTACTCAGATCATCACTTTTTAAAAGGTATCCGTCCACCCCAGCCTCAATCGCCGAATGAACAATGGGTTGTTCGTCTAGCATGGTGAGAGTGACTACCTTTAGGTTCGGGTGTTCTTTTTTCCAATCCTTCACCATATTGAGGACGTTTTCTCCCGGAATCCTTAAATCAAGTAGGACAAAGTCGGGTCTAGTTTCGTTCAAAAGGCCTACAATTTGCGAAGAATGTTCCGCTTCGCCTACAACTTCAAAATCAGCCGAAGAATTCACAACATGTTTGACCCCGACTCGAGTCACAGCGTGGTCTTCAACCAGTAATACCTTCTTTTTAGGTGTCATATATTTCCCTTTCTTTGGAATCAGGAACCTTTTGTTCCTAGCGTTTCCCCCTAGTAGACGAAGGGAATTGCAAATATTAGTACTATTCCGTTCCGTTTGTCCATAAAAAATCATGGGTCTATCTACTTAATTTTCTCTTGCAAATTAGCGAATTTCCCCCATTTTCAGAGAAATCCTAGGAGTATGAATGAATACTAAAGTAGAGAGTCTCAAAAAAATATATCTCTTCCAAAAGTTAAACCAAGACGAACTGTTACACATTGCTGAGAAGATCCGGGAAGTCCACCTACCTCCTAGAAATGTTTTGTATGATATAGGAGAGGAAGCGGAATCCATGTACATCGTAAAGTATGGAACTTTACAAATTTCCACTGCCACAAGCGACGGGGACGATGTAAACCTCCTCACTCTCGGAGAAGGGGATCACTTTGGGGAATTGCCTTTTTTTGATGATGAAAAACGCTCCGCGAAAGTGGAAGCCAAAGAGAATTCTGAATTATACGAACTTCGCTACTCTGATTTGCACGATATGTTTTCAAAAAACAAAGAAATGGAGCTCAAATTCTACAAGGAAGTGACCCATTATTACATCCGCAGACTCCGAAAGCTCACCCACGACTTGGCTTATGCTCGGGAACTTCGGAAACGATTTGCTTAAAGCCACAAAAGAGACAAAATGAATTCAATTTAGGATTTTTTATCGACTACTTTCGAAAAAACCTTTTCCATTCCTCAGTTTCTTCCTATTACAGCTAAGGAATGGGTTTCGGATTCCGATACTATTTACGTAGGCAGGGAGAAGGAATGCATGGTGGACCCCGAAATCCTAACCGAGAAGATCGTAACACAAAATAAGACTTTCTTGGTGGATTTGAAGAAGAACCAGGCGGGATTCTACCTGAAAGTATCGGAGTGGTCGAATAGCAAAAAGTCCTCGATCTTTCTACCGGCAGAAGGAATCGATCGTATGATCGAAATCTTGAATCAATTTAAAAGCCGGATATCCGATAATGAGAATACGAAAGACCCGGAGTTAGGAGCCTTTTAGGAGTGAGTTTCATGGGGAAATTAGGAATGACCAAACTGTTGTTAGGCCTCTTCCTTTCAATAGGAATGTTGTACGCACAGGCAGATACTGGCGGACAAAATACAGCTAACACTGCAAATGATGAGGACAGCCCTCTCAGAAAAATCGTTTTAGATGATTTTGAAGAGGCTGAGGACTGGAGAGTGAAAGCTACCACTCCACTCGGAGAAACAAGAACTTTGAAACTCGTTCAACGCGGGCTCATCAAAGATGTATTCGATGAAAAAACCGTTCCAGAAGATGGCGGGGACAAACTCGAAAAAAACCATATTTTAGGAGTCAAAACACATTTTGCTGCTAAAGGATTGGATCGTGTGGAACTTTATCCTCCGCATGAATACATCATCAAAGGGAAAGTAAGACAAATCTCTGTTTGGGTTCTAGGTAGAAAGTTCAGACATACTTTATTTGCAAAATTTAGAGATTATAAAGACGTAACGCATAATATCCGTTTGGGTCGATTGGATTTCTTCGGATGGAGAAAACTAACGGCTACAATCCCTGGGTTTATTCCACAAAGTACAAGATTTGCACTTTTGGATAAAAACCTTCATTTCGTTTCTCTCTTCGTGACATCTGATGTTCATGAAGTAGCAGGGGACTTCTACTTTTATGTAGATGACCTCCAAGTGAGAACCGACAGATCCGAAGCTAAATACCCTGGATCTGAAATTAAGGACAACTGGTAAGCGGGAGAAAGGAACAATGGAAAATAAAAAAACAAAAATCCTAACTTTAGTGGCCCTGGCGTCTATCGCTCTCATTGGATTCGCACAAGCACAATACAAAGTTTCTAACGGGGTGGCAACACCAGTTGGAAATGATATTGGCGCTCTAGAACTCAAAGCCATCACAATCGAATCTTGGGACAACCCAGTTTCGAGTGCTCCTTATGGTTGGGAAGTGTTCACTGACAAAGACGGTGTGAACAAAGACGGCACAGGCGATATGAAATACGATGAGAACAACAAGTATTCACCTGTTCTCAACGATCCGGCAAAATCTCCTCTCGTTCTTCGAGAAGTAAAACTAGTTCCTGGAAAACCAGGCGATGTTAAAAACGTAGATGCTGGAAATGCCAAAGTTTTGGCTGTGAAGTTTCAATTCACTTTCCCAGGTAACAATGTAGTGACGGTTCGCCCTCCGCGTGCTCCTGAATACGAAGTGACTCGTGCACGACCTTATATCGATGCAGACAACAAAAAGAAACTTGAGAAAGTTTACGGAATCGAAGCTCCAGGAAATGTAAAAGCCATTTCTGTTTGGGTTCTTGGCCGTGGTAATGAATACGATTTAGAAGGTTGGTTGGAAGACTACAATGGCAATAGCCATATTTTCCCTTTTGGATCCGTGGACTTTGTGGGTTGGAGACCTCTCCATATCCTCATCCCTCCTGGAATCCCACAAGAGGCAAATGCTTTCCCTGCAACAAGAAACCTAATCTTCAAACAGTTTAAGATTCGTTCCCGAGTCAACACTGGACCTGAAACCGTTTATCTTTTCTTTGACGAACTCAGAGTCCTTGCTGATACCTTCGAAGTTCACTTCGATGGAGCAAACCTTGACTTTGATGAAGAAGATTGCAAAAGCAAAGTTAAATTGGAGCAAATGCTCCAGAAGTCCGGAGCGATCTCCACAGGTGCGAAAATTCGTGATTGTGGTGGAAGTAACGGTTCTTCCCAAAACAAGTAGATTCCTTACTCACTCCAAGGGAATTGCCTTTGGGACCCAAATGACCCAGTCAATCGGCTGGGTTTTTTGGCTTTACAGAATCGAACGGACCTGGAAAATGAACTCTAGGACTGTTCTTTTCGCGGATTCATCGCTAAATTTACCGTAACAACTTTATAGGAACTTTGAACACCCTTTATTGGAAATACGAAGAGGGAGATTCTTTTCATGCCTGATACTATTACCGAAGACAAATCAAACAAAATCGCCGACAACGACAAACTAACTCCTCTTTTTAATGAGGAAATTTACGTACGTGCTGATGCTGGAACGGTTCCCGTTTCCAAATTCAAAATCTTTGACGATGTCATTGATGCATATAAGGCAGAAAATCGTTTAGCGGAAGCTAAACAAAAAATTGAAGACCATTTCAAAGAACATCCTGAGTCTATCTCCGCCAAATATATGTTAATGATTATTTCTTTCATGGAAGATTCCATGGGAGACGCAAATTTGGTGAAGAGCATTTTGGATTCTTTCAAAGCTCATGCGAAATGGACTATCATTGAATACATTACTGATTCTATTTTACGATTTGGTGATCATAGACTTGCTCTTCGTGTCAAAGCGGAAGCACTCGACAAACTCAAGAAAAACAAAGAACTCAAAGTAGTTCTTGAGAAACTTGCCAAACAAGATCGTAAAAACCCAGAAATTGCAAAGAAGTATGGCTTTTCCATTATGGAAGAGGACAAACCAAAAGCAATTTCCTATCTCAAACTCGCCGTTGAGATGTATGCAAAGAATAAAGAATACGTTCAGATGGAGGAAATTTGGCCTACCATCGTTCAAAACAACTATGAAGACGTTTCTTTCTTCGATAAAATTGAACGTATCCTTCTTGGCCAAAGAGAAAAAACTCGCCTTGTTGGACTTCTTTACCCAATCGTTGAGCCTTTTAAGGCGATGGAAGATTGGGATCATGTGATCTATTTCTTAAAAAAGATTTTAGAACACGAAGCGGCATCACAAAAAGCAAGAAACGAACTCATTCGTGCTTACAAACAAAAATACACAGCACACTCGTTACTAGAAGATTTCCTCAAAATGAGTGAACTTGGTAACAACCGTAAACCTGTTAAACTTTGTATTACTAACTTTGAAAGAAATATCGTATTTGATACTGGTAACTATGTTATGCATAGAAACTGGGGTGTAGGTAAAATTACATCCATCTCCCAAACAGGAGATTCTATCTTTGTTGATTTTGAAGAAAAGAAAGACCACAAACTTTCGATCCAAATGGCCATCACTTCTTTAAAACCTTTAAAGAAAGATCATATTTGGGTACAACACTACGAAGACAAACAAGGCATCAATACCATGTTTGCTGAGAACTTACCTGAGTTCTTAAAACAACTTCTGAAATCATACGACAATAGAATGATCATTGGCGACATGAAGAACGAACTCATCGGAACTTTCCTCAAAGCAGATGAGTGGTCTAAGTGGTGGGCGAAGGTGAAGTCGGTTCTGAAAAAAGAAGCGAATATCGGAATGAATCCTAAGAAAAAGGATGAAGTGGTTTACCATGAAAAACCGATCACTCACGCGGAAACTCTCACTCAGAAATTCCAAGCAACTTCTGACACGAATAAAAAATTAGAAATCGCTATGGAAGCCGTTCGAGATGCAGATGAAGCAGCAGAAGCTGGTGACTTTTTTATCTCTCATTACGGTGAAGAAGAATCGGCAAGAGATTCTGTTCGTAAACTTTCCGCCTATTTGTATTTGGAAGAAGCAAGCAAAGCTTGGCCAACAGAAGAGTTCTCTCATAAAATCCGTGAACAAGAATTAACAACACTCATTCAGTCTCTTTCGAAAGAAGAAGCTCTGAAGATTTCCAAAGCATTAGAAAACACGGATATCAAAAAAGGATTTAAGGATCTGATTAGATCCCACCATCCAGAAGCAATCAACATCCTTATTGGACTTTTATTTGAAGTTCCAGTGAAAGTAAACCGCTCTGTTTTCCAAAACTTAGTGGCGGATGAGAAGTTTGCTGAACTCAATCTATTTGTAGAAACAGTTTCTAACAAATCGAAAGAAAACCCAGAAGTATTCCTTTGGGTGGCAAAATCCATCCTCTCTCATACTTGGAAGTTTGATTGGTTGAAAGTTAGCGAAGAAGATTTAGTTCTTCGTGTGTTCCGTATACTCAAACCTCTTGCGAAGATTGAGGACAAAGGAACTAAACTCAAAAACCAAGCAATGGACATTCTTTTTGGAAAGGACAATAGCCTTCTTCGAGACATCCTAACCAACGCAGACGATGAGTATGTTCGTAAACTTTTTGCTCTATTCAAAGAAGTTCCTTATGTAACCGATTTGGAAAAAGACCAACTCTATGTTCTCATCAACGAACTCAAACCAAACATTGTTTGGGATGAATACGATTCAGAAGAAGATGCAGATGATGATCCTTTAGCAAACCTTCCAAACGATGTGGTTCTTGTGACTCGTCGCGCTTTCAATGCTAAAAAACAAGAGTTTGAACACCTTGTGAACGTAGAGATGGCTGAAAACTCTCGTGATATCGGTGAGGCCCAAGAGAAAGGGGACTTAAGAGAAAACGCAGAATACAAAGCGGCTATGGAAAAACAATCTCAGTTGCAAGCTGCCATCAAACGATTGGAAGCAGAACTGAAAAGTGCAAGGATCCTCGACCTCAGTGATGTAAAAGCTGATAAAGTAGGAATCGGAACCACAGTGCGTTTGAAAAACAAACAAACAAGTGAAACCGTAACTTACTCAATCCTTGGTGCTTGGGATGCAGATACAGAGAAGAATATCATCTCTTATCAGTCACCACTAGCAAAATCACTTCTTGGAAAAAACACTGGAAACGAAGCAACACTAGTCTTCGGATCTACTGAAACTGTTTACGAAGTATTGGATATTGCTCGTTATTCCATGACGGGACAAGAGGCCTGAAGTTCTTCTGCCCAACCGCTAGTAGAGATTAAATCCACAAACGGTTCGGAAACATTTCCGGCGAAATCGAAGGCCTTAGCTTCCAAAAGAAGATAAGGCCTTTCTTTTTGTAAGCTCTTCGGAATGAGAACTCGGATTGCACGCCTATCCGGATCGTATTCATAAGGATAACTTTGTCCATCTACGAGTAACTCTACGCTGGTTCGAAATCCACTTCCTACATCACCAATGACATAAAACCTTTCTTCAAAACATTGGTTTCTCACTTCTGGAAGTTCAATGTAACGAGCAAGAGAGGTCATAGGAAAGATTGTTGGTGGAGTTTCATCCGACAAAACCATAAGGTATCCTAGTTTCGTGAGTTTAAAACTAAAACCACCGGATTTTCTTTTGTGAGTGATGGATTGGAATTTCTGAATGGAAGAATCATAAAAATAAAGGGATTCTTTTGTGGAGGGCGTATAACCGATATTCCATTCCCCTGATCCTTCCCCTTTCCAACTCATTTTTTTAGTGTCCAATTGGTAGATCTTACCTTTGAGAGGAAGGCCTGTTGAAATTTTAAAAGGGATATCTTTTTCGCTAATTTCTGTGATGAGTAAACTTCCTTCTCCGGAAACTTCCGCATTCGATAAATCCACGCTGATCTTGTTGTCGAAAGAGTTGAATTTGTTTCCGTTCTTTTTGTTTTTTGCGATTCGGATATTGTCTGTATCCTTTCTGTCATGAATCACTGTAAAAAACACTGAGGACTTGTTTCCTGTTGCGTCCCGTAGCGTAACTTCTAATGGTAATTTTTCTTTTGGTTTGTATCCATCCAAATCCAATGAAAATCCTTCTTCTTTGAAGTTTTTGGACTGTTCATACATATGATAGAAATAAACCGGTGGTGACAAAGAGGATCTGTTGATGTCGTAGAACTGGTGTTTTTTGGAACCATCTTCGAAAGCTAAAAAGTCGAAGTTCCGGCTAAAAATAGTTTTTCCATCCACAGACAAATCCATTCCATATACATTGTTTTTGTTCCTAGAACGAATGAAGTCATAACCACTCAAACGAATGCGCACCTTTCCCGTGAGGGAGATGGATTCAAAAAGTTCCCCTGAATCGCTAAAGAGTTCATATTTACCTTTGGATTTTTCCTTGGCTGTGAGGAGGACGGGGCTTTCTAAATTATCCCCTTCTAAATACATAGAAAGTATGGTGGGAGGAGTTTTGTCCTTTTGGTGGATTTCAGGAAAGTAGAGAGGGTTGATGGTTCCTTTTTCGGATCGAAACTCAAGATGCAAGTGAGAAATCCCTGATCCCGATTCTCCTGTTTTGCCAAGAGCCGTTCCTTTTTTAGCTGAAAATAATCCTGGGGGAAGTTTCAATTGGAACCCACTCGGATCTCCCATAAGTAAAATGGCTCGTCTTAAAAGCTCTAAATCATACAAACTTCCACCAAAGGAATGTAAGTGGGCGTATTTGGATTTGAGTTTGTATTTGGGATTATACAGATTGAGCGAAAGTCCATATCCCGTTTTCGAATAACTGATTTCTTCAATATAACCATCAAACGTAGCTAAGATGCTATGACCATTGAGGCCATAAGATTTAAAATCAGAACCCAAATGTAAGTTATGGTTTCGAATTTCCGCAAAGGTTCCCGAAACAGGAGAGTAATAAGGCAGGGGAAAACCCACCTCATTTGGCGGGATATCGGGAATTTTGGACTCGGCCAAAAGAACTGCCGGCCAAAAACAAACTAGGAATCGAAAACTACGAAGAAGAGAGATCTCCATGGGAGAATCAGAATCCTCCCACTTCCTTTGTCATGCCTTTCCCGAAACCGAGAGAATTTCCCATCGTTTCGATTCCCTTGACAAACTAGACTTGAGACCTAAGATGACAGGGAACATTTTTGTATGAAACAAGGCATTGTTTTCTTTCTCATTTTCGCCTTTTCTGGTTGTGCCTTTTTGTCAAAGGAACCGGGTCGACCTCCTAAAATTAATGGGGTTCCCGTCCCAGATTCCAAACGCCTGATCTACATCCAAAATGTAAGAAACAATACTTATTCTCCCGGTATGCACACCCGTCTCACCCAGATGATTATGGAAGAAATTGACAGACGGGGAAGGTTTATCACAACAAGAGAAAAAACTCTCGCGAAATACCGGTTGTATTCGGAGATTGTTCACTACCAACAGGTCGGGGATCTTATGGATCTCGCGGATAGACAAATTACTTCGGAATTATTTGTGGTCACCCGAGTGGAGATCATTGAAGCGGAGACGGGAAATAAAATTCCTATGGAACGCAGTGAAATTCCTGGACGAGTTCATTTTTCTACTCAAATTGGATTTCGGGAATCAGAATTGGAAGCTCAGAATCGCCTACTTCGGGTGATGGCGCTTCGAATTGCAGAAGAAGCAGAAAGAGCATGGTATTATTCTCTTTCTGGAACATTGAATTAAGTTGAATCATTAGGAGATAAACCTTGCAAAACGATCCTATTTCCAGCGACGACACAAAAAAAGAGATGCTCGCCTTTGAAGAGTATCTAAAAGAAAAGGGACTAAAAATTACCAACCAACGTTTGCTAGTTGCGCAAAAGATTTTTTCTTCACACAACCATTTTACTGCCGAAGGTCTTTTGGATGAATTGAAGGACAATAAGGATCGTATTTCCAAGGCAACCATCTACCGAATCCTCGCGATTATGGTGGAAGCGGGTTTGTTGGAAGAACATGATTTTGGTAAAGATTATAAATATTACGAACATATCATCGGCCACGAACACCATGACCATATCATCTGTATGCAATGTGGTCGCATTGTAGAGTTTGTGGATGAACGAATTGAAGAACTGCAAAACAAAGCAGCTTCGGAAAATGGATTTACCATCACCGGACATAGTTTGAATATTTTTGGTAATTGTTTAAATTTTGCAAATTGTGAACATAAAATCAAAAAATAGTGTCTTCTATTTTTAAAGAAAGTTCAAAAGATCCCGGTTCTTTCGCAAGAACCGGAACTCTCCACTTAAATGGAATTCAAATTGAAACTCCCATCTTTATGCCGGTGGGAACCAGAGGGAGTATCAAATCTCTTTCTTCCTCAGACATTGATGAATTGGGTTACAATCTAATTCTTGCCAATACCTACCATTTATATCTAAAACCAGGTAAGGAAGTTTTGGACCATTTCCATGGTTTAAAAAATTTCATGTCTTATAAACGTGCCTTACTCACTGATTCCGGTGGGTTCCAGGTGTTTAGTCTCGCGAGTCTTTTTAAGTTTGAAGAGGATGGAGTTCGGTTCCAGTCCCATATTGATGGAAGTCATCATAAATTTACACCTGGCTCTGTCATTGATATGCAACGTTCCATTGGTTCGGATATCATGATGGTTTTGGATGATTGTGCGCCCTATGGAAGTGATCTGAAACGATTGGAGCTTGCCCTGGACAGAACGCACAGGTGGGCCAAAGAATCCTATGATTATTGGATGGAAAGGCCTGGTGACCAAAATGTTTTCCCCATTGTTCAGGGGGGAGTCAATGAATCCCTCAGGAAACGTAGTTTAGATACATTACAAAATATAGATTTTCCGGGAATTGCCATTGGGGGACTCAGTGTGGGGGAACCAAGGCCTGAATACATTCGAATTTTAGAATGTATGGCACCTTATTTCGACCAGGCGCGGCCTCGATACCTTATGGGTGTGGGAACCGTTGTGGACATTCTAGAAGGTGTTAAGAATGGAATCGATATGTTTGATTGTGTATTACCGACTCGGAATGCTCGAAACGGCCAAGTGTTCACCTCCCTGGGCAAAATCAATTTAAGGAATGAGAGCCATCGTTTGGCAGATGGTCCCATTGACCCCGAATGTGGGTGTAAGGTATGCACAACATATAGCCTTGGCTACATTCGACACTTACATAAGGTGAAGGAATTGACTGCTTTCTCGCTCTCAACGTATCACAACTTATATTTTATGCAGAGCTTCATGGAAAGGATGCGAAAGTCCATAAAAATAGGCAATTTTCAGGGTTTTTATGACCATTGGAAAAATTTGTTTGGTAGCTAAAATTATTAGGTTGACGTATCTCTTTTTTTTGAATGCAATTGTACCGTCATTTCTACATTGATTGTAGCTTCATTGAGGAGTCTCTAGACACACATGGAAATCACCAGAAGGGAAAAAGATAAAATCGTAGTCCTCGATATTAACGGGGAAATCGACCTTTATAACGCGCCTGAGATCAAGGATGTAATTGCCAAATTGATCGAAGAACAAAAGTATTGCATCGTCATCAATCTCGAGAAGGTATCTTACATCGACTCTTCCGGAATTGGAGCATTAATTTCAAGTTTGTCCAACTTGAAGAAATACCAAGGTGGGCTTAAAATTATCAACGTGGCTGGTTCAGTTCGTAAAGTATTTGAACTTACAAAGTTGACTTCATTTTTTGAAATTTTCGACAGCGAAGACGAAGCCGTCACTGCTTTCAAGTAAAAGGGGAAGCGTATTTGCGCTTCTCACTTACAAAATCCCCCGAAGAAAAATTAAGGAGTTTGTTATGTTAAGAAAGGAAAAGACAACAGTCTTTCTCTCTGGTTTGGTATTGTTTTCCTTAGGATTTGTTAATTGTGCACAAGAATTGCCAGTGAAAGAACTGGCTCTAGCAAAATCTCAAGTAGAAAGAGCCGAAAGACTTTCTGCAGAAGAGTATGCTGCAGAAGAATATTCTGAAGCAAAAAAAAGCCTAATCTCTGCCAACGAATTTGCATCACAAGAAAAAGCATCTGATTCCAAACAGAGTGCAGATTATGCTATTTCTAAAGCTTACGATGCTTTGGAAAAAACTCTACCAAAACTTGCTGCCAAGTCTCGTGAAGAGGCAGTGACTGCGATTGATGCTGCGGACGAAGCGTACGCTTCTGAATACACACCGGAAGAATTTAAAAAAGCCGTGAGTGCTCGTGATGCTGGTGAAACAAAATTAGCACAAGCAGATGCAAGTCTTGCTTCTTACCTACGCGAAGACAAAGACGAAACAGCAAAAGAACTCAAACGTACTGTTGCCTTACAAGAATACGAAGATGCTCACAATCATTTTTTAGAAGCTTCTAAAATCAGCCAAGATGCAAAAAAAGTAGCACTCGACCGTTCTGGTTCCATTCGCCAATCCGCTGATGAAGTGGATGCGTCATTAGAAAAAGCTTATACATATTCTAAAGGTGGAAATCCTGCCATTGACGAAGAAAAGGCTCGTGTCGCTTCTGCTCGTGAAGACATTACTGCCGGTCGTTTGAAAACAGCTGACGAAAAGATCAAAACGGCTCGTTTGGCAGCTGCTTCTTTGTTACAAGCTTCTGTGAAAGACCATGCAAAAAACCGTAATGGCCAAGCACGTGAAGTAGTCGAAGACGCAAATGCTCGTTTCGGTGAATTAAAAGCAGAAACCTATCTAAAATCGAATGCAAAAGAATCGTATGCAAGCACACAAGAAAACTTAGGTGCTTCTAATGAGTCTCTCCAAGCTTCCGGAAACCTTTTAGAACAAGAAAAATACGAAGATTCTATCGCTCAGTCGGAAGAAGCCATTCGATTGGCTGAAATTTCTATTGACCAAGTGGAAACTTTAAAAGGAAAAACTACGGTTGCTAAAAAAGATCGCACCGCAGTAGAACCGCAAGCTGACACCAAAACAACGACTACAACAGAGACAGACGGAGACAAAGCGACTTCCTCTCAAGTAGAAGAACTTTCTGGTGGTTGGAAAAGATACACTGTAGAAAAATCAAATCCAACAGATTGCCTTTGGAGAATTGCTGATAGAGAAGATATTTATAACGACGCAAAACTTTGGCCAAGAATTTTTGAAGCCAATCGTAAGTCGATTCGTAACAAAAATCTGATTTATCCAAAACAAAAGTTAAATATCCCTCCAAAAACAGGGAAAATCGGAAGCGTTCCTAAGCAATAAACAATGTTTAGGTGACTTACTTGAAAAAAAAGCTGTCGTAAGGGCAGCTTTTTTTTTGTCTAAAGAATAGGATGATATGATAAGAGGATATACAACACCTGTTACGGAAATTTCGGAGAAAGACTTTGAGTCACTGGTCACCCTTGCCTTAGAGGAAGATTTACCAGCCGGTGATATCACAACCGATGCTCTTTTCCGTTCTGATGAAATTTGCAGAGCAGAGTTACTTGCAAAAGAGGAAGGTGTTTTGTGTGGCCTTGCTGTTTTACCTTGTCTCATACAAAAAACAAATGCCAGTGTAGTTTGGAAACCCATTCTTTCTGATGGGGCAGTTCTTTCTCGGGGAACGGTCATCGGTTCTTTGGAAGGGTCTCTTGTTTCTGTTTTGAAAATGGAGCGGATTCTTTTAAATTTTATTCAATACCTTTCTGGGATTGCAACAAATGCAAGTAAGGTGGCAAAAGAGTTTCCTAACCTTCTGATTTTAGATACAAGGAAAACATTGCCTGGTTATAGAAAGTTAGCTAAGTATGCAGTTTACACTGGAGGTGGTGCTAACCACCGATTGAATTTGTCTGAAATGGCTATGCTCAAAGACAATCATGTAGCAAAAGCTGGATCTATCCAGTCCGCTGTGCAAATTGTTCGAAATGCTAATCCAGGGAAAAAAATAGAACTAGAAATTGATGGTCTCTCTCAATTGGATGAAGCTATGCAGTCAAATCCTGATATCATTTTACTAGATAATTTTTCTGATTTAGATACCGAAAAAGCCATCCAAAAAATTAAAACAAATTCTCCACAAATTCGTATTGAATGTTCTGGTGGGATCACCCCAGAAAAGTTACAGTTTCTTTCTCGTTTCCAAGACATCGGTGTGAGTATGGGATATTTAACTCATACTGTTAAGTTTTTAGATATAAGTTTGGATATCAAATAATGGGATTGTATCAAGATATAAAGGACAAACAAGAGTTATTCGATGCTGTCCAGAAAAGACTTGGTCCCGAAAAAGCTAACTTCATAGAAAAAGCATACAACGTTGCAGAAAAAATGCACGAAGGGCAAAAACGTTTGTCCGGTGAACCATATATCATTCATCCCATGAATGTGGCTTCTGTTTTGGATGAACTTGGTTTGGATGAAAGGGCAATTGCCGCCGGTCTTTTGCATGATGTCGTGGAAGACACAAGTTACAGCAAAGAGGAGATGACACGGGAATTTGGAGATGATATTGCCGCACTGGTAGAAGGTGTTACCAAAATTTCTGAAATCAAATCTCAATCCAAAGAAACGGAAGCCGCAGAGAATATTCGTAAGATGTTACTTGCTACCATCAAAGATGTGCGAGTGATGTTAATTAAACTAGCTGATAAAACTCATAACGTTCGTACTTTGAAATTCCAACCAGAAGAAAAACAAAAACGAATAGCCAAAGAAGTTTTATCCTTGTATGCCCCTATTGCGGGAAGGTTGGGTGTTTATAAAGTTAAGTTTGAGTTGGAAGATTTAGCTTTTCAGTCCTTACACCCTGAGGATTACCAAGAAATTAAAAAGCGTGTATCGGCCAAAAAGTCGGAACGTGATGAATACATTGAAAAGATAAAAATTATCCTCAAGCAAAGGTTAGCCGAGATAAGTATTGACGCTCGCCTCGATGGTCGAGCCAAACATTTTTATTCCATTTATCGAAAGATGGTGACAAAAGAAAAATCATTTGCAGAGATCTTTGACCTTCGAGCTCTTCGGATCATCACCAATGAAATTAAAGATTGTTATGGAGTGCTTGGAATTGTGCATACACTTTGGACTCCCATTCCCGGTAGGTTCAAAGATTATATCGCCACACCCAAAACTAACTTATACCAGTCTCTGCACACAACTGTTTTTGGGCCAGATGGCCGTCCTATGGAAGTACAAATCCGAACCAAGGACATGAATGCCATTGCCGAAAATGGTGTGGCTGCCCACTGGGCTTATAAAGAATCCACTAGTCTTACGAAAACTTCCGTAATTTTGCAGAATGGTGTAGAAAACGCCTTCCGAATGAAATGGTTAGAGATTTTGAAGTCTTGGCAAGACCCAAGTCTAGATTCGAAAGAATTTATGGAAGAACTTCAGTATGATCTGCATGAAGATGAAGTCTTTGTTTTTACACCCAAGGGTGAGATTATCGAAATGCCAAAAGGTGCTACTGTCCTTGACTATGCTTTTCGGATTCATACAGATGTTGGCCTTCATGCTCGCGGTGGAAAAGTCAACGGGAGAATGGTTACACTTCGTACGGAGCTAAAGTCTGGGGATCAGGTCGAGATCATTACGGAAAAAAATTCCAAACCATCGCCGATTTGGTTACGGATTGTAAAAACATCGGGCGCCAGACAGAAGTTACGTGCTTACTTTCGAAAGTTACAAGAGGATTCACAAAGAGAAACCATTGGTTCTGTTTTGGAAACATCAACACCGGCAATTGATGAAAACACCATTAAAGAAATCAAAAAAGTTAAAATCAAAAAACCGAATAAAGCCCATCCTCACCAAGAAGAATCTAAAGAATTTGGAATCTCTGTTGCAGGTTGGAATGATGTTCCTGTAAGGGTAGCATCATGTTGTACACCTATCCCTGGAGATGAAATCATAGGTTTTATCACAAGAGGTAGAGGAGTGAGTGTTCATAAAAAGGACTGCTCTACGGCAACCAAACAACTCGAGTGGATGAAAACCATTCCCGTTCGTTGGGAAGGGCCAGGGGAACCGATTCCGATTCAAATTGAAGTGCGTGCAAAGGATGTACAAGGAATTTATTTGTCTATGGTGGAATCCATTTCTAGCACAGAGACAAATATTTTGGAAGCTGGTGCCTCATCACATCCCAATGGAACTCTTACCGCCAAATTTATGTTAGAAGTGGATCATTTGGACCAATTAAAAGAAATTTTGGAAAACTTGCGAATGATCCAGGGTGTGGTTTTTGCGGAAAGGGTTAAAAAATAAACCATTGCACTTCGTTTGGTAAAAGTTTGAAGTAAATCCCTTCTTCGGAAGGGTTTTGGGGAAAACTTTGTCCGCTCACTAAATCGAGGAGTGTATCTTGGAATAGGATTCCTTCTTGGAAGGGAATCCATCCAGACACTTCGAAGTTTTGTTCATTCCATAAAATGATTTCTGTTCGATTCCCCGTTTGGATGGATTTGATAAACACGGAGTTCCCATTGAATTCTTTGTAATTTGGCCATAAAACAAAACTCTCTGGTCTTCGTTTCGAAATCACAGCAAAGGCTCTTATATAAAATTCCTCTACTGTCGAATCCCTTTCTTCTTCATCTGTTTGGACCATTTGGACAGGGATTTTTTTATTTAGTCCTAGTTCTTGCCCTGAGTGGAATAATAAAGTGCCTTCCGATGCGGAAAGAAGAGTGAAATAACTCTTGGATTTTTCACCAAATTGGTGTTTGGCTCTTTCTTCATCATGGTTTTCGATAAATCGTATTTTCTTTACATTAGAATTGTTCCTTAGATTTTCAGAAACAAATCCGAAGTTTTGTTTTTCAAAAGCATCATAGAGGGACTTATCATAGGTAGCATCAAATCCCAATTGTAGAAGTCTTTCTTCTAGTCCCCAATACACTTCTGCATAAAATTTAAAATGGGGAAATTCTACTCGAACCGATTGGATCACGTGGGCCCAGTTGTAGACAGATTTTTTTTCATGAGTTTTTTCAAAAACATCGGGAAGGAGTAACATCGCCATATCGCAACGAACACCATCGCATTGTTTGGCGATATTTTTTAAAATCTCAATATGTTTAACTTCTACACCTGGGTTTGCAAAATCCCATTGAATAGTGTCCGTCCAACCATCAAAGTAAGGATCTCTGCCGTGAACATAGACGTTCCCATTGGGATGTAGGAAGGAATTTTGAAAAGAGACGGAATCATTCGCAATTAAAAATAAATCAGGATGGGCATCTATTAGAGGAGAATCAACAGCCATATGATTGGGCACAAAATCGAGGATGAGTTTTTTCCCCAGTTTGTTGATTCTACCGTGGATCTTTGTTAGATCCTTCTCTTGGGAAACCAGTGAGTCTGGAATATAGTCAAAAACCGAATAAGGTGATCCGTAGATATCTTCTGGATGCACTGACTGTTTCACGGCGCGGTAGTTTGATTGGAGTCCTGGCATGGACCGTGCAATGGACCCGGACTTGGGGCTATTTTTCCAGACTCCCATCAGCCAAATTTCATCGGCCCATGGAAAGGGTGGGGTTTTTTCCAGAGTAGGAATCAGAGATTCCAATGGTTCCTTCATTTTTGTACAAAAAAGCCTTGAGCCTATCTCGTACAAATGGATTTGATGGAAGGGATGTTTCATAACAAAGTTCAATTACTCAAGTATAGTTCCTCCTTACGCAAGATAGTTTTGGTTGGTTTGACAGGACTTTTGTCAATGGTTTTAGCCTTAAATTGTTCTGAAGAAGATACAAAAGAATCCTTATCTAAGGTAAACGATATACCTTGGCAAGGGGATGTGGCTTCGATTCCGAATGCCCTCCGTTTGAAAAACCCAGTAGCTGACCCCAAAGCAAAAAAAGGCGGAAAGATCCGAATCTATTCTCATCAGTTTCCAAAATCGCTGAACTATTATTTGGATCAATTTACAACCACAGCTCGCATCTTTACTAGTTTGTATGAACCTCTCACAGGTTACCATCCCCTCACTCTGGAAACCATTCCTCATTTAGCAAGAGATTGGAAGATCTCTCCCGATAAGAAGAAATTTACTTTTTATTTGGATCCGAATGCTCGTTGGTCGGATAACAAACCCGTTACGGCCGATGATGTTATTTTTACTTATGACACCATCATGAATCCGAAAAATGGAACTGCGGTCTTCCGAGTCTCCTTATCTCGTTTTCTAAAACCTGTTAAAGTAGATGACCTAACCATTGTTTTTGAAGCAAAAGAAGTGCATTGGAATAACTTCAATGATATTGCTTCTTCTATTTTCATTCTACCCAAACACCATTTTGAAGGAAAAGATTTCAATAAAGAGAATATGGAATTCCCTGTTGTGTCTGGCCCATACAAAATTACGGAAGTAAAAAAGAACCGTTACATCAAGTTGGAAAGGAGAGGGGACTGGTGGCAAAGAGCTTATCCTTTTAATGAGGGACGAAACAACTTTGATCAAATTGTTTATAAAGTGTATAACGAAGAAGCCGTTGCCCTCCAAGCCTTCAAAAAAGGTGATATTGATATCTATCCTGTGTATTCCGCATTTGTTTGGGTAGAGGAAGCGAAGGGTGAACCTTTTGATAACAATTGGATTGCTAAACAAAGAATCTTCAATTTAAAACCCATTGGATTCCAAGGTTGGGCCATGAACTCAAGGCGTTCTATTTTCTCTGACAAACGAGTGAGAGAAGCAATGAACCTACTTGTGGATCGTAAACTCATGATCGATAAACTTGCGTATGGTGAATATGATCCAACGAACAGTTATTATCCTGACTTTTATTTAGGTGGTGAAAAAAATCCAAACCAACCCATAGAATTCAATATTGAAAAAGCAAGGAAACTACTTGCGGAAGCGGGTTGGAAACCGAATGGAGAAGGAATTTTAGAAAAAGATGGAAAACCATTCCAATTCTCTATCTTAGACCGAGATAAAAAAACAGAAAAGTATTTCACCGTTTTTTTGGAGAAGGCAAAGGAAGTCGGAATCCGTGCGTCCATCGATACTTTAGATTTAGCGGCATGGAGCGAACGAGTCGACAAATATGATTTTGATATGACTTGGGCTGCTTGGGGATCGGGAATCTTCAAAGATCCAGAATCACAATGGCTTTCTAAATATGCCAATGAAGAAGGCCAACCGAACCTACCCGGATTCAAACAGAGTGAAGTCGACAAACTCATCGAAAAACAAAAAACTGAATTTTCTGTTTCTAAACGAAATGAAATTTTGAAACAAATCGATCGGATTGTCTATAAAGAATATCCTTATGTTTTGTTATGGCACCTGCCAAGTACCCGTCTTCTGTATTGGCAAAAATATGGGGTTCCTAGTTTACCTCTTGGTAAATATGGAGATGAAAGTTTTTCTTCGGACTACTGGTGGTATGATGAAGAAAAAGATAAAAAGTTATCCGAAGCATTTTCCAAAAAAGAAAAATTCACTGATTACGAAGCTATTGTTCGTTGGAAGTAGAATCTAGAAGTGGAAGAAAAAAAAGGTCCAATCAAAGGAATCCGAGATAAGATCAGCCAACTCTGGAACCAATATCCAAACTGGGGAAAAATTCCCCAGTTTTTGGAGTTATTAGAAAAGGGCCTCGACAAAGAACTGTTTGTCGATCCTGATAAAAAAGAAATCCCCATTCCTCTTGAAGACCTTCCTGTTGATGAAGTATTAAGAAAGTCTGGTTTTTTTCGTAATCTTTACGAAAAACTTTTCCCTGTATCTCATGTATTTCGTATCACCTATCGGTATGATCGTGAGTTTTTGGATAACTTTATGCCACTCTCCAAGGATGGATACATAGGCCGAGGTTCTTACAAATTTGTTTACAAACTTCCTTGGAACCAAGTGGTCAAAATTGGAAAATCAAAGTTACCTTCTGATGTAATTTTTGGAACTCTTTTTAAGGAAGTAGGGCGAGATCTCGCTCGGTTTTTAAAACCAGAGGAGATCGAGTTACGTGATTATTTAAAAAGCCAAACTTCGAGAGATTCTAAAAAAGATGAAATCGATTTTAAATTCAAACGTTTGGGTTTAGAAAGATTACATTATTGGAAATTAAAATCTCTCATTCCTGATTTGGTGGTTCCGACACGATTTTTTATGGGACTACGAGTTCGAAACAATCCCTTTGGAATTCCCAATGTCACACTCACTCCTTGTGACCAACAACCACTACTTGCGGGAAAACATCTAAAAGAATTTACCATACGGAATGAAAAATTGGATCAAAATCCGATTTTAGATAAACTCTTCCCAAAATGGAAATTGAATTTTGACTCTCATCGGTTTGGAGTGATCTCTAAATCCAAACTAAAAAAAATTGCTGTTGATTTCAATCGTGTGATCCAAGTGACCAAATTTTTAGCAGAAGAAGAAAAATTGATTTTTGATATCCATGCCGAAAACATCATCATCACTCTTCCTGATTTTGAATTGAAGATTTTCGACTATCACGTATTTGACGACTACTTATATGAACCTTCTGAAGAGAATCCAACACCTGAGATGGATCATATCCAAATCATCGAAGAGTTTATCAAATCATTTGAATTGGACTAATTTATGTTATTTCTGAAAAGAAATCTTTTATCCTTTTATATCCTTTCTGCTTTCTTTTTTCTATTTGGATTCTACCAAGCCTATACTTGGAGGTGGATTTGTGATGATGCTTATATTAGTTTTGTCTATGCGAGAAATCTTTATGAAGGTTTGGGTCTTGTTTTTCATTGGGGAGAGAGGGTAGAAGGGTATACCAATTTTCTATGGACCATTCTTCTTTCCTTGGGATTTGTTATGGGCATCAAACCACAGATTCTCTCCATCGGCCTTGGAATTTTCTTTTATCTTTCTACTTTGTTTGTTTTTTTTCGAGAGGAAAATCGAGTTTCTCTTGGAAGAGTTTATCCACTTCTCATTGTCCATTTGAGTTTATTCTACCATCTCTTTATTTTTGCTAGTTCTGGACTTGAGACCTCTCTATTTACATTCTTAGTCTCTTACGGTTTATTGTTATGGAAAAAGGAAAGTGACTTACTTTTTCCCATCTTTTTACTTTCGGCTTTGGTTCGTCCAGAAGGGGCCCTCTTTTTGTTTTTAGCTTCTCTCCATTGGTTTTTTCGTAAAAAGTATGGGCCACCCATTGCCTTCGGAGTTTTGTTTTTATCTTTTTTGGGGTTTCGGTATTTCTATTATCAGGACATATTTCCCAATACCTTCTATGCCAAAGGAAATAAAGGGGCTTACTTTTTACAGGGATTGTATTATTTCCTCTACCTAATTAAATCCTATCCACTTTATCTTTTGGTTTTAGTTCTCGCGGGGATACAAATTTACAAATCCATTCGTGACCAGAAGGAACTTCGGTTTCTTACTTCTTCTGTATTGTTATACATTTTGTACGTTTTGTATGTGGGTGGGGATTTTATGGGAAATCGGTTCTGGATTCCGATTTTGCCGTATTTATCTTATTTAGCCTTTTTACAAATTCATGATTGGGATATGAATTCTCGGTTTCAGTCAAAGGAATCTAATTTTTTAATCAATCTATATGCAAAGAATCGGCTCCTTGTTTCCTTTTTCTTTATTTTGTCTACGGCAGTTTATATAGATCCATTGAAGGTAAATGGAGTTCGGATTCCCTATTGGCATGGGATTGGCGAAGAACGGGCGTTTTATGAAGACCATCTGGTCAGAACAGATGGTTATGATTTAGATTCACTTTCCGATTTCCGAGTCGCCTTTTTTGGAGCCCAGGCTCATTTCGTTTACTATCTAAGACCGGCCTATGCCTTTGAAGCGGAATCTGGTCTTACCGATCGGGAATTTGCAAAAAAGAAAATTACAAACCGCGGAAGGATCGGACATGAGAGCGAACTAGAAAAGGCAGATTTGGTCGATCGTAAGATAGATATCCTTCTCGACAACCGCCTTCATGGGACAAACTTACCCTTCGTCCAATACACTTGGAGAGCTCATCCCCTTCGTTTTTATATTTGGTCTTACGATCCCAATAAATTTCAGAAACTTTGTGTTCGGGAAGGTTGGGACTGCGCGAATTTATTTGAGACCTTCCAAACAAACCATTGGGACCTGAACCAAACAAAATCTTTTGGAAACTACTAATGGAATATTCCCAAGTTATCTCTACAAATTATGGAAAAATCAAATGGGGAACTGTCGGTAAACAGACATTAGAAGGTTTGCGGAATGAATTCCCATCCTATCCGAACACTCCCGAAGGATGGAAGGGATATGCGAAAAACTGGGTTGGTCGGGAATGGGAAAATAACTCCCTTCAGGTTGCCACACTCAATCAAGTTCATGGAAATACCATCCATTCCATTCCTCCTTTGTCAGAAACAACCAGTCCCGATTTAATCGCTGAAGGGGATGGGTTGTATACTGAATCGCCAAACACCTTACTTGTGGTTCGAACAGCAGATTGTGTTCCTGTCTTTATTTATTCCCACAAACGACCGTTTATTGCGATTGTTCATTCCGGTTGGAAGGGAACCAGTCTTGGAATTACAGAAAGGATGTTGGAAGAGATTCTTCGTTTGGGTTACGAACTAGAAGAACTTCATATGGAAATTGGACCTTATATCCAAGCGGAGGATTATGAAGTAGGGGGAGATGTCGCCGCACATTTCCTTCCTTTAGGAGAAGAGGTTTGTCGACCCAAAGCCTTGGGTAAGTTTTTACTCGATGTTGGTCTTGCGATTGAGAGGAGAGTTAGGGAGCGATTTGGGACTTCGATTGTGATTCGAAATTCTCGTATCAATGTTTACAAGAGCCCTCTTTACTTTAGCCATAGGGCAAAAGAAGAGGGCCGCAATTTAAACTTTATACTTTGGGAATCTTAAGAAGCGTTTCTTTGATTTTTTCTAGGATCTTTTCTCGTTTGATAGGTTTTACGATATAGTCCATCGCTCCATTTTCGAGAAGGGCTTTGATCACCGAAGGGGTATTTTCTTCAGAGATAAAAAGAATCCTTGGAAGTACTCCCATTTCTTTCATATCCCAGAAAGCTGCATATCCATCGACCTCAGGAAGGAAAATTTCAATCGTAACCAGATCAATCTGTTGGCGATTGTCCTTGTACATTTGTAAAAGTTCTTTTCCCGTCTCGGCAATTCCAATGATTTTGAAACCTTCTGATTCCAAAATCTGTTGGAGTTGTTTGGATTGAAATTTGGAATTCTCTGCGATGAGAATCTGATAAGGTCTGCCTGTCGGTCCGATGCCTGCTTGCATGATGTCCTCCGTAGTTTATCCAAGTGCCTTTTCGATTTCAACACCAATTTCTTTTGTACCGAGGACAGATGTGCCTTCTTCGGCGATATCTCCCGTGCGGAATCCCTTTTTTAGAACCGTTCGGATTGCATTTTCGATGGCCACAGCCTCTGTTTCTAACCCAAAAGAGTAACGGAGCATTAGGGCACCCGATAGGATTTGTGCTATGGGGTTTGCGATTCCTTTGCCTGCAATGTCTGGAGCCGATCCGCCGGATGGTTCATAAAGACCAAATCCAGATTCGGAAAGAGAAGCGGAAGGTAACATACCAATCGATCCTGTGATGATGGAAGCTTCATCAGAAAGGATATCTCCGAACATATTTTCGCAAAGCATCACATCAAATTGTTTTGGTTTTACGATGAGCTGCATCGCTGCATTGTCTACGTAGAGATGTTCTAAAATACAATCAGAGTATTCAGCTTTGTGGAGGGCCACAACCACTTCTCGCCATAACACTGAGGTCGTGAGAACATTTGCTTTGTCGATACTTGTGACTTTTTTATTTCGTTTTCTTGCCGCATCAAAGGCTGTGCGTGCAATTCGTTCAATCTCGCGACGAGAGTATCTCATTGTGTCGTAGGCAAATTCTTCTGGCCCACTTCCTTCTCTGCCTTTTGGTTTTCCAAAGTAGATTCCAGAAGTTAGTTCTCTTAGGATTAAAATATCAAGTCCATCTCCAATGATATCTCCACGGATGGGACTTGCTTTTTTGAGTTCCGGATAAATGATCGCAGGTCTTAAGTTTGCAAATAAATCAAAATGTTTACGTAAAGGGAGTAGGGCACCGCGTTCTGGTTGTCTGTCAGGAGGAAGTGTTTCCCATTTTGGTCCACCGACGGATCCAAAAAATATGGCACTGGATGATTCACAAAGTTTCAAAGTTTCTTCGGGAAGTGGAAATCCTGTGGCGTCAATGGCCGCTCCACCAACTAATGCATGTTCAAAGCTAAATTCTGAAGATTTATTTCCTAATGCTTTTTTGACCACAGTCAAGGCCACATCCATAACTTCTGGACCAATTCCATCACCGGCGAGTACTGCTACTTTTTTCATTTCATATCCTTTAATACTGATTCTAAAATATCCAATCCTTCTGTTGCTTTTTCTATGCTTAAGATGAGTGGAGGTATAATTCTAATTACATTCCCTGCGGTGCTATTCACAACAAGGCCACGTTTCAAACATTCTTCAACAACGGGTCTGGATTCGGAATACAATTCCACACCAATGTGTAAACCACGTCCTCTCACTTGTTTGATTTTTCCCGTGGATTCCATCATGGTTTTCAACCTTGCAAACATTTGTTCTGAAATCGTGGAGACATGATCCAGAAGATTACGAGACAAAATGATTTTGAATGTTTCGAAAGCCGCCACGCAAGCCAAATGATTTCCACCAAAGGTAGATCCATGCATCCCACGTTCCAAAACAGTTTCGTATTCTTTGGCAACAATAAGAGCTCCGATAGGAAATCCAGAACCGAGTGCTTTGGCAAGAGTGAAGGCATCCGGATACATTCCGTAATGTTCAAAACAAAACATCTTTCCTGTTCGTCCCATCCCTGTTTGGATTTCATCGAAAACAAGAAGTGAGTTTGTTTCTTCTGTGAGTTTACGTGCTAAGTTCACAAAGGATTGACTGAGTGGTACTACACCACCTTCGCCGATGATGAGTTCCATAATGATTCCAGCAATGGACTCACCGTATTGGTCAAAGGCTTGAATGAGAGAGTCTTCGTTATTGGCTTCTACAAAGTAGACATCCGATGCGAGTTCTCCAAATCCAGAACGAACGGCTTCATTTCCTGTCATCGTCATCGCAGAAAGGGTTCTACCATGAAAGCTAGAGTGGAGGGCAAGAATAACCGGTTTATCGATATTTTTTTTCACTCCATGTCTACGCATGAGTTTGAAGGCAGCCTCGTTTGCTTCCGTTCCCGAATTACATAAAAATACTTTTCCGGGAATACTATTTTCGATAATGACTTCGGCAAGTTTTGCTTGGTCTTCGGAGTAGTAGAGATTGGAGGAATGGAGGATTTTGTCCATTTGGTTGCGCATCGCTTCAATTAGGTCCGCTTCCCCATGTCCTAAATTGGACACAGCGATTCCAGCCAGGAAGTCAATATAACCTTTGTTATCTTGGTCAAAGATCATCTCACCGACACCATAGGTAAAAGCAATGGGGTAACGGTTGTATGTGTTTAAAAGGTATTTGTCAGAAAGTTTTTTGATTTCTTCAAATTTGGTTTTGGTTTCGTTACTCATTTTAGTCCTGCCAGTTGTAAAAATTCTGTTTCTGCTAAGGAAATTTCTTTCCCTAAAGATTCCCAAAGGGATGGGATCTCTGTTTGTTTTTTTGGTTTTTTTAAGGAAGCAAAGCTGGAGTATACCTTTACCTTGGGTTCTGTTCCCGAGGGACGAATGGTGAGTTTGGCATTTCCTTCCAACTCCACTTGGATGACATTGGATTTAGGCATTCCTTTAAAAACGGAAACCTTTGATTTCCCTTGTGCTTTTTGGATTTCGTAATCAAGAACTCCTACTACTTTACGTCCGCCAATTGTTTTTCCAATTAGGTTCTCCGTGCGTAATGTTTCGATGGACTTTTTGATTTTGTCCTGACCAGAACTTCCTTCCAAGGTTAAAGAATACAAACTTTCCCTGTACAATCCGTATTTTAAATAGATGGATTCTAAATAAGAAAGTAGATCCCCTTTTTCTGCTAGTATCTCCACAAAAAGTAAGGCACTCGATAGCGAGTCTTTGTCCCGAACAAAAGGTACGGGTAGGTATCCATAAGACTCTTCTCCACCAAACAAGAATATGTTATTTTTCTTGGATTCAATTTGTTTCATCTCTTCTGCGATGTATTTGAATCCCGTAAGTACATTCTTAATTTTGATTCCATTCTTTTTGGCAATGGCTTCTTGTAAGTCCGTAGTAACTATGGTTTTTACCAAATGGTAGGTTTTGGTTTTCGATTTTTTTCTTTCGGAAAGGTAAGCTGCCATAATGGAACCAATTTGGTTTCCGTTTAGGTATTCATACTCGCCGTCCGCACGACGGACTCCCACTCCAAGTCTATCCGCATCGGGGTCGGTCGCAATAAAGGTGGCTGCCTTTTTCTTTTTGGCATAAAACTCACATAAGGCGAGGGCTTCTTTTTCTTCCGGGTTTGGATACTTCACTGTTGGGAATTCCCCGTCCGGTTTTTTTTGTTCCGGAACCAAAAATACAGATTTGTATCCAAAGAAATTTAACATTTCTTTCATATAGTCTCCGCCAGTTCCATGTAACGGAGAGTATACGATTCCTAAACTATTTCTTGTTTTTGGTTTTACGGAAGAAAGAATTCCTGCTTGTTTTAAATCTTTTAAATAGGTTTTGAATACAATAGGTCCGACAGGTTTCACTAATTTTTTATATTCTTTATCAGTCTTTTTCACAAGAGGAACTTCTGACCAATCGTTGATATTACTAATTCTCCCTATGATGAGAGAATCATCCGGGGGAACGAGTTGTCCTCCATCTGCAAGATAGGCTTTGAATCCATTGTATTCTGGTGGGTTGTGGGAAGCTGTGATGACAATTCCACCACTGGCTTTGTAATAACGAATGGCATAAGAGAGAAGTGGGGTGGGAGTTACCTTAGGAAAAATATAAACTTTAACTCCAAGTTTGGCGGCAATGCCTGCAGATAGTTCGGCAAATTCTTTAGAAAGCCTTCTGGAATCATAAGCGATGACAATCGAGGCATCTTTTTTTGTGTCCCTTAAGTAGCTGATAAAACCAAGAGCGGCACGACCTACAGTGTAGAGGTTCATCTTGCCGATTCCATTTCCAATCTTTCCTCGAATCCCGCCGGTTCCAAAAGTGAGTGGAACGGCAAAGGCATCTACGAGTTCCGAGGATTCGCCTTTTTGCCAATCTTCATAAGCCTTTTTGGCTTCATTCTGGATTTCCGATGAAAAAGGTGATTTCGTCCAAGATAGGATATGGTCTTCTGGTTTCAACATAGCTTACATACTAATCTTTTGAAGCTAAGCAGTCTGGAAATCAATTTTGGAACCTAGAGAATTTTTCATTGAAGATCGGTTGGAACGATTCCGCCTAAAAGCATTTTGCAATTTAGGAGAGAGTGGGCTTTCGCATTTCCTTTTGGAAGAGGTGATGGGAATGGGGCAAATTTCTTGGAACGACCTTGCCCAAATTCCGATGAACGATTCACCAAACCAAGGTTCCCTCGAACTACGACAGGCCATTGCTGATTTGTATCCAGGAGTCAGTCCAGAACAAGTGCTCGTCACTACAGGGACAGGTGAGGCTTTGTACTTAGCCTTCCATGTCGCCTTACCACCGAAAGTAAAAGTGGCCCTTGTTTGGCCGGCCTTCCAAGCCCTCTATGAAATTCCGAAAATGCTCGGAGCAGAGATCATCAAAGTTCCGCACGAAAAGGCATTCCTTGCATCCACTTGGAAAGATATGGATGCCGATTTATATATCCTCAATCATCCGCACAATCCGACAGGAAAGACCTTTGTCGATTCCGAATGGAACGCACTTTTAACTCAGTTTCGAGAACAAAAGAAAACCGTTCTCTTTGACGAACACTACCGATTTTTACCGGGCACTGGAAGTCTCGGGCGAACTGGTGTGGATCCTAAACATTCTTTTTATGGAACCGGTTCCTTTACGAAATGTTTTGGAGTCACAGGACTTCGAGTGGGATGGCTTGTGGCCGAGGAGTCTTTTATCAAACGGGCTCGTTCTTATAAAGACTACTTAACTCATACCGTTTCGCCCATTTCCGAACGGATTGCACTCGCCCTTCTCAATTCCAAAGAAAGTTTCCTTCCCCAAATCCAAAGAGGAGTGAGGGAGAACATTCGACTCTTCGATTCTCTTTGGAAAGAACTTCCTCATACCAAATCCTTCACAGCACCCGAAGGAGGACTTGTGGGTTGGTTGGAATTGGAGAGTGGCATATCCTCGGAATTGTATGCGGACAAACTTTTCGAAAAAACAGGGGTATTTGTTTTGCCTGGGATTAACTTTGAAGAAGAAGGTTACTTGCGCATTGGATTTGGAGAGAGAGAGGACAAAGTGAAAGAAGGCCTTTCTCGGTGGAGAGAATGTACGGATCTCATTTAAAGTCAAGCCTCCAACTATTTCCTGGGATTGGAGAAAGAAAGGAGAAACAACTGTTTGGTGTTGGTGTATACGATTGGGAATCTCTCATCCAATACCAAAAACAAAAAAACGAACCACTCCTTCCTTCCGTATCAATTTTACAAGAACGAAGGGAAGAATTGGAAGACCAATTGTCAGAAGCCAATTTTAATTTTTTTACTACAGAACTTCCGAGTCTAGAGTATTGGAGGTTATGGCAAAACTTCCCCGAACGATTTTGTTTTTTAGATATTGAAACCACGGGAATTTCGGAATCTTCCGTGACGACAGTGGTGAGCATTTATCAAAATCACAGAATGCAAACCTTTGAACGAGGTAAAGACCTCGAATTTCTTTTTGATTCCATCTCTCCCGAAGACATACTTGTGACTTACAATGGGAAACGGTTTGATGTTCCTTTTTTAGAAAGGGAATTTCGTTACCGAGTGAAAAACCCGCAACTGGATTTGATGAACCTCTTACATTCGATTGGGATCAAAGGGGGATTAAAAAAATCAGAAGTGCAACTGGGCCTGGTTCGTCCTGAGGAAATTGCAGGAATGGATGGAAGGCAAGCTCCACTCCTTTGGTTTGAATACCAAAGAACAAACAACCTAGAGGCATTGGAAAAACTCATCGCCTATAACAGAGAAGATACTAAAAATCTAGAAATTATATTAGAGAAAACAATCGATAGGCTGACTGAGAATCGTTTGTTTTAGTGTGGCCCATACATATACTCGCGGAGTATACTCATCTCGGCTTGGGTTCTTGTTAGTTTTGTTTTCACCGCATCTCCGATAGAGATGAGTCCAATGATTTTGTCCCCATCTAGAACTGGCATATGACGGAAACGTTTTGTGATCATGTTGTTTAGAATATCATCCACATCTTCATCGGGACCTGCCACAGTGAGTTGTGTGGTCATCACATCTTTCAATTTGATTTTATCTAAGTTTGTGTGATCTTTGGCAACCACTCGCATCAAATCTCGTTCCGTAAAAATTCCCACAAGTTTCCCTTGGAAGGTAACAATGAGAGATCCGACTTTGGCACCAACCATCATCTGGGTGGCTTCCAATACATTTCTATCTTCTTCGATGGAAAGAACGGAGGACGCTTTGTCTTTTAAGATATCTTTTACGGACATGATTCCTATCGGTTTATAGGAATTGAGAGAGATAGCAAGAAATTTTTAGGAGGAATGCGAGGAAAGACACGGGTTTTTGGAGCGTATCGGGATCGAACCGATGACCTTCTGAATGCAAATCAGATGCTCTCCCAGCTGAGCTAACGCCCCGTATCTTCATGGGCCTGACAAGATTTGAACTTGTGACCCCTCGCTTATCAAGCGAGTGCTCTAACCAACTGAGCTACAGGCCCGGGATACGAACAGTATTTTTCGACAGGGGTGCCTGGGCAATCTTTTTTTAAGATTATTTTAAGAAAGTCATCAGGAAAATTTAGAGTGAAATTTCTAAGATTAGATCATCTAACAGAAGTAATGCCGCCGGTTTCCATTGAAACACACCTTTCTCGAGTGAACAATAACCCTTTTTTTCCCATCCTTCAATGGTCCTGATGTATTTGATTTTTGTATTGGTATCTAAATAGGTTTCTATAAAATCCAAATACCGAAAAGGGGAAAACAATCGGAATAACGTAAGGCTAAGTTCTGTTGAT
Organism: Leptospira chreensis; assembly: GCF_016919165.1. GTDB lineage: Bacteria > Spirochaetota > Leptospiria > Leptospirales > Leptospiraceae > Leptospira_A > Leptospira_A chreensis. Next base: position 58,228 of record NZ_JAFFPS010000063.1, read on the forward strand.
GGATCAGCCGGTTCATATTTTGTGTTTGTTTGTTTTTTCTGATACAGACTAGAGTTTCTGGGATTGCCATACCTTTGTCCTTCGATCATTCCATGAGCCCCAGGTCCAATGCCTAAGTAAGGTTCATAGGTCCAATACTTGAGGTTGTGTCTAGATTCAAATCCAGGTTTTGCATAGTTGGAAACTTCATACCAGTTGTATCCATGTTTTTTGAGTAAGTCCGGCAATTGCGTGAGGATTTCCGATTGGATGTTTTCTTCCGGTTCGCTTTTTTTATGATCCGTAACATCGCGAGAATACTGAGTTCCCTTTTCTAAAGTTAAAGAATACAAGCTCAAATGGGGAAGGCCGGCTTCTAAAAAAAGATGGAGATCTCTATAAAAAGAATCTTTGGAAACTCCCGGAATTCCATACATCAAATCGATTCCCACGCGCTGGATCGGAGAATGGGTGAGAACATCGACAAGAGAGTCGTATCGCTCATGATCATAGTGGCGGCCAAGAAATTCCAATCCTTTGGGCTCTAGAGTTTGAACCCCCACATTCACTCGGTTGATTCCTATCGAATGGTATTCCTCTAAAAGCTCTGCATTTAAGTCTTCCGGGTTTACTTCAATGGAGATTTCTGTATCACTTTCGAAAGGGAATTCGGAGCGTAAAAAATCCAGGAGTTCTTTCCAACTCTTAGCAGAAGCTTTGGAAGGAGTTCCACCACCAAAAAAAACCGTATCGATGGTGCGGTTTTTCAGATTAGGAAACAGGTTTGCCCTTTCTAAAATTTCTTTTTGGTAGGATTGGAAAAGCGACTTTTCATCGTTAGCTGGGGCAGCTCCAATTCCTTCGGAATAAAAATCACAATAGTCACATTTTTTGAAACAATACGGAAAGTGGACATAGACTCCCAAATACGAATTTCGGACTTGCCAGATGGATTGTTTGTCTAATAATTCCATGAGTATGAGAGGGTTTGTATCGATTCTGTTATTTTTTGGAATCTCTACTACTGCGATCCTTTCACAGACACTTGTGGAACCAAACCAAAACTTTGTTTGGGAAAGTTTTTCTTTTGTCTTTCCGGAAGCAGTCGTGGTGAAGTTGGAATCCACAGCTAGTAAAAAACTTACCGTTTATCCTGCTAAACGTGATGGATTTTTTATGGTCGTCAGAACTCTTCCCTGGAAGGAACCATTGGTTGATAAAAAACTTTGGATGGATTCTGTTTTTACAAGAGGGATCGAACCAAAACAGTTCCAAAAGACTCTCGGAAATCAAAACTTTCAAATCTTTCAGGCGGACCAAGTCCGAAACCAAAATGCACTTCGGAACCAAGTATGGATTGGTTTGGATTCAAACCCCGCTGTATGGATCTGGATTCAATGGAAGAGTGATCGAAAAGACCTTACGGAATTCTTTGAATCCAACCTGTTTCTTCCGCTTTAATGGTAGTCTCTTGAGTTTTATGCTTGTCTCCACTTATTTCTTGGAAAGATTGGAAGTCAGTGGGGCCTATAGCTCAGTTGGTTAGAGCAGCAGACTCATAATCTGCGGGTCGAAGGTTCGAGCCCTTCTGGGCCCACAAAACAGGAAAGGAATCGATATTATATGGAGTTTTATGAAGTAAAAATCTCTGATATCAGCCTGACCAATGTAGGCTTTGCTGTATTCTTACGACCTAAGGATTCGGATGATAAACGTGTGGTTCCCATCTTTATTGGACCATTAGAAACCCATTCGATCACTACCGTCATCGACGGAACCAAACCCCCAAGACCAATGACACATGACCTCATGTTGTACATGTTAACTTCCCTTGGTGCGACCGTTTTAAAAATCACAATCGAAGAAATCATAGATAGTACATTTTATGCAAAGATCCAACTCCAAAAAGAGGACGAGATCATCACTCTGGATGCAAGACCTTCTGATTCCATAGCCCTTGCTTTACGGGCCAATGCTCCTATTTTTATCGCCAAATCGGTATTAGATGAAACTGGGATCATTATGAAGGAAGAGGAAATGCAAGGGGAGAGTATTTCCTCTGAGAAAAAAATTCAAGCCCTACCGAAGTCGAATTTGCAGATCCTAGAAGAAACTTTGGAAAATGCATTAAAAACCGAAGACTACGAAACTGCGGCCAAAATCAGAGACCAAATCAAAAAACTCATCGAAAACAGTTAAGACGGATCCCGCTCTTAACTATGTCTCATAGAAAATTGATACATTAGAATTTTTTAATTGTAATCCCACCTTTTCTTACTTAGACTTGGATTCCAAAAATAGGGTCTGTTCCCTTTATAGGAAAGTTGTATGGAAAAATTGGTTATGGATGTTGTCAATGCTGGAATCGCTCTCTTTCGTTCCGGCGAAGAAAAGTTAAAAACCGCTGTTGTTGATTTAGAAAAAGTTTATAATGATCTAAAATCAAAAGGGGAATTGGACAAATCGGTCGAGTCTCAAAAGATTCGTGACCTTCTAAGCAAAACTATTGCAGACGCTCAAGGAGCAATTGGAAAAACTAACGCTAGTTATGATGAGGTGCTTGCAAAACTTCAGGCAAATTACCAAACCATTTACCAACAAATTGATACGGCAATTCCTCCTCAAGTGAAGGAAAAGTTGAAACAAACGTTAGATGAGTTGAAAGTTTTAATTGATAAAGCAAAATCAAAATAAGACTATAGTTTCCAGTAAAATTTAAGAAAAAGCCATAGAGATTTCTGTGGCTTTTTTTATTTGTTCCCAGAGACTAGCCTAGATGAGTACGTCTCCCAAGCGAATCAAATTCATACTTTTCCTGATTGTGTTTACGGACATGATGGGTTTTTCCCTTTTGTTTCCTCTCTTCCCCAAAACTTTAGAATTCTTCTTATTAAAAGGTGACGATGCTCTGTTCCGAATGTTTTATTCCACAGCGAACCTTTTGTCCTTTGGGGGAGATACCAAATACACCTTTGTATTGTTTGGTGGAATATTGGGGAGTATTTATAGTTTTTTGCAATTTATAGCAGCACCGGTTTGGGGAAGGTTCTCTGATCATTCGGGAAGGCGGGCTATTTTACTTTTTACCACTCTTGGAAACACCCTTGGTTATATCCTTTGGTTGTTTTCTTCTCAGTTTTGGATGTTCGTACTCAGTCGTGTGATTACAGGAATGATGGGCGGGAATTTGTCTGTGGCATCCGCAGCTATGGCGGACCAAACGGATGAGAAATCAAGAGCAGCGGGGATGGGATTTCTTGGCGCTGGGATTGGTCTTGGATTTGTGATGGGACCACTTCTCGGAGGGATTAGTTCCCAGTGGACATTTTTAGATTTTTTATATAAAGAAGGGAGTGCTGTTGTTTTTCCGGCTTCGGCCCTATTTGCCATTTTGGCTTCTTTACTCACAGTCATTCTTGTTTTTGTTTTTTTACCGCAAAACAAACCAGAAGTAGTTCCTGAAAAAGAAATTCATCCCTTCCTTTCTTTAAAGAAAATTGAATCTCGTAATTTAGTTCGTATTTCCCTTTTGAACTTACTTTTTGTTCTTAGTTTTTCAGGTTTTGAGTTTGTTGTGAATTTTTTTCTCTCTGATAGTTTCCAATTTTCCCCAAAAGAGATTGGGTTTACCTTTTTATACATTGGGATCATCATCATACTTGTGCAAGGTGGTGTGGTTCGTAGACTTTCAGGAAAAATTTCGGAAAAACGAATCTCTCTTTATGGGGCAGTCCTTGTTGTCACTGGAATGGGACTTCTTGTTTGTTTTGGAACCAGTTTTACCGGACTATTTGTATCTTTATTCTTTTTGGCCTTTGGAAGTGCTCTTGTGAATCCAGGGCTTTCTTCTTTTGCATCCCTGGAAAGTGGGAGAGGGGATTTGGGCAGGTCACTCGGTCTCTTCCGAAGTTTTGGTTCCCTCGGAAGAGCGGTTTCACCCGTCGTATTTTCTTTATTATACTTTCAAAAAGGCCCGAGTTTGGCGTTTTTTGTTTCCTTTGTCCTTCTGATTGGATTTGGAATTTTACTTTTTACACAAAAAGAAAAAACAACTTAAAGAAAGGATTCTAACTTCGCACGAAGCATAGGAAAGAGCACTTTCTCATCCAACTTCTCTCCTGTGAGGGAAGTGCGGAGTAAAAAACTATCTCGAATTTTACCGTCAAAACTATTGGCAGTAAAACTAATGATATCAATTCCTAAGTGAAAAAGAGACTCTGTAATTTGAAATAGAATTCCCGGTGTGTCTTTCATTCGTAAATCCATTACAGTAAAGTCAGAAGAGATAGGATTGTAGAGTTTGAGTGTGGCTTCCGAATCACCAATTTTACGTACCAACACTTCTTCCTTAGCATTCTCACGTAAGTACATAGCCACTGTTTTTCCTTCGTAAAACAGAGAATAGAGATCCGTTCTGATTTGACTCAAAAGTTCTTCTGTCATCTCTCCCCCGTCCCAACTCCGAATCACAAATAGATCTTGCACATGTCCATCACTCGCAGTTTCGGCAACAGCTTCTAAAATATCCCAACCATGATTGTAGAGCACAGAGGTGACCCGGTAGAGAATTCCCAAATCATCCTGGGAAAGGGAAATTTTGAGTAGGGTCGTATCTTTTCTTGGGACACAAGAAACATGTAGGATTGGTTTTTTGATTTCTTGCATAGTTTGCGCCATAGAACTCTCCCTTAAAATCGGCATTCTGCTTAGAACATAAACAATCGATGCCTGGAAATCCCCGCACCGGTTCTAAAATAGCCGTTCTCTAACGAAATTGCAAAAAGGGTGCCAAGTATTCGTTAGAACGAAATTTTTGCTCCGAGCATCACAGACTGGACGTTTTGAGCCACTAGGGCTTCGACTGTGATTTTTGTGATGAGAGCATTGATTTCGATCCCTGCGATGAGAAAGTTCGTCGTGTTTGGTGCTTGTGCCTTACCACTTAAGTCCATAGTCAGAGTTCCTGTTTTGGTTTGGCCGAGAGCGGAAGTGGGGATGAGGGCGGCAATCTCTGGAGAGAGGGAAGCAGAGATGGCATTGGAATCCAAAGCCAAAGTGAGAGGGCCTGAACGGGTTAGGTTTAAGGTAGAACTTCCAAAGTTCATGGAAGCACCGGCACCAGCAAAGATCGTAAAGAAATAGAACATACGAAATCCAGTACGAATGTCCAAGGGGACACTTGTGACCGTACTAGAATAGTTAAACGTTGTGGCACCACCCCAGGTTCCGATGGCAGGACCTAGAGCCAATGTTTGTGTTTTGTTATCGTTATAAGTGACGTCGATGACTTGTCTTTGGTAATGGAGACCAAGTCCCATAGAGATTCCAGAGAATTCAAAAAGCCCGATTCCATCCGAATAGTTTTCTACAATATGAAATCGTAAGGTAAAACCACCACTTGTAATGTCTCCACCAAGCTCCACGTTTTTGTTTTGCGCTTCTATGGCCTTTTGTACATCCCCTTGGGCAAAGTTGAATTTGAATCCATGAAGGTACAAGTTGAATCGATGTAGGAAGGTTTTGAGTTCTGGTTCTGTATCCGAGGGTCCCCCTCCCATAAGCCAACCTAAATTTACCGCCACAACAAAGTTAGGCGCAAGGGAGGCACCCACGTTCGGGAGTTTTTGAAAACTTAAACTTTGGTAAGCCACATTGATATCTTCTTTTTGTTGGCCCGCAACAGTAAGGCCCGCTCCCACTTGGAACCGGTTCACAATTCCTGGTCCCATGAGTGATGAGTTGATATTGGAAATGACAGCGGCCTCGGACATGGTAGCGAGCACTTTGTCCGTGTATTGGAGTTGTAAGGCTGTATCGGCGCTATTGATTTGTGATTGGATGGTAGTGGGGAGGATGGTACAAGCATCTCCACTACAAGTCACTTTTGCCTGCAAGGAAAGATTCACAAGGAGGCTCGAACTGATTGTGAGGAATAGAACACCAATACGGAATTTCATGTCGCCCCTATTATACCAAATATCGGAGATTGGTCTATGCTTTCTTAACAACTGAGGGTGGTTCTATTTCCTAGTTTACAAGTTAGAATTTCCGTAGAATATAAGGCCATGGCACCCATCCAAGAAAAACGGAAATATGTCCGCGTACAACCACTGGAAAATGAACCAGTCGAAATCCATCTGATGGGGACAGCCCTTTTGGATGTCCTACAAGCGAGCGACATAAGTTTGGGCGGTATTGGAGTCATTGCTCCCAATCACTTTGATGAATGGGATATGAACGAAACCGTGGAAATCCTTGTCGCACTCCCGGGAGATTTGGAAGACTTTCTTGCCCGTGGTGTGATCAAACAGATTGGCAAAAAATCGAAAGAAACGGGAGTTTACGGGGTACAATTCACAGAAATGGGTCCCAAAGGCAAACAAGACCTGCAAGTCTATGTCAACCGTATGGTGAGACTTGGCCGCGAATTAAAATAAGATCTTTTGATAATGGTTGTCAAAAAAATACAACCATAGTAAATGATAGGTAACCGTTAGGGGTGCTTGTTTCTGGAAACTGAATGTGACCGGAAATGGGCTGAGAAATACCCTTTTGAACCTGATCCTGGTAATGCTTGCGAAGGGAAACGAGAAAAGTGCAAAGTCTTGTTTAAGGATTACCTCTATCCTTAATTTCTAGAATTCTTCTCTTTTGTTTTCCAAACACTTCCTAGTTTCTGTTCCGGCCAAGGAAATCAAACTATGGAAACCAATTCCCAAACTCCCATTCAAATTCCAGAAACTACCATTACCCTTTCTGACAACACCAAATTCCGATCCTACCGAACGGAAGGAATGTTTTGCATTCATGAAGAAGAATACGATTATAAAAAAGGAATTCCTAAACTTAGAGAGTCTTGGATCCAAACCAGAGAATCGAGAGGGGATAAGAATCATTCACAACTTTATTATGCGAAGAGGGACATTCTCACAGAAGAGATGCTTTATGTGGCCAAAAGGGAAGGAATGGCACCTGAGTTTGTTTTGAATGAAGTAAAAATTGGTCGAGCCATCATTCCATCAAACAAACGTCATACGGAACTGGAGCCAATGATCATTGGGAAAAAGTTCTTAGTGAAAATCAATGCCAATATTGGTAACTCTGCGATCTTGTCTTCCATTGATGATGAAGTGGAAAAACTCAGATGGTCACTGCACTGGGGAGCCGACACAGTGATGGATTTGTCTACGGGAAAAAATATCCATGAAACCAGAGAATGGATCATTAGAAATTCTCCTGTTCCGATTGGAACCGTTCCTCTCTACCAAACCTTAGAAAAGGTAAAAGGAAAAGTCGAAGATTTAAACATTTCTGTATTTTTAGAAACTTTGGAAGAACAAGCCGAACAAGGGGTGGATTATTTTACCATCCATGCAGGGGTTCTTCGCGATTATATCCACCTAACCAACAAACGAATCACAGGGATTGTATCTCGAGGTGGATCCATCCTTGCGAAGTGGTGTAACCATCATAAAAAAGAAAATTTCCTCTACGAACATTTTGATGCCATCTCGAAGGTCATGCAAAAATACGGAGTTTCCTATTCTTTGGGTGATGGGCTTAGGCCTGGTTGTATCAACGATGCCAATGACGAAGCTCAGTTTGCCGAGTTAAAGACCCTGGGAGAACTTACAAAACGTGCTTGGGCCGATGATGTCCAAGTGATGGTGGAAGGACCGGGACATGTTCCTATGCACCTTATCAAAGAGAATGTGCGATTGCAAGAGGAGATTTGTATGGAAGCTCCCTTTTATACACTAGGACCCCTTGTCACAGACATTGCTCCCGGATATGACCATATCACTTCTGCGATTGGGGCTGCCATGATTGCCTGGTATGGAACGGCTATGCTCTGTTATGTGACACCTAAAGAACATTTGGGACTTCCGAACAAACAAGATGTAAAGGATGGAGTGATTGCTTATAAAATTGCAGCCCATGCGGCCGATCTTGCCAAAGGCCATCCCGGTGCGAAAGAAAGGGATGATTTACTCAGCAAAGCCCGGTTTGAGTTTCGTTGGGAAGACCAGTTTGCCTTATCTCTTGATCCGGAACTGGCACGTTCCTATCATGATGAATCATTGCCACAAGATGGAATGAAAAAGGCCCATTTCTGTTCTATGTGTGGTCCCCATTTTTGTTCGATGCGTCTCACATCGGACTTACGAAAAGAAACTGCGGAACTCGGGTCAAAGGGTCATTTGTAAACAAAAAACCCGGCCAAATGCGCCGGGTTTTTTATCAGACTTTTGTCAGTTTCTATTTTGAAAATGGAAATCGTCGATCTGTTTGAGACTATAGTCCTAAACTACGGCCAATGATTTCTTTCATAATCTCAGTGGTTCCTGCATAGATGGTTTGGATCCTTGCATCGAGGTAAGCTCTTGCAATCGGATACTCCATCATATAACCGTAACCACCAAAGAATTGTAAACACTCATCGGTATGGCGTTTTTGCATCTCTGTTGTATACCATTTACACATAGAAGCTTCGGCGGTTGTGTTCTCACCTTTCATATGTTCGATGACCACTTTATCACAGAATACTTGGGCCATTTCTAATTCCGTTGCCATTTCCGCCATTTTGAATTTGGTATTTTGGAAGGAACCGATCTTTTGTCCAAATGCTTTTCTTTCTTTGATGTATTGGAGAGTGATTTTTTGAACGAGTCTTGTTGCTTCCACAGCCGCTACAGACAGAACCAAACGTTCCTGAGCTAGTTTTTGCATGAGGTAACGAAAACCTTGCCCTTGTTTGCCGATGAGGTTTGTCTTCGGAACAATCACATCATTGAAATACAACTCAGAAGTATCTTGGGCTTTGAGTCCGATTTTGTCTAGGTTACGGCCTCTTTCAAATCCCTTCATTCCTTCTTCAATCATCACAAGGGAAATGGTTCCATTGTCGTGTTTGACGGCAGTGATGATAAGGTCAGCGAGTTGTCCGTTCGAGATAAATGTCTTTTGTCCATTCACCACAAAGTGGTCACCCATGTCGACAGCACTCGTGCGTAGCGACTTTAGGTCGGATCCAGCACCAGGTTCCGTCATCGCGACAGCAAGGATGGATTCCCCCGTAGCACATTTAGGGAGCCAACGTTTCTTTTGTTCGTCACTCGCATAAGTGGAGATATAGGGTGCAATGACGTCATTGTGGAGGGAGATAAAGAACCCACTATTTCCCACGCGGGAAGATTCTTCAATGATGATGATATTGTAAAGGAAGTCGGCACCAGAACCACCGTATTCGGTAGGAACATCCGGGCAGAGGAGTCCGTTGTCTCCCGCCTTTCTCCATACTTCCTTGGGTACGATATGGTTTTTTTCCCATTCTTCGTGGTGTGGTTTTACTTCTGTTTCAAAAAATTTCCGAGCCATCTCGCGGAATTGATGGTGTTCTTCAGTAAAGGGGAGGATACGCTCCATGTGATTTGTGACTCCTTGATATGGAAATGTTACAGAAATGGCGAAATGAGGTCAATTATAAACAGTGTTCAGCTTCATATACACGCCGGGATTTTTCTTAATGTACTGAATGGCATCTTCTTCGGAGAGAACATACAATTCTGTGCCCGGCCAGGCGATAAAACTGAAATTAGAAGGAAGGTTTTTGGTAAGAGAGTAGATCTCACCCACAAAGTCACCGGCACCTAGTTCCCGAATGGTTTTGTGGTTTTGCATGACCACAACCGTCCCAGAACGGACAATGAATGCGTTATGAAAGGTATGGCCTTCTTCGATAAGTGAGGCTTCTTTCTTTACGGTTTCGAGTTTGAGGATGAGTTCGAGTTGGGTGACTTGAAAACTGGTGAGACCTCGGAAAGTCTGGGACTCGGTGAGTGTTTTCCAGGTATTGGTCTCTCGGATGCTATTGAGTTTGATCAAGTTTTCGTGGAGTTTGGATCCGCGGATGAACTGGAAAAACCGAGTTTTTTCAATGGTAAGGGCAAGGACATCGGTTTCGGCATAGACATCGGCTTGGCGGACCGTGTCTAGAATGAGGGATGCTTCCCCAAAGTATTCATAGGTTCCGTATCGTTTTACTGCGGAATGGTCACCCGAAAGTCCTTCAAAACGAACATTCCCAGAAGCGATGATAAAAAACCGGTCTCCGTGAGTTCCTTTTTTGATGATCTGTTCGCCCCGGCGAAATCTTTCTTCCTTCACAATCTGTAAAAACTCTTTGGCCTTCTCAATTGGAAATCCAGAGAAAATATCAATCTGCGAAAGGATCTCGAGTAGTTGGAAAGCCTCTTGGTGTTTGGGAGGAGTGATCTCCGGATACAAGGTATTTTCAATTCCAAACCTAGCAAGAGTTAGGTGGTTTCCTTCGGGCATATCTTTGGCAGCGATATGATAAACAGTAATTCGTTTTTGTACTTCTTCAGGAAGAGAAGCAAGGTAACTGATCTTTGTATGGAGGGGAGGGACTCCCGCTTCATGATAAATGATTTTACGATCCCAAGGAAAGTCTTTTAAGAATTGGTATCTGGTTTCCGGAAATACACCTTGTTTGTACATCAGTTCAAAGGCTTCCGGATCATTCAAATGATCAGAGGTATAATAAAAGGATTGGTCTTGGAAAAAAAACTCAAAACCCACAGATGGAATGGAATGAAGGGCATAATGAAAATAAAATTCCCCACCATTGATAATCGTAGGCCTTCCCATCACAACAGGAATAAAATCAAATAGGTCTGTGATTTCGCGGCGCGGAATCTTTGTTAGACTGCAGTATTTTTTAAGGAAAGATTCCATCACCGTTGCCGTTGCATAAATCGTGATTTTGGATTCTTCCAAAATCTTTTGGAAGGTTCCCGCATCATGGTCTGCATGACAATGGGTAAGAATGATAGAGTTGATAAACTTAGGATTTACATTGGATTCGCGTAGCCACTCGGTGGAGTTAACAGGTGGATCCACCATAATCCCTTGGCCGTTTAGCCAAATGATAAAACCGGATGTGTTGTCTGTGGGATCAAATCCGTGCGATGGTCCAAGGCAAGTGATTCCGATGAGAGGAGGTTGGAAAGGTTCTTCTAATCTTTTTCCAATATCATACTTCACATGGAAGTCGACCTCTCCTGGAGTTTTGATTTTTTTGTCACCGTCAACGATTAGAAATTCATTGGAAGGAAGTTGTTCAATGGTGATCTTTCCGAATTGCGCTTTGTGATTTTCATCAAAGAGAACAAACTCAACCACCTCTTCCATTGTTTTATAACTTCGGAAATAGGCCATTTCGGCTTTGATATCAGGGAAACCAAAACTCTCTGTTCCATCGATAAACTCAGAAGCCAGGTTTAGTTCTTGTGGGCCCATAAGAGATTCCCCGAGAACAATAGTTAGCTGCTCTTTTTGTTCTGGAGAACAAACGATAAATGTTTTTTTGCCACCGCGAAAGAAGAAGTTGAAGTAAATAGGGAATTCTAACTCCGCAATGGAGATCCCTTTTTCGACATGGAAGAATTTATTGGGAAGAACAAACACCAGAGGGGTTTTCTTTTCCAACCCCATGGTGTCTTTAATTGTTTCGGGAGGGGATCCAATTTGGATATACCCTTCCGATGTATCGACTAAATATCCCCCTCTAGGGAGAGCGGTAAAACCATTCGGTTCTGAACTGACCATTAGGGGATAATTTATTTCCTACTTGTGATTTTCTATAAATTTTTTAATTTGCGGCTTTGGTAAAGCTCCAATTGCTTTATCCACTAAAACTCCGTCTTTATAGAGAAGTAGAGTAGGGATGGATTGGATTCCCAATTCTTGCGCTGTCTTCTGATTAAAATCAACGTTAAGTTTTGTAATTTTGATATCAGCCATTTCATGCGATAATTCATCTAGAACTGGAGCCACCATTCGACAAGGTCCGCACCATTCCGCCCAACAATCCACGAGTACAACGCCCTTAGCAGTTTCTGCTTTGAAATTGGCGTCAGTGACTTCCGTTAGTGCCATATTTAGAAATCTCCTTTTGAAAAGTATGCCCTTTCTATAAACTAGACTGGGGATTCTAGGGAAAAACGTCGATTATTGTTTCTTTTTTTTCTTTTTATCGTCGGACTCGAGGTCGGTGATCTTTTGTTGGAAGGACTCAATCAGTGTTTTTGTTTTTTCCAAATCTTCATTTTCGCCTGTAATTTGGAATATCTTGCGGTTCATCTCCAACATTTCCACAGAATGTTTCAAATCTGTGGAATCTTGCGTAGACATTTCAAATTTTGTCCTATAATCCTGTGCCGCTTGGTTAGCAAGTTCTATGACAAGGTTGAAGTGTTCTTTGCGGATGTAGTAGTAAGGATTTTCTAGATCCTGTTCTCGTTCGTAAGCAATAAAATCAAAAAGGTTCTTAGTACAAGCAGCAATCCGAAAGTTGATATCCGGCCAAGACCATTTCCATTTGGAATTGGTTCCAAAGGCTGCTGTGGTTTTCTTCATGGCTTGCAGAAGCCCTTTGATCAGGTTCAGTCTCTGCGTGGGAGTGAGTCTTTCGATTTTTGCCAGTTGTTCTTTGTTTTCCGAAAGGGAACCATCTACGTTGTTTCCGACTGTTTTTTCGATATAGGAAATTGTGTTATAAATTTCCTTTCGTGCGGTCTCTAGGTAGTTGTTATTATTGATTTCTAAGATGGCAGTGGACAGTTCATTGATCACAATACAGGTGTTAATTGTCTTGATGGAGTTGATGGCAAGGGAGATATTAAAATAAGGTTCCATGTCCTTACTCTTTTTGGCCTGGACTTTGTAGATATTGGCTTCTTTTTTCAGTTCTTCTAGGTAGTTTTTGAAATCTACCAGTTTGTCGTTGAAGTCAGCCTTTTTTTCCTTTGTGATCGCCATGGTCTGGTATCATTTTCGGCAGAATCGATTCGTTTTGTCCATAAAAAACATCGACCCGGGGGGCAACTTACCGAAACTGGAATAGAATGGAAAATTCTCCTAGGAAACAAAGGGACCTACTCGATCTACTCGACACCTACAAGTACATGAACCAGGCAATTTTCTGGGATTTTTTGGATTTGGACGGTCGTTGGGATTTTGCGAACGGTTGGTTGCATTTGAACCATCCGGAAGACGAGTGGAGGGTGAGGGCTTCGGAACAATTCCCCCCCATCCGCCCGGAAGGCACTGACCACTAACTAAAAAGTTTCTTTTAGTTTGGCGGGTCGTGCTGCTGAATTTCCAAGACCAAATTCTTAGTCTTGGAATCTATCTATCTTAATAAGTAATCCTTAAGTCAGAAATATCGATGAACTTTCTAAAAAGAAGGCTATTGGTTGGTTTCTTTGTATCAAACACAAGAACTGCTACTTTGTTGAAAGTAAGGAAGTTCGGTCGGTACTGTGTGTAGTGATGACTTGTAATGTTTGTGCGATACTTGTTATTGTAAATTGTATATGTGTGTTTCGGAAGAGTTTCATGCACTTGGCGTTTTTTCTCATCTTCTGTTTGTGCCACATAGTTATATGTTACTTGTTTGTCTTTTGTCGGACCAGTTTCTCCAAATAGAGTGAAGGGGAGTGCCTTTGCATTGTTTTTGCATAGGTAATCGACTACTTCTGTGAATGTAGGTTCAGGCATCTCTGCTTCAAATCCTGAGTAGTGTCTTCTTTCTACTTCTGCTTTTTTCTTTGCATAAGTTTCTTCACCCCAAATTTCTTTGGAAGTGACTGGAGTTGGCATTACATTGGAAAAGTATAAAGTTTTTTCATCTTTTTCTGGATCTGCCTTTCTCCAAGCTGGATAAGGAATGAGTCTTCTTTCGTCTGGATTACTTCTGTCGCCTTCGTATCCAGCAAGAACATAAATTGCGTATTCATTGTTTTCAGGAACTCTAGATTCCAATTCAACTTGGACATCTAAAAATTCGCCTTTTCCCGTATCAGCATGTCGTCTAACAAAGTTTACACTTTTTAAACGAATCCTTGTATCATACATGGAAAGTGGATACAAGTCACGGCTGTCTTTGGAGGCAACAGTGTTTTGTGTCCCTTGTGTATTCCCTGTTTCCTGTGCGAATAGGGCACAAGTGAGTAGGGTGAATGAAATGGCGAATATTGTTTTGTTCATGTTCCGACTACCAATTTGGTTTATACAGATAGTATCGAAGAAAAGTCCCAGAAAAATTAGGGAAATTAGGCTTTTTTCGGGCGATTGTTCTCGTCCACAAAGACTACCTTGGGTTTGTAATCTGCGGGAAGCTCTTTTTCTACTACTTGGCCATAGGTGATGATGATGACTTTGTCCCCTTTCATTCCGAGCCTGGCCGCTGCCCCATTCAAACAAATGGTTCCGGAACCGCGTTCTCCCACTATCAGGTAGGTTTCGAACCGAGCCCCGTTATTGACGTTCACTACAGAAACTTGTTCATAAGGTCTCATTCCGGCCAAGTCCATTAGGTCTTGGTCAACAGTGAGGCTACCTTCGTAGTGGAGTTCCGCCTCGGTGACGACGGCTCTATGGATTTTGCCTTTGCAAACAGTGATGATCATTCTGACCTCTCAAATAAAACCCTAAACATTTTGCCTGATAGATTCAAAAGGCTTTTTTGGACGAGAACATGGATTTTCGTATTGATCCTTTCCACAGAAAAGGGAATGGCTTCGAAAAGTGGGGTGACTACGTAATTTTCGTAAAGATTGGGATAGTGGCGATTTTCATCCACCACCCGGCCACGGAATGCTTCCACAACCTTCATCATCACCCGTTTTTCTTCCCTAGAAAGAATGAGTCCGTCTATGGGTTTCAAAAACCGTAAAGCAAATCCTTGGATTCCGTTTCCCGCAATTTTGGGGATGGCATCCAAATGGCCTTTGTCTTTCAAAAATAAAAGTGCTTCGTTCAGTTTGACGGGGTAAGGGGAGTCTTCTAAGTGGATATAGTCTCCTCTTGTGATCATCTCCGCGTGTTTTTGGAAATGAACACCATCCGAATAGTAGAGGAGTTTCGCCAAATCGAGGCGGGCTCTACCATTGGGTGATTTTTCGAGGATCCAAAGGATCGCATGACAAAGTTTCTCCATCGAAAAGGACTTCCTTCTTACCTGTTTCCTTCGATTGTTCCATACCAAAGATATGTGAAATTCCAGGAAAATTCCAGGAAAAATCGAAGGGAATCCATGCTCTTTTTAGAACACAGTCCATGTTTAACAGGGGGCATAGGTGCGAAAGCGGAAAATCTTTTGGTCTCCCCAGACGTCCTAACTTCACGCGGCGTGGAACTGGTCACTTTGCAAAGAGGGGGAGACTTTACTGCCCATGAACCCGGCCAAATTGTGGGATATATCCACATTGATTTGAAAAAACGAAATTTAAGTTTGGGTGATTTTTTGCGGGCCTTAAATCAAAGTTTGGTGGTCGCCATCGATAAGACTTGGGACCTGGCCCTCGAGGAAAATCCAAAGGCACCGGGTTTATACACTACCTTGGAACCCAAATTGAAACTGGTCTCGGAAGGGATCTTTGCGAAGTCTTATTTTACCAGTTTTGGATTTGCACTGAATGCTGTGAATAACCTCACCACCTTTTCTCTCATCAATCCCTGTGGGGCAAAAAGTGAGGATATGACTTCCCTTCTTCGGTTGGGAAAGGATCAGGATTTCCCGAAGAAACGCCGTGAATTTGTAATGAGTTTCGCCAATACTTTTCTAGACTTACTTCTTTAATTTCCTTTGTATTTTCCTATGTAAAATTGCTCCATCGGTCGAAAGGTATAAGGGGGATCTATGAAATATTCACGTTTTTTTCTATCCTTTATACTTTTCTTTTTCCTCTGTGAAACCTTGGCCCTCAGTGCCGTGGTTTGGACTTTTTATGAGTCATTACAAAATGCTCTGACCCAAGAGCAGTTTGTTTCTGACCATAGAGCTCGGGATTTGACACTGGCTCTCGCCAAAAGTTCGGAACAAAGACTACAGAACGAAGGTTATCTGGAATTGGAAAAGATGTTCCATCGTTATGTGGAACAATCCAAAAATGATCCCGAAGAGTTTCGTATCCAAAAGATCAGTTTGTATTCTGCAGACGCCACCCTCCTTGTTTCCACTGATACCATCTACACTCCTGATGAGTTAAAAAAAAGAACCCCGGATGAAACACTATTACATTCGACTTTCTTTAAAAAAGGGATTCGGATGAAAAAATGGGAATGGTCGGAAGCGGAAAATGGAGAGAACCCCATCCTGAATTCCAAACGAGATCCCAAAGTTCGTTCTGGTTTTGAATGGGTCCTTTCCTATTTGCCATTAGCAAAATCGAATACGGTAAGACTCACATCCCCTCTTTACAAACCGGGAACCCTCGATGTATCCGGACTTGTGATTTTGGTTTATGAAAGAGGGAACTTAGGATTACTTTTTGAAAACCAATGGAAACTTGTGGAATGGATGGTTTTCAATTATATATTATTTGCTTTTGTTGTGAGTTTGATTTTGACAGGTGCCTTTGTAGCCTATACCATGTTAGTTGCCAGAGATTCTTCTGTGGTTCCTAAAGAATCTCATAACCTTCCTCTTTTTGAGAAAAAAACGATAGAAACATCTACGAGCAAAGAGAGCCAAGTGGAACCTGTTCTTGATTTAACGGATGAAACAAACCATGGTGTTGCCGTTGTAGCCACTGCCGGGCCGGCGAGTGAAGTGGAAATTTTATCAGATGGGCCACTCGTTACTTCCTTATCTCCTGATTCTCACCAAACACCGATTCGGGACGCGATCTTTTTAGGATAGATTATGGAACCAAAAGACAAAGTATTTTCAATCCAGTTGAAAGGTGGTTTGGACGGAACCAGTGCTGAAGATTTTTATCGTTACTTTGAATCCCAAATCGGAAAGGGATACAGAAAGTTTTTATTCCAGTTTGGGGCTTTGGATTTTATCACATCGAATGGAATTAGTATCCTTGTCAAAATCCACAAACAAATCACAAAGATAGGTGCGGTTTACGCCATCTATGGAGTGAAACAAGAAGTTGAAGATGTACTGAGTCTCGTGGGACTTTTTGATCGCCTTCCTGTCTTTCGCGGTCATACCCAAGCAGAATCCTTTCTTTTGCAAATGGATCCAAAACAACCGGTAAGAGCGGAATCCAAACCTTCTTATGCGGAAAACCAGTCGCTTGCGAGCCCCACAAACGAAAACCGAATCCGTTTTTATTTTACAGGAAAATCCAAAGATCGGGAATCAGGTTTCAGTTCCAAGGAACCAGTCTCCCAACTAGAATCTTTTGCGGATGCGGAAGACTCTCCTGTAGTTTCTAAGACCAGCACTTCTCCTATGGAATCTGTATTGGAAGAAAAGCTGAATAGCCTTCGATTGGAAATCAAAGAGACTTTGAACCATGAATTGGAAAGAAGATTTTCTGTTTATAAATCCTCTCCAGAACAAGAAGGAAAACCGGTCACAATTCCGAGTTATATCCAGTCCAAAACCAAACAATTAGAGACAGTGGAGCGGATCATCCAATGTGAGGTTTGTGGGACAAGGCTCAGGCTTCATAAATTTGGAAAGCATGAATGCCCGGGTTGTTCCACTCAGTTCCAAATGAGTCCAAGTGGATCTATCCGTTTTCTTGAAAAATTGAATCCACTCTAAAGTCTGGTCTTATGACAAAACAAGCCAAGGGAAGTGAGTCAAGCACCAGACGGTCGCTTGCCCTTTCTTTTTATACCTTTTTATCTCGTATTTTAGGTCTCATTCGGGACCACTTTATGGCTGTTAGTTTTGGAACCGGAATGGTGGCCTCTGCCTTCAGTGTTGCCTACAGGCTTCCCAATATGTTTCGTAACTTACTTGCGGAAGGGACCTTAAGCCAATCCTTTATGCCTATTTTTTCGGAATACGAAAAGATGGGAGTAGAAGAAGCAAGGGTGATGTCTGGGACCGTTCTTAGTTTTTTATTTCTTTGTTTGTCTCTCTTTGTCGCTCTTTTTTGGTTTTTTGCGGCTGGATTTTTACCGGCTCTCGTGGGCGGATCCCCCGAATACGGAGCGCTCGTCGTTGAACTTTCGCTCGTTTTATTTTTTCTCATTATGACAGCGAGTTTGTCTTCGATTTTTATGTCGATCTCCAACTCCCATCATAATTATTTTGTTCCTTCTCTTTCTCCTATCATCCTTAACTTCAGTTATCTGATCGTTTTTATTTTTGTTTTTCCTTTTTACCATGAGATTCGGGACAAAGTATTTTTATTGGCCTATGGAATTATAACCGGTGGTGTTTTGCAACTTTTGGTGCAAGGTTGGTATGTTTACAAAAATGGATTTGGTCCCATATTCCGTTTGAACTTTCGCCATCCCGCCATTCGTAAAATTTTTAAACTCATGTTACCCGCGGCTCTTGGGGGAAGTTTCTATCAAATTGGACTTCTTGTGGACATCTTTCTTGCCAACTACATCCAAAATCAAAATCCAGGGCTTGGGGCTGTGGTGAGTTTGGATTATTCACAAAGGCTTGTCCAACTTCCCACGGGAATCATCGGAGTTGCCTTGGCCACAACCATCCTTCCTTCGCTTTTGAAAGACCTTCGCGAAGGACGTGAGGAAAATGTGCCTAAAGAAATTGCGGATGTTTTGTCTTTTGCTTTCTTTTTAACTTTACCAGCAAGCATTGGTTTGGCGGTTCTTGGGAAAACGGTTTTGGATTCCATTTATTATGGGGGACGATGGGACCATCTCGCTACGATGACGGCACTTTATCCGTTAGTATTTTATTCCTTTGCCATTCCATTTTATAGCATCAATAAAGTTTTGGTTTCTTCTTATTATGCTTTTTCTGATACAAAAACACCGCTCCGAATCCAACTGGTTTCCTTTTTCTTAAGTATAGCGGTAAGCATCGGTCTTATGTTTTTTTTGAAACACTCCGCCATTGCTTTGGCTTCGGCCCTCAGTGCTTCTGTGACTTCTTCGTTATTACTGTTTTATTTAAAATCCCATCAGGTAAAAATCCCTTTCCTTACAGTTTGGGTTCGGATTTTGAAAATGGCTCCGGCACTACTTGGACTTCTTCTTTGGTTGGCTCTCTCGGAGTGGGTTTTGAAACCCGTTCTTTTGGATTCGCTCGTCCAAGATTTAGGAATGGGATATGCCAATGGGAGTCGGATTTGTCTTGTGGTATCCATCCTTCCGGCAGTCACCATTTACTTTGTGATAGCCGGAATCACTGGGTTACCGGAAGCAGAAATCATTTTAGGAAGATTCTTTCGACGGTTTAAAAAGAAAACTTCCTAAAATTTATGGCACCAACTAAGTATTAGTTGGTTTTGGTTCGATTTCTACTTCGGTGAAAGTTTAGAAACCACTCCTTCGCAGCGTCCACAAAGTTTTCCTTCTGTTTCCGAAACATGTCGCCAGCAGCGTGGGCATTCGTGGTGGCGAGGTTTACGGATTTGGATGGAATCCTTTTCTCCTTTCCATTCTGAGAATACTTCACTGATTTCATTTTTACCTTGTGATACTTCTGATACCACAAAGAAGAGACTTAAATCATCTTTAGAAAACTTTGTATCTTTCAAGGTTTCACCAGAGATTAAGACTTCTGCTTCCAAAGACTTTCCGAGTTTCCCGAGTTTCCTTGCTTCTTCTAAGGCTTTTTGTACCAGTTCTTTTGTTTGAAAGACTGGTGCCAATTTGGATTCTAAATCGGAATCCAACCAAGAAGTTAAGTCAGAAAAATCAGAATAAAAAACAGAGTCTTTGGCACCAAATTCATTCCATACTTCTTCCGTTGTGAAAGATAAGATGGGTGCTAAGATTTTTGTTAGAGTTTCTAGAATTAGCGCCAGTGTATATTCAGAAGATTTTCTTGTTTTGGATTCCTTCGCATCACAGTACATTCTGTCCCGAATGATTTCAAAATAATCCTGGGAAAGATCCACTGTACAAAATACCAAAACACGATGATACACTTGGTGGAAGTGGTAGTTCTCGTAGAGTTTTTTGGCATCCTCATTGAGTTTCGCTAACTTATGCAGATAGTATCTATCGATTTCTTCTAAATTCTCTTTCTTTAGATTCCAAGTAAGCGTTTCTGCCTTAGTATTTCCTAAAAGATAACGGAATGTGTTTCGAATTTTGCGATAGGCTTCCGCCACCGTTTTGATGGAATCCTTTCCGATTTTGACATCGTCTCGGAAGTCTTGAGTGGATACCCAAAGTCTTAGAATATCGGCCCCGTATTGGTTGATGATATCGGTTGTAGGATTGATCACATTTCCGAGAGATTTGGACATGGCATGTCCTTTTTCATCTAACACATAACCGTGAGTGAGAACTGATTTATACGGTGGTTTTTTTCGAATCGCCATTGATGGCCAAAGAGATGATTGGAACCAACCTCTATGTTGGTCAGAGCCTTCCAAATACAAATCCGCTGGTTCGCAGTCTAGCGAATCACCAAACACAGCGAAGCTGGAAACACCGGAATCAAACCAAACATCCAAAATATCTTTGTCTTGTTTTAGATCTTCTGACCCGCATTTAGAACATTTGGTTCCTTCAGGAAGTAAGTCTTTGGCTTCTCTTTCGTACCAAACTTCGATTCCTTCTTTTTTGACAATTTGGATGAAGTGTTGGATCGTTTTGTCATCTAAGTGAGTGAACCCACAAGACTTACAAGTAAATGAGGGAATCGGAACTCCCCAATTTCTCTGTCTCGACAAACACCAGTCAGGTCTAGATTCCACCATGGAACGGATCCGAGTGATTCCCCAATCAGGAATCCATTGGACTTTGTCAATGGCTTGCAGTGAATCCTCACGAAGACCCGCATGGTCGATCGAAAAAAACCATTGCGGTGTTGCCCGAAAGATCAGAGGTTTTTTACTCCTCCAACTATGAGGGTAGGAGTGAGTGAATTCAGAGTAGTGGACGAGGGCATTTTTTTCCCGAAGGAGATCCACAATTTTCGGATTGGCATCCCAAATTTTGATTCCCTTCATCATTTCAAATTCGTCCGTATAACGGCCGTAATCATCAACGGGGGATAGTGGAGGAAGACCGGCTGCAGTTCCTACACGGTAGTCATCTGTTCCGTGTCCTGGGGCTGTGTGGACACATCCTGTTCCCGCGTCCAGTGTGACATGGTTTCCAAAGAGAGGAATGGAATCTCTATCGATAAACGGATGTAAGAAGGTCATCTTTCCTAGATCTTCACTCGTTAAGGAATGAATCTTTGTGAGTGTGATTCCTGTTTTTTGTTCTACGGCTTCTTTTAATCCATCAGCAAGGATGAGCCTTCCATGAGTATCCGATTGGAAAAGAGAATAGTCCAGATCTTGATTAAAACAAATCGCAAGGTTTGCCGGAAGTGTCCAAGGAGTGGTTGTCCAAATGAGGCAATAGGTATCTTTTTCGCCTTTGACTGCAAACTTTACATAGATGGAAGGAGAGACGTGGTTTTGGTATTCGATCTCTGCTTCCGCATGGGCAGTTGCTAGATCAATACACCAATATACAGGTTTTTTCCCTTTGTAGATATATCCTTTTTCGAAAAGAGATCCAAAAACTTCCACAATCCTTGCTTCAAATTCTGGAGCCATGGTAAGATACTTTCTATCTTCTTCCCAAAAACATAAAAAGCGACTTAGGTCATCACCTTGTTTGCCTACAAATTCTGTAGCATACTCACGGCATTTTTTTCTGAGGTCGCTCGGACTTGTGTTTCTTGCTTCTTTTCCAAGATTCTTTAACACCTGTACTTCGATGGGAAGTCCATGACAATCCCATCCAGGAATCATGTCGGCGTGAAAGCCCGCAAGGGTTTTGGATTTAACAATGATATCTTTTAAAATTTTATTGAGAGAGTGGCCCACATGGAAATTTCCATTGGCATAAGGGGGGCCATCGTGTAATACAAACGAAGGTTTGGATTTACGAATTTCCTTCATGGTTTGGAAGACTTTTTTCTCTTTCCAAATCTTAATTTGACCAGGCTCACGATTTGCCAGGTCGGCTTTCATGGGGAAGGTGGTCTCTGGGAGAAGAACCGTTTTAGAATAAGGATTTTCCGTTTCTGGTTTGGCCATATTAAGACCAATTTTTGGGGTCTAGGCCAAAGAGAAAACGGAAAAAAAATATTCCTTAGTTCTTAGAGTTTGACGCGAACCTTGGGTAATTCGTCCCGAAGCCGCACAACATCCGATTTTTCGAGAAGGGTCTTTTGTAAAACGAGATGTTTTAGGGAGTTTAATTTAGAGAGGTTTTTCGGGAGGGTTTTGTATTCCCGCATCAGTGTTAGGTCAAGGATCTCTAAATTGGGAAGACTTGCAATCACTTCCACATCAGCCTCTGTTAGTTGGACTTTAGTTTCGTCTAGAGCCAATGTTTTTAATTTTTGCAAACGACCGATGACCGCCGGAATTTCATTTAATTCGGTTCTACCAAGAAGTAGAATTTCTAAGTTTTCCAAATTACCAATTTCTTCTGGTAAGGTCTTGATCGGATTTCCAAAGAGATTTAAAATCTTCAATTGTTTGAGGTTCCCGATTTCTTTGGGAAGTTCCTTTAAGGAATCGTATTGGAGGGTGAGTTCTTCTACTTTCTTTAAGTTTCCAATGGAGATAGGAAGAACTCCCACTTCTTTGTTGGAAAGGTTGATTACTCGATCTTCTTTATGGTTCTCGAACCATTCTTCTGCATTAACAACGTCCTTACTGCATTGTAAGAACAAAGATGTTAGAAAAAAAAACGTAAATGTCGTAAGTGTGGTGGATACAAAAGACTTCATACAACCAACTTTATCATTTCAAATATTTATTATAGCCAAATTCTAATTCTCGAATGATAAACTGGATGTAGTCCATCTGGTCACGATCCGATTTATAGATGCTTGCTTCCTTTCTGTAATATTCAGCCAGTTGGGTGCGAAATAAAATCGTACGAAAATCGGCTTTGGAAATGATGAGTTCTCTCGGCCTGTTTTTCAGTTGGATGGCTTCTGGAATTTTCATCACAACGGAAATTTGTAAAATAGCATGTTCAATCTCTGCTACAATTTTGTTAGATTCTTTTTTTTGGTCAGAGCTTGGGAGTTGGACTTTGATCTCTTCTACACAATCTTCTATATGATTCCGGAGTCGTTTGGAATCATAAACCTTCTCTGCTATGCTATTGAATTTTTTGGGATAAATGAATCCTTCTGCAACCTTTGCAATGCCGAGAGATCTATTTTCTTTGGGACCAGTAGATTGTTGTTTTTCGATAGTTGGTTTTTGTTTTCCATCTGAGCGGTAGAGATAACCGAGAGTGAGGCCTACAAAAAAACTAAAGAAAAAACCGCTGACAATGTATTCTAAAGTTCCGAGTAGTAAAGAAACCACAGTGGTTAAGGAAGCCAGTGCTAAGAAACTAAATACTCCAATGGGAACGTGGAATTTCTCTTGGAGGGCAGAAAAAGAAATTCTTGGTTCCTTGTACGCTTGCGCATTCCAGTTTGTATTTTCTTCCTGAGGTATTTCCGGAATTTCTTCTTTGTCGATATTTTCATCCGATCTGTTTTTTAAGATCACTCGGATTTGGTCGAGGATGGGAAGTTCGTTTCTATAATTCGAATCGGTTTTGGCGAGGGCCAAAGTATTGGCTTCTACCTTCGAAAGTTTTTTTTGATCCAGAGCAAAGAGGACGTGGAATTTATCCTCTTTCATTTCCAAACATCCATAAATTTCAGAAAGAGAATTTACGATTTTTGAGATGGCTTTGGAGTTGTCTGATTCATTTTTGAATCCAAGAACTTTCACTTCGGCATTTAAGTCGAGTTTGGTGAGAGTGAGTGTGTTTTCCGTATTGTCTTCGATTTTAGTTCCTAGAAGTTTTGTGAGTGCCACGACCGCTTCCTCTGCGTCTTCTTTTTTCTGTTCTTTTAGGCGTTTGTTTAGTTTATCTAAAATAAAAAGGCTTTCTCTTACCGAGTTACCCACTCGTTTTCCTTCCTCCGTTGTGATTTTGTCGAAAGGAAATTCTTCGAGAAGGGAAGTGATGATAGGAACCAAACTCACTCCTGATTTGATTAGGCCTTCGGTCCGTTTGGGGATATTGGTTTCTAATTCATTTAGTTTTTCTAAAAACCCAGAATATTTATTTTCTGTGGCGTAACGTTTGAGATAAGGAAAGGAAAAAGTTTTTAGTCCATCCAATTGGACTGCCAAGTGCCGTGCATATTCGGGGTTATGGGAACCATTGGGTAAAATGAGATGGTAACCGGGAACAATCTCCACAAGTTTTGCCGTTTCTTTTCCACGAGTGATCACATCCAAAACAAAGTCCTTCATGGGAATGTAACCAAAAGACTCCATCGTTTTACGAATCATGGATTCCAATTCACTTTCATAACTGAGTTTGGTTGGAAAAAAATAAACATTCCCTTTTTGGTCAGAACGAACAAGCCCAGATCCCGGACTTTCCTCATCTAAAACAAATTCTCTACTGGCTCTATTTTTGAATAGTTGGTCGATGAGATCGACACTGTATTTGAAACAAGACCTGCGAAAAGGAACGATGTCCGTCTTTTCTCTGTTTTGCGGTGCAATCATACTCACTCGCATGGTGAGTTTTTGGTCTACCGATAAAAAGAAAGGATAAAAATAGACAACAGCTTCTCTGTTGTGTTCAGTAAGCCCTGCCAGTTCTTTGAAGGCTTCTGCGATGGCGACTCCCGATTTATGTGTATCTGTGAGTTGGACTTGTCTTGAAAGTAACTCAGGAATGGAATCCACAGTTAAGAGTAGGGATGGAGTGATCTCGGCACTTCCATGCATTTCTAAACGTCTATGGCGCACTCGGAGTTCTTCCAAAATGGCCTGCGAAGTCATAGAATAACTCGCAATATTTTTGGGTAATGGAATGAAAAATGATGGATCCGCCGGTTCACCAGTAAGTGGTGTTTCTGAATCTGTGGGTTCCGAGAATTGTTCCAAAATATACCTTCTGCAAACAAGTATCAAAACCTATTTTCGACAAATCAAGAGAGAAAGTTTGGTTTTCTGGAAACAAACATTTGTCTAGGGAAAAAAAAGCGAAAGGACTTTGAGCCACCCAGACTTAATTTTTGCAAATCTGTATCAACAATGAGCAAGTTCATGAATGAATCACCTATATTTGTATCCTTTCTTAGACTTTAGTTTTCATGAACGCAGTTGCATCGAATCTGAGGGATAAAAGTTTCAAAATCGGTTATCAGACAATTTATTGATCAACTTCTATCCATTTATTTCGTCTACTAGTACATGGATAAAAAATTGGCAGCGGTTCTATTAGAACGCCAAAAGAAAGTAGATACATTTTTTCTCTGGGCAATTCTCGCTCACACTCCTCTTGTTTTTTTTCTCTCTTTAGGTTATGGTGGCACAACGGTTGTCACTCTATCAGCAATTGTTCTTTCTCTTGTTTCCTTCGTGTTTTATCGTTTGGGAAGAGGTTCTTTCTTTTTAAGAGCTTGGAATGGGGCGGCCCTAATGATGTTCAGTGCCATTTTGATTCAGGCACAATTTGGCAGGATCGAAATGCACTTCCATGTATTCAGTGCCCTTGCCATTCTATTTGTTTATGAAGATTGGAGAGTCCTTCTTGTTGCCGCTCTTACCATCGCCATACACCACTTAGTTGGGAATTACATCCAGGAATTTGGTACTGTGATCTTCGACACTAAGGTAATGGTCTACAGTTATGGAACGGGACTTGAGATTGTTCTCACTCATGCTTTATTTGTTATTTTTGAGACCGGGATTCTGATTTATTTTTCCTATCGTTCTGTTTTGGAACTGAAGAAACAAATTGAAACGCAAAGCAATTTAGAAACAGTCATAGCCGGGGTCACTACAGCAATCGAGGAAGCCACATCGCGAACACAGACATTTGTGGAAAACTCGGAACTCATTTCCCAAAAGGTGCGTGAGTTTGAAACTTCGTTTAAAAATCAATCCTCCTCGATTGAAGCCATCTCTGCTGCCACCGAAGAAACCGCCGCTTCCAGCCAGTTGATTTTGGAAGGATCGAATCGGCAGATCAAAGAAGTTAAGTCCGTGGAAGAATTGAATCATAACTTATTTACCTTGAGCCAAGGATTTGTTACTTCCTTGGATGTGATGCGGTCCAAAATCCAAGAGTCGGCCGACAGTGTCAAAAAAACAGAATCGGAATTTACCGGCCTTTACCAATCGATGGAAGTCGCCGTAGATGATTCGGAAAAGATGGAAGAGATTTTAGAACTTATCTCCGACATTGCTGAAAAGGTCAACTTGCTGTCGTTAAATGCATCGATTGAAGCAGCACGTGCCGGAGATGCCGGTAGGGGATTTGCTGTTGTGGCATCCGAGATTTCTAAACTTGCTGATTCTACGGCAGAAGCGACAAAGAATATTTCATCGATTTCAGGGAAGATCAAATCAGCCATCCAAGTTAGCTTCAAACAATCCAATCAAATCAACCAAACGGTTCAAAGTTTTGTGAAATCCATTCTTTCTTCCGAAGTGGGGATGGGAGAGTTAACGGCTCAGATCACAGGAACTCTGTCTGCTTTCGAAAGACAAGAAAACGCTCTTGCTACCTTGGATCAAATTGCACAAGAGATGCAAGTTTCGAGTAAGGAACAATCCACAAGTATGGATGAGATTTCCAATTCCATCATTGATTTGAATGTCAAAACCCAAACGAATTTAGGAACGAGTTCCAATATGATTGCACTCATTGAAAAGGGAAATGTGATTTTCCATGGCCTCAAAGGTTCCGTGGAAACCTTAGCTGCAATGATTGGTCATGGCAAATCGTAAAACTATTTTTCGAAACTTAAGTCTACTAGTTTTGATGAGTGGATTACTCTTCTCGCTTAGTTTTGTGATCGTTTTCTATAGTGGTAAAACTCGATCTGTCGATTGTCCTTTTTGTAAGGACCGGTTTTCCAAAGAGCCAAAAGATACTTGGATTTGGATCTATCCGGGGCTAGTGGGCTGTGGGAAAAAATGCCCCTTGGCCCTAGAGGCCCTACGTAGATTTCAGGAAAGATTTCCTGAGGTGCGGTCTTCATTTTACTTTTTAGTCACAGATCCTGGTGAATCAGAAGAGACGATCCAATCTTATTTGGCGTATTATCGCAAAAGTCTATCGATCCAAGCACTAAGGCCCGAAACCGATGAGGAGATTCGCTTCTATCGAAAGTTAGGTGCTTATTTGCCCATTCATCCTTCCTTAAAAATTCGGGATGAACATGGAACTCAGTTTTTTTTAATCCCACCCAATCGCGAAAAGATGTATCTTCTGCCGAAATTGGGGGAAAAAGAATGGATGGAAATTCGAAAGGAAATGGATTCCGATGTCCACTAATATCAATTAGTGGATCATATGGTAAACTTCTTTCATTTCCTCACGTAGCAATTTCATTTTGTTGGGAACGTCTGGATGAGAGATATCTTCTGGGTTCAGTAAATAATTCTCAGGTCCAAGTTCTTTAATCATCATCTTTGTTTGCCAAGTATTGTCTTGCGGCATGTTGATATCAGAAAGATAAGTATAGTTTCTTTTGAGTTCCGGTTTTACGAAATCCAAAATGGAATTGAAATGATGGTCATTATAAATCTTTCTACCATCGGCAAGACGTGTGTAACCGCGCACTACATAATCAATATACACAACGTCGCACTCAAAAGCCTCAAACAAAAAGTTAATGGAGTCGAGTGGAATGATCTCTCCACAAGTGGAAATATCAATGTCAACACGAAAGGAACAAATTCCATCGGGATCGGCAGCATCGGGATAAGTGTGAACTGTGATATGTGATTTGTCTAGGTGCATACTCACCTGTGTGGAAGGAATAGGATTTCCTCCGCCTTTGACATCACTCATTAGAACCATAGCAGAAGCACCTACAGGATCGTAGTCTTGTGCAGAGACAGAAAGGATATTGGCATCAATTCGTTTGACAACCTCTTTAGAAATTTCTGTAATTTTGCTAGCGTTGTATTTGTCGTGGATATAACTTACGTATCTACTCTTTTGTTCGTCATCCAAAGTGATGCAAAAATCGTAGAGGTTAAAACTCAAAACTTTTGTCAGATTGTTGAAACCGGAAAGTTTGATTTTTTCTTTATCCATTGCTACCTGCTTGTATAAAGAACAGAAATTTGGATTTTCGGTTAGAGGCAACTGAAATAACGATAAAGTTTTAGAAAAGTCATGGAAAACAAAATGGAATGGTGGAAACAAACTTCAATTTACCAAATTTACCCTTGGTCCTTTCAGGATTCCAATGGGGACGGAATCGGTGATTTACCTGGGATTCTAACGCGTTTGGATCAGATTCGGGATTTAGGTGTGGAAACCATTTGGTTCTCTCCTTTTTACAAAAGTCCTGGTGAAGATTTTGGATACGATATTTCCGATTACACCTCCATTGATCCAAGATTTGGCACAATGAAGGACTGCGACAAACTCATCCGAGAAGTCCACAAACGAAAGATGAAAGTTGTCCTTGATATGGTGATGAACCATACCTCAGACAAACATCCTTGGTTTTTGGAATCCAAATCCTCTAAAGAAAATCCGAAAAGGGATTTTTATATTTGGCACAAAGGAAGAAGAAAAGTTCCGAACAACTGGATTTCTATGGTAGGAACCACTGGTTGGAACTACGACGAAACTACAGACGAATTCTATTATAGTAATTTTTTATCCTTCCAACCCGATCTGAACTATCGGAATCCCAAAGTCAAAAAAGCAATGTTCGGTGTTCTTGATTTTTGGCTTAAGAAGGGAGTGGATGGGTTTCGGCTCGATATCTTCAATTCGATTTATAAGGACGAAGGTTTCCGAGACAATCCTTCTAGTTTCCGATACTTCCCCACACCAGATAACCATGATGAGGCGTTCTTTCAAAAGAAACAATACAACTTAAACTTACCTGAGTCCTTTCAGTTTGCCAAGGAAGTTCGCAAACATATATCCAAATACAAACAAAAACCATTCCTTATTGGAGAGGTGAGTGGATCGGACCAAGTTCTCCAATCTTTTTTAGGAGAAAAAGCAGACGGTCTCAATCTTGTATTTCAGTTTGAGCTCATCCACTTCGATTACAAGGCTCAGTTTTTCAAAGACCTTTTGGAAAAAAATGAAAGAGAATTTCCGGCCCCATTCACACCCACTTATGTTTTGGGAAACCATGACCAAAGACGTTATATCGACAGGTTAGGTGGGGATACTCGCAAAGCAAAAGTTCTCTCCGCCTTCCAATTTTTAGCTAGAGGGATTCCTGTTGTGTATTACGGGGAAGAGATTGCAAGAAAGGAGGGACGGATCTCTAATTTTTTGGGAAAAGATCCGATTGCCAAGATGAATCGTTTGGTACCTTTGTTTTTATCCAATCTTCTTGGGGTTTATATCAACAGAGACAATTGCCGCCTACCCATGTTATGGGATGCAAGTGACCAAGCGGGATTTTCGAAAGGGAAATCTTGGTTACCGGTAGGTCGTTTCCAAACGGAAGATACGGTCTTGTATCAAAAAACAAAGAATGACTCTCTTTGGAATCATTACCGGTCCTTATTCCATTTAAGAAAAGAGTCTGCGGTATTCAAAGAAGGAAATATCAAAACCAAATCCAGTGTTCATCCCGATGTCCTTTGTTTTGAAAGAATCTTAGGAAAAACAGTGGTGGTTGTGTATTTAAACTTTGGAGAGAAAGAAGCTAAGGAAACGATTTCTAAGGGTTCTAAGTTATTGTATTCTTTCGGTGGGGCCGAAGTTTTAGGGGAGGAACTCAAACTCACAATGCATTCGGGAGCCGTTTTTGAAATTCGTTTAAAGAAGTAAGTATCCGTTTAGGTTTAGAATTTTTAAGATCTTTTGGATTTGTGGGTTTACGTTGATTAGAAACAAACTCACCCCTTGTTTTCTATAGATCATTTTTTTGTATAAAAGAAGGCCAAGCACTGAAGAGGATACTTCCTCTACATTGGAAAAATCCAAGTAGAGAGAACTCACACCTTGTTTGAAGATGCTAGTCATGTCTTCTTCTAGGCCAGCAGCGGAGTATACATCCAATTGATTGGATTCGATTCTGTAACAATTTTCCTCTACCGTTTTTGTGACCATGTTGTCCCTCACAAAACAATGAACGGTAAAAGGAAAAAATACCTTAGGGTTTATGAATAAAAAAAGAAGGGAATTTTTTTTAGATTCCCATTAGATTTTGATACGAACCCTAAAGTTTTGCTTATGGATGGATATGGGAATTCCGTCTTTTGGATCGAATTTGGAAGGAGTGGGAAGATCTCCACTGACTCCATTTGATCGAAATCAAATCCCAAATAAAGTAAAAGATAACCCCTGAGTCGAGTTTTGATTGTCCCCAAGTGCGAAGACCAAAAGTATAACCCACTTCAGCGATCTTTTCTGTGCGAACCGATCCTAAAATTTCAAAAAGAATTTTATAACCTCTGGGTTTGAGTTTTCCTTTGGTTTCGAGATAAACTGATTTTCTAATTCCAAAAAATCCACTCATTGGATCGGAAATGGGAACAGGAAACAACCACTCAGAAATTTTTGTAGCAAACTGACTTGCTAACTTCCGTAAGATGGAGAAGTTTCCATAACCACCATCGGAACTTCTGCGTGTAGCCACAACGATGTCGTTTTCACTTAAGAGGCGAATGACATCGGGAATTTTTGTATAGTCATGTTGGAAATCAGCATCCACCACCACTAAATTGTCACCCTCTGCTTTCCCATACCCAAAGGTCACAGCAGAACTAAGTCCTCTTTCTGTTGTCCGAACAAAGGGTTTGATCCTTTTGTCATAATCAGCAAGGACTTTGGCCACTTCATAGGTCCCATCGGGTGAATTGTCATCTACGATCACAATTTCAAAGTCGATAGATTCTTTTTCTAGAATTCGAGAGATTGTTTCGGCACAGTTTTTAATATTACCGGCTTCATTATAGGTTGGGAGTATAATACTTGTTTTATGTTGCATGACTGGTCATTTAACTTCTTTTGTTTTTAAAAAAGCCCCTTTGTTTGATTTTTGATACATAACTCACCACTAGAGCAAGACTCTCCAATGGCTTTAGAACATCCGGAAAACAATTGGTATTGTTTGGTGCAAAGAATTTCACAGGCAAACTGATACATCTTGGGATCTTGTAATTTCTTTTGGTCTTCTTTTAAACAAAGACTTGCTTTTTCACAAAGTACTTTGCATTCCGAGGACTGGTTTGTTTGGGCTTTGACTCCAAATTTGGGAGCGTTGTCTTTGGAAAAGTCCCAAAGAGAAACGATTGCCAAAAGGAAAAGGAGGATTCCATATTTTTTCATTGGGTTTCTCCTCGTTCCCAAACACTGACTTCCGATTGGAAGGAACGTTTGTCCATCTTGACTAGAGCACGTAAAATCTGCCTAGAATCCAGGTTCAAATGTTGTTTCCACTGGAACCAAAAACCCACTTTCCTCCAGTCAGAACTGAGTGTTGTCTCGCGAAAAACAACAAGGGTCTCAGCCTTGGGGCAGGTTTCCTGATAGGTGAGGGGAAGGGCAAAACTAACTTTGGAACTTTTTAATTTGTTTTGAATGTCCATGGCCGTCCACGGATTTTCTGCAATCACACAAATCTCTTTTCCTTCTGCACCAACTAGTTGTTTGGTTATATCAGGATCGGCCATAGGTTTCAATAGAAAAATCATGGTGATTGGCACAAGTAGAAGCTGTGGTATAAAAATTCCATAGAAACGCATTTTACTGCCAGGGAAAGCAAAGATAGCGCCGAGTGTGACGATGATTCCCAAAAGAGATACAGCAAATAGAACTGGTAATCTCAGAACAATGGAGAAAGTTACAAAGACAAAGTAAACCAAGGGAATGGAATACCGATTGTATTTAGAAAGGATTAAGGATTCCCAACTTACTTTTTTCATTGCCGGTAATAAAAATAAAAACACAATGAATGGGGTCACATAGTAAGGATCTTTTCTGTTGGGTAGTATGTGAAAGATCGTAACGAGTAATAAAAACACGCCAACTGTCATTGCTAAGATTTGGTTTCTATGGTTCGATGGTTTTTTTATGGTGAGTAAACCTATATGAAGGAGAGGGATGGTGAATGGGATGCTGTAAAGGAGCCAACCTCCCCAAATTCTAAGGCCTGATTGGTTGGCCGCATAGAATTTCCCCATATTCTCTGTAATAAAAAAGAATCGCAACAATTCCTTTCCTGAACTTGTAAATAGATACAAATAGGAAATCCATAAAATGGGAATGAGAAGAGAAAGACTAAAGAGGAGAAGTGTAGGTCTTTCTTTTGTCAGCGGAGAAAAATGAATTTGGAACTTACCTTTTCTCACTCGTATCATTTGGATATAAAGATAACTGAGTAAAAATAATCCGATGTAGATATGAAGGATGGGGCCTTTGAGTAAATAACCAAATCCAACAAAAAAACTACCCCAAGCCACATAACTTAAGTTTTTAGTTTTTTTGGACCTATAGAATAAAAATACATAGAGTAAGGTAAAAAATACCATAGCTCCTTCCATCATGAGAAGCCCAAAGAACTTCAGAGAAAGAAAGGAGAAAGCAAATGTTAAGGTGGCGAGTTTAGTTTCTTTTGGTGATTTACTTATTGAGTGATAGAGTTTGTAGAACAAAGCCAAAGTTCCAATTCCAAATACAAAGGATACCAATCGTTCCGCAAAGTAACCGACACCAAAAATTTTATCAAAGAACATTCCCATCCAAAATAGAAGTGGGGGTTTGTAGGGGTTCGGTAGGCCTGATAAAACGGGAAGGGTGTAACTCCCTAACTCCAAACTTTCCCGAATGGAACGAATGTGCATGATTTCGTCGCCTTGAGGGAAGGGGGCATCGGGAATCCCAAGGGTCATAGCAAAGATTGCAGAAAGAAAGATGATCAGAACAAAAAACATTTCTACCCCTTTTATCCATAAACAAAGATACTGACTAGTCAGTCAATGTGTTTAATTCGAAAATGGTGAATGGAATTTTTCTAAGAAAGGAAAAGTTTGTAGAGCTCGGATATTTTGATTCGTCGTTCGAGGTTAAGAACAGTGTTCGTGCGCATCTTGGAATTTCCTAAAAACCAAGGAAATTTGGGGTGGGTAGACAAAAATCTACGAATTTTAGGTCAAAATACTTGCAGCTTGCAGAGAACTTGGAGCAAAACTTGAGTCTAAATCCCATTGTATGGATTCCTTATCGGCTGAGAACTGTCAAATTTTAGAGCAAGGAATTCTACTTTTAGAATCGATTTCGAACGAAAGTTATGAACGAAAACATGAGCCTATGGATGCCTCCATCGGTGAACATTTCCGGCATATTTTAGAACATTATGAATTGTTTTGGGAAGGTCTAAAGACAGGTCATATAGATTATGACAATAGAAAACGAAATCCAAAACTAGAATCCGATCGTTTGTTTGCGATTACATCGCTATTCGATTGTACAGCCAAGTTTCAAAACGAAAGTTTTTCGTTAGAGACCCTTACCATTTCACAAAATAACAATCCAAAGGAATCAGTTCCAATGATTCTGAGTTCCTTAAATCGAGAACTCAAATTTCTTGTTTCGCATACAGTCCATCATTATGCCATTATCTCCATATTGGTGAAGTTAGATGGAGGTAATCTTCCAGAAGGATTCGGATTTTCTCCCTCTACTTTGTTTGCAAAAACAGCGGAAAGAACTTGAAATCTAAAAAACTTCCTCGTCTGTAGGGATCAATGATGGTGTTTAATTCATTGGTCGATTCGCCATTGGATTGGATGGATTCTGCCTTTTTTCTTTTTTACTAAACACCCATCCCACTTAACTCTTGGCGCAGTCGCACCTTCAAAGATACCTTCATTCCAAAGACTTTAGGTTCTCTATGAAATTACTCAAAATTTTACTTTCTACTTTTTTGGCTCTATTTGTTGTTCTCGGAATTCTCTATTACAACCGTTTGATTCTACTTCGTTACTCCTTGGGTTGGATTACGGATATTCGCCATCCAAGAGAAGCGAACCATCCCGTTCCTTGGTTAGTGGGACCTGTCACTGCAAAAGATAAATTAAATAACCGTCCGCCGAATGTCATTGTGATCATGGCAGATGATTTGGGATTTAATGATGTGACAACGTATGGTGGCGGTTATGCGGATCTCGGTGTTCCCACTCCCCATATTGACTCCATTGCCAAGGAAGGGGTGAGGTTTGATTCGGGATATTCTGGAAGCGCCGTTTGCACTGTGTCACGTGCGGCCTTAATGACAGGTAGATATCCTTCTCGGTTTGGAGTTGAATTCACTCCGACCCCGGGAGCTCTTGCCCGTGTGGGAGCTGACCTTTATGCAGATCCGAATCGTTTGTATCCTGTAGTTATTGATAAAGAAAAGGCAGAAAAATCAAAAAGCTTTAATGAACTCGGAATGCCTACTACAGAAGTTACTATTGCCGAAGTATTAAAATCGAGAGGATACCATTCCGTTCATATCGGGAAATGGCATTTGGGAAGTACAGATGAGATGCGTCCCAACAAACAAGGGTTTGACGAAACTTTGTTTATGGAAAGTGGGTTGTATCTGCCTGTGGAAGATCCGAATGTTTATAATTCAAAACAGGACTTTGATCCGATAGACCGATTTTTGTGGCCCAATATGCGATTTGGTGTGAGTTATAATGGCGGCAAGTGGTTTGAACCTAGCCGGTATCTAACCGATTATTTTACGGATGAAGCCGTTAAAGTGATTGAAACAAACAAAAACCGTCCCTTCTTTTTGTTTTTAGCGCACTGGGCGGTTCACACTCCTTTACAAGCCAGTAAGGAAGATTACGATGCCTTATCTCATATCAAAGACCATAGGAAACGAGTGTATTTGAGTATGATTCGTTCTTTGGATCGAAGTGTGGGAAAAATTTTGTCTTCACTAAAAAAAGAAGGCCTGGATGAAAATACCATTGTGATTTTTACCAGTGACAATGGAGCTCCCAACTATATTGGTTTGCCCGATGTCAACAGGCCTTATAGAGGATGGAAACTCACTTTGTTTCAAGGAGGGATTCGAGTTCCTTATGTGGCAAAGTGGCCAGGCCATATCAAACCTGGTACCAAATATCAAAATGCTATTACCAATATTGATATCCTTCCGACCGTTGCCAGTGCCGCTGGTGCAAGTTTGCCTTTAGATCGCCCTATTGATGGGGTGAATCTTTTACCCTATCTAAAGGGACAACAAAATCAAAAATCGAGACCACTATTCTGGAGTGATGGATACTACCAAACCGTTCAGGCTGATGGATGGAAACTCATCCAAACAGAAAGACCTAAAAAGAAATGGTTGTTCCATTTGGATTCAGATCCACTAGAAAAGAAAAACGTAGTCTCTCTTTTTCCTGATGCACTCGCGAAGTTAGAAAAACTATTAGTAAATTATAATAGTCAAATGCCAAAACCCCTTTGGCCTTCGTTTATAGAATTTCCTGTTCTCATTGATAAAACTTTGGATCAAAAGCAGGAACCGGAAGATGAGTATACCTATTGGGTGAATTGATTTGTTTTCGTTGTTTCGAAAACTAGGAATAGTATTTCTATGTTTGGGTCTTTCTCATTGTTATCTAGTTTCTAGTAGTTTTGGAACTAAGAAAAATGTTTGTGACTTCCCCAAATCAAATGGGAACACAAAAATTTCGGGAATGGTTTGGGTTCCTTCTGGCAAATTCAAAAAAGGGGACAATGTTTATCCAGAAGAATCACCCATCTACACTACATCGGTTTCTGGTTTTTGGATGGATGAAACAGAAACCACAAATGATGAATTTTCTAAGTTTGTTTTTGAGACGGGATACATCACAGAAGCGGAATCCAAACAGAGTTCTGGTTTCGGTGGAGAGTTAGGTAATCCAATCTATGAACCAGGTGCTGTGGTATTTCAAAAACCTTCCACCCAAGTTCCTAAAGACTCTCCTCTCGCTTGGTGGCAGTATATTCCTGGAACCAATTGGCGTCATCCAGAAGGGCCTGAATCGACCATTGAGGAGAAGGGATCTTATCCCGTGGTTGCTATCACTTACAAAGATGCTTTCTTGTATGCTAAGTGGAAAGGCAGGTCCCTACCTACAGAAGTGGAATGGGAATGGGCGGCTCGTGGTGGGTCAGAAGAATCTCAAACAGAGAACCAACCATTAAAAGAAGCCAATACATGGCAGGGTGAATTTCCTTTCGTCGATGAAGGACAAGACGGATTTTCTGGGATTTCGCCTGTTGGGTGTTTTGCGAAAAATGGATTTGGTCTTTATGATATGATTGGAAATGTTTGGGAATATACAGCTGATCCTTGGAAAGTAACTCAAACATTGGATCAATCAACATACCATACCATTAAAGGTGGATCTTATCTCTGTTCACCAAACTACTGCAAACGCTATAGAGCTGCCGCCAAACAACCACAAGAAGACCACTTGGCCACGGGTCATATCGGTTTTAGAACTATATTACGAACGAGTTTCGATACATTCAAAAAAAATACTAAGGAAAAACTATGAAGTTAAACCAAATCCATCCACTCCAATACAGCATTCTTTTTAGTTTGTTGTTGACTCTCTCTTGTTCTTGGGATCGTTTTGTTCTCAGCCGTGTTAACGAAAGTACAACGGTAAAGGTCGAAGCTGCCAAAGAGCTTTTTAACAAAGATAAAATAACCATTGTCCTTACAGGAACTGGTTCCCCACTTCCTTCGGAAAGCATTCAAAACTCCACAGCAATCTTTGTGAATGGTCAGTTTTTGTTATTTGATAGTGGGGATGGTGTTGCCATGGCGATGGAGAAACTGCACCTACCAGTTGCAGAAATCAATGCGGTGTTTATTACGCATTTTCATTCGGATCATTTTGCCGATTTAGGTGAGGTGATTGATCGCAGTTGGTTACTTGGAAGGCAAAAACCTCTGACTGTATACGGGCCGAGAGGGACTGGTGATCTTGTGAATGGATTTCTAAAGAGTTATCAATTGGAATACTACTACCGCACCAAACACCATGGCGAAGCTGTTATGCCGGCACAGTGGAAAGGGGCCAAGGCAAATGAATTTAATCCTAAATCAGATGGTTCTTCCAAAATTATTTATGAGAAGGATGGGGTTGTGGTTCATGGTTTTTTTGTGAATCACGAACCTGTGGAGCCGGCAGTTGGTTACCGAGTGGAATACAAAGGAAAATCCATTGTGATTTCAGGTGATACCGCTAATTCTGAATTCCTAAAGAAACAGTCCTCTGGTGTAGATTATCTAATTTCTGAAGTGATGAACAAATCTATGATTGCGAAAGTTGAAAAGGCTTATGAATCCATTGATAATCCACGGCTCAGTAAAATTATGAAAGACATTCAGTTATACCATATTGATGCTACCGAATTAGGAAACTTGGCAGAAGCGGCAAAAGTAAAAACATTGGTTTTAACCCATATGATTCCATTTGTGAAAGGTTATATTCAAACCAAAGCCATCTATAAAGATCCGATTCAAAAGGTATATCATGGAGATTTGATCATTGGACATGATGGTAAAAGAATCGAAATTCCTTTACCATAATTAACATAAACCATTAGGTTTGGTAATTACCCTTTGATTTAGAAATTGGTTCTACTTTAAAACAAATAAGTAAAAGTAGGGCCAATTTCCCAACCATGTAAACTTAAAGGGTTGATTTCTGCTTCCGCATACACTCCACCTGCTGTAATTCCAAAATACTTATTAAAAAATACAGTGACTGACCCGCGCACTTCCCAGGCCGCGAGAACAGGGTTTCGTCTTACATCAGTTCGCAAGAATAAAAACTTATAAGGATTGTATTGTAACCTTAATCCAACGTTTCCAAATTCTTTATTAATGGAGTTGTAGAGCGGTAACGCATAGGCACTACCGAGTCCTTGGTAAGCCCAGGCATTCCCAATGGCAGTGGGATCTGATGGCAAAAGTAAATTATCTGATCTTTGTGCAATCCCTACAGTGGAGAATACGTTTGCATAGAACCTGGCATCACGATATTGAAAGTAAGGTTCTATTTCCCAATTTTTAAAATAAGTGAATTTGAATCCCAATGCAAAGATATTAATTCTCATATTGTCATTCACTTGAATTTTCGGAAAGGCAACATAGTGATTCGTTGTGTTTGTATTTTCTAATACATTATCCCACTGATAATTTCCTGTGCGAAGGAATTGACGGACAGAGAAAACGGTAGAAAAAACATCTGTAATTTTTTGAGTATAATCCACTCGGATATTACGAACTACATGTTCCGAAGAAGAATCAAAGGAACGTAAAGGAACCGTTCCCTGGTTTGCCGGTGACATTTTTAAATCAATGGAAGTGTATCCGTAAGCAAACAGCCATTTGTCGTTGGCTAATGTAAATACAGACCCTTGGTTGGTTCCCGATCCTTCCGATGGAAAATTGGTAGTTCCCGCATTGGTAAGTCCCGTTCGTTTTCCGATTCCTGGATTGATAGCAAGTCCTGTATTTGGATCCCGATGAGCAAAAGGGATATTGGGGTTGGTTTGGATTTCTGCCTTACCCGCGCCTGCATAGAAGAGAAATCTCCACCTTTCCTTGTCCGATTTCTCGTCCCCCGAGACAGCCGGATTTTCCTTAGGTTCGTTTGTCTTGGGTAGGGTCACCCCTTCTTTAGTCGTAGATTGTGCCAAAAGAGGATAAAAGGCGAGAAGGAAGAAGGATAGGCTCCATAGAATTTGTTTCATTGGGTCTCTCTGTAGTGTTTTGGACACTGTTCTCCAAAGAGGCTGTGGGAATAGGCCTAAATCTGTTATTACAGATGGATATCCAATATATTGTATTTTGTGTCTAGTTCCTGATTTAAGATAGGAGGTTTTTTTGGGAAGGACGAGAATCCATTTTATACCAGCTAATCAAAGTTAGATTGTTTTGGCTTTTCATCGATCTGGGATGAAATTCTTTCTCAGGTGTGAGCGCTTACGGATTATACAATTCGTACAATCCAGTGGGTTGAATTGAAAAGTTCCCTTGCTCTCCCCATAAAACTATGTTTCCATCTATCTTATCTTATTTCTGTATTGAATCATCTATGAAATTACATCTTAACTTTCTAATTCTATGTATTTTTTTATTCCAATTTGGTGATTGCCATTCCACCAAACCAAAACAAGAACCCACAGGTTCCGAGAAAGTTCATCTAGAAAATTTTAACGCTGAGTTCGAGAAAAAAATTTATGAAGTGGTTCCCGGAGTTTATTCCGCAGTAGGATATGGAATTGCTAATTCGATCTTAATCGTTGGAAAAGATGGTCTGATTATCATTGATACCTTAGATGAGATACAGGCATCCAAACAAGTATTAGAAGAGTTTAGAAAGATATCCTCTTTGCCCATCAAAGCAATCATTTATACCCATAGTCATCCCGATCATATTTTTGGTTCTGGGACGTTTGCTGATGGTCAGTCTCCGGACGTTTATGCGCACGAAAGTCTACTACCAGCGGTTCAAAAACTAGCGAGTGAAACCACTCCCATCATTGGGACAAGGAGTGCTCGTATGTTTGGGAACTATTTAGAAAAAAGTGATTTGGTCAATGTGGGGATTGGACCTTACCAAGGATACAATGCCGATACAAAATTGGATTTTGTTCCACCGACAAAAACATTTCGAGATAGTTTGGAAATTGATGTTTCTGGAGTTCGATTGAAGTTAATCCATGCCCCTGGTGAAACCGATGATCAAATTTATATTTATTATTCAGAAAAAAATGTTTTGTTAGTTGGAGATAATTTTTATAAAGCATTTCCCAATTTATATACAATTCGGGGAACATGGTTTCGTAGTTTGAAAAATTGGTATCAGTCCCTTGATATCATTCGGAATTTAAAACCAGACCACCTCATTCCCAGTCATGGAAAACCAATCACTGGGAAAACATTTATCTTTGATACTGTGACAGATTATCGAGATGCCGTACAATTCGTACATGACCAGTCCCTCCGTGGGATCAATGCAGGATACCACCCGGATGATTTAGTGGAGTTTGTGAAACTTTCCGATCATTTAAAAAAATCTCCTTACCTGCAAGAAGTGTATGGAAAGGTGTCTTGGTCCGTTCGTTCCGCGTTTACAGGAAATTTGGGTTGGTTTAGTGGTGACTCGGCAGAGTTGCAACCACTGGATCGGAAGGCTTATGCTGATTTGATTGTGGATTTGGCGGGAGGAAAAGAGAATCTACTGAAATATACAAAAAGTAAGTTACAATCCAAAGAATACCAAGCCGTATTGAGTTTGTCAGGCTACCTCCTTCGGAATGATCCCAAACTCACTGAAGTAGTTTCCATGCGTATTGAGGCCTTAGAAAAACTGGGCCAATCGGAATCAAATGCTAATGCCAAACATTATTATCTTACGGAAGCTTTAGAACTTAGGAAGCAGTTTGTTGCAAAAATCAAAGTAAGACCAAGTCCTGCTTTGTTACGTCGTTATCCAGTCAAAGTTATCTTAAGTAGCTTTGTTACCAATTTGGATCCGGCTTTAAGTATTGATTCTGATGAAAAGGTGGGATTTGTTTTTTCTGATACGAAAGAACAGTACACCATTCATTTGCGAAAAGCTGTGGCGGAAGTCATTCCCGGTCTACTTGCTGATGCTAATTTGGTTGTCGAACTGGATTCACAGGATTGGAAAGAGATGCTCGTTCGATTGAAAACTCCAGCAACGACCATCCTTAAGTTTAAATTTAAAAAAGGAAATCTGATATCCTTTGTTCAATTTTTGAAGAAGTTTTCTCCCAAAGAACCAATTCTCTCATCCCAGATTCCGGCTACCAATCAATAGGGAAATAGTCTTTTAGAAATTTTCCAATCCAGTGTTTCCCTGTATTGACACCGTCAAACAGGGGATCAATGACCCGAGCTGCCCCGTCCACAATGTCTAGAGGTGGTTGGAAATCATGTAGGTCTTGTTTCCTTTTGGCAAGTTCCACCGGATCTTCATCTGTCACCCAACCAGTATCAACCGCATTCATAAAGATTCCATCTTTTGCGAAGTCTTCCGCTGAGGTATGCGTCATCATATTGAGTGCCGCTTTTGCCATATTGGTATGTGGGTGGCGGTCTTCTTTTTTAAACCTATGGAATTTTCCTTCCATGGCAGAAACATTGATGATATGTTTTTTACCCGTATTGTCCCTTCGCATCAGACTAACAAGACGATTACAAAGTACAAATGGTGCTACTGCATTCACTAATTGGACTTCTAACATTTCAGAAGTATTAATTTCGCCAAGGCGTAACCGCCAACTATTCGTTTTGCGAAGATCAACTTGTTGTAAATCAGCATCGAGTTGGCCTTCCGGAAAAACGGCTTCCAGTTCATTTGAATTGTCATGAGAGTAGGGAATTTGAGAGAGTGCCGCAGAAGAACGAATTCCGACCCCTGGTGTTTTGTGATTCCAACTGACGGCAAGGGCCGTGGCAGTGTCCTTCATTTCTGAATCAGACCGATAAGAATCTAACTCTTGTTTGCAGTGTTGGTAAAAACTTAGTAACTTTTGTGCCTCTGGTGGTAATTCAGAAATGGTTAGTTTTTCTGCGTCGAGTAGGTGACTATAAAAACCAGGCGGGCGCCTAACCGTTTGGGCGGCATTATTGATGAGGATGTCCAATCTTTCCAAATGGTTTTCTAAAAATTTAGAGAAGATTTCCACACTGGGTGTATGTCTTAGATCCAAACCGAAAATTTGTAAACGATCCTTCCATAAGTGAAAATCGACTTCTTTGGCGAAACGAATTGCGGAATCATTTGGAAATCTTGTCGTAGCGATGACTCTGGCACCGGCACGTAACAAAAGTAAGGTTGCCTGATAACCAATTTTTAAACGTGATCCTGTAATGACTGCTACAGTTCCCCTGAGATCTGTGGTTTGGAACCTTTTGGAGTAATTGAGTTCTGCACAATTAGGACACATGGAGTCATAAAAAAAATGTAACTTGGTGAAGGGTGTTTTACAAATATAACATGGTTTAGGGTTTGAAAGTTCTTCTGCTTTGTCCCAGGACCATCCTGCTGTATTGGAGATTTGTAAAGGTGCTTTGAACACAGCTGTTTCTCGTGCTCGCCTGATTCCTGTTAGAGCAGTTTTCTGTTTTTCTTGGATTTTGAGTGTTTGTTTTTTTTCGACGCGGACAGTGCGGTTTCTTTTGCGAACCTCGTTGCGATCGGGGCGAGAAATTTTGCCACAGAGGACCATGAGTTCCAATCGTTTTTCTTCCGAAATGGTTACAAGGTCTTTGGGAGAGTCCAAAAGTGTTTTTAGGTCCTGTAACAAGGAATCGATGTCCATAGAACCAGAGTTTTTTCTAGGGAGGGGTAAGCAAGTATCTAATCACAAGTTACGAAATGAAAATAGGTTCCTTATTTTTTAAGAGCAGAAAGCAAATTGAATTCAACAAGGATACTCCAAGGTCTTTTACTTTGGCCAATACGAACTGGTTTTAGAATCCGCGCGTTACTAGATTTGTCGATAAAGGTAAAACTTTCTCCTTTCTGGATGGCCTTTTTTGCTTCCTCGGTGAGGATCTCAGCTGTTATACCAAGCGATTCCATATCTGGATGGGAGGCAAAATTTCCGTTATAAGTGATGAGGGAGGTTTTACCGATTCCAAATATTTTTCTAGGGGAGAGTTCGGATTGTAACTGCTCCAAAGAAAAGTCGGCACCAAGGATCCCTGCAAATTTAGAATGTAAAAATAAATTAGTCATGAGGCTTGTCATTTTGACAGTTTTTCCTTCGATTGGATAATCGTAAGGTTCCATCATGATGTCTTCCCCTAAATCACGAGGAAGAGTGTACCATTCATCTTCTCCGGCCGTGTCATAACCTTGTAAAGGTTCAATAGAAATCCTTCCCGTATGCCTGTGGCAGTAAGGGACAAACCTTCCGTTGGCATCGTGGCCTTCCTTAGATTTGTATTCTGGATCCATCTGATCGATCACATTTGGTTCACAACAAATCGCGTAAGCCAGTTGTTGTTCGTTTTGTATCAAGTATTCTTGTAAGATAAGAAGTAAATGTTCTCGTTTCATTCCAATGTTTGCATGAACCAAACTTTGAATTAAAAATTTTAAGCCATAGAGAGATGTAGCCATGATGTAGAATTTGGATTCGAGTTCTTTGGCGATATTACTAGTCCAAAGTTCTGCGTTATCTAAAATGGATTGTTTTTCCATCTCAAGTACATCTGAATTTGCGGATGAATTTTCTAAATTAATACGAGATAAGATTTCAGATATTTTTTTTGTCGCTTCGGAAGTTTGGAAAGATAACTTCGTCACTTCATTGGCAACGATTTCAAAACCGCGGCCGTGTTCGCCGGCCCTGGCTGCCTCAATAGAAGCATTTAATGCAAGTAAGTTGGTTTGTTTTGCTACTTGTTGGATTGATCCAGCCACAGACCCAATTTCTTTTGATCTTTCTCCAAAGGAATCGATAAGATCTTTAAGTTTTCGCATACCTAAATTAGAATAATTGTCTTCCATGTCCTATCCTCCTTTTGTTCTTATCCATTACTTATAGTATCGGATTTAATAACCCTGCTATTGATATCCGGCCTGTTGTAATCGAAATAGTTTTTCATATTTCCCTTTGTTCAAAAGAAGTTCTTCATGGCTTCCCCATTCTGTTTTTTTTCCCTGTTCGAGTACTAAGATTTGATCTGCCATTCTTACAGTGGAAAATCGATGGGAAATTAGGATGACAGTTTTGCCTTGAGTGTGTTCTCTAAAATGTTCGAATACTTTCATTTCAGCTTCTGCATCAATGGCTGAAGTAGGTTCATCTAAGATAAGAATATCGGCACTAGTGCGCATAAATGCGCGAGCAAGGGCCACCTTTTGCCATTGTCCTCCTGAAAGTTCACGTCCATCTTGGAACCACTTCCCTAGTCTCGTCGCATATCCTTGTTCCAAATTGGTTACAAAATCATGGGCCATTCCAAGTTTCGCTGCAGGAATCCATTCTTCTTCTGACTGCACTTTTTGTACATCACCCATCCCAATATTCTCTCCCACTTTGAATTGGTATTGGACAAAGTTCTGAAAGATCACTCCGAACCTTCTGCGTAAAGTTTCTTCATCCCAATCTTCTAAATGAATTCCATCTAAATAAATTTTACCTGATGTTGGAGAATACAAACGAGTGAGAAGTTTGATGAGAGTTGTTTTTCCAGATCCATTCTCACCTACAATGGCTAGTTTTTCTTCTGGTTTTAATTCAAAACTAACATTGGAAAGAGAAGGTTGTTTGGCACCAGGATATTGAAAGGAAACAGAATCAAAAACAATTCCTAATCTTTGGTGATTGCCTTTTTTGTTTCCGTATTGTTTCAGGATATTTAGATCCAAAAACTCCATAAGATTTTCGATGTATAAATGATCTTCATAGATACCACCAAAAGCAGAAAGGGCATTGGAAAATGTACTTTGACCTTGTCTGAAGATGACAAGATACATTGTCATTTCCCCTAATGAAATTTTATGTAATAGAGCTAGGCATACAATCCAGATATAGGAACCGTAAAAAGCAAATTGACTGAGTAAACCAAGGAGAAAACTGTATATACCTTTTGTTAGGGTGAGTTTTTTGTCTTCGATATAAATCCTTTGAAAGTTGTTTTTATATCTATTTAAGAATTCTTTTCCTAAGTTAAAGAGTAAAATTTCTTTTGCATTGTCTTCTCTTGCCATCAAAGTTTCAAGATACACTTGTTCTCTTGTTTCTTTTGCCTTCCATCGGAACAACCGAAAACTATGATTCGAAAACTTTGTTTCTGCAATGAAAGAAGGAATGGATGCAATGACTAAAATGAA
The DNA here is from genome assembly GCF_016919165.1 of Leptospira chreensis. Taxonomy (GTDB): domain Bacteria; phylum Spirochaetota; class Leptospiria; order Leptospirales; family Leptospiraceae; genus Leptospira_A; species Leptospira_A chreensis. The sequence goes on from NZ_JAFFPS010000063.1 coordinate 103,059, forward strand.
TGATGCGAGTGGAGAGAGTTTGATGAGAAGTCCAAAGAAACTGACGATCGTGATGGAGGACTGGGCAATGGTAAAAAATCTTGTGACCATGGAAAGAGGTTTTGAAGAGGCCTCTGTCCTTGCTTGTGTCATTTTGTCGTAGGTTTCTGAGTCTTCAAATTGAGTGAGTTCCAAACGAATGGCTTTAGACAAAATCCTTTCATTGACTTCTTGGCCCAATCGAATGCGCAGTAAAGTATAAGCAATGTTGTACAACTTCTGCGAACCAAAATAGAGGATGGTTAAAATCCCTTCCATATAAACTAATTTTGCCGCATCTGATTGTAATAAATCTATCCATTGGTCAGAGGTGGATTGATTTTGGAGGATGGAGTCGATGATCAGTTTTCCGATCCATACAAGTAAAGAGGGGAACAAACCGTTGGCGATCGTTAGAATGGAGATAAGCGCAGTTAAAACAGGGGAACTTTTGTAAGCCAAATCAAAGGCAATTCGTGAAGTTTTGACAATCCTTAGAAAGGTATCGAACATACTAGTTAGATTGTTTTCGGCATTTGTTTTCGATACCTTTTTTTGATTCAATTCATCATTACTTAAAGAAATTCCTGATTGTCATATTCCTTTTGCACTGTAAGGATGATAAGATATGTCAAAAGATCGCCTTGATAAAGTTCTAGGAAATTATGGGCTCGGTTCTCGTTCCGATGTCAAAAAAGAGATCCATCAGGGACTAGTCAAAGTTAACGGTGTGGTGGTTAAGGATCCTAGTTTTAAAGTTTCTATGAATGATGAAGTGATCTATTATGAAGAGACTCTTGTTCGTAAAGAGTTTTACTACTTTATGATGAATAAGGCTCCCGATTGTATCACAGCAACAGAAGACAGTCGTGAGAAAACGGTGATGGACTACTTAAGCGAAAGGCATGCGAATATGGATTTGTTTCCGGTGGGTCGATTGGATAAAGAAACAGAGGGGTTGTTATTGTTTACCACCGATGGGCCGCTCGGTCATTATTATACATCTCCTAAGCATTTTGTAGAAAAAGAATACTATGCTGAAATTTCTGATGATGTGACCAAAGAAGACATCCTTGCTTTTGAAACCGGAATTGTTTTGGATGATGGTTATCAAACTTTACCTGCAAGGCTTGCGATTCCCGATTCAAACCAACCAAAGATTGTAACGGTTTGGTTGAAAGAAGGTAAGTTTAGACAAATTCGTAGGATGTTTCAAAGTTTAGGTAAGGAAGTCACTTACCTAAAAAGAGTGAAGATGGGAAACTTAATACTAGACCCGACACTCACACTCGGTAGTTATCGGGAATTGACTGCAGATGAGGAAATCCTCCTCAAACAAAAAACGCCGATCATTCAATAAATCTTTCTATTTTGTTAAAGAAGGCTTCCGGTGCTCTCCTTGGCCGAGCCTTCGAAAGAGAAACAAACAGTTGTTCATCTTTCATGCTTGCTAGTAAGTTTCCGTTCAGATCAATTACATCTTGTCTAAAATAAAAACGAATCTTTTCAAAACTTTCAATCCAACTTAAAATTTTTACATGAGAGCCGGGTTCCGGTTGTTTGTGGATTAAGATTTCACCGCCCATAAAAAATGTAGTGGCATCCGTCTCTTTGATTAAATTCAAATCTACGATTTCTTTAAAAAATAAAAACCGACCTTCCTCAAAAATTTTCCATACTGCATCCGAAGGTAAATTCCAAAAACAATTCATATCACTAAAAGGAATATAATATTCATGGTCCACTGTGTTTTGTTTGGTGGGCTTTGGGTGGATGGTGAATTTGTAGGGAGCGATATTGAATGCAAGGATAGTTGGGATGATGATGATCTTTCCATCCTGAACCAAACTGGAGGTTGTTTCTATTTCGCAGGCTTTTTTTCCGCTGGGTCCCAAAATACTTTGTTTCCAGAGGAGAACCCCACTGTTCATTCGGAAGACTTGTGATTCCACAGTCATCTCAGCACCTACAAACTGTTGGTCTAAAAAACGGACATAGGTGGATCCGGGAATATAACTGATATTTTCGTTTAACATTCGTTCTATAGGATATTCGAATTCCTTTAGAATTTCGCACCTGGCATCGTAACCAAACCGTTCATAGGTCCTACTCGTGACATGACGGTTCCAATCCAAATCAAAGTGGTGGGTGGTTAAGGTTTTACGAAAAATCTGACTCATTGCACTTTTTTCCTCTTTGCCAGTTGGTGGTAAAGTAGAATTCAAAGAATCATCTGATTTCATCTCAGGATTTCAAAACCTATCATTAAGATTTTTGAATCAAAAAATAGGTTTCCATAATTCCTTTTCCTTTCACTTGGATTTCTCGTTTGTCTTCAAATATAAATTTTGTTTTTAGTTTTTGGTATACATCTTTGGAAACATGAATTTTTCCTTCGGTTCCATGCGATTCCATACGACTGGCGGTGTTCACACTATCTCCCCATAAATCATAGATAAATTTGCTTTTACCAATCACACCTGCGACGACTGGGCCGGTATGGATTCCAATTCGAATTTTGAAGTTTTTAGAATCTTCGGAGATGCCATTTTTAATAGAAGATAACATATCAAGTGCACATAATGCAACAGCTTCACAATGGTCTTCTCTCGACTCAGGGATTCCGGAAGCTACCATGTAGGCATCACCAATGGTTTTGATTTTTTCTAAATTGTGAGTTTTGATGATGGTATCGAACTCCGAAAAAATATCGTTTAAAAGAGAGACAATTCTTTCCGGCTCCATTGTTTGCGATAGGATTGTAAAATCTACGATATCAGCAAAAAGGATCGTTGCTTCATTTGTTTTGTCAGCAATGATTTCATTTTTTGATTTGAGTCGGTGTGCAATAGTAGGGGGGAGGATATTTAGGAGCAGGCTTTCTGATTTTTGATGTTCAATTTCAAGTAAGTCTTGGGCTTTGTGCAGAGTTTTGTAATTGAATAAAGTAACTATATACACTAATACACAAAGGGCAACAAGTGTGATGAGTCTTCCGAGCCAAAAGAATTCTGGTGGTGCTTGGATGATTGGACCTTTGTTTGTTAAATACACTTCTACGGCAATGAATAGGATGAGAGCAGATAAAGAAACACGAGATATATACTTTAGTTGTCTAGGCGGATAAGTATAAAACAAGTAACCAAATTACGGGAAAGAAGATAGAATTATAAATGATGTATTGGCTAGAGGGGTAGTAGGGAAGTAGAGAGGGAATAATGGAAAATAACCAAATTCCGACGATGATGGCAATAGCATTGGTCAAACGAATGAACTTTGCATCCTTTTCATGTAGATCATTGGTTACTCCAATGTTCAGGGTCTTGATCCAAATTTGTTTGAGGAATTTCATCTCAGGAATGAAAGGTCGATATTGAAGTTACGTCAACGAGAAAAATAGTATCTACAATTCTACTACTTACGGTGAATCTCTAAAAGTTTTGCAATAGAATCTATATCCTCTTTGTTTCCTGTGGATTCGATAAAGAAAGGGAGTTGCCAGTTTTGTGTTGCGGTTCCTTGTTTATTGCTTGGTTTGTCCCAAGCAGGATAGACACGAAATCCTCTTTTGCCTTCTCGTTTACCGGTTAAAATTCCTTTTTCACTTAATATTTGTTTTGTGAATAGAAAATAACCGATACGAGTTTTGTGATTTGTGACAATGATACAGAAATCGATATCATCTTTGATATGAAAGGGTTCTATTGGACCTTTTTTACTTCGTTTCCATAAAGTTACAAATTGTCCGACTTTTTTAGGAGTGATCTTTGCTCTACGAAACCATATATGTTGATTTGGAATTTGAAAATGACAGGCATCATATTCTGCACTTTCCAGCTCGAGTTCCAAGTTCGTGATTGGCAAACCAAGACGATCAAATAAGTTTTCTTTGATCGGTTTTAAAAAAGAGGGAATGGGATTTTTTTCAGTCAAATTGTGACTCATATGATTTTTTGGGTCTTGTCTTTAGTGAGAGACAGACTTTAATCCGACAATCGATAAGATGAGTGTAGAAAGAAAGAATAACCTCCAAAAATCAGCTGGTTCTTTAAAGAAAAAGATACCGATTAAGACCGTTCCCACCGCACCAATTCCTGTCCAAATCGCATAACTAGTGCCAATGGGTAAGACTTGGGTTACTTTAATGAGTAACAACATACTGATGGTTAAAGAGATAAAAAAACCTAAATACCATAAGTAAGCTTCGTTTCCAGTGGTTTCTTTGGCTTTTCCCAAACAAGCTGCAAACATAACTTCAAAAAGGCCGGCTATAAAAAGTAAAATCCAATTCATACTCACTCTCTAGAGGATAGATTTCTATTTCTATCAGGAAAAGTAAATCCTATATCAAACAATCTTTCTGGAATAGAGGGGATCAAATCCACCGGTTCCTAAAGTGAAGGGTAATGGTTTTCCCGTCCTTTTGTTTGCTCCGTTCGGGATGGATAAAAAATATTAAACCAGTTGGTTTAATATTTGACTAAAAAAATATGAAATATTATATTCAACTAAATGGTTGAATTACGAAAAAAAGAACAGATTTTGGACCGAGTGTTTGCCGCACTAGCAGACCATTCGCGGAGACAAATGTTGGCCAGGCTTCGTAAAGGTTCTTTGAGTATCACTGAACTTGCAGAGCCTTTTGCTATGTCTTTTGCTGGAGTGGCCAAACATATTGAAGTCCTGACTGAAGCAGAACTTGTAAAGAAAGTGCGAGCTCCAGAAGACGGTCGTAGTTTTCGATTGGAATTACAAAGCCAGACTTTGTCTGAAGCAACCAACTGGATTACCTATCATCAAGAGTTTTGGTCAAATAAATTGACAAGACTCGAAGCATTTTTAGAGGAAAAAGGAAATGAACCCACAAATCCTAAAAGTAGAAAAAAGAATTAGTGCAGATCCTCTAAGGATTTTTCAGGCATGGCTAAACGTTGAAGATTTTGCTCTTTGGTTTTTGTCAGGTGAGGGTATTGGAATTGAGTCGGTTACAATGGATCCAAGACCTGGCGGAAAATTTTTGATTAACATGACCCTCGATGGAAAAATTTTCCCACACCAAGGAGAATACATCACAATTGATTCACCACATAAACTTGTATTTACTTGGCGTTCTCATGCCACAGAAAACCAAGATACTCTTGTGACCGTAACCTTCACGAAAATATCAGATGTTATTATAGAAAATGGTCTGAAACAAAAACCGCAAACCTTAGTGACTTTGATCCACGAACAACTCATAAACGACATTCAAATCAAAATGCACAACCATGGTTGGACCAGTATTCTCGAAAACCTAAGCCAATGGATGGATTAAGATCGAGAGAAGATCATTAATATATAAAAGTTAGTTAAAGAATAAAATAAAAAACAGGAGTGTTGTATGAACGGGATATACCACAAAGTAGGAATTAGGGCTGATGAAAAGGAAGTCATCAGTGCATTGACAACAAAAGCGGGTCTCGCCAATTGGTGGACAAAGGAAGTAGAAGGAAGCTTTGCTTCGGGTGTTTCTGTGGTGGGTGAGTCCATTCAGTTTGGATTTGGGCATGGGAATGCTTTTGAGATGAAAGTGCAAGAATCAGATCCCAAACGAGTGTTATGGGAGTGTGTTTCCGGTCCAGAAGATTGGGTAGGTTCTCATATCGACTTTCAATTGAATTCCAGTAAGGCGCCGGATGGAGGCAGAATGACGATCATTCACTTCCGACACCAAGATTGGAAAAAGGAATCGGAATTCACTGCTCACTGTAGTATGAAATGGGCTACTTTTCTACTTAGTTTAAAAAGCCTTGTTGAGGTGGGAGTTGGAAGACCTGCGCCTAGTGATATTAAAATTGATGATATGAATTGAAGTCTCTTTGTCAGAAATGAATTTTTAATCGTTCATTTTGCAAGCAGATAAAACTAGAGGTGTATGTTTTCGGTAGTCAAAAACGATAACATACACTACTTTACAATGGGACTTTCCTATCTCAGTAATTGGTTACAATCAAAATGGGAATAGAGGTTTCCATTGTTTCTTTCGTTGCCTGTGAAAAACAGGAAGATATTTTTGGTAGTATTAAAACAATTCCGAATGGCTCTCGGCGATGCTATTAAGCAGTAAAATCACTTATTTTATTTACGAAACAAACACGATAGTCTTTGGTTTGTAATATTATTTCTTTTGGCCTACGAATCGGATTACGGAACCGGTTCCATTATGGAACTCACCTTCCTTCAAATCAACTTCCGCTTCTTTTAGTTCAATCACATGATAGTTTGGAAAATCGGATTGAATTTCTTCAATTGAAAATAACATATCAATTTCTTTTGGACCACCCATCTTTTCGTCTTTTGCTAGATAATCAATATGTCGTTTACTGAATGCTTCAAAAATAATATATCCATTGGGTTTGAGTAAACGATCTAGTATTTGATGGTATTGTGATTTGACGGCAGCAGGGAAGTGTGCATAGATAAGCGCAATCACATCAAATTGATTTGGCTTATAACCTAGAGATTCGATTCCACCTACTTGGTAATCAATCGAAACTTTATTCTTTTCAGCGAATAACTTCGCTTTTTTTTGTCCTTCTACACTGATATCAAACGCAAAAGTTTTCCAACCGATTTTCGCTGCATAAACTGCATTTCTACCTTCTCCTTCCGCGGGAAAAAGAATACTACCGGTTTTGAGTTTATCGAGTTGTTCTTTTAAATATTGGTTCGGTGACTCACCATAAGCGAACTCCTCTCGGCTATAACGTTCATCCCATCTTTTCGTCCAAACATCACTCATAATCTATAGAATGATTTTAGGGCTAATGTTTTCCACTATTAATCTAGTCGGATTTTAGAATTCAGAAATTCTATTACAAATCCGTGAACTCAGTGTTTCTTAAGTGAATTGATTACTTGGAGTGTTTTACTTGGTCGCGTAGTTTTTTCGGTGCAATTTCACAATAGGCGATTTGCATCATATCTTTAAAAATACTTTTGTCGATTGATTTTAGTTCAACGTGGGTCCAACCTTTTTGGCCCCAGCGATTGTCGATAGCGTATACAGATCCATTTGATGCAGAAGAAAAAAACTCTTGATCATCTTTTGAAAACTTAAAAGTAGCAATATGATTTTCCCTATCCACCGTTGCAAAAATTTTGTTTTTAATCCTGAATGAAGTTTTTTCAAAATGAGGCATCTCTTCTACTTCAGGTAAAGTAAAGGCAAGATTTCTTATTGTCTCAATACTGATCATAAGTAAAAAATATAATAAGGTTCGAAATAGCAGGAATCAATCTAAATTTGAACTCATATTGGCTAACCGAATAGAGTTTGTTCATAATCAAGATCTTCGGTAGTGATATCTTCGGGTTGGAATTGAGTGATGAGGTTTTTAACTTCTGATTCCGAATTGATCTTTGGATCAAGCCAATGATCTTGATTTTCTTTGCGAATCACGATTGGTTGCCTATGTTTATTATTTCCAAAGTTATGAATTTCTGCTGTCTTCACGTTGGCAACTTGTGTTACAATTGTTACCCAAGTTGTGTTGTTTGGATAGGAACCCCATATTCCACCGAAGTAGGATTCTTTATCCTTAAATTCGATTTTGAATTTATGTTTTTCCCCACTGAGTTGGGTTTGCCATTCAAAGTAAGACATTACTGGAATTAAACATCGATTTGCTGAATAATTTTTCCAAAAGGAAGAGGAGAATATATGTTCGGATTGGGTTGTAGTGATGAGTCGATTGACCCAAGATTGTTTTGTTCCCCAAGTGCCAGATGAAATTACAATTTTGTTTTCGATCATTCTCAGATACCAAAATGGACTGTTGGGTTTTATCGCTAGCCCGTCGATTCCATGTTTTTGGTAGTCTTGTTCATAATTGTTGTCGGAGTTGAAAAAATTTGCCCACCGAGCTTTATAATCTTTTTGAGAAACTAGTCTGTTTGTGAATAGATTTGACACGGGTAATATAAAGAATTAATAGCTTACTAATTTATGCTCTTTGGTTGAAAGAAGGACTTAATAGTATTATGTTCAATCGCATTTATAATATCGTTTGTATAATTGATTTTTTAAACTCGTAACGATCCTCGGAATCCCCTGACTGCATAGTAAGAATCTGCGCCATTATGGTAGATAAAAACAGTTCCATAACGAAAGTCTGCAAAAAGAGCTCCCCCTAAGTTTCTAATACTCGTAGGTGTCTGGATCCAACTGGAAGTTTTGGTATCAAAGTGACCAAGCGTTTGTAGTTCTCTGTATTGTTCTTCTGATAATAACTCTATACCCATTGCATTTGCCATTTCAATGGCGCTATTTTTTGGTTTATGTTCTTTTCTTGCATCAAGTGCTTTTTTGTCGTAACAAACACTGCGGCGATCTTTGGGAGTTTCTTCACAACAATCATAAAAAATATATTCATCTGCTTTTTTATCATATCCGATAACGTCCGGTTCTCCTCCAGTTTTTTCCATTTCACTGAGAGACCATAACTTCTCGGCGTTCGCTTCTAACTTAGTTTGTATTTTCGCCCAGTCCAAATCCTTATGTCGATTTTTGTTCTTCTCGAAGCGGGCTTTTAATTCTTGGAGTAGGTCATTTGATTGTTTTGGTGACAATTTCTTTTTATTACTCATACTATTGTATTTCCTATTTCGAATTTGATGTAGCAAAAGGGAATGAATGGTTACCTTGTTCTGAAAGTATTGATAAGATTCAGTCTTTTCGTAAAGTCAATTTGTGAGTGGGAATCTGGTATTTTTTAAATCAAGTGAGTATTTAGGAAAGGAGTGTTCGGAAGTAATGCGTTGCCTTGAGTCTCGTATCGCTGTTATACGACGTCACCGTTGTAATGGTAAAGGATTAAGAAGCTATTGCTAAATCTTTGTAATTGTGAATTCCGTTAAATTCTTTCTGTTTTTTTAACATTTCTTCTTCCAAATCGTAATCATTTTGTAGACCAAGCCAGAACTGCGGAGTAGTTCCGAAGAATTTCGATAAGCGTATTGCGGTATCAGCAGAAACTGACCTTTTATAGAGTAGAATTTGACTGATTCTTGTTTGCGGAATACCAGTTTCCTTTGCAAGTCGATATGCCGTGATTTTTAAGGGAGTAAGAAACTCTTCCAATAGAATTTGTCCCGGATGGATGTTTGGTAAACGTTTCATATAATCTCCTTTTTAATGATAATCAACAATTTCTAGTAAAGAAGCATTATTTCCATCCCACTTAAAACAGATACGCCATTGATCATTAATACGTATGCTGAACTGACCTTTCCTATCGCCTTTTAGAGGTTCAAGTTTATTGCCCGGAGGAACTTTTAAATCTTCAATATTTTGAGCATTATTTATCATCCTAAGCTTTTTTCTGCCTTGGTTCTGAACTTCAGTCGGTAAATCTTTAGAAAACTCACCTTTCCAAACTTTTTCAGTTTTTTTGTCAGCAAAACTTAGTATCACTATTGCATGCTAACGCAAGGCGATACTGTTGTCAATAGTTATTATTTCCAGAATTTAATTTCAGGTGATGTCGTATAACGAACTAGCCTTAACGACGTAGGCTGACCCTGAGTCCCAACGGGACGTTAGGGACTGGCACGGAGTTTGCTGATGCAAACGAGTGACAGAAGGGAAATGTGGCGTAGCCCAAGCGAGGCCTCGTGCCGAAGCGCAGCGTTTCCACGCTGTTATGCGCTGGTCCCTAATTATTAAATTTGATGTATTCTCCAAAAACCCAACCTTCTTTTTGCTTTGAGTTTTTTAATAAACAACCATTATATGAATCGGAAACTGGATATACTAAATACCAGAAATTTATTTTGTCCCCTACGGTATCTTCAGCTAAAGTTTTTGCAATAATAGTGAGATTTATATTTTTAGGAATAAAATTTATTTCATTTTCTTTAATGTTATCGTCGTCGATATGAGTAAAATAGCAAGTAAATGATTTAGACTGAGTATTTGGTTTTTCTCTCATTTTTAGGTTGGAAGTTACAGTTCCATTTTTTAAGCCTAAAGTAAGAACCTCAAATCCATTGTAATTTCTGTTAAGATTTCCTTTAATTTCTTTGTTTTTATTATAAAGTATTAATTTATTATCACATTGTAAGTATTCTGCAAATATTAATGAATTATCATCTATTTTCGTAATACAATTGAAATTTTTCAATTTTTTGTTAGAGCAATTGGATATCAAATTTGTGAAGTTAAAAGTATTTTCATTTTGTGAAAAATTTGCCTTAAAACCATCACAACCATCTCCCTCACCATTAAAATAATATAGAGCACTTGAGTTTTCAAGTTTCAATACCATTTCATCAGAACCTAGATTATTTCCTCCGAAAATTAAAGGTTCGGAATTTAAAAAAGTAGTTATGAAAAATACTAAAAATGCATATTTTTTTCTAATCATATTAATTTTCTTTAATTTTATTTAGGGACTTGCGTATAACGAACTAGACTTACCGAAGTTGTCCGACCCTGAGTCCCGGAACGGGACGTTAGGGACTGGCACGTAGCTTGCGTATGCATGCGAGTGACAGAAGGACAATTTGCCGGAGGCCGAGCGAGGCCTTGTGCCGAAGCGTAGCGGTAAGTCGCTGTTATACGCAGTTGCCCGTGTTATTGATTTATTTATGAAGCTTTAAAAGTATATGAATATTGATTAATATATGATTTAAAATAGTTTGTCATTTGAATTTTTGAATCTTTTTTTTTGCATATTTCAAACGCATTTGATTTAATGAACTTAAAGAGTTTTCCTTGCCAGTAAGCAATGTTACCACATCTTCCCAAAGATGATCTTTGAATGCTTTTTCAGCTTTTTTAGAAATCATTTCATTTTTGGTAACGGAAGATATATTTTGTCTTTGCTGCTCTAAATCACGTTTTAGTAACATATCGTTTGATAGAAATCTTTTCCCGCATAACTTGAAAATTTCAATCAAACGTTCAAATTCAAATTGCAGTTGTTTTTCATCGTACATTGCTTCGTATAAGCTATATTTCCGCTCAGGAAATTTAAAATTACCTTCTAGTTTATACAGTTCATAGATGGTAAATGTATTCTCTCCCCAACCAAAATCTAAATCTATTTCTAGTCTTAATGGTGCTATGCTCAATCTAATAAATTTGTTACTTTTCTTTGAAAAGAGTTTTTTAGGCTTTTCTATATAAGTTGCGGAAGCGAACACTGCCATATTATTATCTGCTTCATAAGTGTGCAAATCTGCCAACTTATATCCTAAATTAGTTATGAGTGAATGCAATCATTTTCTTTCAAATACTTTTTTACTCAAGAAAAGTGTGGCAATTGCATATAACGAACTAGGCTTCCCGAAGTTTCCCGCCCTGAGCCTCTGTAGGAGGCGTTAGGAATAGCGGGAAATTTGCCGTAGGCCGAGCAAGGGCGCAAGTCCCGCAGCGAAGCGTGAAGCCGCTGTTAATTGCAGTTTCCGAAATTGAAGAAGAGATTTATTTAGAAAGGAAAGAATTTGGAATATAGATTCTTAATTTTCTTCGTATCTTATTCTTCTCTTGTTATTCTTTGTTCTTTCCTTTCTTTCACTTAAATTCTTTTGTTTTTCGCTTTAAAGAGTAATAGAGACTTCTAAAATATCTCTTATAAAACATGCGTATTTTTATAAATGTAATTTCTCAGAAAGACAAAATTAATGGAATAAACATTCGTTGGTTTGCTTTTTGATTGAAATTCTTAATTTCTTTTTGTCTTTCTCTTCTTGAATTTCTTATTCGCTGATTAGCTAAATTTAGCGAAAAACACATTAAATAATTTATTTTACTAAATTTTTCGGAAATTGCAATTAACGCACTAGACTTACCGAAGTTCCCCGACCCTGAGTCCCAACGGGACGTTAGGGACTTGCATGTAGCTTGCGTAAGCAAGGGGAATGCCAGAAGGGGAATTTGCCGCAGGCCGAGCGAGGCCTTGTTCCGAAGCGTAGCGGTAAGGCGCTGTTAACCGCCGTTGAGTTGTTTTAGAATTGATTTGATTGATATTTTTAATTCCGGTATTTTGTTTATACAAATATTAAAAATAATTTCGTGATCTAGACCTTCATAATGATGAGAAATAACATCCCTCATCTTCATAATCTTTTCCCATTCGATTTCAGGGAATTTATTCAGAAAAGAACTGTCTAATTTAGCTACAGACTTTACATTGTCTCCGATTGCTTGTAATCGCATAGCTATTGAATCTAAAATTGTAATACCATCTTGAGAGTTGATTAGATCATCTGGAAATTTGATTTTAAAGAATCGATTTTCTATTAGCAAAATAGATTCGAAAATAAACTCAAATCGTTCCTTTATTTCTTCATACATTGATAATATCTTTTTGTATTCTATTAAGGAAAGATGGTTTAATCTGATTTCTTTTTCTAACCAAATCTACGTTTCTTTCTAAAAGTTTTTCTAGGAAAATTTGTAATCCAGCTAAAGAATCAAAATCTGGATTTTTCATTTCTACAAGTAGGTCAACGTCACTTTCTGAGTTAATCTTATCTTTTGCAAAAGAACCAAAAATACCAATTTGAAGAACGCCAAAATCTTTATTAAGGATTGGTTTGATTTTAGAAAGTTCCTTAATCAATTCTTGCTTAGATCCTATCTTCATGGTTTAATTATCATAATTCGCTCTGAAAAGTCAATAATAGGAAGTTCGAATTTCTTTATGATTTCCGTTTCTTTTATTAAATCAGTAAGATTTTTTCATATTTTAGGTCGATTTTTGCGAAATTGCAATTAACGAAATAGCCTTAACGACGTAGGCTGGCCCTGAGTCCCGAACGGGACGTTAGGGCCTGGAACGACACTTGCGCAGGCAAGGGGAGTGCCAGAAGCCTATGTGTCGCAGACCGAGCGAGGGCTGGTCCCGAAGCGAAGCGTTAAGGCGCTGTTATGCGTAGTCGTATATGGCTGTATATTAATTTGCTTCCAACATTATTTTTTTTACGATAATGTTTCTATCGGATTCAAGAGAATTAAAGACCAAATATCTTTTATGTTTTTCACTGAATTCCCCGTTAAATTTACCAAATAGAAACGGAGCCCATCCATCTTCCTTTTGAATCTGTTCAGTAAATGAAATTTTAATTTCATTTTTTGTTTTTGGATTATAGATATCTATTTGATGATATTTGTAATTAAAGTCAACACTATGAAGAACGCCAAGAGTAATGAACATTTGTAAATATGATAAAAAGACCAAAGTATTGATCATCCCTTTTTCAAAACCACTTGGATAAGAAACCGAATAATTTAAGATGATTAAATCAAAATCATTAAACTTTTTTCGGTTTGTTTCAATATTAAATGGAAGGATTTGATTTTGAAATCCAAGTTTTAAGTTTTCTAATTCCTCTTTGTTCGAATTATTTATATTCTGTCCATCGTCAAATATAGCGATTTTAAATTTTCTATTAATATTCTGATTTGTCACTTCTTTGGAATTTTCTGGATATGAAAAATTAAATCTAATTGTCCCTGTGCAATCGATTAGGTTAATTATTAAGGATAATATTATTATATAACTTATAAATTTCAATTTTTTCTCTATTTTTGTTTTTAGATATTATTTTATACGATTACGCATAACGAACTAGGCTTCCCGAAGTTTCCCGCCCTGAGCCTCTGGAGGAGGCGTTAGGAGAAGCGGGAAATTTGCCGTAGGCCGAGCAAGGGCGCAAGTCCCGCAGCGAAGCGAGAAGCCGCTGTTAATTGCAGTTGGTAACAAATTAGATCGAATCTCGATACGAAGTAAATATAAATCCAGCGCGCAAATTTTCGAACATTTTCTTTTCTTTTGAAACCTAAAATAATGATGAAAACTTTCTAATGGAACAAGGAAAAAATAAGAAGAAGAGCAAATTAATTTCTCTTCATTTACTATTATAAAAACTAAGCAGAATAGAGCGAGAACCTGTGATATTTAAGAGCTCAGCCATAAACATTTCCTTTAAAAGATGATCAATGATATTAAAACTAATGATGGCAGATATAATTTAGATCTTTTAATATAAAAGGTAGATTAGTCGAAGTAAACTATTTTCTTTTTTCTCTTTCTCTTCCTCTCTTAATTTCACGAATAGAAGAATGTTTTATAGAATTGGGAAAAAGTTTAATTGAAAACTTATGCTATATCTCTCTTTAGAAAATTTGCGCGCGCACTTTTTTGTTTGGATTTTACCAATTGCAATTAACGAACTAGCCTTAACGACGTAGGCTGGCCCTGAGTCCCAACGGGACGTTAGGGACTGGAACGACACTTGCGACTGCAAGGGGAGTGCCAGAAGCCTATGTGTCGCAGACCGAGCG
>NZ_JAFFPS010000007.1 GCF_016919165.1 Leptospira chreensis
ATTTTGCCAAAAGAGAGTTTTCTTTTAACATTCCGTTATCGATTACCCATTGAGGAAAAAAATCTCTCAAAATTAAGAAGGATTTTGCCCCAGATATTTTTTTTATTTTTTTGATTAGATAGGACCAAAAGATAGATGGGGAATAATAAATGACTAAATCGCAACTAGCACTTTTAAACATTTTATTCCCATAAACCCAAGCCCTGTAGGGAAGGAGAATCTCATTAACCAAACGAATTGGTTTACTTACGTTTTTGAGTCTCCCTGACGGGAATCGATATACACCGACTCCTTGATATTGATACAAATGATTAGATTCCGAATCGTAAGCCTGATAACTATCTGGAGTGATTACGAGGACTTGATGACCTTTTCGAATGCATTCGAGAGCTAACTCGTGCATCATTTTTGCAGCGATTTTCCCGCTTTCCGGCAAATAATCATCAACAATTAAGATTAAGTTCATATCCTATCAGTATTTTTTCCAAACAACGCGATTTACATAGTCGGTGTAACTTAAAATAATTTTAACGATTTTTTTGGATACATCGGTTGCACTATAATCAGAAACGATTCGATCTGATTGTATTGTATTTTCAGATAGAAGAACATCGATTGCTTGCAGAATTCTAGTTTTGCTGGTTCCCACCATTGTAACAACAGCTTCCTCCATTGCCTCTGGTCTCTCATGTGCTTCCCGAATATTGAGCGCAGCAAATCCCAAAATAGATGATTCCTCTGAAATAGTCCCGCTATCGGAGATAACAACCTTTGCCTCTAACTGCAGTTTGTTGTAGTCTGTAAATCCTAACGGTTTTAAAAAACGGATTCCCTCATTGATCTTCAAACCGGAAGCGTCAATTTTCTTTTGCGTTCGAGGATGAGTAGAAACAATAATCGGAAGTTTAAACTTTCTATATATTTCTTCAAAACTATCGATTAAATTTTTAAAATTAATATCATTATCTATATTCTCTTCTCGATGAAAACTCACGAGAAAGAATTCCTTAGATTTAATGCTTAATTGATTTAAGACATCAGATTTTTCGATTTTCGGGCGGTAATATTCTAAAACTTCAAACATTGGACTACCGGTTTTGATGACCATATCTGGAGACAAACCTTCCCGAAGCAAATACTCTCTCGCAATAGAACTGTAAGTTAAATTGATATCTGCAGTATGATCTACAATTCGCCTGTTGATCTCTTCTGGAACTCTTAAATCAAAACAACGATTTCCAGCTTCCATATGAAATGTCGGAATTTTTCTTCTTTTGGCAGGGATTACCGCCATACAGCTATTAGTATCTCCTAGAACTAGTAGAGCATCTGGCCTATTTGATTCTAAAAGTTCATCCATCTTTATAATCACATTGCCAATGGTTTCAGAGCCTGACTTTCCAGCTGCATTGAGAAAAAAATCCGGTTTACGAATACTTAAATCTTCGAAAAAAATTTCGTTTAATTCGTAATCATAATTTTGTCCGGTGTGAACAACAATATGGTCACAGTGTTTGTCCAAAGCAGACAATACTCTGGACAACCTGATAATTTCGGGTCGTGTACCTACGACAGTGATTACTTTTAGTTTATTCATGTTGATATTTCAGCGCTAAATGTGTCTGGATTTTTTTGATCGAAAATTTCGTTTGCCCATAACATTACAATTAATTCGTCCGAACCAATATTACTAATATCATGTGTCCAACCAGGAATCGTATCTACAATCGTTGGTTGATTTCCGGAAACAACAAGTTCGTGATATTCATTTGTTATCGTATGTTGAAAACGAAATTTTGCCGTTCCCTGAATGATCAAAAACTTTTCCGTTTTAGTATGATGGTAATGTCGACCTCGAGTAGCACCCGGTGGAGCTGTAAAATAGGAAAATTGGCCACTGGTCGGTGTTTTTAGCATTTCCACAAACCTTCCCCGAGGATCTGCGTTTTGAGTAATGGGATAATGACAATCTTTAATGTCGAGAAAACTAATATAGGTTGAATACAAAGCACGACCAAGCCCATCTCCAACACTCCCCACTCTTAAAAGTTTTCTTGTATCGTTGAACTCGGTTAATATTTTTTGCAACTCACCAACTGTAATTGTATATACAGGCCTTACTTCTTGAAAAATAATTCCGGGTTGATTTACAATTTTATCAAAAAATGAACTAACTACATCATCAATGTAATTTAGATGTAAAACTCGCGTTGGGTCATGTATTTCGAGAGGAATCCCATGGATTAAATTATAAGCAAATGTTGCCACAACCGAATTATAATTAGGTTTCGAAAACTTTCCGAATAAATTAGGCAACTGATAAATGTAAACGGAAGCTCCAGTTTCTGCATTGTATTGCAACAAACTCTTCTCTGCAGATTTTTTTGAAATCCCATAGGGGTTCTGTAAATTCGCTTGGATGGAAGAAGAAAATAGTATCGGAGTTTTTTTATCCAACTTCCTTAAAATAGATATGATTTGATTGGTTAGGTTTTCATTTCCTTCTACGAATTCCTGATCGTTTTTAGGTCGGTTGACACCTGCTAAATGAACAATAAAATCAGAATGTTCTAAAAAAGACTCCAATTCAGTCAAAGATGTAGACTTAGTGAAACGAAATATCTCAACTTCACTTTTTTTGGATAAAAACAAACAAAGGTTTTTTCCAACAAATCCATCAGCACCAGTAACAAGAACTTTCATTTTTTAATCCAAAGGTTCAACATTTTTTCCTGCTAGTTGATCTCTGATAAAATCAATCTTCAAAAGTAATCCCTTCATCCCTTCCACATCTAACCGAGTTGTATTATGCGAATTATAATCTTCAGAAATAGAAATATTTTTTTCACCGGAATCTATATACTTCTCATAATTCAAATCTCTTAAATCTGGAGGTATACGGAAGTAATCTCCTTCATCAACGGCGGAAGCTCTTTCTTCACGGCTAAGCAGGGTTTCGTATAATTTTTCTCCATGCCGAGTCCCGATAATATTCACTTTATGATCCTTTTTATTAAAAAGATCTAAAATACTTTTGGCTAAAGTATCAATTGTGGCAGCTGGCGATTTTTGTACGAAGATATCTCCATTACGACCTTCATTAAAAGCATATAAGACGAGTTCAACAGCATCTTCCAAGGTCATCATAAACCGGGTCATTTCTGGATCCGTAATTGTAAATGGATGTCCAACTTTCAACTGTTCTAAAAATAAAGGAATCACAGACCCTCGAGAAGCCATTACGTTTCCATATCTCGTACCACAAACAATCAATCCTTTCTCATCTAGATTTCTAGATTTAGCAACCATTACCTTTTCCATCATGGCTTTGGAAATCCCCATAGCATTAATGGGATAAACGGCTTTGTCAGTGCTCAGGCAAATTACTTTTTTCACCCCATTACTTTCGGCGGCTTGAATTACATTTTCCGTACCCACAACATTGGTTTTAAATGCTTCCATCGGGAAGAATTCACAAGATGGAACTTGTTTTAAAGCTGCTGCATGAAAAACAAAATCAACACCAACAAATGCACTATTTAACGAATGAATGTCTCGAACATCTCCCAAAAAAAACTTAATTTTGGGATCATTATATTTCTTTCTTAAATCATCCTGTTTCTTTTCATCGCGACTAAAAATTCTGATTTCTTTTATATCCGATTTCAAAAAACGATTTAGAACTGCTTTCCCGAAAGATCCAGTTCCGCCTGTGATCAATAATGTTTTATGATTAAACAACTTTAAGCCTCTTACAAAAACTATATTTACAAACTTTTCCGAGAATCTACCAGAGAATCTTTAAATTCAACTGAAGGATAATTGATTAATACTGCTTTTAATTTTCCCTTAAAAACAAAGAGACTCCCAGCTGCTACGCCAATAATGCCAAACTTATCGACAACAGCCTTTATATCGTCCAATGAACCTGCACCACCCAAAACGGTAAGCGGAACATTTACTGAATTATAAATCTCATTTACTAAATCTAGGTTAAATCCCTTCATCATCCCATCATTTTCAATGGAATTGATTACAATTTCGCCAACACCAAACTCTTCCAATTGTTTACTAAACTCTAATGGAGATATCTTTGTATTTTTTTTTCCATTATAAGTCCATACTTCATAGGAAGATGAAAATGATTTCTTTTTTACATCGAGGACAACGACTACGCTTTGATTTCCAATAGCATTTGCTATATCTGATACTAATCTAGGATTTTCAATGGCAGCAGAACTAATCGCAATCTTTTCAATGCCCAAGGAAATGATATCCTTCGCCTGCTCCACTGTTTTGATACCACCGCCATAACACATCGGCATTCTACACTCAAGAGCTAATTGCTCTAATAGTTTCATGTCCGGTCGCCTGTTTTTAGAAGAACAATCGATATCAAGGATTACAATTTCGTCAGCTTCTTTCTCATTGAATATTTTTACAGCATTTAGCGGATCACCTACATAAACAGGATCACTGAATTTTGTAGTTTTAACTAATCCTTTATCATGGATTAGGAGACAGGGTATGATTCTAGGTCTTAACATTTATAACTTAGCGAAATTTTCCAAAAGTTGCAATCCATAGTGATGACTTTTTTCAGGGTGAAACTGTGCGCCGTAAATATTCTGAGAATTAACAGCGCTGCTAAAATTTACACCATATTCAGTATTTGCTATAGAGTGTGCTATGTCCTTACATTCAAAATAATAAGAATGAAGAAAATAAAAACGACAATCACCTTTGAAATTTCGAAACAAAGGATTTTCATCTTCTTTTGGAATTACGTCGTTCCAACCCATATGTGGCAAGATCAGTTTTTTACCATGATCCAAAATGGCAAATTTTTTAACGAAACCGGGTATCCATCCAAGTCCAGGCAAACTCCCCTCTTCGCTCCCATTGGAGAGAAACTGCATCCCGACACAAATTCCAAGGATCGGAATTTTCTTCTGAAATACTAGATTTTCGATTTCGGGACGCATACCAGATTCATTTAGGAGCTCCATAGCGTGATCAAAAGAACCAACCCCTGGCAAAATTAATTTTGTAGCACCTTCTAAATCCGATGATGTACGTGCGACATTTAGTTTTATGTTTATCTTTTTATATAAATTATAAAAAGATAAAATATTTCCTAGTCCATAATCGATAATTGTAATCATCGGATAATTGCTTTTTGAACTCCTAAAAACCGAAGAACGTTAGTTCCTAAATCCATAATGCCTTTTTGATTATTATAGTCATGATAGGTTTTGTTAGAGCCGTTGAATAATTCTTTTAAATAATCTATAGAAATATCCAATTTATTAGCGATGTATTCAAAGTCTTGTTTTACAGTTTCTTCGTCATAAGCTTTTTTAGAAATTTTTTCCAAAGCATCTGTTCGACTTAACTGACCGGTTAAAATTAAACTGGAGAAATGTGCTCTCCTCTTATCGTAACCAAATTTTTCCGGCAACCAATAACCCTCATAAAATCTGGTAAATCTTGACTCGTAATGTTTATGAGCGTATTTTTGCCATCCAAATAGGTTTACAAGTTCATTCATTGCATCTTCTTTGATAAAGCGAAAGTGATTTAATGGTTTTACTACTTTAATTCCCTTAACAAAACGGTAATATAACTTATACGTTAAAATATTTGCCATTGGAAACGTCTTAAGCGGAATTGTTCCAAATTTCTTATGAATATCTTTTAGTTGAACTAAATCAGAAGCATGGTAATGCCACTCTAGTGGTTCTCGTACACATTCAGTTGAATAATTGGCACCCGTAAGAATATACTTAAACTTATGTTTGGCGGCAAAATTATATAGGGCAGCAAAAAATGCATGGTCTTGCGGTGTATCAATATGTGGAACTTGGGCTTTAAAAAAGGCCAATTGTAAATCTCTCATCTCCAACCAATTAATTACTTCGGTATATAGATCTAACTTCAATCCATCTACAAGTTTCTCAATATTATTTACGGCTTGTTGAGAGTTCCATCCGGCATCGACGTGAAATAACAATGGACGTAGGCCCAGTTTTTCTTTTGCCAAATAAGCAACATAGGAACTGTCGACACCCCCACTAAGACCAATCAAACAATCATGATCTTTTCCTTTTCCTTCTTTTCTGATCACGTCAGCCGCTTTCAGTATTGGCTCACTATCTTCTATACCAGGTTTCCAATAAGGAGATATATTCGAATGGTAATTATTACAATAATCACACCAACCTTTGGAATCGAAAACGATATTCGAATCTGAGGTGTCCATAATACAATTGGTACATATTTGATATTTTGAAGTCATAAATATTTCAGCTTTCTCCGTTCACCATGTTTTTCTTTAAATCTGTTACCAATTCATATTGTTTAAGGTAGGCATTTATCATTCTTTGAACGCTAAAGTTCTCTTTTGCATACTTTAAAATTGATTCCTTTTCCTTAAAATCGATTTTCTTATGAATCAAATCTAAAATTAGGTCTCTAAGAGAATTCAATTCACCATATGGAACAAATTTACCATACCCATTTGGAGCAATTTCAGATGGTGCTCCACATTCGAATCCAACAATAGGCACTCCACAGGCTAAACTTTCTGCTGTAACAAGGGAAAATGTTTCTTCTTCGCTTGTGATCAAAAAACAATCGCCTAAAGAATAGAATTCCGCCAATCGGTTCTGGTCTTTTATTTTTGGAAATAAAATCACCTTATCTTTTACAACCGGTGAATCAATTTCATTCACTCCGACAATCACGAATGTGATGTCTTCTGATTTTAACAATTCGGATAACTTTAGAACCCATTCTCCACCTTTAGAAGGTGACATGATGTCTGCACCAATAGATACAATTACATATTTTGAAGAAATCCCGAGTTCTTCCCTTAATACACTTTTGTCTCTGGAATAAAAAACGTTGTCGGTTTCAACACCGTTGTAGACTACTGATACCGTTTTATTTGATAAAAATGATTCTTTAACCCGATGCAAAAGCCAAGAAGAAGGTGTAACAATATGAAGTAAATGAAAGTCGGAAAAAACTTTTTTCTTTTGATGATACATCCACTTTGTAAAATCTAGAAAAAAACTTTTGGGATAAACCTTCAATTTAGGACATTGATTACATTCCGTTTTCCACTTATTACATTCCGTTGGACTCCCACATTTTCCTGTATACATATAACTACAGTGAAATGTCCAGACTACGGGAATTTGTTTTCGTTTTAGATATTCTAAAACCGCAACCCAATTTACATAATATCCATGTAACTCATGTAAGTGCACCACATCGGGCTTAAAATCTTCTAAATATCTTATCAACTTATGCGTTGAGAAAAAAGAGAAGTATCCGTTTAATCCGGAAATTCTAGCAAGTAAGACGTGAAACAGAAACTCAACTCGTGATTCGATTTTGTATACTTCGGGAATTTGTTTTGCATTCCCTCTACCATAAAAACTTTTTACCTGGTGACCGAGTGATGTCAGTCCCGTATGGAGCTCCTCCATAATTTTACCAGAACTAGAGTGTGAAAAGTTAACATCAACTAAAGCTATTTTCAAAAACAGAACTCACTTAAAAAAGAAAACCAATTAAGATCACAATTGACGATAATAACGAATCAAACGGATTAGATGTAAAAGAATTTGCAGAAACTTTGATTTTTCAGTTTTGATTTGAACTGAAAAAAACTGGGTCAGAAAATCGATAAGGTTAGAGGAACTATATCCTTCGTTGCCCATCCGACCAACAATGGTATTTCCTCGGTAAACACTAGCTCCACCATAAATCGCTTGTTTAATAAAGAATTGGTCGGCTACAATTGAATATTTATTGGAATAATATCCAAACTGATTGTGGAGAGACTTCCGAATCATACTTCCAACAGAATGACTGGAGGCAATTCCATTCATCCCTCTAAGCCAGCCCAAACCTTTCGCTGGATAAACAATCTCTGATCCAAAATCTAATGCTTGGAGCACAAAATCTGCTTTAGACTCTAAATAAGAATTCCAAAATGAATCCAAAGCATTTGGATAAAAGATATCATCGGATCCTACAACAATGTAGTATTCAAACTTGGAATGTTGGATTGCAAAATTGAGTGCATCATAAATTCCAAAGTCATCTCTTACCAGTAAATTTACCTTTAAATCATCTATCGATTTGAGATATTCGATGGTTCCATCAGTTGAATTTCCATCAGCAACCACCCATTCGAAATTACGGAAACTTTGATTTCTCAAACTATTCGCAAGATTTTCAATTAATTTCTTTGAGTTCTTAGTAGCAGTGATGATTGAAATCATAATTAAATTTTCTTAAAAACTATCGTCTAGAGTTAAGCTATTCTCGCCTTTAAATTCAAACTAACAGGGAAGTGCATCAAACCGATACTGATCTCATTTGATGACCAATCGTTTACTTTTTTCCCAAAATCAACTTCAGGAGTCCAATCTTCGATATTTATAAAACCTGCAGATGATAACATCTCCGATAATAGTTTTTTATTAAAAACAATTTTGTGGTAGTTGTATTCGTAATCTTGCCCACCGAGCAATGAAGCAGTAATTAAATCTAGGTTTTGATTCGACTTTTGGTATGCATCAAGGATTAGATCAAACGAAGGGACGGCAATCCGAATGATTCCACCTTTTTTCAATTTTTTAGAGTAAACTTTAAGTAAGTCTAACCCCTCTTCCTTTTTGAAATGTTCCAATACATGGCACATATAGATCTCGCCGACAGATCCATCAGCAAATTCGTCCAAAGAAACCTTGGTAGAAACTATATGGACATGATCAAAACCACGGGCATCCACATTGATCCAACCAGCCAGATTTACTGGACCACAGCCCACATGAACGCGCGGAGTGATCTCAGATGGTAAAACTGTATGGTTAAAATTATCTCTTGTGATTCGATAATAAATTCGTTTATAGATGTTTGTTAAAAAATTCATTATTTACCTTCTATTTTTTTATTCAATTTGGGTTAGCCAAAAAGATTAATCCCAAATACTTTTTGGAATACAAAGATACCATAACCAAACCACTTTCCCTTATTCGTAGTTTTGATAACTTCTCCGTGACGAACAATAAAACCATTTTCTTCCATCTCTTTTAAACGATCAGAAATAATCTGATCAGTAGAATACAGTTCTTGTAACTTGGAGTGTTTTACAAATCCTTCGGTAGTTTTCGACAACTCTCGCAGAATTCGGAAAGAGATAGAATTTTGCAAATTGATTAGGAAAATCAAATATGCATTTGTGATTCCTATAAAAAAGATCTGGATACAAATTATAGAAGTAACCGAATGCGAGCTATATCGAAAAAACAAAACGACAGAAAGAACCAGAAGTAAAACCAAACTTTTGGCCATAAAGAACTTTGGGCCCGTCGTTCGGAGCAAAACCCAATGGACAGATAAATAGATTAGAAACAGAACAATGGATTGGAAAAACAATTGAATCATTTATTTGACCCCAATTTGTTTCAGTCCCCAAAGCTTCAGAATAAAATTCACAAAGTTTAGGACCAAAACTCCCTTTGAAGAAATTTTTACATTTTCTTTTTCAGAAACAACCCATCCCAAATTCTGCAAATCTGATAGACGACTATTCTGGATATGAACAAAACCTTTTCCGGATGCATAGATTTTGTCCAAATCATTGATTGATAGATTTTGGTTTTGATATAATAATTTCAAAATTGCCGATGAAATACTTCTTTGGGCTAATGCAAAGAAATTCAAAAAAATAGAATAATGTACCAAAAAAAAGGTTATATAACCAATTAAAATTTTTATCAGAAGAATCTCGTCAAAATGACCTTTGTAAAAGGACACAATCACACTGAGAATTAGATAAACGATAGAAAACTTTAAATGTAGAGAGTTGAAACTTGCCATCGGAGACTGAGATCTTCCAACTCTTACCAATACGGATACAGAAATAAAGAGAATGTAGGTTAAGACAGCTAGATAAAAATAAAGAAATTCTATTTCCAATTGATTCTCTCACTTTCTACTACTAATGGGCGATTGAGTATTTGTGTGTGTATGGATCCGATATATTCACCTAGTATGCCGATAAAAAACAACTGAACCGAAGCAAAGAAAAACAAACCCACAACCAATGTTGAGATTCCAATGGAATACGTATCCCAAAAGAAAAATTTCAATAGAATTTGAATGAGCGCTACCGAAAAACTCAAAGCCGAAAGGATAAACCCGCCGAATGCAGCCAAACGCAAAGGAATTTTTGAATGATTGGTAATCCCTAACATTGCGATATCATAAAGGGTATAAAAATTGTTTTTGGTAAACCCACGTTTTCTAATTGGTTGGACATACGGAATCTCTTTTACCTTAAACCCTATATCACAAATCAAACCTCTCAAGTAGGGATACGGATCGTTAATCCCTTTAAGAGTATTGATTACTTGCCGATCATAAAGACCAAACCCAGTAAAATTCTTAATCAAAGGAATATCTGACAATCTTCCAATTATACTATAATAAAGTTTTCTAATCGCGAAAAATAGTGGCGATTCTAAACTTTCATTTTTGACTCCAACAACAATCTTATAACCTTTTTTCCATTCTTCTAAAAAATCAAAAATCATCGTTATTGGATCCTGTAAATCAGAAACGATTAAAATGACTGCCTCACCGTTTGCTTGTAACAAACCATAATAAGGAGAACGAATATGTCCAAAATTTCGAGCATTGATAATTATTTTTACGTTTTTATCTTTAGAAGCAATTTTTCTTAAAATTGTCTGGGTGTTATCGATGGATGCGTTATCAATAAATATATGTTCATACCGGAATTCTTTTTTCAACTTTGAAAAAACTTCTTTAACCTGACTATAAACTTCAAATACGTTTTCTTCCTCGTTATAACACGGGGTCACAATAGATATAAACTTCATCTGTTTTCCTTATAATAACTTAAAGTCTTTTGAATCGATTCTCGTAATGAATATTTGATGTCTAAAGTTAACATAGATTTAATCTTCGCTGTCGATGGCACATACCAATTAATTCTTTGGTTTGGTAAAGGATTACTGTCGACTTGGATCGAAGTTTTTTCTCCGCTTAACTCTAAAACTAACTCTGCCAAATCCCGAATCGAAATTGGCAAATCGGAACCAATATTGAAAATATCTGTTTTTTTAGTCTTTAACAAAGAATGAAGTAACCAGACAACTAAATCAGTAGGATACATATAAGACCTTACTGGTGTGCCGTCACCTTTGATATGAATGGATTCTCCATCCAAAACATTTTTGATAAAGTTTCCAATCGCGTAATTAGAATCCAAAGGTAAACCCGGCCCAACAAATGCAAAACATCTAACGATAGATACATGTATGAAACTGTTTTCACCATAAATTTGACAAAGTAATTCTGCTGCCCTCTTCGATTCTCCGTATGTATTTTTTGATTCTATACGAGGTGCACCATTAAACTCTTCATCAATATTATCCGTTGCAGAATTTCCGTAAACAGCGCCAGAGGATAAAAAAAGAAAGTTTTTTGTGCCAATTTCTGCCGCATATTCCAATACATTTTTTGTTCCAAGCACGATAGTATCAAATGTCTTTTTTGCAATGGATTCACGGTTTCTAGAATCAGATTCTGTTGCCGCATGAATTATATAGGTGTATTTTTTGGTTTTATCGAGTTCAGACTGGATATCTCCAACCAAAAGTGAAAAGTGCTGAAGATCATAAGAATTTTTATATTTAGGATAAGTATTTAAAAACCGGTTTTCATCCCGAGTTAAAATAGAAATGGAGAGATCTAAACCGTGGTTGAGTTTCGCATAGAGAAAGGTTTCTAAAAGCCAGCGACCAATGAATCCTGTGCCACCAGTAATGAGAAGACTCTCTCCAAAAAATGGCGTAAAATCCATGCGAGAATAGATATCCTCCAAATCCTCAATGGGAAAATAGAATGTAGTTTGATTCAGAGACACTTCAGTTCGAGTAACTTCTTATGAATGGTATCATAATCCAGGCCATGTTCCCGGATGGCATAGTCATAACTCCCACAATACTTGGTAAACCTGTTGGATATACCGAACCGTAAAACTCTTATCTTTTTTGTATCAGCTGATTCAGAAACAATTTCAGAAAGGATCGATCCAAGTCCGCCATGAATCGAATGTTCTTCTAAAGATATGATTGTGTTGAATCTTTGGATTTGTTTTAATACAGCGTCTTTATTTAGCGGATGGATAAATGGTGCAGAATACAAACTAAGCCCACAGTTGAGAGAAAGTTGATTCCCTAATTCAAGCAGAGAACCTGTCGCAACAATACAAACATCACTCGAAACCCTTCTTACTTCTAACAATTCAGGTTTTAGTTTTAATTCGGCGAAATCATGTCTAAAACCTTTGTCTGCTTTTCCAATGCGAATGTAAGCAGGTAAATTTTGTTCGTAAGCATACTCCAAACAAGCCAACATTTCAATTTCATCCGCAGGAGAGAAAATTGAAATATTGGGTAACGTCCTTAACACGGCAATATCTTCTGCACACTGATGACTAGGACCAAGAGTAGCATAAACTAAACCTGCACCATCACCGAGTAAAATCACAGGCAGCGCCTCGTAACATATGTCCATCTTTATGAATTCCAGAACACGAACGGGAATGAAAGCAGAAAGGCCATATACAAAAGGTTTCATTCCTTCCTTTGCCATACCTGCAGCATAACCAATCATTGCTTGTTCCGAAACCCCAGCATTGATAAACTGAGTTGGATTCGTTTTTCTCAATTCATCGAATAATGCATAGCCATGGTCTCCTGAAAACACATACATGTTTTCATTTTCCTGAGCCTTTCTTTTCAGAAATTTTGAAAGTATTTCTCTCATTTAATTTCCTTTAATTCAGCAAGGGATTTTTGGTAGGTATCTTCATTCAACCTGGTGTAATGCCAAATGTTGTCGTCTTCCATAAAAGACACACCCTTCCCCTTTACGGTTCTGGCTACAATCGCCTTCGGTTTGGGTACAGTGCTTTCGGTAGCAAAAGTTAAAGTTTTCTCAATCTCTTTACGTGAATGACCATCACATTCCCAAGTTTCGAAGTTAAAGGCTGTTAATTTTTCTTTTAATGATTCACAATTTAAAACTTCGGACGACCTACCCATAGCCTGAAAATCATTGGCATCAACAATCAGAATAAAGTTCTTTAGTTTCCAATGGGCAGCAAACAATAAAGACTCCCAAATACTACCTTCATTCATTTCCCCATCACCCACAAAACAATATACTCTTCTGTTCTCTTGTTTTAAATGTATCGCAAGGGAATATCCCGTTGCTACTGTAATGCCATGACCAAGACTTCCACCACTGACTTCGACTCCAGGAATATGAGAATCAGAAAGTCCTTTGAGTAGGCTACCATCTGCAAAATAATTATGTAGGTGTTCCTCTGCAAGAACTCCCAATTCATAAAGACAAGAGTAAATTGCCATCACCCCATGCCCTTTACTCAAACAAACCAAATCCCTTTGGGGATTTGACAGATCGTTTAAGTCCATTGCGACAAATTTCTCATATAGAACTGCAAAAAGTTCAATCATAGAAAAAGCACAACCGATATGTACCGAGTTCCCTCGTTTGGCCATATCGAGAACATTTTTTCTTAAGTTGATCGATGACAAAAATTGATTGGTAATTGACGGCACCAACTATCTACCTACAAACGCTCGAATTTTAGTAATCATATAGTCCAACATTTCTTCAGACATGCCCGGATACACTCCTAACCAGAATGTATCGTTCATAACTTTATCTGTATTTTCTAAATTACCGATCACACGATAAGAAGTATTATCCTTTCGCATTTCATTAAAGGCAGGGTGTCTTAAAAAATTTCCAGCGAACAACATTCTAGTTTGGATTCCGGCTGTTTCTAAATAATCCACAATTTCCCTACGACTAAAAGTCACTCCATCTTTAATGGTTAATAAAAATCCAAACCAAGACGGAATCGAATTTTCCGTTGGCTCAGGTAAAATAAAAACATCAGAAAGATCATCCAAACCTTTTCTTAAGACTTGCCAATGTTTAGATCTTTTGGCGATGAATTCTGGCACCTTCTTTAGTTGAGCACAACCAATAGCAGCTTGCATATCAGTGACTTTCAAATTATAACCAAAATGCGAATAAATATATTTATGATCATAGCCTGCCGGAAGTTCACCGAGTTCCCATTGAAAACGTTTCCCACAAGTATTGTCTTTTCCTGAAGGACACCAACAATCTCGCCCCCAATCACGGATCGATTCAGCAATTTTTTTCAATCGATTGCTTTGCATATACACGGCCCCACCTTCCCCCATCGTCATATGATGAGGTGGATAAAAACTTGAGGTTCCTATATCGCCAATCGTTCCCGTATAAAGCCATTCATCGTTATACTTGTATTTACTGCCCAATGCATCGCAGTTATCTTCGATTAACCATAAGTTATGTTTCAGACAAAAGTCCTTCACTGCCTGAAGATCAAATGGATTTCCAAGAGTATGTGCAACCATTACGGCTTTTGTTTTGGGACTCAGTGCCTCTTCTAACCTGGAGACATCAATATTATAAGTGGGGAATGTTATGTCTAAAAAAACAGGAATAGCTCCATATTGGATAGCCGGAACCACTGTCGTTGGGAAACCACATGCTACAGTGATCAACTCATCCCCTTTTTTAAACTGCCTTTCCTTTAATAAGGGAGATGTAATTGTATTAAAAGCGACTAAGTTGGCTGAAGAACCTGAATTCACAAGAATTGAATTTTTGACATTCAATAACTTAGCAAACGATCTTTCAAACTCATCCGCATATCGACCGGTGGTTAACCAAAATTCCAAAGAAGAATCAATTAAATTGGAAATTTCCTCTTCATCAAAAACTCTACCGGCGTAGGTTACTTTAGATTTGCCCGGCTCAAACTTTGCATTTTTTTTGGGTAGATGGGCAACAGTATAATGTTTCTTCGAATAATTGATTGTGATCGTCCTAAATACAGAAATTAAAAATTCATTTTTTACTCTACCAATTTCAGAGAAACTAGAGTTGGCTTCTATATAATAAGTTTTATTAATATTTAGAAACAGGCCTTCAGGAAGCGTACCTAACTCTAAATCAATTTCACCAATCGAAATAGAATCTTTATTTTTTTGATGACCAAGAGAATATACCTCAACCTCATTTTCCTCATTCGGATCCGCTACCACTAAAAAGTAAGAATCATTACCCATCAATTGTTGTGGGGCAGAATATATATTATACTTTATTAACATTTAAATTTCCTAACAGATTTAAATATACACTTCTACTATTAAGAAGTGTATTCTTTGATTTGATTCAAACAAACGGTTTCTATGGACTCTCCGCTCAAATACGAATTTGTCCATTCAACAATTTTGATAAGTGCTGTTTCCAGTGACCAACGCGGATTCCAACCTAAAGACGACTTCGCCTTAGATATATCTAACTTTAGGAAGTTTGCCTCATGAGGATGATCTCCTGTATCCAATACAAATTCCGGAACCGTAAGTTTGGACAAGGTTTCAGCTTTATATTGTCTGGAGATAATCAAACGAAGCATCTCTACAATCTCTAGAACAGACTTTGCATCGCTCTCATTGGGACCAAAATTCCAGGAACCATTGTAAGATGCCGATGAGAGGAACATCCTTTCCACCAAACGCAAATATCCTCCAATCGGTTCCAACACATGTTGCCATGGGCGAATTGCATTTGGATTTCGAATCCTTACGGTTTCTTTTTCGGAAATCGAACGAATGATATCAGGAATGAGACGATCGGTGGCAAAATCCCCACCTCCAATCACATTCCCAGCACGAACTGTCGCAATATTCAAATTATGTTTGCCATATTGTTCTGGATGAAAGAAAGAATTCACATATGCTGATGTAACCAACTCAGAACAACTTTTACTATTGGAATAAGGATCATACCCACCCAATCTTTCGTTCTCCCGATAAGCCCAAACCCATTCTTTATTTTCATACACTTTGTCAGTGGTGATATTTAACAAAACTCGAACCGACTGACCCACCAAACGTACCGCTTCCAAAACATTCACTGTTCCCATAACATTCGTTGAATATGTATCCACTGGATTCTTATAGGAATCACGAACGAGAGGTTGGGCTGCCATATGAATTAAAATCTCAGGCTGTATCTTTCCAATTTGTTTTGTCAGGTTATCTAGATCACGAACATCACCCAAAACTGATCCATGTAACTTTTCTTCTAAATTAAGAATTTTAAAGAGGGATGGATTGGTTGGAGGTTCCAACGAATATCCAAAAACTTTGGCACCCAAGGAAGAGAGCCATAAACTCATCCATGAACCCTTAAAACCAGTATGACCTGTTATAAAAACAGTTTTGCCATTCCAAAACTTTGGATCTAAGACCATAGTTTCCAAGGAGCCTTTCCTGTTTGCCAAAGGTTTTCTAAATACATTTTATCTCTTAATGTATCCATAGGTTGCCAAAAATCATCATGTTTATAAGTGTATAAATTCCCAGATAACGCTAGTTTTTCGAGAGGTTCTTTTTCTAAAACAGTCGAATCACCTTCGATCAAATCAAAAATACCAGGTTCCATTACCATAAAACCACCATTCACCCACCCTGTTTCCCCTTTAGGTTTTTCTTTAAAACCAACAACAGAATGATCCTCTCGAATTTCGAGAGCTCCAAACCTTCCGCTGGGTTGAATCGCCGTTAGAGTCGCAAGTTTCCCATGACTTTTATGAAACTCGATAAGGTTTGGCAAATTGACATTGGAGATTCCATCTCCATAGGTTAACAAAAAAGTTTCATCTTTTACGTAATCCTGAATCCTACGAACTCGCCCACCAGTCATTGTATCCAATCCCGTATTCACCAAAGTAACCTTCCAGGGTTCCGCCTTATGAATGTGAGTTGTCATCAAATTTTGATTTCGGAAGTCAAAAGTTACATCAGACTCATGAAGAAAATAATTTGCAAAATATTCTTTAATCACATAGGCCTTATAACCTAAACAAATTATAAAATCGTTAAAACCATAATGAGAATAAATTTTCATTATATGCCAAAGAATTGGTTTTTCACCTATTTCAATCATAGGTTTTGGCTTCAAATGAGACTCTTCGCTAATTCTCGTACCGTAACCACCCGCAAGGATCACTACTTTCATATATTTTCCATTAATTAGAATTTCGAATGAAACAAATCATATTTAGTTATTTTACCAAGAGAACATAGCTTGAGATTCTCAAAGTTGCGAATTTAGGCAGCATCACTCTTTCGTTTTATATACCCAAGTTGAAATCCCAAAACAATCAATGCTGAGATTTGAGTTATTAAGGTTACGACTTGCGGAGCAGTGAAGACACAATACCTATGGTGGTAGGTGTAAAGTAATAGAATCAAAGCGAAGATCACTTTAGAAAAAGTGTTCGGTACCAAATTTACAAAATTGCTATTTTTAATAACAAATACTAAAAAACCTAACAAGGCAAGAGATGTGTACCGACTTTGATTTCCCATTTGGATGACAGGCCCCGGTAAAAATGCATACGCCACTGGCCCCAAAAACATCAATAGGTAGCCGACGTTTTCTAAAGTTAACAATTGCCGGAATTCAAATTTTTTATGCAAAAAGAAGTAGAAGAGCAAAAACGGAAGAGCGGGCAAAAAAATCCGGAACAAATGTTCCAAAAAAAGTCTCAGCTCAAACTTCTCCAAAAACCAAGGAACAATAGCAAATAAAACTTTAGGAGTGATACTATTGATGAGAGCAAATTCTCTCGATTCATAGTTCAAAAAAGAATACAAAACAAGTGTTACTACGAGAAACAGAACATTGATTAGAATGGTTCTCCACATTCCATATTTACCGATAAATACGGAATAAGATACTAAAACCAATCCAGGTAGAACTAGCAGAACCATCTGTTTACTAATCGTCGCCAATATCAATCCGATGAAAATGAAAGGAACTCCTTTGGAAACTAAACCATAAATGATTAAAACAATTCCCAGAGTGTGGATGGTATCGGCAATCAATCCAGGCATAAACATGTTCATTCTAAAGACAAATGGAGATAATGCAAATAACCCAAATAGATAAATTGTAAGATTGGTGTCTTTTGTTAGATCCCAAATTACCTTTGCCGCAAAACACAAACCAATCGCTGAAAATATATGGTTTAAAAGATAATATACCCACGTAATGGAAAACCCACTAAAATGCGAAACCCATCCAACTAAGTAATGGGGAATGAATCTATAAGCAAAATGGTAAGCAATTTTTTCTTTAGGAAATTCAGGTGCTGCATTTGCAATTTTCAGATACGAATACACATCAGTCGCAGTAACCCATTCAATAGACTCATAAAAATCCATTGGCAAATTTGTGAGAAACAAAATGAGGAATGCAAACAACCCAAAACAGATTACATAGATATTATTTTTCATTTTTCTTTTTTTTTATCTTTTCTGGATCCGATAAGCTTTGCTGGAATCCCACCAATAATAGAATATTCAGGAAAACTTTTTGTCACAACAGCGTTAGCACCTACCACAACACCTTCTCCGAGTTTGACGCCTGGTAATATGACCGCATTGGATCCAAGCCAACAATCATCTCCAATCTCAACCGGTAGATCAGGAACTTTTCCCAATTCACTAACAATTGCCCTATCGTTTTCACGAATTCGACCCTTTCCATAAATTTGGTGTGTACTCGTGAGTATGGATATATTCTTTGCAAATAAACAATCTTCCCCTACTTTGATTGTCCCTGACAACAGACAATCTGAGAAAAAGGTAGTTCCATTTCCAATCTCCAATTTTCCATCGTTAATATACAAGATGGATCTCGGTCCAATGGAAACCTGGTTACCGATAATTAAGTTACCTTGGTTTGTGCTACCCACTTGAGAAGAAGAATCTAAGGCAAAGCCATCACCAATGTTTAATGTGCTTTTCAAGATTTTCAGTTTCCCTAAGACATCGTGACCTTTTCCTAATTTAAAAGAAGATAAGGATTCGATATCACCAGCGATAGAAGCTCGATATAAGGAAAATTTGATCTTATATAAGATTGAAATGTAAATAGAAATTAACTTATTAAAAATTCGATTCATAACTTTAACCGGTGGTTTATTAAAATGATTTGATGAGCGCAATCACCTGAGTTTCGAAATTTTCGCGATTGGTTTGTTTTGCAGCGATACTAATACCAGGATTCAATATTGATCCCGAAAAATGGTCAATTAAATATTTCCTAATTTTAGGAACGGACTGGCCTTGTTTTTTGATTCGTAACTTTAACGAATGTACATCTATTGATTTTGGGATTTCCGATATATGAATACAACCAGGAAGTGTATTACCATAAAATGGAAATCCATACAATATCGTTTGAAAAGAAAGAAGGCTATTTTCAATCGCAACCCGTCCCGTTTTTGTTGCAAACAAACAGCCTTTTTCTCGAATCTTAAGAATATGTTCGGATGGTGGAATGAATCCGATCCCATTCAACTCCAAAAACTGATAAAAACTTTTATTCTTATACAATCCTTGGAGATGGATATGGCCAAATTCGCTATAGATATTAATCGCAGGATGTTCCCTATAAAATACTTTCGATTTGGGAAATCTAAATTTTAAGTCTAGGAGAACGTCGATTTCATCCGGATAATAAACCGATTCAGGAAAACTAGTCGCTTCCGGAACCATGTGACCTACATAAACAATATCTTCCGACGAAATCCTATCGGACACATCCTTTTCAGTATTAGCTAATAATTTGCGATAGTAAGATTGTTTTTTCAACATCGCATATAGTTCTCTTAAACCAATTTTAGGCCATTGCAGGGAAACCGGTTGCAGTGTAGGCTTCTGAGTTGCAAATCCGCGAATTTTGATTAAAAAACTTTTTAGTAATTCTATTGAGTGTAAAATCAAAGGATAAAATAAACTTCGATGGCGGTAAGGTGCTAGAGAATTGATGCTATCTTTGGGAATGAAATTCTTATTTTTTAAAACCTTATCTATGTATTCATCTACCGCCGGCGTAGAATCATAATCGGTAATTTTATGCAGTTTGGTTTTATTTTTTTCCTCAAAAACCAAACATCTCTCATCTAAGGAATTTCCATATAGGTAAATGGTTTTGACTTTGGTATATTCTAAAGCAACATCCAAACAATATGTGAAAAGATGGTGTGGTGCACCTGTCTCTAAAAGTGCCAGTTTTGGTTTTTCTTTTAAAAATAACCAAATCAATTTGCAAGTATAGTCGAGCATGGAACCAATTGTGGTGGAAAAGGATTGGTCATGACTAATCCACCTGTCAATCAACGGATAGGCAGTAAGTAGAGCTGCCCTTACCTTCGGAATGTCAATCGCGGGTTCCTCTGAACCAAACAACTGCATTCCTTGGACAACTTCCACTTGGCTGCAAAGATAAAGATTATCTTCATTAACACAAATTACTTTGCTTGTCTGATTTTTCAACAGACTCTGGACTAAAGAAGAATTTGGTTTTGATAATACGACTAAATTCAAATTTTATCCTTTTAACTCTTTGAATAATAAATTAGCATCTTCACCGATATTGGTATATTTTGGGAAAAAAGCGATGCTAAACATATCACGATGATTACCAAACTTGGGAATCCCTGCTCGATGAGGGATAGAACCAGTGGCAAAAAGGAGAGCATCACCCCTATTTCCTGTTAACTTCTCAACCTCTCCGGAATATTCAACATCCCTTTGGCGATTTTCCACCCCGGCATATTGTGATTTTTCATCGGAATATTTAAAAAATTCGAAGGGACCATGTTCCTCTGTTGTATCTGATAAGATGATAAACAACTGTGCATTTTTATAATCAAATACATGATCGTAATGCCAAACTTGACTATAGATATCAAGAGAGGAAAACTCAGTTGGGATTCCAATATTTCGCCAAATGTTGCCAATATGGATCAGAAAATCACCACCGAAGTATAACCTCAAAACACTTTCGAATTTGAAGATTTCTTTTTGAACTGATAGAGGTAAAGCGCTCCATGTGATCTCATGAGTAAAACTATAATGATTTCCATCAGGAGCCTGCCTACCCCTTGGGATCGCAATCTTTTCATCAAAAGCAAAACTATCGGGAATCGAAACAGAAGTTTTAATAATCAAACGAGGAAATTTAATTTTATAAACATTAAAAGCATGTAAAATGCGATATCGCTCATCAAAGAACCAACTTCTAATTTTTCTAATGAGTTGTAACATATTCAGTCATGACCCTTTCCAATAAGAATGTATTCATTACCGCAATCAGCAGATACTCGTGTTTTTCGAAAGTTCAGTTTCTTTTCCACTATATCGGAATCTAAAAGAAGGTCTTCAACCAATTTCAGTTCACCTAAAATGGGATGATTGAATTCCCAGTCCCAATTCTCATTTCGATGCCAGTATTTTTTGTTGCGATGTTGATCTAAAATAAAATGAAGACCACTCTCAGTCATTCCAATCCATTCTAAAAATTTCTTTAGATGAACAGGTGCTTTTTGAAAGTATTTTTTTACAAGAACAAGGCCTTCTTCACGGCTCAATCGTCCATACCGAATCTCGCGACAAACATGATCCGTAACTTTACCAAATCCATGTTTTAAAAATTTTGTATAATCATGAATATCTGAATAATTAAAACAATCAACGTCACTGTATGTATCAAATGTACGATTTTGTTCTACTGTTCCGTATTGGTAGGTCTCCAACATCTCTTCATGTTGGGCCTTTAGATCCCAGCGAATGAAATTCCCCAAGTAGATTCCTCTCACTCCGATCCTTTCAATTTCTTTATCATCTGGGTATCGATAAGGAAAAATATCAGATTCATCGATTCCATCAAATGAATCAATCAAATCCTCTGCTTCAAATCCCATAAGGTCATGTTCTTTTCTATACTTTCTAGTCATCTCTACATTATTTAAATGTGAGAACATACCCACTTGTTCGAGACCTTGATGAGCTCCCCAAACAATCAAAGGGATTTTAAATTTTACTGCAATTTGAACTGGGTAAACAGTTTGACCCGCCAAACAATGCCAATAGAGACTACCGAATCTTCTTAATGTAGCTCTTGTAATTTTTTTAACAACTTCCGGGTTGACCGTTAGAGTCATGATATCGCAGTTTAACTCGATACGTAGTTTTGCTAAGTTACGAATCCCAATTTCCGTATTGTATTGTTTATTATAGGTAACCAACAAAGGATTCATTCCATACTTTTTTTTCAGAGTATGGACGATAAAAAAAGATTCCTTGGCTCCACTGACAGGTACGATACAATCGTAATTGTTTCCAGACTGGTTCTTATACTCCGAAAGTATTTCTTTCAGTTGTAACTCCCGTTTTTTCCAATCAAGAGTTTCTTTTTCTTCGTGAACTTTACATCCACTACAAAGTCCATCATTACCGATAGTTAACAAAAGAGGATGTTCTTCGGAATAAAGGCAACGTTTACAAAATTTCATATAACTTCTTTTTGAATTCGTTCATAAAGCATACTTTCTAATACAAGATCATCCTTCTTTTTCAGTCGGCTGTACTCATCGAAACGAGAATCTTCGTAAGTTGCAAAGGTTTCTAATCGAATCTGGGTGTGTTCTTTTAAAAGTGCTTTAGTGGTAATGACACTATGTTCAGAAAAATGGAAAAAATTTCCTGCAGCGGCTGCGGAAACACTGGTTTTATCGAATACTTCGATAAAATCTTTTGCACTGCCTGCGCCACCCGAACAAATGACAGGGATGGGAACTGTCTTACAAACCTGATCCACAAGGGAAATATCGAAACCAAGATAAGAACCATCTCGATTGACGGAACCGATTAAAATTTCACCGGCTCCATGATCACTTGCCATCTTTACAAAATCTGTCACAAGAAGATCGGTTGGTTTCTTTTTTAGATGGTCAAAAACAAAATAACCTTCTCCGACTTTCATAGAGTCGACGGAAGCCACCAAACACTGGTCACCATACTTTTTTGCACCCGATTCTAATAATTCAAATCCGTTCAAAAGGATGGAATTGAGACTGACCTTATCTGCACCAGAATGGATTAACCGATCAATGTCTTCAATTCTCTGGATTCCTCCACCAACATTTAAGGGAACATGACAAAACTTTGAAACCTGTCGAACTACAGACGGATCAATTAACTTTCCGTGACTACTAGCAGAAAGATCCAGGAGTGTTATTTCATCAATCCCCCATTGATTTAAAAATTCAATGGCAATATGAGGTTTGCCGATAGGAAGAAACCGTTCAAATTGAAAACTTTGAACAACGATTCCATCTTTCACCAGAACAAGTGCAATGATTCTTTTCTTTAACATTAAACCACCGAATTAAAGAAACTTCTAAATAACTTCAAACCAACGTTCTGGCTTTTTTCTGGATGAAACTGAACACCAAATATATTATCTTTTTGAACCGAAGCCGTTACTTCTATTCCATAATTACAATAAGCAGATACATATTGTTTTTCGCATTCATAATGAAAGCTATGATCAAAGTAGAAATTACTTCCGGAATCTAATTTATCGTATAACGGAGTTTTCTGATTAATTTCGATACTATTCCAACCAACATGGGGGACAAGATATCCTTCTGGTAGATTCAACTTTTTAACTTTTCCAGGGATCCAATTGAACCCGGAATGGAGTCCATTTTCTTCTGAACTGGTTGCGAGTAGTTGCATCCCCAAACAAATTCCTAAAATAGGTTTTTTCTTAACCAAAACAAATTCATTTAAGATCTCAAATAGGTTCCTTGCATCTAAGTTCTTTTTAGCCTCACCAAAGGCTCCGACACCAGGGAGTATCAACACATCTGCCTTTTCTATCTCGGAAGGTTTGTCACTCAAAACAAGTTTCTTGTATCCTAAATACTGAAGGGCGTTGGATACAGACTCAGTATTACCAACTCCGTAGTCGATGATACAAATTCGGGGTCCTTGGTTCACAATCCGATCCCTACTTCAAACTTAGGTTTATAATTTCCTAACGCATTCTTTTCAAACAATTTTAGATTAACTGATTTATCTACTTGTACCCAAAATTCCGAAACTGAAATTTCTATATAATCACAAAAACTTTGAATGTATTTCTCAGAACACTTTCCATCATACTTTTGAACTAAAGAAATTCCATCTTCTCTTGTCATTCTACCATTCCGGATGTCTTCATTCACGTAGTCTGAAATCCGACCAAATCCAAATTTTAAATATTTAATCATTTGGTTTAAAGTCACCCAATCTTCATCGAGAGAGGTAATACCGACTGGATCACCAATTTCCCAAGGTTTCTCTTCGCGAATATCGAGACCCCTCAGTGTGGAAAATATACCATTATCAATCAGAGACCAATCCTTCCAAAAATATCCAAGAAAGGTAATCCGTAAATTTGCATCCTCCATTTCTTTTTCAGAAGGATAACAATATTGTAAGATGTCTTTTTTCTCAACACCTTCACCGAGTAACCACGAATAGTCGCCACCACCCAAAGTATTCATTTTGCGGAGATTATTGCCATCACTCCCGGCTTTACCCATAACATTTAAATCACCTAATTGTAAGGCAGCATTCTCCCCCCACCAAATCAGAGGGATTTGGTAAGCAATCGCCAAACGAGGAACGCTACTAAAAAGAGCAAGTTCTGTAGACTTACACCAATTGGTGTATTGCATAAAACCTTTTTTCATTAGCGATCTCCATGTAGCTGGAGCAGGATTTACGACAATACAATCAAAACCATGTTTGATCATATTTGAAACGTTAGCGGCACCCCGGTCGGTTACTTGTTCCGGAGGATAACTCAAACAAACAAGCAGTGGGTTCATTTTCAGAACATCTTTAACAAAAAAAGCCTGACGAGTGCTATCCTTTCCTCCACTAACACCAATAATACAATCGTAACCGGAATGGTTATTTACTTTTCCAAAGGACACAATATCCTTTAGCTCTTCCCTTCTCTCTTCCCAATCAACTGACTGAAGGCTTTCATGATAATTGCAGGCAGGGCAAACACCCCTGGAATCAAATTTGATTCCAGGTCTCGTGTCCGTTTGTAAACATATTTTACAATATTTCATTAGGATTGATCATTCCATATTCAAAGATGTCAAAATATTTCCCCATTTTAAAAATGGCTTCTTTTCTGATACCTTCCTCTTTCATTCCCAATTTTAATGCAAGTTTCTGCATTCCTTGATTTTCCGAAGAAGTACCGCAATGGATTCTATGTAAGTTCAAAGTCTTAAAGCCATGCTCAATCAGCAACTGACCCGCCTCTTCCATAATTCCCTTTCCCCAATAGTTTTTTTCACCTAATAAAAATGCAATCTCCGCATTGCGGTCGATCCAATTGATAGCATTCAAACTAATATTTCCAACATGCGTGTCCGAATCTTTAGCGACTACAGCAAGAACAAGTGTTGTGTTAGAAATGATCGATGATGTAATATAGGACTTCAGTTGGTCCAAAGAATAAGTAAAACGACCATGCGAGTTGTATCTTACAATTTCTTCGTCATTTAACCAAAATTGATAATTACCACCAAGGTCACTCTCCGCAAGCGCTCGTAGGTAAATAGAATTTCCTTGTAAAAAAATATTCTTTCGCAATTCGTTCATACAAACTCCGACAATATTTGTTCTAAGGAATCCGAGCCCACTACTTTTCCAATGTTTAAATGGGATAATGGATCTTGTTTTGCTACAAGAGGATGGAAACGCAAAACTCTTTTCCCCATAATTTCTGCTTCAATCAACATATTAGAAAAAAAACCGATGACCATTTCAGAATGATAAAGTAAATCATTTGGGTTTGTGGTTTGATCTATTAGAACTAAGTTTTTTGGAAAAAAATCTTTTAGAACTTCAAGATTTTGATTTGGATGCGGCTTATAACCAAACTGAAACGTAAAATTGAATCCATTTAGAATCGTTTTTAGCTCTTTCATTGCAAATATTTCATCAAAACCAAACGTTTCGTTTCCGTTCACATTGGAAAGAGGTTCTGGTGCAAATAAAATCAACTTACGATTGGGATCTAAACCAAGGGATTTAAAAAAAGACTCTTTCTCTCGAGTGGGAACCCAAGTTTTTAAATACTGATAATATGGATTTCCAAATATTTGAATTTTATTTTCAGGAATCCCTTCGCCGATAGCTTTCTCTTTAGCGACAGAATCAATCACAAGAATATGATCCGGAAAAATGAGTTCACCTCCAACAGAAAATCGTTTCAAAAACGAAGTCCAATGATCCACAAAAGAATAACTAGGAATTTGGAATCGTTTTGCTAATTGAATGTATTTTAATTCAATTTGGGAGGTATAGGAGGTTCCTGTAAAAAGAAATGTCGGTTTTGATTCATTAAATTTAACTATTGGATCGGATGGAGGAACGGAAACGGTAATCAAAAAATCTTTTACAAAATCATATTGTCTATCAGAAACAACTGCAAAGGATTCTAAACTACTTCTCGAATCATAGGCCTGTGAAAGTACAGCCTTGGCCCCGCCTGGATCGGAATAAACAAAGAGACCTCGACCCAAATAAAGATCTGCTAGTTTATTGTAATTCGTTTCTATTCTCGAAAACCTTATGGAATGCAGAGACAACATCATCCAAATCCTTTTTCGAAAGGCCTGGACGCATGTATTCGTGAGTAAACAGTTCAGTAAAATGTAACCTTTCCGCTGTAGGGCAGATACCTTTTTCATAACTGACTTCGCCTTTATATTTTTCACAATTAAAGGAACAATGAGTGGCGCGTTTTTGATACAGAGGCTGAAGATACAATGGTTTCACATACCCTGCGCCAATTAATGGAGTGTCTTCCCGAAGAAGGGATGAAGGAATTTCTGCTTTTACTGCATTGATAAAAACATCACGATGAAATCCAAAACTCTCTGCCAAAAACCGAATCGGATGAAGGTAATAAACATGCCGACTCCCTTCTGCAACAGTCGGTAGAACCAAACCTGGAATCTTGCCTAACTCTTGTGAAATGTATTTTACATTAGTTAATCTTTCTTCAATTAACTTTGGCAATTTCTTTAGCTGCTCCATACCAATGGCAGCTTCCATTTCTGTCATACGGAAGTTGAATCCATGAGTATTCCAAACATTCTCTACAGCCTTCGGGCCAACTATGTTTTCACCATGATTTCGGATTAAATAAATTCTTTCTGCTAGATCTTCGCGGTTGGTTGTAAGAACACCACCTTCTCCGGTATGAATATGTTTATGATAGTTCAAACTAAAAACACCAATATCACCGATGGTACCAACATATTTATCTTTGTATGTAGCAAGTGGGCTTTGTGCACAATCCTCGATAACATATAAATTATGTTTTCGAGCAATTCGCATGATTTCATCCATCTTGGCAGGATTCCCAAAGATATGAACTACGATGATGGCTTTCGTTCTAGGTGTAATTTTCTCTTCGATACTCTCCGGATTCAAACCATAGTTTTCTATGTCGATGTCTGCGAACACAGGCACTGCCCCGTAGATGATCGGGGCCAGAGCACTTGCGCTCATCGTATAAGGAGAAACAATGACCTCATCCCCAGCTTGAATCCCACATGCCCCAATCGCAGCAAATAATCCAGATGTATTCGAGTTTACAGAAATTGCATACTTAGACCCAAAAACCTCCGCCCAATTTTTTTCAAAAGACTGAACCGTGGGACCACCGTAAAAATCCTTATGCCAAGCACCCAAAAACTGGGATAAATTTCCGCTATCGAGAACTCGCATGACAGCTTCTTTTTCCTCAGTACCAATGGTATTGTACGCTGGGAATAATTCAGTTCGAACCGGCGAACCTCCCTTAATTGCAAGTTTAGCCATTCAGATATCCTAACATCTTAAGATTTAATAAAGAAGAATTCACGAAATTATCAGCATCCGTTTCCTTTAACAGAAATTGTTTTGCTTTATGAAACACAGGAAGCATATAATTTTCCAAACAATGAGTGATTGTAATGGAATTTTTGCCTGAAAAGATTTCCAATCGTTCGTTCAGAAGGAGAGAAGATAAAACTTCTATATCATTACCAGAATTTTGGATGCGAATTCGGTGGTTACCAAAGTAAAAATCGATTTCAAAAACTGGGTAGTGGATATTTGTTTTTCCACTGACAGAAACGGTGTATCCGTTCCATTTTGCCAAAAGTGAAATGGTTGGGTCTTCGGAGAAAGAATCATAATTTTTCTCGCTAATTTTTATATCATCCAAAGACAATTCAGAGCCAAAAATAAATTCAATCAGATCCAAAGCATGGCTACAATTATTAAGAAAACCGCGGCAGTATCTGATATCAATTCCTACAAGAGTATCCACTTTTAAAATTTCGGCAAGAATCTCTTTTAGTTTCAAAAACCCATGTTGGAATCTTCGAATATAGTTTACGATTACCCGCGAATCACCTTTTGCATATAAACCCAGAATAAAGTTTATCTTTTCTTTATCATATGAAATTGGTTTTTCACAGAGAATGAGTTTTACTTTTTCTTGAAAACAAAGTTCAAGTAGGTTTACATGAGTCTCTGTCGGAGAACAAATACTCACCATATCATAGTCAGAAAATCGGATGTTTTTAAAGTCCGAAATCAAACCGAAACCATACTTTCTTCCGACTTCATCTAAATAATTTGGATTTGTATCATAAGCATCTACAAGAAAATCCGAATCTAAGGAGTATGCTTTCGCATGAGACAAAACAGAATCTAGATTTAGATCGTATCTTGCCCCAATGTTTCCACAACCAAAAAGGAGAGCTTTAAACATCAACCAACAAGATCCCAGCGAAGAGCTGTCCCTTTCGTTAAATTTTGTTTTGCTTTTTTCCCGATTACAATCTCTAAAAATTTAGGAGGAAGCCCATACCCTGGTCGAATACTACGGACATTCTGTTCGGTAAAAAAATCACCTTCTTTTACATCTTGCACCACATACAAAGATCGTCTAAACACCAAAGATTTTTTCTCTGCTTCGATAGGGCCATAGTTAATTTTTCCGAGCGCCAACCAAGCTCGTTCGGATTCAACAACCAAAGACTTCATTTCTTCTGGTTCCATCGAAAATGATGAATCCACTCCCCCGTCGGCTCGCCTAAGGGTGAAATGTTTTTCAATGACGGTAGCACCGAGAGCTACACTAGCTACCGAAACTCCCACCCCCATCGTATGATCGGAAAGCCCTACCTCGCACCTGAATAAATCTCTTAAATGTGGAATAGTGATTATATTAGTATTCTCTGGTGTTGCAGGATAAGTGCTTGTGCACTTCAGTAAAATAATTTGTTCGTTTCCTGTAGAGCGAATGGTATCGACTGCTTCAGCAATTTCCTGAACGGATGC
The DNA here is from genome assembly GCF_016919165.1 of Leptospira chreensis. Classification (GTDB taxonomy): domain Bacteria; phylum Spirochaetota; class Leptospiria; order Leptospirales; family Leptospiraceae; genus Leptospira_A; species Leptospira_A chreensis. The sequence goes on from NZ_JAFFPS010000007.1 coordinate 29,478, forward strand.
CATTCCGGTAGAAACAATGATTGGTTTCCCCGTTTGCGCGACCCTCTTAATTAAGGGTAAATCAATATTTTCAAAGGACGCGATTTTATAAGAAGGAACATTCAAATCTTCTAAAAAGTCTACCGCAGTAAAATCAAAAGGACTACTGAAACACAACATTCCTTTTTCCTTACAACGATCCATAATGGGTTTATGCCATTCCCAAGGAGTATAAGCTTGTTTATATAAATTGTAAAGAGACTCACCCTTCCATAAACTACTTGGATCCGAAATAAAGAATTCACCATCTTGTTTGTCAATGGTTATGGTATCGGCAGTGTAAGTTTGTAGTTTGAGAGCGTGAGCTCCCGTCTCTGCTGCCACATCCACAATCTCTAGAGCCCTTTCTAATGATTGATTGTGATTCCCTGACATTTCAGCGATGATGAAAGGTTTGTGGTTTTTTGAAATGTTGATATTTCCTATTTTTATCATGGCATCTAAACAATGTCCTTAAAAAATTCCAGTAAAATGATTAATGACATTATACAATCTCCGTTTCTATGAAACTTAAAAAACCATCTTTCGTTTTAGCAATATAATCATTTTCAACTTTGAATAAGTTGCCAATCGATAAATCAGGTGCATCATAATGGTCAATACTGATAGCTTTGTGAACTATTAACTTCCTTCCATCGGAAAGAAAGCAATAGGCTCCGGGATACGGTTTTGCCTGTGCACGTATAAAATTAATCAAAGATTCTTTATCTTTTGTAAAATCTATATAACCCATATCGGGTGTTCTTTTTCCAAAGTAAGTGGCAGAGATATGGTTTTGAGGAATCGGTTCGAGGGATTGACTGATCTTTTGCAAAGTAGTCTTAAGGCAGATCGGATATAGTTCTTCATATTTCTGCAATAAGGTGTATCCAGTATCCTCTTCGGAAATATTAACTTCAATTTGATGGTAAATATCACCAGTATCAACTGACTCTTCCATTTTATGACAAGTAATTCCAGACATAGACTCACCATTGATGATAGCCCAAACATGAGGAGTTCGGCCCCTATACTTCGGCAATAATGAGCCGTGTAGATTTAATGGGTATTTAGAAACTTTAAGTAGGTCCCCAGGAATAATATAACGGTAATTAACGCTTATTAAATATTCAGGTTTATAGGAGCAAAGCTCTTCACGTAATTTTTTATCCTTCCGTAAATCCAAATAAGAATATTCAATCTGATTCTTTACGCATAACGCATCTACAGATTCCAGAGAATGATCCTTATGAGTTAATACAAATTCAATCTTTAGTCCAGACTGAATCAATTGTAACAATGAGAGATACCCTAACCTACCAAATCCTGCAAAAATAGTTTGTTTCAATTTAGATTACCGATTAACAAAAAGAAAATCCGTTTCCAGATTCTTAAATTGAGTCAAGAGTTTACAAACCTCCAAACGTTTTTGAAAATCTGCCAATGTAGTTAAATACTCACGGAGTAAGGTTTCCAATTTTGATAAAGCATCCAATCTTATGATGGAATTAATTCCAAATTCTAAAAAACCAGATACATTGCCTTCTTGGTTTCCAATCGTTTCAATAATCACCATCGGTGTCCCAGATCTAGCTAGTTCATAAGTGGTCTGCCCTCCGGCGGTAATCGCAAGGTCTACACTTTGCATTAAATTTCTCATAGAGATTGCATCCAAACCTTGGTGCAGTTTTGTTTGGTTGTCTGCTGACTTTTGAATCAACTGTATATTATCAAATGCAGGTCCAATCACAATTTCCTTACGGACATTCGGAAAATCTTTGGTAAGGACTTCTAAAATCTGAGGAACTAAATTCAAAGAATCTGTTCCGCCCATAGTCACTAAGATGGATTGAATCTCTTCGTTGACCTTAGGAAATTCAAACTCTTCCCGAAATGGTTTTCTAAGGAGTACATACTCGATACCCGTATAAACAGGATTTCGATCTAAATCGTAATCTAAGAATTTACCACCGAATCCAGGATTTAAAATAATGGATCCCTTCGGGTAAAGAATCCGTTTGTTATCATCAATACATATGAAACGCGGAACCGAGGTGGCAATCATTTCATAAACGGAAGGATCGGCTAAATAAGAATCAACGTAGGCAACATCCATCTTGTGGGATAATAAAAGTGAATTCAATGCATCTGGATCTTTCCAATTGCAAGTAAGGACTTTGGGAATCGCAGATCCCGGGTTTGGAATCGAATCATCTTTATGTAGAACGATAGTTGCCTCTACATCTTGTTCGATTAAAATTTCAGCTAATGCTGTACACCTTCCCAGATGCCCGAGCCCAGTGGTAGATAAGGCCTCGGTAAAGATAAATGCTTTCATTAACTATTGGTTTGAATGACTTTGTAGAGAACCTCTGCCCGAGCCCAGTCTTCGGCAGTATCAATATCCTGAACTCTCCATCTTGGCAATTCCACAATCGTAGACCATGTATCAAAAATTCTTTTCCCTTCTAACCAAGCACCCGGTTTTCCAAAGTAAAATTGTCCTGCATCATGGTAAGCTTCTGGGAGGTCTTGTGACCGTGTCTTAAAGTGTTCTGGGTAAAACATCTCCACACTACTATCGGGATTTTTTTTAATAGAACGAAAGATGGGAAAACCAAAGGATGTAGCGGAAAAAACATACTCCCAACGATTGGTTTGAATCAAAGCATATCCTTTTTTTATATCCTCTGATTGAACAAAGGGAGCCGTTGCATACAAACAACAAACAGCATCAAAACTTTCACCTTGGTCCAAATAAAACTGAATGGAATGTGCGATCACCTCAGTCGTTGCTGCATAATCATTCGACAAGTGTTCTGGTCGAAAAAAAGGCACCTCAACATCATATTCCTTTGCTAACAAAGCAATTTCAGGGTCATCCGTAGAAACAATGATTCGATCAAAAACTCCTGCATCTTTTGCCGCCTGAATCGAATACAGAATCATTGCTTTCCCATTAAAAGCTTTTATGTTCTTTCGCGGAATTCGTTTACTTCCGCCTCTTGCAGGGATCACACAAAGTGTTTTCATTAAAAAATTGTTTGGTGACCAATCGGTTTCACCAAAGACTCCCTTACATATTCCAGCTGCGAATCCGTCAAATCCGGATACATCGGTAAACTAATCGCTTCCGAGTAATAAGCCTCGGCTTCGGGATATTGATTCGAATCATATCCAAATTTTGTATAGTATGGTTGTGAATAAATAGGAATGTAATGTACGTTTACGATTACATTATGCAAACGTAGTCTTTCAAATAATTCCTTACGATTGGCCTTTAAGGCACCTCCGTTTGGCACACGGATCACATACAAGTGTAATGCTGAATGAGCATAGTCTACCAGCGTCGGTAGCTTAAGATCAAGATCACCTAACAAACGCTTGTAGGATTGAAAAATTTCATGGCGTCTTTTCACAAATTCATCTAATCTTGTCATTTGACTAAAACCGAGTGCAGCCTGAATATCAGTCATTCGATAATTATAACCCAATTCAATCTGTTGGTAATACCAAGGACCATCCGCAGGTTTTGTCATCTCTTGTGGATTTCGAGTGATTCCATGACTTCGCATACGGTAGATATGTTCAGAAATATGATCATCATTGGTTGTCACCATTCCGCCCTCACCCGACGTAATGATTTTTACAGGATGAAAACTAAAAACAGTAATGTCGGAATAAAGACATGAACCTACTTTTGTTGCTTTATAACTTCCACCGATGGCATGAGATGCATCTTCAATGATACGAAATCCGAATCGTTTGCCTAACAAGCTGATTCTTTCCATATCACAACTTTGGCCAGCAAGGTGAACCGGAATCACAACCTTTGGTAAAAGCCCATTTTTTTCCGCTGCAATCAATTTCTCTTCCAATCGGTCTACGGAGAGATTGTATGTTATCGGATCTATATCTACAAAATCAACACTGGCACCACAGTAAAGAGCACAGTTGGCACTTGCGACAAAAGAGATAGGACTTGTCCAAACGCGATCTCCCGGACCAACTCCTAAAGCAATACATGCCAGGTGAAGGCCCGATGTTGCGCTATTTACAGCATATGCATACTTACTTCCAACATAATCAGAAACTGATTTTTCAAAACTAGGAACTGCGGGCCCTTGCGTTAAAAAATCAGATTTTAAAACTGAAATTACAGACTCGATGTCTTCTTGTGAGATGTTTTGTCTTCCGTATGGTATCACTTCCAATCACTCCTTCTGGCTATGCTATTCGCATATGTTCGAAAAGTTCAGACAGATTCTTCGGGTAAAAAATAAGATTATCAGGATCTACCGAATTAAAATGTTTTTTGAGGAGATTTCGATTCTCCTCCGTTATGTTTTGAAGCATATCAAGAATGCTAATGGCATTGTTTCCAAAATTCAAAAGGCTCGTAGATGAAGTGCCGATCACCCAACGATACGAATTAGGTAACAATTCAGATGCGAGTAAAGGATCGATTTCCACTGAACGATCATTTGTAAAATCCAGTCGAAAGTATGGATTGGGATGATTTTTTATATGGCATTCCAAACCGGAAGAAAAGAATTTTAAAATCAATTCGTTGAGGATTTTGATTTGCGATGAATCATCAACTTTGGACTTTCCGATGATAAACAAAACTTTAGTGGAAACGGAAGACAGATCCTGAGAAGTCTGGCGAATCAAATCCCTCGAATGACCAACTGGATACACCTTTACAGAATTAGGATATTTTAATATCGACAAATTGAATTCACCAGGATTCTCACCGACTGGTGCCGAATAATAAACCTGGAACAATGTCTGAAGCCCTAAAACCTGAATCAGAAATCTAAATTTTTTATTAGGAAGTGCATTAAAATCTAATAACTGCGACCCACTCATTGAGACTTGAGGGTAATATTCAGCAACCGGTCTTAGATAGTGGATAAGTATGTCTAAAATGGGCATACAACATTCGTGAAAAAAAACAATTCGTTTCTTTAGTAACTTGGCCTTTAATAATAATGTTAAAAATAGAAACGTAGTTCCTAAATTTGTTTTGGGAAGTAATTCAATTTTTAAATTAGGATATTGATTCTTTAGATAACTATATGATTGAAATAAACTTTCCGATACCACATAGATTTTTTTTATCGCTAAAACATCTGCTTGGCTTTTGATAAAAGCTACGGGCAAAGTGGAGGCGACAATACACCAAGATTCTTTTACTTTCATGAGGATCAAAAAACCGAATCTGGTTTTTTAGAATTTTGTTCGCAAAGAAATTCAGCATACTGCCAGTCTTCCATCGTATCGATATCTAATGTTTCCTTTTGAGAATCTATAACTATCGGTAAATTCCTTTCAGAAAGAATTGCCCTCTTCTCATACAATGTCTTAACAGGAATCAAATAAATGGCTCCATTGATCGAATACATCTCAGGCAAATCTTGGGAACGTAACAAAAAACCCTCTCCATTAAAAAGCGGTTTTAAAAAAATTCCATTCTTTTCAAAACACCACATGGGATGAGGATCCGCCTTGGAAACTCCGACGACGGTGTGAAGGCCATCATTTTCAAGAAACAAATCAATTGCCCTTAAGATAGATTCTTTTGTACGAAAAGGACTTGTTGGTTGGAGGAGTAAAACAGCATCAATAGTTTCCCCAATCGATTGATAATAATCAAGTGCATGGATTAGAACATTCAGAGTTGTAGATTCATCAGTGGATAATTCTTGTGGCCTTAACCAAGGTGCAACAAATCCATTTTGTATCACCAATTCTTGAATTGTTGGATCGTCGGTGGATACAAGTGCTGTTTTTGTAGGAAGTCCTTTGCACTGATCAAGAGTCCAAACAATCAGTGGTTTCCCACCTAGAACTTTCATGTTCTTATTCGGAATTCGTTTGGAACCCTTCCTTGCAGGAACAATCGGAAGGATTTGCAATCCTTTAGTCTCTTCTTTCAAATTTAGAAGCCTTTTCGAAATCTTCAGGTCGACCAACATCTAACCATTTTTCGTGCATTGGAAAAACTATTACCTTTTTACCTGTTTCCAACATTTGAAAGAAGAAGGTAGGCATGTCCGTTACATCAACTTTAGAAATATTCTGTAAATATTCGTGATTAACAACATAAATCCCAGCATTCACATAAGATCTGTAAAACGGTTTCTCCTCGAATCCCACTAATTTCAAACCATCCATTTGAACCACTCCAAAAGGATGTTGCCATTCATGTAACCTAACTGCCATTGTAGCATCCGAATGTTGGAGTTTATGAAACCCTAATAAATCAGAATATGATATATCAGTTAACACATCGCCATTGGTAACAACAATCGATGAGTATCTATCTTTTGTTGGGAGAAGAGACAATGCTCCTGCTGTTCCTAGAGGTAATTCCTCTTTTAGATATTCAATTTCGACACCAAATTTTGATCCGTCTTCAAAATACTCTTCAATCATATGACCTAAATATTGAATCGCAATTCTGAACTTATAAAAGCCCTCTTTTTTAGCCTTTATGATGATATGCTCAAGCATAGGTTTGCCATTTACAGGAAGGAGCGGCTTAGGGCAGTTTTCTGTATGGGGCCTTAATCGAATCCCCTTCCCACCAGCCATAATTAAAAATATATTTTCTTTTTTATCGCTACCATTATCAATTAAATCATCCCAAACATGCAGACCGATGATTTTACGATTTACATCCACCACAGGAAGTTGATGGATACGATTAGCCTTCATCAAATCTTTAACTGATTCTTTTCCAAGTTCCGGTGGGACAACAATCGCAGAAGTTTTTATTACACTTTCAATCGAACTTTCAAAGTTTAGTCCCTGTAATAACCCTCTACGTATATCACCATCAGTAATGGTTCCAAAAAATTCTTCTCCCCGAACCACGAGGACAATTTGTAATGCAGAACTTTCTAAAGAAAGGATGGCATCTTTAATTGTAGAATTTAAAGGAAGGATTGCTTTTTCCCAAAGTTTCACTGGTTTTCCACTTTTATATCAAAGAATTCTTTTTTAATTTCCATACCGGTAAAATCGAACGATGAAATTGTTTTGAATATGAATTCAGACGCGCCACCGTTCCCATAAGGATTCTTTACATTCTCAAGGGACCTGGAAAACTCTTCGGAGTATGCCCTATTGATTGCTTCCCCAACCGATTTTGATGTTGGTTCTGCTTGAATCACACTCGCAGCTTGCAATCGACCCTTTTGCCGATCTCCGACATTGATAGAAGTTTTTCCGAAGGTTGGCACTTCCAAAAGACCGCTAGACGAGTTTCCTAAAACAAGATCTACAAATTGTAATGCTGAAAAATAATTCAGCTGTCCCATAGAAGTGAAAGAAACTGAACGAGAATTTTTTGAGACAAACTCATCAATCATTCGATTGATGACCCTACCATTCGTATCTGAATTTGCTTTTGTAAAAATAACACCAGCATCATTGTTTTCTAAAAATTGAGACACTGCTAAAAGTATCTCTTTAAATTGTAACTCAGATGAATTGAGCTCCAAAGTCACAGGATGAAATGTTACTAGAATATTTTTCGAATGAAACTTATATTGAATTCTATTTTCTAGTTCTTCTTTTCCAAAAAGAGTCAGTGACTTGATTAAATCCACACCCAACCCACCAGAAACAAAAACTCGTCCCGGATTTTCACCCAGTTGAATCACCCGATTTTTATATTCTTCCGTAGCAACAAAATGATAAAGAGACATTTTAGTAATAGAATGTCGAATTGCCTCATCGATCACTCCTTCCGTTTTTTCTCCACCGTGAATATGTACAATGGGAATTTGAAAGGGTAACGCCGCTGATACAGCCGCTAGGATTTCATATCTGTCCCCAAGAACGATGAGTAAATCTGGTTTCAAATCAACCAGAGCATCGGCAAACCCAATGGTGGCAAGCCCCATGGATTTAGCAATAGCGGAAGGAGTATCAGAACTCAGTAACATCTCCACTTTCTTATCAATGGTAAGCCCATCAGCCTCGATTTCTTTGTAAGTTAATCCAAATTCAGGAGATAAATGCATCCCTGTGGCAATGATTTGTAAATGAAACCTTTCTGAATCTTTAAAAAGAAAAAATAAATTCTTTAAAAGACCATACTCAGCCCTTGTTCCAGTGACAATACAAATCTTCTCTCTATTAGGATTCATAGTTTATTAAAAATTTTACAGTCAACGAATCAAATCGTCAGGTTGAAAGGTTTCAGTTGCAACTTTGCCAATTACCGATTCCCATTTCATCGGAGAAATTCCAATGGCAGGTCGTTTGGTTGTACAATTCTCATCAGTAAAAACTTCGCCTTTTTGAATGAGTTTACTTGCAACAATTGATTTCCGAGCAACTTCTATGTTTTTCATTTCTGAAAGTGAAGGTTTTTTGATTCCATCACCTAATGCCTGCTCTATATTTCTAATGGACTTTATTAAATTCTTTAGTTCGCCGGGCTCAAGACTCGCCTTATGATCAGGGCCTTCCATATTTTTATCCAAAGTAAAATGTTTTTCAATGACCGACGCTCCAAGGGCAACTGCAGCCACAGCCACTTCGATTCCTGCTGTATGGTCTGAGTATCCGACAGAAACATTAAAGGCCTTCTGAATCGAATTCATTGCCAATAAATTTACATCAGACATTGGAGTTGGATATTCTGTATTACAATGAAGGACAGTGATTCCGTTTCTTTTAATACCATACTGTTCTAATACACGAATCGCATCTTCAATTTCGCCCAAACTAGACATACCAGTAGATAGAATGATTGGTTTTTTCCATTGAGCCACTTTTCTCAAATAAGGAAAATTTGTAATTTCCCCTGAAGGTATTTTAAATAAATCGATATTTAAACTTTGCAAAAAATCCAAACTTTCTAAATCAAATGCGGTAGAGAGGAATTTTATATTTTTAGAATTTGCATATTTGATTAGTTCATAATGAACTTCATGGCTTAATTCTAGCTTCTTAAGCATAGCCAATTGGCTCTCATCTGAGTTTGTGGTTTTGGTTTGATAATCTGCTTTTTTTGCAGAACGACTTGCTAAATTCTCGGAAATGAATGTTTGGAACTTAACATAATCGGCCCCTGCCTCACTTGCAACATCAATCATTTGTTTCGCAATTTCAATACTGCCGTTGTGATTTACACCGGCCTCTGCAATGATCAAAGTATTATGTTTTTTTAGTTCCATTTCTTTTTACAACTGTCTCATCTTCAATATCAGAAGTAACTGCATTTGACATTCCAATAAAAACATCAGAACCAATATGAATTCCCTCTCGAATCACCGTTCCACTACCGATAAAAGTTCCATTCCCTACGCGCACTCCACCATTCAAAATGGTCCCTGTAGAAATATGGTTATGGTTTCCAATGACTACATCATGTTCAATGATACTTCCGGTATTAATAATACAATTCTCACCAACAACCGACCGACTATTTAAAATTGCAGAATGACAAATGATAGTACCTTTTCCGATTTTTGCAGACCTAGAAACAATCGCAGTCGGAGATATCACGGTTACCAGCTCGAATCCCAATTGATTCAATTCATTAAATGCAGATAACCTTGCTTTATAAGATTCTATTTGCCCAATACAAACGAAACTATGTTTACATTTCTTATTTAAAGAGTTTAAGTCCTTGTCAGAGCCAATCACTGGGTATCCAAGAACTTCCTTACCGACTTCTGCCGGCATTCCAATGAAACCAAGGATTCGGTATCGATTCTCAGCTTCGATCACTTCAACGCAGGAAGCAGCATGTCCACCGGCACCGACCAAAATTAAATCTTTTTTTTCATTCATCTTTTGGTAACAGATGAGCACTGCTCGGGATATTGATCAGGGAAGCTTCTAATTTTTTGGCTACAACCATTGGCATACTTGGACATAACTCAAATGGCTTTAGGCTATGAAGTAACCGCCAAACCGGTCTTGTCATAACTCCACTATCGTTTGTTAGTTCTAAAACTCGATTCCGAACATCTAACAAATTTTTTTGTTCCCAGCTTAACTTTATCGTTTGTAACCAATAATTACTCTTACAATGGCGGGGTTCAGAAATCAATTCTACGTTTTTCAAATTTTCAAAACCGCGTCGGTAAGATTCATAAAGATCTCTTTTCGATTTAAGAAAACTTGGTAAACTTTCCAATTGTGCGCACCCTAATGCTGCATTAATGTTTGGCATTCGGTAGTTATAACCAATTTGATCATGAACATACTCCCAACGGTGAGGAAGTTTTGCCGTTGTAGTAATATGTTTTGCTAATTTAGCAAGATTCTCATCCTGAGTGAGGAGAGCCCCACCTCCACCAGTGGTAATGGTTTTGTTTCCATTAAAACTTAAAGTTCCAAATTTCCCAAAAGTACCAGTATGTTTGCCATAATAATAACTACCGAGAGACTCCGCGGCATCTTCAATCAATTCTAAATTAAAATCTTTAGCTAAAGCAAGTAATTCATCCAACTTGCTAGGATGACCAAAGGTATGCATGGGAACGATTGCTCTAATGACTCGTCCAGTTTGTGTATTAATACATTTTCCATCACGAAACTCAGTCATTGACTTTAGATATTCTCTTAACGCAATCGGATCTATACCTAAATGAGATTCTTCTGAATCTACAAAATGAGGAATGGCACCGCAATAACTGACGGCATTCGCTGTGGCAATGAAGGTTAACGAAGGAATGATTACTTCGTCATCATTTTCCACACCAGAAAGTTTTAAGGCGATATGTAAAGCGGCTGTTCCATTAACAACGGCAATTGCATATTTCGAACCAGTGTATTCTGCTAATTGTTTTTCGAATTGGTCTACAAATTTTCCAACAGAAGATACAAAGCGAGTATCTAAACATTCTTTTAAATACAACCACTCGTTTCCAACAAAATAGGGTTCATGTAATAACAAAGGGGATTCTCCGAGGATTCCCCTGATTGTTTTAACAATATCCTGTTCTATAGAAATTTCATTCACCATCTAAATATTGTATATGTTAGCTTTATATTTTTGTAGATTTTCTTTCTTGGAAAACCAATCGATAGTTTCCTTGAGCCCGCGCTCAAACCCGTCCAAACCACCATACTTAGGTTCCCAACCCAGTAGTTCCTTTGCCTTGGAATTAGAGGCCCAAAGTCGTTCGACTTCGCTTTTCTCTGGTCGCAACCTTTCATCATCTGAAAAAATTTCCATGTTTGCCTTCATTAGTTTGGCAATCGTTTTGGCAGTATCCCCTACTGAAATTTCATAATTACTTCCCAAGTTGATCACTTGACCGACTGCCAAATCAGATTTTAAAGCCGCAATAAAACCAGATACTGTATCAGAAACATAATTAAAATCTCTAGTGGGATGAACGGCTCCTAATTTAATTTTATTAATTCCGTTGGCAATTTGAGTGATGATTGTTGGAATCACTGCTCTTGCTGATTGCCTAGGCCCATAGGTGTTAAATGGTCTAATTACAGAAACAGGTGTTTCAAATGATGTATAAAAGGATAATGCGATTTGGTCGGCCCCAATTTTACTTGCTGAATATGGAGACTGGCCTTGCAAAGGGTGTTCTTCTGTGATAGGAACAAATCGGGCCGTTCCATAAACTTCTGAAGTAGAAGTATGAATGACTTTTCCTATCCCTAAATCTCTTGCTGCTTGGACAATATTCAAAGTTCCTTTTACATTGGTATCAACATAAGTATCTGGAGAATGATAGGAAAAAGGGATCGCAATTAGAGCAGCTAAATGTAATACAGAATCACAACCTTTCATTGCAGATCGAACTCCATTCGGATCTCTCACATCTCCAGAAAAAACTTCAAACTTTCCGCGCACATCCTCAGAACAGGAATCTAACCAACCCCAAGTATTAAATGAGTTGTACAATACAAATGCTTTAACATCATATCCCTGCCTAACTAAAGTCTCAGTTAAGTGTGATCCAATAAAACCATCGGCTCCGGTGACTAAGATCTTTTTCATAATTATCTCTTTATTTTACCCGATTCTAATTCAATGATTTGTTCACACTTTTCGACAGTTGATAGACGATGGGCAATCATAAGGATAGTCAATTCTCTGCCTAAACCTTCAATCGCACCCATCACTGCTTTTTCAGTTTCCACATCAAGTGCACTTGTCGCTTCATCAAAAACAATAACAGAAGCTTCTTTATACAAAGCTCGCGCAATTCCGATTCTTTGACGTTGGCCTCCAGAAAGCCGAACACCCCTTTCACCAACTTGTTCATCATACTTTAGTGGCAACGATTCGATATAATTAGCAATCTGAGCTTTCTCAGCTGCCCTTCTGACTCTAGCTAAATCAATATTTTCTTTTGTTACACCTAAGGCGATGTTTTCAGCGATGGAGTTATCTGATAAATAGATAAACTGAGGAACATGGGCAATATTTCTCTGCCATGATCTCAAATTATCTGCATTCAATTCGATTCCATCAATGAACAATTTACCTTCAGTGGGATCAATGAGTCCCATGATTAAATCCAATAATGTACTTTTACCACTTCCAGTTTTTCCAACAATTCCAACCCGCCCACCTTTCGGAATTGTAATAGAAAGATGGTCCAAAACAATTTTCGAATTTGAATTATAGTGATAACTCACCGATTCCAAACGTATCTCTTTTTGAAACGGCATAGCAGGTGGATCCGGTTCCGTTGCAAATCTTGGCAAAGGTTGGTCGAGCAAATCTAAAACATCACCGAGAGTAGAAGTTCCGATTTTTAGATTGGACCAAGCCGTATAAGCTTGTTGTAAAACGGGCAACATTCTTTGGGCACCCATGGCAAGAGCACCGAGTAACGGAATAATTGAAATCAATGAACCCGTTGTTTCACTCAATCGATAGGCAAAAACCGCCATGATTGCCATTCCTAAAGATTCCATCGTATAACGAGGACTAGTGCTAATATAGATATTGTCCCCTAAGGACTTTCGATAAGGGATGTCGGCTCGTTGATAGATATTTACATAAAAACGTTGGCTACCATCAATCAATACATCGCGAATCCCACCCAAACCTTCCTGTAAAGCTCGTTGTAAAAGTGCAATGTTATCATTGGCCACTTTACCATTTCTCTGAAGTCTAGTTTTAGAACGAAGGGCAACAAAAAGATAAAAACTACCAAATATACAAAACACCACTAAACTGATCATCGGGTTAAACATAATTAACGTGGCCATAATGACCGTTAGAATGATCAGTGAAGTAGCAAGAGTCATCAAAGGTGAAATTGTATAATAGACAACTCCATTCGACTTACCCATGATGCTTGAAATTACATCTGCACTATTTCTTGCTATATGCACAGAATATGGTTGGTATAATGTCCTTCTGTAGATTTCTAAACTAATATCGGCACTCATAGCAAATGTAAGCCGTGTACTTACGTAAAGTAACAACAATCGCATACCACCAGCAACTAAAGCCCCGACAGCAAAAAGAACAGTAATTGGGAGTAACAATTGATTCGGTGAGGTTAGATCGAACAAAACCCAAATATCTTTCAAAAAGGATATTTCGAAGATTTTTTCAGGAGCAATCAATACCCCCAGAAAAGGCAAAAGAGCACCCAAACTAATCACCTCAGATAAAGATGTTAGAACGATTAGAATGAGTAGTAGATAAAATTGAATTTTCCTTCTATGACTTAAAAAGTTCCAAAGACGTAAATAGTTATGAAAATTTCGTTCTTTTTCCAATGGTTTAAACCAACATTGCCTTATATAATAATTCTAAACTATTTTGCACTATCGAATATCACCTGTACAACTAAAGTCTTCTGTCCAACCAAAGAGTTTCATAATATCCGTATTCTTCATTACCTGAATACTGAAAGTCAGAAACCAAACCCAGTTTCTGAATACTAGATAACATCTCCTCAGGTTCCACCCCTGCTTTTTTCATACCATAAGGCCAAAACTCACAGCATAACTTAATATTCGAACTAACTTGAATTGTCTTTTCCATACCGCGAAAGGCAATGGCATCAAAACCTTGGAGATCCATCTTAACAAAGGAAACATCCTTGATTCCATTCTTTTCACAATAGTCATCCAAAGAAAAACAACTAATCTTGATTTTTTCCCTGGACTCTCCACTATCATATGTTTGATGATCCACATTTAAATCTTCAGAAATATATAAATCCAATGTTCCCGATTTGTCGGATAAAGCAGCATTTACGATTACAACATTACTTAATTTTTTAGTTCGTCTGCTTAAAATTTCAAAATTTTTAAGGTTAGGCTCAAAAGCGATCACCAAACCAGACTCCCCCACAAACTGGGAAAACAATCTAGTATAAAACCCAACGTTCGCACCAGCATCGATCACCACAGCCCCTTTTGTAATATTTCTCTTTAATCTCTTAATGTCTATAAAATCAGATACATATTTATACTTATCATAAAAAAACAAATAGGTTCGAATGAGACCTAGCGAATAGAGTTTATTAAATAAACGAAAAACAATTAGAATGATTCTGGTAAACATAGAATATCAATTCCGCCGTATTTTGGAACATTTCTTTCGATATTATCAAGTGTAAGCAAAACTTTTGTTTTTGAATCAAAAAGTTTATACTTTTTCTTTTCGAATAATTCAAAATACTTTTTGAATTCACTTTTGGTTGAATCGCCAGTATGACCCATAAACTCAAAAACAATCGTTGGGCGAAACCGATCAATGACATGATTTGCCCCACGAAGGATATCCAACTCAAAGCCATCTACATCAATTTTCATAAGATCAACTGTTTGTATATTTTCTTCTTTTACATAAGAATCTAAAGTGATTTGTTTATTGGTTGCTTTCTGTAAGATTCCACCGTGAATCGGATGATCTTGTTTTGAGCCATCAACCTTCCAGGAAGAGTAAACAGCATTGTCATTTATCTCTTTGTTTTCATCAGAAAGAAATACTTGAACAGGTACGATTCTTTTTTTCAAATCAGGATTCAAATTCAAATTTTCATTCAACTTCTCAAACGCGTAATATGTTGGCTCAAATGCATGAACAATACTATTAGTAAATTGTTTTGCAAATGGCAAAGCAATAGAGCCTATATTTGCGCCAATATCAAAAATAACCTTGGGTTCTCTTTCTAATTTGGACAATTTCCAAACATGACTTTGAAAACTACCAAACAAAAAAATAGAAAGATCGATACCCTCTGAAAGGTCTACCTTATAGAAAATACCATTTCTATTAATCAGCCTATGTTTAGAAAATCCCAAAAGAGAGATGATTCCATACAAAACTCTTGCAATAAATAATTTAATTTTTGTACTCATAACGTTTATATAAACTTTGTTTTCCGTGCAGCAAAGAGCAGCATAGTCAATAGAATAACACCATGTTTCCATCTAGAAATATTGGTTTCCCCGTAAGTACGTTCTTTATAAGAAATAGGAACTTCTATAATCTTTAGCCCCATCCGTGATGCACCAAAAATCAAATCAAAATCACCAAACGGATCAAACTCTCCAAAATATCCTCTATTTTTAGCTAACATTGCGTAATTAGATTTGGAAATGACTTTTGTTCCGCATAACGTATCTTTAAATCTCTGCCCAAGAACAAAAGAAAACGAAACGGCAAAAAATTTATTTCCAACTCGATTGAAAAAACGCATTGCTTTCTTTTCCATTGGATAAACCAAACGAGATCCGTTTATGAACTCACCCTTACCCGAAGCAATCGAAGTATAAAACTTTGGTAAGTCTTCTGGTGGGACTGTTAAATCCGCATCAAGAATCATGAGGATTTCATTTTTTGCCATTGCGAATCCTTTTCTAACAGCATCACCCTTACCTTTTCCATCTTGCTGGGCTGTTTGAATTTTTAAATGTCCTTTATATACTTTCTTGAGCTCTAAAATTGTAGCCCAAGTATTATCAGTGGAATTTCCTTCTACCAAAATTAGTTCGTCATTCGGGCCCATTTTCGGGATTCTTCTAGGAATATCAAAAATATTTCCTTCTTCATTTCTCGCAGCAACAACAATAGAAACGGAAGGTTGTTTTTGTTTTTTCTCTTTGATTCCGATAGGCCTTGCTATAGCAATATTTAATACAGTAAAATTACGAATAATTGGAAGTGGAGCAAGATATCGATTCACAAAATTACTAACTAAAGGAATATATAAAGGAAGAAGAATTCTCTGCTCAACACGTATAAGTTCAAAATCTTCTAATATTAAAAAATTAGCAATGTCTTCATGGGAAATCCAATTTTGTTCTGGAGTTGTAGATCGCACCCCCAAGATATCAGCCAATTTAAAAATGGGCCACCATAAAGAACTGTAATACACAATGGCAACTCGAGTATGATCACTTAGTTTAGAGTGAATGGTATGGAAAAGATTTTGTATATCTCCCTCATAATGTAAATTCCCATTAATGAGTATAAAATCAGAATCAATCCTTTCGATTTCTTTTATATCAGAAACTTTACGATATTTACCTTTAAATAAAGATTCGATAGAATCATTTTTTGGAGCATACTCCAAAAGTGAATTCTCGGAGGTACAATAGTGCGAAATGTACCGAAATAATTTTTCGTAAAAATATTTTTTAAGCATTTTGGCCTTTAATAGTTTAATTTGAATTTAATTTATAAAATAGAGACAATTAGAAACAATTATTCCTAACAAACAAGTTCGACCTGTTTTCCTAAGAAAAAGTTAGTTACGTTTTCCGCTGCTTCCCTTTCCATCTCTTCCCTGCAGTCGTTAGAACAAGATCCCATATGTTGGGTTAAAATCATATTTTCTAATTCGCATAGTGGTCCTGAGTAGGGTTCTTCATCAAATACATCCAGAGCGGCGCAAGCCTTGGATGTATTTTTTAAATAATGAAATAAATCCTCTTCATTGATGATCCCACCCCTAGCAGTATTTACAAGAACTGCATTTGGCTTTAACATAGATAATTTAGAATGATCTAACAAGTTTTTTGTATCCTCAGTAAGAGGCACATGAATTGTGATTGCGTCTGAATTTTTTAGAAGTGTATCCAAACTGACCTGTTTGATGGTTGTTGGATTCCAGTTCTTTCCCAAAGATTCGTTTACTTTTTGTATATGATGGGCTACTTCCTGTAGCAAGGAAATGGATTCTGTTTGATCGATTAAATCACAAACTAGAATTTCTTTGGGTAAATAACCGAGTAAATGCGAGGCCACTCGTTTTCCAATACGTCCAAAACCAAGAATCCCAATGCTGGCCCCACCAATTCTTTCCCCGTATGGTCTTGTCCACTTCTTCGCACGAATTTCCCTATCAGAATAACTGACTTTCCTCATCCCATCAACAATCAGACAAACGGCAAACTCAGAAACTGCTGGAGAAACAGCATCGGGAGTGTATGCGACAGCGATCCCCTTTTCTTTGCAAAGATCCAATGGCACACTATCAAGACCCACTCCCACTCGGGAAATGAGTTTCAATTGGCTATTATTCACTACAAGTTCGGTTAAATCTTCCGTTCCAGCGATGAGGACATCGAAATCTTTTGCGTATTTAGCAACCTCAGTCGGTTTCATCTTTCGTCCCAGTGGATTGATCGTCACCTGATGTCCGCTAGATTCGAGTAAACTCAATGCATAGGGACTGGTTCTGCAAAACGGAAATGTGGAGACAAAAACATTTGCCAAACTTAACCTCTTCGATTCTCCACAAAATCTTTGTAAGCTGCTTCTACACCGTTTTTTAATTCCACTTCATGTTTCCAACCCATTCGGTGGAGCTTCGATACATCCAGAAGTTTTCTCGGAGTTCCATCTGGTTTGGTCAAATCGAAAGTAAGATTACCAGTATAACCCACTACAGCCTTAACTGTTTCGGCCAATTCTTTAATACTCACTTCAATTCCAGAGCCAACATTGACATGATCGCCACCTTTTGGATCTTCTGACACATCATAATTTTGCATTAAAAATAAACAGGCCCTTGCCATATCTTCGGAGTATAAAAACTCCCGTAACGGTTTTCCTGTTCCCCAAATTACCACTTCGGGAAGATTCTGGTGTTTTGCTTCATGGAACCGACGAATGAGTGCTGGTAAAACATGTGAGTTTTCAGGGTGGTAATTATCGCCAGGTCCATATAAATTCGTAGGCATGACGGAAATATAATTAGTACCGTATTGGCGATTGTATGATTGGCACATCACAATTCCCGCAATTTTTGCAACAGCATAAGGCTCGTTTGTTGGTTCCAGTTTTCCATCCAGAAGTTGCCCTTCATCCATAGGTTGCTTGGCAAATTTCGGATAAATGCAAGAGGATCCCAAAAAACAAAGTTTTTTCACTCCATAACGGTAAGATGCATCAATGATATTATTTTGAATTTGTAAGTTGGAAAAGATGAACTCTGCAGGGTAAGTATTGTTTGCATGAATTCCGCCAACTCTTGCTGCTGCAAGGAAAACATATTCTGGTTTCTCCGTTTCAAAAAAATGAAATACATCCTTTTGATTCGCTAAATCCATTTCCGCATGACTACGCCCTATCACATTTTCAAAGCCAGCTTGGTTTAAAATTTTAACCAATGCCGATCCAACAAGTCCTTTGTGCCCAGCTACATAAATTTTAGAGTTTTTATTCATACTGTTTGAAATCCAATTTAAATTTACTAATACTTAAAAAAAATCAACATATAAAAGCTATCATAAGCTTTGTAAACTATCACCTAACTTTTCAACTTCGGTTCGCAATGCTTCATATTCTCTTTTTTTAATTTCATAAAAATGAAGAGTCATCCTAGCTTTCTCTTCAATACCCGTAGGTGTGAGTAAATATGTATAAGAAAGTTTATTTTTATTATTGCGAAAGTTATTCATTTTGATTAGTCCCTTATCCAGAAAGGCTTTCAAAATATAATTCACCTTACCGAGACTCAAACCCAAAACATCCGATGCATCCCGTTGGGATAAATGTGGGTTCTCTTCTAAGAGTTGTAGAAGCTTCAGATGGTGGTCATTGTATTGGTAGCTTTCTTTCATGAGGAAAAGTTTCTGAAGGGAGACGGACAAAAGGACCGGGCATAGCTTCGCCCCCTGAGTCCCATTCTTTTTACAAAATGTGTTCAGTCTTTGAACGAAGTAAAGATATTTTTGTTCAACTTTTGAACAAAAATATACCCTAGCCCAATGGCTTGGATCTGCGAAATTTTCCGATCCAATGACCTAACAACGAAAAAGACAAAACAAAAGTCCACACCATAGGAAAAGCAAAAATTACCATATGAATCAATCCCAATTCTGATTCGATAAAATCTGTTTCCAATTGACTTGGAACCTGCAAAAAGGGATACCATTCGCAATGAAACCAAAAAAACGTACGGTTCCCTATGACTTCCTCATCAAATTAGTGAGTTTGGCCAAGGGACTGGTTTTCCATTCCATCGAAGAGAATTTTACCGATACAGACGAACATTTAGAAACACCTTACCCTTCCGCCCTACTTTGTAACCATGTTTCCGAAGCTGACATTGTTTCCCTTTCCATGGTTTATCCCAGACTGAAACCAAAAATCAAAATGATCATTCCTGCGAGGGAAGACATACTACAATCAGGATTCCTACAAAAAGAATTCCGAGCCAAAGGAATCATCAAATGGATCTTCCGATTCATCGATGCCACAAAAATCATCCCTGTTTTATTGCGTTATATTGGAGCCGTCCCCATCAAACGACCGTTTCGTGATAATGCAAGGGAACTGATCAAAAAAGGAGAACTTAGAGACAAGGTAGATAGTGAATGGACTGAACTTGTGGCAAGTATCAAAAAGGGTCGCAACTTATTTATGTTTCCCGAAGGAACCTATAACCACGATGGTTTTTTAAACCAAATCAAACGGGGTGCTTATTATATCAAATCTAAGATAGGTAGCCTTCATTTTAATAGTTTTACTTTAACCTACGACCATCTTTCCTACCAAAAAACAAAACTATATATCAAATACGGAAAACCATTTCAATTTGATTCCGATCTCACCGCAGATCAAGTAGTTCGCCTTGTCGGAGAAAAATTAGGACAAAACTATACGGTAACATTAGGAAACCTGACTTCCTATGTATTATTAAAATTCGGGAAAGAAACAAAAATTAAAAAACACCAAGTAGCCGATCTTGTTTTGAAATTCAAAAAACAAATCGAATTGGTATTCCCTGAAATCACCATTGCTTCTGAACTACGAAAAGAAAATATCCATACCCAACTAGAATCCATTTTTTCCAAACTAAAAACTTGCAAACTAATCGATTGGGAAGATCAAACCATTCAAACCAAAGAAATCCTCTACCACATTCCGAAGTCTCTACACAACCTAAAAAAATCAAATATAGTTCTATATCACAGAAACCAACTCACAGCCCACTTGAACCATTTAGAAGAAATTTGGAATGGAATATTGACTAACCAAGGAGTCGTAAATGAAACCAATTAAACCCATCCGTATTGTTTTGTTCTTTAGTTTATTTTTTGTAGGTTGCGGAACCATCTCGCGAGGGTGTGCGAAATATTTTGGATATGATGAAGTTTGTGTAGACGGGGTAAGATACATCCAATTTACATCAGGAGCCAGTGTAAAATACAATCCAGATGGAACGATAGCCACCTGTCGTTAAACAAAGGTTTAGTGGGACTCTGTTGTGAGATTTTTTGCCACTTCCCAAAGCAAAATAGAACCAGCACAGGAAACATTTAAAGAATTCACAACGCCGAACATAGGAATGTTGACAATGGAATCACAAAGGGATTGTAAGTGAACACTCATCCCTTTGGCCTCATTACCCAAGATAATCAAAATCGGAGCATGAAGGCTTTGATCATTTAAGGAATGAGGGCCATGGGAATCGGTTCCCACTACCTTTAACCCACACCGGTCTTTTTCCGATTTTAAAAAAGCTTCTAAATGAGAAAGGGATTCCACAAAAATTAATTTTGTATGGAATACACTCCCGAGACTTGCCCGGATCACTTTCGGATCATAAACATCAATGGAATGTCCTAAAACAAAAACAGCATCCACTTGAAAAGCATCTGCCGAACGTAACAAGGATCCGAAATTTCCCAAATCACTCGGCCGATCAAAAAGTAGATAAAATGGTTTTTTTAGTGATGGGATTTTTTTTAAATCCTCAAAACTTGTGGTGAGTATTTTTGCTGTTACGATTAACTCAGAGGGGTTTTCTTTTTCCGAAAGTTCTGCATACAAATCGGGAGAGACTTCGATTTGTTTTGCAGAAGGATACTTTTTTAGAACCGATTCTCCCCAATGAGATAAGGCAACACCATCCCGGTATAGAATGCGTGTTACCTCCCAACGAGCCTCTATCAGTTGTTTGATCCCTTCCGTTCCTTCCACAAACACTTCTTTTTCCTGACTGCGTTTGGAACGGTTGGTTCGTAAAGCGAAGAGAACTTGAAATTCTGCATTCTTTACACTGATTTTAAGAGGTCGTTTGGATCCCATAACAAAGGCTAAATGGTTACAGCAAGCCTTGTTCCTTGATCAATCGCTCTTTTGGCATCGAGTTCCGATGCTAAGTCTGCTCCCCCAATCAAATGTACAGGAATCTTTGCTTCTTGTAAAGGTTCGAGGAGAGAACGATTGGGATCTTGGCCAGCACAAACCACGACCGTATCACAAGGAATTTTTCTCGTTTCCCCTTTCACTTCGATGAGAATCCCATCAGCTTCAATGGCTTTGTATGTCACACCAGAGATTTGAGTGACCTTCCTGTCTTCTAACGAGGTTTTATGAATCCAACCCGTTGTTTTTCCCAGTGTGTTACCAAATTTACTATTGGAACGTTTGAGCATGGTCACTTCCCTGTCTGAGCGCGGAGTGTCTTTGGTTCCGAGTCCCCCATCCTTGGAAATTGTTTGGTTGATTCCCCATTCTTTGAGATAGTTTTCTTTCGTGAAAGAATGTCCTGCATCGGTGAGGAGTAAACTCACATCATATCCGATTCCACCAGCACCCATGACAACGGCACGTTTTCCCACAGGTTTTCCTTTGAGAACTACATCCACATAACTCAAAACATTTTCACCGTGAATCCCAGGAATCTCGGGAGTTCTTGGTGTGACACCAGTGGCAAGCACTACTTCATCAAACCCTTGTTTGATGAGATCCTCTGCGGAAACAAAGGTATTGAGTTTCAAATCCACCCCATGTTTTTTCACCATTTCGCCAAAGTAACGAATGGTTTCTTTGAATTCTTCTTTTCCTGGGATCCGACGGGCAATATTGAGTTGTCCCCCAAGTTCTGCCCCCGCATCAAACAAAGTTACAGAATGTCCGCGTTCCGCAAGGGTTGTGGAACAAGCCATCCCACCGGGACCCGCACCGACAACGGCTACCTTTTTGGGCTTATTTGTTTTTTCGATAATCAAATCGGTTTCATGGCAAGCTCTTGGGTTGACCAAACAACTACAGATTTTGCCTTGAAAGATATGATCCAAACAAGCTTGGTTGCAAGCGATACAAGTATTGATCTCTTGTGATTTACCCGCAGCTGCTTTATTGACAAAAGCGGAATCTGCAAGGAAGGGCCTTGCCATAGAAACCAAATCCGCATCACCAGCGGCGAGAACAGATTCCGCAATTTCGGGAGTGTTGATTCGATTGGAAGTGACAAGAGGAATGTTTACATGCCCTTTGACTTTAGCCGTGACCCAAGTAAAGGCTGCTCTCGGAACCATCATGGCAATGGTCGGGATCCGTGCTTCATGCCAACCAATTCCTGTATTAATAATTGTGGCCCCTGCTTTTTCTATTTCTTTCGCAAGGATAAGCACCTCGTCTATGTTTCCGCCGTCTTCCACAAGATCTAACATGGACAGGCGATAGATGATAATAAAATCAGTTCCTACTCGTTTCCGAACGGCTTTGATGATTTCGATGGGAAACTTAATCCGATTTTCAAAACTTCCACCCCAATCATCCGTTCGGTTATTGGTTCGTTTGGCAATGAATTGGTTGATGAGATAACCTTCACTCCCCATAATTTCTACACCGTCATAACCTGCTAACTTCGCGAGTTCCGAACAGCGCGCAAAATCTTCGATGGTTTTTAAAATCTCCTCTTCTGTTAAGGGATGAGGTTTGAACATATTGATAGGAGCTCGAAGGTTGGATGCCCCCACAATTTTATCATGATATCCATACCTTCCTGTATGGAGGATCTGCAAGGCAATTTTTCCACCCTCTTTGTGTACAGCATCGGTCACCACACGGTGGTGGTGGGCTTCCTCTTCGGTGTCCATAACACCCCCGCCTCTCGATACCCGGCCGGCTTCATTCGGAGCAATGCCTCCCGTGACAATCAGAGCCACTCCCCCTTTGGCTCTTTCTCCGTAAAAGGCAGCCATTCGTTCATATCCATTGGGTGCTTCTTCCAGGCCTGTGTGCATGGATCCCATAATGGTTCTATTTCTGAGTGTAGTGAATCCTAAAGATAAAGGAGACAAAAGATTTGGATAGGGTGTCATATGCTACAAGAAAAGAAAATAGAAGATTTTGGCAAGATTTACTTGCAATCCATTAGCGAACATGTATAACAATCTCCTGTGGGAATTGTGACTGAGAATAAGAATACGAAGAATGCAATTCTTTTTGTAGATGATGAATCCATTATATTAATGAGTATGAAATCGCAAGTAAGACAGCACTTCGGAGAACAATACAAATACTTAACTGCAGAGAATGCAAGAGAGGCTTGGGATTTACTTTTAGAATTAGAAGAAGAAGGAAGTTCTGTTTCCATCATCATCTCGGATTGGTCCATGCCTGGAATGAATGGAGATGAGTTTTTTAGAAAGGTACACCATTCCTATCCCAATATCGAAAAGGTAATTGTTACTGGTTTTGCGGATCAAAAATCCATCGAAGATCTCAATTCAGAAATCGGACCCATTGTTTTTTTAAAAAAACCTTGGGACGAAAAAGAACTTATCTCCACTATTTCTCATGCTATGTTGGATTAATTGTTTTTAGGAAGATAAATAAAAAAGGTCGTTTCCCCAGGAACGGATGAGAGTTCAATTCGTCCCCCATGTCGCTTCACAATTTTATTTACGATATCGAGTCCAAGCCCACTCCCTTCTCCTGGAGCTTTGGTGGTAAAGAATGGTTCAAAGATTTTGGATTGGATCTCTTTTGGAATGCCAGGGCCAGAATCTTTTAAAGACACAAGAATTTCCTCAGCACAATCTTTTACCGCAATTTCTAATTCCCCAACAAAGGACATCGCTTGTAAAGAGTTATAGATTAAATTGGTCCATACATGCAACAAATCATCCGGATAACATTCAATTGGTGCTACAGGATCAAACTTTTTGATTAGATTGATTCCACGTTTCAATTGGTTTTGGTAGATGGTGAGGACTGTTTCAATGGTATCAGGAATGGAGGCCCTACTTTTTTTACCATCGACATCAAAGCGAGAGAAGTTCTTCAGTGCATACATGATTTTAGAAATTCGATCTACGGCGAGTTGGATGGAACGAGTGTTCCTTCGGAATTGAATTTCCAAAGAAAAATAATCTAAAAAAACTTTTATATAATGGGATTGGAATAAGGGTAGATAACTCGGATCAATTTCTCCAATCCCAAGGTCGACCCAATTCTCAGCAAATTCTTCTGCCAAACTGGGCGAAAATCCATAACTCACAAACACTTCTTTATTTCGTTTTTTACGAAGCCGTTCTTCTTTCCCAGTATAAAACTCAATGGGTTGGTCTAAGTTACCAAGGATGGTTTTGACAATCTTCTGTTCTGGACCTGCCACAGCAAGAATTGCTTCCCGATACAATTGAGAGGCAAGGCCGTATCGTTTTTGCCAATCCAACATATTTTGATTCGATGCTTTGACGGCTCCAATGGGATTATTGATTTCATGCGCAATACCTGCAATTAACTGACCTAAGGCGGCTAATTTTTCTGATTGGATCAATTGGTCTTGGGTTCGTTTTAAATTTTCGAACGCCATCTCTAATTCCAATTTTTGCCTTTCAATCAGCCTGTTTTTATCTCGGATTTCTGAATTGATAAGACGGAGTTCCTCCACTTCTTTTAAGGGACTCAAATCAAAAATACTATAAGCAATGGAATTGGTTTCTTTATATAAAAAACGTTTAATCGAAACAAGGGCTGGAAAGAGGTCCCCGTTTTTCTTTTTACAAACGATCTCAAGAGAACCAGTCAAATGATTCCCAATTTTCTCGCGAATCTTTCGAAGAGATCCCGTAGTGAGAAGGTTTCTAATTTTTAACTTTGGTGTGTCTTCTAACTCAAACCCAAATAACCTTTGGAAAGCAAAATTGGAATCCTTTGCTGTGAGCCCATTGGCATCAAAAATCAAAAAGGCTTCGGTAGAGAATTGATAAAATGTTTCAAATCGTTCATCGGACTTTCGAAGGGCCTCTTCACTTAACTTGATTTCAGTGATATCTAAAACCGTTCCTAATAATTTTATTGGTTTTCCCGAAGTGTCCCGAATGATATTTCCTCTTGATTCAATCCAATGGATTTTTTTATCTGAATGGTGGATTCGATTTTGTAATCGATATGCAGAACGTGTGGGATCCTCCATAAGGGTCCGTATTTCTTTTCCGATTAACTCTAAATCTTCCTTATAGGTTAACTCGATGAATTTTTCCTCAGAGATTTCAAAATCTTCACTGGAATACCCATAAATATTGTAAGTCTGCGGAGACCAATATATCTTTCTTGTTTGAATATCCCAACTCCAAATCCCCATCTTCACGGCATCCAGTGCCATAACGAGTCGTGACTCCGATTCCTTAAGAGCAAAACCAGCTTCCATTTGTTTGGTTCGATTGATCATGGCACCAAACATCCGATAACTTCTATTATTCTCGTCGTATAAAAAAATTCCGTTATCTTCTATATAAACATAATTACCTGATTTTGTTTGATATCGGTATTCTGCAGAAAACTTTTTATGATTCTCTGAAGATTCCAGAAACAATTTTGCCGCTGTTTCTCTATCATCGGGATGGATGGCACAAAGCCATTCTTCATAACCAATTTTTTGGAATTCTTCGGCAGTGTATCCCGTGATTTCCTGAATGGCCCCACCCCAAATATTTTCACCAGTTTTGATGTCCATATCATACACCATACTTAACGAAAGTTCGGTGATCGTGCGGTATTTAGATTCATTGTATTCTAAGGCTTTTTGTTTAAGTACATTTTCCGAAATGTCCGTGATGAGAAATACAAGGAAGGATAATTCTCCTTGTTTGTTAAATACAGGAGACCCATTGACTGATAGGTATTTTTTATTTCCCGAAGAATCTTCTATGGCATGACGAATGTCTGTGACAGGTTTTTTTGTTTCTAAAACAATATTGAATGGTTGGTCCTCTGCTTTCCAAGGACCTCCATCCAGTGAAGTGTTTTTCCATTCCGGTGCATTGTATGTTCGGGAAAGGATATCGTTTAGTTTGATCCCAAGAACCGATTCCGAAGCTGGGTTTGCATAAAGAATTTGTCCCGCGGGATTTAGGACTGTCATGGCTGTGGAGCTGACATTCATTATGGTTGTCAAAAGCTCCGCCTCGACAAACTTTTCATCGGCGGAAAGACGTCCTTCTGGATTTTCTCCTTTCGATTCCTCTCCCTGTCTCACTTTAGAATCCACTTCTATGTAGACTTACTTTTTCAAAGATTCCAATTTCGTAGCTTCTATTTTTTGGTAAACCGGTAGGATGAAAAACAAAAACCGGTCAAGAACTTGGATGAAACGAAATAGAAAGGAAGGGTAGACTTCTTTGGCACCGGACTGGATTCCCTTCACGACTTTTTTTGCCACGGTCTCCGGAGATTGGCTTGGGAAAGGAACAGGAACCTTTTTCCCAGCAGCATCAAAGAACTTCGTTCTTGTTGCAATCGGGTACACCACCATCACTTGGTTTCCTGGTTTCAATTCATACCTGTAGGCATCGATAAACGAACGTACAGCGGCTTTTGTCGAAGAATACTGAGCGTACCCAGGAAGGGCCAAATGGCTCATGGCTGATGCGGTTACGATGAATAAAAATGGATCTTTTCGAGTTTGGTTCAGAGCAATCAAACAATACAAAGGCGAAAATACATTGGTTTTATAAATTCGATCAATTCTGTCCCAATCCGCGTTCGGAATCACTTCATAATAAGCAAAACCAGCATTGGCATAAAATATATCGATTCCACCCAATTTTTTATCCGCATCTTTCAATAATTTATCCAAATTTTCCTTTTTGGATACGTCGCATTTGTAAGGAATCACATTGGGATGGACAAGAATGTTTTTTTCATTCAAATCGCAGGCGAGAACCTTTACACCTTCGTGCTTTAACACTTGCAATACGGTCTCTTTGCCGATTCCAGAACCTGCTCCGGTAATCACGATTCTTTTGTTTTTTAGTTCCATATGGCAGAAACCTAAACGGGAGAGATTCGGAATAAAGTTCTTTTTAATAAGACATCTAACTTTTTTAGAACAATTCTATAAAAAATCTTTACTAAGTGTTTTTTATCTCTAACTTTTGTTTTCCTTGAGGAATCCGTATGAGCATCTTTTTTGATCGTATTTTCAAATTCTTCTATAAATACATTTCCTATAGCTTCGCCATCGTCTTTTTCTCTCTTTTGGGTGCGTTTTTCGGTGCCTTTTATGCTTATTTTTTCGGATCGGCCCTAATCCCCGATTTCACTGCCGTAAACCACCCAGAAGTGGTTTTGGTTTTTGTCATTGCCACTTTATTTGCGGCTCTTGGCCATAGTGTTGAGTTTGGAATCCTTGCTCCTTTGGGTTACCAAGGTTTTCGGTCTGATACCAAAAAACTAAACAGAACTCTAAGACCCAATGAAACCATCCGCCACAAAGATATTTTGGAATTAGAAAGTATTTTAAACTCCATCATTGATTTTCCAAAAGAGAACATGTATGCCGCTCTGCGTTATGCCTCTCTAGTTTTTATTTCTGTATCCATCACTCATATCATTTACAAACACCCGTTCTATGAATTGGCATTGATTTTCATCGGTTGGCTTGCGGCCGTTTTTGTTTACGGAGGGTTTTCTTATATCATCTCCGATTATTTTACAGGAGCCAAACGGGTGGAGATCAAAAAGATCTTGGCCTACAAGGATGTGGCGATTCATAAAAACCACGGGATTATGAGCCTCAAGGGTAAGTTCATATTTTTACTCATCCTAATATTGTTATCACTCAGTGTTCTTGCCGTATTTATCTCCTTTGAAAATGCAAGCCTTGTTAAAATTTCGGCCTTCATTACCATGACCTTTTTTGAAGCGGTCATTTTGATTTTTATGTTTTTCCAATCCATTAATTTAACGTTGGAACAAATCAACGAATCAGCAAATAGTTTGGCAACAGGGGGACGCGGTGCCCTCCCCATTCTTTCGATAGATAAAGAATTCATCCAATTTGCAGAAAATTTTGAAAAAGCAACTAGAGAAGTGGGAAGGATTAGAGAAAACTTACAAGAATTAGTCGAAGCAAAAACCTCGGAACTTCGAAACAGTTTAGAGACAGTCGAATATCTCAAAAAACAACAAGATGGGGATTATTTTCTCACCTCACTTCTCATCAAACCCCTCAGTTTGAACAAAACACTTGGAACCAATGTAAAAACAGATTTTTTTATCAAACAAAAGAAAACCTTTACCTTCCATGGAAGAGAAAATGAAATCGGAGGAGATATTTGTATCACAAGAACGGTTTCTTTACGTGGTAAAGAATATACTTTCTTTCTCAATGCCGACGCGATGGGGAAATCTTTACAAGGTGCTGGAGGGGTTCTCGTTCTCGGTGCGGCCGTTCAGTCCATTTTGGAACGTTCTCTCGCAGTCCAGTCGGTCAAACTTCTTTATGCAGAAAGGTGGATCAAAAACGCCTACCAAGAACTCCATCATATTTTCGAAAGCTTCGACTGTTCTATGTTAGTTTCTATGGTTATGGGTCTGATTGATGATGAAACAGGACTTGTTTATTATGTAAATGCCGAACACCCATGGTCTGTACTACTTCGAAATGAGAAGGCCGAATTCATCAAAACCAATTCGGAACTGCGAAAGTTAGGAACACCAGTCAAAGAAAATGCTTTGGAGATTTCCACCTTACAGTTGCAACCTGGTGATATTTTAATTTTAGGTTCAGACGGTCGGGATGATATCGAATTTGTGACAGAGGCCGATTTAAGAAAAATCAACCATGATGAAGAATTATTTTTACACCATGTGGAATCGGGGAAAGGGGAATTAAAATCCATTTACCATTCCATTTTGGAAACAGGGGAACTCACCGACGATTTGAGTTTGATGCGGATCTCCTTCAAAGAACACCTGTCCCTTCCTCCGAGATCCATCAGAAAAGAATCCTACGAGTTGATGCGTAAAGCAAGATCGAATATCAAGGAAAATCTATTGGAAAAAGCAAAGGAGAATCTGCTCGAAGCCAATAAAATCAATCCAGAAAACCAAGAAATATTAAGAGCCCTCCTTCGCCTTTTAGTTCGTACGAAAGAATACACACTCGCTTCCGAAAAATTCAATTCTTATATAGAAGAATTTCCAGGGGACACCGACCTCATCTACCTTGCCTCCTTCACCTACAAACAAACTAAAGAATACGGTAAAGCTATCGATATGGGCGAAAGGATTCGACTGAGAAACCCGGGCCACCTAGCAAACCTATTACGGCTTGTACAACTTTATCTATTAGTAGGCAATTTGCCTAAGGCAGAAAAAACTTTGGGACTGGCTTCCTTTCTCACTGCTGATTCCAAACGAGTGGAAAGTTTTCGCATGCAAATTGAAGACTTTAAAAAGAAAGTTCTTGATTAAATCCCTAAGAAATTGGAGGAAGGATCATCCTTCTTTAGCGAGTTTCGATGGTATCACGAACCAAGAGAATATTCTGTACTTTTCTGGTTCTTTCTATGTCATTTTTTTGTCAGAGGGCAAAACCCAAAAACCTTTGTGATCCCAAATCTGATGATTACTTGGAAAGCCTTCTAGTTCGATTGATCAACTTTGATGAAACCGCACACTGCGGAGTGGTTCTCAAGGTGGATCCACCCACATACTTGATTTGTCCTCCTCTGGTTCCGCAAGTGAATGGAAATTTCTTCGTAGAAAGTTTTGCTACAGATGGAACGCGTGTGAGTTTTTCTTCCTCACCACCTCTACCCGCAGGGATATCATTTTCCCCGTTTTCGAATTCTCTCCAAGGAAGTTTTACGGGCTGGAAAGCCAACAGGCAAAATTTTACCATCACTGCCAGTAATCCCAAAGGTTCCGCCAGTTGCACCTACCAACCCGCGTGGATGAGAAAACTACCGACTAAAACCAACCAAACCACTTGTTATGACGGGGCTAACAACCTAGCGAGTTGTTCCAGTCTTCCCGGACAAGATGGAAATCTTCAGAAAGGAACACCGCAAAGTTTTATTGGCCCCACCCTTGTTGCCGGTGTGGAAATCACAACGGACCCAAACACTGGACTTGTTTGGACGAGTTGCCAAAGGGGAAAAACCGGGATTGGATGTACAACTCCTGGTACAACAATCTTTCAATATTCGCCTGCGCTAGCAGAATGCGCGAGTCTCAACGTTGGATCGGGATTTGCCAATCGGACTGACTGGCGGGTACCAGAACTTGACGAATATTTAACTACTTATAATTATGCTTTGGAAAATCCATCGATTGATCAGACTTTTTTTCCTGTCACCGATAGTTTTAATTTTAAAACCAATACGATCAGTACTCTAGGATCACGTACATTTAACGCTACCTTCATACAATCTTCGATTGGATCAGGCGATTTCACTGACAGTCACCATTTGCGTTGTGTTCTAATTCATTACCTATTAAAAACAAACGATTGTTAAACAATAATGATGGAACGATTCTAGACCTGGACACATCTCTTGTTTGGCAAAGATGCACTGCAGGACAAACCAACCTAACCACTTGTGCAGGGGGAACGAATCTAATTACTAATTGGTCTGGGGCGATTAGCTACTGCCAAGGATTGAATCTCGCCGGAAAAACATGGCGACTCCCCAATGCCAGTGAGCTGAGAAGTTTACTAGATTTTTATCTCACTTACGGTAGCCCTGGATTTGATCCTATTTACCTTCCAAACACTGCCTCCTCAAACTATTGGACATCTACATCCCTACTTTCCACTCCAGCAGATGCTTTTGTAGTTTTTTTCGGTTCTTCTAGCGGAGGTGGTGATGCAAAAGCAAATAACTCAACCAACCTTACTCGCTGTGTAACCGATTTTTAATGTTTGGCGAAAAAAACATAGGATCGAAAATTGAAATCTCCATTTAAAATGTTAAAACTTTTTCCTTATCTACTTCTATTATTCATTTTCCAATGCACGACGATTGGATTTCATGAAACCAAAGTTCGCGAAGGAATTTCTTTTGGAGAAAATGCAAATTTTCGAGTTTGTATTTTACACGAACCAAACATTACCGGGGAAGAAATCCAAAATTTATTTTTGGCTTGGAACGAAGAACTATCTCTCTACAACCTAAAGGCCGAGCCAATCGTATTGGAAGAAATGGAAAGGCCGGGATTTTGGGGAACAGATATTTTAAGTTATTTAATGACCCTCCCCCTAACAAAAAATTGTGATCGTCTCGTTTATTTGAAAGGACGAACCTGGGGAGACATTGCTTTTGAAGTTTTGACCCTAGGTATCTTTGCGGGTGTGGGTGTGAAACTGGAAGTCCAAGGAGCCGTGGAAGGTAGATCCAACACTAGAGGGTATATCAAAGCCAAATATATATCCACCATTCAAATTTTATTTACGAGTCCCAAATCCACTCTCATCCATGAAGGATACCATCTACTCGGATGTGGGCACCAACTCTTTATGAAAGAATGTTACGAAAAAATTCGTGATGTAAAACTTTTACTTACCAATCCCGACCGTGACCCTAACTTTTTTCCCAACATCACGACAACAGGTAGAAAAATACTGAACCGAACACAAGTTCCTATATTCCCGAGCAAAGATTAATCTTTATTCATAAGGTTTCGAACAAGTTTTTGACTGATAAAAACAATGGACTCTTTTTTTGTTTGGGAAAATGATTTGCCGGTCTCCCGACTTCTGCCAATTGACGATACGAACCCCATCTTTCTCCCACTGTTCTTCATCCTCACCAATTGTCCAAGATTTTCCCTCGGATTGAATTTTGTAGGCACCCGACTTCCATAGAAAAATAGATTCCATCTGACTATTGTTAGAGATTCCAGAAAATTCACCTTCATACAAACCCTGAAGGTCGACAAAGTCATATACTTGGTTTCTCATAATACAAGGGATATGCTGAAACTCTAAAATTTCGTTAGGATTTTTAGGAACAGGCACCGAAGTTTTGTTACAATGCTCCGGAATCTCTCTTGTTTTTTTGGATAGTTTTGGTTTTTCATTCAGTCGCCAAACTAAAAATTGATTTTCAAAATTCGATCGATTCTTTTGAAAATAATCATACATGTCAGCCGTTGCTTTTTCTATGGAAATATCAAACTCCGTTACAAAGGAAGTTTCCACTGGTTTTCCAAAACAAGTCTCTTCATAAAATTTACTTATCTTTTGGTTTCCATAGAGATTGGAAAGGTATTCCAAAAACATCGTTCCCACCAAACGGTAATCCGGAAGTTTCGGATCATTTCCATCTTTTAATGTGGTTCGTTTATGGAGAAACTTTTGAAAGAACCTTTCGTATGTATTTGCTTTGTGTTCTGAATCCGTTTGGATCACACTTAGTTCTGCAATTCCTTCTAAAAACCAAGGCTCTGCGAGCCCTCCCGAATCTAAGCCCAATTGTCCACATCTTTGGGACTGAATATAATGCAGAGTATCATGTTTCCAAGCACGCAGGTCATAATTCTGTTTGGCAAATGCATCCAGACTTTGTTTTCCAGTTGCTTCCAAAATGATTCCTGGTAACGGACAGAGAGTAAAAAAACTTCCATTCGAAAACCCAGTACAATCATCCTTAGTTCGAGGATCTTTTCCTGCATAAATCCAAAATTTTTCTTTTGATTCGTGAAGAACCACTTTGATCCTTTCCGCCCGAAACCCAAACTGCTCTTTGCTGTACTCTAAAAAATCCTTCATTCGATTGGTTTCTCGCAAAGAATCGACAACCAAACTCCATTTAGGTGAATAAGTGATATCAAAAACACCAATACTTACTTTTCCTTCTCCCCAATAATTTGGATGTACAATATCATAATATAGAAAGGAACCTCTGTTTCTTTTTTTGTAGGTGTATTGATTGATATTTGTTTTTGGGATTTTGTGTTTTGTGAGACTCGATCCATCCGGAAACTGGATCGAATAGAAAGATTCCCATAAGGCATGGGATCCTTTCGCCAAACGAACTATATGGGTATCATTTTTCCAATCCCAATTCCCCTCTTTTCCTTTCGGAACATCCATAGATTCTAATGTTTGAAAGTCTAGAGGAGGAACATCCGGTAAACGAATCTCGGATAAAGACGGATCTTTAGAATTTGATATTTGTGCCTCATTCGCTTCGACAAAAGCAAGGAAGAATAGAAAGACCAAAAAAATATTACGGTACATTCAAGAACCTTCTTTCAGACCGTTCATTGGCTACCCATGATTGTCCGGGTCAATATAGAAACATTGAATTGGGTTCAAAAAATAGTACAAATTGAACGCAGTTCAACCAAAAAAACCCAAAGGGATATCCCTAAACGAACAGAAGTTATAGAAAGAAATCTTTACCGCATAACAAATTCTATCGACAAAACCATCGCAAAATTTGAAATTTGCGAATATTAAAAAACTGGGTAACATTGAAAGTGAAAAAAATAATAAGCATTCTAATCGTAAGCCAATTCATGTTTTCATGTATTGCTCTTTTGGATTTCTCCAAAGAAGCAGATAAAAAACTAGAAACATTGGGTATCGTTGCGGGATCCGTAGCGAATGTAGGGGGTGGCACTGCCGGTCCTTCTGGAAAAACAATCGCATCTGATGACGGTCAGTTTGAAGTCCTGATTCCTCCAGGAGCTATGGAAGAAGAAAAATCTTTTACCATCAAAAGATACACTCTAGCACCTACGAGTTTACCAAACGGATACATTCCGACTACTGATGCTTATGAAATCACTCCGTCTTATCGATTTAAAAAAGATGTTGTCATTTCGATCACACAAGATACGGGAAAAATTGAAGCACTCAACCTATCCAAACAAAGGTCACAAGGTTTTATTTATTCCACCACTTCCGATGCTGACAATTCAGGACGTCTCAGCGGCGGTTGGGACGGTAGTCGAACTACCAGTACTTCCGACAAACTACAATTCCAATCTAGAACCTTTTCTATTTTTGGTGGTGGAACCCCGCCTCCCGGAAACGGAGCACCGAATATTGTAGGTGCTTTTTATGATTTTAAACCAAGTTCCTCTTTTTTACCCTTCCGCGTCCGAGCACAAGTGATCGATCCAGATGGGGATAGTATGAGTGTTTATCTCGTCACAGGTCCTGTTGGCCAAGGAACTGTTGCCATTCGGATGACCCCAGAGCCAGGCAATTGGTTTTCTGCCCTCATCCCTTATGAATCAATGGCACAAGCTGGGATTCAAATCCAAGTTTTGGCAGTTGATATCTATGGTAATAATACCACTAGACCAAGTTCGGATATTTTCCTTTATCCGGCAAGTTCTGGAAACCCAGCTTATATCAGTAATTATGATAGAGATAAAGATAACGATGGTTATTTGGATGCATGGGAAATTGACAATGGATTCAATCCAAACAATGCATCTTCTCCGAACCCCGCGTCTTTTCCTGACTCGGATTCTGATGGAATCCCGAATGTTTCGGATTATACTCCCAATGGAGAAGCCAATCCACAAATCGATGCCATTTCCGTAATCCCCAATCAAGCAAGGATGTACTTGGACGAAAAAATCACTTTCTCCATTTTGGCAACCTACCTTGGATCTCCGCGTTATGTGCAGTCAAATTTTGTCACTACCGGAAATGGGCTCAGTGGATCGCCAGTTGGAGAATTTTCTGACTCTGTATTCCAAGCCATTGCTCCGGGAATTGCAGGTGTACAAGTAACAGTCGGTTCCTTTCAAGCAACATCCACAGTGACTGTCCTCGACACAGTTCCACCGAACAATATCACAACCTTAACAGCGACAGCAATGTCTACAACCCGTGTTCGTTTGCGTTGGCAAGCTCCCGGTAACGATGGTCCTTTTGGAAAGGTAAGTGCTTACGAAATCAGAAGGTCTAGTTCCAACATCGATACAGATGCAAAATGTTCAGCTGCAAGTACGATCTTTCATACCTTAACTCCGAAAAATGCGGGTTCGGTGGAAATTTGGGATGCCAATGGACATTCACCAAATACAACATATTACTATTGTATTCGTGCCTATGACCATAATGGAAATCGAAATGAATGGGTTTCCTCAAACGTTTCGGCAACAACGTATGCGGTAAGCGACACGGTGCGACCAGCCGATGTAACCACTCTTACCGCAACAGCAATGACAAATGAAACGGTCCAACTTTCTTGGACTGCTGTTGGTGATGACGGAAATACGGGAAACGCATCTTCTTATGAAATTAGAAGATCAGCCAGCGTGATCAACACTGATGTAGATTGCGATAATAGCCATGAAGTGACAAACTCAATTAGTTCAGTTACCGTGGGAACCAATGTCAACTTCCTAGTAACACAACTCAGTGCCGATACAAGGTATTACTTTTGTGTAAGAGGATATGATGAAGTTGGAAACAAAGGTAAATGGAATGGTATCGTATCTGCGACTACAATGCTTGGTAACTTACCACCTATTGTTAACGCGGGCCAAGACCAATTGAACGCAATGGCATCAACACCAGTGACACTCAATGGTTCGCAATCCTATGACCCGGACTCCGGTGTTTGTTCCGCAAACCCTGCAAGTTATGTTTACCATTGGAACTTCATCTCAAAACCACTAACTTCTAATTTAACCAATGCACAAATTACGAATGGAAACCAATTGAATGCTTCCTTTATTCCAGATGTAGCGGGAATGTATACACTCGAATTGACTTTCACTGACTCCAGTTCCACTTGTTATGGTGGACCTAGAATGGGAACAGACTTTGTCCAAATTATGGCATATGAAGCTGATCTCATTGCTCCCGCCCAAGTCACCTCGTTCCTAGGGACAGGAATTTCACAAGACCAGATCCAATTGACATGGTTGAATGTTGGGGATGATGGAATGATAGGAAATATCAATCGTTATGAAATTGGCATTTCCATAACTCCTATGACAACCAATTCAGAATGCCAAAACGCACCATGGAAACATTCACCTAATATTAGTAACTTTGTTCCCAATGCTCACGTGGCAACGGTGATTGGTGGTTTATTCCAAAACACTACCTATTATGTTTGTATTGTCGGGTTGGATGAAGTGGGAAATCGCGGACAGGCAAATTTAGGAATTACAGTGACGACCCTTGCAGGAACCTCTGGATGGGGAACCTGGACGGCATGGAGTGATTGTAGTGCAAATTGTGGTTTTGGTACACATTCAAGATCTCGAATTTGCCTCGATCCAATAGCGGGATGCGGCGGCACAGGTGTAGAAACTGCCTCTTGTCAAGTCAGACCTTGCATGGTAAATCGTTACTTTTTCGAGCCAGCGGCGAATGGAACCAGCGCTACTGTAAGTTGTCCGGCTGGTTATACTCGAGGGCCGCATATGGGCACCAATCATTATCCAGGATCTTATACTGCACATGTTTGGGGAGATTATTGGGGAGAAGGTTGGGCTTGCGGAGCCATCTTTCGAGGATCTTTCGTTAACCAGAATCCAACGGCTCACTCCGTTTCGAATGGAACGAATAGTGCGACCTTCTATTTTTCAGACACAAACCCACCACCGCCACCAAATTATTGTGTGACACACGAATTGAAAGCCAATCGACAAGTAGGAATCTACTGTTCTGAAGACCAACATTAATTCTTAAGTCTCGGCTGTTCCTTTCCCAAGGAATGGCTGAGCCCATTGATAGTTTTTCGTAAGTTTGCTGTAGGGAGTGGTTCTGCCTACAGCAGTCTTTGGATTCCTCGAAATCCCTAATTTTTCCTTTCCTACTTGCTTGGTGGAACAGAGTTCCAATACCATGCTTTCAGAAACAATTTATGAATCGCATCTTTCTGCCGTTTCTTGTCCTTTCCTTTCTATTCGCTTGTGCCAAACCTAAGGCTGAAAACCTTTGTGATGCTGATGATTCCCTTTTTCTTCCAAATATTCTCTATCGACTGATCCTAGAAGACAAAAGTAGCCAATGCGGCTATAGAATATTTCCCAAGTTTCCTGCATGCCAATTGGAATACGAAGAAACACATTTGGCAGAAAATTGGCCCGCTGTGAAAGCGGAGATGGAAACACAATTTGCACTTGGATCAAGCGGTATCGAATCTCTCTTCCAGTATAGACCGGAAACAGTAGGTTCTGTCACTGGCAATGGTTCGACTGACTTTCAAGGTGCCCTCAATGCACCGAATGGAGAAATCTATTTTCTACCATATGATTCCACAATGTTTTTATCTGTTAATCCCATAGCAAAAACATTTGTAAATGCTGGTGTTGCCCCAGGTGGTGTTGCCTCTATTGGAGGATCTCTTGGACCAGCAGGAAAAATTTTTCTTTCTCCGCACCTCTCCAGCGATTTTCTTACCATTGATACCACAAATGGGAACCAACAGAAAGTAGTTGCTACTCAGACTATGGGTTCGGCAGCATATAACGGAGCAATATACGCACCTAACGGTAAAATTTATTTTGTACCAAGTAGCCAAACCATCATTCGTTATTATGATACAATCAAGGATACAATAGGAACGGTAGCGACACCGACTTCGGGTGGTTTTTCCTCTGCTGTCCTAACCCCTCAAGGTAAAATCTATTTCATTCCTTTCACATCGACCACAATGTACATTCTGGATACGAAAGATGATTCTGTGACAACACATCCTCATGTGTTTGTTCTCGCAGGAGGTCTTGGCTACATCGCTAGCGTTCTCACTCCGAATGGCAGAATTTACATGATCCCATTTAATAACCTACCCGTGATTTATCTAGACACAGCCACAGGAAATATAGAAACGGCTGGCAATATACCAACCGTTGGAGGAAACAATAGTATGTTCAATGGTGCTGTATTGGCACCCAATGGAAAAATCTATCCAGTTCCTTTTGAATATCCTAACTTCATCTCCATTGATACCAAAGACAATTCCATCACGACTCTTTTTGCAAATCCTGGTGGCACTACTGCCTACCGAGGCGGGGCTGTTGGACCTGATGGAAATATCTACTTGGCACCGCACGGGGCCGATCGATTTGACCTCATCGATACCAAATCCATCGGAAGGTTTTGTCCATCGCTTCGACTTTCTCCCTATTGGAATAAATTATAATCCAATCCAACTGACATAATTTGTAATTTCCTTTCGTCGGATGAGAGGTGGGAGTCTTATCCCCGACAAGACAAACCTTTAATGGATTCCTTAAAACCAACCCTTCCCACAACCTTTGTTCTATTTGCGAACAACTTGCCATTTGCGGTTTTTGTCTTCCAGTCCCCTACCAAAGAACTCATCCCTGAAAGTAAACTGGTCTATGCAAACTCACTGGCAGAGTCCTTTCTGGATCGAAAAATCCAAATGGAAAATCCTCCGAGTTGGGAAGACCTATTTCCTAGTTTCCAAAAAGAAGGAATCTTTAATCAGATCATATCCTCATTACAAGAAGAGAAACCATCTCGCATTGTAATCCACTCAGGGATTCTCTCTCAAGAAGAATCGGATCATAAAAAAATCTTTTCCTTACGTGCATCCATTCTTACAGAAAACCAATTTTCTTTCTTCTTAGAAGATATTACAGAAGAAGTAGAAGCTTTAGAAAACACAGATAAGATGTTACACTTTACGGGAATTCAAAACAACCGATTGCAAAATTTCGCCTATATCATCTCGCACAATATGCGTCAACATTCCACAAACTTCAAATCCCTCATTGGTTTATTAGAAGAGAATCCATCTGAGGAAGAAAGAAAAAATATTATTCATATGTTACATACTTCTGCGGACAATCTGAACGAAACCATTATCCATTTGAATGATATTGTTTCCATAGGTCAGATGTTAAACAAACCGATGGAAGTTTGTTGTTTAGAAGTGGAAGTTCAAAAAACTTTAAACATTCTCGACGGGTTTATCAAATCTAGAAACATCCAAGTATTTTTGGAAATCGAAAATAACTTACACCTAACCATCATTCCCGCATATTTAGAAAGTATCCTCCTCAACCTAATCTCCAACGCGGTTAAGTATGTACGTTTAAAAACAGGTGCCTTTCTTCGTATCTCTGCTAAAAAAACAGAAAACCAGGTGCAACTCTGTGTGGAGGACAACGGTCTCGGAATCAACTTAGAAAAACATGGGGAAAAAATCTTTGGTATGTTTAAAACCTTTCATAAAAACGAAGATGCCCGGGGGATTGGGCTATTCATCACCAAATCGCAAGTGGAAGTTCTCGGTGGCACCATTACTGTCCAAAGTACGGAAGGAAAGGGCTCCACGTTCACAGTGTTAGTCCCTGACAACACCGGAGACAACTTCTATATCTAAATCCGAATTGTTCTATTTCTGTACAAGCTAGAAAGTCTCCTGCCGCCAGACTTTGTAACGTTAGAACCTTCCATTCGGTCTTGACAATCTCCCCCAACCCCAGAGGCTTACCCTAGTGATCCGTCGGCATGCCCAACGGACGTACCAATGACATAAGGAAATCCATGAAAGTCCACGAATACCAGGCCAAAGAAATCCTACGTAGACACAATGCCAACGTTCCCTTCGGAAAGGTCATCGACACAGTCGGTGATTTCGAAAAGGCATATAGCGAAGTTGTCCAAAAATCACCCGTAGTGGTGGTGAAAGCCCAAATCCACGCTGGTGGACGAGGAAAAGGTGGCGGGGTCAAAGTCGCCAAAACCAAAGAAGACGCCAAAGCTGCAGCAGAGAGAATTCTCGGAATGCAACTCATCACCCCTCAAACCGGTGAAGAAGGAAAAAAAGTTCTCAAAGTTTATTTGGAACAAGGTCTTGAAATCGCAAAGGAATACTACCTTTCCATCCTACTCGATCGCGCTTTCCGCAAAACCATCATTATGGCTTCTACCGAAGGTGGAATGGAAATCGAAGAAGTTGCAGAGACTCATCCAGAAAAAATCATCAAAATTCAAATTGATCCAGGTATCGGAATCCAAGGTTCGCAAGTGCGTGAACTCGCATTCGCTTTAGGAATCCCTGCAGAAGCACAAAAGTCCTTCACAGCTCTTGTAAACTCAGTTTACAACGCGTATATCAAAGAAGATGCAGCTCTCCTCGAGATCAACCCCCTCATCCTCACAAAACAAAACGAAATCATCGCAGGTGACTGCAAGATGGACTTGGATGAAAACGCTCTTTACCGCCACCCTGAAAACGAAGCACTTCGTGATATCACTGAAGAAGATCCGTATGAAGTAAAAGCAAAAGAATACAACCTCAACTACGTAAAGTTAGATGGTAACATTGGTTGTATGGTAAATGGTGCCGGTCTTGCGATGGCAACTATGGACATCGTTAAACTTGCTGGTGCAGAACCTGCAAACTTTTTGGATGTCGGAGGTGGAGCGAACCCTACTACAGTAGAAAACGGTTTCCGTCTCATCCTTTCTGATCCAAACGTAAAAGGTATCTTTGTAAACGTATTCGGTGGTATCGTTCGTTGTGACCGAGTGGCTGTCGGAATTATCGAAGCTACGAAAAAGGTTAACGTATCGGTTCCGGTAGTGGTTCGATTGAAAGGAACCAATGCAGAAGAAGGGAAAAAAATCCTAAACGAATCCGGAATGAACATTGTTGGAGTGGAAGGACTCCGTGACGCGGCAGACAAAATTGTCTCCCTAATCAAAAAATAGGAACTATAAAACATGACTGTATTAGTTGACGCAAACACAAGAGTAGTCGTCCAAGGGATCACCGGTAAGGAAGGTTCCTTTCATGCGACTCAAATGTTAGAATATGGTACAAAAGTAGTTGCTGGAGTCACTCCAGGCAAAGGTGGACAAATCTGGACTTCCGAGTTTGGAAAAACAGCACCAGTTCGCAACACCATCAAAGATGCAATGATCCAAGATGGTGCTAACGCTGCTGTAATCTTCGTTCCACCTCCATTCGCAGCGGATGCGATTTTGGAAGGAATCTTTGCTGAGATCCCACTCGTGGTTTGTATCACAGAAGGAATTCCTACTCACGATATGCTAAAGGTATATAGTGTTCTTCGTAATTCCAAAACAAAACTGGTAGGACCAAACTGCCCAGGTGTCATCAACCCACTCCACAAAGTAAAGATGGGAATTATGCCAGGTTTCATCCACACTCCAGGAAAGATCGGAATCGTTTCTCGTTCTGGAACTTTGACTTATGAATCCGTAGCTTCCTTAACGGCAGCAGGACTTGGTCAATCGACTTGTATCGGAATCGGGGGAGACCCTGTGCCTGGAATGAACCACGTAGAAGCGGTTCGTCTTTTGAATGAAGATCCAGATACAGAAGGAATCGTAATGATTGGTGAAATCGGTGGAACTTCGGAAGAAGAAGCTGCTGCTTACATCAAAGCCCATGTAAAAAAACCAGTCGTTGGTTTCATTGCAGGCCAAACAGCTCCTCCAGGAAAACGTATGGGCCATGCCGGTGCGATCATTTCTGGCGGAATGGGAACTGCCACTTCTAAAATTGCGGCAATGCAAGACGCTGGCGTCAGCATCTGCGCGCATATTGGTGAAGTTGGTGATAAAATGAAGGCTGCTCTTAAAAAATAAGAGCAGGACTTTAAAAAAAAACAGCTATTCAAAGGGAATGGGGAGTCTGAATTAAGAGTATGGAACAACGTTCATGGGTTTCAAGTACATTGATTCTCCTCGTTTCCGTTGGCCTTTTGGCTGCGGAATCTGGAGATAAGGGATTTACACTTAGCTTACAAGACGCAGTCAAGTACGCCATTGAAAACAACCGCGAGGTCATGCAGGCCCGCTTAGAGTTAGCCAAAGCAGACTCCTCTCTTATGAAGTATGAGGGAAAGTATTCTTGGCGTGCCCTTTCCAAAGCGGAATTGGATCAAAAACAATTTCCTTTCAATCAAAACAATATCTTTACGGGAACTAAAACCCAAACAACCACCTATAGTGCTGGGTTAGAAAAACTCTTCACAACAGGAACTTACTTCAAACTAGAAGCGAAGTCGCAACGTTTTGACTCGAACGCTTTTGAAGATCCAAACAAAACTCCTGCGGGAT
Source organism: Leptospira chreensis (assembly GCF_016919165.1). GTDB lineage: Bacteria > Spirochaetota > Leptospiria > Leptospirales > Leptospiraceae > Leptospira_A > Leptospira_A chreensis. The sequence goes on from NZ_JAFFPS010000007.1 coordinate 71,999, forward strand.
TTACTGCCCTCGGACTTCCTCCATTATATACAGATACTCTTTCCGTAACCATTGCCCAAGATTTACTAAAAAATGCCTTTGGTGCCAATGAAAGAAATATGGAAAAAATCCTCGAGAACCAAACAGAAATTTTGCGAGAGCAAATGGAAGACCAAGTCGCAAGCAAAGTGGTAGCCACTCTTGTTGACTATTGGAACTACTCTGTGAAGGAATCTGGATACCAAACCTTCGAACAACTTTTAAAAAACACAAAGAATGTTCGCGACCTAACCATTCGCAAACAAGGACTTGGGCTTTCGGAAAGTTTTGAAGTCAACCAGTGGAATGCCCTCCTCTCCCAAGTGGAAGGACAAATGGCACAAGCTAGCGCCGAAAGAGAAGAAGCACGTCGTAAACTCATTCGTTCTCTTAACTTGCCAGAAGATACAATCTTCCAAAAGACAACTCCTCTTTCGGAAACACTTCCCACTAGGTTAGATTACCAAGCAGATATCGACTACGCATACAAACATAGAGCAGACTTTAGAGCCATTGTTCGTAAAAAAGAAAATGCAGAACTCTCTATGAGAACGGCGAAAAACGAAGCCCTCCCTTCTTTGAAAGCAGCAGGAACTTACGGATACCAAGCGCAAAATACGGTGAGTCCTCAGAACAATTATGCAGACAAAGGTGCGGGAGTTTTTTCTTACCAATACCCAGTGATGCAAGGTTCCTTAGATCTTAGTTATCCGATTATGGATAAAGGTGTGAAGGCCGGAATTCGCGATGCGGAAATCCAAAAACGCCAAGTATCTCTAGAAGAAGCCGACCTAACCAAAGCCGTTTCCGATGACGTGAAAACACGAATTGATATCCTAAAAGCATCCTTCCAAGTTTTGGAAAATGCAAAACATACGGAAGAAGAATCGAAAAAGTATTACAACGGAGTGTTACGTTCTTTCCAACAAGGAAGGTTCAATGCACTGGCAGTGAAAAATGCTTTGGACACTCATGTGCAAGACCAGTTGTCTCTGGTTCGGGCGAAAGTAGATTACAATATCAACTTACACAGATACTATGTTGCTAAGAATGCTTTATTTGAAGAATACGGAGTGGATCGGTCCAAACTCCTACCTGAAAATCTCTAAACCAAAAGCGGGAGAATCTTTTTGATACGCTCCCGTGTATTTCTAGTCCTCGGTCTCACTTTTCTTTTTATCACCCTGATTACCTACGCCTTTGTGGACTTTCGAGAGAGAGAAGACAAAGCCTATGATCTCTACCAATCCGAATCTTATCTCAAAGTCCTTGGTCTTTATGCGGAGAAAGAAATTCCTACTGGGGAATTGGAGCTCACCATCCTTTCCCAAACCATCTCCCAACTAGAAAAAAAACTGAATGCAAAGGAAACTTCGAAAGATCTAATTTCCTTTTTCCAAAAACGTTCCGGAACCAAACTCATTGAATGGGAAACCACAAGGGGAACTTACTACCATATTGAAGATCCTTACCTCGCCCATTTGAAGACCCATGGAGATGGATACAAAAGAGCTCTCATTTCAAAAATTGGAACTTTAAACAAACCTATTCCCAAAGCGGAAGTTACAAACCTACTCCTAAAACTCATCTTGGAAGATCCGCGCGGTATGGAAGATAGTTTTAGCCGGGCTTTGTCAAACATCCTCAGTTTTCCCTTTGAGCCCATTGGAGAAATTGAATCTGAATTTTTATTACAAAGTTTACACTTTTTAGCCAATACTTCAAACACGAGCCTATTCCACCAAACAGCGATTATTCGTGGAAAAAATGTAAATCTTCGCAGTGGCCCGGGGCGTGAGAACTCGGAAGTGGGAAAAATCAGTGAACCAGAAGAAACCATTTGCCTAGAGGAAGATGCAGGTACGGAAACCATTGCGGGAAGTTCCGGGCATTGGAAGCGGTGTTTTTTCCCAAACTTACAAAAGTCTGCATGGATCTTTTCTGGTTTTTTAACCGAAGTTTCACCAAATCCCAACCTCATTGCCGAATTTGAAAAACGATTTAAGGCCGTAGACAATGAAATTCGGATCGATTTTGAAGGTTGGAATGGGAACCAAATCCCGACCACTTTCTTTGGAACCTATATTCCTAGAGACTCGGTTCGTGTATCTGGCGAAACAGGATTTCCCATTTACGGACTTTCCAAAGAATCAAAAACCGTTCAGAGAATTTGTAAAAAACTTTCGGGCGACAAAAACTACTTCGAGTTTTCCTTCCAACCCACAGACTCGGACCTTCCCATTTCCTTTTTAGAACTCCATTTGAACTACGACAATCGGGAACATTTGGCCTATACGATTGCCCTGGACAAAGAATCCATTTGGGTAAATAAAAATCGATATGTCCTCGACGGAGAAAAAAGAAGAGAAAACCTGTCCTTACACATTGGATCCCGCGAAGGGGACAAATGGAACGCAAGCCTTTGGAGGCGAAATACGGGACTCATCCAGTCCATCCGTTCCTTATCCTTAGATGAATCGACCCTCCAGTCCGGAAGGTATTCCTGGGAAATCTGTCTCCCTTTAGCAAAAGAACCAAATCGGGAACAAGTGTTACTCTTTGAAATTAGAACAGGAATCCATTAGAGGGACACCATGGCTACATACGATTACCATTGTAATACATGCGAAAAAGACTTTGAACATGTTCAGTCGATGAAAGAGGATGCACTCACCCATTGCCTCTGTGGAAAAAACGGATCTGTCGAACGTAGGATTTCTGCCAGTGCCGGAATCATCTTTAAAGGAACTGGATTTTACGTAACAGATTATAAAAAATCCGGCTCTGACTCAACTCCTCCGCCTTCCACTGGCATTACTGATTCAGGATCTTAAGGTCTCTCTTTGGCACCCAAAGGCCGATTAGCCATTATTGCTGGTGGTGGGGAACTACCTCACATTGGAATGAAGGAAGCCCTTCTCGCAGGTGAGGATCCTATATTTCTTGGACTCATCGAATCCGACTTCACACCAAGAGAACACAGTGTACGCACCATTCCTGTGCATATCACCCAGGTTGGTAAAATTTTAAAACTCATCCAAAAAGAAAAGATCACTCGGATTTTGATGCTTGGGAAGGTTCGTAAAGACCTGCTCTTCCAAAAACTAAAATTTGATCTGAAAGCTCTCGCCATCCTTGCCCGCACCATCAACCGAAACGACTACCCCATCTTCCTTGCGATCGCAGACGAATTTGAATCAATGGGTGTTAAAGTCATTTCCCAAAAGATCTACTTACAATCCTTACTCCTTCCCGAAGGTCGTTACACTCCAAAAAAATTTAGTTCCCAAGAACTTAAGGATGTCGACTTCGGAATGTTCTACGCAGAAAAGATGGCCGATTTAGATATCGGACAAATGGTTGTGGTCTGTGACGAATCCGTCATCGCCGTAGAAGCAGTGGAAGGAACCGATGAAACCATCAAACGAGGTGGATTGTATACCAAAAAGAAGGGAGATGCTGTTGTTTGCAAAAGCCCCAAAGCCAAACAAGACAATCGTTTTGACCTCCCCACGATTGGAATTCATACCTTTCAAATGATGCTCGAAAGTGGTTGCAAAACACTTTGTATTCGAGAAGGAGAAACCTTAGTGGTGGATCCAAAGGCAGCAATTGAATTTGCCACAAAACATAAATTAAACTTTTGTGTTGTCGGAAAAAGCGGAAGTAAGGTTCTCAATGGTAACCAAAAAAAAATCCCATCAATATGAGTCTGACAAAAATATCTTAGTCATCGCCGGCGAACATTCTGGTGATTTACTGGGAGCCGATCTTTTACAGGAGCTAGCCATCTTAGAACCAGAATATAAGTTCTATGGAATTGGTGGAGAGGGAATGATTGGCCACGGACTCGAATCCATGGAAGAAATCGAACAACTCAGTGTGATTGGATTTTCGGAAGCCTTAAAAAAATACAGTTTCTTAAAAAAGATATTTTACCGAGTTTTAGACGAAACGGCACGTAGGCCAACCAAACTCGCCATTTTAATTGATTACCCAGGATTTAACCTTCGTTTGGCGAAAGAATTAAAACTGCGAGGGATCCCTACCGTTTTCTATGTATCCCCACAAATCTGGGCTTGGAAGTTCAACCGTATCTATTTTATCAAAGAACAAATTGCTTTGATGCTCACCCTATTCCGATTCGAAGAAGAAATTTATACGGAATATGGTGTGAATGCCAAATTTGTAGGCCATCCCATCACCAAACGGATTCCTGAAAAATTGAAAAAGGAACCGGTCATCGCAGAAAAACTTCCGGATTCCCACCACGGTTATACAGTAGGACTTCTCCCTGGTTCCAGAAAAGGCGAGATTCGTAGGCTCATTGATCCCATTCTCGGGACAGCGGCCCTCCTCCATGAACAATGTAAGTTGGAGAAAAAGAAAATTGTTTTCCTTCTCCCGAATATCAATGCCAAAGAAGAATCCTTTCTTTTGGAAAAAATTGAAGCCTTAAAAGAAATCCATCCTGACATCCAAATCCATTACCTTTGGAATGCGTCTTTACGTGTGATGGAAACAAGCGATCTCCTCCTCATTGCTTCAGGGACGGCTACTTTGGAAGGATTGTATTTTGAAACACCGATGGTGATTTTGTATAAGGTGAGTTTGTTTACTTACTTCCTTGGATCATTACTGATGAGGTCCAAATTCATTGGCCTTGCGAATATTTTGTCAGGTGAGGAAGTCTGCCGGGAAATTACTCAAAACGAATGCCAACCGAAGTATATCTTCCAAGAAGCTTGGAAGATTCTTTCCAATACAAAACTCCGGAACAAAATGAAGGGAATCCTTAGGGATGCGAAAGAAAGGGAACTCGGAACGACTAATGCGTCGAAAAAGGCCGCAAAGGAAATCCAGTCACTCCTGCGAACCTTTTCGAATTAAACGAACCACCCGGTTCTCCCAGGTCCCAATCCAGGACTTGGGTTTTAAATCTGAATATAAAAAATAACCTTTGATGGTTTCTTCATCACTGGGTCGGAGTCGTATCCCTACAGAATCCAACTCCAAGCTGAGATCCCCTGCCCCATTCCAAAGGACTTTGTTTTCTTCCGGTTGGATGTTTAGGGAATGAGTTTTGTTTTCCCACTCTAAGATCCATTCTCCACCAAACGCCGGTAATTTGGACACTTCCGGGGCAAGGTCTGCGGGGTTTTTCTTTTCTGTACAAAAGCCAAAGAAAAAAAGAAGAGAAATCAAACTGAAACTAACTATTTGAGAACGCATTTATTTTCCTCTTCGGTAAGACTAAAACTCCCTCTGGATTCCCCAACGAGTCCGTAAGTAGTGAAGGCATAGTTTCCATTTTTATTATTTCCATATCCCTTTAAATCCAAGGATTCGCTTGAGACCACTAAATTAGAAATATAATCCATATCTGAATACCGACTCAAATCAAATTCCATCTGAAATGGTTTTTTCAAGGGACTTAAATCCATAACCAATTTAGAAACCAAATCAGCATCCTTAAGGCTCACCCCAAAAAGTTTCAAGAAATAAGAAGTCCGGGCATCTTTATGAAGGGTATAATAATCACTTCCCATACTATTAAAACTATAATCCAAACTGACATGAGTGGGTTTTAATTCGGCACCACATAAATGCATCCAAGGATCCGACCAAGGGTATTCATTTAAGACCAAACTAAAACCAAAGTTGGGAGTTTTACTCGCGTAGTAAGAAACCATAGAAATCTTTGAATTGGAATTTCCCAAATTCAATCCCAGATTCATCCTTCCGTCCTTCACTTGTAAGTTTCCTTTGGATTCACCAAGGGAATTTGCCCCACCAAACGGATAGTAGTTGGCAATTTGGATTCCGAAATCCAAATTCATGGATTCCAAAAAGTATTTATAAACTTTGGTTTGGTAAAAATACTCTTCTGGAATTAACTTTTCTTGTCTTTCCCTGATTTCTTCTAAGGTTTCCCGATTCCAATCCTCATACAAAGGTTTCCAGTCGCTACCAGTAAGGTCCGGTGTTTGGAAACCCAGTTTGGTTTTGGAATTGAGTGGATAATAATAAGAACCGTCGGTTTTTTTGGAACGACCCCATTCATTCGATCCCCCACCGCCCAGGTGAGACGGTTTTCCAAAAAGCAAAGAATCAAATTTTAAATTCCACTCATTGCCTTCGGTGAGGTTTAAAGATAAATTTCCTTTTTCTAACTGCAGAAGTTTTGAATCCCATTCCATCTCAGATCCACTCAAGTTCCCACGGAGTTGGAACCATTTGTTTTTATCTCCTGTCTCCAAAAGATCAATATTACCCGATAATGATCCGGACAAGGGAAGTGTGAAGTTTCCAGAAAGATCGGAGATCCTTTCTGCAATCCCTTCTAAAGATTCAATTTGGAATTCAAAATGCCGATCGAGAAGTGGTTCTTTGATCGTTTCTGTTTTCACAGAAGTTTTGATTCGAAAGTCTGTTCCTAAAAATTCTCTTTCTTCTTTATTGGGTGTGAATAGAAACAACTCGCGAAACCGAAATCCATCCAGGATATAATTTTCAAAAAAAGGAATGGGAATGAGTGAATTCTCAAACTCCACATCACCACTGGCCGTAAACCCGGAAGCCGCGTCACGGACCACCTTCCCTTCTCCGGAAAGGACTGCCGAATGAACATTGGAGCCAAAGAGATAATTGGTAAGAATGATGGCTTCTTCGGAAGGGTAATTCTTCCATTGGAATTCAAATTGGTATTCGTCCAAATTATGATCCGAAAACTCACCTTCCCCTTTAATCCGAGTGGAATTCGGAATCCAGAACCAACCATTGTTATACGAGAGATACAAACGTTTATTCTTTCGTTTCATCACAATGTCCCAACCCTCTTTCCAATCGACTAAGGTAGAGTCGTTTTGTTTGACGGTGAGTTTGGCATCGTGAAAACGAATGTCTTTCAACTTACTCGTTTGTGCGTATTGGATGAGTTGGTTTCGTAAACTCGCATTTTCGTTCAAAACCAAATGCGGACTATAAAAATCAATTTGTTCCACTGTGGGGGAATCTTTGAAATAACTGGATAAGCGAAAGGTAACTTTTTTTACCTTCAACATATGGTCGTTAAAGGAAAAGTCTTCTTCATTGGAAACCACCAAGTCTTCAATGATGAGTCCCTCACGAAGAGAGAAATCAAGGACACCAATGTCCACTGCTTTGCCGAGCTCCCGGTTGATGGTAAAGGTGACTACTTTCCTGAGTTGGACTAAGGGGATCCGATAGTTTCGAAGATAGAATTCCAAACCATAATAGCAGAGGATAAAACAGAAAAAAATGAGACCCAGTGCTAAAAATGAAAATAGAACCCGCTTGTTTTCACGGATTCTATTAAAGAGGTTCGAAAAGGATTGCCTATAGGAAAATAGGCGCTTTAGAGAAAAGATCCGTTCCAAAAGAACTTAGAGTTTGCCCTCCGGCTGCAACACTTCCAAACACTCTTTCTGAATGGACTTCAGAGTTTCGTTATTTGGAAATTCTTCCAATCCTAAATTGGCAACTTGCAAACCTTTTTGGTAAAAACCTGTATTCTTATATTCGAAACCCATTTTTAAATAGGTTTTCGCAGCAGTTTCATAATAGAATTCGTCTTTCTTTTGGTTCCCTTTGGTATAGGTCTTCGTGAGAGTCGCAAGAGCTGGGTAATATTCCCGTTCTGCTACAAGGGACTGCACCACTAGTTTTTTCCGTTCCATCAGGTTTGTGTTTTTGTCCAATCTTTCGGATTGGTTTAGGAATTGAATGGCTTTGGAGTATTCGTTTTTTCCCACATAGGCTTTGCCCATAGTGAGATTCCACTCAGAAAGTTGCACCGGGTTGGACTTTGCCTGGTTCACAAGGTTTAGAGTGGAAATGGTCTCGTCATATTTTCCAAGATCGAGCAAAAGTTTTCCTTTTCGGATGACTAATTTGTCTCGGGATTCGTCAGATAGAGAAGAGGATTTGAGATCAGCATCGATGGATTCGATTTGGGCCAAATGAGACCCTGTATTGATTTTGGAAGCTCCTGTATTCAGGACTCCTTGATTTGATGCGCAATTTTCAAATGCCACAACCATCGCTAGAATGAGGGTTAGTGGGAGAATCGATTTCATTAGCCTACCTTTAGTTTGTCTAATTCCTCTAAGAAATTCTTAGTTTCTGTGTCTCTATCCTTCGTTTCCATAGGGAAAAAAAGAACAGCGTCCTGAGACAGCTCGTTTAAAAACCGAGAGGGGGCACTCTCGATTTGCTCCCCAAATTTGCGTCTTGTACGAGCCGAAGTCAAGTACAATTTTCGTCTTGGGCGAGTCATACCCACGTAGAGAAGCCGTCTTTCTTCATCGACCACTTCCCCTTCTTCTTCTATAACACGTGAGTTCGGTAAAATTCCCTCTTCTAGGCCCACTAAAAAAACTAAATCGTATTCCAGACCCTTGGACTGGTGCATGGTGAGGAGTTGGACCCGGCGGTCTTCCTCATCCTCTTTCGGTTCGTCTTCCATCAGGAGAACGAGTCTCTGCAAAAAGTCAAAAATGGTGGCTTTGCCCTCACGGCCCTCTTCTTCTTCAAAAAAGGACATCATATTCACTAGTTCACTCAAATTGTAAATCCGGGCCTTAACCACCTTCTCCTCGGTTTCTTCCATGGAGATTTCCCGCTCAAAACCGATTTGGGTGATCATTTCCCGAAGCACCGGCGCCATCTTCGGCGACATTGCAAACTTCTTTTTGAAGGCATCCACAAGTTCTACAAATTGGTAGATTTCTTGTCTGACCTTAGCTTTAACTTCGGGCAAATAGTCAGGACTCTCAATCATTTTATGGAAGACTTCGTATAAAGATAGTTTGTGGGTGAAGGCTTCCTCTTGGAGTTTTTGCATGGTGCCGGGGCCTATCCCTCGTTTCGGGTAGTTGATGATGCGAAGAAGAGAATAATCATCCTTAGGATTTGCCACATAACGAAGGTAAGAGATACAATCCCTAATTTCTTTCCGATCAAAGAAATTATAACCACCCACTACTTTGTAGGGAATACTCCGGTTCCGAAGTTCCTCTTCAAAGGGACGGGATTGGAAGTTGGTTCGAAATAGGATGGCGATTTCTTTTCCCTTGAATTCATTTTTAATGAGTAAGGTTTGGATCCTTCCCGCGACAAAAATGGCCTCTTCTCTTTCATCTGCGGTTTCATAGTATTCCACTCGTTCCGCTGATGGGATACGACTATAGAGAGTTTTTTCCTTTCGGCCTTTGTTGTTTTGGATGAGAGAGTTTGCCGCTTGGATGATGAGGGAAGTCGAACGATAGTTTTCAAGGAGCCGTACGACTTTGGCTTGAGCGAATTCTCTTTCGAAGTTGAGAATGAGTTGTACATTCGAACCACGAAAGGCATAGATACTTTGGTCGTCGTCCCCTACCACACAAAGATTGTCACTTTTCCCACGAAATAAGGATAAAAACTCATATTGGAGTTGGTTGGTATCTTGGAATTCATCCACAAGATAATATTCGTGTTTTCTTTGGTAATAGGCAGCAATTTCAGGAAATTCAGCTAACAGACGTTTGGGAAGTAAAATCAAATCATCAAAGTCGATGGCATTTTTTTCTTTTAGACCCTCTTCATACATAGAGAAAACTTCGGCCGCTACTAAATCCAATTCTCCAGTAAGACCATTGTCTCTTGGATGGACTTGGGTATTTTTTGCATAAGAGACCCGCCTTAGAATTTCCTTGGGGGGAACTTTTTTAGGATCCAATCGTTTGGACTTTAAAAGGTCAGAGACAAAGGCTTCTTGGTCGGTTCCATTAAATAGTAAAAAAGTTTCGTTATAACCGAGTTTGGTAATATGTTCTTTTAGGATCTTCAAACCTAACGAGTGAAAGGTGGAAAGAGTGATTCCTTTGAGTTTTTCTCTTGGAACCATCTTACGAAGCCTTTCGGCCATCTCTTTGGCACTTTTGTTAGTGAAGGAAAGAGCGACGATTTTCCCTGCAGGGATCTTAACCCCTTCGATCATATGCGCGATACGGTTGGTGATGACCCGAGTTTTTCCTGACCCCGCGCCCGCGAAGACAAGAAGGGGTCCTTGGATGGTGGAAACTGCTTCCATTTGCGCCGCATTTAATTTCATAGAGAGACCGGTAAGGGACATAATCTTGGTAAATCCGATCCGGTCGAGTGAAAAACGGCTGTTCTTTATTACTTAGGAACGGTTTCCTTCCAAGATTTGTTTTGGCCATGGAAGTTTAAAAAACTCTCGAAAACGGGGTCCTCTTCCACAGGCAAAACCGATCGAAACCGAATCCAATCGAGAGCGGTATACAACGCCATTTCAGAAAGTCCGGTTTTTCCATCAGTAAAGAAAAAGTGACCGTTTAACTCGCGTTTGATATAATCCAAAATAGAACTAATTCTTAAGGCATTTTTAGTAAGGTATGGCGCTGCATCCGGTTTAATCCCCTCTTTGTTTAAGTAGAAGATGAGAATCGCATTGTCCAAAGCCTGGTCGATAGCGTTTTGTATATTTGCTTCTCTGTAACGATGGGGCCCTGATTTGGGGCGAAAATTACCAGATCCCTTGGTTTCAAAAAGATAGTCCATGATGGTGTGGCTATCCCAAATTTTGAGATCGTCAATCTCGGCGTAAGGAACTTTCCAAAGAGGATTCTTTTCCCTGAGTTCCTTTTGGCCGGCTTCCGTCAATGTGTCCACGAGAGTGAAGGGAATCCCCATTTCTAAACAGAGAAAACGAATTCGTCTTACATAAGGGGAAGTGATGCTACCATATAATTTCATATGTAGATAGTTTTCTGATCGCGTCCATCCGCAAGAGTAAGATTTTTAGAAATCTAAAAAAGAAGGAAAATCTCTATACAATTCCTGGAATTCAAAATTCCCTTGTTCGAAGGAAACCAAAGTGAAAGAACGAAAAAACTGGAAAGACATCTACGCCACCCCCATTTATACATTGGCAAGTTTTGATATCAAACTCCCTCGTTCTGTGGAAGAAAAAACATACTATGTGTTAAAATCCAAAAATTGGGTGAATGTGGTTCCTGTAACTAAGTCGGGCGAGATCCTCCTCATCAAACAATACCGACATGGAATTGGAGAAGAAAGTTTGGAAATTCCCGGTGGGATTGTGGACGAGGAAGGCCCTGGTTCCGAATTAGAATCCGCGATTCGTGAACTTAGGGAAGAAACAGGATATGCTACAGATCCAACAAAATACAAACTTCTTTCTAAGTTTTCGGGTAACCCTGCCATGTTTACAAATTGGTCCTATTCCTATTTAGCGCATGATGTGGAGTTAATTCACGACGTGGAGTTTGATGAAGGCGAAGATATTGAAATCATTTTAAAGAAACCAGAGGAAGTAAAACAATTGTTACTTGATGGGGTCATCCACCACCCTCATATGGCAGCGGCACTTGGAATCTACTTCTTACAATCTAAGTAAGATAACCGAAGCGATGTAGAGTTATTTGCTAGGGATCATTCGAAGAATTAGATTCCTATTTTAATGAATTCTAAAAAAGGGAACTATCTTCGTTTAGAAAAATCCCCAAGATTTTCGAAATTGCTGGAAAATTAAACATTAGTTTGAGACTGTATATTTATGAGAAAGTCCATCGCACATTCAATCTTAGTACTTATCATAATATTCAGTCAGTTTCCGCTCTTTGCGGAAGGTGAAGAAACATTAGAACCCATTACCATCACAGTCCAAAAGGGAGAAACACTCTCCCTCATTTCAGAAAGGCATCTTTCTGATCCCAAACGCTGGCCAGAACTTCTCAAACATAACAAAATCCCCAATCCAGATCTTATCAAACCAGGTTTGTCTCTAGTCGTTCCTGTTTTTCTTCGTAAAGCCGTAGTGGGAGTTACTGAATTTGTATTGGGACAGGTAGAATGGAATGGGACTGGTGGTAAGGGTCCTTGGGTTCCTTTAAAATTAGGACAAGAACTCCATCCGAATGACCAAATCAAAACTGCAGGCAAAGGGAAAACCGATGTTCATATTAATAACGTGGGTATGGTGCGAATTTTAACAAACAGTCATTTCGAAGTGAAAGGGGCAGAGAAGAAAGGTGGGGCCATCACCGTCGCTCTTTTTAAAGGAAGTCTGGATGCAAAGGTCACAAAATCCAATCCACCGACCACCGAACATAAATTCAATATCGTTAGCCCATCTTCGACTGCGGGAGTTCGCGGAACCGAATTCCGAGTGGAGTTAGATGAAAAACTAAGTTCGACTATTTCTTGTTTTGAAGGTGTGGTGGATGTAGGGGCACAGGGAAAAACTGTGGAACTCACACAAGGGATGGCTACTTTTGTTGAAAAGGGAAAGTCACCTGTACAACCTTATAAAATTCCTGAAGCGCCACGCATTAAAGAAGAATAGAAGGATTATGAATCAAAAATTTTTACTGATCATTGGGATTGTTTTCTTAAGTTATAGTTCTCTAGTTTCTAAACCCAAGAGGGAACTCCGAGTTGTGATTGATGCAGAACCAGAAGCCAGTTTTGAATTGGAACTTTGGCAAGAGAAACCAAACGAAAACGGCGACAGCATTGCGCCGAAACCTCCTGAATCCATTCAGTTTAAGGGAAACCGAATCACAGTAACACCGAAAGATGATTTTGAATATTTTCGTGTTCGTAGGTTAGGTGAATATGGGGCCAAGGGATTTTGGACCCAAGTTTATTCCACCAACGTGGATCCAGGTTCTCCCCTTTCTGTTCCCAGAGAATATGTGGCTAAAAAAACTTTTGTTCCCAAAGGGGAACCAAAGAAAGTCAGTTCCGTCATCTCCACAGATAGTTTTGTCATTGTGAAATCAAAGGACGAATCCATTCGGTATTTGACAAAGGATCAGTTGACTTTGCATCCAAGTGATGATGCTTCCGGTGTTGCTGAAGTTCGATTCCGCATCAACGGTGGTCATTGGAATTCTAGTAAGGCCATGACATCCATCCCTATCCAAGAAGAAGGGAGCTATAAATTTTTATACTTCTCTCTAGACCAAGCAGGAAATAAAGAACCTATACAAGTTTTGGACTTTATTAAGGATGTAACGGCTCCCGAAACCAAAATCGATTGGGTGGGACCAAATTCTGTTGGCAAAGGAAGAACTCAATTTCTTTCCCCAGAAACAAAAATCAAACTCACTGCAAATGATAAATTAAGTGGACCAAAAGACATTCTCACCGCTTACACTTGTCAGTCGGGAACACAAACAGAGTTTAAACCTTATACAACGGAGATTTCCATTACAGACTTAAAGTCTGTTTGTAAGGGATCCTTCCAACTTTTCTATTACGCCGTAGATCAGGTAGGGAATGAAGAGGCAGTCAAAACTTTGAATTTTCAATTGGGCAGTGAAGCCAATTGATAAATCGGACTAGATTGTCGATTGCTCTCCATTTTCGACAATAAACATTGGTCAAAGAGATGAAGAAAAACCTTTCTTTGGCCATTTTCAAACACCGCGACTTCCGATTCTTTATTGTAGCAAGGTTCTTTATGGTCCTTGCCATTAACATCCAAGCAACCATCGTAGGTTGGCAGGTCTATGAACTCACCGGTAGTGTCTTAGACTTGGGACTTGTGGGGCTTTTTGAAGCCGTTCCTTCCATTGTGGTTTCCCTCTATGCCGGACATTTAGCAGATTTAAGAGATCGTCGTAATATCATTGTTATTTGTTTATTCTTCTTACTCCTTTGTTCCCTTACTTTATTTGCATTCACGGGCCCTCTTTCTTTTTTACTCGATACTTACAAAGCCTATCCTATATTTTTAGTGATTTTGGTTTCGGGGATTGCTCGCGGTTTTATCTCCCCTGCTATCTTTAGTTTTGTCACACAACTTGTTCCGAGAGAACACTATGCACATTCGGCTGCCTGGATGGGAACTTCCTTCCAAGCAGGTGCCGTAATTGGACCTGCCATTGGAGGGATTGTATATGCAAGTTTTGGAATGCAGGTGGCTTATGGTTTTGACTCCGTTTGTATCGGACTCCCCTTTTTACTTTTCTTTTGGATTAATAAACGTAGCCTTCCCGAACGAAAAGAAAAAGAAGCACTGAAGGATAGCCTTTTGAAAGGACTTCGGTTTGTTTTGAAAAATGAAATTATGTTAGGTGCTATGGCCCTGGATATGTTTGCCGTTCTTTTCGGAGGGGCCGTGGCTCTTCTTCCTGTTTATGCCAAGGACATTCTCTTCGTTGGTTCTGAAGGACTGGGATACTTGCGCGCGGCCCCATCTCTTGGTGCTTTACTTATGGCTTATTACCTGACATACAAACCACCGCTTGAAAAATCAGGACGGGTTTTGTTATTCTGTGTTTTTGGATTTGGGGTCTGTATGCTTGTTTTTGGTCTTTCACATTCCTTTCTATTATCCCTTGTAGCCTTATTTTTATCTGGTGTTTTTGATAGCGTTTCCGTTGTGGTTCGTTCCACCATTATGCAAACCATGACTCCCGAAGAAATGCGGGGCCGTGTCAGTGCCATCAATAAAGTTTTTATTGGCTCTTCCAATGAAATTGGTGCCTTTGAATCAGGGGTTTCCGCAAAATTTCTCGGGCCCGTCGGTTCCGTTGTTTTTGGAGCCACGATGACCATACTCATTGTCTTCTTTACTTTCCGTTTATCCCCTAAGCTGAAAGAGTTAGAACTGAAAAACTGGGTCTAAAAGTGCTTGGAAAATCTCTTTTCTAGGGAATACTGGACAGGCCATGTCAGATTTGATCCATGATTCCAAACTTCCAGCAGATAAAAAGCACACCCTTGTTCTTCTCATACAAACAATGTTAAACGATGTGAACAAACAGATCACTCATTTAGGAATCAATAACTACGTGAAACTCCAAGATGATATTGCAAAGCTCCTTGTTCCCATCATTGAAGACAAACTGGAATGACTAGTCGCTCGAACAAACTGGTGTTACCTTCCCTTTAACTTCGAAACGATTCAGTATAAAGACCATCCATTCCGGTGGTTTCTTTTTTTCCTTGGTATGACAGAAAGATAGAACTCGCGATTCTGTCTGAACCCAAAACCAAAAGTTCTTTCCCTTCCAAAAATCCGTCTCACCTAAAATGGTAGAATTCGGATCCAAAACAAAACTCACTTTTGGATGAGACCCGTCCCAAAAAGAAAGGGAGATCACCTTTTCCCCATTCGAAAGCCCCACCCTTGTTCCTAAAAAATAATTTTGTAAATGTAACTGCAAATCTACCGCTTCGCTTTCTTCCCAGATCGGGTCTTTTACAAGGGTCGTAAAAAGAAACCGCTCCCCTTCTTTGGGTCTTTGCAATCCCGTTAAACCTAAGGTTTGGCGGTAGGCACTGGCAAGAGCATTGGAATTCGAGTCAAAACCTCCCTCGCTATAGAATAGAACATTGGTTTGGAAAAGGGAATTTTGGAACCGGTAGACAGAGAACATCCGCAGTTGGTTTTCCGAATTCGTGTTGGTTCCCGCTGAACTTTGTGTATTGGTTAGAGGAAGGGCCAACCAAAGAATCCGTTTCCATTCCCAAAGGAATTCCTTTGCAATTTTCTCATGATCTATTTTGACAAAGATCTCTTTGTTTTTATCCCGAGCTGAAACCGAATAATTATAAGAGCCCGTATATACAATGCGATCATCAACGAGCATGGTTTTGTGATGTAACAAACCACCTAGATAACGATCATTTTTATAAACAAAATCCACATTCCCATCTTCGTAAATTTGCGAAGGGAAGTCCAGGTTTTGGCTGAGGTAGATTCCTTCTGGATTTGTATTCATAGGAGCATTATAAATTCCTTCGACACGAACTCCCCTTCTACTGGCTTCAATCAGTTTCAAACTGAGTACCGGATCATAGTGAGAATAAATTAGGTATTTGATGGAATGTTTGGCAGAGTCCACGGCATCGAGTAACTGCTGCTGGATCTCAAGTCCCGCTTCGGGAGAAGTCAGGTAAAGAAGTGGCCCAACCCGAAAGAATCCACGAGGATTTTTTCCTTCGAGAGTGGATGTGATTGCATTTAGTTCTTCAGGAGAAATGTTCTGCATCCAAAAGACATTATTGTCTGTATCCAGTCCATGTGTGGTAAAGTTACCAGTGCCCGTAAAAAAACGAACTCCATCAAAAATCCAAATCTTTGTATGATGGATGCCTGATCCTGACCATCTTTGGATTTCCAGACCGAGCGATTCAAGTTCCGCATAATCTTCTTCCTTATCGCCAAACAATTGGATGGAAACACCCATTCTCTTTTTTAAGTACAGTTCGGTAAGGATTTCAGAATCATCGATGGAATACAAATCAGCACGAATGGAGACTTTTGCTTTCCGAATCTCTGCGAGTATTACCTCCTTGACGATTCTCTTTTTCTCTATCGCAATATCCCGGCCGGGATAGGAAAAGTATAGTTCAGAAACCGGATAATTGGGAAATAGAAAAGAAGAAAGATCGGTTTGTGATTTTGGTTTTTGGCAAAATAGAAGGAAAGGCAAAACAGAGATCAAAACGAAAAGGCGAAGTTTTTTCATATTTGTATTCTCCCAAATACATAACCAAAGTTTGATTTGATGCCGATCGATTCCGGTAGGAAGAGCTGAGAGATCCCGACCCCTAACTCAAAAACAGAATCCTCTTTGATCGAAAGTTCCAAAAGCCCTTCTCCAATAAAAAATGTATCAAAATCTCTTTTCTGAAAACTAATCCTCCCATCCGTTGGACCGCTAAGATGGTAAGGTAAAAAATAAGAACCGACTACTTTTGCAGCGAACTGATGGTAGGTGAATTGAAGCACGAGTTCACTCAAATATCCGAAACACCTCCCTTCTCGGAGCGCAAAATTTTTTTCATATCCAGACTCAGTCACTGCCGCCGAGGGAAAGATCCGAAAGATTTGTGATATATAAGGTGTCTGTGCGGGGTGTGTTCCAAAAGAAACATAACCGTCTCGAATGATTTGGTTCTTTCCATTCCTTTCCTCCCGATCAGAAAGGAAATGGGAGGTTCGGAATAAAAAATCACCTAACCTAAGTTCGGCTCCAATTTGGATCGCCTCCCCTGAAATCGGAATCGAACCGGTGTTACTTGCCATTTTGGAACTCGTTCGATCGTTTCCCTTGGCCCATAAAAAATCAAATTGGACTTCATAAATCTCGCCATCGAATCCAAAACCTAAATTTCCATTCAAAAGAGAATCCCCATCGGCTCCGGAAACCTTTGTTTCTCTCGGACTATCCTTGACATGCCGGCCCCAAGTCCCAAGCTCCAAATACTGCAAACCCATTCTCAGTTTGAGATAGTCTCCATATAGGATCCCAAAAGCATGCCTTCTATGATGGTGGGTTCTCTTTTCATTTGGGTCTGCTCCTTCCGGTAAACCTTGTCTAGGTGGTTCAAGGCTTAGAAGTATCGAACGAAACCGGTCTTTTTCGAATAAAAGAGATCCTGAATGATGGTCCCAAAGAAAAAACTGTAAGGTTAGATTGGGCAAGGGCAGAAATTCTAAAAAAAGTCCATCCCCTCCATCAAAACTTGTCTGAAAACTTTTGGGTCGAAACAAATGTTCCCGTCGGCCCACTCCAATGATAAACCGGGAAGCCTCATAACCAATATAATGGTTTTTTCCTAAATAAAAGGGCCTTAGTCCGGTTTCTTTTCCTGTGGTGAGTTTGATATCTAGATCCCAAACCATCCTTTCTTTTTTGTCTTTATCTTTTATACCAACAAACATCGATTCGCCGGACACTCTGTCCAAATAAGTTGTTTTCTGAAAGTCCTGGCCTAATTGGCTGATTTGTAAATCCCAACCGGGAGGTGGCGGGTCTTTTTTCGCATTTGTTTCTTTTAAGAATAATTCATACCCCAAAATCCCTACCTCCACTCCCACAGCAAACAAAGAAGAAGTTCCGAAATATAGAGGGATCACAAGAAGGAAATAAACCTGGAAACGATTCAAAATCCCTCACGAAAGATCTCAAAATCAGAAGCCATCATTCCAGAGCTTCCCGATTTCAACCAAAGAAATTCTCCTGTAGCCACAGGAAGGCGAAAAGAGGAATGGCTTTCTTTTTGTCCAAAGGAAGAGATGAGAAAAGAACTCTGTCCTTGTTTTTTACGGAGTTGGATGGATTCCCCAGAAGAGATTCCATTCCCAATGGTTTGGGTGGATCGTATGGTAAGGAGTAAATCCGATTCCGATTGGAAGATGGGAAAAAACCAATCCTTTCCATCGGGATCCACAATCCATGCACAAGCACCGGGAAGAAGAAGTGTTGTATTGTATTGGAATCTTTGGCCTGCTTTGCCCAAAGGGGAAAGATTCGGAAAACGAGTATGGTAAGAAACAAGATCATCAGTGTTTGCTTCATCTTCCACTAAATACGAACTCAAATCCTCTTCTCTTTCCGAACGATTACAAACATAGATCCATTCATTTTGTGATTCCTGCGGGTTCGGATAGATGGCTTCGATTTGGATGGGGCCTCTTCGTTCCAAAAAACTTTTGGATTGGATGAGGGAAGGATCAGAAAAATAGGAATAGAGTTGTTCTTCCGGAAAAAAGGGGAGCGGGTTTCCTAGATTGGCTGTATAAACATTATCACCTAATGTTTGCAAAACGATAGGAACAGAACCACTTCCATTTCCTAGTTTTACCTCGGTTTGGTTTCCCAAAGGAAGGTTTGTGAGATAAGTATATACCGAATTCAATCTCTCGATTTCCAAACTGCGGTGTTTAGAAATTCCGGGACTTCGAAAGTCTCCCAAACAAAGCGAGGAAGGATGGATCGAACGGGAAAAAAGAATGGGATGAGGTTCTGGATGGAGAGAACGCAATCCATTCATACTCCGCTCTTCTACCAGGTTCGGATCGAAAGAGAGAAGAACGGGTTCCCCTCTTTGTTTTCCCTGGTAACGAAGAGAGAACAAAGACTTCGAAAAGAATCCTTCTGGCAATTGGTAGAAATTCTCTCCATTACAAAGAGAAGGAGAGCTGGCCAATGTCTGAATTTCTATATCCCGCGGTTTCCAGAACAAATACCGATTTCCATTTTCCCTTTCGAAAGAAACAACACCCTCTTCCTCCCTAGAAAATCCAAAGTCCAAAAACGGAGACTGCTTCGGGTTGTATTCCCAAAGATCCGTCGGAAGAGTTTCCACCGAACTCGTGTTTACTGATCCTGGACTGATCTGAAATCCATACTCTAGAAGATAAGGTGAGCTTCCAGTGCGGCCATGCGGGTGTTCGTTTCCAGAGTCCACGACAATCGAATACCGATTTTCTTCCTTTAAGCGAAGCAGATGATGGAGTAAGGGACTTGCTTGGAAGGGAGTTCTTTGTTTACTTTTTCTTTCTTCCCAAAAGAAATTGGGAATTTGGAAAACAACTTTTGGAATCGAAAAAGGTTTTTCCTTTTCTAAAAGATCCCAACCCGACCAAGGTTTCCTTGTGACAAGAAATGTTGCTCCCGAAGGCAAAATCCATTCGTCAGCTGACAAGGGATAGATGGTATTTTCAAAAATCCAATTGAGAGAGGAGCCGTCACAAATCTCTCCTGTATTTTGAAATTCAAAGTAAGCCGGAAGGGGCATCGAAGAATCAAAATGATTTCCTGGATAAAATTCCGTGATTTGGATTTGGTGGGACCGGCAACTAGGAATGTCCTCTTCTTTTTCTTTTCTTACCAACTGGTTTGGTAGGCCAGGATTTCCACAAAATAGGTTTCCTGATTTCCTATGGTTGAATTGGTCCCGACAAGAAACCGAACGAATTTGGTTAGAGAAAAATTCATTCCCTTGGCGAAAGGAAAACTCAAAATCTCGGTATTCGGAACTGCCCCACCTAACAAAGGATTCTTTTCCTAAAGGAGAAAGGAATTCTTTGGGAATGGGAATTCCCTTATATCCGAGATCATCAGAAAAAAGTACAATCCCTCTTGGTAAGATTACCTTGGTTCGTTTCGAAAACAAATCAGAATGGAAGGTCGTTTTCTTTCCGTCAACTTCCCAATCTAGGCTTTGTGTGTGTGGACAAATCACTGAGTCTTTCGGATTCTCCCATTCCAGAAACCTTTGGTAAGAAGATTCGGAATGACGAAAGACTTCGGAAACCACGGGTTCTGCCGGTTCACACTGTGTTAGCCATACATCGTTTTGTGTTACGATCCTTTCCGTAATCTCTTCCAGATCAGGACAAGGTAACTCTAAGGAAATGATCGGGCGTTTGTTTTCGGATCCATCCAAACTCTCGGAAGGAAATACGACCTCACAACTCTCTTTAGTTCTTTGTAAGAAGATGGGATGCGGGATAACAAAGCTTTGGTACGTGACAAGGCCACTTGAGAAAACCTGCGAGTCCCATTGTAAAAGAAAACCAAGCTTGTCGGATTCCTTTTTCCACTTTCCCCATTCAGTCAGAGAGGCGGCCCAACCCTTTCCCTTCAAACGCCAAGAAGAATACTCGCTCGGTTCTCTTTCTAAAAATGAAAAACCCAATTTCCATTTTTCAAAAACGGATTCATCGGCTTTCCAACAAATTCTAAATTTTCCACCTAACTCAAGTCTGTATAGAGAAATCGGAAGGGAATGAAGACAAAGAACACCGGAATCAAAACTTGTATAATTCGTGTTTTCAATGGACTCTCCCAAATCCTCATGGATTCCATACTGGAATTCGAATCGGGGAGTATCGGAAAACCCATCACCAAACAACAAAAAGGGGGCTTCGTCTTTATTTTGGCAAGAGCCAAAGAGAAATAAAAGAAAGACAATGGTTTGTTTTCGCATCTCCCACCTCAAAGGCTTTAGGTGGGATGTTTGAATTTACGGTTCTATTTTTTTTAATTTTTGGATGTTTGCATAGATTTTTTCGGCAAGTATCGGTCCAATCCCTGAGACTTCCTTTAATTCTTCTACCGTGGCATCGGTTACCTTTTTTTTCGTATGGAAATACGATAAGATACTCTTTCGCCTGCTGGCACCAATGTCTTCGATATCATCCAGAATCGTCTTCAGTGCTTTTTTCTTTCTTTGGACACGTTGGAAAGTGACACCGAACCTGTGGGCTTCATCTCGCAAATTACGAAGGAGGCGCATCATGGGCGAATGGATATCAAAACTATAAGGATGTTTTTCCCCTGGGAAATAAATTTCCTCTCTTTTTTTGGCAAGACCCACCATCGGAATATGACCAAGCTCTAAAGCATTAGCAGCTTCGGCAGCGCGTGAAAGTTGAGTCAAACCACCATCAATCACAATAAGATCCGGAAGAGGTTCTTCTTCGTTGATTAAATGACTCAGCCTTCTTGCAATCACCTCGTGAATCATCCCCGGGTCATTGATCCCTTCATACCCACGCATTTTATAATGTCTATAACCCGCCTTATACGGCTTTCCATCCACAAACATCACACCACTGGCTACGGGAGAAGATCCCTGGAAGTGAGAAATATCATAACATTCGATGGTTCTTGGCAATACAGGCAAATTCAGTTTTTCTTGGAGTTCCTTCATGGCCACCGATTGGTCCCGAAGTTTAGTCGCAAGGATTCGCTCGGTTAAACTCAAGTCGGCATTTTTTTCTGCCAAACGAAGGAGCGATTTCTTTGGTCCCATCTCCGGGAATTTGAGTTTGATCGAAGTTCCAAATTTTTCTGTCATGGCTTCGACAAAAACATCATAATTTCCTTTTGCCGAAGGAGGTAAAAAAACAATACTCGGAAGGACTGTGACATTTAGATAGTAGTCACGAAGAAAGGAAGTAAACACTTCTTCATCATCCGAGAAAGAAAGTCCCGTCAGTGGAAAGGATTTTTTACCTTCCAGTCTACCACCTCGCACTTCCAGAATGATCATCTGCCCTTCATCTTCTCGTTTGCTAATGCCAAGAATGTCTTCATCTCCACCGTCCATACTGACAACGGTTTGTTTTTCTCGCACTTGGTTGATTTTTTCAATCCTTGCTTTTAAAAATCCCGCTCTCTCATACTCCAACTTTTCAGAAGCCTTCACCATAGCGGTTTTTAATCCAGAAACCAATCGTTCTTTTTTTCCTTCTAAAAAGTTTAAAATTTCATCCACTAACTCGGCATAGGTTTCTTTGGTAATATTTCCCTGGCATGGGCCAAGGCAACGTCCCATATGAAAGTTGAGACAAGGCCTCTGTGGTTTTGCCAGCGGGAGTTTGAGTTTGGTTTTACGAATTGGAAAGATTCTATGTATCAATTCCAAAGTATCTCGGGCAGCTTTGACATCGGTAAAGGGACCAAAGTAGCGATCTCCATTGTCTTTTACCTTTCTTGTGAGAAATACCATGGGGAAATCCTCACTTGTGGAAACACAAAGGAAGGGATATTTTTTATCATCCTTAAGTCTTACATTGAACTTAGGATTGTATTTTTTAATCAGAGTGGCTTCGAGAAGTAAGGCTTCCTTTTCTGTGCTTGTAGCAATCCAATCTAGATCATACAATTCTACATAAAGGGCACGTGTTTTGCGATCTTTTTGATTGGGATTTAAATAAGAGCGAACACGAGACTGTAACTTGAGTGCTTTGCCTACATAGATCACTTGTCCATCTTCATTTTTCCAAAGATAACATCCTGGTAGACTTCCTAAATTTTTAATCTTTTCTTGGATGGTTTTTAGAACGAGTGAATCTTTCATTATAGATACTTATAGGAATTTTACGTTTACAATTCTTAGACAGTCTGTATCCCTAGGGTATGGATATGCGTAAAATGATCAAATTCATAATTTTTGGTCTAGAAGGTTTTAATTACGGAATCGGTGTCCCCACTCTCCTCGGATATATTTACTTTTTTACAGAATGGTCGGGAGAAGAATTTCAAATCATTCTAATTTCTACTTCTATCGCCGTTTTTTTCATTCTTGGGTTTTGTATTAGTTTTTATTGGATTCGGTTTGCCCCGGTATCCCGGATTGGAACACCGGAAGCCACCAAACGAGATCACAAGTTGGCTTATTTCTGGTTGGATCATTTAGGAAAAGTAGCGATCATCGATATGATCATCCGTTATGCCATTGGATTTTTATTTGTTCTTTTTGCCCTTCTCTTCTATTTAAAATCCAAAAACTTTGTACTCATGAGTGAAATGGCCATTGGCCTTTTTCTCACACTCGCTGTGACGGTGATCTTCCAATCCATCTTTGTTGATTATGTAGAAAACAAATTCAATATCAAAGGAATCCTTCTCCACATTCGAAACGATCCTACCAAACGAATCAACACAAGGAAACTTTCTAGAGACTTAGGTTTCCAAACAGTCCTTGCTTTTTTTGCTGCCATCCTCATTTTATTCATCGTCAATTACCGACTCAATTTCAAACAAGAATTGGATCTCGTCAATACCAGTATGGAACAATCGGTAATGGACTCAGAGACACTCATGCGTGTGACTCTTGTTGATTTCCGAGACAGGCTCACTCTTTCTATCTTTGCCGAGAATAAATTAAAAGACCAAATTGTTAAAAAAGACATCCAAGGGATCCGCGCAGTTCTAAACGACATCCAATTAAAAAGCACAAACCATGCAGTGGAAGCTCTCTTCTATTACAAACCAGAGGAAGGAATTTTTGTTTCGACCAATGAATATGATCGATCCAAAACAGGATCCATCTTTTTTATAGAAGATGTGGAGCTTGCCAAACAAGGCCCACTCCGCCATACAAGCATTCGTTCCAAAATCTCTGGAGATATCATCTCCCCTTACACTCTCCCCGTTTACCAAAACGATCAGTTTCTAGGATACGTGGGAGGATTTTTAAACATAGGAAAACTCTCTAGTTTTATCTTAGGAAATATCAAAATTGGAGTTTCTGGAAAGGTCGGTTTTTTTGATGGAGACGGAGCCGTTATCTACTACACTAACAAAAAAGAAATCGGAACTAACGCCAAAGCAAAGTTAGTTTTTGATATTCCTTTCCAAAAAGAAGAAGCTCTTGGATTTGCTGATTCCACGGAAGACGGAACCCTAAAAAGAATTTTCTATGTTAAAAATCCGGAATTCAACTATGTCATCTTTTGTATCTTTGAAAATGCCGAATTGTATGAAAAAACACTGACAAGCCTATTCACTACACTCGGAATTTCGATCATCGTTGTTTTCATCATTGGAGTCATTACAGTTCTTGTGATCGAATCCAAACTAAAACCACTCGAGCGAATCAAAGCAAGAATCACAGAAATGGTAAAAGGAAATTTACAATCCGATTTTTATGACTCGAGTCGGGATGAAATTGGAAGTATGGCAAACGCCATGTTTGATTTCCAAACCAAATTACGCCAAATCGTCAACCAAACCCAAACCGTTTCGAATGAACTCACAAATACGAGCTCCGACATTTATGGGTCGATGTTGTCCTTATCAGATGCGGCACAAAACCAAGCAGCCAGTAGCGAAGAAATTTCGGCTTCCGTAGAAGAAATCACAGCCGGAATTGAAAGTGTGGCCCAAAGAACAGAAACCCAATCTTTTACACTGGTTTCTCTCATGAAAAAGATGACGGAACTAAACCAGGCCGTTTCTGAAATTGATAAAAAATTCCAAATTGCCGATGTACGGGTGGAAGAGATCACAAACGATGCTAAGTTAGGTGAAAAATCTTTGAGTGAGATGAAACTCTCCATGGATAAAATCTACGAGTCTTCTTCCGAGATGACAAATGTTGTCGAAATCATTCACAATATCTCAGAACAGATCAATTTGCTCGCACTGAATGCCGCCATCGAAGCGGCAAGGGCCGGGGTGAGTGGTCGAGGATTTGCCGTCGTTGCCGACGAAATTTCCAAACTTGCAGATAAAACTGCCAAATCCATTGATGATATTGAAGAGCTCATCAAACAAAACGAAGGTGAGATCAAACAAGGTCAGGAAAAAATTGACCAATCCATTGTCATTTTAAGTGAAACCATTTCGGGAGTGAATTCCATCAACCAAATGACAAAAGAAATTCGGACTGTGGTTCAAAAACAGATTGAAACCAATGATGAAGTGAACGAAGGTGTCACTCAAATTCGTGAACTCTCCGAAATGATCAAAGAAGCTACCGACGAACAAAAGATGGCGATGTTAGAAATTTCCAGATCCATGGCGGAGATCAATAACCATGCACAAACCACAGCTATGTCTAGCGAAGGAACCAAATCCAGTTCTCAAAATATGAACCAGTTATCAGAAACTCTAAGAAGAGAGATCAATTATTTCCATGTCTAAATCCAAAAACAAAGTACCTTTCAAAACAAGACTATATGCTTTCCTCATCCCTCTGTTTCTCGGACTTGTTTCGGCGGTTCTAGTCAAATACTACGTCTTCACACCGGTTCATGTTCCGAATCAATTTATGGAGCCCACTTTAAAGAATGGATCCACTGCTTACTTCAATCGCCTGTTTCGATCCAAACAATTAGGAATCGGAGATATAGTCCTCGTTCGTTCTCCTCTGGATTCTGAATCCGTTTTTATCGCAAGGATTGTGGGGAAACCAGGAGATACCATCCATGTACAAAAGCGGATGGTCTTTCGCAACGGCTCCCTCCTAGATCCGTCAAGTTTTCCCGAATCTGCCTCGAGTGATATTCCCCTCATCCCCCAAGGGAAAACAGAAACCGATGATATGCCAAAACTCACGGTTCCTGAAAAATCCTTTTTCTTACTCGCAGACAACAGAGAACTCGGAGTGGATTCAAGAACCTTGGGCGTGGTACAAGAAAGCCATGTGATTGCCACCTTATGGTAAAACGGAGTTTCGATGATTGGATTCAGTTTTTTGAATCCACTTTACTCATCATAGGATCGGCCCTCCTACTTTCTGGAATCTTTTTTTTAGTTGCCTTTAACTGGAATCAGTTGGATGGATTCACCAAACTGGGGATCGTTGGTTCACTCAACCTCATTGCCTATTTTTTAACCATTTTCTTTCGGAAAACAACATTCTATTTTGAAATTGGTCTTACCATCATCTTTTTTCTCACAGCCTCTGCCTTATTTACCTTTGGCCAAATCTACCAAACAGGGGCCGATGTTTATGATCTTTTTTTGGGATGGGCCGGACTCACTTTCCTCCTCCTCCTTGTTTCTCGCTCCGGTGTAGTGACTGGTTTTTGGTTTGTTTTGGTTGCGGCAACAGTATATCTCTATTCCGACCAGG
The DNA here is from genome assembly GCF_016919165.1 of Leptospira chreensis. Taxonomy (GTDB): domain Bacteria; phylum Spirochaetota; class Leptospiria; order Leptospirales; family Leptospiraceae; genus Leptospira_A; species Leptospira_A chreensis. The sequence continues at coordinate 98,183 of NZ_JAFFPS010000007.1, forward strand.
TATCTAACGAGACCGAATCCTATCACTTATTCACGATCACTTCCGTTTTATTCGGTGGTGCTGTGGTCGCATTAGATTGGATCAAAACAAATATTTATTCTGATAAATCAAAAGTTTTTCTTTCTGGGCTTGGTCTTTTCATCACGCTCTCTTTTCTTCATTCAGTGGCATCAGGATTACTTTGGACTGGGGAAGAAATAAAATCCCTCCCCGAATATAGCTTCTACCAAATCCTAGTTCCCTTGCTTTTCTTTGGTTTTTATTATTCGTACTACCGCTTTGTCAGGTTTCGGCTCCTGAACCTAACCATCATTTTACTATTTGGGCTCGGACAGGTCTTTCTATTGGCAGTGGATCTATTCAAAATCTGGGCTTATAGTTCTGGGGTTAGTTTTTTACTCTTTGCCCTTTGGATCACAGGTTATACTCTTTGGGCCGTAACTCATCTCAACCACCTAAGAAAGACGAAACTGAACACAGGAGACTTGCCGTGAATGTAGTTTGGTATATAGAAATTTTAAGTTTTTTTGGATCTCTCCTTGCGGGAGGATTTTTTTTACTTTGTCTCGTGGTTCTTGGACTTTTGAACTATGAACATCTAAATTTACTTCTCGGCCTTCTTGTGATGATTCTTGTATCCATCCTTTCTTTTTATCCTAAAGAGAAACAGAAAGTAAGTTTAGGACCTGTCCTCTTTTCTTTTCTAAACCAAGGTTTTGTTTTATTTTTATTTGGAGTGCATAAAGTTTTTAAACCATCCGATACATCCTTTCTCTGGATCATTCTCGGCTTTCAGATGGCCTTCTTTTTTTTCGTATCAAATCCCATCCAAAGATTCCTCTCTCCGATTCTATTTTTTCTATTTTCGATGGTCTTACTTTTGGAATACAATAGTCTATTTGTGGTTCCACTACTCACCGTTGTTTGTTTGGCTCTATTCTTTCGCTTTATAGAATCAGAAAAAATACCAAAAAACTTTGAAAGTTTACCGTATTCTCTTGGTATCTCTTTACTCTGTTTGGCTAGTTCTTCGTTTTTTCCAGAACTGAAACAAAATCCCGAAATTGCAGAAGTCCAATCCGTAATTTTTTATCTGGCTGGATCTGTATTCTTCTACAAAGAACTCATTCATAAAACCGATCCTATCAAACTCGGAGCGATTCTCTTATTTTTTGGTCTTATTTTTTTTCCCACTCTGGAAACACCCGGTGTCATCGCCTCCTTCTTTCTCCTCCTCATCGGATTTGCAAAAGGTTTTCCATTTTTATCTTATTTGGCCTGGGCCTCTCTGGTTTTGTTTTATTTTGGTTTCTATTATGACCTAGACACAACCCTTTTAGAAAAGTCGCAAATGATGCTTGGTTCCTCCTTTCTATTTTTTCTTTCTTACTTTTGTTTGCGACTCTCTCCACTTGGTAAAAAAAGATGAAAGAAAAAAGTATACTCATCCTCCTCGTCAACTTACTTTTGTTATTTGGAATTCTTACTTATTCTGTCTCTAAAAAAGAATCCATCCGACGGGAAGGCCGATTAATTTTTTTACCTCTGGTTCCTAAAGACCCAAGATCCCTATTCCAAGGGGATTATATGATTTTATCCTACGACTGGGGTGTGCTGGAATCGGAAAAAAATGCGAAAGCTCCCAAACGTGGCTGTCTAGTGTTTCAAATTGAGAATGATTTCATCCGCCCCATCCGATTACAATCTTCCTTCACTGACATACAAACTTCAGAGCATTGCCTTCAGTATTATAGAAGTGAATTTGAAATTAAAGTGGGAGCCGAATCTTTCTTCTTTCAAGAAGGTGATGCCGATATTTTTAGCGAAGCTAAATACGCGGGCCTTCGTTTTATCGAAGGGAATACCGACGGAGATAAGTTACTAGTTGGATTGTATGACAAAAACAAACAACGATTAGGCAGTAAGAACTAAAGGTAAGTCCACAAAAAATTTGGTTTTTCCTGGTTTGGAATCAAAATGAATCCGACCTTGATGCCTTTCGACAATCTTTCTACAAATATCAAGACCAAGACCGCTCCCTTCCCCTGAAGGTTTGGTGGTGAAAAAAGGTTCAAAGATTCTCTCTTGGACCTCCATTGGAATTCCGCACCCACTATCTTCTACTGTCACGCGAACCAGGTCCCCAAAAACTTCTGTCCGAATTCTCATCTCCCCTGCGAAAGTCATCGCCTGTAGCCCGTTATAGATTAGATTCGTCCAAAGGTGCAATAACTCCTCGGGATATCCTTCCACAAGAGGAATAGGATTGTATTCTTTAATGAGAGCCACTTTTCTTTTGAATTGGTTCTGGTAGAGAGTGATGACAGTTTCTATATTTTCCTGAATATTTGTTTTTGCAGGGCTAGAAGATACTTCAAACCGAGCAAAGTTTTTTAAAGCAAAAGTCATTTTACTCGCACGTTCCACAGCAAGTTGCATAATACTCAAAGATTGGAATACTGTTATCTCCTCCGCTAACAAAGAAATGACGGCAAAGACATCAGAGTCTTGGAATAGAATTTCAAACTCTTCCAGGATATTTAAATCAAATCCCGAATCGATTAAATTATAAGAAAAGGATTCGGGGATCTGTTTTGACGCAAGCCAAGTTTCAATTTCTTTTCTCCGCCGCATCCTCTCCTTACCCGATACCATCTCCACTCGAGTTTTTAAAACATCCAAACAACTAAGAAATAATTTCTGCTTTTCGAGACTAGGAATAAGGTCTCTTAGTTCCTTTTGGAATAAAGAAATCTCGGAATCAAAGAGAGCTTCTTTTAGATTTTGTGCGGAAGCATGGATGGCAGCGATGGGGTTATTGATTTCGTGAGCAATTCCCGCAACCAGTTGGCCAAGGCTTGCCATCTTTTCAGAGAGGATGAGTTGGGCCTGGGTTTTTTTAAGACTTGTGATGGTCACTTCCAGTTCCGCATTGGAGTTTTTTAAATTCCTTGTCCTCTCTTCCACTTGGCGTTCCAAACTTTCATTCAGTTCTCGTAATTCCTTTTCTCTGGATTTTAATGCTTCGTTGATTTCATTTTTTCGTAAATTGCTGATGGTGAGGGCAATTTGGTCTCCGAGTTGGCTGCAAAATATAATTTCATCTTCTTCCCAAGTATGTGAGTTTCCTACATGTTCAAAACAAAGCGTGCCAATGAGCTCTTCTCCCATACGAATGACACCGTCTAACATGGCAGTGATGCCATTTGGTTTTAAATAGGATTCAATAAATCCTTTGGTTCTTGGATCTGTATAAGGGTCACTGGCATCCACATACTTTTCAGTAACAAGATATTGGAACTCTTCTCGAAATTCGATTTCTTTTAGAATGGCCCCAGAGGAATGAAGGTTTTGACTTAGAAAAAAAGTGTCTACATTGTGTAGTTCATTTTTGGATTCATTAAAAAGCCAGACTCCCACCCGTTCGATTCCAAGAAGCTTAGACACCGATTCCGTGATGAACTTGGCAAACACAAGGATCTCTCCAGAACGTACTGCTGGATGGGAGGAGACCTGGGCTAAAATCTTTTGTTCGGCGCGCGCCCGGTTGAGCTCTTTTTCTAAGCCTTTCATGGGTAATTTAGATTCCTATTGGACGGATTCTGTTGGCAATTATTGGCAAGACGGGTAGAAATTCTCAATTTCTTAAGGCTTCTACGCACCTTCAGGTCTTAAAATGAGTGACAGAGACCCCGAACCCGAAATTCTGTAATTAAAAAATCGTTTCATCTCTAGATACGAGCCTTTTAGGAGAAACTCATGGTAAAAATCGCAATCAATGGTTTTGGTCGCATCGGACGACTGGTGCTTCGTTCCGGAATCAAAGATCCCAATTTAGAATTCGTTGCAATCAACGATCTAGTCACACCGGACAACCTTTCTTATTTATTCAAATATGACTCCACTCACGGTCGTTTTGACGGTGAAGTATCCCACACAGACAACGAAATCATTATCGATGGCAAAAAAGTAAAAACCTTCTCCGAAAGAGACCCAGAAAAACTCCCGTGGAAAGAACTCGGAGTGGACTTTGTGATTGAATCTACTGGTCTTTTTACGGACCGAGTGGGTGCTGAAAAACACATCAAAGCAGGTGCTAGAAAAGTGGTGATCTCTGCTCCCGCAAAAGACAAAGACATCCCTACTTTTGTAATGGGTGTGAACCATGAAAAATATGATTCTGCAAAAGACAATGTAGTATCGAATGCATCTTGTACGACAAACTGCCTTGCTCCAATCACAAAAGTCGTTCTCGACAACTTTGGAATCGTAGAAGGTCTTATGACTACCATCCATGCGATGACAGCAACCCAACCGACTGTAGACGGACCTTCTAAAAAAGACTTCCGTGGTGGACGTGGTGCTGCTCAAAACATCATCCCAGCATCCACTGGGGCTGCAAAAGCAGTAGGACTTTGTATTCCAGAAGTGAACGGAAAACTCACTGGTATGAGTTTCCGAGTTCCGACTCCAGACGTATCTGTTGTGGACTTAACGGTTCGCACAGAAAAACCAACATCACTCGCAGAAATCAAAAAGAAAATGAAAGAAGCGAGCGAAGGTTCTATGAAAGGAATCCTTGGTTACACAGAAGATATGGTGGTTTCTAACGACTTCCTAGGAGACATTCGTTCTTCTATCTTTGATGCCGATGCTTGTATTGAACTTAGCTCAACTTTTTTCAAACTCGTATCTTGGTATGACAATGAAATGGGTTACTCAAACCGAGTGCTCGATCTAGTTCGTTACATGGCAAAAAAAGGCTAAGATGAAATTACCTCTTCTAGAAGAACAAAATCTAAAAGGAAAACGAGTCTTTGTTCGTGTGGACTTCAATGTCCCTGTCGAAAACGGCAAGGCCACGGACCAAACTCGGATTGAAAAAACCCTTCCCACTTTGGAGTTACTGATTTCCAAAGGGGCAAAGATCATTCTCGGAAGTCACTTAGGTCGCCCCAAAGGCGGCCCTGAGCCCAAGTATTCCATGAAACCTGTGTTTGATGTTCTCTCGACACTCGTCAAAACCAAAGTCAGTTTCTCAGAATCTGTGATTGGCCCCGATGTCGTGAAGATGACGAATGCACTGGGTGAAGGGGAAATCTTACTTTTAGAAAACCTTCGTTTCCATAAAGAAGAAGAGGAAAATGCTGCTGGTTTCTGTAAAGAACTGGCGAAGCTTGCTGATGTCTATGTGAACGATGCCTTCGGAACCGCTCACCGTGCCCATGCCTCCACAGAAGGTGTGGCGCATTTACTTCCGGCATTTGCGGGACTACTCATGCGTAAAGAAATTGAAGTTTTGAGTAGCCTTCTTGCTCGTCCCGAACGCCCTTTTGTGGCGATTGTTGGCGGCTCCAAAGTCAGTTCTAAATTTGCTATTTTAAAAAACCTACTCGAGAAGGTAGACCACCTGCTCATTGGCGGGGGAATGGCTTATACCTTCCTCAAATCCAGAGCCGTTCCCGTGGGTAAATCCCTTGTGGAACCGGACTTTGAATCCCAAGCTTTCCAACTCATTGACAGGGCAGGAATCCAAGGAGTTGACCTCCAAATTCCTGTAGACCATATCATTGCTGATGCCTTCGATCCCAATGCCAAAACCAAGTCCGTGGACAAAATGGGAATTTTGGATGGTTGGATGGGAATGGATATTGGTTCCAAAACCATCGACAATTATGTAAAGGCAATTAAAGAAGCCAAAACCATCCTTTGGAACGGGCCTATGGGTGTGTTTGAAATGGATAAGTTTTCCAAAGGGACCATCGAAATTGCAAAAGCCATCAGTAAATCCAAAGCCAAAACGGTTGTGGGTGGTGGGGATTCCATTGCCGCTGTGAATAAAGCGGGAGTAGCCGACAAAATCACTCATATTTCTACAGGTGGTGGTGCTTCCTTAGAATTTTTGGAAGGACGAACCCTACCTGGTGTACAATGTTTACTCCCTAAGGAAGAAAAATAAGATGAGAAAGAAGATCATTGCTGGAAATTGGAAGATGAACCTGACATTGGCGGAAGCCATTACCATAACTAAAGGTTTGGTATCTGCAAGTGACGCATCGACTCATGAAGTGATGGTTTTCCCAAGTGCTCTGCACTTGGAGTCTGTTGCTGGATTGGCAAAAGGATCGAAACTCATCGTGGGAGCACAAAATGCTTACCAATCCGGACTCACAGCGATGACAGGAGAGATCTCCCCTACGCAACTAGCGGAGCTCGGGATTACTACTGTTCTTGTGGGCCATTCCGAAAGACGCCAATTCCTCGGAGAGACTTCTGAGTTTGATAACGCTAAGATCACTTACTTTTTAAAAGCAGGACTTCGCGTGGTGTACTGTGTGGGAGAAACCTGGGCAGAACGAGAAAAAGGAAACACCTTTACTGTGTTAGAAGACCAAATTAAAAAAGGTCTCAAAGACATTACAAGTGACCTATTCGCGAATCTTGTCATTGCCTATGAACCCGTTTGGGCCATAGGAACCGGAAAAGTTGCCACTCCGGTAGAAGCAGAAGAAGCACATGCCTTTATCCGTAAGGAAATTGGTAATTTATTTGTAGGTGCAGGTGCGATCGCAGAGAAAATTCAAATTCTCTATGGTGGTTCGGTAAAACCGGACAATATCAAAGATTTACTCACCAAACCAAATATAGACGGTGGCCTCGTAGGAGGAGCCAGTCAAAAATTAGATTCATTTTTAGGACTTTTGAAATAAGGAAACATTATGGGATTTTTTGCAGGAACCATCCTCACACTTTTTATTCTACTTTCACTCTTTCTCATCCTTCTCGTCATGATCCAAACTGGAAAAGGCGGAAGTGCAGGAATGTTAGGTGGATCAACCGCGAGCCAATCGGTATTTGGAGCATCCACTGCTGACGTGATGACAAAAACCACAAGAGTGGCTGCGATTCTATTCATCGTCCTCTCTTTGGCTCTTTCCTTTGTTTTCGCAAAAAAAGACGAAGTTTTGGTTCCGGATTTGGAACCAAGTTTAGAAGCTCCGGTAGAAACTGATGGAACACCTTCCGAAGTACCGGCTCCTACTACTCCTTAATTTATTCTTCTTTAGTGTCGGTCTCTATCCAGAGACTGGCATTTCCGAAAAAGAAAATAGATTAGATAAGGAAATCCTTAGCCTTTACCGAGAGATCGCTAAAGCTAGGGAGCTTCTAACCTACGAACAAGTTACATCTTTACCTGCCAACACCACCATTAGTTTTATTGGAACCTATCCCAATCGAACTGGGATTCGCATTCGTAAATACAAAGTAGATCCAGACCCACAGAACAAAAACCGAATCAAACATTCTGAAGAAAAATCCATCCTTTTGGAATTCAATGGTTCCGTTCTTTCTAAAGTGGAATTACTTGTGGTCACAGAAGATACGGAAATCGAACAAAAAACAAAAACTAAAATTTCGGATACTTCTCCTTTGGATGAATCTCTGAATGATATGGAGATTAGTTTTTCTGGCATTGATGGAAGTGATAGTTTTCCCCTCTCTTCTCTTCGTAATGATGAAATCAAACAGGAACGTAACGATTTCAAAAAAGATTTTTATATCAAATTCCTTTTGGATTTCCATAGCCAACTGGCAGCCATCACCGCCTTACAAAAAACTGGTGGTAATAAAAATCAAAAGTCTATGTTCAAACAATTGAACCAGTCTTTAGGGTATTAATTTGCCTGAGAATTCGCAAAATCCTGACTCGTCATCCGTAGAAAAAGTTGCGGAGAAAGCACGAGAACTAGAAGCAATTTATGACGTAGTCCAAGACCCACTAGTACTCATTGACTCCGATTTTAATATCCAAAGAGCTAACCTAGCTACTATCCTATTTGCAAAAAATAATAAATACGATGAACTCTTAGATCGTAAGTGTTACGAAGTATTGTACCAACGAACGGATATTTGTCCCTATTGTCCCAAACTCAACGTCAAAACAAAAGACAAAAATCAAAACTATTCCACACCGATCACACGAGAGATATTCTTTCGATCGGAAGATAAAAAACAAACCCTACTACTCGAATTTTACCCTTACCCCAAACAAGAAGATCTATTTTGGATGGTGGAAAAAATCTCCGATGTAACCAAACAAAGAGATAAAGAAGAAGAATCCTTTCGAATGCGTAACCTTGCCTCTCTTGGAATTTTAATTTCAGGAATTGCGCACGAATTAAACAACCCGCTAACCGGAATTAGCTTAACATTACAGAACCTAAAGGCAAACTGGCAAAACCAACCTCCCGAACTCATTGAAAAACGTTTGGATATGATTAAAAACGATATATCCAGAGCTGCCATCATTGTATCGGATATCATTTCCTTTGCCAAAACCGACAAAGTAAAAGTAACTCTCGGAGATATTGTAGAGACCATCAACCGAGCCAAAGATACTGTGATCCGCCTTTACCCGCATTTGAGTAAAAACATTGTTTGGCGAATCTCTTGCGATTATGATTACCAGTTCCCTTTCCATCCCGGAAAAATGGAACGTTTGTTTATGAACTTATTTCGCAACTCATTGCAAGCATTTGACTACAGGCCCGGCGAAATCTCCATTGAACTGAGAAAAACAAAAAACTGGCTCCATATCATCATTGAAGACAATGCGGGAGGAATCCCCGATGCCATCATCCAAAAGATTTTCGATCCATTTTTTACGAGTAATAAATCCGGAACAGGAACGGGCCTCGGACTTTCCATTTGTCACTCCATTGTCAAAGAACATGACGGCAATATTTCAGTAAAGTCAGTAGAACAAAAAACCAGGTTCACCATCTCCTTTCCTCTTACCAATGATATCACGGAGCAAAATCCATGAAGAAGTCGATTCTAATTGTTGAAGACATCCATTCCATCCGCGAAGCGATTATGGACTTACTCAGTACGAAGTTCAATGTGTTCGGTGCCGAACATTTTGAAGAAGCCGTTTGGTATCTCACCAACGAAAAAATTGATTTAACCATCACGGACATTCGTCTTCCCGGTAAGTCGGGGATTGATCTAGTCACTCTCATCCAAAGAGAATTTCCTCATATATTGTATGCGTTAATGACCGCTTACAATATCAACGAATACATTAAATATGCCAAAGACCTTCATATTTGGAATATCATTCCTAAATACAGCTTTTTAGACATCCACCTCATCGAAGTGATGGTAGAAAAACTGCTTTCCAATGATATCTTTGGAATTGAAAAGTATTTCACAAATGATTTCAAAGTGTATTCGCAAAACATCAACAGCGAATTTGAAGATGCACCGTATAACGGAATCATATACAAACAAATCAAATCCGACCAAGACCGCTCCATCCTTTGTGGCAAAATTTCCAAAAACCTAATTCAATTAGGAGCACCGAAAGCCATCCAACAAGTCTTAGAAGAACTCACGTCGAACGCCATGATTCGTGCTCCCCGCACCCATGAAGGGGAATACAAATACCAATTTGAAATTCCAAGCCATGATATGGTGGTTCCTCTAGACAATATCCAACTGATGCCAGATGATTATTTTTTAATTGGATACGGGGCTACAGAAAGCACAATATTTATCGTAGTGCGAGACCAATTCGGATCCCTCAGGAAAGAAGAAATTTTACACAGACTGGATCGCCATATCAGTATCGACGATTCGACAGGATTTCCAAAAGGGCTTGAAGACAGTCATGGACGAGGACTTTATATTTGCCGCGAGATTTCAGACCAACTCATCTTCAATATTGAAGCAGGAGTTTGCACAGAAACCATTGCGATGATCAATAGAGAAGGAAGGACTGGATTCAAATCTCTTTCTATCTATGAAGTGGATCCAAAACCAAAACCCAGCCCCTAAGCGGTAAACAAAATAGCTTTAGTTCCCGTGAACCAAAGCCTTAAGGAACCTATAAATCTAGAAAATGAATGGTTTAAAAGATTTGAAATTGCATCAAATCGGATTTGGATTGCATATAAAAAGCCGAGTTCGATTTTCCCGGAAAAAATCGCACTGGTAACTCTGATGGAGGAATTCGTTTGGAACGAATCAAACTCCCTTTTGGATTGTAAAATTGGATTTCTGATTCGGATAAAACTACATACACTGGATCCGTTGCAAAGATAGATTGGTACACCCCACCTGACTTTTGTTTGTTTTTTTCCCAAACCAACTTCCCATCCTGATAGAAAGCCAAAGAATCCGGTAAATTGAATAAGATAGACCCGTCATTTCCCGTAACAAAATAGAGTTTGTGAGGATAGAATTTAGGAAGGGAAAATTCTTCGACCTCTTCTCCTTTTTCATCCAAAACCAAGGTAAAATCTTTATCGAGTAAAGAATAATGAATAGAGGAATATTTTCCATCGGGAGAGAGCGAGACCGATTTAAAGAATGAATCTTTTTTGTCCTTGGAGAGTTCTCTTTCAAACAAAACATTTCCCTTTTCATCCAAACGGTACAATTCACCACCAGAAAAAAGAACGATGACCCCTTTGTTTTTAGAATCGAATTGGTAATCGGTTAAGAATCTTCCGTTTAACTCTGATTTGCCGACCCGGTTTCCACTTTCATCCATTAAAAATACAGTATTGTTATCACCCGATAAATACAAAACGGGAGAGGCAAAGTATCCACTCCTTGGATAGGAGTTGATTGGTTTTTTCCAGAAGAGTTCTCCCGCATCCGAGAAAAAATTCACCTCGTCCCCAATCTTTTCGTACAAAAGGTACCCATTGGAAAGTAAAGGGAAGTCGACTAAAAACTTAGGATCTGCATCCAAAAATTTTCCTGTTCGAAACGAATAGTATTTCCCACCGATTTTATACCCGTTGATGGTTTTCACAGGATCTTCCCCTACTTTGGGAGAGCTCGTTCCAAACCGTCCTTCACTGTTCCAAATCCAAGTTTCGCGGATACTGGGAACCAGATTTAAATCCACATCCCAACTAAAAAAGAATAATAGAAAAAAACCAAATGAATAAATGATCGTCTGCCACATACTAAACGTTCCTTTGTTTTAATGACTGGTATAATAAAAATAGAGCGGTATTACTCGCATTCTCTCGAATGCTTTCCCTGTTCCCTGGAAAAATATAGGAATGGGTTTGGACCTGACCATCTGGGTTCTTTAGTCCAATCCAAACAGTGCCCACGGGTTTGGAATCCGATCCCCCGTCAGGCCCTGCAATCCCTGTGATGGAGATACAATAATCGGCTTTTGTTTTTTCGAAAATTCCTTTTGCCATGGCTTCCGCAGTCTCCCGACTAACAGCCCCAAACTCTTCCAATACATCGCGAGGAACACCTAATAACGATTCTTTCATCTCATTGGAATAGGTTAAAAATCCCCCCACAAAGTAGGAACTAGATCCCGGAGAGTCTGTCAGTTTTTTTCCAAGTAGCCCTCCCGTACAACTTTCTCCCACAGCGATGGTTAGTTTTTCTGAGAGTAAAGTTTCATGGTCATAAGTAAATACATCATCCGAAATAATCTTTGGATATTCTTTTTCTAGTCTTTGGATGGTTCTATCTAATGATTGAGAATCCGTTGATTGGAAAATACATTTGATATAACCACGGTTTGCGGTCACACCCCACTCTACATTCTGGAATAGTTCTTCTCTATTGGCTTCCACAAAATCCTTTTGGTATAAGGACTCTCCGATATTCCACAACCACTTGGTTTGTTGGACTAAGTTTTCTCGGGGATAAATTCGTTTGAGTTCCGGGACAAGCCTACGTGTAAACATCTCCTTCATCTCCGAAGGAACCCCTGGCATACAAACCAAATAGGAATCTGTTCCAATGGGTTCGACAAACCCAACGGCAATTCCCACTGTATTGTCTAAGGTTTTACAATCTTCAGGAACATGTGTTTGGCGAATCACAGTCGGCAAAATATCGCTATATTGTTTTCCTCTCGATTCATAAAATCGCGTCAAACGGATCTTAGCTTTTTCTACGGAATAAGATTTTTTTCCACTCAGTTTCAAAACGGTTTCCAATGTATAATCATCTTCTGTCGGACCAAGCCCACCTGTCATCAGTGCAAGCACAGGTCTTGTTTCTGCGAGTTGTTTAAGCGCCTTTAGTTCGGAAAGAATGAGATCTGGATCGTCAGGAAGGCCGATGAATTTTTTAACCTTCCAACCAAGTTCAAAGAGTTGGTTTGCCATCCAACCCGAGTTTGTATCCAAACTGCGGCCGGCAGTGATCTCAGAACCAGTCGCAATGATAACGATATATGGGGCTTCCACGATCGTTCCTTAAGCCTCTTCTTTCGACATCTTTTCGGGAGAGGAAATTCCAAGAAGGGTGAGTCCACTATCCAAAGCATACTTGGTATACAAAACAAGCGCAAGAAGTGTATCTCTTTCTTTGCCGGCCTTGTCTTTGATTCGGTTGTCTTTTTGCGAATAGAACTTAGTGAACGACTTACTTAAGGATTGAAGATAATTTGTAAGCCTATGTGGTTCAAAACTAGTTGCTGTATCATAGACTTCTTCTTGGAGTCTTGCCACCCAGAAAAGAAGTCGAGTTCTCTCTTCTTGTTTTAAAAATTCGACGGAAATTCCTGACTGCAAGGGTTTTAATTCCATAGGAACTTGTAATTCTCGAAAGATGGAACAGATCCTCGCATGCGCATATTGAATATAGAATACAGGATTTTTATCGGATTCATCTTTGGCTAAGTCCAAATCAAAATCGAGAGGAGCATCGGAGCTTCTCATTAAGAAAAAATACCGACCCACATCCCTTCCTTGTTTTCCTAAATAAGAAAGTAAATCTCTCATGGTTTGGAAAATTCCCAAACGTTTGCTCATTTTGACTTTTTCTTTGTTCTCGATCAAATTCACTTGTTGGGCAATTAGCACTCGGAAACTCTCATCAGTCTTTCCAAAGGATTTCACAGCCCCTTTGAGCCTTGCAATGTATCCGTAGTGATCCGGTCCCCAAATATCAATGAGTGTATCAAATCCTCGTGTGAATTTATTATAATGATAAGCAATATCAGCCATTAAATAAGTGGGACGACCATCTTCTCTTCGGATCACACGGTCTTTATCATCTCCATACAAAGTGGAAAGGAAATGAAGTTTTCCATCAATCGTTGTTACATCTTCTTTTTTTAAGATAGACGGAACTTTTTCTACATCCCCTGCTTCATGGAGACTACGTTCACTAAAGAACAAATCAAAATTCACACCAAAGAGGGCCAAATCTTCCTTTTGACGACCTAAATTGTATTCCACCGCATAACGAGAAAGAAAATCGATGACCTCATCCCAGTTCTCTTTGGCTACAGAATCAAATACAAATTTCGTTCTTCCCTCATCTTCCAAACATTGGAGGGCAATGTCTTTGATGTATTCACCACGATAACTTTCCTTAGGTAAAATCCGTTTTTTGATGAGGGAGATTACAGGTTCCTCAGACTCTTCTTCCTGGAAACTAATACTCTCACCCTTTGATTCAAAAATGCGAAGTAATACCGCCACACCAAGCAAATACACTTGGTTTCCATAATCGTTCACGTAAAACTCTCGTTTGACGGTATGACCAAGACTTGTTAGTAAATTGGCAAGGGCATCCCCATAAGCCGCAGACCTTGCCGAAACAATATTCATCGGGCCTGTGGGATTGGCGGAAACAAACTCGAGGAGGATTTTTTCTTTTTTAGGGGATTCTGCAAATTGAACAGGCGACATGACAGATCCCACATACTGGTTCAAATAATCAGAATGGATTCGAAAATTGATAAAACCAGGGGGAGAAAAAGTAACAAACTCAAACATTGAATCATTTTTGATTTCCGAAAGGACAGCTTCTGCGATTTCTTTTGGGTTTTTGTTTAGTAAATTTTTGTTTTCTAAAGCAAAGGGTGAGGAATAATCTCCAAACTTTTCATCGCGAGAGTATTCGATTCGAATTTTTAAGTTATCTTTAACGGAGCTTAGGTTGTTTTTTTCTAGATAGACATTGACCGCTTTCTCCAATTCAGAAAGCACTTGTTGTTTTAATAATTGATTTACATTCATTTTTAATATTTAATTTCCATCTTTAGTTTGTCCGAATTGTGCCAAAGTTCAAAACTTCTCTGTTTGAACCTCGCCACAAAATGAGGGATTGATTCAGTTTCTTCCCGAAGGGTGGTCTGGAAAGTTTCAGACTGTTCCTTTCCCGATTTTACTTTCTCGTTCCTTCGTAAATTCTCACCCTTCAGTAAAAGCTGGAACAAAGCAAAAAAAACAGAAAGAGTCATACAAAGTAAAATTGTCTTCGTAATGGAATTCATAGATACCCTAGTGTTTTATAAAACTCGAAGTATGATTTTAATTCTTTTCCGAAGAGAGATCGTAAAAATTGATTCAAAATCAGATCCCCGTCCCTGTATTCGGTTTCCTTCGGAAATATTCCGAGCACATTCGAAAATTTCTTTGATAACATAGTATGAAATAGTTTCAAAACAGGCAAATGATCTTTGGGGATAGGATGGCAGTCAGAACATAAAAATTCACGTTCGGCCACAGAAAAATGAGCTGCCGGTTTCAAAAGCACCTCTTCCCCACAGGTATGGCAATAGAACTCTGTCGGGAAATGGCCCATATGGGAGAGAGCACGCAATTTAAAAAAAGGGAGGATTTGTTTTTGAAAACCCTTTTCGTTTGATGTCTCCAAACTCCCGGATAGAAGTTGGAAGAGGAAGGGATGGCTTTCTGCTTCTAGATAAATCATGGAGGTAAGTTCCGTTAGATACAATACAAACAAAGTGCCTAAGTAGTCGGACTTCAATTCATCATACCGATTCACAAGATGAACTTCCTTAATCGACTTCCAGTCTTTCTCCGCCTGATCATAATAATCCAACTCCACAAGAGAACCAAGCTCTGTCGTGATGATGGCACGGCGTTTGGACTTACGAATCCCTTTACTTAAAAAATTCATCCGCACTTGCGATTCGCCAGCAAGACTGATCAGCCTGTCACTATCTCCAATATCACGGCTCTGGATGACAATCCCCCTCTCTTTTCGGATGGCCATCTATCTTTCAAACACCAATTCTAAACATTCATCTTCTTTTTTACGCATCAAGATGGCGTCTTCTTCGTTTGTTTCATGATCATAACCAAACAAATGTAAGATTCCATGAACCAGCAGACGATAGAATTCATCAATGAGGCTATGTCCAATTTCTTTTGCCTGAAGTAGGCAAGTATCCATAGAGATTACCACTTCCCCTAAAATCTGAAAGGGAATAGGAGGAGATTCTGAATACAGTGGAAAAGATAGAACATCGGTGGTTTTGTCCTTCCCCCTTCTCTCCCTGTTAATTTCCCTCATCAGTGCATCATCCACAACCAGGATGGAAAGTTCTAAAGATTGTAAAAACTGAGGGCTTACATATTTAAGAATCCGTTCGCAGTTCTCCACTACTAATTCCGGTTGGATTTCCGAGTCTCCCCACTGGTCATTCCAATGGGTCGCAACCATAAGAGTGGAATTCATTTTTTTGTTTTTTTGGAACCGGCAGCTTCCAAAGCTTTAGTATCTTCTGGTTTCGGGTATTTCGGCCTTTGGTGCAAACTAGAAAGTAAAACTTCTTTGAAGCTGGCTTTGATGATTTCCAAATCTCCAATAGTTAAACCACTTTCATCCAACTGGTTTTCTGCTAGTTTGGAATTGATGATTTTACGAATTAGTTCATCTAAACTTTCAGGAGACACTTCATCGAGCGAACGAGAGGCGGCTTCCAAAGAGTCGGCAATCATCACAATCCCTGTTTCTTTACTTTGCGGTTTGGGACCTGGGTATTGGAAATCTCGTTTGTTAATATTCTTTCTAGCAGATGCAGAAATACTTTGTAAGGCTTTGTGATAGAAGAATGCCATGGTGGAGGTTCCATGGTGTTCCGGAATAAAACTGATGATTTCTCTCGGAAGCCGTGCTTTTTTTGCCATCTCAATCCCATCTAACACGTGATCAATGACAGTTTTTGCAGCAAGGGCTGGATTGTTTTTATCGATATGTTCTGGTTTGGGAATCAAATGTTGGTTTTCGACAAAAAAGCCAGCATTCGGAATCTTTCCTATATCGTGAAAGTAAACACCCACACGAACAAGAAGCCTGTCCAAGTTTAGATTTTGAGCCGCACGTTCCGATAAAGCCGCTACCATAAAGGTATGGGTATAAGTAGAAGGTGCTTTGGTCAAAAGTTGTTGTAATAGTGGATGGCCCGTGTCGGCAAGTTCAATCAGTTTGAACCTTGTCGGAATATTAAATACATATTCATACATAGGAAGTAAGAACTGAACCGCCGTCGCACTTGCAAATCCATTGATAAAACACATCACCGTGATTCGAAATAAATTCGAATTGCTTAAGTCCCGAAAAAATCCAGAACCAGTTGATACAAAAAATTCTCTTCCATCAAACAAATAACCAGCGGTGGTAATGAGAATTTGTACAAAGCTAAGTAAAAATCCTGCCTTTAAAAAATCAATTCGCTTGAGAAGTCGCCTTCCGTAAATGGAACTCATTACTGCAACAGTAAAGGCCAACATAAAAGAAGTGGGATTGTATCTGGAGGCAAAAAACACAGCAAAGGCTAGAAAGAAACCAATCGCAATCGAAAGTTGTTCGTCGTAAACAAAACCAAGAAGTAAACACAACATCCCTACTGGAACAAACATCCCAAAATAGTATACTCCCGACAAATCACTGTCAGTGGCATAAAAGACCTTGGACAAAAGGTAAATGGAGGCGATCACAATCCAAAGTGTAAAAAAGATAATTAGATTGCTGGAAAGGTCATTCAAACGGTTCGGCCGATAACGTATGAGATAAAATCCAACAATCACAATCAGAACACATTGGGTCATAAAAATAGAAACAATGGATGCTAAATTGGCCCTGGTCGCATATAAGTTCATCATATCCAATTTCAGTTTGACTTCGGGAGTGATCACATCTCCCGAACGTACCACCACTTCATTGGCTTGGATTCGACTTTTCTGAACAGGAATGGAGTTCGTTGCCCGCGTGCGCGCATTTTCTGTTTCCTCTGGATTGTAATTACAAGCCGGATAGGAATACACATAATAAAGTCCAATACGAGACACAGCTTTGAGTAAAGACTCCGATACATTCGGTAATTTTTCAGAAGCTAACTTAGACAATACGGAGGCAACAGGTCCCTCTTTATAAATCTGAGATCTTGGGATGACTAAATTTCCATCGATGATCGAGGTTTGGTCTTGGGTTCCGATATTTCGAATTTTGGCTCCTGCTTTGTCCAAATCTTTAGCAAAGGGAAGGTCTTCTTTGACAATACAATATTTAGAAAAAATTAAGTTGGTATATTGTTGGATAAAGTTCTTTAACTTTTCTTTTTTCGGATAATCCAAGATGGCTTGGATTTCTTCATTGGTGCGGTTCCGCCATCTGGGAATTCGATCCTTAACAACGGCAGGTGTTCCCTTACCTTCTGCTAGAATGGTGCGGAGTAACTCCACATCTTCCGAAAGATTGGTGTCAATCCCTGCGACTAAAATTCCAAAGTCTTTATCAAAAGCAAAAGGAACATTGGCACTTGCCTTTTGTTTTTCTGCGTTTGTTTTTTCAGTATCTTCATAAGAAAATTCTTTTACCGATTGGATGGTTTCGGGAGCAATTTTACCTTCCGAAAATAATCCATCAGGATCTGTATTGACACTGGTTTGTCCAAAAAA
>NZ_JAFFPS010000033.1 GCF_016919165.1 Leptospira chreensis
TAGGTCACAGGTGTAAGTTCAGTAATGGATTCAGCCAAGTGATACTAATCGCTCGATCGGCTTGACCATATTACAATTTGCATGTGCGTAAACATGCAAGTATAGATTAGCACTGTTTGTTCATTTACATGTCGTATACATTTGTTGGGAGAAGCCTTTGGTCACAAGATCAGAGGCTTTTTTTGTGTCCTGAAAACAATTCATGTATTAAATAAGTAATCCAAGTCAGAATGCGTTTCTGACGGAGGCGAAGCAGGATTGCGAAGCTCGCCAGTCTGAAAAGGATGTTCAGCTGGCAGGAGTCAGGAAAGCATTCTGCTGTGTCTCCGCAGGCTTTCCCTCTTAGTGAAAGATAGAACCTCTGTCGTATATAGTTGAAGAAGAGTAAGATAAAAAGAAGCCTTATGTCGAAAGATGTGAGGCTTTTTTTATGCCTATGTTTTAGCCACATAGGAAATTCGTAAGAGTTTTACCACTTAGGAACTAAGTGAGAATTTTACTGCAACCTAGTCCGAAATAAAAGAAAGGATTCCTTAAATACGGGACACAGTGCTCATTATGGGAATCCATTATGAAATGCGCTTTTGGAGAGCAGAAGAAGGATCTCACACATACATTACCGTGCAGAATGATGGCATAGGATTCAAATAAAAAGAATTTGAGCAAGGATCGAGCTTTGGTCTATATTTGCATAATGAACTTATGACTCAAATCGGAGGATCACTGAAAATCGAAAAAGACAATGGGACAAAAACGACACTTAATTTTCCAATCAAACAGAGTAGTATCTCCTTTGTTGGTGTAAATGTAAATTTTTTCACAAAGAGTAGCGAAAAACATAACGCCTTGAACTAGATTAGTGGTCTTTAAAATGAATATTTTTCATACTGTTACCGTATAACAAAAGGAGATTCCTTGCCTTCGATCATATAAGCACAAAGTTCAACGGATCACTTCCTATTTAAAGTTTTTGAAAGTTTTTATTTTGGGGGAGGCAGAATATCCATCAAATCGCTTAATAATTCCTTCTACTTAGTGTATATGAATCTATCAAAAATATTACTACAACCAAGTTCCCAAATCCAGAAACAATTCCCATATTCCCGACACAATCTGATCATCTACCTTGAGATGATCCAAACCCATATTCTCATTTCGAACATCCAAAAGAGAAATTTTTGACCTATCCAAATATACAGCTTTTCTTAATTTTGGAGGATAGACACGAAGGCATATTTTGCAAAAACAAATTGAAACGTTTTCAGATCTGAAATTAGATCGATCCATCCAAAAAGCAGTCGTTGAGACTGGTTATACTAAACCTACACCCATCCAAATCCAAGCCATTCCCTTACTTCTAGACAATCACGATCTGTTAGGTTGTGCGCAAACTGGCACCGGTAAAACCGCTGCTTTTGCTTTGCCTATGATCCAAAATTTAATTTCCACGAGGGCAAAACCAAATCCAAAACAACCACGATCTCTTGTGTTAGTTCCCACTCGTGAGCTTGCCATTCAGGTCCATGAAAGTTTTGTTTTATATGGAAAATATACCCAAATTCGAACGGCAGTAATTTTTGGTGGTGTGGGACAAAATCCCCAAGCCAAGGCCATTGCAAGCGGATTGGATGTGCTCATTGCCACACCCGGTCGCCTGGTCGATTTGATGAACCAAAATTTGGTATCTTTGAAAAATCTCGAAATATTCGTGTTAGATGAAGCAGATAGGATGTTGGATATGGGTTTTATCCATGATATTCGAAAAATCATTTCCTTTCTTCCGAAGCGCAGACAGAATTTGTTTTTTTCTGCAACTATGCCATCTGAAATAGAAAAATTGGCAAACTCAATTTTGGTAGAACCAATTCGTATCGATGTAACACCTGTTTCGTCGACAGTAGAACTAATTTCACAATCTGTGAT
The DNA here is from genome assembly GCF_016919165.1 of Leptospira chreensis. GTDB lineage: Bacteria > Spirochaetota > Leptospiria > Leptospirales > Leptospiraceae > Leptospira_A > Leptospira_A chreensis. The sequence goes on from NZ_JAFFPS010000033.1 coordinate 1,924, forward strand.
GTATACAGAACTAGCAGATAAAAAAAATCTTCTCCTTCATTTGTTTAAAGATAAAAATTTTAAAAAAACTATTATCTTTACCAAAACAAAACATGGAGCCAATAAAATTTCAGAACTCTTGAACAAAAGTGGAATCAAAACTGATGTAATTCACGGCAATAAAAGTCAATCAGCTAGACAAAGAGCCTTAGAAGATTTTCGTTCGGGAAAAAACAGAGCCCTTGTCGCAACCGATTTGGCTGCCCGAGGAATAGACATCGATGACATCACCCATGTAATTAATTATGAAATTCCTTATGTTCCTGAAACCTATGTACATCGAATTGGTCGTACGGCACGTGCAGGGAAAAATGGAATTGCCATTGCAATAGCAGAGGCAGACGAAAGATCACTGATCAAAGACATTGAAAAAGTAATTGGAATTTCGATCCCAGTGGATCGGGACCATCCTTACCATGCAGCGCGGGTTGAATCGCATACAGGCAAAGCTCCCAAAATCCATGGATCTGGAGGTGGCGGCAATAGAGGTCAAAGACGTCCCTCAAAATCGGGAGATATTTCTTCTGGCCGAAACGGAAACTCACAGCAGAACTCCAAGCAAAACTCACATCGAAGTCAAGGGCAATCGGAAAAAAGAAAGCCAAGTAATTCAGGAAATAGATCTGAGCCTAAAAAATCATCTCCTAGTGCGAAAAAAACGCCGAAAGCAAAAATGTCACGATTTAGGTAGTGAGACATTCTATACTGGTAGTTACGAACTCTACGCTGGTTACTGCTTCATTGGGGTAAGCCAGTCGAAGCGCATGGTTTTATAAGGCACAAAAAGTATTTGTTTGGTTACGTCCGAGGTTTTATTTAAAAGGCCTTTCGTAGCGATCGCATGAATATGATGATTGAAGTTTAAATGATTGCCAACTTCGTGAAACGTGCATAGCTTTTAAACCCACTTACGGTTTCAGATGAACTCGTTTTGAGTGTTTACCGTAAATGGGTTTAAGAGTATTTTATTTTTTTCGAATGTTGATTCTGTAAGGTGTGATGCTTGAGCTAGGTCGGGCACCTGAACAGGTATAATCACCTGGATCAACGATCCCAGAGCCATAGATAGTATAACTGGTACCAGCTGTTAAATTAAGCGTAGCCGCCTGTCCAGGTGTATTACGAGTTGTGTATAAAGCCGTAACTCCTTGGTCTAACTGCACATGAATCGTGAAGTTGGATGAATTACATCTAGGAGATGTCAATGTTTGGCGACCGGTTGAACCTACCACTTCATATTCACCGGAACTCGGAACAGTGAAAGTTGCGACTGATGTTGTACTACTGCAAATGGAATCAAATCCATCTGATAGATCTACTGCTGTTGACCCATTAGATGATGTCAAAATCGTACACGGTGGGTTGGCAACAACTGCTAGAACTAGGGCATCGGTTAATGCATCCCCCGTAAGTTCAACACCAGGAATCAATCCTTCTTTCTTTTCTTCTGCACACCCAATAGCGAGCAAAAAAGGGATCAATAAAATGATAGCGTATGTTTTTTTCAAAAAAACCTCCTAACGCGGTGGATGTATTCATCGCATAACCAGCAAAAATAGTCAAAACTATTTTTGCTAAAAATAAGGTTACATTTTGTAACTTCCGCCTATCCATTTGAAGTATATTCTGCTGCTGCAGGTTACATTATCTTATTAGCGATTTGGAATACTTCTAGATTTGAGCCTTTTTTGTGAGTCCTATGTTCACAGTATTTTCTCAAAACAAACTGCTGTGGGATCCGAAACCCATTTCCCAAATTTCGGAATTTCAGTGAATCCAAATTTTTTATAAAAGGCAAGGGCTTCTGTTTGGGGCTCTCCTGCACGAAGAATCATGGATGTATATCCGTCTATTTTTGTTTGTTTTTCTAGTTCAATTAACAACGAGTTGGCGATTTGTTGGTTTCGAAATTTGGGAAATACATAGACAGCATCTAATTCACATTGGGTAGAACTGTATTTTGTATAGGCGACAGAACCCATCGGTTCCCCTGTCTCAGGGATTTCTGCAATCCAGAATCTACCTTTAGGAGGAAGGAACTCATTTGGATCCATTGGATTGGGAGCTTTAAATCCGTATCTGTCTTGGATTTCCTCCCATAAGTTATCGACACAAAGTTTGGTATTAGAATCCCACTGGTCTACGAGTCGAATTTTGAAATTGGTTATCATATATGTAAAATAATATATGATACTGAATCAAAGGGAATGAAGATGCTCAAGTCTTTATTGGTTTTGCATACATCTTATTGTTTTGTAAAGGAATTGGATGGAACCATTTAGATTGATATTCTCATCACTCAGCGAATCTAAAAGTCGAACATTGTCGGTAGTTGTTTTGTAACTAAAAAATAGAGTTGCTTCCTGGTCCTAAAGTTACATAAAATAATACACAATTCTGAAATTTATTGACTCGTTTTGAATTGAGTATGCAGGTCTTACCAACATGTCAAAAAATGTTTTAAATTCGGTGAAGAATTATGTTTCCGTAAAGAAATTCCAATTCGTTTTGTTTTTATTTCTTTGCGGTTGTGCGGATTTAGCGATGAACAACCCTTGCGATCCCTCTTCTAAGGATTATGCAACAGGCATTGCTCTAAAAATTGCATCGAACAATAGCAAGTCTTATTGTGACTTCAATACTAGGAATGCTGATAACACCGCATCATTGCCATGTAGTCCGTGTAGGATTTTTGTGACAGCTACACCATATTCTGGTGGTTCTTCAGAACACCTTGATTGGGTGATGCAACCTAACAAAAGTTATATTCGTGTTATCGGTGCAGTCGTTATTGGAACTACTAACATTAATGGACTTTTGATTGCGCAGAGCAATCCGGTATCAGCTTCTAGTGTGACTACATGGCTTGGGTTCAATGTGAATTGGCCAACTGAACCAGGTCTTCATTGTAGCGATTGGATGGTCGGAACTAATGCGATTACTGGAACACTAAATAACCAAAATACAAACCCGATTATTGGATCTAGTACCAATACTTGTGACAATCCTCATTCACTCATTTGTGTGGAACAATAGAAATCTTATAGGAAAGATTTCTATTGCTGAATGAAACCTCGTGTTAACAGAAAATACTAACGAATGGAAATCCTAAAGTTGATTTAGGTAAGGTTTAGCATCTTCAATAAATTGATATGATGTGGCTTTAAATACCTCTTCTTCGGAAGATGTGATTAAATTAACCCAAATGACTGGTAAAGTGAAGATCCAAAGAAAAATGGATCTTCTTGGTGAATAAGTAAAATCTTTTACCTTTTGGCCATCTTTATATAAAGAATAGGTAACATCAAATCCTTCATTCGAACTCCATGCAGGTAAGATGGTTGCCGTTGCCATGGAAAGATATCCAAAAATAAGGGCCGGAGCAGAAATCGGTGTCCACTGGGTGGATACTTTGCAATAAACGCCTTTTTGGGGAATATTCTTTGGGTCAAAGATTTCTTCTGTATCACTAAACTGTGATTTCAAACCAGTTTTAAAAAATGATTTTAAGGCCGCATAACCACCAAATTCTAAAATTGGGAATGGTTCCAGGTGGTAGAATAATTTTATTTTTGAAGGATTTGAAGTTTTTGCAGGAGGGTCGATTATCGGATAATCCCTGTAACGTGTGATACAGGAAGAAAAAGTTAGAATCAGCAAAAATAATAAATGAACAAATTTCATCTTTAAACCTCTGTTATAGTTTTGCACAATTCTTTCATTTTATCAATTCAGTTCAACAGTTTTATCTTTTGGGAGGGTCTTTTGCGTTTTCATGAGCCAAACACCGCAATGAGGATTACAGAAAGATTTTGAATGATACATAATGGGACCGAACGCAATCTTTAGGAGAGTCTGGTACCCCTCCCAAGAAATCCCTAAAGTCATCCATGAATCAGGAAGCGAATCTTTATTTTAAAAGAAATTTGGAGAGGCAACCGCCAATCGTTTTTGAAACTACAGGTTTTGAAATGAAATCATCGAACCCAACATGAAAACATTTTTCTTTCTCATCTAAACTTTCATCTGCGGTCAATGCCACAATGATTACCTTTGTTTGTTTTGACTTTTCGACTTCTCTGATTTTTAAAGTGGCATCCAATCCATTTTTTTTTGGCATTTGGATGTCCATAAAGATAAAATCGGGGTTTTCGCTTTGGTAAACATGAATCGCTTCCTCTCCATCTTTTGCTTCGACAATGATCGCTTTTGGTACAATTCTTTGGAGCATGGTTCTAAGTAGAGTTAAGTTGATTTCGTTATCATCTACGGTTAAAATTTTGGATTGAATCGAACTCAAGGAACGATTTGTTTGAATGGAGTCTTGTTTTGATTCCAAAGAAGTCTTAGGAATTGAGACTGATTCATGGAGAGTCGTAGCATATTCCATTTCTAATATAAATGAGAAACTACTTCCGAGTCCGAATTCACTCTCCAATTTCAACATTGAATTCATTTGGCCGAGTAAACGATTGGTAATCGTAAGGCCAAGGCCTGTGCCGCCATACTTTCTTGTGGTAGATGAATCTTCCTGAGAAAACATCTCAAAGATTTTCTCGAAACTTTTTTTTTCGATTCCAATTCCTGTGTCTTGAACATTAAAAAGTATTTTTGCCCGACTCTCATTTATGATTTCTAAAATTTTAATTTCAAAAATGACAAATCCTGTTTCGGTGAATTTTACTGCATTTCCGATAAGGTTGATTAAAATTTGCCTAATGCGAATCAGATCCATTTTTAAAAAATTAGGGATCTTTGGATCAATTTGAATTTTAAACTCGATATTCTTTTTTTGAAAGGAATAGAATAGATTTTAATTGGTCAACTAAGGATCGAATCGGGAAAAATTCGTAATGAAGTTCTAGTTTCCCTGCTTCAATTTTCGAAAAATCTAATATATCATTGATAAGGTCGAGTAACGATAAGGCGGATGTGTGTGCGATTTCTAAATATTCTTTTCGAACTTCATCTTCCTTTCCGTGAAGCATTAAATCTAGATAGCCTATTACTGCATTTAAAGGTGTTCTAATTTCATGGCTCATGTTGGCAAGAAATTCGGATTTCGATTGGGTAGCACGAACTGCTGCTTCCTTTGTTAATCTAAGCTCCTCCTCTATTTCTTTAATTGATGTTATGTCCTGATGAGATCCAAACATAAAGGCGGGTTTTCCGTCCTTTGTCCATTCTGAAACTCGTCCTTTATCGAGAACCCAAACCCAATGGCCATTTTTGTGTTTCATTCGAACTTCACATTCATAGTAAGGTTTCTTTCCGGCGAAATGTTCTTCCAGTTCCAGATTGATTCGAATCATATCATCGGGATGAGTAAGACCCGTCCATAATTCATAATCGACAGGTCCAAGTTCTTCTAATGTATAACCTAAGATTTCTGCGTATCGATCGTTGACGATACTTGTGTTCTTGATCAGATCCGTTTCCCATGTGCCTGCATTCATGGCTCTGACTAATTCTGCAAAACGATGTCTTTCATGCCGAACGAGTTGTCCGTCTTCGTTACCCTCTCCCTTATTGTTAAAATTTGTTTTGTTCATCATTTTTGATTCTTATAAGATGAGACGGTGGAAACCTGGGATTATTTTAGGAATCAATCCTAAAAAAGAATATAAATTTGGGCAAGGGAGAATCGAAGGTATTTTCGGTTTCGAATGGACCCGAAATAGGAATTTATGCTTAGAGAATTCGGACTTTGAGGATTATTTTCATTCATTGTCAGAGCAATCGGGATTCATGATTTTTGAGAGCCGGGTGTAAAAGTGTAAAAACAAATTTGTATGAATTAAAAACCGTTTTCCTTTTCCGTATTTTAAAACTTATGTACGAATGGGTATGTTAAAAGATAAAATGATCACAGATATGATTGTACACGGATATGCAAAGAAAACAATTCGAAGTTATACGAATTGTATGATTATATTAACTCGGCACTTTCAAAAGTCTCCTTTGGATTTGGAACCTATTGATATATATAACTTTTTCCTCTATTTGAGGTTAAGAAATCGTTCTGATTCTTCTCTAATTAATTTTTATAGCGCATTTCTGTTTTTTTATTCAATAATAGATAGAAAAGAAATGATGCAATTGGTTCCCTTCCCGAAAAGAAAACGAACCGTTGTTTCTGTATTCAGCCAATCAGAGATCGTTGGTTTTCTTTCCAATTGTCGTACTGTTTGGGAGAAAATTGTTTTTACCTTACTTTATTCTTCTGGGATTCGTATTGGTGAAGTGGTAAACCTTCAAATATCTCATATTGATTTTGAAAGGAAGGCAATATTGATCGAGTCAGGGAAGGGAGGTCATGCAAGGTATGCACTTTTAGCTGATAAAACAGCATCTTTACTCAAACAATATATGGAAATTTATAATCCAAAGACCTATTTGTTTTTTTCTCGTAAAGGGAAAGATTATGCAGCGAGTGCGCGTTCCATCCAAGCAGCTTTTCAAAAAATTAGAAAACTAGCGGGAATTCAGAAGTATGGGACGGTACATACCCTCCGGCATTCCTTTGCAACTCATCTTTTGGAAGATGGATACGGATTAGTTTACATTCAAAAACTACTAGGTCATGCAGATATAAAAACTACGCTCGTTTATTTACATGTGAGTCCAAATTCTCTCCTGCAAATTACAAGTCCTTTAGAAAAAATTGTGAATATCAAATTAGGTATGTTTGAAAATAAAAATCAGTATGGGTTTCAGTTTAGATAAGTTTTTGGTTCCGAAGTTAACAACCTCCAATTGATGTTCCAAAGTTGAAATTACTTTTTTTGCTATCTATATAAAGGATTCGCTTCCTTGCGCTAAGGATATGGAGGGCTTGGTCACCTGCCATCGTTAGATGGCGGGGACGGGAGCGTTAGCGCACCCCGGAGTAGCCTGGCCCGTGCAGGTTCCATTTCCACAACTCCAAATAATCGGGAGCGCCCACCAGACAGTTTTAGCCTCATTCTTATTTACGCGATTTTCCCCATGCGTTTCAATACATGATCCGCCATGCCACCGGCGAGCTGTTGTTCGCTGAGAAAGATTTTTCCAATCTGTTCTTCTGTCCACAACTTGGCTTCGTCTTCATTGTGGGTGCGAATTACCGTTTCGATTTTTGGATTCAATTTACGTGCAATTTCAACCATTTGGCGAACGTGGAATGTATTGGAGGTTGCTGCCACTAACAGACTTGCATGCGCAATATGGGCTTGCACTAGAACATTTGGGTCGGAGGCATCGCCGCATACGGCTGGTATTTCTCGTGCACGCAATTTTTCCACAATCTCGCGGTTGGCTTCCGCAACAACATAAGGGATGTTATGTTCATCTAAAATATTGGCAATACGTTTTCCTACGCGACCATAACCGACTAACACCACTTGGCCGGATAAAAAAACATTGTCGGTAGACATTGGTAACATGGATAGCGGATCATCTGGCATTTCCAACTTACGTGCAAATGATGAATGTTTGCGAATCCATTTTTGAAACGGTTCCAGCGCCGTAAACAAAGTGGAATTAAAGGCGATGGAAACAAGAGCTCCTGCTACGATTAGGTTTCTACCTTCAATATCCAGAAGACCCAGGCTCACACCGAGGCCTGCTAGAATGAAAGAGAATTCACCAATTTGGGCAAGGCTGGCACCTACCGTCAAAGCAGTGTTTAATGGATAACGAAAGAGAAGGACTAGTGCAATTGCCACGAGTGTTTTTCCAAACATAATGATAGCAATGATGGTAATTACCTTTAACGGTTGTTCGACTAAAATATGTGGATCAAAAATCATACCAACGGAAACAAAAAACAATACAGCAAAGGCATCCCGGAGTGGCAATGATTCCTCTGCGGCGCGATGACTGAATTCAGATTCCCGTAACATCATACCTGCAAAAAAAGCACCTAAAGCAAAAGATACGTCGAATAATAGAGCAGAACCATAGGCAACGCCCACTGCAGTGGCAATAACACACAAGCTGAATAGTTCCCGCGAACCAGTACCAGTAACCCACCAAAGCACTTTGGGCAACAAACGTTTCCCTACAACTAACATAACAATTACAAATGTGATGACTTTGGCGAGAGTGATGAAAAGCGTAATCATGATACTCGGATCGGTTGCGGTATGGATATCATCCACCTTACTTCCCATAATGCCAGCTAACGGTGGTAAAAGTACAAGAACAAGTACCATTACTAAATCTTCGACTACTAACCAGCCAATAGCGATGCGACCATTGATGCTGTCGATGACTCCTCGTGCTTCCAGTGCTTTGAGAAGCACTACCGTGCTAGCAACGGATAGGGCCAGGCCAAATACACAAGCTTCACCCCAACTTCCTCCCCAAAAAAGGATGGCAGCGGCACCTAGTAAGGTGGCCACCAATATTTGTACGATAGCACCAGGGATAGCGATGCGTTTTACAGACAGTAAGTCTTCGATTGAGAAGTGAAGTCCTACACCAAACATAAGTAACATGACACCTATTTCAGCGAGTTGTGCCGTGAGTTCCGCATCGGCAACAAAGCCCGGGACATGGGGTCCAACGATGATGCCGGAAATTAAATATCCCACTAGCGGTGGCATTCGTAGGCGGATGGCGATAAATCCCAAAATCATTGCTAGGCCAAAACCAACGGCAACGGTAGAGATCAGATTAACTTCGTGGGGCATATAAAATTAGAATGATAATAGTCTTCTTGTTACAATCTTTTTTTGTCGCTTAGGATAACTTCTTTATGTAGTCAGAGCGGTTTCAATCGACCCCTTAGTCAAGACCAGCAAACATTGATATATATCAATGAGCCAATAGTAGGTATAAAATTTTGATGGCGAATTCGTATGATTTCTTTTTTTAGTCATTGATTAAAATGATTTCTATCTTGATTCCTTTTGTTTCCTTTGTCTTGTGAAGTATCGGTTTTACTTGGGATTCTTTGCCTCTATCATTTTATTTTGTTATTGTTCTAAAGTAGAATCTAAGATCATTCCAGAAACATCTGCGTTTGAAGTCGTTGAACCACCTTCCGACTTCCATCTTTCCTCTTTTTGTCCTTCGGGATGGAAAAAAGAAAATCAGTTTTGTGTGATTAATTATAAATATGTAAATTCAGTAGAAAAAAATGGTGGCCTTGGCCAATCTCTCCCCGGAGTTCAACTTGACCCTCTTGTGATTGATTTAGGCAGATATTTGTTTTTTGACCCGATTCTCTCTGCCGATAAACAACTGTCATGTGCACATTGCCACCATCCCGGCTATAGTTTATCTGATGGAAGAAGTCAAAGTATGGGAAAGGATGGAATTGGGTATGGGCCAAACCGAAAAAATGGTGTTATACTAAAAAGATCGGCCCCAAGTTTATGGAACGTTGTTTATATGAAAAATTTATTTTGGGAGGGGCGGACTTCAAATTTAGAAGATCAAGCAGAGGGCCCGCTGTATTCTCCTGAGGAAATGGGAAGTTCAAAAGAAATCATTGAATCTCGATTAAATCAAATTCCTTTGTACCAAAAAATGTTTCGTCAGGCTTATGGTAAAAAAGGAAACAAAATATCAGCCCCTTTAGTCATTGATGCCATTTCTTCTTTTGAAAGGTCCCTTGTTTCTTTTAGCAGTCGATTCGATAAGTGGTCAACGGGTGATAAAGACGCCTTAAGTTCCGAAGAATTGTTAGGTTATAATGTGTTTCGTTCGTTTGTCGCACGATGTGCTGAATGCCATCCTCCACCAATGTTTACAAACAATGTTTTTGCTACTATTGGTATTCTTGATCCGAAGGAAAGAGATTATGGAAGAGAAACCATTACGGGGCAAGAATTACTCAGAGGATCTTTCCGCGTTCCTAGTTTAAGAAATATTGCGAAGACTTCTCCTTATATGCATTCCGGGAGTTTGAAAACCCTAGAAGAAGTAGTCAATTTTTATAATGAAGGTGGAGGAAGGGGGAATGGAGCTCCGAATGATCTAAGAATCCATTGGCATGTAAGAAAAATGGGTCTTAGTTCAAATGAAATCAGCTCTCTTGTTTCCTTTCTACGAACATTGAATGATGAAACAAACATGCCAAAGTTTCCTAAGTCAGTCCCATCCGGTTTACCTGTCGCCCTAGAATTTGAATCCTACAATCATCGGAGCTCTAAACAATAATGAGTTTTATAAAGTTATTTCCATCCATTCCCTTAAGCCGAATCAGAGAGAATTTTAATCACCTATGGTTTGTTATCATTTTAGTCTTTGTTTTTACTTCAAAAATTGATTCACGAACGATTGAGGTTCATGAAGGGGAGTCCATTCAAAAGGCAATCGATTCCCTAGAAAAGGGAGATACTGTAAAAGTTTTTCCCGGCGTTTACCATGAATTCCTATTTGTAGATAAAACTCATTTCACTTTGTCCGGTGTGATCGTGGATGGTAAATGGCCTACTTTGGATGGAGAAGGTAGATTAAACGATGGAGTGATTGGGTCGGGTGCTAATTTCCTTATCGAAAATTTTCATGTTAAAAATTATAAAGCAAATGGTGTGATGACCCAAGGTGCAGGTAACATCATCATGCGTAAACTCATCGTAGAAAACACAGGTATCTACGGAATTTATCCAACTATGGGTATCAATGTATTGATTGAAGATACTGTCAGCTTAGGAATTGCTGATGCTGCAATTTATATAGGGATGTGTCACAATGTGGATGTTAGACGAAACGAAGTCTATGGGAGTGTGATTGGCATTGAAATAGAAAATTCCACGAATGTTCTAATCGAAGGGAATACTGTTTATGATAATTCGGCTGGAATTGTCGCCTTTGCTTTACCGGGTCTCCCATTGAAAAAAGTGGAAAATGTAATCATTCGGAAAAATTTCATATTTGATAACAACCATAGAAATTTTGCAGAACCGGGAGCCCTGGTTGCCGGTGTTCCTCCGGGGATTGGAATTGGAGTGATGGCTGGAGATGAAGTCACCATTGAAGATAATATCATACGTAGAAATAGTTTTGCGGGGATTGGTATTGGGGATAACAATTTACTTCCCAATTCGAAGTCGCCCGATCCAGACGTAGAACCGAATCCAGATCGCAATAAAATTTTAGAGAATGTTTTTATCGATAACGGAGTTCGCAAGTGGAATGATCTTATGTCTTGGCTTTTTTATGTGATCAGAATTATTTTTTCAGGAAATCCTATCCCAGAGTCACCTAATGGTGGGAAGGTGGGTATATTTCCTGATGGATATGATGTGGTGGCTTCCGGGAAAGGAAAAGACAATTGTTTGATTGCACCAGACTCAGTCACAAAAATTGGTACAAGCGGTTACGGGTTATGTAATCCAAAAGAGACAACGGAAAAAATCAAAACGATGATTGGGGATCCAAAACAAGGGGAAGCCAAATCAGATGCGAGGGAGCTTGGGAAACAAGTTTTTGGGGCCGTATGTTCCGGTTGCCACTCGATGACCATCCGAACTGTTGGCCCACCCATCAAGGAAATACAAGAAAAATATAAAAAAGATATTTATGGAGTCGTTTCCTTCGCCTCTATGCCAAAGAAGGTGAGAGAGGGGTTTATTGAAATGCCATCACAAAAATATTTGGGTAATGAAAAGTTAACAGCCGTTTCAAACTATATTTTGAATTTGAAAGATGAAGGGTCCAAAGGGGTGACAAAATAATATGAATGCAGAAAGAATCCTTCCTCAGATGAATCCATTTCGCGGCGGATTGATTTCTATGATCCGATTACTTGCTCCTTCTCTATTGACAATTTTATTGATCGTTGTTGTTCGCTTCACTTCTAGTGATGTATCGTGGAAACGAAATATTTTAGCGGTTTCGTTTCTTTGTTATTACTTCGCAGTGTCTGTTTTGGGGACGCTACGTGTGGCTTCTGCCGTGGAAGATGTCCTTGGAGAAGAAAATGTAGTAGAGGATCATACCTCTCGCATGAGACGAGCGAGGCATTCGATTCGGGTTTTCTTTTCCCTTTGGTTTGTCGGTGGCGTCGCCATTCTTGCGGGATTATATGTAGGTATGAGTAAAAATCGTTGGGATATGCCCATTCCACTTCCTTCATTACAAATTCTAAGTTCAGTGGTTTGGGCCATTCTTTCTTCGCTTCTGTTACAGCTTATGAGTTTTCACAGAGGACTTCTACTTACAAAAGGTGGTTCAGCAAAAGGTTATATTACTCAAAGTATTTCTATCTATGGATTTCTGATCGCTCTTTTTCCTGTTTATTTTGTTTTATATGCAGGAAACGGTAAAATCGTAAATATCCCTTACCTGATCGCATTCACGTTCCCTACAAATATTATATTAATATATTTGATGATTCGAAAATACCAATCTGTATCTGAAATTCTAGGTGAAAATTCTGGTTTGTTCTTTCATGCAGATACAAAATTTGCAGCAAAGAGAGCCTTCGGTGTGTTTTTAGTCTTATTTCTTTTGATTGGTTTGTTCTTTTTGGATTATACTCGAAGAAAAAAATTACTTTGGATTTATGCTGCGAGAGAAAACCATATCCATCTCTTTCATGTAATCCAACTCACAGGAGTCGGTGTGAATGAAATTGATGAACATAAATACACTCCTCTTTTTTGGGCAGTGCAAGGTGGCTCGGTTGAATTTATAAAATCCATCGTTAAGGATGGTGCCAATTTAGAAGCCATCAATGAATTTGGTCAAACTCCTTTGATCGTAGCCGTTTTACTAAATCATGAATCGATTGTGAGAGAACTAGTTTCTCTTGGGTCTGATGCCAACCGTCCTGATACGATAGAAGGACAAACCCCTCTCATTTTGGCTGCAAGGGATGGACGTTTGGAAATTGTAAAATTCCTTTTAGAAAAAAAAGCAAATCCTTTGTTTACAAATAAAAAAGGACAAACCGCGCTAAGTTTGGCTTTGGAAAATGGGCATCAAAGGATTGCAGATTTACTAAAAAACCGATAAGCCTCACATTGTTGCAATTTCATTGAGAATACCCGATAACTCTTCGGGTTTACTAAAGAAAGGAGAGTGGCTGGAATCAATTTGAAAAACCCGATCACAGGGTGAATCTTTTTGCATTTTTCTTTGGATGTAAAGTGTCACCGCTCTGTCTTGTAAACATTCAATGTAAATTTTCGGAATGCTGCCGTATCTTTCCTTAGTTAACTTCAATTTTTCAAAACCACCTAAGTTAGGTTCTGGTGTGAGTAACACATTCGCTAACTCTGTGATTTCAGGAGGACAGTCATGATACAAAGCTTCACGAAAGATATGAGGACTCAATTGATGTGTTCTAAATTTTTTTGGTAAAAATAGATCGATCAAAAATTTTTTATAACCAGTGTAGTTTTTAATTAGTAACGTCGCTAGTTTTATCGAAACTTTGGGAATTGTGTTTTGAATGACTAACGAGTTTCGATCCAAAAGTGCATAGTCTATCATTGACTTTCCGTTTGGAACTAAATAGGATGCTAAGTATATTAGTTTTTCTATTTTTTCTGGACATTTCTCTGCTACTCGTGAAATGACGATCCCATTACGACTGTGAGCCAGTAAGATCACTTTGCCTTCTATCTCTTTCATTGCCTGTATCGTTTTGTTTACATAGTCATCAAGTGATACTGAATGTATTTTATTTCTGTCAATTCCATGTGCTGGCATATCAATGCTTATGGCTCGGTGTCCTTTGTTTTGAAGGAATGGAACCACCTTGTGCCAATTCCAAGCTCCGTGGTAGGAACCATGTAATAGAATAAAAGTTTTCATCTCATCTCCTTCAATCGATTGATAAAAGTTTAGAACGAATGCTGAGATTCGAAAACCCGATTCTTGCTATTTCTAAATATTTTCGGCTCGTTCCACCTAGAGATTTGGCTTTACTCTTTTTTCGGGATATCCGCAAATTGAAATTGTCTCATGTATCTTTAAAAATGACCAATAAACGAACCTTTATTTCTCCCGACCTAGCACAAGAAATTGTAAAAAACATCCGATTACTTGCTCTTTCCGGCAAAAAGAATTTCACAACTTATCTTTATGATCCTCTGGTTTTTTCTGGCTTTGAACGAGACAAAGCCCACTTGGGGTCTTCGACTGCTAAGTTAATGGATAAAATCCACCAAGACATCGAAGATCCGGCATACAAACATACGATCGCTCACCAATGCAAACGATTGATTTCTCAGAGTTTGGCTGAAAGTTTGTCTGCCTTAGGTGATTCGTGTATTTTTTTCTTGGATCGGATGCAGGAAAATATAGAACTTGCCGCTTCTGTGGAAGCAACTGACTTTATTTATGCGATCGAAAGATCTCTAAAAGAGTTTGCGAAAATTACAAATGAATCCAATGAAAAAAAGTTTGAAGAGACAATCGCCAACCTAACTGCAGAAGATTTACAAACAGCTTTTAATCCCATTCGTTTGGACAAAACTCGGAAAAAAGTCTATGTTGAAACGGAGTTACATACGTTATACCAACAAGTTTTAACAGCAACGAAATCAAATAATTTAGCAAAATGTAAAAAATTATTAACTCGTTATATCATAACTTATAATGAATTCGAAAGTTATAATAAACCAGAAGTGGAAACATTACTTACTGCACTTGATAAAAGAGAAGCCGGATTTAGGCAAAACCTTTGGGATTCTCTTGCGATCGATATATACTATTCGGTCACTAGGGGGATTATGGAAGGGAATACAAAAAAAGCAATCCAAGGAATTCGAAAGTTTGCTTATATTTTCGAAGGCGATCCAAATGTAAAATTTAGTTATGAAATTGATGCACTTGAACGAAAGTTATATGGAATCATTCAAACGAAAGGTTTGATGCGAGAATTAATGAAAGATTTAAGAAAGGGGACGTAATGGCAAATATAGACTTTAAAGAGAAAAATCAAGGTGACAAATTTGTCATCGAAGTATCGGGCGAAATTGATGCCAAAACGGCTCCAGAATTAAAAGTTAAATTAGAACTTTCGATCGAAAAAGGTGCAACAAAGATCGTGTTAGATTTTAGTGATCTCACTTATATTTCTTCTGCAGGAATTGGTGTATTAAATTCCATACAAAAATACTTAAAAGATAAATCTGGGGAAATTGCTCTTGTGAGTTTATCGAAAGAAGTGAAGGATACAATGGATTTGATGTATTTTACTAAAAAAGTTAAGGTATTTGCCAATTTGGATGGAGCCTTGACCGGTTTTTAGGACTATCAGTTTGGAACCAAACAAAGAACAGATTGTTGAAATTCCAAATCATTTAGATAGTTTATCTTTAGTTCGGCAAGCGGTCAGGTCTTTTTTAGCCGGTGATCTTCCTTCTGATGTGACCGGTAAACTTGTGTTCTGTGTCGATGAAGTAGTCACGAACATCATTGAACATGGATTTCCAGAGGGAATACAATCTCCGATCTATGTGAAAATGAGAAAAACCCCCAAGCAGTTACAATTTATTATCACCGACGCTGGAATTCCCTTTGACCCGACCAAAAAAAAATCGGAAACCTGGAAACATTTATACGAATCTGGGTTAGATGGTGGATTTGGAATTCGTTCTGTAAAAAAAATTATGACAATAGAATACAGGCGATTAGTGGCGGAATCGTTAAATGAATTAACATTAAGTTATAATAGGATTGAACCTTGAATCAAAAAAAAATACTGCGAGCCATTGTTCCAGGCATTAGAACCAAATTAAGTTTTTTTACTGCTATCCTCGTTATCTCCATATTAGCAATTACATCGTCACTACATTATAACCAACAGAAAAAAGCATTGGAAGATAAACTGGAATCGGAACTAAAAACTCCATTAGAGTATATCAATTCTGTTGTTTTGGATTTGGAAAATTTAACTCGAAGCCTTGTGATGATTGAAGAATTTAAGGTTAGGGTCAAAGGAAAAAAGAAAGAGTTAAGCCGTTTTAAGAGAACGATTGTGAGTAAGGAAACCGGTTTACTTGGTTCCTTGAAAGATTTTGGCAAGTCCCTGGGGCTCAACCTAAAAAGAAAAAATGTCTACCGTTCGGTAGATACTTATTTTACCAGATACCTTCCCGAGGAAGAAATTAACGATTTTGAAAATAAGGTCAAAGCAGAGTTAAGAAAAGAAAATGGGGCACCGATTGATCCCTCAACTTATAAATATATCAAAGGTTTTGCGGAGAAAACAGCACTCGCACGAATTAATATAGAACGTGCCAAAATACGTCTGATTGAGATTGAAGAAGAGCTGCAATCCATCGAAGCCGAATTATTGGAAGAAGACCTTGTTCCCAAACGAAAAAAAACTCTGATCGCTGATAAATCTGGTCTTATAAACGAACGTAAGTTCAACGAACGAACCATTCCTGAAAACGAAAGAAAATCTTTAAATTACGAAACCCTATTGACCAAGGCTTTGCAGAATTTTTTTAGAGGGTCCTATAAAGATCATATCACCTCGATTGGGCTCATGCCTGATAAAATTCGAATCTTTGCCTATGATCGAATGGGTAAAGAAACTTTGGATACGGGATTGTTATTCCCGGAGTCTTCGGGAACAGGCAAAAAACTTCTAAAACAAACTGATTATCTGGAAAGTAAGAATGCCTTGTTTTCAGAGAAAAATGTAATGAGTTTGGTTAGGGAAAAATATTTACCCACTAGTTATGAAGTCGGCGGTCGTCAGTATGAAGTGGTATTTCGGCCTGTATTTCGAAATCCGAAAACAGCAGAACGTGCAAAATTAATTACGGAATTACTTTCGGATGATGAAAATGCCTATTTAGAATTTTTTGGAGAGGACTTAAAAATTTCTGAACAGCTAAGAGAAGTCATCTTAAAATTAAAAACGAGAGTCACCGAACTTCGTAAAGAAGGTAAAGTGAAACCAGGTGCCGATTCGACTTATCGTACACTCGCAGAATCATATCGAGAACTAATCAAAAAACGTGATTTGAAATTCCAAGAATTAATTCCAAACAAATCTGCCTTTGAATTGCGAACAAAAAATTGGAATGAAGACCATTCGATACTCATTGAGAAGAAGAAACAAATCGCAAAAGAGATAGTCGATTGGGAAGGAAAGTTAAAATCACCACCGAAAGTAGGGGAAACCGTTTTTACACTGGAAGAGATCCAAGAAAAGATCCGAAGTTTGGAATCATCACTCGAAGAAACGAATGATCAGATCCAAAGAATTGTGGTGAGTAAAGATGATTGGTCCTCTTTTAAGGAAGCAAAATTAAATGATGCAATCCTTGGAATACGCGATGCAGCCCTAGAAGATTTTGCATTTATGCCATTTCAAACCGGACCTTCTAGTTTGATGCGTTATTATAAATACGAAGAAGAAAGGGAAATTCAAGGCACGAAACATAAACAATTTAGAGAATGGATTTTGTCTGGAAATTCTGAAACTGTATTACCAAAACTAAAAGGGAAGTTTTCGTTTTCTGGTTCTGGAATTCTTGTTCGGAGTCGAACCGAAGCAGAAGAAATGATGTGGAATTTAGACGAAACCCCCATTCTTCTTTCTAAAGAAAATGTTTCCGGGTTAGTGTATGAATTACTACAAAAAGACCTACTTGGATTTAATGTGATCATCATTGATCGAACAGAAGGTTACAGACAAATCAAAAAGAATCGAGAGGAACAAATTCGTTATGCAAGTACAATCGCCATCGTAGGGATATTACTTGCATATATACTTGCTTGGTTCTTTGTTCGGAAAATTAAAATTATCAGCAAAAAAACAGAAGAAATTGAAAAAGGGAATTTAGATGTTTCTTTTCCTAAGGCTGGTTATGATGAAATCGGAATCCTGAGTGAATCTTTAAACGATATGGTGCATGGTCTAAAAGAACGCGAGGAAATGAAAGGGGAGTTAGTTGCTGCAGAAGAGATCCAAAAACGCCTGTTACCTGGAAAATTACCAACTAGTTTAGAAGATAAAATAGAGCTCGCTGCTTTTTATAAAGCCATGACTGGAGTTGGTGGCGATTATTATGATTTCATTGAACTGAATGATGGCAAACTTGCATTTTGTATTGGTGATGTATCCAATCATGGTGTTGGGCCTGCGATTGTTATGGCATTATTCCGTGCACAAATTCGTTCCATTTTGCGAAAAGGGGAAAGGAATCTTAAAAAAATTCTTCTAGAAGTGAATGGAAGTTTGTATGAGGATACACCAGATCATATTTTTGTAACATTCTTTTTGGGTGTTTTTGATCCGGAGAAATCATCAGTTGAATATATTTCCGCAGGTCACGTAAAACCAATGTTTTATGATGCATCTACAAATAAAATTCATGAATTACCTGCAGGTGGTTTGCCATTAGGAATGGATGAAAATTCTTTTTTCGAATCTACCATTGAAAGAAAAGTCATTATATTGGATTCTGGTGATTTATTTTTTCAATATACAGATGGTTTGGATGAGGCAAGGAGTCTCAATGGAGATTTTTTTGGAAAAGCGAAAGTAGCCAAACAATTGTTAGTGAATGGCGGTGAACATGCTAGTGATCTAATAAAGAATATGGTTTTCGAATTAGAAAAACATACTTCTCAAAATCTATCACAACCGGGTATGTCGACTCTCTCTGACGATATTGCGATGATTGCAATCCGGAAAAAATAATTTTCATGTATACACTTTCTATATTGCTTTGGTATTTTCCGTTCGTATTGTTTTTTCAAAAGATTTCTTCAAAAACCATAAAAAAGCAAACATAAAGAACCAGGAGGTGATCCCTGTGACAAGACGATCTCCTCCGAAAACCCAATGCATATCATGAGGAATCGGATCCACAAAGAAGGACTGCATTTTGACTACATAAACCCAGCCGGCATGGATTCCTATCGAAAGATAGAGAGAACGTGTATAGATCCATGCCAAGGACAATGCATAACCAACTAAAAAAAGGCCGATGAATTCTGGAACCAAAACCAAAGGATCTGAAATCGGTCGAATGAAATGGGTTCCAGAGAAGAATAAACTTGTATAGAGTGCGGCTTTTTTTTCACCTAATTCAGTGATCCAGGATTGTAATAGGTAACCGCGAAAAAATAATTCTTCGACAAAGCCGATACAGAATACGGCTCCTAAAAAATAGAAACTTAAGAGCAACTCAGGAAACCCTAAGGTTTTAGGAGACCAAGTAGAGACTCCCCAAAATACTTTTACTGCTACCACTAGACCTAAAGACAAGATACCTGCCAAAAATCCTTTCCCAAGTTGTACTTTTTTTCCTGAAAAATTTTCAAGACCGAGGGAACGAATGTTTTTTTTGTCAATTTGTTTTCGAAACCAAATGAGAGCGATAAAAAGTATAACAGTAGCTGTTCGAGATAAGATTTTTGAAAAGGTGAATGGTTTTAAATTAACTTCGGGATTTTTAGAATAGGCGAACATTTGTATCGAGTATAAACAAAAGCTGATCGCTAAACTAACGAAGATTATGAATAAAAAGAAATAAGAAAATTTTTTATGTAAGCTCATAGCGATGGTTCGCTAGATGTATCGAAGTTTGTATTTTAGTAAATCATAGTTTACTATGAGAGAAAAAAAACGGATTTATCTTCCAGATGCTACTGCAGTTTTGATTCTATTTTACTCTGAATCTTGTTCAGTGAGTAAAGATGGTAAGATCATGGAAGTTCTGTATACAAAGTTTGCGATAGGGATCTGGAGGGCTTGGTCCGCTTGAATGAGCGGACGGGAGCGAATGCGCACCCCGTAAGAGCCCGGCCCTTATGCGACCTGGGTTCAATGAAGAAATCGATTGGGATCGCCCCATCGAAAAATAAGATTCGTATTGTTTTTGTTAGTTTAAGTTTTAAGATTCTCGTTGCAGTATTGTAGAAAATCAGTAAAACTCATTGGTTTTGCTATGAAATAACCTTGTCCCAGGTCACAATTCATATTCTTTAATTGTTCCCAATCATTTTTAGTTTCAACACCTTCTGCCGTACATTTGATTTGGAGTTTGGTGGCCATATCAATACTGGAATTAATTAGAACCCGAGATACATGGCTACTGGTCATCTCGCGAACAAATGATTGGTCTATCTTAAGTTCGGTAAATGCAATGCGTGTGATCTGTTGCATACTGGAATATCCGGTGCCGTAGTCGTCAATGGATAGACCAAATCCTTTCATACGTAGACGTGCTAAGTTTTCAAGGGCTGGTGCCATTTCTGTCATCGCAGCGGTTTCAGTGATTTCTAGTATAATGTATTTAGGATCTAATTCTGTTTTTAATACAATTTGTGTGATTTTATCGGCAAGTTTTGTATCGGCTAATGAAGTAAGAGAAAGGTTCACGGAAACAGAAATCTTATGGCCATGAGCATGCATTTCCTTGCAGGCTTTCGCAGATTTTTCTAACATAATGAATGTTAGTATGTCGATATTGCCAGACTTTTCCAACAAATCAATAAATGCATTTGGTGTTACGACTCCGTATTGAGGGTGAAGCCATCTTGCTAAGGCCTCGGCTCCAATCAACTTACCCGTAGCTAGTTCCAGTTTAGGTTGGTAAAAAGGAGAAAATTGGCCTTCAATTAATCCTTCTAAAATTTCTCCCAAAGTATAAATGGAACCATCTTTTGATTCATTTTTTTGTTTGGTATCTCGAGATTTATAAATCGAAAATAGTGAAATCAAATGAGCCGGTGTGATTGGTTTTTCTATAGCACCAAGTAAATAGATTCCGTAGGCACCTGCCATTTTTCTAACGGATTCAATCAAAGCTCCATCCAAAGCACTCATGATGATTGTGGCAACAGGTGAATGTGCGTTTCCTATATGTCGTAGGAACTCCATTCCATCCATTTCCGGCATATTCAAATCACAGAGAATGATATCAATCAAATTGGAGTTTGTTTGATTTAAAACCTTGAGAGCTTCGGTTCCCGTTCTTGCTTCGGTAATCTTCAAAGCTCCCAATCGTAATAAGATATCTACGATGACATCTCTTTGGAAGTCATCGTCCTCAACAACTAGAAAAGTTAAATCATCTGCATTCATAAGTTCACCTATTTAAAAACGATGTTTATAAATCATCAATGAAAGATTCGATTTTTGAAATATCAATTTCCATACCTTTGATTTCTTCTAAGGACTTACTTATTTCACTTTCACCGATAAGAGATTCAACGGTTGTATACCCATTGATCAAATATCTTGCTCCAACAATTTTACAAGAACCCTTTAAACGGTGAGCTAGTTGAGCTGCTTCCATAAGGTTCTTTTTAGATAATTCTTCGATTAGTTTGCTTAAATCTTCGTGATGATGTATTTTAAACTTCTTTAAGATTTGTATTTGGTCTTTTTTGTCAGGGACTATGTTTTGTAGAATTGTTATATCAATTGGCGAATTTTTACTAATGAAATGATCCGAAGAATCTATTGCAATCGGATTGAGTAAATTAGGTAACCACTTTAAAAGAGTTTTTCGAAGGATTGCCATTCGTGCTGGTTTGATTAGAATTTCATCCATTCCTGCATTGGAGCAATGTTCGTTTTCTTCGCTGAGAACATTGGCAGTATATGCAATGATGGGGATCCTATGAAGGAAACGTTTTTCTTCTATATTTCGAATGTCTCTTGAGAGAGTATACCCATCTTTAACAGGCATATGACAATCTGTAATGATTAGATCGTATTTTTTATCAAGCCATAACTTCAGAGCCTTTTCCCCATCGTCAGTGCCATCTACTTGAAGACCTAACATTTCAACCTGACGAACGAGTAATTCTAGATTGACCGAATGATCGTCTACTACAAGAATCCTTGGAACATAAGACTTGTTTAGGATGATCGGTTCAATGTGATTTTCTTCTACCGTCAGTGAGTTTAAATCGTTCATATCAATGTTGATTGTCGGAAGCGATAACGTGATACTAAACGTAGAACCAATTCCAGGCGTACTATCAATGGAGATGATTCCATCCATTAGATCGGCAAGTCGCCTGCAGATAGCAAGGCCAAGTCCAGTGCCACCATACAATCTAGCCGTATCAGCTGTGGCTTGGGAATAACTTTGGAATAATCGAGATTGTTCTTCCTTATTTAAACCAATTCCGGTATCTGTTACGGAAAAACGTATTTGTTGCGCATACGTAAGATTTTTTATTAACTCCGCAGAAACTGTAATCCCACCTTTCGTAGTAAATTTAATTCCGTTGCTGACAAAGTTATTTAATATTTGAGATAATCTGAGTGGATCGATAAGATGTGAGAGAAGAATTGCCTCGTCGATTTTATAATTTAATGATAATCCTTTCGTTTGAGCTACATGAAAGTACGTAGATACCACTTCCGAAAGCAGTCGGTTGATGGATGTTACTTGGAGAGATAATTCGAGTTTCCCTTCTTCAATTTTAGACAAATCCAGAATATCGCTTAAAATTCGGAGTAAACTATTTCCTGATTCTAGGGCGTTTTGAACCATACTTTTTTGATCCACGCTGAGGATGGTCTGAGAAAGTAATTCTAACATTCCAATCAAACCACTCAAAGGAGTTCGGATCTCATGGCTCATGGTAGCAAGAAAGGAATCTTTTGCTTTGTTTGCTAATTCTGCATTTTCTTTTGCTTTTTCTAGAAATGCCTTTGCTGCAAATTCTTCTGTAACATCACGAAAAACTAAAATGGACCCAATGATCCTGCCTGATTTACTCCGAATGGGAGAACAGTTGTTTGAAATATTGATTCGGATCCCATCACGATTGATGAGGAGAGAGTCTTGATTGTCTCCTTTTGGTTTTCCTGATGAAATGACTTCAAAGATTGGAATTACTTTCGGTTGGCCCGTTTTAACATGAACTAATTCCAAAATTTCCGTTACTTGACGACCCAGAGCTTCCTTTTCGGTCCACCCAGTTAATTCCTGTGCAACAGGATTCAAACGATTAATTACACCATGTTCATCTGTCGTGAGCACTGCATCACCTATCGAACTTAAGGTGATTGATAAATTTTGTTCGCTATTTAATAAGGCATCATTTTTTTCTATGACTTCTTTGGCGCGAGTGTAAACCTCCGATTCCATTTTGGCAATGCGTTCACGCATTTCTTCTGTGTTTTCGGACTGTTCCAATTTTTGTTGCTTTAGGTGGACAAATTCAGTTACATCTTCTGCCCTATGGACAATACAAAGTAAGTTGCCATCATTATCTAAGACCGGTGAGTTTACAGGACTCCAGTATCTGACTTCGAATCCACTTCCGTCCGCCTTTCGAATATCATACTTTTGTAATGTCATTGTGCTTGTGATTTTGTAGTTTACTACTTGGAGTAGGGAGGCTCTGAGTTGTTTGACTCCGTCGGCATTTTCATCATTCGGATTGTCAGGAAAAACTTCAAAAATATTATGTCCGATTACATTTTCTCTTTTGATGAGCGTGGCATGTGCATAAGCATCGCTTACATTAATGATATTAAATTCTAAATCGAGGATCATATAGAGTTCGGAAAGAGATTCGAAAATGGTTTTAAACTCGATGGGAACTGATCCGTTATTTTTTATGGAGGTGTCTGAACTAAGCTCCTCGTTTTTCATGTTTCTTTCCTAGGTTAAGGTCAAAAATTTTCCAAAACTTTAGATGAACATAAAATAGTAATGTATGCAACCACAAAACGTAATGTATATGAATGAAGGCTTTGTAAATTTATTACTATTTTTATCTTATGTAGTAAATATTATAGATCGGGATTCATAAAAAAAATACGAAATGGTGAAAATAGAATTATTTCATGCAATAAATATAATATAGGATATTTTGATTTTGCGAACAGAGTTCGTCGATGGAAACAAGCTGGCTGGTGTTAGATGTATTGTTTCTTCGAATTTGAAATGTTTTTTGTGTTAAGGAAGGTTTGCGTTGGATTACTTTGTCAATTCGGGAATCAAATGGTTTTGGTTCTGTTAGTGAATCCACCAAGCGAAGAAAATGCGGACTTTCGCTAGGTACTTCTTCTTGTATTTAAAGGAGTGAGTGGTTTATGATGTGATTGCCAAACGGCGGGTCGACTTTGATTCGAGTCAACCCTTGTCATTAGGGACAGGGGTGACCCACTGGGAGATTGTATTTATTGGACAGATAACATTCTACGATATGCCGGTTACTGGTTGAGAGAGCTTGGTCAAAATAGATTAAATCTCCTAGATGTCCTTCTAGGTAGTCAGCATCAAATGGCGGAGCACCACCCCAAAAGTATCTTCCGATATCTAAGTTTCCGCTAGAACAATTGTAAGACGGAACTCCGAAACTGGTAGAGCTAACAACAGAGCCACCTTTATATATATTTCCAGAAGTCCCATTATAATCGAGAGACATGAGGACGATTTCATTAGCTATATTATAGCCTGCGTTAGATATCAGTCTCGCTGTTCCTCCTTGTAGATCAAATAAGCTGAGTTGGTTTCCGACTCCGTTAGGTAAGTATAATAATTTACCTGAATCTCCGTTGTGAAAAATTCCATCACTCCCGAATGTGTTCAATTCGATAAAAACTGCAAATATAGTATTGGTAGCAGTATTCAATTCGGGAGTGCAAGCTCTAGATAGAAATGCTCCTGTTGTATCCGTAAAACGTAAACTTTTTGATCCGTTGATGCCTGTGGCATCAAAACTTGGCTGTTGGATTCCGAGACCTTGGCTGACATGAAATCCGTTTCCACTCCGGTCATCCACAATCCCAACACAGTTGGATCCTCCTAGGCAAAGTCCTGGGCCAAAGGAAGCAGCTTCGGGCATTAAAAATAATTTTAAACTGCTACTAGCAGGCGTTTGGTTCCAGCTAGTGACTTGTGTTGGATAATGGCCTGATAAAACTCGAATCTCTGCATCAGAAAGGACTCGGTTGTAGATTCTGATCTCATCAAGATCGCCAGTAAAGTTTGCAACACCATCGAGCCGCCTTCCTACTTCCAGACTGGGACCGGGGACAGTGGACCAGGCTTTAGGTCCGGAAGCACGTACAACTCCATTCTCAAAGACTCTTACGTTTGAAGAATCATAAGTTCCGCAGAGATGCATCCATTGGTTCCGAAACCCTTCGTGAAAGGTTGTGACATCATCCGCAATACCAAACATACCTGTGACGGTATCGGAAACTACGAGCCCATTCCCTTGAAAGTTAACGAAGGTTCCGAATCCCACAATGTATTCACCAATGGAACTTGATTTATTAAACCAGGCGCAAATGGTTCTCGGGCTATTTCCTGCAGGTAAGCCATTCGGACTTAATCTTTGCATAAAGGAGGCACCATTAAAATAATAAGCTCCACTTGGGTGACCACTGCGATCGATTGTGGTGATGGCACCAGTGATGTTTAGATGGTTTCCAGCGCTTCCGTAGTCTTTGGCATTTCCATTCAAAGGAAAATACGAGATAAGTCCCGCTGGAATTTGCACAGCTAATCTTTGGATGTCATCACTGTCGAGGGCTCCATTAAAAAAACGAACATCAGATATTTTTCCTTTAAAAGGAAGGGCATTCCCTCCATCTCCCACCTTGAATGTGTTAACTGGGGGATTCGGATTTGAGGAAAATGTTAAGGCATCCTGTTTGCCATTAATAAAAACATGCCAGTTGGGATAGGACCGCCTGAGTACAACATGAGACCATTGGTTTAATGGTAACTTCATTGTTGTATTTCCGCTGAGTCCAGCAGGATCTAGAGATATATACAAACTTCTAGGGTTTCCCGTTCCATTAAAAACCAATCCATAACCATTGGTGCCACCTTGGCCATTGTGAAATATAACTTGGTCGCCGATGGTTTCTCCAGGATAAATCCAAGCCGATATGGTTAAGTTGTCTGTGATTACTGGTGTAATATTAGAAGTCGATTGGATCAGTTCTCCACTGCCTTGAAATTCGTAAGCACCGCTGGCAAACCCATTTTCATCCATAGTGGGAGTGGGGGCACCCGTCACCAAACCATGATTGGTTCCGATTGAATCATTTGTATTTCCGTCAAAGGTATACCTGAGTAATTCTGAATGTTCCAGATAACGAAGAGAATGATTTCCTGTATCTGCTACGTAAATGTTCAGTCCGTCCGATAATAGATAACCGGGGAAATTGAGAAGTCCATTCCCTCCTGTATTGTCAGCATATCCGGAAACACTTCCCACTAAGGTTGTGACTCTATTTGTGGATAGATTGAGATGGCGGATTTTATGCCCTGACCATTCAGAGATAAATAAATTGGTTCCGTCAGTGGTAAGGCCATGAGGGTCATTGAACTGGGCTGCGTTTCCGATACCATCGGTAGATGCTTGTACACCGTCCCCAGCAATGGTATCAACAGCGTTGGTTCCTGTGAGTGATATCCTGCGAATTTTATGACCACCACCAGCCCCAATGTCGGAAACATAAAGAAAACCACCGAGACCAACGATATTCAATGGAGACACAAAGCGAGCGTTAGTTCCTGTTGTGTTATCGGCAAAACTACATAGAGTGGGACCACCAGCAAGAGTAGTGACGGCAGTCGAGATTGGATTCACGACTCGGATCGTACAATTCCCACGATCTACAACATAAAGATTTCCATTGAATAGAGTGATACCGGAAGGATTATTAAAAGAAGCAAGGATCCCTGAAGTATTATCAGCGGAAGCGGCATTTCCACTTCCAGCAAACGTCGATACTACGGAGGTTGTCAGATTTACATTTCTAATCCTTCTGCCAGCTGACTCTAGAACAAATAAATTGTTTCCGTTAGTCGTAAGTCCCACAATCCCATTAAACTGTGCAGCGGTTCCTGCGCCATCTTGGCAATTGGTAGTGACTGTGCCGGGACAAACAGTTCCTCCACCCGAATTTCCACCGGCGAGGATGGTGGTGGTTCCGTTGGATTTATCGATCTTTCGAATCACTGCATTCAGTGAATCAGCTACATATATGAAATTACCATCAGTAGCGATCATACCCGGGCCATTGAAACGAGCAGCCGTAGGGGATGCAGTTGCAACGGCTCCCCCTGTACTGGCGCCGCCACCACCAGCATTGATGGGATAAGAACCCACTCTTGTTTTGAGAAAGGTTTTTCTTCCGATTAAATTGGTTCCGAGATCAGAACCTGGAGTTGGGTGAATGTTCCCACCGACAATATATCCTGTAACACAGGTTATGAATAGAGTTACATTGGCCGCTGCCATAGTTCCTACGGTGAGTGTTGGGTTATCAAACGAACAGATGGTACCGGCAGGCTGTGATGTGATCGTTACAGTATAGTTGGAACCTGTCGATGTTAAAGTTGTAAATTTGGTAAGGCCAGTAGTGGCTATGTTTAGGGTTTCTGTTCCATTGTATTGTACGCTAATGGTTCCGCTCAGTCCGGAAACGTTTACACCAACTTCATAAAAGTTGGCACCTAACCCACATGTGATGCTTACGTTTGTTATATTGCTACTTTGGACCACACCTTGGGCATTGGCGATCGAGCAGGACAATCCAGCACCATTGGCAACGAAACTGACATCATAACTTTGCCCTGAACTGAGTTTCGTAGGAAATGTGAAATTTCCATCTGCGCTCACTGTTACCGATTCTTGGTTGTTAGTGAGGGTGACCGATGTTCCGGCAAGGAGTCCTGAGACAGCCCCGCCAATACTATGTCCTGTAAACTGTGGTCCTGAGAAGAACCGAAGGAAAGTCAAAAAATCCAGAGGACTTCTTTTGAGGGAGGGAAGCCCACAGGAAGAGAGGAATAGGAATGCCAGGGGTAGTACGAATCTCTTCATGGGAATTTCTCTCTGCCTAATGGAAAAATGAAAGATCAGGTAATTTAATCAAGATATTTCATCCTTCTCGGAGGTAAGATTGATAAATATTCTCCTCAAAATCGTCCTGCGCTGCATTCTCAATGGTTGTACTAAAAAACCTTAGAATAAAAAGGTTCCAGTATATATATCGGAACGACTAGTCGCGATCTATCCCATATACTCCTTAGCCAAGATGAAAAAATTAATAAATAACCTTTCTTGGTTCCCGTTCCAAACCAGTCATTTTCTTGGGGTGTTTCTCTTTATTATTTTTTCTCTTAGTTTTTGTAGGCATTCCGATTTGGAGAATGCGAGCGATGTGTATAGTCGTGAGTTTAATGAAACACAAATTTTAAACTGTTTGCTAAAAGGCCCTTTTTGTTCTCGCGGTAGCGATGCAAACGGTGTGCCGGTCCAACCTTTGGTCCAATATAATTTTACCAATGGTTCCTTAGTAAACTCAGGATCAGTAGTCCTTACTTTAGGTAGTCCAGAGGCGCCCCCAGGTGCAACTTTTGGCAAGGACGGCGACTCGAATGGTGCAATCAATTACACCGCTAATAACCAATACTATGCAGGTAGTGATACAGGTTTGCCATTGGGAGCAAATCCAAGAACCTTTTGCGCTTGGATCAAGCCAACGTCGCTTCCTTCGAATGGCACTCATCGCGTGATTTTTCGTTATGGCGATCCCAATGCTTCCGGGGCCGTGTTTGCAATCTCTAATGCATCAGGAAATAAAGTTTCGTTTTTAGGATCTGGTTATGATGCCCTAGCCGATTACACGATGCCGATAAACACCTGGTCTCATTTATGTTCATCGTATAGCGGAAGCAATGCGACAGATTTTTATGTGAATGGAGTTTTTATCGCCACTACACCGTTTGTGGGAACAGGGCCTCTCAATACGATTAGCGCATCATTTGCGCTAGGAACTTGGACCGGCGGTGGGGGGCCTGCATACTACTGGGTGGGTGCTCTGGATGATGTAAGAATTTATGCCATCGCCTTAAGTGCCAAACAAATTGGTCAGATGTATCAGTTGGGAGTGGCCTACGTAGAGTAACTTTCTTATGACAAGTGAGTCGTTGGAAATGATTTTTGATTGCGTTAAATTTTGTTGATTCTTATCTAATCAATTTTTTTCAATTCTTTCGTTCAGAATTATATATCGGAACGACTGCTAGGCACAAATCCTTTATACTCTTGTGCTACGATGAAAAAACAAATATGCGACTTGATTCATTTTTTGATACAGTATGGTCAATTATCATACACAATCCTATTCCTATTTTTTTTTGTTTTGGATTGTAATCCTTCTGATTTGAATAATGCAGGGGATGTTTATAGTCGCGAGTTTAATGAAACACAAATACTAGCTTGTCTCATTAAAGGTAAAGATTGTATTCCTTGTACAGGGAGTACCTCCTTATCCTATCCGCAATCCACTTACCTTTTGGGGCAAAATTTTCCAGTTTCTATCAAATCGAATTTATGTTCGACGATTAGCACCTGTAACGTATCACCCGCTCTCCCAACAGGACTTACCATAAACAAGGAAACTTGTGAAATTTCTGGCACTCCAACAGCAATCACCAGTTATGCGGATTATAAGGTCACTGCCACAACCAGTGCAGGGGATACCAGTACAACTTTGCGAATTGGTGTGGAAATAGGATCTTTAGTCCATTTGAAATTTACGAATGGATCTTTTGAGAATTCTGGTATCCAACCATTAATTCTAACGGCGAGTCCTTCTCTTTCCTTCACAACTGGATATGAAGGAGATACGAATGGGGC
Source organism: Leptospira chreensis (assembly GCF_016919165.1). Lineage (GTDB taxonomy): Bacteria > Spirochaetota > Leptospiria > Leptospirales > Leptospiraceae > Leptospira_A > Leptospira_A chreensis. Next base: position 31,519 of record NZ_JAFFPS010000033.1, read on the forward strand.
AGTACATCTCAATACAACAGATATTAGTTCTCAAATTGGCGGAGATAGTATGTTGCCAAGCGGGACATTGCCAAGAACCATTTGTATTTGGCTAAAGCCAGACGCCCTCCTCGGATCTGGGGTGCAGGAATTGATTTTTTCTTATGGTACACTTTTTAATAATGCCTGCGGGTTTGGGCTGCAAAATACAGCTGGCGTAACAGGGTTATATTTTACTCGAGCCAATTTTAGTGCGAAACAAACCTATGCTCCGCCTGCGGGTATCTGGACACATATTTGTATCGTTTTTGACGGAACGAATTCTTCCTTTTATACCAATGGAACTTTTTTAGGGACACCAGCCACAACTGGTTCTGGTACCGTAGATACAATTTTACAAAGAATTACTTTTGGAAGTTGGGGTGGTGGGTATTGGTACCACGGTGGCATTGATGGATTTCGTGTTTTTGGATCAGCCCTCAGTGCTACGGCAGTGAATCAAGTGTATCAGGGATCCCCAATCTACGGACCCTAATGGTTGTTATCGATTTTCTACATCTTCCGATTGTCTATATTGCAACGGACTCACACCCGTAGCTTTTTTAAATTCTACATTGAAAGCAGTTTTGGAACCAAAACCTGTTGCATATGCAATAGAAAGAATCGACGCATCTGGATTTTCTTTTAAAACTTTTTTGGCTTCTGTGATTCTAAATGAATTGAGATAACTGCGAAAACTAACCCCCAATTTGGAATTGAGTAGTTCTGATGTTTGTTGGACAGTTAGACCTACTGCATTGGATGCGATTTCTAAATCTAATTTTTCATCCAGATAAGGTTTTGTTGTTCGCATCCATGATTCTAATTTTGCAAGTGATTCTTCTGTATTGACTGAGTTTAGTTTTGATTTCGCATAACGTGTGCTTTTGTCAGAGTCAGAATTTAAGGTAAGGATCCGATGGAGGATTTCGTTTCGTTCGCCTTCTAGTGTTTCATATTTTTGTAATAGATTAAACAATAGGAAAAATAAATCGATGGGAAAAATAAACACAGCTGAATAGAGAAGGGGAGTGGAATAGGGTAAGATTCCTAAAAAATAAAACATTGTGTTGTAACTAACGATAAAGTAGGATCCCCAACTGATCAGAAAAAATAAGATTCGTTTTTCCCCTTTGAAATAGTTTTGTAAGGCAGTCCCAAGAATGAGAGGAATGGAGATCAGGTAAATATAAGTAGCGATCCTAGAAAAAATTTTGGTTGTGTAGGCAGTAAGAATTGCCGGAACACAAACCAGTGCCACAATACCCATGATCAGTAAAATTTTATCGATACGTGGGTTGTTTACTTTTGTATTTAAAAACATTCGTACAAACTGAAAGGAGAAGGGAATCCCTAGAGTGGAAAATACTAATATGGCTTTGTTCTGCCACCAAGGGGATTCGGGCCACAATACATCATACGCATTTCCATATTGGCCATTGTACCAAAGCACAGTGCACACAACATACCCTGCATAAAAGAAAAATTCACTCAGTCCAAAAGCAAAAAAATAAAATAGGGCAAATACAAACATCACTGCGCAGACTCCTAAAATAAGCCAAGTAACAGCTGTTTCAAGAATCATATGTTTGTTCAGTGATCTTTCATCCAAGGAACGAATGGGAAAAGAGATCAAGGACTTGGATTGAATTCGTATATAAAAATATTCGCCCGAATTTTCTTTTGGAATTTGAAAGCTTGGGTAGAGAGCTTCCGGGAATGTCCACTTTGATTTAGGGATGGTGTCTCCTGTTCCCAAAGTTTGAAATTCTTTGGGTTTTATCGGATAATACAATTCAGCAAAGTCGAGGGCTTTCCATTCTAAAGAAAGGATTCGTCCTTGTGAGAATCCAACTTCAGTGGTTTTGGCTCGGAGCCAAATGACATCATTGGTAAAATTAAAGGAAAGTTGGCCTTTCGAAATAGAGGTCCAAGTTTTTAATTTTTGAATTTGATCAAAGGGAATTACTGTGGACGGGTCTTGGAAAAATTCGAATTGATTGGTTACGTTTTGGTTTCCAGATTCATTGGATGCACAGGAAGTTCCTGTAAATAAAAGGAACAAAACCAGCATCCAAGAAATTTTTTTCATCGAACACAATGTTCGTATCAGATTCTAGAGTCTGACAAGTCTTTTTGATTAAAATCTATAAAATCTATATATCGATCGAAGGAACGGACTCACTGTTCAATACAAAGTAAAGAGTAAGAACCTCCACATGATAAACCAGCACCAGAGAGGGAACCGCTCCCTGTTTGGTTGTATTGGGTTGTCGTCACGGAGCCAGAATTCAAACTATAATTGGTACAAGTGAGTCCTCCGAAAACGATCCAGGAGCCTGACATACCGCTAATTCCGGTTACTGCCGAACCTGACCAACCATTGGTTAAAGTCCCAAAGATAAAAAGACCATTTACATTAGTTGTCATAATCGGTGTCACTCCGTCAGATCTCACATAATTTGTGTTTGGTTTTAATACCCAATCAATTTGTCCGTCTCCAATATTTGCAGTAATGGAGGCACGTCTGCAAGGAATTCCAGCGCAACCTGTTTCATCCACAAGAAGGGCTTTGTAAGTTGAACCCCCAATAGGTTTACCGGTATCGTTATTGCAAATCGTATCAGCCCCCGCAATACTCCCAATGGTTGGTATTGCGTAAGTCGTTGCTGTGATATAGGTCTTCAAAGTTGCCAGAGATGGAGTAAAAAACACTTCATCTGAAAACAAGCTCTCCTTATGGTTTATTGAATTTTCGGCAGAAATCCGGTAATAATAGATTACGCCGTTAGTGATCCCGGAGTGTGTTAGCTTTGTTTCCTGCACTACTATTTTGTTCGCAGTGAGTGGATTGATGTTGGGTGTGTTGGACCAATATACGGTATACTTAGTCGCGCAATGGCTGGGATTCCAATTCAGAACAATTTGTCCATTACTAGGAGATCCAGAAAGATTTTGCGGTTTTATTGGAGGAAGAGTTGTGAAGCTACAATCTGATTGTGTGATCACATTAGTTAAGCCACATTTAGAATCTGTATCACTCGTGTTGCAAAGATCTGTTTGTTTGCAGTCTTGTCCCAGGATAAAAAGTAAAATCGAAATCTTTAAGATTTGGCTGCCCATTGTTTATTTTGTAAATTTATTTCAAGAATTTAGCTTTGTCAATTATAGAAATGAAAAAATGAAAAATTGGAATTAAACTATGATTGGGTAGAAGATTATGAGATTTACTAACTAAGTTTTTCTTTTGGAAACTCCAAAGTAAATAAACTGCCCTTTCCCTCTTCGGAATGCACTCGGATGTTCCCTTGGTGGAGGCGGATCAGTTCGAAACATAGTTTCAATCCAATTCCAAACCCTTTTTCCCCTAAACTACCAGGTGAAGTCATTTGTTTGTAAAACAAATCTTTTTGGCGTTCCGAAGGAATTCCTTGCCCATTGTCTTCGATTGTAATTTCTGTGGACGTTTCCTTATCAAAAAATCCTACCCGGATCCAACCGCTTGTGTTACTGAATTTGATTGCATTAGCAATTATATTCCGAAGGATTTCTATGAGTATGGATTTATCTGCATAAATAGTTGCTGCTTCGGAAATAGAGAAGTCCAATCTTAATGATTTTTTTTGTAGTTCCAATGCGAAGGAGCCAACTAACGGTCGCAATATATCTAAAAATTGGTTCTGAGATAAATTTAAATGTATTTTTCCTTTATTAAATCTGTTTAGGTTGAGTAAATGTTCTACCGTAGACATGGCATTTTCTAAGATCACAAACAATTGTTTGAAAATATGAGTTTTTTCTTCTTCTGTAGAATCTTTATCCGTAACTATAGTTAACGCAGAATATACAGTGCTTAAAGGTGATCTTAGGTCGTGCGCCACTAAGGATATAAATTTATCCTTCCATTCGTTGGCTTCTTCTGCGGTTTGTTTTGCTTCTTTATATTCTCGTGTTCGAAGGATCACAGTTCTTTCTAGGGATTCATTTAGTTTTGCAAGTTCTTTTCCTAATACTTCTGTTTTGATCACGGACTTTGTAAAGTAAGAAGCTAAAACTAGAGACTGAAATAAAACAGTGGCTAAATAAGAATATTCGAGCATTAAAAAGTAGTTCAGGATACCGTATAAATATAGAGTATCGTTAATGGCGCTGAGGAATAAAAAAAATTGAATCAGGAGGAGTGGTAAGGCAATTTCTCTTTTTTTGTAAACTGCATAAGAAAGATAAATGATTGAATAAAATAAACCAAGAATCGTAAAGAAAAGCCCATAAAAAGTGGTTTGGGATCCTAATTCCGAAGGTGCGAACAAAACGAAAAGAAATAATCCACAGCAAGTAAGTATAAAAAAGTTTTTAATTTTTTTGGAAAAAATATCGGGGAACCGTTCATATAGAAATGATAGATAAAAAGGTATTGCTAAGTAAAAAATTAAAGAAAGGACAAATGCAAAATGATAAGGAACTTCAGGAAATAAATTGTAAAGGGAATTTCCATTTAAAGAAATAGAATGGAGTCCAATCACTAAACAATACAATCCAAAATAAAGAATGATCGAACGATTCCTTCTAAATAAAAAAACCACAAAGTGGTAGAAGGCCATAAATAAAAGAGCGCCAGTGAGTAAGGAATCTTTGATGATTTCATGTAGTATTTGTTTTTCTATGTTATGAAAGAGTCCCAATGTTGGCGGATACCAAAACGCACCATCATCATGGTGAAAATTGGAAATATGAACCATGATGTTTGTTTCTTTATTAGGATATGGAAGTACAATCATTCCAGAACTCCGAGTAGGAATCATGGTTTCCTTAAGTTTACCAACTTTTCCCAATTCTAATTGAAGAACACCATCCACATAGATAGACATGGCGGCACCTCCCGTTTGGAAAAAACGGAGAGCATATATGTTTTCTTTTGCATTTTCGGAAAATAGAATTTTTAGCTGGTAAGTTGCGTAACCGGTTCCTTCTAATTTATTTTTCCATCTCTCTCCAATGGATTGAAAAGTATGAGAGGATGGAGGCGCCGTTGATAAAGTTTTGTTGTTTGGAAAATTATTTGGAACTTGTGTTTTGGGTGAGATCCATTCTTTCCAATGAAAAATCCATTCACCAGAAAGAGGGAGATTCTTTTGAAAATCCCATAATCGCACATCCAAATTTCCTTGGATGGCGACGGGTGGTTCGGAAAAAGAAGTAAGCGGTGCGCAGCTGCAAAGGCAGGCTAACCATATAGTTAGTTTCCAATTCATTTTAATGAAAACCAAAGTTCGAATTCCATTCGTCATTGCCATCTTCGAATCATAGAAGATGCTGTCACAAATTTATTTTGGATTTATCTATGGTGTTTTCTTTGAGCGGTTTCAGGATACTTTTAGTAGAAGTCCTATTTACATCACTCAATGAAACTCAATTTGTGCAAACAGATGGTGAATTGATACATGTATATCCAGGTTCAACAACGCAAGTGCTACTACAACCGTCCCCGTTAGAAATGTTTCCATCGTCACAGCCTTCATAAGAAACTTTGGTTCCGTTCCCACACACATTGCAACTGCTTGGCGATGTATTTGAGCAAATAAAAGATGGTTCAACGGTGCAAGTGTTGCTGCAGCCATCGCCGTTGACTAAATTCCCATCATCACAGGCTTCATAAGAAGCCTTGGTGCCATTAGCGCAAATATTGCAATCAGCAACCACATTGGTTACATCGGAAGACGCGATTGTTCCTGTTCCGCCACTTGTGATTCCGCAAGTAACTCCATTGGGCTTAGAAAAGATCGAAACTGTATAGGCAGTCTTTGATTTTAGAGTGGTTCCAAAAACGAAATTTCCAATGGCATTTTTAGAAAGATTGTTCGCACCGTTGAGTAGTAAGACTATAGTTCCACCATTTAATTGTCCGGATAACGTACCTCCGACGGTGTGATCAGTATCGGGAATCTGGGTCGCGTTTGATTGAGAGGCTAATGCAACCAAGGCGGAAAGGATGTTTTGGTTTGATTCGTTTTCTTTTGTATTTAGAAGATCACATCGGAAAAAGATAATAATAGACAGTAATAAAATTATCAAAATTGGTTTTTTGTATTTCGTATTTGGCATAGTAGTTTTTTATTCGAATGATTCGTGTTATATGAGTCAATATCTTTTACCGCATAACTAATATATTCGGTGATTATTGTTTAGAAAGGTGCGGGCTGAATCAGGTCATTCAGCCTTTGTTTAGTTTTTGTCGCGGTTACCGTTACAAACGAAAAAGAATGGAAAGTTTTACGCTATCGATCTTTGGATCGGTTCTGATTACTCCTTATCAAACTCAATCACAATGAAGTCTACGGTTTCTGGATCATGGTCGGTGGAAACTAATTCTATCGTTTCCCCACCTTCGCTGAATTGGGAAGACTTAGAAACCTTTGATTGGAAAGCGGATTGGAACTTTTCCAGATAAGAATTGGATTTAGAGCGATTCGCTTGTGCATTGAGAGATTTGTAATCTAATTGTTTTTTGCTAAAGACAATGACGATACGATCCTTTTTCCCAACACTATCGACCTCTAGACTTTGTTTTTTAGGAAAGACTCTCACACCACTGGTTCCGCAATAGGGACTGTGTTTGTCTGTATACGGAAAGAGTACATAGGAACTACCATCGGTTTCTTGCCCAAAGATATAGAGATAGATTGGTTTTTGGTTTTTTACGCTAACTTTAAAACGTGATCCAATCTTTATTGGTTTTTTTGTTTGGTATAAATTGGATGTAACTTGTTTCAGTTGGATGAACTCTTTTGTGGCATTGTCGATAAGACCTAGCTTGTATGAGAAAGTTTCATTGGGTTCGAATGTTTTCGGAGGGTAGAATGCATAAGCTTCTCGAACAAATTGATTGAAATCTTCATACCGAAGCCAAAAAATTCCTTTGTTGCCAAAGTGTTCTCCCCAGGAATTCATAATTTGGATGGCCCCGCCATTTTTATTGTCATCGTATCCGATAGCAGTCATTGCATGACCACCCCAATCACCAGAGTCATCCTTACCTTTTTTATATCGTTTGACTGCTTTGTAATCGGCATCTGTTGGCAACCAAACAGATTTGTTTAGATCTAAAAAGGTTCCACCAACTTCCATCGAAATGATTACAGGGGATCCTTGTGATAAATATTGTTTTACAGAATCAATGTCAGTTTCGTATTTTTCACCGTCTTCTGTTAGGCGTTGGTATCCTTCGATTCGAAATTCTTTTGCTTTTTCTTTTTGTTCAGAAGTTGGTTTGTTGCGGCAAGAATTTTCATTATAAGGAAATTCTGAGAACTGTAAGGTTCCTTGTTTTTTTAAATCATCCAGTAAGTCCACCGGGTAGGCACCATCACAATTTTTATCTGTGTTTTGGTTGAACAAATAGGCAGGACTAAAACTAACTTTATTGGGATCTTCTCCTGTGGCTTTTGCGTGTAAGATGGTCCGAGCCGCATACGATACTGCCCAACCCGTACAGGAGCCTTGTTCTCCTTGGCTTTGTCTTTTTGGTGCATATTTGAGTAGGGAAACCTCGGTTGGCATTTCATTCCCATATTCATTGGAAAGAGGTTCGTAGACGGGGGCACGGTCATAACGTTCCGTATCAAACTTGGCCCCTAACTTGTGTGGACCATCTGACACAGATTCGGTGGAATTTTCATCCTCTGTATCAGAATCGTCTGATAGACTACCAATACAAATGAGTCCTAAAAGCCCGATAGCAAGAATCGGAATCATTACTTTGGGGTATTTAAAAAGTAAACCACCCAAAAAAACAAAAATTGCTATAAGAAAAAAAGAACTTCCGCCAGATTTAGATTCTTCTTCTGGTTCTTTATCATCGTCTGTCATTCGAATTGGCATTTCTACTAACCTATTTAAAGTTGATTGTGTTTTTTATTTTGTTGTTCGTAACGATTGCTGTTTTCTTTTTAAAATCAATCGAATCGATAGAATCATACTCCGTTGGAAGAATTACTTTTCCCTTTCGATTGATGATCCCATACTTTCCGCCTACGATCTTGCTATGTTCTCCATCTGATTTGGATTCGCATCCATTACATACAATAGAGAGGCCCCCTTCAAAGGGATAAACAAAATCATAACTAGCTGCGATTTGTTTTTTACAATGGGAATCAAAAAAGCCAAACTTTTTGTTCTCTATAAAACGAGCGAGTTTTTCCGAATAATAGTCTGGACCGTTGTCATAAATAAAAACTTGCAAAAGAATTTTATTTTTGGAATCGATACAGACCCATTTGTTATCAGCAACTACAAAACTCACCAATTCTTTGGTGAAGTCCATTGTTTGTTGGTATTGGGGTTTGATGATTACTTTCCCAGACTTATTTTTAAAACCATAAAGTCCATTTTCTTCAAAGGAAATGGGAAGGTTTGACTGTGCCAATATGGGTACTGCGAATACTAGAAATGTAAAAATGAATCTCATAGAACCTACTGATTAAAAATAAGGAAGTAAACCATTACAACCAGAAGCAAGACCGCAAGGATCGGAACGATGACTCCTGGAAAAGAAAAACCAAATACGAAGAAGAGTCCGATCACAAGTCCAAGAACCAAACCAATTGGTACGGTAATCATTGTAAGCATGGACCATGCAGTCCCATTTTGGTCGAATTGTGCTATGATAAATGGGCCGAAAAACCCAAGAAGGCCACCAAACAATACACAGCCGGCAATAATGAATATAGATTTTATTAAAGTTCCCATCATACCTCTACTTAACGCAGTTCCAACCCGATTGCCAAGTGCGATCGTTTGTATGATTCCACTTTCCATTTAAATGCGTAGGATCTGGAGACATACGTAGAATCGCCAGTTCGAATTCAAAAGCTCCTGAGTCGCCGGTTGTTGATTCAGACCAAACACCACTAAAAGTATTTCCACTAATGGTTCCTCGCATACTACCGCCATTCGAATCGTAAACACCAGTGACAGAAATTCCATTTTGTTTGAGTGTCAGTTTTCCAAAATCACCACAATTCCAAACACCGGATACCTTCTTTGTAAATCCACCTTCTGGTCTTGCTTCTTGTTGTTGTCCTTTTTGTGCTGAAATGGATGCAATCAGCGTAAAAAAAATACAAACCACTGTGGTTGTAAAAAATTTGAATTTCATTCGGCCTCCTTTAGATTACAAAACTCTAAAGTTCTAAAAATCAAATGTCAAGTTCTTTGAACTTCTTTCTTACCGCAGGTTGAGTCATTCATTCGCAATCATCTCTTGTGTTGGAATCATACATCATGAATGATCATTAGTATTTCACCGTATTTTTGATTGTAATCAATCTCTGGATTCAATTCAAATAAACTTATATTTACTGATTCCTTGCAAGTAACGGAAACCTTCCTCAATAACCGGTCAATGTTTCTTCCTAAGGGACTCACTCAAAGATTCTAATTCGATTGACAACCTCCTACCATCCGTTAGCATTCCTGGAAATGTTCCTATCGATTCGTAAGTCGGCCATATTGATTGTTTTGTGTTTCTTTTCCATGTGTTCGACAGATTTGGGAAAGTCGCAAAATCCCATTGCTTCTGCGGGAATATTGGATTTGAGTGTTTGGTCTTGGAATCAGGGAACTGTCTCGCTGACTGGGGAATGGACCCTTGATGGAACTCCTTGGGAGGTACCTTCCACAAAAGGGTTCAACGGCGAACCAATGGGTTACGGAATCTATCAGTTAAAAATAAAATTACCGGAAAATTCTGCTGACTTGGCTTTGTTGTCTCCTTTGATAGGGACCGCCTTTAGTTTGTCAGTTGATGGAAATCCGATTGCCAGGGAGGGAGTCGTTTCCCACGTGAAAGAAGGTAGTTCTCCTTCTTACCGGCCAAGAGTCGTTTTGCTTCCTACAGCAGGAAAAAGTGAAATTGATTTAACAATTGAAGTATCCAATTGGGATGACCAATTTGGAGGGATTTATTATAACCTAACGCTTGGTACATTAGAACAAATACAAACAATAAGAACGCAAGCGATTATTTGGGAGGCTTTTCTTTTCGGTGCCATCTTTCTTATGGGGCTTTATCATTGTGGTTCCTTCTTTTTCCGAAGTCAGAACCGGGCACCACTTTGGTTCGGTGTGTTTTGTTTGATGATTTCCTTTCGATCCACACTTTATAGCGAAACCTTGTTTTTGGAGATCTTCCCTGATGTAAGTTGGTATTTTGTCATTCGTGGGGTTTATGCAACGATGGCTTTGGCTCTTGTTAGTTTTGCCGCTTTTGTTGACCGACTGTATCCAGAGCTTTCCTTTCGACCAGCAACGTATCTTACTGTTTTTGGTGGGATAACCTATGCTGCGATCAATCTATTTGCTCCGATTGTTTGGACAACAACACTCCTTGTTCCATTTCAATTGTTACTAGTATCATTTGGAATTTATAGTTTAATCACTGTTGGTCGGGCCCTGATTCATAAAGAACCAGGTGCTGGTTTGTTTGTTGGAGGAACACTTGTCTTTCTTTTAACTGTCCTTCTTGATATTATTAAAAGTCATTTTTTCTGGAACCTACTTTCTTTGGTAAATGTGGGAACATTTATTTTTTTATTAGCCCAGTCCTTGGTGGTGGCTCGTCTTTTTGCCAATGCCTTCGCCACTAGTGAAATGCATTCTGCGACTCTCGAAAAAATAAATTCTTCCCTAGAAAGATTCATCCCTAAGGAAGTATTAGGTTTGTTAAACAAAAAAAGTATTACCGAAATTGTATTGGGTGATTTTTCTGAATTAAAGATGACCGTATTTTTTTTGGATATTCGTAATTTTACTGGTCTTTCGGAATCAATGAGTCCTAAAGAGAATTTTAAATTTATCAATTCGTTCTTAAAATTGTTTGGTCCAATCATTAGAGATCATAACGGATTTGTGGATAAATATTTGGGAGATGGAATCATGGCTCTCTTTCCGGGACCACCTGACGAGTCGTTGGCGGCTGCAATTGCGATGAGGCATGCACTTAGAGAATACAACGATGGTAGGGTTAGGGGAGGTTACCAGGCAGTAGAGTTTGGAATTGGAATTCACACCGGACCCTTAATGCTTGGAACCATCGGCGAAAACCGAAGGATGGATTCCACTGTCATTAGCGATACAGTCAATGCCGCGAGTCGATTAGAAGGTTTAACTAAAAAGTATTCTGTAGATATACTCGTTTCTGGTGCCACTATCGATAACTTGGAACATCCAGAAATTTTCCATACGAAATTTATCGCCGAAGAAACAGTGAAAGGAAAGATAAAACCAATAGAAGTATTCCTTCTTACGCATGATTCAAAGAACTAATAAAAAAAAGTAAATGACCTGAATGGAATCTCTGAGAGAGAGTGATTACAGGTATCATTCCTGAATCATAAAAGTAATCATTCACTTCCATCTTCGGAAAATTGGAAAGAGTTGTGCGAAATTTTTGGGATCTCCCAGTTTCGTGGACAACAAGAAACAATCATTCAACATATTTTAGATTTTGGAAACGCACTCGTTCTTATGCCCACTGGTATGGGAAAATCCTTATGTTACCAGCTGCCGGCAATGAGTATGCCTGGTGTATGTATTGTTATATCTCCGCTAATTGCTCTTATGAAAGATCAAGTTGCCGCCTTACAAAGAAAAGGTCTTGCTGCCGAATTTATCAATTCCAGTTTGGGAAAAGCGGAACGAATGGATCGTTACACCAAACTAGCATCTGGTGGTTATAAAATTGTATATGTTTCGCCCGAACGATTTCAAAAAAAAGAATTTTTGGATGCAGTTGGCAAACAAACGATTTCCCTTCTCGCGATTGATGAAGCTCATTGTATCAGCCAATGGGGTCATGACTTCAGACCTGACTACACAAAGATCACTCTGTTTCGTGAAGTGTTGGGTTTCCCAACAACTATGGCCCTCACTGCCACTGCCTCCAAACGAGTACAAGAAGATATAATCTCTCAATTGGGAATTGATAAAGATAAAATTCGAATTTTTGATGATGGTTTGTTTCGTCCGAATTTAAAGCTATCTGTAGTGGATTGTTTTGATACAGAAGCAAAATACAATGCGATCTTAGAGGATTTAGAAAAATCAAAAGGTGCAACCATTATTTATTTTAGTTTGATTCAGGAGCTGGAAAAGTTCAGTCACTGGATGGACACCAAACGAAAAAAACATTTTGTATACCATGGTAAACTATCACCCGACCAAAGAAATAAAGTCCAATCTTCGTTTCTCAAATCGGAAGACGCAGTTTTACTTGCTACAAATGCGTTTGGGATGGGAATTGATAAACCTAACATTCGTAATATCTATCATGCACAAATCCCCGGAAGTATAGAGTCTTATTACCAGGAAATTGGTCGGGCAGGAAGGGATGGGTATCCTTCTTTTTGTAAACTCTATTATTGCCAAGACGATCTGACAGTTCAGATGGAATTCATTGAATGGCAAAATCCAGATCTAAATTATTTGAAAAAACTATTCACTTTACTTTTACAAAAACAAAATGAATTATCTGGATTGGATTATGAAACTTTGCAATCCTACATGACTTATAAAAATAAAGGAGATCATCGAATCCAAACAGCCCTCAATTTACTCGCGAGCCAGGGCCTGATCTCTGGAGATTTGGAACGAGGCACATTACAAATAGAATCCTCTTGGTCCGATTCTATGTTTTCAGAAGCAGAACTATTGGAGAAAAAAAAGGAAAACCAAAAACGACTCTACCAAACAGTTTTATATACTAAAACTGAAAACTGTCGTAGGAAATTTATCCATGAATACTTTGATTCTCCGTTTCATGGTTGCGAGAATTGTGATTTATGCCTTAAAGATTAATACTAATTAATCTTTGTTTGGTGATGATTCTTACATTTAAAAGTATATTCTTTATTTCTTGTGTTAATTGACGGCTTTTAAAAACTGGCCTTAATTCCGGGAGGAATGGGGTGTAAATCCTCAGCTGACGGCGCAACCGTGATTTCCATACAACTATGGAATAAGTCGGATCTTCCCGTAAATGAATCGCCCGTAAACGATCATTTGCACCGAAAATTTTTTTCAGGGCCCCGGACAAATATGTCATTGGGTCGTTGAAAATGCACAAATCACAACTGAACAAATTCTGCGCTCCTAATGACAAAACAGGAGACAAAATTGAAAATTCAAACAAACCTATTTTTCGTCGGCATTTCCCTGCTTTTGGTCTGGAATTGCGAAACAAAACCGTCTAACGTAGATTCTACGTTGTTATTGCCACTTTTACAAATGGATCATTCAACTCCAAACACTGGATCTGAAACCCCAACAGAAACACCTCCTGGTGCACCGATCTTAAACCCTGGTGTTTGGTTGGCCGATACTGTGAAGTCTGCACCGGGACATACAGGTTCAGGGATCGGGAACAGTAATAATGCAGTGAATGGAGTTCGAGGTGCTGGCCTCGGCGGCGGGGGAACCGATGTATTTTCATTAGCTTATACATTAGCAAATGATCATATTATTTTAGAATGGTCTGGTCACAAAATTACCAATGGCCCTGGGATTGATTTTATAGTTTTTGAAAATGCTTTCAAAGTTTCAAATCCAAGTACATATTTCATGGATATCGTCATTGTCGAGGTAAGTAACGATACGATCAATTGGTGTGGTTTTAATCCGAACTATCGTTTTACACCTAAAACAACATATTCTAAAAATCCTGCTGATTGGCCAAGGTTTGCTGGTAGGAATTCCGTGTTGTTTCATGAAACAACAAAAAATTTTGGATACGATCCTAGTTTGGTTTTTGACACGGCGAACTCCGGTGGAGATGGGTTTGATTTAGAGGAACTGAGCGAAGTATCAAATTCGGCAGGGGGGCTTGGTTGTAATTCCAGTCTAAGGGATGAATTAAAAAATGGATTTACTTACATCAGGCTCTCTTCTGCCTCCTCTGTTCGTTGGAAAAATCCAGATACAAATTTGGCTTTTTTAAAAGAGGCCATCTCCAATGGACCAGATATTGACGGTGTATACGCAAGATACCGAGCCGTAAGGTAAATTTTTGTAACAATTCGTACAGCACCCAAGTTTTTTTAGGGTTATCCTACTTGGGTGCTTTGGTTTTTTGCAAGGCAGAACAAAGTGATTTTTCTTTGTTACTTCTTCCCATTCTTTTCACTTGATAAAAAATATAGAACGATTAGTCTGTCTCGTGGAAGATCAATCGTCATCTTTCTACTGGATTCTTATTTTTTTATGAAAGAACAAGTTTATTTAAACATTGGGGAAGCCTATTTTACTTCAGGTGTCTACGAAATTAGAACCATCTTAGGGTCTTGTGTTTCCGTTTGTTTGTATCACGAAAAAACAAAACACAGTGCTATCAATCATATCCTACTACCTGGAAGTTTAGATAAAATAGAAGATAAAAAAAGTTCTCGTTATGGGATTACTTCTATGGAACTCATTATCAATGAATTTGTGAAACTGAATATTCCTCGAACCGAACTAAAAGCAAAAATATTTGGTGGATCGCAAACTTTGAAACTCACAACGAGTCACGCCGGCCCAAATAATGTTAAATTTGTAAAAGAGTTTTTGCAAACGGAAAAAATCCCAATCATTAGTGAAGACACAGGCGGGGAATTGTATAGAAAATTAGCTTTTCATACAGATACTTATGATGTTTTTATAACACGAATTCCTGCGAACCTTTCTACTGAAATTCTTACACAAGAAAAACATTTTGAAACTAAAGTTCGCGAGAGAATGGTTAAAAAAACTTCTGTTTTTACATTTTAACTCGTGATTCGTTTGAGGACTTCAATCAAATCCTCATCATCAAATGGTTTTACAATCCATGCTTTGACTCCTGCATCTTTGCCGGCTTGGCGTAAGTGATCACTGGATTCTGTTGATACGATGACAATGTTTGCCCCAGCTCCTTTAGGATGAGCCAAAAAATCTCGAGATAATTCGATTCCGTTTTTACCAGGCATATTCACATCAAATACACATCCATCAAAGGGGCCATTGAGTTCTAGGCTTTTCATTGCTTGGTCGGCATTCTCAGCTTTGAAGATTTCATAACCCTCATCTCCAAGTACCATCTCCATAAGTTTAAGAGCCGTTGGTGCATCGTCACAAAGTAATATTTTTTTTGACATATTGAATCTCCTCTATTGTTCTAAAAATTGTAAAATAACATTTGGTATCGAAGAAAGGCTGACTTGCTTTTCAACAGCACCGAGTTGGAATGCTTCTTTGGGCATTCCGTAAACTACACATGATTCTTCATCTTGGCCAATGGTTCGTCCGCCCTTATCTTTAATTCCTTTTAAACCGACGGCTCCATCCCTTCCCATTCCGGTGAGTAATATTGCTAAACAATAATTCCCCATTTTGCCTTTGGAAATAGAATCAAATAAAACATCGACAGAGGGACGATGGCCGCTGACTTTCTCAAAAACTTCTAACTCAAGATAAAAACGTCCCGCTAAACGACGAACGAGTAAATGTTGGTCCCCTGGTGCTAAATAAACATGACCTTGTTCTAAAATGTCTCCATGTCCTGCTTCCTTTACCGGAAGGCCCGTGGTTTGGTTGAGTCTTTGCGCAAACAAAGTTGTAAAATGTTCAGGCATATGTTGGACAATGACTATGGGCGGTAGGTCACTAGGGAGTTGGTGTAAAATAAAATCAAGGGCTTGGGTTCCGCCAGTGGATGCTCCAATAGCAATTAATTTAATGTTAGTTTGTTTACCTTTTAATCCGGTTAATTTTGTTTTAAGAGTCGTTAGTGATTGTTTGGGTTTTGAAGTAAGCCCTAATTTTCTAATTTTGATTTTCAGTTCTTCCAACATCCGTAAAAAATCAGCCTCGCTTCCGTCAGGTTTTTTTACAAAATCCATAGCTCCTTTTTGGAGAGCTTGGATGGTTGCATTAGCACCTGATACCGTGTAGGTGCTAAGCATAATCACTGGGGTTGGAAAGTTGGGCATAAGCCAGTCTAAAAATTCGATCCCCGTCATACCTGGCATATCAACATCTAAACTGATCACATCTGGGTGAAGTTGTGGAATCAAACGTTTTGCTTCCATTGCATTTGATGCAGTTCCAACAACTTGAATCGTTTTGTCACTCGCAAACATTTCCGACAGGACATTACGCACTACAGTTTGATCATCTACAATGAGTAACTTTATCATTAGTCGTTTCTTTGCATTTTTTGAAAAATGGATTTAACATCTAAAATTAAACTTACATTTCCACTTCCAAGGATTGTAAAACCATTCACTCCATTGGCTTCTTCTAAAATTCCTTGTAAGGGTTTGATGACGACATTTTGATTGCCAATAATTTCATCCACCCGGATTCCAATTAGTTTTTTTTCATACTCGAGTACAATCATGAGCGGATCTAAATTATCGTAAAGGATCGTTTCTCTATGATTCAAAATCTGATTGATTTCAAAGATAGGAATGAAGGTGCCGCGAACATCAATTACTTTCTGATTGTCTTCTAATGGAATTTCTTCTCTGTTATTAAGGCTAACAAACTCCCTAAGTTCAATCGTCTGGATAGTGAAAAACTTTTCACCAATACGAACAACAGTTCCTTCCATGATACCTAACGAAAGTGGAATTCTTAAAATGAAACTTGTGCCTTTCCCAACACGGCTATGAATTTCAATTTTCCCACCCATCCTTTCGACGTTTTGTCGGACGATATCCATTCCGACACCTCGTCCAGAAATATCTGTCACCGCATCGGCAGTCGATAATCCAGGTACAAAAATTAAATTGTAAACTTCTTGGTCAGATAAGTTTTCTGTATCACCACTGAGAATCCCTCGTTCTAGAGATTTTTGTATGATTTTTTCTTTGTTAAGTCCACGGCCATCATCCCGAATCATTACCCAGACCTCGTTTACTGATTGTCTGGCACTTAACTGAATGGTTCCCACTTCCGGTTTTCCAACAAGCGTGCGTTCACCTGCGTTTTCAATTCCATGATCTATGGAGTTCCTTAAGATGTGAATGATTGGATCTGCAATGAGATCAACTATGGATTTATCAATTTCCGTTTCTTCACCGCTAATGTAGAGTGCTACTTTTTTGTTTGCCTTCTTTTGTAGATCTCGTACCAAACGAGACATTTTTTGGAAAACGCCACTGATTGGTATCATCCGGGTCGACAAAGCCACTTCCTGTAAATCTAATACAATTTTACGGAGTCTATTGAGTGAAGAATTGAAATCTTCGTTTCTAAGTGATTTGAGAAGAGGGTGCTGGGTTACATTCGATTCGGCAATGACTAGCTCACCTACTAAATCCATAAGTGCATCTAACTTTTCATTGGCGACTTTGATTTCTTTTTTATGGACTGCAGTGGAAGGACCTGTGACTTCTTTATCAATTTGGGATTTTGTTTGTAAAAGTGGCTCTTGAATCGTTTTTTCCGAATTCAACTGTGGTTTGGAGATTTCAACAGTTTGAATCTCTACTGTAGTGGAGGAGGATACCGACTCACCAAAGATTTCAAAGGCAGGTTTTTTTGTTACCGTCGTTGCAGTGGTTACCGTGTCGCTCGGTTCTTCTCCAAAGATTTCAAAACTTTTTTTCTTTTTCGGTGCGGGTTCTTCTTTTGCTTCTGGAATTATTGTTTCCAGATTCAAACGTTTGATTTCTCTTTTTAAAACTTCGATAATTGCTTCTGATTCTTCATCTAACTCTGGATTTGCTTTGGTTTCATCTACCTTTTCCAATAGTCTCCTTAATTGGTCACAGGTGTTGATTAATACTTGGCATATGTCTTCGTTAGGAAGCATTTTTTCCTTACGGAGAATATCCATTAAGGTTTCTGCTTCGTGAGAAATTTTTACCAAACTTTCGAGTTTTAATAAACCAGAAGAACCTTTAAACGTATGTACAGCACGGAATAGGTTATTGATTAACTCCTCATCATATTCGCCTGCGTGGTCATTGATTTCTTCAATAGAGAGAATTGCCGATTCGCAAACCTCTATCAATTCAAATCCTTCAGGGATAAAATCGAGTAAGAGCTGTTCTCTTCCCATATCTAAACTCAGAATTTTTCAGTCAGAGCGTTATGTTCATGTGTCGAACCAAAAGAATTGGACGACTTATTATTTTTTCCAAATTCAGCCGCTATATTTTTAAGATCACCTGGTTTGTTTGTTAAATTTTTGTTTTGTTTCGACAAAGCCAACTTTGCTTTATCTATTTTAACAAGTGTACCCATAATTTCGAGTAGGTGGCCTGATTGTTCTTTGAGTTCGTTTGATGTTGCTGCTAGTTCTTCGGAAGAAGATGCCGCGATTTGTGTGGTTTGATCCATTTGAGTCATCGCCAAAGAAATTTGATTGATTCCTGAGGATTGTTCACTCGATGCATCTGCAATGGAGGAAACTAATTCTGCCGTTTTTTTAATACTCGGAACAATTTCTTCGATTACTTTTCCTGCTTCTTCGGCTAAGGACACACTGTTGAAAGATAGTTGGTTGATTTCTTGAGCGGCAACTTGGCTTCTTTCTGCTAATTTTCTAACTTCATCAGCTACCACGGCAAAACCCTTCCCATGTTTACCCGCACGAGCCGCTTCAATCGCAGCATTTAAGGCGAGTAAGTTGGTTTGATAAGCAATTTCTTCGATGATTTTGATTTTGGAGGAAATGTTTTTCATTGCATCCAAAGTTTTAAAAACTGCCTCTCTACCTTTTGTTGTTTCTTTTGCTGAAGTAGAAGCGATTTGGTTGGTTTCGCTAGCAGCTTGTGAGTTTTGAGTTACCGAAGAAGACATTTCTTCAATGGAGGCTGTGGACTCTTCGATAGAAGCTGCTTGTTCACTAGCACCTTGGCTGAGAGAATATGCGGTGGAAGAAACTTGTTCTGCTGCCGTGGAAACAGTGGCTGCAATTTCTACAGCTGAGTTGAGTGCTTTTGTAATACTTACTATAATCCATGCGGCAATGAGAATGGAAACAAAAGCGGAAACAACAAAAAGCACAACCATAAATACAAAAATCCCAGCATACAGTTCATCTGTGAGTTTGTTTGCTTCGTTCATATCATCGGAAGCCATTTTTGCAATTTCGTTAGTGACGGCATCAAACCGATTCGCAGCTGGGCGTCCCTTTTTAGTGGATATAGCCTGCGCTTCGTCTGTGTGATTTTTCAGTGCGACCACTTTCACTTCTTCATAAGCAGCGGCATAATCATCGAATGCGGCTCTCAGTTCTTTTATCTTTTCTTGGTCTTTTTCGTTTCCTAATTTTTGTAACGCATCAATCTGTTCAAACAATTCTTTGGTATATTTTACCCGATTGGTTAATCTTATATTCATGGCCTCAATTGTTTGTTCGAGGATGAGATCCTTTTCATTTCGGATCAGCCACATGAATTTTGTTCTAATTTTTTCTGAAAACTGAACTTTAGGAGAGTAAATCAAAACTAGGTCTGTTACCTTTTTATTGAAAATTTTAACGCTGTAAATTCCTGAACCTGTTCCAATTCCGATAAATAATATCAACAAACTGAACCCGAGGATCAATTTTCCTTTTACTGTCATGGATTTTAAATTAAACATATTTTTTCCTCTTCTAAGCTTGATTACTGATGGCTACATCTAATGCTAGTTTGTCTTCGTCTTTGAGAAGTTTTTCTATATTGAGTAAAACTTTTACATCGTCGCTGACTTTTGCTATGGATTTGATAAACTGATTCCCTTGGTGTTCCCCAAACTTGGGGGCCTCTTCCATGCTATTGGGAGCAATTTTGATTACCTCTTTTACTGTATCTACGATCAGTCCAATGAGTTGTTGGTTTACGCTTAAGATAATCACACAGGTTTTGTCATTGTAACCGATAGATTGCATTCGGAATCGATCTCGGACGTCAACAAGTGCAATGACTTTTCCACGAAGGTTGATGACACCTTTGATAAACGTTGGCATATCGGGAATTTCTGTAATGGTCTGCATCCCTACAATTTCGGTGATGAATTTGATTTCGATTCCGTAACTTCGGTCTGCGAGTGAGAATATTAGATAACGACCGTCCAGGGTGTCTTCGTCATCATAATCATCGTTTTCATCAGATAGAGGTTCCATATCCAAGCTGTTCATTCTGTCACCTTCTTGTGAGCGAAAAATATTATATTGAAATAAACGCGCAATAAAAAATATAAAACAAAAGAATCTTAGTTATCTCTTAAGGAATGATATCAAATTCCAAAGTCACGGATACTTCGGAAGATTTATTGTTATAAATGTTGGAATCCAATACATTGAAGTATATTTTTGCATTCATATCTTCTAATATTTTTTTAACGATTGGCAATCCGAGTCCTAATCCGAATTCTTCCTTGGAGTAACGTTCATCTACGTATTTGTTGACTCGGTAGAATGGTTGGAATAGGATAATCTCTTCCGACATTTTAAAATCGAATTGGTGGATGGAAGGATCCATCGGCGCATTCAAAATTTTCAGAGAAAATTTGTCTCCAGCTCTCATAAAGAGAATGTAGATGCTGGAACTATCCGGTGCATACTTCATTGCGTTAATCAGAAGTTCTCTGATCGCAGTCCTAAGCAGTTTGAAGTTACAATTGAATTTATTTTCTTGCCCGTTTTGTAAATTTGAAATATGAAATCTTTGGTTTTTGATCGTGCTCATATCGGCTAGATAGTTCACTTCTTCTTGCACCATATTGTGTAAGTCTTTTAGCATAGTACTTTCTGTGATGACAGCACTGCCTTCGAAAACAACCTGTGCCTCTGCTAAAGTTTGGACTAATTTTTTTGTACTACGAAAATTATCCTCTATCAGTTCAAAAATAGTGGAAGGAACAACGTAGCGATCTCCTTCCTTTTTTGCTTTTCTGAGTAAGGATCCCACCGTTGTGACAAGAGCTCCCAAACCGGAACCTTGCATGAGTGAGGTATTCAGATTGGGTAGAGCTTTTTCCATCCAATCCTTATGGCTTCCCTTGCCTTCAATCTCATGGCGCCAATTGAAAATTTTGATGATTTCTTTATGTAGATTTTCTTCGTACTGGACTACCGCTTTCTCCACTTGGGTAAGGTCTACCAACGTTTCTGTTTCTTCTGCAATCTCCAAGACAGAGATGAGTAGATACTTTTGAGGTTGGGAACCAAAAAGAAAGGGAGCCACTTTGATGACTAGTTGGAACTCAGGAAAGGTGTAACGAGAGGAGAAGGGCACACCAGTCTCTCCCACTTTGGAGATGGTTTCTCTCAAGTTTACATAGGCTACCGGTAGGAATTCCTCAATGGATTTTCCTACTGTATTGGTTCCCACTTGCCAGGGATTTGTTTCGGAAGCATAGGCCTCTACAATTTGGCCACTTTCGGAAAGAAGGATGTACGTTCCTGATGGTAAAGAGGGGAATACAGCACCCGCAAAAGATTTGATTGTACTTTCCGTAGACATTCCGGCCATTTCACCTGCTGTTTCAGAATTCGAATACGATCTGAACGGACTCTAGTTATAACACATTAATTCATTAATACAAGAGAGTATGTGAAAAAATGTTCATAAATCCCAGGGAAAGGTTGAGAAGACTTCCGCTTCTGAAATGAGTCTTAATCGGGAGAAATCCGAGGAAAAGAAAAGGTTCCTTTTTAAGGCAAGGGGTTCGCTCGTTTTCGATCGTTAGATGATTCGGAAATTCTAAAAAGTTTCGGAGTGTGTTTCCTTCTTTCTTTGTTTTGCTTTTCCGAATTATGTCGTTTTAGAAAGGAGTCGCAAGGTTTTGGTTTCTGATACATCCAATGAATTTTTGCAATTTGGGTGCTGTATCCTGGGTTTCGCGAGGGTTGTTGGGAAGGGAAATCGTAATCAAAGGAATATATGTATAGATGAATATACTTAAATTGTGCAGTGATGATTCCATTGTATTGTGGTGGTTTTTGTTAAGGAAGGATGCGGTTAATTAGAAACACAGCGAACATAAAGATTCGTGACTTTCGCAATTCCTTCATAGAGATTGGTTGTGGTTGTACCAAAATTGGTGTACCAAGCATTCGCTGTTGTTTCTGCATAAGTTGTGGATGTCCAATAATGGTTACTTAGCGTGTTGGGAAACGCGGACTGGTCAATCATCGGAGGAGCGGATTTCGTAAAATCATACAAACTTACCAGTTCATTTCGATTTGGCAATCTCCAGGATCTTGATCCTAAATTTAAACTACTGCAATATGTGAGTGCAGTGTTCCAATCTAAAACATTGCCTCCTCCAGAACAAGTGGAATCGTTGCTTTGCCCATAAGAACATTTTTGCCAAGTGAGGCCCGTGCCATTGTCTTTTAAGGTTCCATCACCATGATCAGTAAAGGATAATGTTTCGATAGGTGGTGGTGAGGCAACGCAGCGACCACGGTATCCTGTTGTATTTTGAAGATAAATATCACTACGATAATAATTCATATACCAATTTCTACTAGGGGGAATCAGGAAAGGAGTGGATGCCCAATAGGCAAAGTCGACAGTTCCAGGAAGAGCCGTCGGATTGATAATGGTTATATTGATTTTACTGGTATCGGCAGTCGTTATGATTTCTTTCACTGTAGGAAGGCGCCAAGTTTTATGGCCAGCATATCCACTTCCTGAATTTAAGGAATTGAGAGCCGTGCAAGAAGCATCTAAAATGGAAAAGGTGCCTCCAGTAAGCCCCGGACTATTAATCGCGCAAGTAGGTCCCTCTAAACCTTGGGAACAAGATTTCCAAAGGATGCCTGTGGATTGATCGAAAGTTGTGTAATCATTGGGATAGGTTGTGCTCGCAGTCGGGCCAGTGTAATTGGTAGAAATTCCAGAGCCTATGAAAAAATCATCACCGCTAGCATAAGACGTAGTTTGTCCGGTTTTTAAAGGTAGAAGGGAATAGGTTCCTTCACTAATCGGACTGTCATCCATTCCTGGTTTGATGGCGATGGCCCGAATCTTTTGTCCAGCCAGTCGCCAAATGGAAACAGGAGAAGAATAAGGAGTGGAAGTTGGAGTAGGGACAGATCCGTCCGTAGTGAAATAAATCGTTGCCCCTGGGGTAAAAGCGGAAATGGAAATAAAATGGGGTTCTGTGTAATGGCCAGGCGCTGGGGAAAAAACGGGAGCGAGCATAAGACCCATCCCGCAATGATTCGTTGCATTTCCGGAAAGAATTTTAATCAGAAGGGTTTCGTAATATCCGCTGAAATGCGGGTCGCATTGGTTATCCAATTCTAGTTGTTTGCAGTTGATAAAAAAGAGTATAGAAAGTAAGCAAAAGAAGGTTTGGATCCAGGACTTGCGCCTAAGGTATTGTTTCATATCTTGTCGCTTCAGAAATTGCCTAGAATCATGTGAGTGATTTTTAGATAAAACGAAAGGCGGAATTTATTGACAAGTGATTTATCTAGCTACGGCAGTATTTCTTTAAGACACTTTACCCATAATTTTGTAGATGTACTAGGTAACCCGAATCGAAGTAAAACGGGTTTGGTTTTTGTTCTTTAGACCCTTCTATTTCTAAAAACAAGAGGGTCATGGTTTGGAAGTTCAGTGATTTGGTATTATACCAATCATTCGTATTTTTATTCTAACCTAATTCGGCCAGTTAAATACCGAGAATCAAAGTTTCCGTCATTATCTTCTTTTGTTACGAAACTTTGTAAATCAACACACATATAATCGGAACCAACGGGAAGTAGAATTGTGGAAACGGAACTGACTCCTGGAAGTAATGGGGGAATTAGAGGATCCCAAATATAGGAGAATTCATTAAATTCTAAAAGATTTAATCCTGTCCTTGGGGAAGTTCCATTGATATCAATTGCAAGATAGGTTAATTCGTGATGTTTGTATTTTGCTTTAAATTCTAACGCTCCCGCGACGTTAATAGTTTCTATACAATGATCGTCACAATTACCAACTGTTGCTGGAACAAGAGGAGCATTCACACAATCCCGATTATGAAAAAAATTAATTTCCTTTGATGAAGATCCAAATTCGTTTCTTGCAACGAGTATTAGTTTGTGTTTTTGATTGGAACGATGCGTAAAAATAAACCAAATGGTACCACCTGGATTCGGTGTGGAAGGAGTTAAAGTATGATAAGTTATCGCATTAACAACCGTTCCATCTTGCTCCAATCTCAAATTCCGTTTTCCGATATATGCAGTAATCGTCGTATGGTTATGGATAGGCAGTTGAAAACTAATGTTGTCGATTAAAATTCGACCATAGAGTCCATAAGGATCGTCTGCCCCGGGTGCATTGTTCACTTGAGTCTGCGGGTCATTCAATATTGGAGCATTTAAAGGTTGCCCTGGTGCAGCGGGTGGCCCCACTACTGGTGGAATTGGTGGTAACAATCCTCCTGTCTGGTCATCATCAGATACGGATTCCACTTGGGATCCAGAAGCAAGTCCCAAAAGCCCAATGGTATTTGTTTGGTCTGAATCATTTTTATTTTCCGAACAATTGATAAATAGTAGGGAGAAAAATAGAAAAAGATACAAAAGTGATAAATAAAACATCCGCTCCATCGATTTATTTTTTTGAAACTGGAACCAAACGTTCCGTGAAAACTTTTCCTTAAACATCCGAGAATCTCCTAAACCAAATAAATGAATTATATTTTTAATCCTTAATATTCTAATTCATTTTGATTTTGTTGTCGTCCGGGGACGGGAATCAGGAGGGAATCGAAATCTTTTTTGTCTGAACAGAATGGAAATTACTTCGTTAGGAAAATTATTTCAGGAAATTTGCTACAAAATGTAAGCCGGAGAATTTCCTCTTTCCATTTAGGATTCGGAAGGTCTTTGTCTAAATTCGGAAGCTGTGATTTTGAGTTCTTTTTTAAAGGCATCGTAAAAACTAGAAAGTGATTTATAACCAACTTCGAAACCAATATCACTTACATTTTTATCTGGATATTTGATGAGAAGGTCTTTTGCTTCTTTGATTCGGTAACTGTGCAAAAAGGAATGGAAAGTAGTTTGTTTTTTTCCATTTAAAAATTCAGAAAGTTGCCTCGGGTGTAATTCTAGTTCTTCTGCTAAAACTTCTAGGGAAAGATCTTCATTGAGATAGATTTTTTCAATTTCCATCAGATGGGACAATCGATTTTGAAGTCGATCTAGATCTACTTGAAGTAAACGTGATTTTGTATTGTTTTGGTTTTCACCTACTCTCTGATAGGTGTTTGTAAAAAGGGTATATCTTTCCAGAGCCAATCGTAACCGATCTTCGGAGACAGGTTTTGCGATAAAGTCAATAACTCCGTATTCAAAAGCCCGGATTGCATTGTCGGTATTGGCGGAAACAATAATTGTGCTCATAGTTGTTGTTGGAATTCGATCCAAAACTTCAAAACCATCGGACCCAAAAATATTCAGATCTAGGAAAAATAAATCGATGGAGGTTTGTTTTAAATGTACATCCGCCTCATCGATAGAGGTAACATGATGAATTTCATCAATCAGTAAACCTGGTATTGTATTCAATAGTTTGGTTAAGTATTTGGCGTGAACCGGTTCATCTTCTAAAATCAGTATTTTCATTTTATATTTTTGGAATTTGGATCAAAACTCTGTATCCATTTTTAGATTTTCCGTGAGTGAGTGACCAATTGCCTGGATACGACTCCTCTAGGCGAAGTCTTACATATTCAAGGCCTGTCCCCGAACCATTCTTTTGTGGATTTCTTTCCTTTATTTTTTCGTGGTGATATACAATAAAACAATAGACGGAAAAAAATTTTTCATCCTTTGTAGTGTTTTTTTTAAAGATTCCAAAACTTAGTTTCGCATCCTGCGAATCTTCGTGAGTGAAGGCATTCTCAATGAGTGTATGAAAGATCAATGGAGGAATCGACTCTTTAGGATCAATGCCAAAAGTTTTGAATTTATAATCTTTTTCCATCCGCATCTTCATCACACCAATATGGTATTTACATAAATCAATTTCATCGCCAATGGGAACTAATTGTTTAGAGGCAACTTTGAGTATGATACGAAGTTCTCCCACCAGCGAATCTAATATCGCTGCTGATTTTTCGGGACTTTCGGAGACCCAATAACGAATCGCCGATAAGGAATTCATTAAGAAGTGTGGTTGGATGGATTTTTTATACAGTTCTAGTTCCATTCTTTTGGAATGAATGTTTGTATGATAAATTTTTTCTTTTAGAAGGACTGCATGTTCTAGTTCTTCTTTTTGTTTTTCAACAGTGAGATAAAGTTTTGAATGTTTTTTGGAAAGGAAAAACGATTGGGAAAAGAATAGAACAAAGGTTCCAATGGGGCCATAAACTTCTGTTTTGATCATATTTTTTTCAAATAGAATATCGTTTAAGACAGTGAAAAATAAAAACAGAAATCCAAATAAAAATCCACCGGCACTTTCTCTTTTGTTTTTCACTGCTTGGATTAAAATCCAAAAGATATAGATACAACAAAATAACATTGTGATTTCTGCTGGAAGTAATGTCTCTTCAATCCATCCGGAATTGGGAAATAAAACTACGGCAGAAAATGAGAAAAATAAAAATTGGAATGTGTATTTTGGTAATTTGTTTGTTTCCTCAGGAAAAACTTTTTCCATAAAACTAAGTAAAATGGGGAAGGTTAAATAAATCGAAAGGAAGAATAGTTTGATAAGCCATAACCATTCAAAATCGGGAAACAGAATCAGCAAAAAAAACTCACCACTCGTGATTTTATAAATCAAACTGCAAAAGGAGTAAATGGAAAAGTAGAGAAGGCTTACGTCCTTCTTTCGTAAAAGATAGAGTGTGAAGTGGTATAGAGAGATTACAAATAAACTAGCAATGAGGAAGATATCTAATGCCAGACGAATCTGTTTGGTTCTGATCATAGATTCTTCTGTGCCAATTTCTATGCTCTGGCGAAAACCTGCGTTTAAGGATTTAAAGTTTGCAACTTGGACTATAATTTCTGCGGTTTCGGAGTTCGGGGTAAAACTTACAATCTTTGGTAGCCAATATTCTTTTGTCTCTTCTTCCGATTTACCCACGATTCCATTTTCAGAAATGATGAACCCATTTAAGTAAAAACGATAGGTAGTGAATGCATGTGGGATATAGAAGGTCAGGGGACGATTGATGGATTCTTTAGGGAGTGTTAGGTGTAAGCGGAAAGTGCTGTAGGTCAGTGGTGAATATGTTTTTCCTTTTCGTTCGACTTCATTCCAGAAACCGGGCAGTGTGATGGTTTCTTTTTCTAGTTCAGGGGGATTTTTTTTGAAATCTTCCGAATTTAAAAGTTTTTGATAATAAAATTCCCAGTCTCCATCCAGTTTAATGGAAGTTTGGTTCTGGAACATTGATTCACTGAGAGTTAGTTTTCCCTGGGTAACCTTCGGTAAACTCTCGTCAGTTGCAAATTTTTGACACGAGGTGATTACTAGAACCACAACAAGGATTTTTATGTGGTTCATAATGCTACGGGAAATCCATGGGTTGATTTGAGTATGCATCATTTGTTTTGAAAGTGGTTTTGTCGGATGCCACTCCGGATTCCCGTCCCAGGACGACGAATGTCCTTTCTTGAATTAGAATACATACTAAGGTTTTCTGCGGTGAAGAATCAATTCAATATTGTAAATTTATTTTTAAGTTTTAGTTTTCTGTCCTTAAGTCTTCAATGTAGTCCTACTAAATTAAATTCCACTTGTGATCCTGAGAGTGAAAGTTTTGTAATGACCGCCTTGTTAGAGTTTGGTTCCAGTGATGGATCGTCCTTATGTCCTTTGTTTTCCGGCTTGAATCCCTTACGCTTGCGTTATGGTAGCGAATTTCTTGTGATACGGCAAAATGAATCCATTGGTCAGATGGTTCCCTTCGTTTCTGAACCCATCGATCATTGTGAGTCATTACCTAGTTTGCCTGTGGGTGTAATCTTAAATGAATCCAATTGTACCATTTCGGGAACTCCCATATTTGGGATGAATTCCACTAAGTATTTGATTACCGCGCGTAATCAAAACAAACAGACAACCATTCCTTTGGTCATCAAGTCTTTGTATGCTCCGAAGTTTGCCTATGTTGCCAACACTACCTCGGGATTAGTCAATACTTATTCCATCAATGCAAATTCGGGAGTGCTCACATCCACTGGATTTTTGGCGGCCGGAGGTGGCCCTGAAGCTATGGCGATCAGTCCCGATCAAAAGTTTTTAACCGTTCCTAATAGAAGTAGTAACAACATCTCTCAGTTTTCCATCAATCCAACTAACGGGAATTTAACTTTAGTGGAAACGATTGCAAGTGGCGGAATTTCTCCCCTCGCCATAACCTATCATCCTACTAAAAATATATTATATATTCGAAATACGGTGAATGTGACCACGTTTTTGGTCAATACAGTGACGGGAAATTTAACTTTAATCAATACAATGCCTGCAAGTAGTGGTGCCTCTAGTATCACTATCGATCCGTTTGGAAATTTTTTATACGTTCCTAATTACAGTGGGAGGATGATTGATTCCTATCGTGTGGACCAATCAACAGGAATACCAGATCCCAATGTGGTGCAATCAATCACAAGTGGTACCAATCCAAGGAACTTGGAAATACTTTCTAATGGTAAAACTTTATACGTAGTAAACGATGTAGATAATAATATTTCTACTTACCAATTAGACTCTAACACTGGTTTTATGAATTTGATTTCCCCGGCAACTTCTCCTGCGGGTTTGAGTTCTCGGGCTCTCGCTTCGGATCCAACAGGTAGATTTCTTTATATGACAAACCAAGGATCGGATTTTGTTTCTATTTTTGCTGTAGATCCGGTGAGTGGAAGTTTGATCCCCGCGGCCACAAGTTTGATGGGAACTGGGGATGGCCCTTCCGCCATTACCACGGATTCTTCAGGAAAGTTTTTGTATGTTACCAATTTTTTTTCCAATACAGTGGATATGTTTCGGATCAATGAGGTTGATGGAAGTTTGATTTCCAATGGCAATGTGGGAACCAGTTCTTTGCCGGGTGCCATCGTGACTGCGGGAACTAATCCATAGTGAATTTTGAATCCGGGATTTGGATCCTGGAATTCTCATAGCTCAGGAGAAATTTTCTTCTTAGGATATCCTTGAGGTTACAAAATATTTCTTAAAAGCTGAAAAAAGGGATGAAAGCAGGCGATCACCTTCTATAGTATTGGGGGTAGAAATGGATTTTTGATTCTATCGCGAGGCGTTGTATGTTAGGTAAAAATATAGTTCAGTATATTTTAATATTTGTATGTATGTTTAGTTTTTTGTATTCCTGTTCCACGGAACCGGTAAAAGATAGCGCGGTAGATTCAGTAGAAACAATCAGTTCGACAAAGCGGGCTTG
Organism: Leptospira chreensis; assembly: GCF_016919165.1. Lineage (GTDB taxonomy): Bacteria > Spirochaetota > Leptospiria > Leptospirales > Leptospiraceae > Leptospira_A > Leptospira_A chreensis. The sequence goes on from NZ_JAFFPS010000033.1 coordinate 60,919, forward strand.
GAATCCGGCTCCTCAATGTTGTGAACTACATTCGGAATTTTTAGGTGTTGTTGTCCTGAGTAAAGTTTGTGTTTCTGAAACAGAAACACAATTGGAATTGTTTACCAAAGAATCGAAGAAGGTTTGTGTATTAAAAGAAGGAATGGTCTTTCGTGATGATTTAGGAACAGCCTATTCCTTTTTAAAATCGGAGGGAGTGGGTCTTTGTCCTAAACGAACCCAGATGAAGAACACTCCTTTCACTTTGCACTTCCAAAGTATTTCTTCTGAAGCTAAGTCCTTTGATTTGATCGAAGACAAAAATGCGAAACATGCAAACAAACCTTGGATCTTTGAAAAGGTAGACCTTACACAATGTGTTTGGAAATAAAAGTCCTGCTAAAGTTGGATTAGCAGGATCCCCGGTCGAAGGGAATCGGTTAAAATCGATGTTTCTGTTTAAGTCTTTTGTGACCAAGCAGAACACCAACCAAGGGAAGATACAACACCAGCACTGATGATATTACATTTCCCCCATTCCTCATTCAGTTTTGTATACTGTGCACAGTGTTTGCAAAAATGATTTTTGGCTGTGGGTTCTTTCCTTTCGGGATAAAAAGTGAAATCCGTTTGTTTAGCATCATGATGAAAGCCCAAGGCTTTGGCAGTTGGATCCGATTCGGAAACGGGTTTCAAACCTTCTGGAGCTGGTCCAGAGGGTTTGGTTTCCGCCATCAATTCTTCGGTCAAACTCAAAGCCCCCTCCCCAAGGGAGAGGCAGGCCACCAAATACAAGGACTTGGTTAAAAAAGTTTTACGTGAAGTTTTTGGCATTTCTACTTCTTAACATCAAATCTGTCTAACATCATCACTTTGTTCCAAGCGGTCACAAAGTCTTTTGCAAACTTCTCTTTTCCATCATCGGCAGCGTAGATTTCTGCAACAGCACGAAGTTCAGAGTGAGAACCAAAAATAAGATCCACGGAAGTGGCTGTCCATTTTTTAGCACCTGTTTTGCGGTCTACACCTTCGTAAAGTCCATCTGTTTGCGAAGACTTCTGCCATTTTGTCGACATGTCGAGTAAGTTGACAAAAAAGTCATTGCTAAGAACTCCTGGACGACTTGTCAAAACACCATGTTTGGATTTTGCTGCATTGCCATCAAGAGTCCTTAAGCCCCCGAGAAGCACTGTCATTTCTGGTATTGTTAGAGACAATAGATTCGATCTATCAACTAACATCTCTGTAGGGGAAAGGGAGTTGCCCGTGCCATAGAAGTTACGGAATGCATCGGCCTTTGGTTCTAAAACAGAGAAGGAATAGACATCCGTTTGTTCTGCGGTGGCATCTGTTCTACCTGGTGTGAAAGGAACTTCAATTTTGGTTCCTGCTTTTTTTGCTGCTTCTTCGATGGCTGCGTTTCCACCGAGAACAATCAAATCAGCAAGAGAGATTTTGTTTCCTGATTCATTGAAGTCGGATTTAATCTCTTCCAATTTTTTTAATGTTTTGGAAAGTTCTTCAGGATCATTCACAGCCCAATTTTTTTGAGGTGCGAGTCGAATCCTTGCTCCATTGGCTCCCCCTCTCATGTCGGTGCTACGAAAACTCGCAGCAGAAGCCCAAGCCGTTCGTACGAGTTCCGGAATGGTAAGTCCTGATTTTAGAATTTTACCTTTTAAGCTCTCAATTTCTTTTGGACCAACTAACTTATGGTCTACGGCAGGAAGTGGGTCTTGCCAAATGAGTGGTTCTTTGGGTAGATCTTTGGAGATATAACGGGAAAGTGGTCCCATATCTCTATGAGTGAGTTTGAACCAAGCTTTTGCAAAGGCAAGTTCGAACTCTTTTGGATTCTCTTGGAATTTTTTGGCGATGACTTTGTAACTTGGATCAAATTTCAAAGCTAAGTCAGTCGTAAACATAATCGGTGCATGACGAAGTGTTTTGTCATGGGCATCGGGAACCATATTGGCTCCTGCACCATCTTTAGGAATCCACTGGATGGCACCGGCTGGACTTTTAGATTGCACCCATTCGAAACCAAATAGATTGTTTAGATACTGTGTGGTCCACTTGGTTGGATTGGCAGTCCATGCTCCTTCGAGTCCACTGGTTATGGTGTCTTCTGCATTTCCTTTTTTTAGATTATTTTTCCAACCAAACCCTTGTTCTTCGATTCCAGCAGCTGCTGGTTCTTTTCCTACGTGTTTGGATGGATCAGCCTTTCCATGTGCTTTTCCGAAAGTGTGACCACCGGCAATGAGTGCCACGGTCTCTTCGTCGTTCATTGCCATTCGGCCAAATGTATCTCTAATGTCTTTAGCGGCTGCTAGTGGGTCTGGATTTCCGTTCGGGCCTTCAGGGTTTACATAAATGAGTCCCATTTGTACGGCACCGAGTGGATTTTTTAATTTGCGATCGCCTTCATACCTTTCGTCGGCTAACCATTTTTTTTCAGGTCCCCAGTAGACAAGGTCGGCTTCCCAATCATCTGTCCTTCCCCCGGCAAAACCATAAGTTTTAAAACCCATAGATTCGAGAGCTACGTTTCCGGTAAGAACCATAAGGTCGGCCCAAGATATTTTTTTTCCGTATTTCTTTTTGATCGGCCAAAGTAGGCGACGTGCTTTGTCTAGGTTGGCGTTATCAGGCCAGCTATTGAGTGGTTCAAATCTTTGTTGTCCACCACCAGCACCTCCGCGTCCATCGGCAATGCGGTAAGTTCCGGCACTATGCCAAGCCATCCGGATGAAAAAAGGCCCGTAGTGTCCGTAATCAGAAGGCCACCAATCTTGTGATGTTTTCATCAAAGTTTTGATTTCTTCTTTGATTGCTTGGATGTCTAGGTCTTTGAATTCCTTAGAGTAATTGTATTGTCTCCCCATCGGGTTTGATTCCGCGCTATGTTGGCGGAGTGGTGCTAAATCGAGCCGTTCTGGCCACCAAAACTGATTGGATATGGTTTGGCGATCCGCAGAACTCGAAGATTCTTTGGTGTCCGCAGCTCCCAATGGGCTGAGACTCAGCACCAAAATGGCAATTGCAGAAATGTTTGTTGTTCTCATATTGTCCCTCACTTTCTAGATTTAATTTAAATTTAGAATAAGTCTAGAGATACAAAGCAAGCCATTTTTTAGATTTAGTCTAAATTTAAGCTGTTAAGGGGAGAAAAACGAGAATTTGTCAATGCGAACGGAAAAAAAATCTGAATCGAATTCTTTATTCCGTTCCTTTTTACGGTGAAATCCCTGGGCTAGTGGCGGTGCCTTGGATTCAAAGGCTTGCCATTAAGGATTGATGGTTTACCTTTTTTAGAAAGAATTCCCCTGCGTTAGAGATCGGGAGGGCTTGGTCCCGCGCCGTGGGTGGGGGACGGGAGCGAACGCGCACCCCGGAGAAGCTCGGCCCCTAATGAATATTAGGTGTAAATAGTGGAGATGGGGAACGCTAAAAAAAAGAACTAGGAAGAATGTATGGAAAAGTTCTGTCCGAAATTTTCTCTTAGCGATACTATTGTGGTATGGGTTATCGCACAATTCTCGGTTTCAAAACCTACAATTTCCCTGAATTAAAAGATCTTTTAGCAAAGGCCAGTCCCCATCGTTCTGGAGATGTTCTTGCGGGGTTGTCGGCGGAAAGTCAGGAAGAAAGAGTGGCCGCTCAAATGGCACTTGCTGATGTTTACCTATCTGAATTTTTAAATGTAGAACTAATACCAGCAAACAAAGATGAGGTGACTCGTCTTATTTTTGATTCGCATAACAGGGATGCCTTTGGTTTGATTTCTCATCTAACTGTGGGGGGATTCCGCGATTTTTTGTTAGCGGAGACTACTGATACCGAACGGATCCGTTCCATCCAATGGGGAATCACACCTGAGATGGCAGCGGCCGTATCCAAACTCATGTCCAACCAAGATTTAATTTTGGTGAGTCGAAAAATCAATGTAATCACAAAATTTAGAAATACTCTCGGTGTGCGAGGTAGACTCTCTGTTAGGTTACAACCCAATCATCCCACTGATGATCCAAAAGGAATTGCGGCAAGTTTGCTCGATGGACTACTTCTCGGAAGTGGAGATGCAGTGATTGGAATCAATCCAGCAACAGATAATATTCCCACCTCCATTGCTCTTTTGGAAATGTTGGACAACCTCATTCAAAAGTATTCGATTCCTACGCAGTCTTGTATTTTATCTCATGTAACAACTTCTATGGAAGTGATGAAACGAGGGGCTCCTCTTGATCTTGTTTTTCAATCCATTGGGGGAACAGAAGACTTAAATAAAAGTTTTGGTGTCAGTCTTTCCATTTTAAAAGAAGCAAGAGAGATGGCACTTTCTCTAGGTAGAGGGACTGTGGGTGACAATGTTATGTACTTTGAAACGGGCCAAGGAAGTGCTTTGTCGGCCGGAGCCGATCATGGGATCGACCAACAGACGTTAGAGGCAAGGTCCTATGCAGTCGCAAGAGAGTTTTCACCACTTCTTGTCAATACAGTGGTTGGATTTATTGGCCCAGAATATTTATACAATGGAAAACAAATCATTCGTGCGGGTTTAGAAGATCATTTTTGTGGGAAGTTACTGGGCCTTCCTATGGGTGTGGATGTTTGTTATACAAATCATGCAGAGGCAGACCAGGATGATATGGATACCTTACTTACATTGTTAGGTGTTGCTGGTTGTACCTACATTATGGGAATTCCTGGGGCTGATGATGTGATGTTGTCTTATCAAAGTACATCCTTTCATGATGCCCTGTATCTTCGCCAAGTTTTGGGATTAAAGCCGGCACCTGAGTTTGAACACTGGTTGATTGAGAGAGGGATTTTTTCCAATCAAAATGGGTTTTTGCCGAAAGAGAATCGGCACTTGAGTTTACTCGAAGAAATACTGGGAAAGTAAAAAGATTTATGACTTTTTTAGACGAATGGAAACAATTTAGCAATGCAAGGATCGGCCTGGAACGATTTGGGGGATCTATTTCCACCAAAGAAGTGTTACGGTTCCGATTAGATCATGCGAGGGCCCGAGATGCTGTTTTACTGAGTCCCAATTTCCCGAAGTTATTAGAGGAACTAGGAGATCTTGGAAAACCGAAAAACCTTCCCAGTATCCTTCTGGAAACAAAAGTCCACTCGAAAGAAGAGTATTTGCGAAGGCCCGATTTAGGGCGAAGGTTGGCTTCTGAATCACTGAGCCGTTTGCAACCGTTAGCTGGTGGTTTTGATTTGGTAATTGCCTGTGTGGATGGTCTTTCTGCCAAAGCCATCGATGAAAATTTGATTCCCTTTTTAAGGATTCTAATGGTCGCCATTGATAAGAAGGGATTTAGTTTGGCACCCTTGGTTTTAACCAAAGGGGGGAGAGTTGCGATCGGTGACGAAATCGGAGAGGTTTTGAATGCGAAGGTATCCATTGTTGTGATTGGAGAAAGACCTGGTTTGTCTTCGGCTGATAGTTTGGGAGTTTATATCACCTATAGACCGCAAGTTGGTAAAACGGATGAAAGTCGTAATTGTATTTCGAATATCAGGCCCAGTGGTTTTGGATTTGAAAGTGCTGTAGCAAAAACCATGTATCTTGTCGAGGAGTCCATTCAAAGAAAACTTTCCGGTGTCGATTTGAAAGATGAAATGCCTCCCGAGTTTTTATTAAAATCGAAAGACAATCCATCCCTGATTGATTGACAGAATCAGTCCCTTTGATTTTTAATAGAATCCATTCCGGGAGGAATGAGGTGAAACTCCTCAACTGACGGTGCAACCGTGAATTCTCGTTCCCATGTTTGGGAGAGATAAGTCGGATCTTCCCACAAATGAATCGCCCGTAAACGATCATTCGTTCCTAGATTTTTTGAAAGGGCCCCGGACAAAACATACCGGAATGACCAGAACCTCCACCAAACAGAGATTGTGTGATTCCGGGTTTAGGAGATAGAACTTGGAAAGATCCAAAATGTCCGACATAAAAAATTCCAATCCAATACAAGACCCACCCAAACATGAAGAGAAAATTTGTCCCAATTGTTCTCGCATTTTTGAATGTAAGGTTGGTTCGATTAGCCTTTGTCAATGTACAAAGGTGTCTCTTACTTTGGAGGAGAGGAATTATTTAGCATTACAATTTGCCGATTGTCTTTGTTACCAATGTATGGAGAAGTTGGCCTTTGAATATAGAGTCACAAAATCATATAAGGCTCTCACTTGGAATTTTTAAGTCGTAAAAATGGATAAAAATTTAAAGCCGAATCACTTGAATGAACTATTGGAATTAGGATCAAAAGCTCTAAGAATTGCCGCATTAAATACTGATGCAAAAGACTTTATTTTAAACAACGAAACTCTTTTTAAAACTTTGAAGAAAGCGACCGATCGTTATATCGGTGGTGATACATTAGAAGAAACAATCCCAAAAGTCATTTTGGGGAACCAAACAGGGTTTAAGTGCTCGATTGAGTTTATGGGAGAAAGCACCAAGTCGATTCAAGAAGCCACTGAAGTTACTGATGAATTCCTTCGCATTGTTAAAGAAATTAAAAATCAAAGTCTTTATTCTACAGTTTCTTTAGACCTTTCCCATATCGGTCTTTCTCTTTCGAAAGAATTTTGTCGTGAGAATTTGGAGAAAATCTGTAAAGAAGCAAAAAATGCAGATATAGAAGTGATCGTAAGTGCGGAGGATGTGGAAAAAACAGATGCCATCCTTTCCGTTTATCAACAATCTCATCAGGTGTATGACAATTTAGCGATTACGCTGCAGGCTTATTTGTATCGAACGAAAGAAGACTTCCAAGAGTTGATCCAAGAGAAAGGAAGGATTCGTATTGTGAAGGGGGCATTTGAAACTCCTCCGGGTCATTCAATACCTAGAGGAGAAAAATTAGATATTATTTATTTAGATTTTGTAGAGAAGCTGATATCCCTGAACCATAAATGTTCCATTGCTACCCATGATCATCGAATCCAACAGGAAACAAAAGCTTTCATCGCAAAATACAAACCGAATCTAAATTCTTATGAATTTGAAAGTCTTTATGGAATTCAAACGGAACAGTTGGCCACTCTTCGGGAGGAGGGCCACCCAACCAAACTATACTTTGTTTATGGAAAGGAATGGTATCTTTATCTTTGTAATCGTATTGCCGAATACCCACTCAATATTTTCCGAGCCTTGGATGATATAGTTTCTTCTTAAAATCCACCAAACAATTGTAGCATTTTTCTTAAATCTTATGATGAAATTCCGAAATTGAATGGAAAAAATATTTAGGTAATGGTTCTATCTGTTAAGATAGGATGATTTCCGTTTGACTAGCATATTCTTTTTGGTACCTCTATTTGCTTCTTTGGCAAACGTTAGTTGTTTTATTGAAAATATAACACGTGACCACCGTTTCCATCGTTTACTGAGTGTATTTTATTTCACGATTGGAATTCAGAATGCTGCCACGGCCGCTCTTTGTCTAGCACCGGATGAGCCGACGGGTTTGGCTTTTTGGATCTTCCAATGCCATTCCTTTTTTCTTTTGGCACCAGTGCTTGTTGCTTTGTGTTCGTTTTGTACGGGTAGGCGGTTATTCAATAAAGCAACCATTACCATTGCTATCTATGCTTTGGTTGTGGATTTACTTTGTTCCTCGATTCCAAAGAATTTTGTTTATGGATTTACTGCTCTTTCCTTTGGAATGGCACCACTATTAACTGTTTTTGGTGGGATTCTAGGCGGTTCAGTCCACTTTTTTGCCATTGCAGTGTCTTTGTATTTTGTTCTCTCTCCTTTGGAATGGAATTCCTTTTTTAATCGAAAGACATTTATCATTGCCTTATGTGTTTGGTGGTTTGGTCTTTTTTCTAATTTTCTACCGATGTATGGATTTAATTTTCCACCCTTTCATCCTGTAGTGGATGCCACTCTATCTGTCCTACTTTCCATCTACTTAAATCGTTACAATGCATCCAGGCCCAGTATTTATAGTCTTGTTGCATCTATTTTGATTTCTCTGGCTGTTGGATTATTTGTTGGGATTTTGGTTTTAGGAATCCTTCCCACTTTTCCTTTTAAGGAATTGGCCACATCCATTGTCACAACCTTAACGAGTCTTTTGTTTTTTGTGTATTTGTTTAAAACTACTTTTAAGGATGAAAAACCAAATCTTTCGGTTTCTCTGTCTCTCGGAGACTTTGGTTTATCCAAACAAGAACTCCGGATTTGTGAATTGATTGCAGAAGGGCATAGTCGTTCCTTCATACGATTGATCCTGAATGTTTCTGATGGAACCTTACGGAACCATTTGAAAAATATTTATTCGAAAGTATTACCGGAATCTACATCTACCTCTAAAGACCAACTGCAACGTTTAACCGTGTTTTTATCCAAACAGAAGTTAGTAGATAAAGATAAAGAATCTATTCAATAGGGATCAAATTCAGGTTTTCCTGACTTTGGTTTTTATTGTTCTACACAAACTAACTCATGACCCACGGAACAAAGTTGTAATCCGCGTCCTGCAGTGAGTGTGACGATGTCTTGTGTGTAGGCGTCTCCCACAATTCCGAATTCGGTGGCAGAGTTTGTTGTCCATTTTTTGCAAGTTCCATTGGAATTGGTCGTCCAGTCTGGATTAAGACCTGTCCAATGGTCTGAGCTCAAAGTAGTAATGGGTGTTGAGATTCCTGATGTAAACAATCCATTGGCATTCGAGGATTCAATTCCCGTTCCGTTATCTCGAACATAGTTTTGGTTTGTTTTAAATACCCAATCGATTTGTTTTTCTCCAGAATTTGCTGTGAGGCTAGCCCTACGTGATTCGCCGTCGACAACCATGGCTTTGAACCTTCCTGTCCCTGGATAGTTGGGATCAGATTGGCAGCGTGAATCAAAATTAGATGCCTTCCCGATATTGGCAGGATAAGCATTCTGTGTTATGAATATGATACAGTTGTTACACGATGCGTAACAGTGGATTTCAATTTCTTTTACGTCCTTGTCCGCAATTTTCCCAATAGGATTGACCAACTCACAAAAATTTCCTTGGGCTTGTGTGGCAAAATTGACTTCGTAATCGGAACCGACGGGAATTCGATCGGGAAAGGAGAATTCACTACTGCCTGCAGGAAGGGAAAGTTGAATTTCTTTATTTAAGATCAATCTCAATCCGTTTCCGGTAAGTCCAGAAACTTTTCCTCCGATCCTAAATCCATCTTCTCCCGATTTCGCACTGACGGCACAGTGTGCACTTTCATCACCTAATATAGATTTTGCTGCCATGGTTTTTGAAAAAGATTCGGAATTTGTATCACAAATATTTTTCATTGTTTGCGGGTCGCAGTTGACTAAGATTCCTATTGAAAGAATCAAAAACAAAATGAATTGGGGAACGAAAAAAAAAGAGTAAAATTGAATTTTACATTTAAATTCGAAGAAATGATCTTTTTTAAATCCAGATGTGTTCTTTTTAATTCCAGTCAATACACATCTGGTTTTTTTAAAGGCGCTTTTAATCATTGGGGATGTTTACATATCCTTGAGCGATTATAAACTGTAAGGGTTGGTCCATCATGAGAAAGGAGGTAACTTTCGTACAAAGATATTCTTTTTCATAAATGTTAAAACTAGTTTTGACTGTATGGATTCCTGTATTAGGAGAAGGGATTTCTAAACTGACCGCTTTTGCAATGGTATCGGATAAACTTCTGGGACTGGCTCCGACTAAGTCTAAGTATAGAGACGTGCCATCAACAGGTAGGTTGTATTTGGCAGTGATTTCGATTGTATCACCTATCTTTGTTACATCAAAACAATGATCATTACAATCCCCAACGGTTGCAGGGATCTTCAAGGCATTCGCACAATTTCGTGGATGTCCGATGGTTAGTTGTTTGGTGGAAATTCCAAATTCATTTTTTGCCACTACGAACACTTTGATCTTTTTATCAGCTTCGGTAAGGTAAGTATAACCACTGAAGTTGGCAGCAGTTCGTTTGAGAGACTGGAGTGCATTCGTTACCGTTCCATCGGGATTCAGTTCCATATTTTTTTTTCCAAAATAAAGTGTGACTTCTGTATTTGCCGGAACAGGTTTTTGAAAACTCACGCTCGATTTTGGAAATTGGAGCAGGCCCTTCGTGGAATAGGGATCATCTGCTGGATTGGCATTATTGGTGAAATAGGTAATCTCATTGAGGAGGGGAGGACTGCCTTCAGGGGTATCTTCCACAGTGATTGGAACTTCTGTTCCTACGGATCCGCCTTGGTTGCCTAGTTGGGAGGTTGTGCTCGGATCTGTGGCAAGTAAGATGGGAACCAAATAGGCCTGTGCCTCAGCGGATTTACCTTCACATTTTAAAAAGAAAAGAGAAAGGCCTGTCATAAGTAGAACCAAAAGGTTCCAACGAACAAACTGAATTCCTTTTTTGCGGAGCCTATCCAAATGTCTGGTCAATGGGGTTGGTGTTTTCATGCTCCCAAGGTAACATGAATTCGTTTCTCTGGCCATGTCCTGGATGTCACGAGTAGGGGAAAGAGCCTATCCCAAATGTCATGTTTGGAATTTACCTGCTGGTATTGTTGTTTTTTTACTAAGCCAGAGTCTTGAATGTCGGATCGGCGAAAGTCAGGTTCGATGGTAAGTCACACGCATTTTCAAGTGGGTGGGATTTGCGTGCGGTTTTCTTTCTCCATCCGCGCGATTTCGAAACTCAGTTACCTTTTTCACCGACATACTTTTTTCAGTGACTTACCTTCTTTAGCGAATGGCCTCTCATCCAAATAGTTACCCATTTAGATAACTATTTATCTTGCCAAAAAAACTGCCTATGCTAATAGTTTTCCATATGGATAACTATCAAACTCCGAACCTACTCCTTTACATCCATCCCTTGGCCTCCTTTTGTCATAAAGTCCTCATTGCCCTTTATGAATCGGGGACAGAGTTTGAACCTCGGATTGTGGATTTTTCCAAAGAAGATTCGAGTGCGGAACTTTTTGCATATTGGCCGGTGGGGAAGATCCCCCTCCTGCTGGATCGGATGCGGGACAAAACGATTCCGGAAACTTCGATCATCATTGAGTATTTGGATGAATTCTATCCCGGCCCACAAAAACTCATTCCTTCGGATTCCAAACTGACTTTAGAAACAAGGCTTTGGGACAGATTCTTTGATCTCTATATCAGCGTGCCGATGCAGAAAGTGGTTCTCGATCGTTTGCGACCGGAAGGCCAAAGAGATGGTTTGGGAGTGGAGGAAGCGTATCATACCTTAAAGATTGCCTATGATATGGTAGAAGGGCAATTGGGTTCTAAAACTTCCCAAACTTGGATTTCTGGTGATAGTTTCAGTATGGCTGACTGTTCCGCTCTGCCTGCCTTGTTTTTTGCAGATACCCTTCTTAGTTTTCGAGAAACCCATCCCAAGACTACTGCTTATTTTGATCGGCTAGTGGAAAGGGAATCCGTGAAACGCACGTTAATTGAAGCGGAACCATATTTTGAATTTTATCCCTTCCACGATAAAATTCCTAAAAGATTTCGAAAACAGAATGGATAAGGATAGAACTGAATGTACGAAATGCTTAGCTCGTTGATTGATGAAATCTGATTCGTTAGGTTTAGAAATTATCTTCCATGCTCTTTCGGATCGAAGTCGATTGGGAATGGTCGAGCGATTGAGCCTTGGCCCAGCCTCTGTGAAAGAATTGGCGGAACCACTCGATATGGCTTTACCATCTGTTCTGAAACATTTAAAAGTTTTGGAAGAAGGTGGGATTGTTATTTCAGAAAAGTTGGGTAGGGTTCGGACTTACCAATTGGATCCAACAAAACTTTCTGGTATTGATTCTTGGATGGCGGAAAGGAAAGCAGCTTGGAACAGAAGTTTCGACCGATTGGGGAAATTTTTAATCGAATCTTCGGATGAGAATTCCGACGGAGAATGAAATGCAAGATACAGACGTAAAACACTCTACATTTACCATAGAAAGAATCCTTCCTGCTTCTAAAGAAAGATCTTTTGCCGCTTGGGCCAATCCAGATTCCAAACAAAGATGGTTTGCTTGCCATGATGATTGGAAGACCGTTGAATATAAGTTAGACTTTAAGACGGGTGGAACGGAGTCTAACTTGATACAAACACCATCAGGGAACAGACATGTATTTGATGCACGTTATTATGAAATTGTACCCAATGAACGAATTATATATGCCTTTGGGATGTATGTAAACGAGATTCGCGTTTCCGTTTCTTTAGTCACTGTTACATTCGAGTCTTTCGTTCAAGGGCGAACGAAGATGGTATTTACCGAACAAATTGTACTATTAAAAGAGCCCGGTAAGGATGGCTTTTCTTTGGAAGGCGAAGTGCGTGGTCGAGTGGAAGGAACGGAAGCTGGTTTTGACAGGCTCGAGAAAGAATTGGCCTAAAGGCTCCAGGTTTCGGAGCCTTTGTTGATTCATTTTTTCTTAGTTCTTCCCGGAATCAGACTGAATAAAGAAATTCATAAAAGGATCCATTCACAATGGGAACTCTTATGTTTTTGATATCTCTTGTTTGGTCTTCATTTCCCAGATATTCTAAAAAAGACTTTTCTGGTTTGTAAAAATATTTGGTTCTAGCACGTTCTAATGATTGAACCGAAGTTTGGATATTAGACTCTTTTGATTCCTTGGGGTTGAAGAATTGAAAGAGTTGCCTGTTTTTTGCCGAAGCTGGTAGAGAGCATTCGAAACAAATTTCTTCTTCGATGGATAAAATTTCGTCATAGAGATCGGAATTTTGACCCGGGCCACCGAGTGCTCCTAGTTTTTGGGAAAGTTCATAGTATTCGTCGAGTAGGGATTCAATGTATTCCATATTGTGGTAACCTCTTGCGAATAACTATACCAGGGGGGTGGGACAAAAAAGGACCCATTGGACAGATTTTTTAAAAAATCTGCCCGATCACTAGGTTTCCTTTGGTGTTTTTTCACGATTTTACTTTACCTTGACCACAACTTTTCCTTTAGCCCGACCACTCTCTACATACTCCATAGCATCGTTTACTTTTTCATACGGAAATACTTTGTCCACAACTGGACGAATTTGACCCGAGTTGATGAGTTCCGTGATTTCGCTCAATTGCTTGCCTTCTGCTCTCATAAAGAGGAACTGAAAGGTCACTTTCAATTGTTTTGCTTTTTTACTCACTCTAAGGCTTAACAAGCTAAGAATTGATTTTATAAACCAGGAAGAATTTATTTCTTTCGCAAAATCAGAATCAGGTGGGCCTGAAATGGAAATGAGTTTGCCACCTGGCTTTAGTATCCGCAATGATTTTTGAAGGGTCTTTGCATCTTGGCTATGTAATACCAGATCATAATCTTTCAAAATTATTTCGAAGTCTTCTTTCTTGTAATCAATGACAATGTCCGCTCCAAGACTTTTCACTAATTCAAAATTAGGTGCACTTGTAGTCGTAGCGACTGTAGCACCTAAGTGTTTGGCCAATTGAATGGCAAAACTACCGACACCACCGGAGCCGGCTTGAATCAAAACCTTTTGCCCTTTTTTTAGCTTTGCTTTTTCGATGAGTGCTTGATAGGCTGTGAGTCCAACCAATGGAATTGATGCGGCTTCTTCCATGCTTATGTTTTTGGGTTTGATCGCTACATCATTTTCGTTCATTGCTATACGGTCGGCAAACGTACCTATCCTGTAGTCAGCGGGCCTTGCATAAACCTCATCACCAACTTTAAATTTTTTTACCCGTGAACCAACTTTGAGAACGATGCCTGCGACATCGTGGCCTAGAATGAGTGGAAGTTTATAAGGCAAAATCAGTTTAAAATCGCCATTCTTAATTTTTGAATCTAGTAAGTTTACTCCTGCAGCATGAACCTCAACCAATACATCATCCTCCTTCATGATTGGTTCCGGCATTTCTACAGACTCTAGTTTATCTCTTTTGTTATATTTTCGAATTATATAAGCTTTCATTTTATTTCCCAATGATTAGATATACTAATTTGATTTCCTTATTTGTTTTAAAATTGAATTCTCAAAAGTGTTATATGCGTAGTGTTGCAATGTAAGAATCATAGAGGATCCTTTACCCACAGGGAAATTAAATTTTGGATTTTTCTCATCAATGATTTTAACCACTGTGTCTACAACCGGTTCTGGAGAGGGAGAGTTCGCGAACGCTTCTTGGGAGAAAGCGGCTGTCTGCTTTCGAAATAGATCATAATCTTCAATTCTTACTTTGGATGCGACAGCACTAGTTCCAATATTTGTTTTGAAAGCCATCGGTTCGACCATACTGACTTTGATATTGAAACTACTTAATTCGAATCTTAATACTTTGAAGTAACCTTCTAAAGAATGTTTTGATGCTGAGTAATAGGCAACATTAGGAAGCCCGATGAGTCCCAAGAAAGATCCAACTGTAATGATTTTTCCCTGTTTTTGTTTTCTGAAATGAGGTAGGAGTTGATTGGTGAATTTTACAGTTCCCCAAAAATTAGTTTCAAATTGTTCTCTTCCTAAATCGATCGGGGTTTCTTCAGCAAGCCCTGTAACTAAATACCCTGCATTATTGATCAGAACATCTAGTTTGTCTATTTTACCGAAAAGTCGTTTCGTAAAGGATTCAATGGAACTATCAGAAGAAATATCTAGTTCTAATAATGGAAAGGGTAGTGAGTTATGTTTTTCTGGATTGCGGCTTGTGCCAATCACAGTATGTCCACTCTGGTGAAGTTTATTGGCAATCAAAAGTCCGATCCCCGAGGATGCACCTGTTACTAAAATTGTTTGTTTCATTGTTTTTGTCTCACGTTCTCTCAAATTTTGTGGTAGTAGTCAATTTTTGGTTTCAAAAGGTATTTCTAGAATTTTCTACTTCTGTATTCTTTGACTAATATTACTTGCAAAAAGCAAGTGGTGGGGAATAAAATTACTTGTTTTTTGCAAGTAATTGAAAAAAATGAATTTATGCCAGTGAATCAAAGTAGATCAGATTGCCCGATCAGCTGCGCCCTTGACATTTGGGGTGATAAATGGTCACTTCTTATCATTAGAGATATTATGTTTTTTAAAAAACGCAGTTATAGCGATTTCCTAAACTCAGGGGAGGGGATTGCGACAAATATTTTGGCTTCGAGGCTTCAGACGTTGGAAGAAAACGGTCTCATTCAAAAATCAGGCCATCCAGAAAACAAAGTCAAAGTTCTATACAAGTTAAGCCAAAAAGGAATCGATCTGATGCCTGTATTTATCGAAGTTTATCTCTGGGCCGAAAAGTATTTTGAGATGCCGAAAGAGATCAAAACCAAATTAAAGGACTTAAAAAAGGACAAGGAAACATTCATTCGGTCAATGAAAAAGGATCTTCTCAAAAATCTGGTCTGAATGGATTCCACTCACTCACTTGTATTGTTGTCGGATCCTCTTTTCTGTATCAGTTGTAATGGATGTCAGAAGTAGAAACAATATCTTCCTGAAGACAAAGAACAGATATTGTTTCTACTCTCAGAGTGGAAAACTCTAAACTTCCAAATACTTCATAAAACTTGGAGAAGCTTTTAATTTCTCCATAAGCACCTTTAGGATAGCAACTAGGTCTTTTTCTTTGTGTTCAAAGAACCGAATGATCTGTAAAATTTCCCAAACTTCTTTTCCAACTTCCATGGTTCTTTTCACCATAGGAGGAGGATTTTTGAGATAAAGATTTTCACCGGCGCTATTTACCTTTACAATGATTTCTGCTAGTTTGGATGGAATCTGTGTAATGTCTGTCACATACTTCCAGTTATAACTAAGTCCTGTAAGAAGTGGGTTGTCCAAACCATTAAATTCTGTCCTGGGATCATTTTTATAAATGACGATAGGTTTGCCTGTAGCAAAAGAAATTCCTGTTTCTGAAATTGAACCGTCGTCAGCTGGTCTTCCATTCATATTGAACACGGTAGCATTACATCGTTCCACCACTTGATACACATCCATAGCAAAAACAGCCTTTTGAACGAAAATCATAATGTCTCGAAAAATTTCACCTGAGATGATGGGTGTGTTGATTAGGGCCATTACTTTGGCCACTTCAATTCCATCTCTTTGTGGAAGGTAGGTTTTGTATCCTGCAGCTTCTAAGGTGGCCGCAATACTTGCCATAGTGCTGAGTTCTTCTGGACTAAACATGGGGCCAGAACAGTAAATATATTCGCTCATAATCTCCTCTAATTCATTGAAAATGAATCAGGGCATTTTTTCACGGAAGATAAATTTAAATCACCACAATTTTTATGGATAAATAAAAAAAGTTAGATGTTTGGTGAGGGATTGAGAGCGGATTTGATCTCGGAAAATTAGGAGGATTGAACTTTAACTTTTTGAATTTAAGATTTGTGCTCATATTTTAAGGGAAATTTAATAGTAAATTTTGTCCCATTATTTCTATCTATTTGAATTGTTCCTCTGAGTTGTTTTACGAGAATTCGCAGTAGCTCCAGACCGAATCCAGTTGAGGATTCTAGATTGATACTTTCAGGGATTCCAATTCCATTATCACCGTAAATACACGTTATTTGATTATCTATTTTTTTGATTTGTAGAGTTATTTCCCCTTTGGAAAAGATTTTAAAAGCATATTTCATGGAATTGGTAACCAACTCATTTAATATAATCCCTAATGTGGAAATCATTCCTGCAGTCAGCGAAATCTTTTCTAATTGAATTGATTTAGACACCAATTTTCCTTCGGGGAAAATGCCAATAATCTCTCCAATCAAATCAGGAAGATATTCTGAGACATCAATTTCTACAGAATTCCTTGATCTGTAGAGTTTATCATACAAAGTCATCATACTCTGAACTCTACAAGATGCGTCCACTAAGATACCTTTCATATTGACATCGGATTGGGCATCTGCTTGTAAATTTAAAATTCCATAAACAGTCCCCATGTTATTTTTAATGCGATGGTGCACTTCTTTGAGGATAATTTCCTTTTCCGATAATAAATTTTGAACTTCCGTTAAATGTATATCTAATGCATCGTTTATATTCCTTAATGCAAATTCTAAGTCTTTGGTTTTGGTTATATTTGTAAATGTGATTACGAGGCCAAGAATTCGATCGTCAATTGTTCGGTATGGCATTATCTTCGCTAAATACCATATTTTTAAAGTAGATTGAATTTCAATTTCTTTGTAGAGTAAAGTTTCTAATACTTCCTTTGCATCGTTAAAAAAATCAGGATAGTCTAGTTTGCTTCCTAGATCCATGATAGGACGTCCAATATCACTAGGGATCATATTAAAGACTCGTGAAACCTGTTTTGTATACCTTCTGATTCGTAGCTCCTTATCTAGAAATATCGTCGCTACATCCGTTCCATCTAATAAGTTTTTAAAGTCATTGGTAATTAGAATATACTCATCTATTTTGTTTTGTAATTCTATATTAACTGTTTGTAACTCTTCATTTAAACTCTGCATTTCTTCTTTGGAAGAGGTTAGTTCTTCATTTGTTGATTGCATTTCCTCATTGGTAGATTGTAATTCTTCGTTTGTGGATTTGAGCTCTTCTTCTGATGTTTGCATTTCTTCAATAGTAAGTTGTAGTTCTTCCTTGGTTCTTTGAAGTTCTGCTTTCAAAACTAAAATTTGAGAGTGTTGTTTGTTTTTTATTTCTTTGTTGTTTTCTTTTTCTATTGGAATGAGAGTCGGAACATCAGCAAAAACTACCAAAAATAAACCTGACAATGTATCGGGTTTTTCTATTTTCCGAATGATTACATCCACTAAAACAATACCCGAATTAAGAGTTATTTTTAAGCTTTTTAATGAGATGGGGTCCGTTGACTTTATTGCCTTTCTGAATGCAATGATGATTTCATGACGTAAACCTTCTCTTGCCATAATAAAAATATTTAAGATCGCTTTGCCTGCAGCAGGTTCCAAGTATTTCCCAGTTTTCCCTGTAATATATAATATATCCCCTTTTTCATTAGTGAGAATGCTTGCAGGACTATATTCTCGAAGGAGGATTGTGTCTGTTAAAGATTGAATGTTTGGTTCTGATTCTTTGATTTTTATTATATCGAAATTTGTAAACTTATCTGATTTGAAAGAAGTTGGAAAATCCAATTGTTCGTTTCTGGAAGAAACTAGGTTCTTCGTAAAGATTTTTAATTTTGAATCTACAGTTCTGAAAAATTGGTTTTGGCTTCCTAATGTTTCTGCTGTACCAAGAATGAGGTATCCTTCTGGCTTTAAACAATATCTAAATAATCCTAATACTTTCCGTTGTAGGTTCGGTTCCATATAGATTAGCATGTTTCGGCATGATATAAAATTGAGTTTTGTAAACGGAGGATCTTTGATGATGTCATGATTTGCGAAAATTACTAATTCTCTAACAGACGGATTGATGCGATACCCACCTTCAATTTTTGAAAAAAATAAGGTCAGTCGTTCTGAAGAAACATCTTTTTCTATGTTAGATTGGTATATGCCTTGTCTTGCTTTGGTGATTGCATCTTCGTCTAAGTCTGTAGCAAAAATTTGGAATTTAACATCGCGATACTTTTTTTCTTTTGTTTTTGATTCTAAAAAGATGATTGCAAGACTGTAAGCTTCTTCACCTGTCGAACAACCGGGAATCCAAATTCTAATGATATTTTCAGTGTTTTTTTCGAATACATCATCGACTAAAAGTTTTTCAATATTTTCCCAAACTTCTTTATCTCTGAAAAAATGAGTGACTCCGATTAAAATTTCTTTAAATAAGAATAATAGTTCATCTGGATTTTCTGTTACAAATTTTTCGTATAGTTGAATATTTGTTAAATTAAGAAATATCAATCGTCTTTCAATTCGCCTGAACAGAGTATTGTTTTTATAATTAGTAAAGTCATGGCCTGACTTCTGTTTCAATAATAATTGAATGACTTTTAAAGATTTTATGGAATCCTCAGATGAAAGGTCTGATGTTTTTTTTTCTGGTTGAGATTCTAAAAAATACCTTAGTTCTGTAGCTAACTCATCGGGAGAGGCAATGAAATCAGCATTGACTGAGTCGATTGCATTTAATGGCATTCCATCGAATTTTGCAGTTGTAGGGTCTTGGATAAATGTAAATCCATTTTCATTTCTAATCGACTGTAATCCAACTCCACCATCGTGTCCCATTCCTGAAAGAATGATACCTACACTTTTTGTTTTAATGTCTTTGGCCAATGAAGTTAAAAATAAATCGATAGGTAAACGGAAACCTCTAGCTTCTATTGGTTTTGAGAGTGTGAGGATTCTGTTTGCGATTGTTATCGATTTATTGGCTGGCAAAACATATATTGTATTTGGTTTTACTTTTACTCCATCAATGGCAGCATACACTGGTAACGGCGTATAACGTTGTAATATTTCAGGGATCATCCCTTTGTGATCAGGATCTATATGTAAGATTACTACAAAACAATATCCTGTATCTTTAGGTAGATGTTTGAAAAATAATTCTAAAGCCTCTAATCCACCGGCGGAGGCGCCAACACCAATCACAGGAAAGTCCATTGGGGTCTGCATTGTTTTTAGTTTTCCTTGCCATTATTAGTCGTTAATTTTTCTAGAAGTCGTTTGAGGTTAATTTTTGCAAAACTGATAGAACGATCAGACATTGCATAGGGTAGTATCAGATCTCCACCATTAATAATACTTCCGCAACTATATACTACGTTTGGTACATAACCTTCCCGTTCTTTCTCATTTGGTGCGAGTAATGGTTCAGACAGCCTTCCGATTACAATTCTCGGATTTGATTTTTCTAATAAAAATGCTCCAATCGAATACTTCCTCATTGGGCCGACGCCATGAGTTATGACCAACCATCCTTCTTCTAATTCGATGGGAGATCCACAGTTCCCAAGCTGTATAAATTCCCAAGGGTAAGTCGGTTTCAGAATTAATTCTTTTTTATACCAAAAATGCAAATCATCGGAAAACATAAGGAATAAGTTCTCATTGTCTTGTCTGGATAACATCGCATATTGGTTGTTAATTTTTTTTGGGAATAGTGCCATCCCCTTGTTTTTTACTTCAGGTCCATAGAGTGTGCTCACTTTAAAGTGCAAAAAGTCTCGGGTTTCTAAAAGTTGAGGGAAAATAATCTTTCCATCGTAAGCTGTATAGGTTGCATAATAAGTATGATTTCCATTGTCTTCGATGAAATCAACAAATCGAGCATCTTCAATACCATTACTTTCAGAAGGAGAGTGAGGGAAAATGATTCGTTCTGAGAGCAATTGCTCATTGTCATATTGAATCTCATAATTCGATACAGCTAAAGAGAGAATCCCATTGGCAATTAATTTGTTTTCTGTAGTGTTGGTTTTTATATGCTTATCGAGGATTGATTTTAAATCCTCGATTGTAAAATGTGGGTTTAATAAGTATAGGATATTGATAGAAAAATCGGTAAGTAAATTAAGTTCGGACAATTTTCTTTCGAACATTTTTTTCTCATAAATGGGATTTGATATATTGTCTGAAATGGATACATATTTAGTTGGATTTGTTATGGTGATTTGATTTTTCGAATCTACGATTCCCGATCTAAATGTAATTGATGATATATGTCCTTCTCCTGTTGCACGAAGACTCATAATGAATCGTCTGGAACCTGGTGGAAGATTTGTTTGGTCTTTATCCCATATAATAGAAGGATTAAATAATGCCGCTGATTCGAGAGAATATTCCTGAGTGAAGTAGGCACCAATGAGCAGTTTTCTTTCTTCGGAAAGAAAGTGATCGGTTAATAGATATTTTTTTATCTGCTCAAATCTTTGTAAAAAGAATTTTTTTAATCGTTTGTGCCTTTCTTCAAAGGCACTCAGGAGGATATTAATTTCACTTTCTACTTCAGTTTCGCTAAGAGTTTGGATCCTTCCTAAAATTTTTATGATTCTTTCTTCCGGTTCAATGATGAGCGGTCGGTATAGAACTCTACGAAAATCAGGAATCAGTTCCACTCCAGTTCGAATGAGTTCTAGGCTTTGCGAATTCACTTACTGTGTCCCTATAAATGAATCAGGATAATTTATATTCATATATTGCTTTTGGAGCTTAGGATATTATCCTCAAGTCTCATCTCTAATAAACTTTGTAAAAATGCCAGCGTCGATTCTGCACCTTGGTTTTCATTCATTCTATTCGGATGTAATCCATCCCGACAACCACCTGTAGCTGGATCATATAAAGACACTTTTAAATCATTTCTTCCTAGAAACCATTCGAAGGCTCTTACGGATTCTTTTTTCCACACTTGATCTTTTGTAATATGATACGCTTCAATCGAAGCAGAAACCATCGTTTGCGCTTCCACAGGTTGTTGGTCAAATCGGGCATGTTGTCCCTTGCGCGTATAAAATCCGTTAGTTCCGATGGGTATAAAATGTCCATCTTCGACTTTTGCTTTTTGTAGACTCGATAGCCAAGATAGACTTTTTAATCCAATGTCTATCATCTCTTGATTTTGCATTGATTTTCCTGAGACAAGCAGGGCATGAGGTAGAATTGCATTGCAGTAACTTAATGATTGTTCAAACCATAACCAGCCGGTTGTGTTGTTTTCGTGATGGAGTTTTAAAATCCGGTTTGCTAGTTCTTCTTGAACGGCCTTCGCCGGCTTATCATCTTTGAATCGTTTGAAATATTCATTGAGACCTAATATCGAAAATGCCCAAGCTCTGGGGCTTTGCATTGACAATGTGGATGGGAGTGCATCTTCAAATAATCTACCAGCAATAGTTGGTAATTTTGTGAGAGATCCGATTCCTAATATAGTTCCTAAGGCCATAATAGACCTTCCATGGCTGTCTTCAGATCCAGAATCTTCTAACCAGTTCCTTTGATAGTCCATAAAATTTCTGAATCTTTTGGTTTTGGTGTTATAAGCATACCATAAAAAGGCTAAGTAACGATAACTCAATTTGTATGTGGTTTCGGAATCTAAATCTTCAATTAGCTTACAAACGATTAAAGCCCGTGCATTATCATCAGTAGTATAACCTTCTCCATAATTGGGTAATGTAAAAAAAGCATGTTGAAGGATTCCTGTGTCATCGGTCATATGTTCCAAATGTGTTAGTTTTAAAATTGGAAATTCAATTGGAGGGGTATTCTTTAATTTAATATTGAATCCTAAAGAGGATAAGTATCGTTTTTCTTCACGCGCTAACCGAAATGATTCCATGTACCGTAGTGAAACTTGAGACCAAATCATACTGCGTGCATATAGATATGCTCTTTTTCTCATCGAATGACGAGCTGCTTCATTTTCTAACAAAAAGATTACTTCTTTTCCTAATCTTTCGTGATCGTGGAACGGAATTAATATACCTCTATCATTAGCTAACATTTCTTCTGCATACCAATACGGCGTTGATATAATTGCTTTTCCTGCGCCTAATGTGTAGGCGAGAGTCCCAGAAACAATTTGGTTTGGTTCTAAGTAAGGAGTGATGTAAATGTCTGTAGCACCTATGAATTCGGTTAATTCTCTTTGGCTAACAAACTTATTATAAAAAAGTACATTACCCTCAACTTTATTTTCTCTGGCTAGTAACTGTAAGGAAATTCTGTATGCCTCTCCCTCGTTTCGTAGTATTTGTGGGTGAGTGGCACCAAGGATAATATAAACAATGTTAGGAAATTTTTTTATAATTTTTGGTAAAGATAGGATTACGTTTTCAAATCCTTTGTTAGGTGAAATAAGTCCAAAGCTCATGAGGACTATTTTGCCTTCGACCCCAAATAAGTCTTTGTGAAAGTTTGGATCAACAAAGGGTACGTCTGGAATCCCATGTGCAATGATGTCAATTTTATCGGTTTGGATATTATAAACGGATTTTAGGATTTCAGCTCCCTTGGCACTCATAACCACGATGCGGTCTGATAAGGAAATTAATTGTTCCAATACATTGCGTTGGTCTGGATCTGGTTCTTTTAGAATTGTATGTAAGGTGGTGACAATCGGCATATGTAAATCTCGGAGTAATGAGAGTATGTGGCTTCCCGCTCTTCCGCCGAAGATTCCATACTCAAATTGGAGAGAAACTATATCGACATTGTTGTTATTTAGAAAATCTGCAGCTCTTAGATACGAATTTAGATCTTTTTCTTTTAATTCAAAACAAACTCGATTTGGGTATGCATAACCTGCTTCAATATCATTTACTGCGATTGCGATACAAGAAGTATCCTGAAATTGTTCGGAGAGTGATTCACATAGGTCTGTTGTGAAGGTGGCAATACCACATTGTCTGGGAGAATAGTTACCTATAAAGGCAACCCGTTTCATAAATTGCCAGCTGTCTTTGCGAATCTATCCTGATTTAATAAGTTATTTTTTGTTATTGGTGTCATCGTTTGGTTTCAATCTTTCTATTCGATTGAAAGTCCTTTTGTTTATATTTGATAATTCTAGTAAGAGCGAGTTCGAAGTGATTCGTGAATTTTTATTCCCCCTTAATCATTGGAGGATCCCTTTATACAGTCTTTTAGTATCTAACACAAGATATTTGATGTTCTGGTGTGGTTGGTGCCAGAGTTGGATTGGTTTATAACCTAACAATTGATAAGGAATTGATAAAAAATAATTTGCAAGATAATTATTGATTATTTCAAATATTAATCATAAAGAAGAAAATATTTTGTGAAATTGTTCTTCGTTTGTAGCTTTTGTATAAAAAGTACTAGTACTTGTGAGTTCCTTCTAGCTGTTTTAGGGTAAAAGACCTGAATCTGCCATTTGGTTCGTTATTCATATTCCCAGTAAGTTTAAGTTAGATGTTTGGTGGAGTTTTATAAATCCACTACGACAAGTGTTATGTCATCATCGGGAACAGTTTTTCCACAAAACTCTTTGACATGTTCTAAAAGGCCATCCGCAAAAAGATCAGCCGACCGGTTTTCCGAATTTTCTACTATATAATCACCCAATCGTTCTTCCCCAAACATATCTCCTGCAAGATTTCTTGCTTCAGAAATTCCATCCGTGTATAAAATGACTCGATCACCCGTAGCGAACGGAAGATCCAAAATTTCGTCAGGAATTTCCGGAAAACAACCAAGGATCCTGCCTCTTGGTCGAACGAGTTCTACTTTATTGGTTTTCCTTCTATAAAAGGCAACGGGTGGATGGCCCGCACTTGCATAAAGAATGCGTTTATTTTCTAAATCAAAAAACAAATAACAAGCGGTTACGAATTGTTTGTGAATGGAATCTAATAGAAGTTTGTTGATTCTTTTTAATACTTCGTTAGGTCGTTTGGAAACGTGTTTTTGTAGGTTAAACGCCATTTTAAACATAGCCGCAACAATGGCTGCCGGAATCCCGTGACCCGATACATCGGCAATGACAACACCTAAACTATATTCGTCGGGAGTATGAAAATCAAAATAATCTCCTCCAATGGCTGTCATCGGATTGTATCTGGAAACTATCGTTGCTCTTCCACCAGTTGGCGGATTGAGTGGAAGAGAAGAGTCTTGGATTTTTTTTGCCAGTTTGAGTTCTGCTTTGATACTCAAATAATCTTCTTTTTCTTCTACAGCAGATTTTAAAAGTATGAGTGTGTTCACCCGAGCCAGAAGTTCTCTTTTATCAAAAGGTTTTCCTAAATAATCGTTGGCACCCGCTTCCAACCCAGAGAGCACATCTTCAATTCGATTTTTGGCCGTAAGCATCAAAATTGGCATTTCATAGATGGAATATGATTCCCTTAATATTTTACAAACCTGATATCCACTCATCTTGGGCATCATAATATCCAAAAGTACTAAATCTGGTTTTATTTCATGTGCAACAGTCAGCGCGGTCGGACCGTCCAAAACGGGAATTACATTAAAACCAGATCCGCTGAGTTGGATTTTTAATACTTCTAAGTTGATGGGATCATCATCAACGGCAAGGATTGTAAGATTACGGTTTAAGTCTTTCGAAAGATTGTAAGTTACTTCTACTCTTTCGATATACGATTGTTCGACGATAAAGTTTC
Organism: Leptospira chreensis; assembly: GCF_016919165.1. Classification (GTDB taxonomy): domain Bacteria; phylum Spirochaetota; class Leptospiria; order Leptospirales; family Leptospiraceae; genus Leptospira_A; species Leptospira_A chreensis. Next base: position 85,928 of record NZ_JAFFPS010000033.1, read on the forward strand.
CGCGAAGGTCTTCTTCGAGGAGCCAACGATCGGCTAATGCCACTTCTTTTTCAGTTTCTTCTCGTTGGAAACCGGTCTGTCCATTCGCAAGTGGTAGAGTGAATCGAAAGGTTGATCCTTTGGCTAGTTCTGATTCTACAGATAATGTTCCTGTATGGAGTTCCACAAGGTTTTTTGTAATGGAGAGTCCAAGACCAACTCCACCGAAGTTTCGTGAGATACTGGAATCAACCTGAGCAAACGGTGCAAAAATTCTTCTTTGGTCTTCTATGGAAAGTCCAATTCCAGTATCGGTAATGGATACTTCTAAGTAATCCACGATTCCATTGATTGTTGGTTTGGCATTGATTCGAATGTTTCCCGATTCGGTAAATTTAATTGCATTGCCGATCAAATTAAAAAGGATTTGTTGGATTTTATTTTCGTCACCAAACACCAAAGGGGTATTGTCGGAAATTTCACTAACGAGAGAGATTTCTTTTTCTTTTGCCGCACGTTCCAAAAGTGCGATCACCGTATCTACTGAAGGCTGAATTGCGAGAGTGATGGGAAAAAGATTTAATTTTCGATTTTTCATCATGGAAAAATCGAGTAGGTCATTGACTAAACCGGAAAGTCTTTTTGCAGAGGAGATAATAAGGCTTAGGTTTTTAGATACACCTGCTGTCACCGTGCCCATATTACCTTCTAACAAAGATTCGGTGATTCCGATGATACCGTTGAGTGGGGTTCTTAGTTCATGCGAAGTATTGGATAAAAATTCATTTTTCATTTTATCCAAAGATACTAACTCTTCGTTCTTTTTCTCTAGTTCCCCTTTTAATTGGTTTGTAACTTCATAGAGTTTGGCAAACCGGATGGATAGAGCAAAGGATAAACTGAGAGTATAAATGAGGAATCCTTCCGAGATCGACCGATCTAAGACAGATACATAAACTTGCAGGTAACTTAAGATGGAAAATAGCGCCGTGGTTCCAAGGGCCACTTGTCCAAAAAAAATAATGATTGCACCTGGTTGTTTGTTTTTGACTGCAAAGTAGTTGAGACCAAATGCATAGATAAGTTCTAATATGGACAAAATACTACTAATGTTGAGTGTGTATTTTGAGTAGAGATCCATCACAAAGGGATGGAAGGTAAAAAAGGGAACAAGTCCAATTCCAAAATGAAACCATAAAATTCCTTTTACAACCCGAGAAGGTTTGTGTTCGGAAAATTCTAGAAAGAATAGGGTTCCAAAAACACCGATTAAATTTAGAGCTGGGTGGAATAGGAAATGGTTGAACCAAAAATTATCCCAAACGAAGTAAGGAAGGGAAAGGTTGCCGAAGGTGGTAAGACCCGCAAGACTTGCAAAAAAGAAATAAATTAAATAAGCACGTTCTCTTCGACTTCGTAACCAGAGGATCAAACAATACAATGCGGAATATAAAAATGCAAAACAAGTGGCAGAATTCCACATGATGTATTTATAGAACTTAGCACTGATTCGGTTCGATTCTCCTAAATAGAATTCAGAGTTTACAAATCCACCCCAACCTACATCATCCGCAACTCGAATGGCAATTGTATTTTCTTTATCTAAATGAATGAGCCCTGCTGGAATTTGATAAACACTGATCATACTGCTTTTTTTAAGGATTTCTCCCGAGTTGGAGATTTGACCTGTTTTGCCAACAAGGATTCCATTGATATAAATTTCATGAGCATCTGCTATGATGGGTGTGAGAATACTAATATTCTGATTTTGAAATGTTTTTGATACTTGGAATGAATGTCTGTACCATCCCACCTGAAATCCAGATATACCTGAATTATTCCATTGTGCGGGAATGGGTAAGTGGTCCCAGTTTGTGTCGACAAAGTCTTTTTGTGCTTGGGAAAGATCGTCCACAGGATGGAACTTCCAAAGGCCAGAAAGCGAAAGGAGTTGGTTCGGATCTTCCAGTTGGAAGGGAGACTCGTTTGGACTTGCAAAGATGGGGGAAAGGCTTAGCGAAAAATAGATAACTAATAGGTAGCAAATTTTCATTTCAAGTCCAAAGAAAAAGAGGCTGTCTTTACATAATTAGTCGGAATACCAAATTTTAACCAAGAACAAATATGATTTATTTGTAAGGAAATAAGACCCTCTGCGTTCTTTTTGTGCCCAATTTATTTAGATCTAAAGAACTCCCACATCACATCATTTGCTTGGATTGCTTGTGAGGGAGAATCACCTCCAAAGAATAGGGATGGTTTTTTGCCACCGGGCCAGGAATGTCCCCCTGATTCGGTGACACAAAGTTTTATCTTCACACCATTTTTGCATTCACTGTATTCCTCACAATAAACTCCAGGTTCTTCTAACACTCGTTTGGGTGTTTGGTTACATTCGTTAAATCTAACCCATTGGGAGATGGTTTTAGGAACAGAAACAAAGTCTGTCACAAGGGATCTATCACTGAATCTTTTTCCAGCACCACCATAGAATAATACTCGATCATCATCTTTTGCATGGATGTGTAAAATGGAGATTGGTTTTGTTGGATGACAGTTTATGGTGTTGTCCGTTCCTGCTACAGCTGCAATGGCAGTGAACTGGTCAGTCATTTCACAGGCAAGACGGTAGCTCATCATCGCACCATTGGACATACCGGTCGCATACACTTTGGATTTATCAATGATCATTTGTTTTGTGGCATGATTCAATATCTCTTTCACAAAACCAACATCATCTATCTTTTTGTCACGAGCATCAGCACAACAATTTCCCGCATTCCAAGTCGCAATTTTCCCTGATTTGAATTTGCTATATCCATTGGGGAAAATGGTGATATGGCCATTCGCTTCTGATTTAGAAATTTGGTGGTAGTATTCTTCGTTGGATTGGACTTCCATATCACCGCCACCACCGTGAAATACAAAAAGAAGGGGAGTTGGTTTGTTTACAGAATAGGATTGGGGTACATGGACTTTATAATAACGAGGGATGCCTCCATGATTGAAGGTGAATGTATAATCACCAGGTGCTTCGATTTTTTTGGTTAGGTCAGATGCGGCAATGGGTGCTGGTTTTTCTTCCATTCTCTTTTGGAATCGTTCTTTGATTTTTGTTCGTAACCAACCCCGAGAACAAGACTCTGTGGAAAAAACGAATAAAACTAAGGGCAAAACAAAAAGGAATAAAGATTTGTATTTCATAAACTTCCCCAAAAGAACGCTTTGATAGAACCGGGATTTGGAAAAATACTTCCATCCGATATTTCAAAAAAACAGGAAATGATTCCTATTGGAAAGAATTTATCGCGGGCGACTTCGGGGTAGTTGGTTTAAACTTCAATTCCTGCTAAAATTTCTAAGGAGCGAATTTTGGCATCCGTGTCAAATACAGAAGTCACTGTCATCAGTTCGTCTGCCTTAGTTTCGTCTAAAACCTTAGTGATTCCGGCCTTAACTGTTTCTTTAGAACCCACAACAGAATAGGATAACATTTGTGAGGCGATTTGTTTTTCCTCGGGGCTCCAGTAAGTTTCGATATCTTCGATCGGTGGTGGGAAAGTTCCTCTTCGGTTGCGAAGGATACGAGTGAAGGATTGTTGGGAGCTGGTAAATAGAAAATTTGCTTCCTTGTCAGTGTTGGCTGCGATCACATTCACACCCACCATGACATAAGGTTTGTCCAGATACTTAGAAGGTCTAAATTGTTTTCTATAAATGGAGATGGCTTCCAGTAATGCCCCCGGTGCAAAATGAGAAGCAAAGGCATATGGCAAACCAAGCATCGCCGCGAGTTGGGCTCCGAAAAGACTAGATCCTAAAATCCAAACAGGGACATGAGTTCCCGTTCCTGGGATTGCATGCACTTGTAATTGGTTATGATCGTCTTCAAAGTAGGAGAGTAATTCTTTGACATCTTCTGGAAAATGTTGTGAACTCATGGGATCACGACGTAATGCTCGTAAGGTGAGTTGGTCGGTTCCTGGTGCTCGACCCAGTCCTAGATCAATCCTTCCTGGATACAAACTTTCTAAGGTTCCAAATTGTTCTGCAATGACAAGAGGAGAATGGTTGGGTAACATAATCCCGCCCGCTCCAATGCGAATCGACTTGGTATGTCCTGCCAAATGACCAATCACTACGGAGGTAGCAGCGCTCGCGATCGCGGGAAAGTTATGATGTTCCGCAACCCAGATGCGGTGGTAACCTAAGTCTTCTGCAGCCTTTGCGACTCGGACAGAATTGGAAAGAGCAATGGTTGGACCATCTCCTTCGTTGATAAAAACCAGATCAAGAATTGATAGTTGCACCATTGAGAACACATTCCCTTTTTCGCCTCTCCAGTGTAAATGGGGAAAAAATTAAAATGGCGATTTCAGTTTTAAAAATTACATACATCTGTTATGTTGGGTTTGAACTTCTTTGAATTTCATTGATTAAAAATGCATCCAAAGATACAAAACCATAGTCTAAGGACTCTAGTGGAATGGGACTGGCTCTAAATGAAAAAGATAGAATGAAATCAGTTTTTTTTCCGAGCTTAACTCGAACAGCGACATTATGATATGAAAGTATCCCAACCCAATTTAAACTCTCAAGAAAAAAATCTGATACAATCGGTATATGTATTTGAATCAGATCTAAAAGAAGAATACAATCTCCCTTTTTATGCCGATGGATTTCCTGGTATGGTATTTTTCCATTCCGAACGTCCTGTCACTGTTTTTGTTGGTTCGGAATCCAAAGTGATGGATCCTGTTTTTGTCTATGGACAAACCATTGAACCCATTCGCATCCAGATCGAAGGTCCGTTTTTCTTTGTTATGGTGCAGCTTTTTCCGGCAGTTGTGGAAGAAACCTTAAAAATTCCTGTTCTCGAACTTACCAATTCTTGTTGGACCATCCCGAGTTCTGAATGGGAAAGGGAGCCTAACTTTCAATTGGCGATTGATCAGTTTTCTCCCTCTTTAGCCTTAAAAGCCTTGGTCGAATACTTGATAGAAAAGGGAAAAAACTTTCGGCCAGATCCTATTTTACAGGCTTGTTTGGAAGAGATTTTGGATCTTAAGGGAAATTGTGAAATTGGAAAGTTATCCCAAAAACATGGGTTGTCGGAAAGAACCTTACAACGTCGGTTTCAAAATTATGTGGGGCTCACTCCCAAACAATTTTCCACCATCATTCGGTTTCAGTCCAGCTTGACTGAGTTAAACGGTAAACAAAATTCTAAATTAACTGATATTGCCTATGCGAGTGGATATTCGGATCAGTCTCACTTTATTCGCCAATTCAAAACATTCACCAAACAAAAACCCTTTCGATTTCGAGAAAAAATTTAAACTCTGTCGGGTTTGTCCAATTTTTAAAATACAATTTCCTGTATTCTGAATGTTATGAAACCATCTACATTCATCATTGGGTCCAGTGGAAAAACTGGATCCAGAATTCTATCCAGATTGAAACAATTGGATTATCCTGTCCGATTGGGTTCAAGAAACGCTAGTCCTTCCTTTGATTGGGAGAAACCAGACGAGTGGGAGTCTGCCATCCAAGGAGTCGACCAAGTTTACATTAGTTTCCAGCCCGATTTGGCAGTTCCTTCTTCCTTAGAGGCCATCAAAAAACTAGTGTTAGTTTGTAAGAAAAACCAAGTGAAACGTCTTGTTTTATTATCAGGTCGGGGAGAGCCGGAAGCTTTGGCCTGTGAACAAGTGGTCATCCACTCTGGTTTGGAATGGACCATCCTTCGCTCCAGTTGGTTCCACCAAAACTTCAGCGAAGGAATGTTTTTAGAACAGATCCTTGGAGGAAATGTTTTGTTTCCACAAGTGAATGCTCGCGAGCCGTTTGTGGATCTGGATGACTTGGCTGATCTTGCTTTGGCATCGCTTACCACAGACAAACATCGCAACCAATTGTATGAACTGACTGGCCCCGAACTTTGGAATTTCCGAGAGGCTTTTCAGTACATTGCAGAGGTTACAAACCAAACCATCCCCTTTGAAGAATTGCCTTTGGATGAATATATCACGGCTCTTAAAGGATGGGGAATTCCGGAGGATACCACTTGGCTCATTGATTATTTGTTTCGCACGGTTCTAGATGGCCGGAACGAATCCGTTGTGAGTGATTTGGAATTGGCGCTGGGTAGAAAACCCAAAGACTTTCGCACCTATGTAAAAGAAACCGCCAAAACCGGAATTTGGAAACTTCCCCTGCAAGCAACCACCTAACCTTCCATTGGTTCCAAACCTCACTAGGAAAATGAAGTTCCTAGTGAGACTCTGATGGAAAAGAGAGATTTCCTATTTTGAAGCTCTGTTTTTATAACCTATCCAATCCATCCAATTATCTATCTCCATTTACTGTTCGGTGGGATACCCACTATAGGTCATTTTCCCGGTAAAGTAGATGGGGCTTTTTTGTTCTAAAAGAATCCTTGTGTTGAGTTTGGATTGGATCTCTTGCAAAGTTTGCGCTGAATACGTAGCACTCGCTCCGTCCACAATCAAAACATAATGATAAGACGAGTTTGGATTTTCTTCTAAGTCCAAATCATCCCAGATATGGACGATATTTCCCGAACCAACTTCCCGGTTTCGATCAGGGATCAGGATGGCTTCGTTTGCCTCTTGGGTTGGGGCCGCCGGAATCCCTTGGTTATAAATTCTTTTTTCGGAAATGAGGATGGCCTTTGTGGAATCAAAGTGGGGAGGAAGGTAAACTTCTGTGGGAGCATCCGAAAACCGTCCCTTCCAAACGAGGAGGTGGAATCTTTTATCGGCAAAGTATTTGGTTTCCGTATTTCCTGGTTTGATGGCCGCCCAAGAAAAAACCTTATTCCAAGTATCTGATCCAACAGCATTGTAATGACTACTCATCACCCGGCCTTGGGACTTTCGAAAGTAACCCCGGCCAACTATACGTTGGTCTAAATTGAAACTGGTTCCATAATTTCCAATAACAGAAAAATCTTCTTCATTCCAAGCATCCTTGGTTGTGACAAGTTTGGAAGGGTTTCCATTCATGTACTCGGCATGGTTGTTGTAATAATAATCCCAATGCCACTGCGTTCCCGACACAATCGGATTGTAAAAATCAGCAAACCTCGATTTAGAAGTTTGGTTTCCATCGGATACTTCCATAGCTTGGTAGACGGCATTGATCATTCTTGGTGTGTCTTTGGCACCAGTTCCTTTTAACCACATTCCAAATTCACTGAGGAAAACCGGAATTTTTAAAAACCTAGATTCCTTTCTGATTTCATCCAAGTATTTGAAATAAGTGGCATTATCAATTCCTGTTAAGTCTGTCCCCATGCGACCTGCATCATAGAAATGAGAGTTGAAAACAAAACCAGGGCCTGGGGGAGAAAGTAGATGACCTCCACCGGTAGCTGGTGCAATCGCCGAACCAATGTTTGTATTCCAAAATACAAGGGGTTCTGCAAACACCCATTTGTTTTCCCATCCATTTTGGTTTAAGATGGTTCTTATCTTTTTGTACATAGGCCAGAGTTTTTGATTGTCCCACTGAGCCGGTGTTAAACCTTCCATTCCCCCATCTACTGGTTCATTGAAGGGATCAAGTCCCAGAACATAAGAAAATTCTTCTGCGCTTAATTTCTCACGAAGGTAAGATGCTGTCTTTTCAATTTGCCAAAGGAATTCGGTTTGCATATTCCTTGATCCTTGTGTTGTGGAAAGTGGGGCATTGTTCCAAAAATTACGAAACCCCCTTCGTACCGCTTCGTTGGTTAAGTTGTTTTGGCTCCAACTTGCACAAATGAATCCGCAATATTCCGTTGGGTAGGTTCCGCCTTTTGTGATCCAAGCGGGGGCACCATTTCCTGTATGCCAAGAGTTTTTATTAAAGAGATGGCGAGAAAACAAATCTTGGTGGTAATCCAGAAGGATGTACATTCGTTTGGTGGTCGCTTTTTTCATTTGAGCGATAACTGCATCCAAATAATTGTAATCGATCGTATCAACTGCCGGGTGGACTCCTTCCCACGCGATCGTAAAACGAATGATATTCGATCCGGTGGTTTTACCAAGCCTTGTGAAGGCAATCTCTGCATCGGAATCATTGGCAAAGGGTTTGAATCCATGTTGGGCCAGTTTCATATTTCCTGAGATATTAAATCCTCGGAAACTGACTTCGCGTCCAAGCCCATCCACAAAGATCTGGTCTGTGAATTGATTGTTTGTTTTTTCAGAAATCAAAATCTCTTTTTCATTCAACGAAGAAGAATAATCCAAACTATGGAGGGAACTTGCAGTCGCGATAGACCTTGTGCCGAGATTGGAACCCGCTGTATCTGTTTGTGTATTTCCCGCTCCTGGAAGGAGTAGGGCGAGTGTTTCTGAGGCGGAACCCTTAGTCGGGGCACAAGCATTTGTAAATAATAAGGCTGTGGTCGCAGCCCAAAAGACGGTTTGGGTTTTCCATTTTGATTTCATAGATCCTCTCTTTACATTCTTTAGGAATGGGACTTAAGGCCACTTGCGTCATACTAGCCGACAGTTGTCGATTAAAAAAATGCCATCAAATTTCCATAAATATGGATTCCGGTCGTTTTGTTTTGAAAAGCGGGAGAAATGGTGGGGAAGTTTTGGATTCGGTCGCTAGTTTTCTGACCCAGCAAAGGGTCGGAAATAGCAAGTTTAGGTCTTTTTTGCGCAGTTTTTACGGGAAACATTCGCTCTTTGTAGCAAATTTCTGAACAACGATCTATAAAAACCGACATATGTCGATTAATTTGCTTGCCATATTTTTAACATCGTTTAGACTCAATAACCGGATTTGGCCTGAACCATCCCCCGAGGCCCAGGGATAGATGCGAAAATGATTTCATTTAGAAATTTAGATTCGGAGAGAGTATATGAATTCCAAAATTGATTCCCAGGTGCGCTTGGGTTTAACCATTGTTTGTTGTTTTTTTGTTCTGACCTGTTCTGGCGAAAAATCTTCCCCATCCCCGATCCTTGGCCTTGTGAGTTCTGCGGCAACAGATTCGGCAAGTTCTGATTCCGCGAGTGCAACAGGAGTCAGTCGTGCCGTAGCGCCAAGTCTTGGTTCCTCACCATATCTGGTTGGTGCCGGGATTTATGATATCACAGGTCCTGCTGCCGAAGTTGGTATGATGGGTTTTGCCGAATCAGCGCAAAAAACAGAAGGGATTTATATGCGCCTCTGGTCGAGAGCCTACATCATTGGAGATGCATCCAAACGAGTGGTTTTTGTGAGTGCTGACTTAGGAATGGTTTTCCAGTCCATCAAACAAGCAGTGAGTCGAAAGATTGCTTTGGATGCGGAACTCTCACCTTATTACAATCAGGCGAACGTTCTACTTTCTGCAACGCATACCCATAGTGGACCTGGTGGATATTCCCATTATTTTTTATATAACGCCACAACATCAGGTTTTATCAAAGAAAACTTTGATGTAATTGTAGATGGAATCTATCGTTCCATTAAACTAGCCCACCAAAATTTAGTTCCAGGAAATGTATACATCAACCAAGGTAATCTCACTGACGCGAGTAAAAACCGTTCTTCGGTTGCTTATGATAAAAACCCTGCTGCAGAAAGAAGTTACTATGCGTCCAATGTAGACCAAACCATGACTCTTTTGAAATTAGTTGCGGCCGATGGTCGGGAACTGGGACTTGTGAACTGGTTTGCGGTTCACCCCACAAACGTTGGCCCAACTAATAAATTGATCGGTGGAGATAACAAGGGTTATGCTTCATATTTATTTGAAAAGTCAAAGGGAGCTAACTATTCGGCAAGTCAAACCTTTGTCGCTGCCTTTGCTCAGTCCAATTCGGGAGATGTCACACCAAACCTTTGGGGCCCAGCGGATGGAGTGAATGACTATGCTCGTCAAAACATCATTGGGGAAAAACAATTCAACAAAGCGCAGGCCCTTTATTCCAGCGCCAATACACAGCTGACAGGTTCTATTGACTTCCGTCATACATTTGTTAACTTTTCCAACCTTTATGTGAGTAGCGTAGGAACCACCACTTGTCCTGCGGGAATGGGTGCTTCCTTTTCTGCCGGTAGTGTGGAAGACAATGCAGTCTCTGTCGACTTCTTTGATGAAGGAACTACGGTTGATTCTTTGGATTGGAATACCAATAGTGCGGATGCCTTTAAGTCTAGTTTTCTTGGGGGAGCACTCGGTGTTCTTTGGCCGGCTTCTACAAGTGAGGCTTACAAACTTTGCCATGCGGAAAAACCAGTCCTGATTCCTACTGGGGTTGCAAGCTTCGATGGCAATCCTTGGACACCACCGGTGATTCCTGTGCAGATCATTAAAATTGGTAACCTTGCGGTTCTTGCCATTCCGGCAGAAGTATCGACTATGGCAGGCCGAAGACTTCGTTCTCTTGTGAAAAATGTTTTGGAAAACGAATACACGGTAATCGCCGCTCTTTCCAATTCCTATACTTCGTATTTGACGACAAGAGAAGAATACTCATCCCAACAGTATGAAGGTGCCTCCACTCAGTTTGGTCCAAATACTCTTTTCGGGTATGAACAAGAATTTGGAAAACTAGCAAGTGCTTTGCGAAATGGAAGCGCTTCTCCTGCGGGCCCACCACCGGCGGATCTAACGAACAACCAAGCTACCTTCCAAACCGGAGTGGTTTTTGATGATGTTCCTCTCTTCAAAAGTTTTGGAAACGTAGTGACCCAACCTTCCGCTTCCTATAGCAGCGGGGCAACGGTCAGTGCTGTATTCTGGGGAGGGCATCCGAAAAACAATATGCTCATCGGAAGTAGCTTTGTGGATGTGGAAAAACAAAATGGATCCACATGGACAGTGGTGGCAAGGGACTATGATCCTTCGACCACTTACAAATGGCAAAGAGATGGGGTCGCCAATTCCAAAATCAATGTTTCTTGGAAAACAGCTTCCTTCCCGTCCGGAACTTACCGCATCCGCCACCGTGGTCATTGGAAATCGGGTTGGACCGGTGCCATCAGTGCCTACCAAGGAGTCACAAACAATTTCACAGTGCAGTAATATCTGAACAATCACTCACCTGACCCCTAAAAAGGTCAGGTATTTTTCTTTCGCAACGGGATTGACTGGGCAAGATTCTCCAGAAGGCTCGTACTATGGATAAATTGGTCGACGCATCCTTATCCCCTGACCTCGCTTCTAGGCCTTTTAAGTTTACAAGCAAACAAGGGCGAAATAGGCGCACTCAATTGTTAACAATCGCTTTGGAATTTCTCCGGGAAAAATCTCCCGAGGAGATTAGTTTTGCCGACATCTGCAAAGAGGCAAAAATCCCGAGACCTTCCGCCTACCATTTTTTCCCCAATGTAGAAGCTATCTTTCACGGAATCCGTTTGTTACACTCCGAAAGCCTAATTGAAAAATCTCTTTTATTGAAAAGAGAAACATTTGTTAGTTGGGAGCATTATATCGAACGTTCCATTGATGTTGCGGTCGAAGTCACCAATAAAGAAATTGCTTTCCCCCGTTTGATTTATGGATACCGAATGAGTAATCCCGAGATGCGCCAAGTAGGACAAGAGTTAGATGCAAAACTTGCCAACTTAGCAAAACTGGGACTGATGGACCGGTTTGAATTGCCGGTTTTAGAGACAACAGACCAAATCTTTGGAGTTGCCTTTTCGATTGCCGATTCCCTACTCAAACTTTCTTACCGAACCTACGGAGACTTCACTCCTTGGATGGTAGGCGAAGCCAAAAAAGCAACCATCTCCTATTTAAAGAATTATTTACCCGAAGTCTGCAAACCAAAGTAGAATCTCAGTAATTTCCTGAATAGGTGGAGCCATTCACTGTCCCACCATTCACAGTTCCTATATTGGTAATGGCTGTCGTACCTTCATCAAAGTAAAGAGCGGTCGGGCAATCCGAGAGGCGGTTTCCATTGAAAATTAGAGGATTGGTCCCTCCTGCTTCATACACACAATACCGGTTGGTTCCACCAGAAGTAAAAAGTATATTATTTTGGTAGTTCCCCAAATTCCCAACACCGCCTGGAAAATAGAGTGCTCGACTCGAAATCCCAGCGCCTCCATCCATACTATTGTTCCTCACTGTTGGATTGGAAGGCGGACTTGTATTCAATGCATAGGAAATGGCGCCCGTTCCACCAAAAAAAGTATTCCCTATGATGGATGGAGTATTTGTTTGCGGAGCATTGTAGATTCCATGTGCAGAAGCAAGCGGTGCATTGCCCCCATGGAGGGTATTAGAAACAATACTCGGAGAGGAGTTGTTTTGAATATAAATTCCGAAAGCAGAAGAAGTCGAAGAGGTTCCTCCCAAAATGTTATTGTTTGTTATCATTGCAGAAGAGGAATCTAAGAAGATACCCACAGAATCTCCGTTAGTTGTGGATCCTGCTTCGAAACGATTGTTTGTGATTGTGGGAGAGCCAGATAAACAATTGAATGCGATGGTTGCATTTGGTGCATTGGGGTTCGATGCACCTTGAACAGAAAATCCATCCACAACGGTAGAAGAGGTGACTGTGGCACCAGCATTCATTGCGATTGAATCGGCACTTGCAGTTGCAGTATCTATAATCCTTGTAATGTATAAATTTGAGTTTCGATTTAAGAAATCAGAACTGAGTCCACCGTATAGGGAAACATTATTGAACAAATTAATTTGGGTTCCAAGTCCACTATTCACTAAATAGGTCCCTTCTGTGACCAAAATGGCCGCCGGTGCCGTTGCTGTTGTAATTGCAGAGGGAATTGTGAGTTTCGGGCTTCCTATCGAGGTTCCCGGGTTTCCGTTGTTTCCACTAGTGCTCACATAGTATAAATTTGTATTGGAGGAAAGGACTGTATAGAGTCCAGTAACGGTTGTCATACGGAATCCCGATTGATCACTGCCATCCAATTGAAACGATTGTGTTCCTGTGGGAATGGATCCGGATAGTGTCACCGTATCATTCGAAGAATATGTATCTGACCAAGTTTGTGTGAGGTTGGTTCCAAGAGTTGCTGTAACTGAAGTTTGGTCCATCGACCGGTCGAATACAACACGGATTTGTGTATTTGCTAATATTACATTTCCAACGGAAGGGGTGATGGTGGCCCTAGGGCCAGACAATAAGCTGAGTAAGAGTCCGAGGTTTCGCAGTTTGTCATCTTTTTTCGAAATATCGAGTTCCAAAATTTCTCTCACAACAGGATTGAGTAAACAATGAAATTGGATCAAAATGGCAAAGAATACCAGTAGGTGTTTGTGTTTAAGAAATTGATGATTGATTCGCATGAGATGGCCAAAGAATCTCAAGCTAACTCTTCTTAGTAAAAGCGCAATAAATTTCTTAAGGTGTTACGGAGTCAGGACATTTTGCACGAAACGAAGATAACTTTATCCTATTTTCGTCTGTAAGTGAAGGGACATAATTCTGAAGGGGGAATCTCGCTGGGTAAAAAGAATAGCCTCCGAGATGGCCGGGTCTTTCATTTAAAGGTCAGGGTTATCGTTTCCCGAAAGGATTGTCCTGCAGAGGATTCCGAACGTTTGGTTTTTGGTGAGAGTTTATTTCATTCCGATGTATGCGTATTCGGTGACGGTTTGGATGAATTTTTCCATCTCGGCAATATCGTTTTTCATCTGCAAACGGCCTTCTAAAAACAACATCGCAATCCCGTGGATCATGGCCCAAGAAGCTAAGGTTTTTTCTCTTGTATTTCCTTTTTCTAAATGTCCCAGATTTTGACCCATACGAATGATCTCGTGTAACTGACGATAGGTTCTTCTGGAGACTGCAAGTAAAGTGGGATGGGTTTTGGCATCTACTCCCGTACCACCAAACATAATCCTTGCGAACTGTCTATTGGTCATAATGAATTGGAAGTAGGTCCAACCCAAAGCTCTATATCTTCCTTTGAAATCTTGGTCTGTTTTTTGTAATTCGTTTTGGTAGGTTTCAAAATACTTTTGAAATCCGATTTCCGCAATCGCAGAAAAGAGAGCATGTTTATTTTCAAAGTGATGGTAACTAGCAACATGGCTCACTCCGGCCTTTGCTGCCACTTTGCGAAGAGAAATATCTTCCAAAGAAGTGTTCTCGAGAAGTTCTACCCCGGCTTGGATGAGAGCCTCCCTAACATTGACTCCATTTTCCTTGGTGGGACGGCCGACCCCCATAGGTTTCTTTTGTGAGGATTTTTTTTTCGCCACTGCCATTTCCCCATTTTTGTTTTTTAGGTTTTGGATTGCCAGTAGTTATTTACCGGTGGTAATTTTAAGGCTTGCCCCGATTTCTTGAAATATTACCAATGGTAAATTAATTCAAATGAGGATTCAGTCAGTATGAATACAGCCTTTTCCCCCATCTCTCTTGGCAGTTTTACACTTCCCAACCGGTTCATTATGGGATCCATGCATCTTGGTGTGGAAGGAGAGACTGGAACAGCCGAAAGAATGGCTGCTTTTTATGGGAAACGCTTCGAGGGAGGAGTCGGACTTATCGTCACCGGTGGGATTAGCGTGAATGAAGAAGGAAAAGGTTCCCGAACATTTTTTAACATCCAAAACACCGAACATGCTCGTGAGTTAGAAAAGATGAACCATCTCCTTTTGGGAAAAGGGACTATGTGTGCCCAGTTATTTCATGCGGGACGGTATGCGGCGGATCGCGGATGTGTGGCTCCTTCGGCCATTCGAGCACCAATCAATCGTTATGTACCGAAGGCACTTACTGAAGAAGAGTGTTGGAAAACAGTCGAAGATTTTGGTAATGCTGCGCGCCTTGCTCGCGAGATTGGATTTGGGGCTGTGGAAATTATGGGCAGCGAAGGTTATCTTTTAAATCAGTTCTTTTCGCAAGTCACAAACAAACGAGATGATTATTTTGGAGGAGATTCTAAGAGAAGAAGGAATCTTTCTATAGAAGTTTTACGTGCTGTGAAAAAACAATTACCCGAAGGATTTCCTGTAATCTTTCGAATGTCTGGGATCGATCTTATTCCCGGAAATCCAAGTTTTGAAGAAGTCGTGGAACTTGCCCAAACTTTACGTGATGAAAAAGTTTCTGCATTAAACATTGGGATTGGTTGGCATGAATCACGAGTTCCTACCATAAGCCAATTGGTTCCCCGAGGCGCTTGGGTATCGATTGCCAGTCGGATCAAAGAAAATACTCCGGGCGTTCCTATCATTGCCTCCAACCGAGTGAATGATCCCATCACCATGCAACAAGTCTTTGATGAAAACAGAGCCGATATCATTTCCATGGCAAGGCCCTTTCTTGCCGATGCCTCCATTGTCAAAAAATTCCAATTGGGTATGTCGAATCGAATCAATACTTGTGTGGCTTGTAACCAGGCTTGTCTGGATCATGCCTTCCAAGAAAAATCAGTCTCTTGTATCGTGAATCCAGAAGCTGTCAATGAATTAGATTACGAAAAACCAAAAACAAAAGATCCAAAAAAAGTTTTGGTGATTGGAACAGGACCTGCGGGACTCGAAGCCGCTCGTGCCAGTGCGAGTCTTGGTCACAAAGTCACACTCATCGAAAGAGCCGATGTTCTTGGGGGACAATTTCAATTGGCATCGCATATCCCTGGTAAGTCGGAGTTTAAAGAAACCATTCGTTATTTTGCCAATGAACTTCCTGCTTTAGGTGTTGATATCCGCTTGAACACCACAGCTACTTTAACACTGTTAGAAAAAGAAAATCCTGATGTGACTATCTTTGCAAGCGGTGTCAAACCACGGGAGTTCACATTAAAAGGAATGGAAAATCTTCCTTCTGGAAATTATACTGAATATCTTACGGGTAAATTCCAACCTGGAAAACGAGTGGCAGTGATTGGAGGAGGAGGGATTGGTGTGGATGTTGCCCATCGATTGACAGAAGATGCGGATCCCACTCTTAGTTCCTATGATAAGAAATACAATATCAGTTCCTATACGGATGCCAGTGTACAAAAAGAGAAAGCTCATAGGGATGTTGCCGTGTTTCGTCGGAATGGAAAACATGGAGCAGGACTTGGGCCAACTACATTTTGGGCACTCAAACAAGAATTGGAATCAGTAGGAGTGGAGTTCTATCATGGACTTACTTACAAAGAAGTGACACCAGAGGGACTGAAAGTAGAATTAAAAAACGGAGAGGAATTTTTGTATCCTTGTGATTCCCTTGTATTGTGTGTGGGACAGGAAAAAGAAACTTCCTTTTTGGAAGAATTCCAAACCAAGTATCCAAACAAACAAGTCATCGTCATTGGTGGTGCAAAAGATCCAAGAAACATCGATGCCAAACGAGCCTTCTTTGAAGGTTTGGAAGCTGCTCATAGTATTTAAAGGAGAACAAACATGATCGCAAATAATTATTTTTCAGAAGACAAAGACTTACAGGTAATTTTTAACCAAATCCTAGATTGGAATTCCATCATTTTGGAAACAGAAGGGGCGGAATTTTTTGACCACCAAACATTCATTAAAACAAAAAACCCAAGGTTTGAAATGGCTCCTTCCACAAAAGAAGAAGCTTTGGAATTATACACTTCGAGTTTGGATGCAATGGGAGATTTTTTTGGAAAGGATGTATCGCAAAAATCCCAAACCATGGATCGGAATGAACTCAAGTATTCCAATGGGAAGGTGACTTTTCCTAAAGAAACAGTCGAGATCTACGAAAAATTTAGAAACACCGGTCTTATGCCTTATTCGATTTCTAGAGAAGCAGGGGGCCTTGCTTTTCCTGCAACCGTCGGTGCATTGTATGCCATGCTTATGGCAAGAGCAGATGTTGCTTTTTGTATGACGACTACCTTACTCAACTTAGCGCAAATTGTAGCAAGGTTTGGAACACCCGAACAAATTGAAACCTATGCGACAAAAGCTGCCACAGGAGAGTGTTTGTTTGCTATGTCACTCACCGAACCTGATTACGGATCCGATCTGAATAATGTAAGAACCGTTGCCGTAAAACAAGAAGATGGTAGTTACCGTTTAACAGGAACCAAACGATTCATTTCCCAAGGTTGTGGGTTGGGAGAAAACCCGGCTCTTCTTCTTACCTTAGCACGCACAGGAAAATCCGAGGGTGGGGCAAGGGGTTTGTCTGTATTCATTGTAAAAAGCCAAGATGTATTTGTAGCAGGGATCGAAAAGAAGATGGGGATTCATGCCTCTCCTACTTGTGAGATTGTCTATGAAAATACTTACGGAGAAATTCTCGGTGAGGAAGGACTTGGACTCACTCGTTATACAGCAGGGATGACAAATTTTATGCGTCTTGTGAGTGCTTCTGGTGGTTGCGGTGGCGGCGCTGCGGCATATTATGAATGTGTAAAATATGCAAACGAAAGAAAACAATTTGGAAAACCCATTGGTGAAATTCCTGCTGTCGCAGAAATGGTTCACAAAATCAAAAGAGAAACCAATGCAATGCGACTTTTGACTTTGGAAACAGCTCGTGTCATTGATATGTACCAACACCATCAAATTCGAATGGAAAAAGCGGGAAAGGATGACCGGGAAATCAGAAAAGATGAAAAGGTAAAGTATTGGTCTACACTTGCATCCACACTCACTCCGATGGCAAAATACTATAGTTCCGAAGAAGGACATAAATGTACGAATCTCGCTGTGCAAGTGTTTGGTGGCGCAGGTTACACGGAAGATTATGATATCTCTCGTATGTTCCGCGATTCAAGGATCAATACCATTTACGAAGGAACAAGCCAAATCCATGTGCGAATTGCAACAGGTGCTATCCTTGCGGGTATGGCAGGAGATGGAAACTTCCGTAAGTATTTAAATTCACTCAAAGCAGAGATCCCAACACCATCATCCTTTTTGTTAGAGCAGGAACGTGTTTTAGAAGAATCCATTCGCGAGATGCGTGGGATCACAGAAGAATCGCGAAAAGAAACGGTCGCTGAAAACTTAATGATCCAAATGTGCCGGTACATTGGCAGTTTGTTATACGAAAAGGCGATTCCAAAAATCACTGACGCAAGTACAAAAGATGAGTGGCAAAAGGATTGTCGTGCTTATGTGATCGACAGTGCGGCTGTGGCTCAGTCCTCTTTGTATCGCATCCAAAATTTCGGATAAAGAATTGGATAAGGTTAGTTTTGGGTTGGGATATTTTAAATATCCAACCTCAGATCTTAACCCACATTCTTTCTGTGATCCTATCTTTTTGCAAAATCACTTTGTAAAAGATAGGATTTACTTTTCTTCATTTAACGGTGAATAAGATTTGATCCACCAATCCAACAATTTTTTGGATGGATGTCGGATCACCATAACCACCTGCGGTTGTGACGATGACCATATCCAATGAAGGGATGATAAAGATGAGTTGGCCTCCATTCCCAAGGGCTAAAGACCAAGGAATTTTTTTTTCACCAAGAATACTTTCCCCAAGCCACCACTGGTATCCATAACCTAAAGAAATTCCATCGAATCGAAAAATGGTGATCCCAGAATCTATGTGGCGGGAGAAGGATTCATTTAACCAATGTTTGGAGATGATTTGTTTTCCCTTCCAAACCCCTCCGTTTAAAACCAATCTCCCTAGTTTCAACATATCTCTTGGTTTCAGTCGAAGGCCGGCGTGTGCCAGAGCTCTGCCATTTCTGTCTTCTACCCATTCAAAGTTTTGAATCTCTAAGGGTTCAAATAACCAATTTTTTGCTATTTCCATTAAAGATTTTCCTGTTTTTTTGATGAGGAGATCAGAAAGTAAAGAGGTGCCACCTCCATTGTATTTAAATTGAGTTCCCGGTTTGTGAATCACATCTCTATCGAAAACAAAATCCGCGATATCTTTTTTCCAAAGAAGCCTTGTTTCATCACTGAATAAAAATCCGTACCTCCATTCTTCCCAATCGAGCCCACTACTCATAGTTAGAAGGTGTTTCCATGTAATTTCATACCTTGGGTCTTCTTTGGGAATGGAAAGTTCTGGATAGGAAGAAAGAACGGGAAAGTTCACTCCCTCTATGATTTTTTTATCAACGGCCATTCCAAAAAGTAAAGAAGTCACCGATTTACTCACAGAACGAACATCATGTAATGTATTAACATCAAAGGCAGTTTCCCCATCGAAGGGGAGTCTTAATCCATAGCGTTTGTTAAATGGTTTGTCTTTTCTTGTATTATAAACTTCGGCGATTAATTTGCCGTGACGTTCAATAAGGAAGGAATGGTATTCACTGGAATCTGATTTTACTTGTTCTATCAGATCACAAAGTCTCTTAGAATCAAATTCAGAATCAAGCGTTGTGCTCACCTGCCAATGGTTATCCTGAATAGGCGGGGGACAGTTTCCTTGATTTAAGGGATTTGCTTCTAACGAAATACTAAACCATAAGCAAAAGAGAACCAATTCCTGGATCAAATTCTTTTTTTGTTTCAATGCCATCATCCCCGAGTCCTGTTTCGAAATTTTATAAAACAAGGACGGGTGGGATACAAAAAACCAAAACATTCTAAGAAAAAATGCTTTCTGAATTCAAAAAATTTCTGACTTAGGTCTTGACTCTTGGCCATTTTTGATTCAAATTTTGCCTGAGGTTTTTATGAAAAAAATTCTAACAATTTTGGTAAGCGTTGGTTTCCTATCTGCGGTTTCTGTTTTTGCTCATGACCGCGAAGGTCATGGAAAAAATGGGATGGCAGGTGGTCATTTCAAAAAAATGGACACTAACAACGATAATAAGGTATCCAAAGAAGAATGGCAAAAATTCCATGATGGATTTTTTACCGAACTGGATAAAGACGCTGATGGATCTGTGACTTTGGAAGAAATAAAAGCTGCTCACGTGGAAAAACGTGAAGAGAAAAAAGAAGCAATGAAAGAAAAGATCAAAGAATCCAAACAGAAAAAAGACGAAAAAAAGAAAAAAACATCCGAATAACATTCATTAAGATTGGGGCGCCTCGAAAGAATTTCTGAACAATTATAGAATGTTGTTCCGACCGGACTCTTCGCTCCAATCTTTGCACGTTCGTGCAAAGGATTTCCGCTTCGATTCCTGGCGCAGTATTGTTACCTTATATGATGAAAGTGATAAAAAACCCTTTTCGCAGTCTCCACCACTAGTAAATAGATGACAACCATTGATGCTAAGATGGCATAAAATTCCATCGGGGGTGGCACAAGTCCGAAGTAACTTCCAACCTCTGTGAAAGGTAAGATTGCACCAATGGCTGCGATACTTAAAGACACAAGCGCAAGCAATCGGTGAGGCCTGCTTTTGATCGGGTTGCCACGGGTTCGGATGATAAAGATAACAAGGACTTGTGTACAAAGTGATTCTACAAACCAACCTGTTTGAAATAAGGCTTCATTCGCCTTTAACACAATGAGCATTACATAAAAAGTCAGAAAATCGAATAGAGAACTTATGGGTCCAATCGTTAGCATAAAATTGCGTATAAAACTAATGTCCATGACTCGAGGTAATCGTAATTCTTCCTTATCTACTTCATCTAAAGGTATTGGTATTTCAGAGAGGTCATATAAAAAGTTATTGAGGAGAATTTGAGTGGGTAACATTGGGAGGAATGGTAAAAACATAGCGGCTCCCGCCATACTAAACATGTTCCCAAAATTAGAACTGGTCCCCATCATTATATATTTCATTATATTGCCAAAAGTTCGTCTCCCTTCCATTACACCTTCATATAATACGTGTAAATCATGATCTAATAATATCATATCTGCTGCTTCTTTGGCTACGTCCACTGCTGAATCTACTGACAATCCTACATCGGCAGAGTGCAAAGAAGGAGCATCATTGACTCCATCACCTAGGTATCCAACTACATGGCCTCTTTGTTTAAGTGCTAAAATAATTCTGTTTTTTTGAGTAGGATTCATTCTGCAGAATAGATTCGTAGATTCCACTTTAATCTTAAGCGCAGAGTCATCGATCGTATCGAGTTCTTTACCTGTAAGAACTCCTTGGATGGGCAACCCTAATTCTGAACAGACATGTTGGGTAACTAATTCGCTATCTCCAGTAATAATTTTAACAGTAATTCCAATTTCGTTTAGCGAAGATAAGGCGGTCTTGGCACTTTCTTTAGGTGGATCTAAAAATGCGGCAAATCCAGATAGGATTAATTCCGATTCATCACTGACTACAGCATGTGTATGATCAATTGGTTCTTCTCGCCATGCAATGCCGAGTACACGGTAACCTTCCTTTTCTAAAGAAGAATAAAGGGATTGGATTTTTTCCTTTGCTTCTAAATCTATGGGGCGAAAGTTTCCTTTATCTATTTCATAATTTTTACAAAGTCGAATGATTTCCTCTGGTGCTCCCTTTACAACAAGGATACGGTTTTTACTTTTTGAATGGTCTAATAAAACAGAAACTCTCCTTCGTTCAAAGTCGAATGGGACTTCATCTACTTTATTCCAAAGGCTAACATCAATCTCTTCATGATCCAGAATGGCTTCATCTAAAGGACTTTTTAATCCAGTTTCAAAGAAACTGTTTAGATATGCCAATTCTAATACACGTTCGCTGACTTCTCCTGAAAGATTGACATGTTTTTCTAATTTAATTTTTGCTTCGGTAAGAGTTCCTGTTTTATCCGTGCAAAGTGTATCCATAGAGCCTAGGTTTTGAATCGAAGAAAGTTGTTTTACGATCACTCTTTTTTTTGCCATCAGTAGCGCACCGCGAGAGAGTGTTACGGAAATTACCATCGGTAATAGTTCTGGTGTTAATCCAACAGCCAAAGCAACTGCAAATAAAAATGAATCAAGCCATGGTTTGTGTAAAATCGCATTCACCAAGAGGACAAATAATACAAGTAGAAAGGTCATACGCATAATGAGAATGCCAAACTTTTGGGTTCCCAATTCGAAAGAACTCGCGGGTGGTGTTATGGTTAGGCTATCGGCAATAGCGCCCATTGCGGTATTCACACCAGTGTGCACAACTACGACCTTGGCACTGCCGCTAATCACTGTTGTTCCCATAAAAACAGAATTGGATGCATCTGTTATGTCGTTAGAAATAATAGCCAGTTCTCCTGGATGTTTTTCCACTGGGTATGTTTCTCCCGTGAGGAGTGCTTGTTTGACAAAAAAATCCTTTGCATCGATTACCCTAGCATCGGCAGGTATCATATCACCTGCGGACAATAGAACTAAATCACCAGGAACTATTTCTGAGACTGGGACATTCATGGTTATGCTATCTCGAACGGCTCTGGTCTGGACAGACACAGATTGGCGCAAACTATCGACTGCTTTTCCTGCTTTGTGTTCTTGTATAAAATCTAAAAGAACACTAAACAAAACTAAAACTGAAATGATGATGAAATTTGATATTTCGCCCAAGAAAGCGGAGATACCGCTGGCAAAGAGTAAAAGGAGAATTAGAGGGTTTCTAAATCGACCCAATAGTTGGCGCCATATGGCTTTCGTTTTGTGGTCGATAAAACGATTGGCACCGAATTGTTGGAGTCTGCGGATCACCTCTTCTGATTTGAGTCCTGTAGATCCGGTCTTTAAGGATTCGAATGTATCAATCAATGATTTTTGCCACCAAGCGGATATATTGGGAATGGATTGCATACGTAGACCTCAAATAAGAACAGAGACAGTTAAATAGATTCTAAAGAACTCTCCTCTCTTGTTATCCAACTTCAAGTCTTATTATTTCTTTCGATTGACTAAAGAAATGGATGGAATCTTGATTATGGAAATCCATCTATGAAAGCGAAAAAGTCAAAATCAAAACCCGCAAAAAAAACTATTCAATCAAAAAAACAAACAACTAAATCACTGTCTCAATCCAAACCAAAAACGGTAACCAAAGACCAGAGATCTAATTCCCATCTAAGTTTGCAGATGGAATCAAAACATACAGTTGCTGAACTGATTGATTCCATACATGAGTATTCTATTGGTCATGAAATTGCCAATGCAGTCACACATGGAATTGGTGGGGGCCTAAGCATTGCTGGACTTTCTCTTTTGCTCACTATGGCTGTTTTGTATGGAAATATCTGGCATGTAGTGAGTTCTGCTGTCTATGGCGCCACTCTCATCATTTTATATCTTGCTTCTACTTTATACCATGGAATTTACCATACGGCGACAAAACGTATCTTTAAGGTGATTGATCATGCTTCGATTTATCTCTTGATTGCTGGGACGTACACTCCATTTACGCTTGTTAGTTTGCGTGAACATTCGGAGTGGGGTTGGACCTTATTCCTTGTGATTTGGGTCTTAGCTTTTATTGGAGTTTTATTATTGTTACTTTTTCCTGGAAAGTATAGTGGTGCCCGTGTTGTGGTTTATATCCTTATGGGTTGGCTTGCGATTTTTGTGATGAAAGATATCCGAACCGCTATCGGTATCGGTGGGATCTCATGGCTTGTGGCGGGAGGTCTTAGTTATACGGTAGGGGTTATTTTTTATCTTTGGGATCGTCTGCCCTTCAACCATGCCATTTGGCATCTATTTGTTCTTTCGGGAAGTATTTGTCATTTTTTTGCTATTTTGTTTTATGTGATCCCTCCCATTCCGAATTTGAAAAATTGATTTGTCAATTAATTGCAGGCAGTTAAATTTCACTCCTCTTTCTGTTTCTAAACAGAAAGTAAGGAGAAAATATGAGAACATTGGTCACGATTAGTTTTCTACTGATGACGGTTCTGGGATCCACTGCCCTGATGGCAGAAGATTGTTTTCTATGTGGGAGTGGTAGCTCCAATGGTTGTGAGCAGTGCCGAGGAAAAGACCGAAAGGCTTGCGAAGCCAAAGGTTGTAAGATCTCGGGAACTGCCTCTTGTTCCACGGCTGCCAATGTAAAGGTTTGTAAAGTTGATCGTCCTTATCAGGATCTGACTTTTGCAGAAACTCTAAAACAAAACCAAAAAACTCAAATAAAAATCAACTAAACCAACTGGGAAAACTACCGCAAAATCTTGTGGTAGTTTTTAAGTCAGAACTACACCAAACTAACATTAGTTTGAAATATCGATCACAACGTTTCCTTTTTTATGACCCGCTTCCACATACCTGTGTGCCTCGGCCATGGCTTCCAGTGGATAGGACTTGTCGATCACCACTTTCAATTTTCCCTTCTGCGCCAGCTCCGTTAAATAATTTAAGTGATCGATTGTCTCGGCAATCGGTCCAAACTGAACATGGATCCCTTTGGTTAAGGAAATCCAAGCGGCTTGGAACATATCTTTGAAGGAGGCACCGACTAAAACCAAAACTCCGCCTTTTGTTAGGTGAAGTAAATTCGAGGGGATGGAAGATTTACCCACACATTCAAAAACAATATCATAGGTTTTTTTATGATTCTCTGAATGAAATTCTTCATAATCCATAACAGAGTCGGCACCGATGGATTTGACTAAATCAAAATTTCCTTTGCTACAAACAGCTGTGACTATGGCTCCAAAATGTTTCGCCAACTGGATGGCGGAAGTTCCCACAGAACTCGAAGCCCCATAAATAATTATAGTTTGGTCTTTTTGGATCTTAGATTTTTGAAGGAAGTCAAGAGCCGTCAAACTTCCAAAGGGTAAACCAGCTCCTTCGGAAAAGGAAATCTCTTTAGGAAGGATTGTGATCACAGAGGATTCTTTCATACAAACAAATTCTCCATAAGCTCCCATTCGCATACCTGCGGAACCAAACACTTTGTCTCCTACTTTAAACTTCGTAACGTTTTCTCCCACAGCATCTACGACGCCAGATACTGATGTCCCAAGGATGGGTTGTCTGGGTTTAATGATTCCAAAAAACAAACGAATTAATTTCGGATCCGGTTTACGAAGGCGCCAGTCTGCGGAATTAACAGCGGATTTATGATTTCGAATGCGGATTTCATTTTTTTTGGGGGAAGGGGTTTCCCACTCTTCCATTTGAAGGACTTCAGGGGTTCCATACTTTCTTGCGGTAATGACTTTCAATGGACGGGTCTCCTAATTCACTCATTCAGGCTTACGGTGTAAGTCTGTCAAGGAAATTTATTTCTTAATAAATTGGAGATAAAATAATGGAAATAGATTCGAATTTGTGATAAAAATAGGGAAGGAGAGGCGGTGAATCAAAAAAAGAAACCTAAGTCAAGTTCTGCTAAACATCCGAAAAAAGTTAAAAAACGTCAGGTCCTATCCAGGGGATTGGTTTTAGAATCTGCCATTCAACTTGCCGATGAGTTTGGGTTGGAAGAATTGTCTATGCGAAATTTGGCATCTCGACTGGGTGTTGAGGCTATGTCTTTATACAATCATGTGAAAAATAAAGATGAAGTCTTGGATGGAATCGTTGATTTGGTAATTTCCAAAATCAGCTTACCGAAGATAGGTGGTGATTGGAAAAAAGAAATGAAAAAAAGGGCTAAGTCGGCTCGGGAAATTTTGATTCTACATCCTTGGGTCACTCTTCTTGTTGTATCGCGAATGAATGTTGGAGAATCCATGTTAACCTACTTTGATGCAACGCTTGGGTGTCTTCATTCCGCTGGATTTTCTTTACAAGCTGCCGACCATATCATCAATACAATCGATAGTCATATTTACGGTTTTATATTACAAGAGTTGAATTTTCCTATCGATCCAAAGGAATATGCAAAAAAAGCCGAAGGGTTTTTGCCCTTTTTAAAATCGAGTCCCTATCCGCATTTAACCAATCTAACCAAAGAAGTCATCTCTGGAAAATACAATGGGCTTCATGACTTTGAATTTGGTTTGAATTTGATTTTGAATGGATTGGATCAAAAATAAAACTGATTTCATTCCTATATACTGTAAGTTACTATAAACTAACAGTATATAGGCTGATTTACTAACGAAATTCTTCGTTTTTAGATTGCGAACACACTCTGGATGGTAAAATAACTCGAGTTTGGCTTTAGATCGTATCTATGATATGGGTCTGTTTCATAAGGATTGTTTTTTTGGTTCCGAATGGCATCTCCTGCATAAAGGGAACTGGCGCCAAACCAGAACGAAACATTTTCAAATGGAGTGACAATGTAGATAAAATTGATTTCTGTTGCCACATGTTTTCCTAGTTTCGGACGGTTCGGATTATATGCTTCTGTATTATAATAGTCTTCTGTAGAAGCTGTTTCTCCAGTTGCCTTACTTCCTGCCACATAGCTGTTGTTATCATAATATCCATCTTGGAGTTTTACCTTGTAATACCAGTGCGGATTTAAGATAAAAGTTCCCCATTTTGCCGATTCGTATTTGATATGAACCGAATAATCTTTGATGTTTTGCCAAAAAACCATTCCGGAGTTTCCGTTTCCGGCAAAAGGAAGTCCTCCTCCCGCCATCCGTCTTGTAGCAAAGAGTGGGTTATATGTCGCCACACTCCCGTCATTTCGATTGGGATCTCCCGATGCTTGGACATACTGTACGCCAATGCGAAATTCTTTGACGGGAGTGTATCCCAACTGAACTGTTACAATGTTCGCCTTGTATCGCACAACATCCGATAAAGGAGGTGCTTCTCCCGTTTTTTTGTCAGTAGTGTAGGTTCCTGTTTTATTCAACCAATCCGGGGAGACTCGTTCTCCGGTAAATCCCGTTTGCCAAGCAGCTTCGACCATCCAGTCGATTCCTGTTTCACTAGCGATCATATTGCCCTTCGTACGGTTTGTTAGGCGAAATCCAGAAGTATTGAGTTGGTCTGGTCCTCTATAGTAAATATCAGATCCATAATTAGCCGTTGTATTGGTAGCTTTTTGTTTTTGTTTGTATAGAGTGAAGTTATACACTTCGATCCCTAACCATTCCCAAGGTTTGATTCCGTAGTGTGCACCGTAATAAGAAGCATTCCCTGTTCCACCAAGGCGCGTGGAATTGTTGGAAATCATACTATTGGCATTGTTTTCAGAACCAATGACAGCACCAAAAAAATCTAAACTTTGTTTTTGTATGGTAATGGTGGTTCGGATGGCATCAAAGGAGTTTCCATTCAAACTATCATTTCTGGAACCAACGATCCTTCCATCTCCAAAATCTAAAATTTGACGTCCTGTTCTGACTCGAAACATTTGGTTGGTTGTTTTTAAATCCAAAAATGCTTCTCGAAATCCTGTGTAATTATTCAGCGCGACTTCTCTTTGTTTGGACGTATCCACAAGAATGCCTGAGTTGGGAATGACTGCCAATTTTTGGTCAGAAGATCCATTGACGATCTCTCCTCCCCAAAGCCTTACATCTTGAAAAGAAAGTTTGAAAGCAATGTTCGGAGATAAATCTCCAATCAAATAAAATTGAGTTTGGTTACTGACTGTATTTCTGTTATCAGGAGTTGAACGATCGAAGTCCGTGTTGTAAAGGGAATCGGCCTTGGGTCGAATTCCAAAACCAACACGAAACCTGTCGGCAAACCAAAGGTTTGTATTTTCTTGGATCGCCTTTCTTTGTTTGGCGGTAACTTGAATGCTCTTTAAATACTCTCCCGTTAAATTTCCCTTCATCGGACTTACATATTCCGCTGGTTCTTCTGGGGGAGCAGGAGGTGGGGGCGGAGG
>NZ_JAFFPS010000011.1 GCF_016919165.1 Leptospira chreensis
TGGATAACCATTGGCTTGGTTCATTCGAAACACTGGCCTTTGGATGGTATTTGCTTGAACAATATGATTCCCATACCCACTCACATCCGTCCAAGTTGCGATTCCATCTCCATCATTTAATGTTAGTTGGTCAGCCTTAAACCAAAGGCGAAGGGATCCACCACCTAGAACACGTGGCGCTACCATTTGCACAGTATATTCGTTGGTATTCCCATCCACACCTTTGACAATGTATTTTAACGGTACCGCATAAGAGTTTGAAGTAACACCGCTAATTTGTTCGATACCATTCACTGTTACAGAAATACCATTCGTTTTGAAATGAGCAGTATAAGACGCAATGGAAGTAATGGTTTCAGAAGTAATAACAATTTGATTATCACGAATCAATCCCGTGATACCAAGACTGGGAATGGAATACTCTAAAATCTCTTTTGGTGTTGAAGGTAAATAGGTTTTGCCGCAAGTTTGACTGTAATCGGAAGTTGCCCATTTTACTAGCAAGTTGTTACGGAAAGTAGCTTCGTTGGGATCACATGGATTATCGGTAAGAGTATTTTTACAGGAGATGAAAAAGAGAATTACACAAAAACAAATCGGTAATGAGGATCTAAACAAATAAACAGTTGGTTTCAATTTCAATAACTCAAAAGACAAACTAACATCGAATAATGTTGAATGATTCGGAGATTTAGGTTCTATCGTCAAGTATAAAAGAGAAAATTAAATGCCGAAATCAAAATCCTCTATTTAGATAGAAGCAAATTGATCCAAAATTTCCTTTAGTTGAAATGCTTGTTTCTCCTCAATACCAGATAAACAAAAAATTTGCTCCGGGATGGCTTTTGCTTTTTCGCGCAATTGTTTTCCATTTTTTGTGAGACTAACAATCACAACGCGTTCATCATCAGGATTTCTCTTTCGTTGGATCAACCCACTTTGTTCCAATCGTTTTAATAATGGTGTCAATGTTCCCGAATCTAATTGTAATCGCTCCCCAAGCCCGCTAACAGTGTTTTCCTCCTCTTCCCAAAGAACTAACATAACAAGGTATTGTGGATATGTGAGTCCCACCGCCGCAAGTAGCGGACGGTAGATTTTCATCAATCGATGCATCGAAGAATACAACGAAAAACAAATTTGGTTCTTCAAAAGAAGAACCTCATCTGTAGGGCTCTTAACCTTGGACAAGTTTTTCAATGTCCTTTTCGATGGCTTCTGGTTTTGTAATTGGTGCATATCGCTTAACAACGTTTCCATTCTTATCGATTAAAAATTTTGTAAAATTCCATTTGATGTCTAGGGAACCAAAAATTCCTGGAGCTTGTTTTTTGAGATGTAGATAAAGTGAGTCTGTATTGGGCCCATTCACTTCAAGTTTAGAAAAAATAGGGAACGTTGTTAAAAATGTTCGTTCGCAAAATAATTTGATTTCTGCGTCCGTTCCAGGTTCCTGTTCTCCAAATTGGTTACAAGGAAATGCCAACACTTCCAAACCTTTTCCCTTCCAACGATCATAAGTTTCCTGAAGGCCTTTGTATTGTGGAGTGAAACCACACTCACTTGCCGTGTTCACAATCAAAAGAACCTTATCCTTGAACTGCTCCATTGGAACTTCTTCGGATCCTCGTTTCACCTTGATTTTGTAAAATTCATCTGACATATTAGATCTCCCTACGTAACAATTAGATTGTGCACAATTTAATTTTGTTCAAGCTTTTTATTGAAATTTTCGGGGGAATTCTTAGGTTTTTAGTAGGTGGGAGGTGAATTTATATATCCCCGCCCTGATTTGGGTGGGGAACTGGACCCGCCACCCAATACCTTCGCCTTACCACAACCAAACGAATCTGACCATCACCTTCGGGGTTCCTTCAGATTTTTTACAAAAAAGTTCTTAGTTTTGCAGAATTTACTAGCTTTCAGAGACAAATCGTTCGTAATGATACGAATTTTATTTCTCATTTCAAAAAAGATATTTGGAGCAAACAATGAAAATACAATTGGTCTTACGACCTTTGTTGGTATGCCTACTCTTCCTTTTACCGGGATTCCTAGCTGCAGAAGGGGAAATTCCAACACCCGCTGTCATCGATAAATCAGACACTGCATGGATGTTGGTTTCGTCTGCATTTGTGTTTTTTATGATCCCTGGACTTGCCTTGTTCTATGGTGGTATCGTCCGATCCAAAAACGTCCTTTCGACAATGATGCATAGTTTTGTCGCCATCATTGTAATGACATTACAATGGACAATCTTTGGATATAGTTTTGCTTTTTCTGGAGATAATCCTTATATCGGGAATTTTGATTTAGCGTTCCTAAATGGAATTGATATCGATTCGGTAAAAGGTTCTATCCCTACCTATGTGCACTTCCTATTCCAAGGTATGTTTGCAATCATCACACCAGCGCTTATCTCTGGTGCGATTGCAGAAAGAATCAAACTCTCCGCTTATGTAGTTTTCATTCTCGTTTGGTCCACGTTAGTTTATGATCCAGTGGCACATTGGGTCTGGTCTGATTCCGGTTGGTTATTAAAAATGAATGCTCTTGATTTTGCAGGAGGAACTGTTGTCCATTTGATCTCAGGGATTGCCGGGCTTGCGGCTGCGATCGTCATCGGAAAACGAAAAGGTGATGCCGGGTTACTGACTCATCCAAATAACATGACTTACACGCTACTTGGATCAGGTCTATTGTGGTTTGGTTGGTTTGGTTTCAATGCTGGATCTGGTCTTGCTGTCAATGGACTTGCTGCCAGAGCATTTTTAGTAACACTCATTGCACCCGCTGCTGCAGGAGCAAGTTGGTTACTCATTGAATGGTTACATACAAAAAAAGCAACGGCCCTCGGAGCAGCTTCTGGAATCGTAGCGGGGCTTGTAGTCATCACACCTGCTTCTGGTTATGTGGGAGTCCAAGGAGCCTTAATCATGGGAGCTTTGGTATCCCCTGTATGTTATCTAGCAATTTTACTTAAAGGTAAACTTCGTTATGACGATACCCTCGATGCTTTTGGTATCCATGGTGCAGGCGGTGCATTCGGCGCGATCCTTACTGGATTATTCGCATTGGAATTGGCAGAAGGAATGACTTTAGGAAATCAATTGACCGCTCAAGTAGTGAGTGTCATAGCAACGGGTATATATTCATTCGTAGTCTCTTATATACTCGCGCTCATTATCGAGAAGACAATTGGTTTTAGAATCGAAGAAGATAAAGAAATCACCGGACTCGATCAAGAAATCCACGGTGAAAAAGGATATGATATCAGGTAATCAATATGAAATTAGTCATCGCAATCATCCAACCACACAAACTGGAAGAAGTAAAAAACGAACTTACTAAAAACGAAATCTATCGATTGACCGTAAGTGATGTCCAAGGTTACGGCCAACAAAAAGGGAAAACTGAAGTATTTCGTGGACATGAATACCAAGTAAACCTACTCAGAAAGGTACGTTTGGAAATCGCAGTCAACGATGAGTTTGTAAAGCCCACTGTAGATGCCATTTTGAAAGCGGCGAAAACAGGGCCTGAAGGTAAAATTGGAGATGGAAAAATCTTTGTTATGCCTTTAGAAGAAGTGATCCGCATTCGCAGCGGAGAACGAGGAAACAAAGCCATTTAACAAATACTTGGTGATCCGAGGGAAACTTTCCCTCGGAGTCAAATTTCACGTTACGATTCTTTCTAGGATGTATTCCTGATTCGATTTTCCTCCAGGAACAAAAGGATACACCCCCCAACTCGAAGGGATTCTCACTTCAATCATAGCCGGCCCCTTGATTTCTAAAACCCTTTGTAGTTCTTCAGTTCCTAAACTCCAGTCCCATTCCGAATACCCAATTCCAAATGATTGGCATAACAACGAAAAGTCGGGATGAAAATGAAACTTGGATCCAGAGTGTTTACTTCCGTAAAACAAATCCTGTTGTTGTTTCACAAGACCCAAATGTTCATTATTGATTAAGATGATCTTAACATTAAGCTCCTGCTCTTTTAAAGTAGATAACTCTTGTAAATTCATCATTATGGAACCATCACCAGAAAAACAAAACACGTGGGCTTCTCTGTTGCTAAGTGCCACACCAATAGCCGTAGGAAGGCCAAATCCCATCGTCCCTTGCCCACCAGAAGTGATCCAAGATTTAGGATTTAAGAAAGGGAAATATTGGGCCACCCACATCTGGTGTTGGCCTACATCCGTCAGAATGTAGTGATCCCCTTCAGGCAAAACAGAAGCAAAATCTAAAAGTATATCTTTCATTGGATGTTCTACCGGGATTTCTCTCCAGGTTTCTATTTGTGCTAAAGCATTTTTGTTTTGAATGCAAAAGTCTTCTTCAATGAGAAATGGAAGAACTTCAGAGATATCTTTTTGTAAACTTAAAGAAACTGATTTATTTTTTCCAATTTCACGAGCATCAATATCGATATGAATGATCTTTGCTTGGTTACAAAACTTTTGAATGGCACCCGTGGCACGATCATCAAATCGAACTCCAATGGCAATGAGAAGGTCACAAACACCTAATGCTTCATTGGCAACAACGGTTCCGTGCATTCCCATCATTCCTAAATTCATGGGATCGTTTTTTTCAAAAATACCCAAACCCATTAAGGTGGTTACTGCAGGAATTTGAAAACGAGAAACAAAATCTCGTAAACGCAAATATTCTTTTTTAGCACCACCACCTAAATAAAGTAAGGGGAACTGAGAACCTTCAATCAGAGATTTAAATTCTTGTAAAAATAAATTCAAACTTTCATCTGTGATGTCTTCTTCTGATTCCTTACTCGCAAGTGATCCTTCCTTCTCCTGTAAGTTTATCGAAAGATGATCACTAGCTATCTCAATCCTTTGTGTTTGGATGTCTTTGGGTAAATCAATCCAAACGGGCCCCATTTTTCCAGAACCAGATAAATCATAGGCTTCGTCCAAAATTTCGATAATTTGATTTGCCTCTTCAATCTTATAAACCCTTTTCACAAGAGGAGATACGATACTCGCTGTTGGTAATTCCTGGAAGGCATCTGTCCCAGTTAAAGCCAAAGGAACTTGTCCAGAAAAAATCAAAATAGGAATGGAATCTCTTTGGGCATCGGCAACTGCAGTGATGAGATTGGCAACTCCTGGCCCCGAAGAAACAAATACAGCACTTACCTCGCCTGTACTCCTTGCTCTACCTTGTGCAATGAATCCGGCGCCTTGTTCATGCCGAGCCAACACATGTTCTATGTTAGACGCAGCCAAATTTTCGTATAATGGTAAGATAGTTCCACCTGGGACACCCGGTATCCAGTTGATTCCTTTAGATTCTAAAAAACGTATGATATATTGACTAACGGTAATTTGTTCCCGCATAAAAACCCTCTCTTATGTGGTTTCCCCGTCGACTTTGCTTTCTGTCGACCGAGGAAACGAGGGAGTATTATGACAGAAAGCTACGTATGTATGAGGAGACTACAACGACGACGAGGGTAGAGAGGACATAGCTAGACAATCCAAGAACGGGCATGGAATCCATGATCTCGTAGTTATTGCTTGTCTCTGTAGCCATCTCTCTCAAGATTTTTGGGATTTGTCATCGTCGTCAAGAATTTATTAGGAACCAGATCGAAATCTTTTTCCCGATGCGGGCGTCTTGCGAAGCCATTCGAGATGGTCACAAAAAAATACAAAGGATCTTGTTATTCGTTTTCTTTGGCTCGTTTGATGAGGGAATAGAAAGCTAAGAAAAACCCAAAGAAAAAACCAATGAGAAGCCAGAGAGGTTCTGTTTTCAAATATTCGTCAAGGTAGTATCCTCCCACCACAAAAACGGCGATGGAAGATACAAACTCAAAACCGGCGCCGGCCATAGCCATTGGCGACTTCTCCGGTTTTTTATCAGAAGGTTGTTTGGGTTCTTCCGTCATTGGAGGATGCGACCAATCCGATCCCACCTGACACTGAGTCTCCACAATCGGTAACGTAGAGTTCTTTCAATCCATCCGAATCTAGATTCATCGTCCCGATAACGAGAATTATGTGAGGAAAAAATCTCAGAATAATGGCATCGACGATCCAAAGACTCACCTTCAAAACGTTCAGCAATCTCTGGTCCTTTTTCTGCCAACTCTTGACCATCTTTGTATTCACAAGTGGAGTCTTTCCAATCAATAGAAAAATAAATGATGAGTGCCTTACCCAAAATATCTTCTCGTTTTACAAATCCCCAAGCGCGTGAATCGTGAGAGTCATCGCGATTGTCACCCATCACCATGTATTGGCCTTCCGGAATCTGACAACCATGCAAAAAATCACAATACTCGAAAATATGAGCACGACGATCATCTTCAAAACCTTCCAGAATGAAATGTTCGAACCCAGGTTTCACTTCTTTAAAAAGTGCTCTTTGTGTGGCTTCTAAGTTATCCAAATCAGAAAGTTCTTTTCCAATGGGGACTTCGTTTGGTGAATACGATTGAAAATCAGTAGCACCGACTTCTTTATACTCAACGAGTGCAAAGTGTACTCTTCCTCTATCTTTTGTATCGATATATTTTCTTGTGATTCGAATTGTATCTCCAGGAAGTCCCACAACTCGTTTTACGAATCTTTTGGCAAAAATTCCTGTTCTCGATTCTTCTTGGGCAAGGGCTGTTGCTGGTGGGATAAAGGTTACAATATCGCCACGTTTCGGATCATCAATGCGGAAGAGTTCCTTTTCCGTAAATGGCATACGGAACGAATACCGCATTTTATTGACGAATAAAAAGTCCCCAATTTTGAGTGTGGGGATCATCGAACCAGAGGGAATATTATTTGCATCTAATATAGATGATTTGAAGGCAAAAACGAGAACGACAATGATCCCGAAGGAAATTCCGGAAGCGGCCGCTCCCTCTTTTGGCAATTCTTTAGGTTCTTGTTTTGGTTTGGATCGGAAGACGGAGGAGAATATTCCCATAGGTTCGAAGCTAGGGAATTGGAATTTTCTGTCAAGAAAGGGGGAAAAAAAGCGCAAAAGACTTGTACTATTTTCGGGAATCGACGATACCATACATGGAGATCTTCTACTTATGGAAACATCAATCCACGTTTTACGAAAAACCTTACTGGAGATGAAAGAGAATTACTCTTTTGTCTGCATCAAAACAGGAACGGAAACCGAGGATATGGGAGAAGAGGAAATCTCCCTTCTAAAAACGATCACCGCCGGTATTTTACCTCTCTATGTCAAAATTGGTGGCCCGGAAGCCAGAAACGATATCCGGATTTGCCAAAGGATTGGAGTTTCAGGGATTTCTGCGCCTATGGTGGAGTCTGAGTATGCGCTGAAAAACTTCATCCAAACCATGAAGAACCTTCTCACTCCCTCCGAATACGAATCTTATAACAAATCGATCAATATGGAAACGATCACCGGATATCGAAACTTGATGGATATTTTTGATTCGGCATCTTTTCAAGCTTTAGAACAAGTAACAGCCGCTAGATCAGATCTAAGTGCTTCTATGGACAAAAAACCAGATGACAAAGAAGTCACAAGGGTTGCAAAAAAAATCATTTCGGAAGCAAAAAGCAGAGGAAAAAAAACTTCTGTTGGTGGAACCATCACCAAAACAAACTTCGACCTGATTGCGGACGAAATCCAACCAGATTTTATTAACTCACGTCATGTTATGGTAGATACAAAGGAAGCAATGTCTATCGGTGCGACGGACGTTGCCGAATGTATGTTGTTATTCGAAATGGATTTGTTTGAATTTTTCTCAAAGTCATTTCCGGAAAAAGGTTTTTACTATAGAAATCGAGTCGAAATCAATCGGGAACGGATCGGCGAGAGGAAGGTTCTCTACTTCATTCGTTAAGTGGTTTATTTATTTTTTTTATTCAGCTTAGTTTCTCCTTTTCTCTTTATTTCTCCTAAACACTTTCATGCCCCCTTCCAAAAGGGGGTATTTCTTTTTTTATTCCTACTCGCGATTGTTAGTTTCTGGAAAGAAAGGAAGTCCAAAACCAAATCATTTATTTTCGATTCGTTATCAGAAAAAAATATCTCTGCCCTCCCCTACTTACTTTGTATCAGTTGTATTTTATTTTCACTCGGAAGCACATACCACGCATTCCACCTAACTACAGCGATTGCTGAAGTCTTTTTGTTTCAGGATGCGGACTATATTGGCCTTTCAGATATTCTTCTCTCGATTGCGAGAGGCGAAGGTTTTACGAGTGCGTATTATTCAGAATCGGGACAAGGAAGTTTTCTCCCACACCACTTTGCACCCGGAATGGCGGTCTTATCTCCCTTTGTCAGTTTGATTCCGAACCGGTGGGGACTTGCCGTAGGAGTGTTTTTCATTTACCAATTAGGAACCATCCTATGGCTTCTTTGGGCGTACCGAATCACTAAAAAAAATCCCAAGGAGTTAGGAATCAAATTCTTAGTCTTCTGGGTTCTTGTGACCAACCAATTGTATCTCTACCGGATTGGATCCAGTTTTCATTATGAGATCCTTGTTATTCTTTTTGGATTCTTCTTTTTTTATATTTGGGAACAAAGAACAAAACTAGAGAACTCACCTTCTTCGATTCGTTGGATCTATTATAGTATTTTAATCTTATCACTTCTCCTTTATCTGATACAAAAGGAAGACATTGGGATTTACCTCTTTCTTTTTTTCCTTCCTGTATTGCTTAAGTTTTTATATGATTTTGGGAAATCGAAAAGACAAAATCTGCCTTTTCCGAAAGAAAACAAATTTCATTTATTAGTTTTCCTATTCGCCATCATATCTATATGGCTTGGGTTTGTTTTTGTCATTTATCCAAAGTTTGTTGATGTATCCAAATCAGTCACCTGGACCAAGGTTTTGACGCAAGAATACCATGTAGCATTCAAACAGGTTACGGGATTTCAAAAATCATTTCAAATTTTCCTTGAGTTGGTGGTCAGTGGCGGACTCGGAATCTTTCAAATGATACCAGAGCTTTTGGGCATCGGGTTTATATACTCAACGCATATAATATCCACAAGACCTTGGCACCATGAGGTATATACGTATTACAGTTATTCACTCATTCCTTTTGTTCTCTATACTGGAATTTTATGGCTCCAATCAGCGAAAAAAATTTCTCTATCCTTCGCGTTTTTGATTCTCGCTTGTCTATTCTGGAAAAACTCACTCGATCAAAATTTTCCCTTAAATACAAATATCAAAAGTCCATGGGCAAACCCCGCAATGGAAAAGGAAATCCAAGCGGACTTAGAGGTAGTCAATCCCCTCCTTCTCTCCCAGCTGCAAGAATCGATTTCTTTAGAGTCCAAGAAGGTAGAAAATTCTCTACAGAAAGCCAATTCTAATCAATCCATAGATACCATTGAAAACACTGAGAGAATTTTTGTATTCTCGCAGTACAACTTATCATTCTTTATCTCAGATAGAATCAAAACCTATCCACTAGAACAAATTAAGAATTCGGGATCGATATGTAAGACGAAAAATATTTGTTATGCGGTATTTGTCCCAGATTTTACTGATGAAATCTTATGGCCTAAGTCTAGAATTTTGACTTATAAAAAGGAATGGGAAGATCAAAAAGGATATTTGTTTTGGAAAGGAAAACAAGTGGAAGTCTGGAAATGGTAAGTTTAGTTTACAAAATGGAAAACTTCATAACCATTCTCTCGTCTTTCGATTCGAATCTGTCCTTCTAAAACTAATTTTTGGATGATACTGTATACCAGTCCGAGGGCTGTGGGTAAGTGACCACCATTATGGACTTTTTTTCCAATAGCCGCTTCCATAAGAATTTTAAGATCGGACTCACCTTCACGCAAACGACGAAGGACTCCTTTTTCCAGAATACTCAGTGTTTTTTTCACAAGAGTGATGGTTTTCTTAGGATCTTCTATTTCGCTTCCATGAGCAGGTAACATACGTTTGATGGGCTCTTCCAAAAGTTTAGATAGAGTAAAATAATAATCTCCCAAACTTCCATCCATTTCAGAATAAATAGCAGTGAGGTTCGCAATGATGAGATCTCCAGAAAAATAAATCCCGGTGGATGGATCTACGGGAGTGATATGATACAAATTATGACCCGGCGTATGCAAAAACCGAAAGAGCCTTCCTCCTAACTCCAAACTGTCATTATGGTCGATGGCTACATCAATTCGTAGAACGGGATCCCCTTTTTTTGTTTCATGAAATTTACTAAAGAACTGGCGCCAACCTTTACGTGATTCTTCCAAAATCCGATCGAGCTCTTCTTTATCACCAAATGCTTTATGAAATAGGTCTTCTGTGGCTTCTTCAAAGAGCATCATCGATTCCAAATAATTTCCCACTCCATCGGCCATCGAACGATACCCGTAGTAGGTCACATTTTTTGCATAGGACTTAAGCACCAAAGAAGAAGAGATATGATCTAAGTGGTTATGTGTATAAATGATATGGCGAATGTCTTTAAAAGAAAATCCCTTTGTTTTAAGGGAGGCTTGTAACATAGGAATGGATTCAATATAACCCGAATCAATGAGGGTAAGCCCATCGTTTCCTTGATACAAATAAATATTATTAGGAGCGTAAAATGGCTGAGGGAGAACAATTTTAAAGACACCATCCCCGATGTCTTCCATATCCGGAATTCGTTTGGGGATGGTAACTTTCATTGTTTCACCTTATGGTTGTTTTTTGATGATCAATCTTCTTTCGATTTCGAAGATTTTCTCTGGGATTTTTTCTTTGCCCAATTTCTTTTTATCATTTTCTTTAAGGAAAAGATCGGCACCGAATTTATCTAAAGCATCGTTTGCTTTGATATTTTTTAAACCAATGAACTGGATTTGGACTTCACCTGCAGGGATTCCGTATTCAGTTCCTTTGTCTTCAGTCGTTAGAATTCTAGAAATACAAGTTACTGTATCTCCAGAAAAAGCAGGTTGTGTATGGTATCCTTCAGTGAAACCAAGTTCCCAGATTGCATTTTCTGAAATATCACGTGATGCCATACCAGCTAACCAACCAAATACGAGTCCACCGTAAACCACTGGTTCTCCACCCATAGGGCCGGAAATTCCTGCGGAATACAATTTATCATAATGAAGTGGGTGAGTGTTTCCTACGCGGAATGTCCACTGAACGTGTTCATCGGTAATGGTTCTCCCATTTTGGTGAACATAAATTTGACCTGGTTTGAAATTTTCAAAGTATGTATGTCCCCAAGTGACATCTTTCATCTCTGTTGGAAACTTGAGGTTCGGAAGTTTGAGTGCTGGAGTTTTTGACTCTGGAAAATAGGCAGACGCATCACCAGGTTTTGGATTTCCTTTCGGTTTTCCATTGGACTGATAGATCATGATTTTACGTTCGTATTGTAAAACTACTTCATTTTTTTGGTTGAGGCAAAGAGTTCTGACATGAACGATTCCCGGTTTTTCAGGGCCTTTGTCATCGACTGCTAAAATTTTTGTGCGAGAAGAGAGAGTGTCTCCCGGATATACCGGTAATAAAAATTGTGCGTTGTAATAACCGAGATTGGCAAGCGCCTTCTCACTGTTATTTTGAACACCAATCGAAAGTGCCAAATTAAAAACCATGAGTGGGTGAACGAGTAAGTCAGCAAATCCATGTGCTTTTGCATATTCAGCAGAAAGATACAATGGGTTTGTATCCATAAACACAGTAGCAAATTCCTGAGCAAAACTTCTGTCTACTGTGAACTGGCGCGGGTGGACGTAAATATCACCAACGTTGAATTCTTCTAGGTATCGTCCGTAAATGTTCTTTTTGATATCAGATAGAGAGGCTGGTGTGCTGGGAGCTAACTCACCAAAGGGGGAGAGAGGTTTTTCGGCCATGGGAATTCCTTTTTCGAATGGGATAGGACTAATTTTCCAAGAGAGGTCCTGCAGAAAACGATTTTTCCAATTCAGCCGGTCGCGCGTTTGGCGTATTCCTCCTTCCAGGCACTATGCCAATGATACCATTCTTCTCGGACGGCCCGGTAACGAACAAGGTCACTCTGCACTTCTGCCATAAGTGATTCCAATTCTTCTACACGTCGGAAAAGTCGTAAGGTCAAAGCCTCCCACTCTTCTTTGTTTTGGTCCATCCATGGTTCCATATTTTTTATATCGGCCGATCTTTTCCGTAAAATGTTGCTTTTTTAGTCGGGTCACCATTCGATTCATGGATCATGAGCTTTGTTTTTCCTACTGAAGATTCCATTCCAGAAAAGTACCGCATCCAACCCATCCATCAAAAAGAATACCTTCTCGGTGGAGAAATCCGGATCTGGGAGGGAGAATCTCAAATTGTAAAATCTCCGATTTTTCTGAATCAGAATGGAAAATTGGAACAGGTGGTTTTAGGCTCCTACCCCAACTTTGATGCCAACCAAAGTCTACTCGCCTTAGATGCTGCCGTAAAAGCTTACAACCACGGAACAGGTGTTTGGCCCATTGCCACACCCAAAGAAAGAATCGATGCCGTTCGAAAGTTTATTGAACTCATGAAAGGCAAACGAAACC
Source organism: Leptospira chreensis (assembly GCF_016919165.1). Lineage (GTDB taxonomy): Bacteria > Spirochaetota > Leptospiria > Leptospirales > Leptospiraceae > Leptospira_A > Leptospira_A chreensis. The sequence goes on from NZ_JAFFPS010000011.1 coordinate 12,528, forward strand.
AAATCATTTTACTTCTTATGTGGGAAATTGGCAAAACGGAAAAAGATGCCACAAAAGAATTTGATCGAACCATCGAATATCTAGTCGACACCATCGAATCTTTACAAGAACTAGAAACAAGTTCTGCGAACTATATCAAAGAAGGTGGCCTCATCGCTCAAATCAAACGGTCCCCTTACGGAGTGGTGCTCTGTATGGGACCATTTAACTATCCGTTAAACGAAACATTTTGCACTCTTATTCCAGCCATCCTTATGGGAAATACCGTTGTTTTCAAACCAGCCAAATACGGAGTTCTCCTCCTCCAACCACTCCTCGAATGTTTTCAAAAAGCATTCCCACCGGGTGTGATCAACACTGTCTATGGCGATGGATCCAAAGTCATTTCTCCCATTATGGAATCTGGGAAAATTGATGTTTTTGCATTCATTGGATCCAGTTCCACTGCCAATCTCATAACCAAAAAACATCCTAAACTCAACCGCCTAAGGTCCGTTTTAGGACTAAACGCAAAGAATCCTGCGATTGTTTTACCTGATACAGATTTAAAAACAATGATTCCCGAAATCGTATCTGGATCACTCGCTTATAATGGGCAAAGATGTACAGCGCTAAAAATTCTTTTTGTTCACAAAGATATATTGGATGAGTTTACAAAACTTTATTTGGAAGAATTCTCCAAATGGAAAGCTGGGATGCCTTGGGATGCAGATGTAAATTTTACACCGCTCCCCGAAGAAGGAAAAACAAAATGGTTAAAGGAACTTTTGGATGATGCCACAACGCTGGGGGCAAAAATTCTAAATCCAGGTGGCGGTGCCATCAACGAATCCTTCATGTTCCCTGCGATTCTTTCCCCTGTATCACCAAACGCACGTTTGTATCACGAAGAACAGTTTGGTCCGCTGGTTCCCATTGTTCCTTTTTCTTCCGTCGATGAACCGCTAAATTATATTTTTCAATCCAATATGGGTCAACAAGCCAGTGTCTTTGGTAAAGATCCAAAAACAGTAGGCAAACTCATCGACATACTTGTAAACCAAGTGGCTCGTGTGAATTGGAACACTCAGTGCCAACGTGGGCCTGATTCCTTCCCTTTTTCCGGTCGAAAGGATTCTGCTGATGGGACGCTTTCGGTTTCTGATGCACTTCGCGTTTTTTCCATCCGCACTGTTGTGAGTTTTAAAGACAATGAAATGGGACGTAATCTTCTAGGGGAAGTACTGAGGGAACGATCCTCCAATTACTTGAGCCAAGAATTTCACTTGTAACTGCCTTTCTTTCTCCGATACTTGAAAAAGGTAAGTCGATTACTTGTTTTTGTTATTGGAGGGAGGGAAACATGCGCATTCATATATTTGTTTCCTTTCTATGTTTCGGTTGGTTCTTTTCTTGTAACCAAGTCAATCCTCGTGATGAACTCCTCTTCACTCTCATCAACGGCCTAAACCCTGTCACAACGACCACAACTGCAATTGGGGTTTCTTCTTCCGCGAAGATCAATGTTTCGGCAGCCAGCGTTTTACTGACTTATGGAACTCCACAAAATTTTGGGATCTCACTTGTGAAATTACCAACGGCAAATGTGACCATAACACTCACGTTTACTTCATCCAAATTGCAGGTCAATGGTTCAAACTCTCCACTAACAAACGTTTTAACATTTACTCCAGGAAATTATAGTGCTGTCCAAACAGTCAGTTTGGCATCCGCTACTCAAATTTTAGATACATCTTCGCTCAGCATCACTGCAAGTAGTACAGATACTTTTTATAACAGTGTCTCAGGAAGTATCCCCATCAGTCACAGAAATATAAATATTGTTTATACGGGTAGTTCCTTTATTTTTCAACAAAACGCAGCGGCCCCCACACTCACACCGACAATTAGCTTTTCGCATACTTCCTGTTCTGTGGCACCTCCATTGCCAAGTGGTCTCAATCTTAATACCAGCACTTGTGTGATCTCCGGGACGCCTACAAGTTCGCAAGCAGGAACGACTTATACCGTTACAGCAACCGATGGAACCAATTCTGATGGCGAAAATATCACCATTCGCATTGAACCAACGGTATACAAAGTTTTTATTACTGCAGCCACATTCAATGGGAATTTACAAGGAGCCGCAGCTAACGGTCCGACAGGTGCCGATTTAAAATGTAATGCAGACACCAACAAACCGGCGACAGGAACTTACAAAGCAATGTTAACCGATGGAGTCAATCGACGAGCTTGTTCTTCTTCCAATTGCGGTGGAGGAGTGAGCGAAAACATTGACTGGGTTTTTCAATCCGGTCGAATTTATATCAGAGCCGCCGATGCGGCTGCCTTATTCACAGCGAATACTGAAGGAATTGTGAATGCACCAGCAGCAAATATGTTGAGTCAATCTTTTGCTTCAGGAACTACCAGGTATTTTTGGACTGGATTTGCTCAATCAAGTTATTGGGAAAAAGCAACAGCTCAGTCTACCAATTCTTGCGATGATTGGACCAATGGTGGTAGTACACCAACAGCAAGTGAAGGTGGGCGAGTTGGTGCATCCGATAGCACTAGTTACTCAGCGTTTCGTTCAGGCGGTGGTCAAAGCTGCGATGCTACCTATTACCTCCTTTGTGTAGAACAATAAAAATTCTAAAAGCAGTCGTCACCTAGTCCGCTCAAACAACGCACTCACGATCATAATATCCTTATAACCCAAATGCTCGACGAAATAGAATCATCCTCAAGTTTCGCTTTGTTCTAGTGCGGGAAAACTAGACTGGATTTCAAAAGGAAGTCGATTCCGTTTTCCAGCGGCTAACTAGTTTTCCAAATGCGAGTTTTCCATCGACTTTCCTTATCCAGCTGCTTTCTTTTTTCGATGGTTTTCTACCTTAAGCGTCTCTCTTTTTGCAGTCGCTTTCCTTTTGCCCCGACGCGATTTCGAACCCCGCTGGAAAAGGTAACTCACTTACTTTTTTCACTCGCTTTCCAAGGAAACTGAGGTAAAATTTCCCCCCGTGATCCAAATCCTTATCAATTCCCTCGCCGGAAAAACAGTTTCCCTCACACAAAAGACAACCGATTCCCTACTCAAAGGCATTCAATTTTTAGTTAAGGGTAGCCTAACTAGTACAGGTGGAGGACTGGATTTACTTTCGAATGCTTTTTTTTATAAACCGGAATGGAGAGAGGCCTTACAAAAGGCAGGGGTTCAAGTCAAAGAAACTGGTCATAAATCCAATGATAGTTTACAAAAAACCATAGAACAAACCAACCAAGCTTTTGACAAAGCCCTCTTCAAAGTAGAACTGACTGCCAAACAAACAGATGATATGGTTTTTGATAATCGCATGGTATCGAGTATTTTAGGAAGTTCACACAACCAAAAGTTCAAACTCACAAAAATTGATATGAGCTTTCGAACCATTGGTAAAGATATTACTGCTAAGGAAACGATTGCCGCATTTAAGGATTCCAAAAAAACAAAATCAGTTTTATTTTTGCCAGGTCTCTTTACGGATGAAACAGTTTGGTTGGAACAAACGGTAGAATACAAAGAGAGAAAAATTACCTCTCCAGGCCTTGCCACCGATTTACAAGAAGAAGGATACTATCCTTTTTATTTACGATACAATCACGGACTTCCGATCCATGAAAATGGGAAAAAACTAATGCATCTACTAGATGTATTTTTTAACGAAGATCCCAATGCCAAACCAGATATTATTTGTTATAGTTTGGGTTGTCTCATTTTCAGGTCTTGTCTCTATCATGCAAAATTGGAAAACAAAGAGTGGATCCACAAGTTTGGAAAAATCGTACTCATTGCAGCACCAAACAAAGGTTCGTATTTAGAAAAAATTGGATTTTGGTTAGGGTTTTTATTTGAAAAAAGTCCGAATGTGGCTCTCAAGATCATTGGAATGATTGGTAACCTTCGCAGTGATGCCATCAAAGACTTATCATTTGGACTCATCCGTAAAGAGGAAAAAGGTTGGATGGAGACTATCTCTGGTTACTTTGGGGAAACTTATTTCGGTGAATTGGATGATATGGATGTCTACCAAGCCTATGCTCTGATGGAAGGAGCAGAAAATCCGTTACAGAATTTTCTGGGAGATGGGATTGTTGAGAAAAAAAGTCTCACTTACTTAACAGATAAAGTTTTTAACAAAAAAACAAATCCGGCCCTACGAACATTGGAACTGAACAAACAAAATCATTTTTCCATCATTAGCGCAAGACCCCTCATCCATTGGGTGAAGGTAGTCTTCGGTGTGGCATCTGCCGATTAACTTAGGTCGCCAAGGTTTCCAAGTGTAACTTCACCGACTCTGCTAAGGCTTGAAAATCATAACCTCCTTCCAAAAAGGAGATAAGTTTACCATTAGAATAAGTATATGCAATTTTCATCACTTCTTTGGTAAAGATTTCATAAGAGGAAGTGGGAAGGTTCATACCACCTAATGGATCACTGGCGTGAGCATCAAATCCTGCTGACACCAAAACAAACTCTGGTTGGAATTTTTCCATTTCGCGATGGATGGAAACAAAGTTAGGCAGGTATTCAAATTCACCAGCCCCACGGGCTAAAGGAAGATTGAGAGTGGTTCCAAGTCCCTTTCCCCTACCTCGCTCAGTCAAAGCCCCAGTTCCTGGATAAAAAGGATACTGGTGAAGGGAAACAAAATAAACCGAATCATCTTCATAAAACTGGTGTTGTGTGCCGTTTCCATGATGGACATCCCAATCCAAAATCAATATACGTTTGATTCCTTTCGATTGTAGATACTTTGCCGTCACAGCAATATTATTAAATATACAAAACCCCATAGCGTGATCCGACTCGGCGTGATGGCCGGGTGGACGAACGAGGGCCATTCCATTTTTTAGTTTCCCCGAAAGGACTTCATCAGCAAGGTAAAGACCGGCACCCACAGCAAGACTTGCCGCAAGAAAAGAATGGGGAGAAAAAACCGTATCCCCATCCAAATACCCAGATCCTTTTTCTTCGCAAGTTTTTCCCACCAAACGAACATAATTTGGATCATGAATGGAGGAAATAATGGAGAGTGGTGCTTCTTTAAAATCTTTTTCCCACAGAAAATTCTTAGAAGGCAAATCACTCAAATGATCTAATATAGATTCCAATCGCAGATGAGTTTCTGGATGCCCTGGGCCCGTATTGTGTTTTAAAAATTCTTCGTGGAAAGTAATTCCTGTTTTTAACGAATCCATTCATCCTCCAAAAATCACTTTATTGAAATAACATAAATCTTTCGATGTATACAATCATTTCCACAATCTCAGCGATGATGCGGTCTATCTGTTTTGTAATTTGGATTTTTTCATCAGGGGTAATGACCTTGTCCATTCCCGCGTTTCCATAAACCGCATAGAAGGTTTTGATTTCCGTGGAAAAGGTTGTATTGAACCATTCCTTAAATACCCGTTGTTTCATTTTGTATTCCGGTTTGATGGAACCACTCAGTTCCCATACAGATCCTTCGGTAAACCGAAGTCTTAGTTCAAATAAACCTCTGTCCTTTCGAATATAGGTTTCCTCGTCGACCGGTGTAAAATCGATTTTACGAAGCATGACAAGGACGAGTAAAATATTTTCTAAAAATTCGATGAGGTTCTTTTTTTCGGATCCACTGACTTTGGAATCATCACCTAAATGTTGTAAATAGGATTCACCCATTGCTTGGAAAAGGCGGGAAACTTCCACCATGCGGTCTTTAAAATTTTTGGGATCCGATAGTTCTTCTGGAAACCGACCGTAGGATTTTAAATTGAAGTCATTGGAAATTTCTAACATGCCCAAATTTTCTTGGACTTGCTTATTTTCGTCAATCGATTCGATTTGAATTTTCCGAACCAAATCAAAATCTTGTCATTACTACCATGAAACAACTCACCACTTCGATTCTCCTTCTATTCTTAATCTCCTGCCAATCAGCATCCAAGATCGAAAAGAGACAAAATTCCGATTCCTCTGGAATCACTCCCGATTTCATCGAAGGACTTTATATCAATACCAAAACCATAAGGGATAAAAAACGTTGGAGTCTCCTTTTCCAAGTGATGAAAGATGCAGGGATGAATGCAGCCGTAGTGGACATCCAACCACATCCGCCAACCCCTGAGCAGGTAGCAGAGGCAAAAGCACTTGGTTTTTATATGGTAGCGCGCGTCGTCAATTTTGAAGGTGGACTCATAGAAAAAACACCTAACACAAACCTTATGGCCTCCATCCAAAAATCCATCAGAAAGGCCTGTGAATTAGGATTCCCGGAAATCCAGTTGGATTATATACGTTATGCTGATGGTGGAACCAATTTCAGTATGAGTTATGAAAAACGTTACGAATCCATTCTTGGTATTATCAAAGATCATAAAGAAAAAACAAAAGACAGTTGTTCCAAAGACACTCGTTGGACTGCCGATGTATTTGGAAGAGTGCCTTTCATTGAAAACGATGTGATTGGTCAAAAGGTGGAACCATTTAGTGAAGAGCTAAATGGATTGTATCCTATGTTGTATCCTTCTCATTTTTACGGCCTAACCAAACGAGTGGCAGACCCTTATGGAACAATCAAAGACGGCCTGGATTTAACTGTCAAACGTGCCAAACAAGGAACCAAAGCCATCGCTTGGATCCAAGGCTTCAATATGATGGTAGGGCCAAGTAAATTAAGTTATACCGACTATATCAAAGTGCAAATGCAAGGGGCCAAAGATTCTTTGGGTCATGGATTTATTGTTTGGAATGCCGGAAATGAATACATCGATACAATGAATGCATACGAAAAATACAAATCGGAACCCACTCCAAACAACCAAAAACTAAGTCAAAACGACAAATAGGTTATCGTTACTGAACTAAACAATCCACGAAAAGACTAACAAGCGAGCGGGATTTTATTTTCCCGCTTCTTCTATATTCTTTCGCCTGATATAAGCATCTGCTTCTTCTTCGGAGCCAAGAAATTGAATTCGTAAATCTTTCAGTTTCTTTTCCTTATCTGCAGCCGAAAGATTGGCATTCTCTTTCAAAAATTCCTTCTCTTTCGCTTCATATTTGGATATAGACTCATGGAACTTAGATTCTTTTGCTCTTTCTTCTGCTAAATTATTAGCTCGTTCTTTTCCAAAATATTTAGTTTCGATACGATTGAGATACTTTTCTTTTTCCTTGGGATCAGTGATGGCATTCAAATCTTTATCACGAAGACTCATTTCCATTTGGTAGTGATCAAACTTATCTTCTCTGGATACGAGAGAATCGTAATAGGTTCCGTAAGTTTTTTTCTTTAAGTCTTCAAATTGTTTTACCCGTTGTTCTGTAGGTAAGTTTGCCGATTGTTTGATAAAATTTTGGCTCCCTTCTAAAAAGGAAACTTGCGATTCTTCCATTCCAAAAATCAAATCTGCTTTGTCGTTTAGGACATCCCGACGTTTGGCTTTGATTTTTTCATACAATTCCACAAAGGATAAATCTGTTGGTTGTTCCCATTTACGATATTCTTCTTCATATCGAAAGTAGGATAAAAACAAATCTTTTACCTTTTCTTTATCGGGAGATTCATATTCAGAATCGATATAGGCAAGGATGGTTGCATTACATTGGTCTGGTGTGTATTCGGCTTTGCACTTACGTCTGAGTGCCCAAACTTCCCAAACAAAGTTGACCTTACCCGATTTTAAATCATCTAACAACTCTAAGTAGGGTTTGGTTCTGTCTTCTCGGAAAGGAGAGATTGCTTCTTCCCAAAAACCTTCACCTGTTCCAAGGGGTGCGATTCGCTCCATGGCCATTTGTTCTTCAGGAGTTAGCGATTGTTTTGATTGGTTGGGGTTTGTGTCTTGTTTTAAAAAGTAAAGTATACCCAAGAAGAAAATAAGAAATATAATAACGATGATAATAATTTTTTTAAAATCCATTCTGACTGTACTTGAGACCTAATGAGGAATTTAGATTAGAAATTGTTTAGAAATAAAAAAAGCCGGATTTGGTATCCGGCTTTTGGAACTGATTTTTATAAACCAGCTTTTGCGTTTTTTGCGATATTTAGGTAATGACCTTGCACATCGAAGTAGTTTTGTCCGCTCCAAGCCAAGTTCGTTGCTTGTAAGTGGTCAATTCCAGTAGCAAACCAAAAAGAAGAAGGTGTTCCTTTCCATGTTCCCCATTTTTGAGAATTGAGTGGAACCACACCATCGTTACCACCACCTAGTCCATAGAAAATTCCACCAGCCCAAGTGATTGGGTGAGTGAGTGCCATGATAGGGTGTTGGATGAGATCAGCCCAAGCCATTTCACTTCCATAAGAGTAGTATTTGATTCCTGATTTGTTAGGTGAATTTGCGTTAAAAGTCTTCACGTAACTTACTGTCAGTGATTTTCCCATTGCGATTACATCTTGTGGACGACCGTCACGGTAAACTAACTTAGCAAGTAAACTGAGTGCTGAATTTGCGAAAGGTTGTAACCAACCAGGAATCACTCCCAGAACGATATCAGCCATTGGAGCCCCTTGGTGAAGGGAGTTGATAGTTGTAACCGTTTGTGTTTTTCCATTGAATCCGAGATTGGATACCATATAACGAATGACAAGTCCACCTTGGCTATGGCCCATCAAATGAACCTTAGAACAACCGTTTGCTGTCATCCAAGTAGTCACTGAAGACTGAATTTGGCTAGCACGAGTAGGAATGGAATTTGTAGCCGAACTTCCAGGAGTGGTGACTTTTGCACCTTGGCTACGAAGATAACCGTCAAGGCCTCCCCAATACTTTACGAGTCCACCAGCTAGACCTTGGGTATCATCAAAACCAAGGATTCCATGAACAAGTGCAATGCACTGGCCATCAAGAGGACCGGCAAACAGACCGGAGGTGGGGACGGAGAGGAGGGTCGCTAAAACCCCAATCAAGATTTTCTTTTTCATATTTCACCTGAACTTTCTATGTTTTTTACAATATAAACCCACAAGAATGACATGAGTCAATAACTTATGGCAATATTAAGTCAAATGTTTCGGAACAATGTTCTTAGTTGACACCGTATGTTCTCTCTTCCTGGGTCCGGTAGTAACCGCTCGCCTCCTCGTTTTCGATGATATCTGCCTCTTCTCCAAAGAGTTTCTTACGTAGGGAATCCAGTTCTCTTTCTTCTTCGGGGCTCATTCCCCCTTTTTTGGAAGAAAGTTGGGTGCGTTTCTCTGAATACTTTTGTTGATTTTGCCAAATCTTCTCCCTTTCTTCCTCCAAGGCGTCCCACCTGCTGAGGGCAGAATTGTCCATACCCATGGTGGCGCGGATCTCCCTAAGGGCCGATTTTCTCTCTCCAAAGGAAAGAACCTTTAAGTCTTTTTGAACCGAGACCATAAATCCTTCGGTGAGCTGGTCCCGTTTGTTTTCCATAAGGCGCGGGTATTCTTTTCCAAACTGTTCTTTCAGAGTTTGCGAATAATTACTGAGTTTGGCATCTAAATTTCCGGCGGGGCTTTCTTTGATTCGTTTCAAAGTATCACCAATGGTTGTCATTTTCTTTTCCATAGACCAAATTTGATCTGCCTTCTCTCCAAACAAACGATACCTTTCTTTCCAAATCATTTGCCTTCTGGCCTCATCAGACAAAAGACCCACCTTACTCATGTTTGATTCTCTAAATCGATTGTAGTTATAAAGATTCTCTGACATTCGCATCAGTTCCAAAACTTTATTTGGAAAAGCAAATCCAAGAATTTGATTTAACACACGAACCCAATCATTGGGATAAAGTTTGGGAAGGTCTTTCATAAGCTCTTCGATCATCGCAATTTGAGCCGCAGGGTTATCTATGTTCTTCCCATATTTTTCCTGCAAAATCCTTGCGATCTCCTCGACGGAGTATTCCATTAATTTGTGATCGGAATAATCTTCTGGTAAGGAAGGAAGTTCGCGGGAATCAAAAGTTTTCCCTTCGGATAAAATGGATTCGAAGTCTTTTTGGTTTTTATCTTTTCCAGAACGAAGGAAAAGAATACTAATGAAAAGAACAGATGCTGATATGAGAACAATGTATAAGATTTTTTTATTTTTTATCATAATGAAAAATGAATGGGTATTATTTGATTTTTTTGGATAAGACACCATTGGCGGCAAATGGATACCGCCAATGTATCTTACGTTAACCGCCTTTGGTTACGATAAACTCTAAGATGGATGCATAAAATTCTTCTTCGCTAAATGTATCTGGTGGAACACCTACCACATCCAAGTGATCTTGGCTCACAACAGAAGCTTTTGATGTCATTTGCGCTGATGTTGGTGCATTTAAGTTACCAACATAACCTAAACCTGTATTGACTGTAATGGTATCAAAACAAAGTGCACATTCGTTGTATTGCAAACGATTCCCCATTTGTTGAGAGTTGATTCCGACAACACCATCATCGTCACCATTTCCGCGGGTTCCGTCACCTTTCCCTGCAGCACCATCGTTATCACAATCATCGACACAATAACCATCACCATCGATATTGTAGAACCCTTCTTTCAACAAAAACAAAGCAGGGTTTGTATTCAAACTATCTTGCGCAGTGATGATGGATGCCCAATAATTTGCGGTATTGGCATCTACGTTATAATTGTTGTTAAATGCTTTCATTCCCGTAGTCACACCATCAGTGGAAGAATAATCATTATACACCAATTGTTTTGCAGCTGCGACTCCATCATTTCCAGAACCATAAATTGTATTTCCAAAAAGTTTCGCAAGGGCATCGACGACAGAAGTGACTCCAGGACCTAAGTCTAAAATGTATTTAGCAGTCGGTGATCCTCTATGAGGACTGGATACAGAAACCATGACATGAACCACTTGTCTTCCGTAACGAGCACGTAAAACTGCCGCGGCTTTTCTCGCATCAAGTCCACCTTGTGAGTGACCAATGATATTTACCTTAGTGGCTCCCGTGGAGGTCATGTAGTTTTGGATGCGGTCGGCGAGTTGTGTTCCACGCACTTCCGAAGATTGGAAGGGAGTGACACTGGCAGCTAATGCCTTTTGGCCGGAATGGATATTGCCGTTACAAGCAGTTTCCAATAACTCATCACAAGGGTCTCCGACAAAGGTACCGTAGTCGTTACCAAAGTAGTAGTATCCCAGTAAGTTGTCGAATCCGGCAAGCCCGTGAGCAAACACAACCGGATACACTGTCTTCCTTGCACCAGCATGCACACCCGTCGCAAAGACAAGGAGGGCGATGAGGCAAACAAGGTTTCTTTTTTTTTGGTTCATAAATCACCTCTGAACAATCTACAAACCAGTACGAAACGTACGGAAATTGTCAAGACAATTGTGTCAAAATGTACGCTTTGGGTGTCATTTTGAATTCATTAGCGTAAGTACCGAAGTTTTTGAAACCATTTGGACACAATCCAAGGGTTCTGCCTAAGGAGAAGGAAGGAGATTTCTGGACTTAGTTCGTCTAAAACCAAAGATGAAAATCGTTATGAGCCAAATCCAAAAATTCCATCCTATCTGGATCTGTTTGGGAATGTTTTTGGCTGTAACCCAATGCCAAAAGAAAGCAGAAGGCCAAACGACAGACGTCCTTCTCGGAACGGTACTCGCTTACCAAGCTGCAACCACCATCACTTGTACGAGTGACCAACTGAACAAAACCCAGAATGCAAGGATCTTCCAAACGAGTTTTGAATCCACCGCAGAATTTGCTTCATTCTATTCAGTTCCTTCCCCTTATCAATCTGCTGCCACCCATGGGCAAAGCACCGAACAAAAACGCACCGGTACCTATTCGCACAAAGCCTCCATTCTTACGGCAGGTCCCTCTTGTTTGTACCCTCAGAATTGTAACCATAGAGGGTATCCCACAATCCAACTCAACAAACTTCCGTCAGGTGGATTTAAGACCCCAGTTTTAATCGAGTTTTATGTTTATCTAGATATAAGTCTGCCGGGTACAGCTGATTGGTTTAGTTTTGCTACTTACTCTGCCGATCCCAGTGACCTTTGGAGGCGGGTGGTGCTTATCAATATTGATTCCAAAAATTATGCTTATTTGATGCATGTTCCCTTACATAACCAAAGCCAACACAATTACCAAAACACAGCCCTTAGTTTTCCACAGAGACAGTGGACAAAACTCACCACCTGCTTAGATTTTTCGCCTACCGGTGGAATGGCTAAGGATTGGATGGATGGAACTTTGATTTCCACAGCCAATGTTTCTGGCGGGTGCGGAGTCCTCGAACAAGCACACTTTGGTTTGTATGCTTCCCCCACTCTCAGTTCAGGTATAGTGTTTAATGATGATTTACGAATAGAGGAAGTATCAATTTGTCCATAAGTGGATAGGAAGATTGGGTTTCAAATGAAACCTAAACTCTTGAGATAAAGGGAAATACATTGGCAGTGCCAATGTGAAGATTTAAAAAAACTAAAAACCTAACTCTTGTAAGTGTTTAACAGGGGTGAGTTCTAAAGAAGAAAAAACTCCATCCACTTCTTTGAAGTTCCCTTGTGGAATGTAGACTTTGGAAATTCCAATTCCTGCGAGTTCCTTCAGGCGCAAAGTAATTTGGCCCACACTTCTCACTTCTCCGGAAAGTCCCACCTCTCCTAGAAACCCAATCTCTCTGGAAACTGGTTTGTCTTTAAAGGAGGAAGCAATGGAGGCCGCAATGGCTAAGTCAAGGCTCGGTTCGTCAATGCTAAGACCACCCGCAAGATTGCTAAAGATATCTGATTCGGATAATGGAAATCCCAAATACTTTTCGAGAACCGCGGAAAGTAAAATCACACGGCGGTTGTCGAGTCCTTCTGCCATACGACGCGCTTGTCCATAAGAGGATTTCGTAACTAACGCCTGTACTTCGACACTAATCGCGCGTGATCCTTCCATCACAGAAGACAAAACACTTCCAGAGCGTTCTTCTGATTCCGGAGAAATAAACAATCGATGGCGATCCAAAACTTGTTTTAACCCGCCAAATACCATTTCGAATATGGCAGTGTCTCCCACGGCTCCGAACCTGTTTTTAACGGCCCGTAAAATTCGATAATAATTGAATCTATCGCCTTCAAAATATAAAACCGTATCCACCAAATGTTCTAAAACTTTGGGGCCAGCAATTTGTCCGTCTTTGGTGATATGACCAATAAGAAAAATGGGCACGGAAGTTCGTTTGGCGGTTTCTAAAAAGATTTGTGAGGACTCACGGAGTTGGGTGATCGTCCCTGCTTGGTTGACTAAACTTTCTTTTAAGATGGTTTGGATGGAATCGATAAAAACCACTTTTGGTTTTAAGTCAGAAATCATTTGTGAGATATTTTCTGCATACACCTCAGAAGAAAGTAAAATGTTTTCGGAGGTGACACCCATTCGTTTGGCACGAAGTCCAATTTGAGAAGCCGACTCTTCCCCAGAAATGTATAAAACCTTTCCTTCGTTTGCAATGTTTTTGGCAATCTCGAGAACAAGAGTGGATTTTCCCACTCCCGGTTCCCCACCAACTAACACTAAACTGCCGGGAACAATCCCCCCACCAAGAACCAAATCCAATTCGCTAAATCCAGTGGTCGTACGAATGTGAGCATCACTCACCACAGAGCCAATGGATTTGGGATCGGTATACCTTCTGTCTTTTGGTTTTTGGGAAACGGGGGAATCAAACCGACCCGTTGAAGTATTTGTCACTTCATCGATTTGATTCCATTCCCCGCAGGATGGACATTTTCCTGCCCAACGACTAAAAGTATCTCCGCAGGATTTACATTGGTATTGGGGAAGTTGTTTTTTTGCCATCAGTGTTCGAAAAGATTTGGCACTTCCAAAAGATCCAATTCCACTTGAGTTTCCAAAAAGGCAAAACAACGTTCCGCAATTGCAAACCTGTTTTCACGGATCATCATCTCAGTGAGAATGGACTCGAGGGCAATTAAAAACCGAACATCTGTAGATGCATAGTCCACTTGGTCTTTCGTAAGAATCTTTTTACCCCAATCGGAGCTTTGATTTTTTTTATCGATATTTTCTTCGAAAAATTCACGGATGAGTTCTTTTAACCCGTGTTTGTCGGTGTAGGTTCTTGCGAGTTTACTTCCGATTTTTGTGCAAAATACATTTTGTACTTTGATCCCGAGCCTTGCTCGAAGAAAGGTCATATCCATTCTTGCAAAATGAAAGATCTTTGTGATGTCTTTAGATTCAAATAATTTTTGGATATGAGGAGCTTCTGTTTGTCCCGGGAGAATTTGAACGAGAGCGACTTTATTTTTGGAATCGGAAATTTGTACGACACAGAGTCTGTCCCTTCTGGGATTGAGCCCCATCATTTCACAATCCACAGCCAACCGGTCATCCTTTTTAAAGGCTTCAAAAAAATCTTCGTTCAGATCTCCTTGTAATACGACTGGTTTTATAGTTGAACGTTTTTGGGTCATAATGGCTTACTATGGAAACTACCCTAGCAAAATCATCAAATAGATTTTTCCAAGATGAAAATTCAATACAGAGTTCATAATTCCGTCACTATTTCGAACTTCCTTCCCGTTAAGGCAGGGGTTTACCAATCCGAATGTAAAAAATTCGAACTATTACTTACGTCTAGCTCCGATCCAAAAACGGGTACGGTCCTCAGTCCCAAACTCATTTGGCGGGAATCCACAAGACCCGAAGTGGGTTTTTCCGTGGACCATTTGGAACTCGACCTATCCATCCTACCGGAAGGTGGGGGTTATTCCCTTTTCCAACATGGATACCAGTCCTGGTCCATCGCAAGAAAGGTAGAAAGTACAAACGTCGACAAACCGCCTTTTTTATCTTTTTTGCAATACTCACAAGAGAATATATATTCCAAACACGAATCCAAAGTGGGTAAGTTTATCTCCGAATACTTAACTCTTGTTTTTAACAAAGAAACAAAAAATGGGATCTTGTATGCTCCTATTGAACAAGGAGAATTCGGAACCAAATTTGAAGTGGTTTTCGGAGAGTCGGCGGATGTAACGTCCGTTAAAGTTATTTATGACTTCCAGTGTTTGCCCGACCTTCGTCCGAACGCAAAACTAAGCATCGCAAAAATCAAAGTCCTCAGTTTCAAAGGAAATCCAGAAGGCAAACTCGCCAAATACTTTGAAGAACTAGGAAATAAAGAAGGCCCAGGAAACTTACCAAAAAAAGTCCCTACAGGTTGGTGTTCTTGGTATTATTATTATACTAAGATTGATCAAAAAACCATTTTGGATAATCTAACAAAAGTTAGAGAGTTGAATTTACCATTTGAATTTTTCCAAATTGACGATGGATACCAAAAAGAAATCGGAGATTGGTTGGAACCAAATGATAAATTTCCAGGAGGGATGCGAATCCTTGCTGATGAAATCAAACGAGTGGGACTAAAACCTGGGATCTGGCTTGCTCCTTTTTTAGTCAGAAAAAAATCCGAATTCTTTCGTAAATACCCAGAAGCCATTCTCAAAGACCAAAACGGAAAACCAGTTCCTGCCATCTACCAACCACTTTGGGGTAAAGGTTATACTTATGCTCTAGACATCACTCATCCGACGGCCCTTGCTTATTTGGAAAAAGTGTTTTCTACGATTGTCAAAGAATGGGGATATCCATACTTAAAGTTGGACTTTCTTTATGCAGGTCTCCTTCCTGGTGATGTATATAACAAAAGTTTGTCGCCGCAAGCCCGTTATCGAAATGCACTCGAACTCATTCGAAAAGTGGTTGGTAAAAATACCTTTTTACTCGGATGTGGGGCACCCATGTTGCCATCAGTCGGAATTTTTGACGGAATGCGAATCTCTTGTGACGTGGCACCATTTTGGTATCCGGAGAAGTTACGTATTTTCTTAAAAGATAGAAACGCACTCTGTACAAGAACTGCCCTCATCAACGACATCACTCGTGCTTCCATGCACAGACATCTTTGGTTGAATGATCCTGATTGCCTTCTTGTTCGTAAAAAAAGAAACAAAATGAACGAAGCACAAACCAAACTGATGGCCTCCGTCATGGCAGTGTCAGGTGGAATGTTACTGGTATCTGATGATCTCACTAAGTTAGAAAACGATCGTTTGGATCTTTTGAAAAAAGCCTTCCAATTGAATAGAGAATGCCAGGCTTATACACCCGTTCCGATTGGTATTTTTGAAGAAGAATTTCCGTCGGCCCTCTACAATCCAGCAGGGTATCTGGGAATTTGGAATCCTACAGAAGAAGAAAAAACCATTCGGATCACGATACCACAAGGTCTCAAAACCAAAGCGCCATTTTTAGATTTTTGGACTGGAACTACGGTAGATCTCCGGATCGTAGATGGTCAATTTGAAACCACTCTGCCGGCTTTTGGTTCCGTTGTTGTCGCTGTTTAATCGAGAAAATTAATTGACGGGTTCAAAAATGGACTTAAAATTTTTGCAATTCGTCGTAAGAGGTTTTTTATGCGTATGATCAAACATTTAAGTATCGTTTCTGTGATGGCGGTGCTAATTTCATTTAACAACTGTTCTTTCCTAGATTCTGCTTCTGGTAGCGTAAGTCGTTTGGGTGTATCAGTATCTGATTCGACATCTGCCCTTGTAAAATCTATTTCGAACAGTATCTCTTCTATTTCCGAGAGTGGAAAAGAAAAAGCAATGAACGAGTATAAAGAAGATGTAATTGCTAGTGTTGCTTTACAAATTCGTTACGAAAACCAAAAACAAGAATTGGAAAACCAACTTTCTGCGATCGCAAAATCTCACGGTGTTGTAGCTTGGAGATCTAACAGTGCTACTTACATCGCGATTGGCCAAGGACTAAAACAAGCAAAACTTTCTCCTTCAGAAATGAAAGAAGTAACAGCAGACGTAGCAAAACAAAATGCAACAGTCGCAAAACTAATCTTAAACGGGTACAATCTATAATCCAGATCGTCTTTGGGCGGGGTCAAACCGCCCATTCCTTCTTTTTTTTACTTACCTTTCTCTTCTTATTTTTTCCTTTATACTCAGAATCAAACTCTAATCCTTACGGGTTTTTATACATAGATTCCAATTCTGGTCAGTCCAGTGGAGGACATTCGGCACTCCGGTTTGGCGACCGAGTGTATCATCTCCAATATTCCTTTGAAGACAAAATCTTTCATCTGGTTCGGGAACCATGGGAAGACTTTCGATTCCAGTATGGCGTGGTTCAAAATCGTAATATAGAGTTTTATCAGTGGGAACTATCGGATCCTGCCAAACGTTTGTTACGACAAAAATGGAACGAACTCTATTTGGTGCAAGAGACCCATATCCAAAACCAAAAGAAATTAGAACAAGAATGGGAAACCTCACTTACTTCGGCAGATAAGAAACAATCTTCATTACTCATCTCAGGCTTTGGTTATTTCACAAATTTACCAGATCCCATTTCTCCAATACCTGCACTTTTTTCATTTTCCAAGGAGGAGAAAAAACGTTTGGAGCGCTCTAGTGTTAACTGGGAAGAAGTTTCCAAGCCCGATCAACTAACAAACAATAGAGAATTATTACCCAAGACCGACTCTCCCTATCGTCTCATCCACAGCATCCAAACAGATACCGAACGATTGGCAACTGCGGAAAAAAGAAGTTTTGTTCGATTGTTTCTTTTGAATCCAGTTTTACTCTACGAGCCTGCTTTTATACAATTGAATGGTACGGAGTTCCACTTAAACGAAGCAGAGATCAAAGTATGGAAAGGATACCAAAGTAGTTTAGTACAAGACTTACGATCCTGTGTTTTAGGTGCAGATTGTAACGACTGGGAAGAGATGACCCTACTCTTCCGAATTCTTTATATCAATAAATCCATTCAGGAAAAAACCATTGTTTTCCCCAAAAAGAACTTGGATGGGTTTCATTATCTTCCCATGGTCGATTTACCGGAGTCTGTTCTTTCCACCAAACAAAACGAATACGTTCAATTATTCCAATTGAAAAAAAAGATTTTTGTTTCTGGTTATCATCCTCTTCAATTTTTTAATTGGGAATCCTTTCTTGTTCGTTACCAAAGTTTTTTAGAATCCGGAGCGGCGGAGGCACAGGAAGGAATTGAATTCAATTGGGTTGGAGAAAATCCATATAAAGATCAGTTCAAAAATCGGGACTGGGTGGAAGAAACAAAGATCCAAAAAAAACAAGAGGACTATGAATCCTATACCGAAGGAATTCAAAATCTGTATTCCTATAATCTCACTCATAAAAATTGTACATCTGAGCTCTTTCGTTATATGAATGAAATGTTTCCAGAAGGAAGTATTGGATCGGAAACTTTTTGGGATCCGTTATCAAGTCATGTCATCAGTCTAAACTTCATTCCCTCCGTGGCGGCTTGGAAAATGAAATCCAATTTTGGCACCAAACAAAGAAAAGTTTATCCTTCTTACCGAAACCTAAAGAGAAAAAAAATAGCTAACTTTACGGAAAAACATTTTCAAGAAAGCTTTGTTCCCACTTCAAAAATTTATATAACCAATCCCATCGATCATCCCTTCTTATTTTTTACTGAAGAAACTATATGGAACCGTCCCCTTTTAGGTATGGCCAATGCAGTTTATGGGATTGGGTATACGGGAATGGGGGTCTTCAGTGCGCCCTTCGATAAAGGAAGTCGTTTTTCCAAAGGAACGGAATCTGTATTTTATAGCCTTCCCGAACTTATGTTTTTTAATATCCGTAAAGGACATTTTCCTTTCATCGCAGTAAAAGAAATCCCAAAAGAGTATTATTTAAAAGAATCCTTATGAAAACAGTATTTTTATACCTTCCTTATCTTTTCCTTTTAGGTTCTCAAGTTTTACCCACAAAACTCTGGTTCCTTCCGGGAGAAAAAATCGGTTATGTTTCCATTTCTATCTTTTTTATCCTCCTCCAATCCTTTGTTTTGTATGGAAAAAGAGATAACATTCATTTGGTGAATGAGTGGAGATCCGACTCTCCTCCGAATTGGATTCTAGCATTTCTTTTCTTTATCTGTTTGGTATCATTCCCCATTCGGAATATGGATTGGGGCGATGGACTCCTTCTACTCGAAACCAATCTTTTAGAAACCAAACTCTTTGGATTTCAATTCACTTTGGATGAAATTTTCGAAACTGTTCTTCATAGTCAGACCTCAAACCTACTTTCTAGTTTTGGTTTTTCGGAAGATCCAAGAATTGCTTACACTTTTTTATCTCAACTCGCAGGGATCGGAATGCTTTTTGGTTTTTTATGGACCGCTGAAAAAAATCGCAAATCCAATTCTTTATCCATCCTCATCTTACTATCATCAGGGGGAATTTTACTCACCTTTGGATACGCTGAAAACTATACATTGGTAACCGCATGCCATCTTCTTTTATATATTTTTGTTTCGAGATATGTAAAGAATCCAAAAGACAACGATCTTTTGTTATATGGTGCGACTGCTCTTGTGGCCCTTTCTATGTTGTTCCATTTGGTTTCTGGATATTTGGTGCTTCTATTAATTTACTTATGGTTTGTACATTCGCCAAAAGATAAAAAAATAAAACACTTACTCCTTTGTGGTGGTTTGGGTTTGAGTATTCTCCTTCCTTGGTTTTTATATTTTTTATTTTTGCATGATCCATCCATTGATCGCAATAGTACACATCTAATCCATCCACCTTTTTATCCAAAAAATCGACTTGTATCCCTCAATCATATCAAGGAAATCCTTGCGGTTTTGTATTGGAATGCATCGGTAGCTACTTTGTTTTTACTCTATCAGTTTTTCTTTTTCAAAAAGGAATGGAAGGCCTTTATCCAAAGGCCTGAAACCAAAACCATCTTTGTTTGTGGCTTTGCATTTTTTCTCCATGGATTTTTCCACAACCCACAATTAGGATTTCCTGCGGATTGGGATCTTATGGGATTCTACTGGTTACCCATTACCTTTCTCGCACACCAGTTTTGGATCCAATCGAAAGAGATCTCTCTGGAATGGATTCCGCCTTTTCTATTCGGAACCGTGATGGTCATCCTGTCAGCAATCACTCTAAACAAATCAAATCCCGACAAAGAAATTCTTTGGGAAGTGACCCAAACGACAATTCAAAGTTATGTGACAGAAAACAAACCATATGTAGACAGTTTACCGAAGGAAGATAAAAAGTTCTTTGCAAAGGGTGATTTTTTATTTTATAAAGGAGAAATGATCACAAAGAGGCTTTGTGATTTTCCCAAAAAGGGAGAGATCATCAATAAAATGAACGCCCACCGAAAGGAATGGAAACAAGGTTTTATGAGTGGAAGTTTTCAATCCAAAGATGTACTCGGTCAATTTTTAACCGAGGCCACCAAAACCAATATCGAATACATTAAATCTCTAGAAGCAAATAAGATATGTCATCCGACGCTTTAGAGGATGTTTCTAAATATTGGATGTAGTTTGTAATTTCTGTTTTCATATTTTCGACTCGGGTGGGCCCTCCAGGAAGTTGGATTAGAGTTTGAACCAAAGGATGGGTACTGGAAGCTAGTAACCCGTCCGAATACAAAAAGAGAATGTCTCCCGTTTCCACTTGGACTTCATTTTCTGCAAATTCCATCTCTTTCAGAATCCCTAAAATTTGACCGGACTGGTCTTGTAATATCAAAGGAGCACGACTTTCTTTTTGGAATACGAGAGGAAACGGATGCCCTCCCCTTGCGTAAGTGATTTTTTTCTTGGGATGGTCTACGACAAGACTAATCGCTGTCATACTGTGAGTACCAATTTCGTTACAAAGTTCCCGATTCAAACGAGAGAGTAAAGCAGAAGGAGAAATAGTCGTGGTTCGCACGAGTTCTTTATGAATGGTAGTCATAAGAATGGCAATAAGTCCCGAAGTCACACCATGACCTTCGATATCCCCCATCAAAATCAAAGTGCGGTCTTCATCCAAAGGTAAAACTTGAAAAAAATCACCAGATACAAAACTCACGGGTTTGATCTCAGAAAAGATTTTATGACCTATTTGAGGTAAATTCATAGTTCTCGTTTGGATTTTAGCAGCAAGACGAAGATCTCGTTTGATCGATTCGTCCATCGACTCTTTATCTTTTAGAAAATTATAATATTCAAATGCCCTGGAAATTGCCGCTTCAATTGATTTTGTATGAAAGGGTTTTAGAATAAAATCGGAAGCACGATGATAAAGTGAGGAAACAACGGTTTGGATGTCGTGTTCCCCTGTCATCATTAGAACTTGGGTTTTGGAATCGTAGGCTTTGATCTTTGGCAAAAGATCGAGTCCCGAAGTTTGTGGCATATTGACGTCTAAGAATACGATGGGATTTCGTTCCCCTTCGAAGTATTCCAAACCTTGGAGAGGATTTGTAAAGTACCGGACAAAATATCCTAATCCATTGATGATGAGCTCTAGAGTTTCGCAGATCTCTGTATCATCGTCTATGATGAGAATCTCGGGTTTAAAAGAATATTCGGACATCTACTATAGTATCGGCTTTAAGGAGGGCTATTTTGAGACCAATGTGAATTTTAGTTTTTCTTTCACTTCCTCTACTTTCTTAAAATAAGCCTCATGGAAAACCTTTTTCTCTAAATACGCATCCGTGCAGGAAATCATCTCTCCATACTTCCATTCGTAAGGTTCCCCATTTTCATAACGAACTCTGTTCTGATGGATTTGGGAGGATAAACTCCGAAGATTGGTTCCACGAAAATTTCTCACAAGGGCACGAAAGGTTCCTTCTTTTTCAGGATCAATGAAACGAAATTTTCGAGAAAACAAAACGGCATCATGAAAATACTCAGGAACATTAAAAGCGCCGGAAGTACCAAGTTTTTTAGAAAGATCACGTATAAAATCCGTGAATTCATTGAGAACATTCAGCCCTGGATATTCTTGTCCAAAGTATAATTCCTTTTTGAGATCTCCTGGTTCAAAATTAATATTTTGAGTGAGAAGCCAATCGATATAAATCATAGGAAAATGTTCGTCGTCACCTTTTAACTGAAATTGAGAAACTTTCAAACGAGTGTGAACGAGGATTTTTCTGTTCTCCGACTTCACATAAATACGATTGTCGTAATCGTTGAGAATTTCTAACTCGATAAAGGAATTATGAAACCCGCGTTTTTCAACAGCAGTGATTAAACCTGCGCTAACTAACATCTGTTCTACTTCATAATGAGTGAACCGATTGAATAATTTAGGCTCCATGTTTAATGAAGTATTTAATTCTTTTGAGACATCAACTAAAGACAAATCATCCAAATCCAACCAATCGGTCTGGTTTTTCTTTTTGTCTGTAGAAGAAAAAACTCCCATTACTTTTCACCAAACGCAGTGATTGTATTAAAATGGATTTCGACAGTATCGCGGAAGTCACGAGCGTAACCACCGGCAAGAGTCACAACGCATGGAACATTGAGTGTCTCTGCAAATTTACGAACCATCAAATCTCGTTCTTTTAATCCCTTCATGGAAATTTTTAATTCTCCAAGAGAATCATCCTCATAAGGATCAGCCCCTGCAACATAATAAATTATATTCGAATCAAAATCTTTCCGAATTTGATTTAAGGATTTTTCTAATGCAGTTAAATACTCATCATCCTTCGTATTTGGTTCCAAATCTACATCTAAGTTAGATACTTCTTTCTTAGGATAAAGATTACCTTGGTGCATCGAAAATGTGTAAACTTTGTCATCATATTGAAAAATATATGAATTACCATTTCCTTGGTGCAAATCTAAGTCAATGATGAGTGCATTTACATTGGGATCTGTTTCTTTTTGTTTCCGTATAGCAACTGCTACATCATTCAAATAACAAAATCCTTCTGCTCTATCAGGGAAACTATGGTGGTATCCTCCGCCCATATTAAAAGCAAATTGAAACTTTTTAGATAGTTCTGCTCCCATAATAGTACCACCTACCCCATACGTGAAACTTTCCACAATACTTCGATTAAGTGGAAGTTCTGAATACATAGTGCGAGATGTATGTTCGTAACTAAACAAATCATCTAAATATTCTTTTGTATGAACGAGTTCTAAATCTGCGTCTTCTGCTTTTTTAGGAAGCAAAATGTCCCAGGAAGCATATACTGGATCCCTTTTGACACGGTTATAAAGATGAGAATACTTATGGGCTGGGAAAACATGGCCCGGCAATTCGAGATTGTACGAAGAATGGTAGATAAGAGCGAGTGCATTAGATGCCATTAAAATGATATTTTTGCGAAAAATGACACAAGTCAATTCAAACCGTACAATTTACTTGCAGGAAAAAACAAAAAAGCTAAGAATAGGGTCTATGCCGGAAGACAGCAAAATCCCCAACAAACGCACTAAAATTATCTGTACCATTGGACCCGCATCTGCTAACCGTGAAACCATTCTAAATCTCATCTATTCAGGAATGGATTTGGCAAGAATGAACTTTTCTCATTCCACCCACGAATACCACAAAGAAATCTTTGAGTTGTTACGTGAGTGCGAGCAGGAGTCCGGCAAGTCCATTGGTATCCTTGCTGACTTACAAGGTCCAAAAATCAGAACCGGAAAATTGGGAACGGGGCCATTAGAACTCAAAACCGGAGACCAAATTGCCATTAATAATAAATCCGATTTTCTGGGAACTGCAGAAGAGATCGGCTGCACCTATCAGTACATTTTAAACGATATCGATGTAGGACATAAACTCCTGATTGATGACGGCAAACTCTCGTTTGTTGTAAAATCCAAAACAAAAGAAAAAGCAGTTTTGGAAACCGTCATTGGAGGAACCTTAAAAGATAATAAAGGAATCAACCTTCCAGGAACTCCCATTTCAGCACCGGCCCTTTCTGAAAAAGACATTGAAGACTTACAATTTGCTTTGTCACTGGGTGTGGATTATATCGCACTTTCGTTTGTAAGACGAGCCAGCGATTTGGAAATGGCACGCCAATTTATGAAAGATAGTTATGCAGGCCTTATTGCCAAAATTGAACGACCAGAAGCCATCCAAAACATTGAAGAGATCATCGATAATTGTGATGGGATCATGATTGCTCGGGGAGATTTGGGTGTGGAATTAGACACTCAATATGTTCCTATCATCCAAAAAGAGATGATTACAAAACTAAACCAACAAGGAAAACCAGTCATCACCGCCACACAGATGTTAGAGACGATGATTGACAATCCACGTCCCACTCGTGCAGAAGCGAGTGACGTTGCAAACGCTGTTATGGATGGAACCGATGCCGTGATGTTGTCCGGGGAAACTGCCTCAGGAAAGTATCCGATTGAAACTGTCCGAACAATGACAAGTATCATCCAAGCCGCAGAAGAGT
Organism: Leptospira chreensis; assembly: GCF_016919165.1. Taxonomy (GTDB): domain Bacteria; phylum Spirochaetota; class Leptospiria; order Leptospirales; family Leptospiraceae; genus Leptospira_A; species Leptospira_A chreensis. Next base: position 36,838 of record NZ_JAFFPS010000011.1, read on the forward strand.
CGGAAATTTATTTATCCCATCTTCGTAGTATGGACCGTTCCGAGTTTGAAGTGGAACGAACGGCTCTCGGCAGTGCAGCAGAAGCCATTTCCAGGTCCATCAATGCAAAGGCCATCATCAACTTTACAAGATCTGGATACTCTTCTCTTCTCTCTTCAGAGTTTCGGCCCCTAAAGCCGATCTACTCCTTCACACCTTTTTTAGGTACGGCAAGAAAGATGCAATTGTATTGGGGTGTGGAAACCTATGTGATGCCTATGATGGATAAGTTTCCCGATATGATTGCTTTTATGAGTAAAACGTTAAAGTCGGAAGGAAAATTAAAATCGGGAGATACAGTGGTAATTTTATCCGGTGCACCGGGTTCTGTGGCACAAACTGTAGATTTCATTCAAATCCATAAGATCAAGTAACTATTGTTTTACGAATGCCTCGGGCTGCAATTGTCGCCGTAGTCCAGGCATTCTGAAAATTAAAACCACCTGTAATTCCATCTACGTCAATCACCTCACCAGTAAAATAAAGACCAGGACAATGTTTACTTTCCATCGTTTGGAATTGGATGTCCTTTCTAGAAACACCTCCTGCTGTCACAAACTCTTCTTTAAAAACTCCTTTAGCAACCATTCGAAGTTTGGTTTGTGTTAAAGAAAGACTTAAAACCCGAATCTCTGCCTTAGAAATATCCGAATAACGTTTATTAGATGGAATTTTCGATTCTTTTAGAATCCAATCCCAAAATCGGGATGGCAATTTCCATTCGGGATCGGGGCTGAGTTTTTCTGCCGGTGTTTTTTCTTTTTTCGATAAATAATCTTCTTCGATGCTTTGTGTTGATTTTCCACCAATCCAGTTGACGGAGAGGTCCACTTTGTAATCGGCTTCAAAGAGAGTGCGAGCCTCCCAAGCAGACAACCTAAGGGCAGAGGGTCCACTGAGCCCCCAATGGGTGATGAGCACGGGTCCCTTCTGCGGTTTGCCTTTGGGTAATACTTTGATTTCGGAATACGGAACCACAAGGCCTGTGAGTTCGATGAGATCCGTATTTTCTAAAGTGAGAGTGAATAGAGAGGGAACTGGATTGACGATGGTATGTCCGAGTTTTTCCAAAATACTCCAAACCTTTCGGTTGGAACCAGTAGCTAAGATTACAAGATCAAATGATTCTTCCAAGCCCCCTTCCCATAAAACGCGAAAGTTTGGTGTTTGGTCTGCACCCTGATTGGAATATATACCAACTAATCCTTGTTCAAAGTGAATAGGGATTTTTTTAGATTTGAGTTCGTTTAAAAAACATTGGATGATGGTATCAGAACTGTCTGTTGTGGGAAACATTCGTCCATCGGCTTCGGCTTTGAGTTTGACCCCTCTTTTTTCAAACCATAGGATTGTGTCTTTCGGTTGGAAACTTTCGAATGCCCAACGAAGTTCTTTATTCCCTCTGGGATACCTTTCCGAAAGAAGTTCTGGATCAAAGAGATTATGAGTGACATTACATCTCCCACCACCGGAAATCCGAAGTTTCGATAAAGGTTCTTTTGATTTTTCAAAGATTTGAATCTCACATAACCCTTGTAATTCGTCATGGATTTGCAGAGCGGCAAAACAACCAGAAGCACCGGCTCCAATGATTGCAATTTTGGGTTTCTTTCCCAAGTCCTACCACTCACCTGTATTTGGCATAGAAGTCCAAGGTTCCGATAAAGGTAAAGGGTTCCCTTTCTGAAGCAGTTCTATGGAGATTAAATCGGGAGACCTAACAAATGCCATACGACCATCGCGAGGGGGACGGTTGATAACAACTCCCATCTTTTGAATCCGCGCACAAGTTTCATAAATATTTTCTACTTCGTAGGCAATGTGACCAAAATTCCTTCCCGTAGTATAAGGATCGGTTTGTCCCCAATTGTAAGTGAGTTCTATCTCTGGGGCATCGTCTTCCCCAGTAGACAAAAACACCAAAGTAAATTTTCCTTCTGGATGTTCGTTTCTTCTAGTTACTTTAAGCCCAAGGATCTCCACAAAAAAATGGAGGGCCTTGTCCAAATCTTTCACCCGGATCATTGTATGTAAATATTTCATCTTCTTTTACTATACGAAAAAATAGACCAAAAGCACAAACCAAGAAATATACTTGGGAATCTCAAAACGAAGCCAGTTTTTCTTTCCTTCCAAAAGCCTACCTAAAGCAACGAAAGAAAAAACCAAAAGTACAAATACAGAAGCGATCTCACCGATTGCAAACAAATGCATCCGTTTCAGAAAAAACAAAGTGAGTGCAGTCGGAACCAAAAAAGAAAAGAGAAGAAACAAACGATACATCGTATTTCCTGTTTTACGTCTGTATTGCGGTTCACGAGATTTTTGATCAATCGCCCATTTGTGATGAGACAACCAAACTTTGGGATCACGCACTCCGCGATCCATTGGATTCTGCAAATCATCTGGCCTTACAGAAGGATAAGAGAAAAAGGAAACAAGCCCTTGCCATTTGTTTTTTGTATGGATCAAATCCGAAAACAAATCTCGAAACACATGGAGTTCTGCTGTGACTGGATCATACGTATTCAATTGCGAAACAAGACCATACCGAGGTTCTTTCTTTTCTTCACAAAACGTTCCAAAGATACGATCCCAAAAAATAAACACTCCGCCATAATTGCGATCAATGTATTCTGGATTCATAGCATGGTGAACACGATGGTGAGAAGGTGTGACCATAATGTATTCAAACCAAGCCGGTAGTTTTCCAATGGCCCGAGTGTGAACCCAAAATTGATAAGTGCGATTGAGTGCATCAATGATCAAATACGATTCCACCGGAAACCCAAGAAGAGCCAAGGGTAAATAAAACAAACCAATTCCGATATTACGAACAAAAGATTGTCTGAGTGCTACAGACAAATTGAACTCTTCGCTGGAATGATGCACTACATGAGAGGCCCACAAAACTTTGATTTCATGACTATAACGATGAGCCCAATAAAATAAAAAATCGAGTAGTAGAAATAAGACAATCCAGTGTAAGGGGGACGATGTGGATAAAAAAGCTTTAGAAAGAAACTCTACACCCCAAGAGATTTGGTACAACTCGTTGTAAACAAAAACGAGTCCAAGAAGGATCATCCCGTCAAAGATTCGGCTAAGAACACCCAAACTCAAATCGGCCAAAGAATCTTCGTAAAAATAATAATCCTGTTTTTTGAATCGAGTGTAAATTATCTCGAGTAACATAAGGACAAAATAAAAAGGTGCGATGGATTCAATGAGTCTCATGATTCATCCTTTAAGTTCCAGTTATTGATTCTGGTTTCATCTGAAAAGCAACTTCGTTTCTAAAAAATTTTACAAAAATCTCCTTTAAAAAAACACAACCACGTTATGTGTTACTGGATCAGGAAAACTTTCCCCGACCCATAGAACTATTTTAATTTTTGGCTCAAATCTAAATTCAATTCATTGAATGTATTGGTAAGTCCCAAATTCCAACCAAGGACCAAAGCTTCCGGTTCCTTTTTCTCAATGGACTGGATTTGCCTGTATGTCTTTCTAAAAACAGGAGTAGAGACCGAATCTTTATCTTCATAAACAACGATTTCAAACTCAATCACGGCTTTGGGTTCTTTAGTGCGGAAGTCTCCATACATTTGTGTTAGATTTAATTCTATAAAATGAGTTACGCTAACTCTTGTATGGATGCTGGCATCCCATTCAAAATTTCCGGACTTCAAAAGGGAACGAACAAATTCTTCTTTGAAGTTATGGGCCGGAGGAATAAAAAATCCATTATAATAATCGGATTCATAGACCGCATTGTCTTTGCGATAGACAAACTCTTTTCCTTCAAACCTTTGGGAGATGAAAACCTTACGCACAACAAAGGCTCTCGGCTTTGTTACAGAAAACAATTGTTTGGTTTCACCAGTTTCGATTAAATAAAACTTTTTTTCAGGAAAGGTTTTACTCACACCAAAACACTGGCTAAGAAAAAAACTGAGCCCAAAAAGTATTAAGAAACGGTATAAGGTCTTCATTGTATTTATTTCCAGAGTTTAGATTTGTTGGGAGCTTCTCCAAAGAGAAACTGAGAGGGATATTTTTTTGCATTCGCTGTGACTTCTTTTAAGTCTTCGGATGCAATTCGTAAGTTTTCGATCGATGTAGAAATATCTCCTTGGTTCGAAGCAAGAAGTGTGTCGAGTCGTTTGAGAGTGGTTTGTAACTGAGTGACAGAGGCATCCAATTTTTTAGGTAATCCTTGTGTTTCGGGACTTGCGATCAGAGCTTTGACTTCGGCATTGGTCTTTCTCAGATCAACAAGTAGGCCTGTGGATTCACGTGCCAGGTCTCCAAGTTTTGCTTCTTGGATGGTTTGGTTTAGGTTACGAATGAGTTCCCCTACACCTAAAAGAATTTTATCCACATCTGCCTTTTCTACTTTTTCAAAGAATTTATCTACAGAAGCAGTAAACCTAGAGATGGTACTGGGGGCTGAAGGAATGTAAATGGTTTTTGGTTCCCATTCAATGGAGAGAGGTGGGTTTTTTTCAGGATTTAAATAATCTACTTCCAAATAAGCGGTTCCAGTTAACCCTTGTGAGGCGAGCCTGACACGAAGCCCACTTTGGATCATTCTCTGAACGGTTCTTTTTAAATCATCACCATACACACCTTTTACAAAGTCAGGAACAGACATTTTAATCAAAACATATCTTCCATAACGAAGTTCCGTATCTTCTGTAAGTTTATGTGAATATTCATTTTGTACAAAGGTGATTTCTTGGACGGTTCCCACCTTAACCCCGCGGTGTTTGACGGGAGATCCAATGTCCAAACCTTGCACTGATTCATCGAAGTAGGTTTCTAAACTTACCGATCTTTGAAAGATATTTCCGGCAGTGAACACGATCAAAAACAAAATGAGTGTGAAAAAACTAACAAGTACGAAGATCCCAACTTTAAAATAGATTTTACTCGATTGGTTCATAACGGGGAACTCTCCTGTGGAATACGATTAAAGAATTGTTTTACAAATGGATCTTTTGACTTTTCTTTCAAATCTTTTGGTTTGCCTTCGGCGATAATTCCTTTTTTGGATTTATCTAAAACAATCACACGGTCAGCCATTGTAAACACAGAAGGCAATTCATGTGTCACAATCACAAAAGTAACTCCCAGAGTTCTCGACAAACGGATGATTAGGTGGTCGAGCTCCACACTGGTAATGGGATCAAGACCCGCACTGGGCTCATCTAAAAATAAAATTTCAGGATCCATAGCCATAGCTCTTGCAATCGCAGCACGTTTTTTCATACCACCCGAAAGTTCCGCCGGATACAGATGGGCGAAAGGAAAAAGACCAACCATTTTTAATTTGGTCATAGCAATTTCATTCATGATGGGAATTGGTAGGTTTGTAAATTCTTCCAAAGGCAATCGGATATTTTCGAGTAAGGTCATGGAACCAAAAAGAGCACTTTGTTGGTACATCACTCCGATACGATTCCAGATTTCGATTTTTTTCTTTCCTTCTGCCAGAACGATATCATCTTCATCGATCCATATACGACCGCTAAATGGAGATGTTAAGCCAATCATATTTTTTAAAACTGTAGACTTCCCACAACCAGACCCACCGAGGATTCCGAAAATTTCGCCTCGGTTCACCTCAAAAGAGATATTTTCCATAACCACAGTATGGCCGTATCCTGTTGTTAGATGTTCGACTCGAATGATTGGTTTATCTTTCATATCTTTAGGTAAAAGTATAAGACGGAAAAAATTCCATCCAGTATGGACACAAGTATAATGGAACCAACCACAGCAGAAGTGGTCGATTCCCCAACGGCACCAGCTCCCGATGCCGTTTTTAATCCCCGATAACAACCAATAGACGCAATGATCATTCCAAAAAAATAAGATTTTAAAAGCCCACCTAATATATCGGAAAGACCCACCGCAAGATTCACTTGGTTGATAAAGGTAACCAGAGGAAATCCAAAACTAATCAAAACAACAGCTCCACCAATGAGACCAAACAAATTAAATACTATGGTGAGAAGTGGAGTCATTAAGAGCGACGCCACCAAACGAGGAATGATGAGAAACTGAACTGGAGGAAGACCCATAGTAGTGAGTGCATCAATTTCTTCGGAAACCTTCATCGTTCCAAGCTCTGCGGCAAAGGCAGAGCCTGACCTACCCGATAGAATAAAAGCAGTCATCAGAGGTCCAAGCTCTCGAAACAAAGAAAGACCAACAAGGTTTGCCACAAAGATCTCTGCCCCGAACCTTCGCATAGGAATAGCGGATTGAAAAGACATGATAAGACCAAGTAAAAAGCCAATCATGGCAATGATGGGAAAGGCATTGACTCCCATTGATTCCGCAACACGGAAGGTATCTTTCCAACGAATTTTGGAAGGATGTAAAAAAGAACGCCAAAAAGAAACGGTAAGTTCGCCCGTAAAGGTAATTAGGTATTTAAACTCTAACAACGAATCAATGGTTAGCTTCCCAATTTTTTCTGATCTTCTAAGAGAGTTCGCTAATGTTTCTTTGTTTCTTTTGCTATCATCATCAGAGATACTCAATCGGTATTGGAACTGTTCACCTAATCCAAATAATACGAATTGGATCCGTCTATTTTCACATTCCAAACGGATAAGTTTTAAAAGGGAAATTCCAGAGGAATCGGATTCTTCCAAATTGCCTGCATGAACGGCTACTTTACGAGGAGGGCTTTTTTTTACGATTTCGAAAAAGGAAGTCCAATCCTTACCTGTTTCTGCGGCAGTGAGCGCCGCCGGGAGGTGGATTTCTAAGGTGCTACCTTCCCACAAAAAGGAGGATTGTCGATGAATGGTATCCACGTTTCATACGTAATTCTAATTCAGAACGAACCCGAGGCAAGTGATTTTATTTTACAACCCAAACGATTGATTAAAAGATGAACATCAATGTGGAATCTAAATAGTCATTTGATTGGCTTTTCTGCGGGGCTTTCTCTCCTTTTTGCTTGGGGAGAATTCCTTAGAAAAAACGCTACAGGACAGACAAAAGTACAAGGATTATTATTTCTCTTTGCGGCTATGTTCCAGGCCCATACTTTTTTTACATGCACCGGTATTTACCAATCTTTCCCTCATTTGTATCTCACCCACTTACCATTCACGGCTTGTATTGGTGCTCTTCTCAAAAGGTACTTTGCAGAACTTTGGGATGAAAGTCCCAAGAGAAACCAGTTTTCTTTTTGGGAACTTGTTCCAGCAGTCATAGTCATTGCATTAATGATTCCATTTTACATTTCTTCTGCAGATGAAAAAATCGCCATTCACACAAACTATCTAAAAGAAGGTGTTCCACTTATCTTTCAAATCACGATCCTTATCGCCGTTTCACCCATATTTTACGCTGCTTTTTACGTTTTTTCAAATATGGCAAGATACATTCGATTGGAGCGATTTAAAAAATCAGCTCATCTTCGTTTGGTGGGAATCGTGGTTGGAATTGGGGCTTTTTCCAGCTTAATCGGAATTTATACTTTGTTTTTTCACCAAAGACATGGATTAGAGATTGTTTCCACTTTTATCGCCTTACTACTGATCGGTGTTTATCTATTACGCCAAAAAAGTCCTGAGTTATGGGGTGAAGTCCAAAGGATTGTCATCGAAGAAAAGAAATACCAAACCTCACAACTGGGCGGATTCAATCTGGAAACTCTTCAGAACCAACTAAGACAACTCATGGAAGTGGAAAAGATCTACCGAGATGAAAGTATCAATTTAGAGAAGTTGGCCAAAGAAATGGACCTTTCCGAACACCAACTCTCTGAATATTTGAACCTCCACCAAAAAAGAAGTTTTTTCCACTTGGTCAATCACTACCGGATTCGAGAGGCCAAAGAATTATTTTCACTTCATCCCGACAGGAATATCCTCACCATCGCTTATGATGTGGGTTTCCCATCCAAGTCTACTTTCTATGATGCTTTCAAAAGAGAAGTAGGGACAAGTCCTAGTGATTATCGAAAATCTCTTGGGACCTAATCCGGTTGGGTCAAACCGGAATCTTTTTTTATTCCGGCTTTACCGATCCGGTCGATTTGGTTTTTAATTTTTGTTAGAATGGATTCATTCGAAGGTCGTCTTTAGGAGAGTTCTATGTTTGGTGGACCAGTTCAGTGTGAATTAGTAATCGATTGTATTACCAAAATTGGTTTTGCACAAGGGATTTTGAATTTTGTGCGTTATTATCCTATAGCCGGATTGGCATTCCTTTTATTCTATGTTTGGCGAAAGGATTTTTTCGAAACCTATCGCATCCAAAAAGTATATCCCAAAGCAGAAAAGGTTTGGAAAGAATTTCGCCAATCGGCAGTCACACTTGTGGTCTTTACTCTCGTTGCTGTGACCAACATCACGCTTATGAAAGCAAAAATTGTTCCTAGTGCCGTTTACTTCGGGCCTGTTTCTGGATGGTCTGGGGTCGGATATATTTTCTTAAGTTTCGCCCTCATTACTGTTTGGCATGAGACTTGGTTCTATTGGATGCATAGATTTGCTCACTTAAAAAAAGTTTACCCGCATGTTCACTCAGAACACCATCAGTCAGTGAACCCTTCGCCTTTGGCAGCTTACCGATTTCAAGCCACAGAAGCATTTTTAGAAGCTATCTACATTGTTCCTTTTGTGATGTTTGTTCCGATTCATTTCTATGTTTTAATCTTTCATACTTTCTATGCGATGGTTTTGAATATATGGTGGCACCTAGGATACGAATTTTTTCCTAAAGGTTGGGCATCCCATTCGATCACCAAATGGATTAACACCTCCACACACCACAACCAACACCACCAAAAGTTCCAAGGAAACTATTCTCTCTATTTCAATGTCTGGGATCGTTTGATGGGAACGAACTTTCCCAATTACGAAGCATACTTTGACCAAGTCACAGAAGAAAGAGACAGGAAACGAAAAGAACAAGAATCAAAAACTAAAGCGGATGTGGAAGTTTTAGTTACGTAATGAAAATGGGATTATATGTGAATCACGATTATAATCCCATTGTATAAAACTGCAAAAGATTCTCATCATTTACAAAACACGCTAATAGAAAAACACGAATCAGAATAATTTTGTATTTTTCAATATAAAGTTCTTTGGTAGATAATCGATATAAATCATAATTATCAACCAAGGCATTCTTGTGAAACTAAGTTTGACTCTATTAATTGCTCTGTTTTTTGTAAGCTCTATATCCGCTCAATGGAAAAATCAATCCGACAGATCCGAATGGAACAAGGAAGTTGAAAAAAAATGGAGCCAAAAAAATACTCCCGAATTCAACGGTGCGCCATATATTAATGATCTAATTACTCTGGATACGTATATTGATCCATTCTCTCAAGATATGGCAGAGGGAAGGTATGGAACTAAGTTCTATTTCAAATACTACAGCTTTAAACTTCCGGCAGAATTCAAAAAAGGAGACCATCTTCATTTAAGAATTACCGAAGTAATCAATCCACTTGATTTTTATTTAAGCAGACTGAATCTCACATATAACAATCATTCCATTTTTGAATCGGGTGGAATGTTTCGAATTGATGCATTTTATAAAGGTAGACCAGTCCTTTTAGATGGCCCTGGTATTGAGGTGCAGTTCCCTGTAAACAATCCAGTTAATGAGTATAACCTATATTCTTATCAGAACAACCTATGGACAAAAAAACAAGATAGTAAAGATATAAAAACATCAGCAGATACTACCGAATCAGTTTCTGAAAATCTTGAGTTCTCCACAAGTGCAATCAATAAGTTTGTCAGCGGTATCAAAGGATTTCTTTGGTGGAATTTCGATGTTCCGCGTAATGACATGACATGCATTACTGGACGGGTAAAACCATCTAATGTAAAATATTCAATTACAGTTGTTGGTATTAGTAAGTTAGGGGCAACCACAGGATATTCTGACACTGAAGAATTTAAGATTAATTATTTGCAGGATGTTACGGTTAAGGTTATCATTGAGACAAATAATGATATGTTGGGTGCATCAAATAATATTCTAACCAATACCGTTGATAGCTACTTTTATAGTGATGAAAACAAGAAAGGCAAATGTCAAAACATTGGTGAGATTAATATCGAAAAAGTGAGTCCCGAATTAAAAAAAGACCGCGGACAACTATTAAAATACCTTGGCCTTAACGATATTCGATAGAATATTTACAGTTAACTAAATAAAATTCAAATTTAATTCTACGTTAAGGTAAATAAGTCCCGGAGACTCCATCGAGCAGGAAGGACTCCTGTCTGGTCGAAAGGTCACTGGCAGAACTCGGATTTTAGATCCATAGCCCGCGGCAGGGATCGAGCGGAAATCCCTCCCCTATATTTTGTTTCCAGATATCATACAATGGAAAAGCCCTGGGGAGGATTGGAGGGAGAGCCCGTCACTGTTTGTGTAACTTTTTGGTTTTAGAAACCAATTGGGGCCGCCCAAAAAAAAATCACTCAAAGGTGACATAAAATGCTTTAGGGGGAAGAAAAACCGGTCGAAGGGGAATGTAGAGAGGAAGAGAAATATGTTTGAAGCAACACATTTCATGAAAACTCAAGACCTTTTGGAACGGGGCCTAAGTGCATCCACCCAAAGGCGGAAAGTGATTACTGATAATATCGCCAATGCGGACGTTCCTAATTTCAAACGTTCGGAAGTGGTGTTCGAATCTATGCTGAAACGTGCCATTGAATCGGAAAAAATTGAAAAGGACAAGGCTGTCCCGACTAAGATCACTAACGACCGTCATATTGAATTTTTTAAACCATTAGATTACCGGGATGCCAAACCCAAAACCAATTTGGATTATCTGACTACGATGAGACCCGATGGAAACAACGTAGACATTGAAAAAGAAGTGGTCGATGCCAATCAAAACCAAATGAGTTACAGCCTCATGGTGGATCGCTTAAACCAAAACAACCGCCTTCTCAATATTGTGATGAGAACCAACTAAGGAGTAAGTTATGGGAATGTTTGATTCCATTAATATATCAGCAACAGGGCTTTCGGCCCAAAGACTCCGAATGGATGTCATTTCGAATAACATTGCTAACTCGACGACAACGAGAAATACCAATGGAGATGGTCCTTTTCGCAGGGATCGTGTCATCCTAACACCGATTAATCTCCGAACCAATTGGAAAAGTCCTGTGTATCCTTTTGGTGTGGCTCCCGGCGAAGGCAAAGGAGTGAAGGTGATGAAAATCGAAAAGGATATGAGCCCTCTTCGATTGACTTATGATCCGACCCATCCCGACGCCATCCAAACCGGCCCTAAAAAAGGATACGTGGAACTTCCGAACATCAATATCGTTACAGAGATGACGGATATGATTTCGGCTTCTCGGTCTTATGAGGCCAATGTCCAACTCATCAATGGATCCAAAGCCATGATGAACAAAGCCATGGAAATCGGTCGGGCTTAAACGTCTGGCCGTATCCGGCTTCTTTTCGCTTTTTTTAATGTGACATAATTTTTTTCTTTAGGTTTCCCAGATTTGGCCGATGTTTAGATTGAGGAAACACCCATGGCCATTGATCGCATTTCCAATATGAGTTCCCAAACCTACAAACCCCATTCCCTTCTCCCACAAGGTGACAAGGTAGGTATCTTTCGTTCCGATGAACGCCACTATGGAAAAACCAATGAAGCCAAGTCCCCTGATGAAGTCGCAGGAACTTTTGGGGATGCTTTGAAAAAAGCCTTTGAACAAGTCAATGACCAACAAGTAGAAGCAGATGAACTCACACAAAAGATTGTTTTTGATCCAAACTCAGTGGAACTTCACGATGTAATGATCGCTGCGGAAAAAGCGAGAATCTCTTTGACATTCGCAAAAACAATGTCCGATGGATTTGTAAGAGCTTATCGCGAGTTAACAACGCTTAGATAAAAGCTAAATCGCTGGATCGGAATATTTCCATAGATACATTTTCTTTGAAATCATTTCGGTTCACTCCAATGGGTCATGGCGTAGGGCGACCAAACACGCGCTCTACGGCCTCGTATCGGATCTCAATTTTGTCACTCGGACTCACACGAACACCACGTTTCATTTGAACCCCATCCACCCTTTCTTCATTCACATACACCACCCAACCCGCTGTCCAGGAATTTGATTTTCCATTCACTTCCATAATTTCTTCTGTGCGGGTTGTAGAAATAAAACGCATAGAGGGATCTTCCTTTTTAGATAATTCCGCAAGGATCAGAAGTAAATCCTTCGATTCGAACATGGAAGATGGAATGGACTTTGTTTCTTCAAAGTCTAGAGAGAGAAAATGAATTTGGATTTGTGGGTCTTTGGATTTTTTAGATTTGGATAGATGTGAACATTGAAGGATGAACCCGAATCCAATAATTCCGAGAACAAAAACAAACCTCATAACAAAAGATACGGACCTTTGATTCAAAGAAGTTTTTCCCTTATCCTTTGGACTTAGTCTTTTCGAAGGCATACACCAACCCTTGTGCGTTTAGATTTACATCCAGATGTAATAACTTCCAATCGGATGCGGTCAGAGTAATGGAATGTTTTCTAGCAAGTGTTTGGATCATGGCTTTTACTTTTGATTCCATAAAAGGGAGTCTTTCTTCTTTGGTGACACTTTCCAACTCGGAGATGGCTTCCTCGCAAAGAGTGAGTCCTTCTTTTAAATCGGAGGCATTTTCTTTTAAGTCTCCGATAGGGCCGAAATGGGTTAAATACGCTACCTCTGCTCCCGTGTCTAAAATTCGATCGAGGGAACGAATGGCTTCCGTCGAATCAAAGTCAGTGGGTGTGGTTGTGGGGAAAATAAAACGTTTTCCATTTTCTAAATGAGGATAGGATATTCCAAAGGAATCTCCCGTATAGATCCCATTTGTTTTTTTATCATAAATACAAAAGTGATGATTAGCATGTCCCTTGGTGTATAAAAATTGAAAGGAGTGCCCTTCCCATTCTAACCACTCCCCATCTTCCATTACACGAATTCTTTCTTTAGGAATAGGTTTGATCTCACCATACAATGAATCAAAATTTTCTTTTCCATACACTGAGGTCGCACTTTTGATGAGTAGACTCGGATCCATCAAGTGTTTGGCGGTTTTTGGATGAGCGAGTAAAGTTGCACCTGGACAGGCTTCAAGAAGGGCCCAGGCTCCACCAGCGTGGTCCAAGTGGACATGGGTGACAATCACATAATCTAAGTTTTGTGGCCCTACCCCACGCGACTCCATTGCTTTCAAAATTTTGGGAATGGCGTGAGTTGTATTGGTTTCGACAACAACCCCTCGGCCCTCTTCTTCTATAAGATAGGCCGAAGCCACCTGATGAAAGTTTGCATACTCCGTATCAATGGTTAAAACTGTGCCCATAACTAAAGATACAATAGCAAAGAGGAAATTGTCAGCCGAAATTCTTAAACCAGAAAGAATTCAAACAGGTAATTTTAAAACTTTGTAAATGGCTTCTGTTTCTGTTTGTTTCTTTTCTTCTGACCAATTCCATTCGGTGGCGACAACACCAATGATGGCCTTCATAATTTCATCCGAAAGGATCCCCAAGGTCCCGAGCCCTGTCCTTCTTAAAAAGATATCGGATAGGGATTTTGCCATCTCATAACGAATCGCATAAACCACTTCTGCGAGGATCTCTCCATCTTGATTGAGAACGGCACCTAGGTTTTTTGTCTTTCTGGCAAGATCCAAAATGATTTCGTATTGAAGACCATAATGGCGAATCAAGTAATCAATGGTTTTTTCAGAAAAGTCCGTATTCTGTTTCTTTGCCCCTTCAATGAATATTTCAACGTTCGGGATTTGTGAGGCGTATAAATGCTGTTTTGCGGAGATATTCTCTGTTGGTTTTTTTGTTAGTTTCTTTTGGATTCTTTTGAATATCGACTCTGCAAAATGTCTACTTGTTGTATACTTTCCACCGGCCGCTGTAATGAGACCTTGGATTCCATCCCGGGCGTGGTCATACAATTCAGATCTTCTCGATGCCGAATAAGTATCATCGGAGCTTTCAATCAAAGGACGAAGCCCCCCATAAGCAAAAATCACATCATCAATGGTTAACTTTTCTTTTAAGTGAGAAGTTTCATTGATATAGTCAATGAACTCTGTGATACTTTCACGAGTGAGTTTCCAATCTTCTACATTTCCAAAATAAGACTTTTCTGTTGGCCCAATCATCGAGTGGCCTCGCCAAGGAGCAAAACTAAAATGACCTTTGTCTCCTACATAGAGAGTCATTAAGTTTGTTAATTTTTTGGTGATGATATAAATTCCTTCCGATCGTTTTTTGGGAAGTGGTTGTTCGGTTTTCGGAGATTTAGAAAGGATATGATGAGTCCAAGGTCCAGAAGCATTGATGGTTACTTTGGAACGAATTTGGGATTCCGCATTGGTCAGTGCATCGCGAACTCGAATCCCAACGACAGTTTTGTCTTTCCAAAGTAAGTCTTCAACGACAGTATAATTCGAAAGTTTGGCACCGTAAGCCGCGGCTGATTTTAAAAAACTAAGAGTCAATCTTTCGGGGCTCAAACAAATCGCATCATAAAAATAAGCGGCGTCTTCAAAGTCTCCGAGATTTTTTTCTAAAAGTTCCTTTCGTTTGAGGTATTTGTGATTAGGGATTTGTTTGGATTCGTCCCAAGTCCACTTACTATCAAAAGATAAAAGGTCATAAACAAAAAGTCCAATCCGTGCAATGAGTCCAGGTTTCGGAAGTACCATAGGGTAAGGATAAACCAAATTGGGGGCAATGTTGGAAAGGATTCGCCTTTCTTTCAAAGCTTCCCTCACAAGACCAATTTCAAATTGTTTGAGATAACGAAGGCCCCCGTGAATGAGTTTTCCTGTGGCCGCAGAGGTAGCTCCGCCAAAATCTTTTTTTTCGACGAGAGCCACCGTATAACCACGACTTGCCACTTCGTATGCCAAACTGGCTCCGGTAATTCCTCCGCCGATGATGGTGACATCGAACTCTTCCCCATCATAAGATTCGATAAAACGATCCAGTTTTAAATTCATACACGGCCACCACTAGCAACCAAACGACTGATTTGTGACTTCAGATTTTCTCTTTCGCTTTCTATATTCCAAAGACCCAAACGAAGTAGGAGTGCTGGCAACCTCCAAGCTGCAATTTCTGCATCCGTGACCCCACTTAAGATTTTATAAGCCTTAAGATAACCACCAAGGATGAACTTTCGGATGATGGTATAAAAAATGATTTTTAGTTTGGGGGTTCCTGGCCAAAGTTCTGCATCGGTAAAAAGTAATACAGTGAAAGCAACATCGGCAGCGGAATTTCCTTTGGCAGCCGTCATCCAATCGATAATGATTTCGTCTTTCCCTTCGACAATTACGTTCTCTGGATGAAAGTCCAAATGAAGAATGGAATTTCCATTCGGTAGTCCGCTAATGTAAGATTCGACCTTTTCTTTTTCTTCTGCATTCAAAAAGGAAAGTGGTTCCGATAACAAACAATGATTCAAAATTACTTTTATGTCTTTGTATTTGTCCGATGTAATTTGATGCACACCGTAATGCAAACGAGCGAGTGTTCCTGCAATACGAAAGAGTTCCAAAGGGTTTTTGTCAGGAAGTTTTGTCAGAGAAATCCCTGTGATTCGATCAAATATAATTCCGAATCGATTTCCAACTTTTGCTTTGCCGTAACATTGCATCTTAGAAGCACCTTTTCGATTTGCCTCTACCGTATTTTCAACCTCTAAATCTATTTCTGATTCTTTTGCATCAGGGAAAAATAGTTTCAGAATTTTATCCTCTGGTAAAAGAAATAAATCTGCCGATCTTCCGATGGTAAAAGGTTTACCTAAACTTTCCTTTGTGTACTCTATGTTTTGTTTGCTCATACCATGTTCCCGAATTTATGAATTTAAAATTGCAAAATTGTTTTGATTACTTTTATAAAGATTTTTGAAGACCGAAAAGTTTCGATCATATATTTTCTTATGTTTTAAATTGGGCGTCCATCTGTCTTGAATGGGTATCATTGATTTGATATCTTCAAATTTTGGAATCATTCCAAGTCCATAAGCTACAATGGCTGCGGCTCCCATCGCACCGACATTCTCTGGATGGACAACTCGCTCAATGGTTTTTCCTGTAATGTCAGCTAACACTTGACAGATAAATCCAGAACGTGCCACCCCACCCACAAATCGAATGGTATCGGATGTAGGTATTTTCTTGTTGGAAAGTTCTAAGATCCAACGTTTGTGAAAGAGAATTCCTTCGACAACGGAACGAATGAGAACTCTTTTTCCCGTATGCAAACTAATATTAAAGAACATCCCTCTGGCTTTAGGATCTTCAAAAGGACAACGGTTTCCATGAAGCCATGGTGTAAAGATCACACCTTGCGAACCTGGATCTGTGTCTTTGATAGAATCAAACATAAACTCAAACAGACTTTCATAAATGGCTTCTGGGCCATCAGTGATTTTCTTTTTTTCTAAATATAAATCAATTTCATCTAAGGCCAAATGGTCTTTAACCCATTGTAAACATTTACCAGAAGTTTCTTGTTCTCCAAAATAATTATAATATCCTTCTCTGGCGCCAACGATGGAAGCAATCCTTGCTCCTATATCAACCGTTCTTTTTTTTGTAACAGTGGAAATCCAACCAGAGGTTCCCGCATAAATATGAGTGTCTCCTTCCGCAACGGCACCAGCACCCACACCAATCAGAGAGGCGTCACCACCACCACCAAACACCGATATGTTTTCTTTTAAACCAAGAAACTCTGCGGCTTCTTTCGTGAGTCCTCCCACACGATCAGAGGAATTCACAATCTTTGGCAAATGATCCAAACGAACTCCAAACAATTTACAAAGTAAGGGACTCCAATTTCCTTTTTCCACTCGTGAGTTGTATAAAAAGGTAGCGAAAGCAGAATCCCGGGTCATCACTGCTTCCTTTGTACAACGAGCGATGAGAAATTCTTTTACATCCAACCACCACTTCACTTTTGAGAAAACTTCTGGTTCATTTTTTTCGACCCATTTGTATTTCCAAATGGGATCTTTCACACTGGCGGCCACAGCCCCCGTGATCCAAAGAGATAACAATAGTTTCACAGCATTGATCCCTTCGATTTTAAAACCGTGAAGAATGCCTTCCTTCATTTCACGAGTGGCCCTTTGGTCCATATAACTCATTGCAGGACGAACCACTTGGAAATTCGAATCCACAAGCACAAGACCTTGCATCTGGGAACAAAAGGAAATTCCTTGGATGGAACTTGGATCGGTATTCGATTGGCTTAAAACTTGGGCGGTTGTTTCCTTCAGGGCCGACCACCAATCCTCTGGATTTTGTTCGGCACCCCCGTTTTCTAAAAGTTGGATCGAATATTCCAAACTGGCTGACCGCACAAGCTCCAAAGCCTGCGACATCCGAAAGAGGCAAGTTTTGACCCCGGTTGTGCCAATATCATAAGTCAGTATGTATCCAGATTCCATGAAAACTCCGCTATCCGCTCGCGCTGGTTTTGGTTTGTTCCACTCTCGATCCACCGCCAGCCAGGATGCTTCGTTTTTCTTCCTAACCAGGAAAAAAGTGAGTGATCACTCACAAAGATTTAGAATCATCAGCTCGGATGGCAAATCATTTTCCTTCGGCATCCTCCCCTTGGGGAATTTATTCCGAACGAGTGATTCCAAGCCCAATCCGTAGATTTGATTTAAGGGGACGAAAATGAGCCAAAACCCACCAAAACTGTATACCTATCGCTGGGTCGTGCTTTTCGCATACATTGTCATTACAGCAACGATATGTTTGCAATGGTTGACCTATGCACCCATTGCCCGAGATGCCAAAGAGTTTTATCATGTTAGCCCCATCCAAATTGATTTACTCTCTTTAGTTTTTCTCGGAGTTTTTGTATTCATCGCGATCCCTGCCTCTTACGTGATTGATACCTATGGAATCAAAAAAGGAGTGGGATTTGGTGCCATACTAACAGGAGTTTGTGGGTTACTCAAAGGAATCTTTGCTGCCGATTATACCATTGTACTCTTATGCCAAATTGGTTTGGCGGTGGCCCAACCTTTTCTTCTCAATGCAGTGACTAAAATCAGTGTTTTGTGGTTCCCGATTCAAGAAAGAGCGACTGCTGTTGCCCTCGGAACCCTCGCGCAGTTCTTAGGAATCATTCTTGTAATGATCCTCACACCAATCCTACTCCAATCAGGAAACACGATTCCCGATGTGATGATGATTTATGGCATTGGCTCTGTGGTCTCTGCGATTCTTTTTCTCCTCCTCATCAAAGAAAAACCACCAACATCACCCAGTACCCACGGGGAAGACAAAGAACTCCCCTTTTTGGAAGGACTTCGTTTTTTATGGAAACAGAAAGATATGAGAAAGATTCTGTTTTTATTTCTGATTGGTCTTGGTGTTTTTAATGCAGTGAGTACTTGTATCGATCAAATCTGTGAAATCAAAGGGCTCAATATCGACGAATCAGGTCTTGTTGGTGGAGTGATGTTGATTGCAGGAATCATCGGTGGGATCATCATTCCTCCTATCTCGGACAAATTACAAAAACGAAAACTATTTCTCATCATTGCAATGGCAGGATTTTTAGTGGGACTTAGTTTATTTGTATTGTTCCAAGGTTTTATCTTCTTACTCATTGGTTCGATTGTGATTGGATTTTTTCTTTTGGGAATTGGAGCACCAATTGGATTTCAATACTGTGCGGAAATTACTTCTCCCGCACCAGAATCCACTTCCCAAGGATTGCTCCTTCTTGTGGGACAAGTCTCAGGAATTATCTTCATCTTAGGACTCAACTTTTTGGGAATGATTTCCTTTTTATACATCCTTCTCTTTTTATCCATAGTGAATTTTGTTATGGTATTTTGGTTAAAAGAATCTCCGTTTATGGAATCTTAACCTAAGATGATACTAGGCTTATCTATGTTTGTAGGCTAAATTAGACTCAAAGATATCAAAATCAACACTAGCAAGGTCCTTAGTTGCTAGTGTTTTTATTTCAGTTTACTTGTTTTAATATCCTGTAAAATTTCCCCAGTCACCTGAACTAAATTGTCTTCAATTTGTTTAGAGAGTTTATCCAAATCATTAAAGTCGGGACTCGCAAGCAAAACCGTTTCAAGAATGGAATATTGTGGTTTGGTGGTTCTGTTTTTGTTCCACTTCGTATTCTTAAAATACTCCCAATATCTTTCTTGAATGGGAATGGTCTGACCTAAAAGCCAAACTTCAAATTGCATTTTCGGATGGTTTAAAACAAGACCCATTTTCAACTTTCTATCTTTCAAAAACTTGTTCGAGTAATAGAAATAAGTATAATCCATGTATCCCTGGAAAAGACTTCCAAACGAATAACTTTTAGAAAGGTTCTTGGATAAAGTTGTACCAAGTTTGGTTATATATTTCACAAGGCCAGCGTAGGCAATTTGGATCTCCCCGATTTGGAGCTGTTTTTTGTATGAATTTACGGAATCTTGAAAGTCTTTCATTGTTTTATCTTATATCTCATTGGCTACCACGAGTAATCACTGGGTTCATATCAAAATTGAATTGATTCTCATATTGATAGTATATAATAAATCAAATTAATCAATTATTCTAAATATTCCATACACAATGAATTTCCTTTTCTATATAGAGAGTAAATGTTTTTATATTTTTTATCAATATGGGCATCTTCGAAATCAAACTTTATACATTTCTCTTTCGTAGCCAATTCGGAAGTTCCAATATTTTTTCGAATATAAAAATTACCAAAATAGAAAACCTTTCCATAGAAATCAGGATGCTTCATGAACTTATTCTTCTCTTTATCGTAAGTAACTTTCTCTTCTAATGAATAATTATATTTTTTACTATCCCTTGTTTCACTGCTAGTCATACAAGAAACACAAGATATCATCAAAATTATTATTGGAACCGAAACTGCGTTATTTATTATTCTCATATTTTATCAGATAACCTGTTATAATATATTGGTCGGAATTGGTTTGCACATAAATCAAGCCAGGCGTTGGAACAATATAAATATGTGTTTCATCCTTAAACGCAGCATTTTGATAAACGGTGAGCTCTTCTATTTCATCGTATTCAAACACACTTTCTACTGGAAAAAGTACACCTTGAATATCAACTCTAGATTTACCAATTAATTCTTTTCCCAAAATTTGCAATAGATCCTGTGATTTTTCGTCTATCTTTTCATCTAATCGGAATTGGATTTTGAATGGAATTCTTGTTCTCCATTCTATTTTTTTCTCCTTACGCTCAAGTATAACAAACGGAATACTTGCTCGGCATCCCGTAACCGTAACCAGAACTATAAAACAAAATGAAATTAATTTCATTGTATAACCCCCAAATTTCCATTATCGAATTATTTGCTCAGACATTAAAGTGGGACAACGATTACAAAACCAATTTTCAATCCTGCACCAATTATTTTTCGGTAATATTTCTAAGAATCTAGAAAAGAATTAAAAAATTGAATTCCACATTTACCATTAAGCGAGATTTAGGAAAAAGCGAAGTTGCCGTTTTTATCTAAAGATTTGCTCATAAATCAAATAATTCTCTATATCTATAAAACTCCGAACAAAGGCAACGTTTCCTTTCTGGAAATAACGAATATGCCTATCATCATGAGCAATCCCCAAAAAATGAAATCCAAACTGACTCGCCGATTCATAATCCGCCGGAGAATCACCTATATATACAATTTCATTCTTATTGATATTTTCTTCCATTAATAATGCATACATTGGCTGAAAGACCATTGGATTGGGTTTATGAACTGTTGTGTGTTCGGAGCCCTGAATTTGTAGAAACAAATTTGTATTGATTTGAAGTTCACTCAACTCACGAATGACGACCTTCTCACTTGATGAAGTTACAATTCCAAACCGAAAGGAGTTTTGATATTTTCTAATAAATTCAAAGGCATATAAGTGCGGAACATTCAAATCTTTCTTTGAAAATTCGATATATATGCTCCATAAGTAATGGATATCCTTAGAAAATCGCCCAAAAAGTTTAAGTAAAAATGCTTCTGCAGGAAGGCCCCAAGCCTCATCAATTTCTTTTTCGGTGATATTGGCCTTAAATATTTCTTTCGTTAGTTTATAGATCGTGTTGTAACGAGTTTTTCTTGTTTGGACCAAAGTGTCATCGTAATCGAAAATAATAGCCTTTATCATATCATCAATGTTATGGAATTAGTAAATTTCAAATCCCAACTTGTAATTAAATAAAACCGATCTCCCCACTCAAGCGTCGCCATCCAAACAAATCCCCTTAACCACCTAACGCCCTTCGAATCACTTTCATGACTCCTGCCACAACTTCTTCATCTTTCTCAAATACATCATTTCCTAAATAAATCTTCATTCGTTCTTTATAATATACTGTGGAATAGGAAAACTGTAAGGTCATAAAGATACTATCCAGTAAAAACGCAGACAGATTACTATCCACTTCAGAGGAAATGTTTCCTTCCTTTTTGGCTAGGTTTATCATTTCAATATAACATTTTGCGGACAAAGATTCTAACTCACCGGACAAACGCGTGATGAGTTCATAATTACTTTCCGTTGTCATTTCGTTGTAGAGACGGATGATGTCTTGGTTGATCCGCGAATGGGTTTGGATGATGCGAATGATCTTTTCTATTTTACCAAACAAATCCAAGTCCATGGCAAGCACAGACTCCAAAGTTTTTTCCAACTGTGTGATTCCATGATCCACAACGGTGAGAAAAAAATCCTCTTTGGTTTCAAAGTATTTATAAAGAGAACCAACACTGATCCCTGCTTTTTGGGCAATGGTATTAGTATTGGCACTTGTGAATCCGCGATTGGCGAATTCAGAAATGGCTATGGTTAAAATCCGGTTCCGCTTTTCTTCAGAAATCCGCTCAAAACTATCATTAAAATGCTTCGTTACCATATTTCCCTGTCCAATAAACGAAAAAGGCTGGATTTCTCCAGGAAATTTAAGCGAATTTCCAAAGAATCCGGCTTTCTCGCACTATTTTGTGAATTCCTTCTTGACAATGAGTGATGACTCACTCATTGTCAAGAAAAAAGACCCGGAAGAGGAAAGATTATATGGCCCAAGGCTTTTCCATGAACGAATACCCCAATGTAGACCAAATCTACAAAGACCTAAGGAAATTAATTTCCCTTCCCATCCGCTCCATTCGTAAAGACGCGATGGATGACATCCTTCATAACTACTTTGAAAAAAAATGCAGCAAATCCAAAGCCATGATCACAAAGGCTTCGGAGTATATTCCTGGCGGAGTACAACACAATCTTTCTTTTAACCATCCCTTTCCTCTTGTTTTTACAAAAGCATCCGGTGCCTATTTGTATGATTTAGATGGAAACAAATACATCGATTTTTTACAAGCGGGTGGGCCAACAGTGCTTGGTAGCAATCCTAGTATTGTTCGCAAAAAGGTCATCGAACTTCTAGATACAACAGGACCGGTTACGGGTCTCTTTCATGAATACGAATATAAGTTAGCACAGAAAATTGTAGAGTTAGTTCCTTCTGTCGAAATGTTTCGCATGTTAGGTTCTGGAACGGAAGCTTGTATGGCATCCATCCGAGTGGCAAGACTTGCCACAAAGAAAAAAAATATCGTAAAGATGGGTGGAGCTTACCACGGCTGGAGTGACCAATTGGCTTATGGACTAAGAATCCCAGGCACAAGACATTTCGAAGCCAATGGAGTTCCTAAATCCATTTTCAAATACACACAAGAATTTTATCCGAACGATTTGAACGCTTTGGAATCTGTATTAAAACGAAATCGTTTTCGCGGAGGCACGGCAGCCGTTCTTATCGAACCTGTGGGTCCAGAGAGTGGAACAAGACCTCTTGACTTTGATTTCAACAAAGGAGTGAGAGAACTTTGTAACAAATATGGTGCCCTCCTGATCTTTGACGAAGTGGTGACTGCTTTCCGAATTGGTCTCAGTGGGGCCCAAGGATACTTTGGTGTGGATCCTGACCTAACTATTTTTGGTAAAGTAGTTGCGGGAGGATATCCATCTGCCGGTGGACTTGGTGGTAAAAAAGAATACATGAAATATGTTTCTGCAGGACTCCAAACCGGCACCAAAAAGGCGTTAATCGGTGGAACCATGGCAGCCAATCCACTCAGTTCCGCTGCGGGTTACTTTACACTTTGTGAAATGGAAAAAACAGGAGCCCTCGAAAAATCGGGAAGGGCGGGCGACCGTTTAACCAAAGGTTTACAAAAACTAATTAAAAAATACGATCTCCCTTTTGTTGCCTTCAACCAAGGTTCCATTTGTCACTTAGAGACCGTCGGTACAATGTTACTCGATATCAATATTAAGAAGTTCTGGACCATTAAAAAAACCATAGCCGAAGCACACAAAAGAAAACACGCAATGGAAGAAATGGGAGCGGCTTATATGTCAGAAGGTCTTGTGACGCTCGCGGGAAGCAGGCTTTATACAAGTGCTTCCGATACAGATGCCGTGATTGATGATGCCCTCAAACGATTTGATCGAGTGTTCCAAAAAGTGGAAGGTGTGGCTTAATTAAAGATTATCCGATACAAGGAAATTGAATCAGAAGTCATAAAAGAAAATAAGTTCAGTCGACTAACATTTCTTTTATGACTTTTTTAATTTTTTGAATTGTTTTAGGATCAGACGAACCCAGTTTTTGAATCAACCTTGACTTATCAACAGTTCGAATTTGATCCAAAACGATAGAACCTTTTTTTCCCTGAAATGTTAATTCTACCCTTGTTGGGTAAGTTCTAGAACGAGTGGTCATAGGTGCTATCATCACAGTTCCAATAAACTGATTCATTTCGTTCGGAGAAATGACAATACAAGGTCTAGATTTTTTAATCTCAAAACCAATCGTTGGATCAAAATTGATTAGGTAGATGTCATATTGATGGATTACCATTCCCAATCCTTTGTTTCCAAATCAATGGAATCTGGAATGAGTAACTGATCCTCTTTTCTTTCCGCCATCGCTTTGAATTGGTCTTCCCAACCCACGCGCGGTTTGTTTTTATAAGGAGTGATGATGATTTTATTGCCCTCTACCAGTAGATCGACTTCATCTTCGATCTGACATTCCGCTAAAACAGTTTTAGGAATACGGATCCCTTTTGAATTTCCGATCTGTATGACAGTGGCCTTCATTGTAATTACAATGTAATCACATCAAAAACAGGTCAATTCCAATTCTGAGTCCAAACCCTTCGAATTTCCTTCCCTCCCCGAAAAGTACTTGTACGTTTCAGGAGAATCATGGCATTATGTCTCAAATCTCGACGAGGCCCGAACTATGCCTGAACCACTGCAAAAAATCATCGATAATCTCAAAGAGTTGCTAAACAAACTCGATAAAACCAAAAAAATGATTTTGGGTGGTGTACTCGCCGTTGTGGTGGTGGCAGTCATCATCCTCTCCAACGTCTCGTCTCAAAGAAACCGCGTGGTTCTCTTTAAGGATTTGGATTCCAAAGATTTCTCTGAAGTCACAAAGAAGCTAGATGCCCTTGGTTATTCTTATGGATCAAGCGAAACAAGCCTCATCACAGTAGATCCCGAACAAAGACAAGAGATCGTCACCA
Organism: Leptospira chreensis; assembly: GCF_016919165.1. GTDB lineage: Bacteria > Spirochaetota > Leptospiria > Leptospirales > Leptospiraceae > Leptospira_A > Leptospira_A chreensis. Next base: position 61,563 of record NZ_JAFFPS010000011.1, read on the forward strand.
AACTCGCACAAGAGAATTTGATTCCTGCAGGTGTGACTGGTTGGGAACTTTTTGATATCGAAAAGTTTACAGAAACCCAATTCGACAAAGACATTAAAAAATACAGAGCCCTAAAAGGTGCGATTGAAAAATCACTCAATACATTAAGACCGATCGAAAGATCCGATGTCAACATTGCAATCCCTGAAGGTGATCTTTTCGAATCCAACTCCTATCCGGTAAAGGCAAGTGTCATTTTACACTTCAAACCGGGTGTTGAGGGAATGAGTAAAAAAGAAATCAAAGGGATTGTGAACTTAGTCGCACGTGCTGTTCCCAAATTAAAACCGGAAAACGTAAGTGTGGCCGATCCCGACGGAAAGATCATTTCTGATTTTGAAGAAGATTTAGAAAAAGAAAGATTAGAACTTCGTATCGTCCAAGAAAAACTTAGAATCGAAGAAGAAGAACGTGTCAAACGACTCATCGACATTCGTAATACCCTTCGCTGGTATTTGGGTGGAGAAGATCGAGTGGACATCACTCGTTTCGAATATTCATTTAATTGGGACCAAGAGTCCTTAACGGAAAACGAAGTATTACCAGTCGTTGCCGAAGAAGATAACCCAGATACACCATATAACGAAAGAAAGTTGGTAGATGGATACTCACTAAAAGTATCTTCCAAAGAAACCAAAGAATCTTTTAAAGGACGTGGGTTTACTCCCGATGGTCCTGCAGGAACAGAACCAAACCTTCCTCCTGGATACAAAGACACAGACTACCAAAAAGCAGAATACTCTAAAGACGAAAATATCAATAACTACGAGTTCAACAAACGTGTGAAAGATATCAAACGCCAACCTTGGAAGATCGAAAAGATTGGTCTTTCTGTGGTGGTCGATGGTGTTTGGGAAAGGAAAGAACGGGAAGACGGTCTTGGATACGATAGAAAATACGTTCCTGTTGCTGAAGGGGATTTAAAACTCGTTCGTAAAAACTTAGAAGCTGCGATTGGTTACACTAGATCACGTGGGGATCAAATCAGTGTCATCACGATTCCAAAAGATAGGACAGAACAGTTCCGTGCCGAAGATGAAGAGTTCCAAAAACAAAGAGCCATTCGAAATATGGTCATTGCTTCTCTCGTAATTTTAATCCTACTCATCCTTGCAATCCTCGTATATCGAGCGATCAAAAAAGAAATCGCAAGAAGAAGAAGACTCAGAGAAGAAGAACTTGCTGCTCAACAACAAATGATGCGGGAAGCTGCTCTTCGAGTGATGGACGAAGGGGGAGCCGAAGTCGAACTCTCCCTCGACGAAAAACTCAGACGAGAGTTACTCGAAAACGCAATCAACCTGGCAAAAGAAAAACCGGAAGATGTGGCTCAGTTACTTCGCACTTGGCTTGCCGAAGAAGAACAAACTTAAGCGCCGTTTTTCCAACGAATATTGGCACCATTTGAAATCCGGGAATAAACTTCCCGGAAGTATTGGTTCGGTGCCTTGCCATCAGGATCTTGCGAATAACGAGGCCTTAGGCGATTGACAAAATACATATCCAATTCCCCTTTATTTTTTCCGTGAATTTTCCCTCGATACTCCGTTACAAAAAAATACTTCACAAGTTCATAGGTTTCTTTGGAGACATTGATTTTTCCGGTTTCCCCACCCGACTCCATTCGCGAAGCCGTATTGACCGTATCTCCCCAAATATCATAAGCAAACTTGAATCGCCCCACAACTCCTGCTACCACAGGGCCAGTATGAAGTCCAAGTCGCAGCTCCCAAAAAGGTAAGTTCAGTGCGGATTTAATCTCTTTCAATTGGTTCATAAAACTTTGGATCTCGAGAGCCGCCAAACAAGCGTCAATGGCACTGGTTCTTGTTTCCACAGGAAGACCACCGGCACACATATAACTATCACCAATGGTTTTTAGTTTTTCTAAATTGTTTCTGAGAATGATTTCATCGAACTGGGTAAAACAAGCATCGAGTTCTTCGATTAGGCTTTGTTCATCCATTCCTTCCGCCACTTTAGTAAACCCTTTGAAGTCAGTGAATAAAACCGTTACGTTCTCAATTCGAGAAGGTGTGACACTTCCCTTTTGTTTTAACTCTTGAGCTATTTTGTAAGGTAAGATGTTGAGAAGTAACTTTTCTGATTCTTCTCTCGCCTCTTCTGCTTTGTCCTGCGCAATGAGAGCTTTTTCTCTTTCTTCATCAGCCTTTTGTTTTTCTAAATCCAATAGAAAATAACTGATATCGAGTTCTTCCGCTAAAGGACGAGACATGATGTAGACCACAAGGTAATTGAACAATACCAACGGTAACACAATCATTGTTAAATGGAATGCTGATTCCCCCACTCCATATTGTTCTCGAATCAGTGGAAAATATAAAATGGCCGCAATGGCCATAGTAATGAGACCTAAATTTGCCAAACGTTGGCTCAGTTGGATGGTTCGTCCTTCTAAAGACAAAGCACCATGACGAAGCACCGCATAACCAAGTAAAAATGCCGGCACAAATTGGAAATCTGCTAAAGGATAAATGGGGATTCCATGACTGGGTAACAATGCTGCTAAAAGTAAAATCGCAGATAATAAAAAGGAACCAATGATCCATTTAGAGGCAAAGTTAATATAATCTTTGTTTCTAAAAAAGGTCACAAGTATCAAAATCAAAGCAATGGCACCATTGACTCCCACAAGTAACTCCGCAGGACCTCCGTGATGGACTCTCGACCAAGGATAATCAAAATAACCTACAAATAAATAAGGGGACGGTGCAAGAACCGCTGCTGTCACACAAAGAAAATCAATGCCTTGGATCCAGAGAGGTGATTTTTGCCCAATGGCTTCAAATACCAAACGCACCATAATACTTGGAGCAAAGGCAAAAGCCACAAAGGTCATCTGTGAAATTCGCAGTTGTACTACATAAGATATATTTAACTTTAAGGGAACCGATTGGATGACATAAAAACCAGTAAGAATGAGTGCAAAGGCACAAAGTTGGTTGATCCTTGCCGATGGATTGGCTCCTGCCACGATAATCGAAAGGAACACTGCACCAAACACGGATACTACGGGAGGGATTCCCCAAGGATACCATTTTGCCGATTCATAAGCATCGGGAGAGAGTCCAAAAGAAACTCCAAAGGAAATAAAAATCAAAACAAAAGATAAAAGAGCAAATAAGAAATAGAACATCCCATTCTTTTGGAACAAAAGTTCATTTACGTCAAAGAAATCGGATCGGAAGACTCCATATGCGACAAGTAACATAGGAATGAATAAAAAGAATCCACCAGGATACACTTTGAAACCAAGAATACTCGGTGCATTCATCGTTGTGAGTAAAAATAATAAATTCACCCCATGAAACAAAGTGAGATGATAGTGTTTACGAATGTATTGGTAGTGTTTGATAAACGAAGGTAAAATGAGTAAAAAGTAACCTAGCGGTGCCAAAATCCCCCATGGCCGAACATAAGAACTTCCTCTCGGATATTTTCCAAAAGTGAATTCAAATACTGTTGTTTCAAATCCCTGACCAATCAAAACTCCGAAGTACAATACGAAACTGGCAAACCAACAAAGATAAGAATAATACAATAACAACTTACTTTGTTTTCCTGTCATATGATAAGCCAGGTAAAAGGCCGTAGGAGCCAAAGGAGCTACGAGGAAGTATAGTAGATCATTCCAAAAAACTAATGTTTCTACATCCTGAATCCAAGCCCTTGTCGTAAGTACAAGCCCAACAGATCCAAAACTAATAAAGGCGATGGTTAAGTTTAAATGGAAGATTTTATTATCATCATCCGATTTGCGAAATTTTTGAAAGGCAAAGTAACTAAGAAATAATCCTACAAAAAATGTAAGGATTCCGGGAGCTCCGTAAGGAATCTGATACCAAAAGTATTCCCAATCCGATACAATTCCTTCTGGTCTTACAAAATAAATAAGAGGGTATGATTCCATCTCTTTAAAGATCGGCTTTCGGGAAATCAGAAAGTAGCAAATTCTTCTATTTGACTCACTTCCTCTTTTGTTGTGCTATGTCGGATATGGTGGATCTTAACTTTCCAAAAAAGAACGCAACAGAATGGTTGGCAGCTGGTAAATTTTTTGAATATAAAAAATTTCAAATCTTCTTCATCCAAGAAGGAAGAGGACAAAACCTAATCCTACTCCACGGGTTTCCCACATCTTCTTGGGACTATTCCAAAATTTTCAACGGCCTTTCTCGATACTTCAATACCATTGCTATTGATTTTTTAGGATTTGGATATTCATCTAAACCCAAAAAACACAAATACACACTCATCGAACAAACCGATATCATTGAAAATTTTATCGAAAAAAATGCTCTCCGACGAGTGAAGTTTGTTTTTCATGATTATGCTGTCAGTGTGGGCCAAGAAATCTTAGCAAGGCATTTAGAACGTGCGGATCGTAAGTATGAAATCGATGGCGCTGTATTCATGAATGGAGGTCTTTTTCCCCATCTGCATAGACCCACATTCAAACAGAAACTTCTCGCCACACCCATATTAGGTGCTTTTCTATCAAGATTCTATGATGAAAAAAAATTTGGAGTGGCTTTTAGCCAAGTTTTTGGAAAAAATACAAAACCAAATGACAAAGAAATTTCTGTTCTTTGGAAATTGATTACTTATCCAAACAAAGTATTAATTCCGCACAAACTTCTCAAATACATCAAAGAAAGAAGATTACATGGGGAACGTTGGAAAAATGCCTTACTCCAAACAGAAGTGCCACTTCTATTCATCAATGGGGGAGAAGACCCCGTGAGTGGAAGTCACTTAGCGGATGAGATAGAAAAACTTCCGATCAAAAATAAAAAACTCATTCGTTGGGATGAGATCGGACATTACCCACAATGGGAAAATCCAGAAGAAAGTTTTAAAGAAATTTACGAATTTCTAAAATAGAATCATCCGCATGATATGATGTGATAAAGTTTGGGATTGATCAAATGTTACAGACTATCATGGAATGCGATGTTGTTTAAGATCTGTCAGAAGGAACGGAGCTGGGACCTTCCATTCCAGTTCCATCATCTGTTGGATCTGCATCCGGAATTTGTTCTTTGACTTTGTAACGAATTTCGATTTTTTCCGGACTGATTTGTAAAATCTCAATTCCTTTTAAATCTTTGTTTTTAATGATTCGGACTTTAGCAACTTGCGGCTGTAATTCGGGAACAATTTTGTTTTTGATAGGATCAAAGATATAGTTACAGGGAACTTGTGCAATAATTCCCGTAAGGATTTGTGCTGAACGAATTGGTTTTAAAGAAAAATACCGAATGGCTACTTGTTCTTCGGAAAGTTCCGCATCTAACTTACCATCAAGTCCCGAACAAACAATAGGAATCCCGGCGGCCGTTTGTTCTCCCGTTTTATAAGAAAGAGGGATGATGTTTACATTCACAGTCACATCCCGAGAACCAAGAACATTGACCCCTTTCGGAAGATCAGGAATCCGAACGGTCTTTGCAAACGGTTCTTTTCGATCCGTCAGCGAAATTTCTGGCAATAGAACCTTTATGATTTTTTCCAAGTCTTGTGGTTTTCCACTGAGAGTTACTTTTTGTGGACTCACAATTTGTGTTAGTTTTTCAAAGTTAGCTGGTGGTGCTCCCTCAAATACAACTTCCAAGGGAACCACTTTCAATCCGCGAGATTCAATTTCAACAGGAACTGTTTTTTTCAGTTTGGTGACCTTTACACCACTAGGAACACCGACGATTTTTTTAATAGGAACTTCAGTGACACCAAGTTGGACATCTTCCGGATCAATCACTGCTTTCATAAACTGTGAATAATAATTCACTACGTCTTTTAGTCCTTCCACGCGAACAGGAATTGTTTTTTCAGGATTTTTGGAATAATTTAAATTACCAGATAACTTTGGATAGTCGACTGGAACATTGATTGTTTTAATTAAAACTTTGGAATTCTGAAGATTGACATAGAATATACTAGCGATGATAAGAGATACTAATTTCGCTTTCCAGTTACGAACGAATTTTCCTGCTAACTTCAAAATCATATACTGACTCCGGAGTCCTTTTCTTTCGATTTACGATGAGACTCATCTTTGGACCTACGACTTCCGGTCATAAGACCACTCACAAGCGCTTTGAGTTCCAATGGTTTGACGGGATGTAACATTTCCCCTTCATAACAAATGGTAATATCACCTGTTTCTTCGGATGTAACAATGATAATGGCGTCAGTTTCTTCAGAAAGACCTAATGCCGAACGGTGTCTTGCACCGAGTGTGGCAATCTCCACAGAACTACTCATGGGTAAATACGATGCCGCACAAACAATTCGATTCTGCTCAATGATGACTGCGCCATCATGAAGAGGAGAATTTTTAAAGAAGATGGTTTGTAATACTTCGGATGTAACTTGTGCATCCAGTAACACTGCGTTTTCGGATATATCTTTTAAACTAATGTCTTTGACGAGAACGATGATAGATCCCGTTTTTTCCTGAGACATGATCCGAACCGCTTCGACTATGGGATCTAAATCAAATGTTGGTTTTAAGAAAAACAATCTCAGGAGTCGAATGCGAGCCAAGTCTCCTGTCAGCCTTCGTAACTCTGGTTGCAAAAGAACAATAATAGCAAATACAAGGGCTGGTCTGATATTCGTTAGGATCCATTCCAAAAGTTCAAACCCTAAGTATTCCGCAAGGCTTCCCGAAATCCAGATGATCCCCACTCCCAATAAAAGTTGGATCCCACGTGTTCGCCTAAGAGTGGTATAAGTTTTATAAATTAAAAATGCAACGATGATTACATCTAAAGTTATGGAGATATAATTTTTACTCCATGGAATGATGTATAATCCTCGAAAAAAATCCAATTTAGATTCCTAACACATCGAACATATTATAGAGGCCTTTGGATTTGCCGTGTAAAAATTCCGCAGCTTTGACAGCTCCCGTAGCAAAGGTTTTGCGATCTTGGGCCTTGTGAGTGATTTCAATTCGTTCTTCGGAACTTAAAAAATATACGGTATGTTCCCCAACCACTTCGCCGGCTCTCATTGTATGCATGGCGATTTCTTTTTGATCTCGTTCGGTATACATTCCATGACGACCATAGATGACATTGTCTTCCGAACGTTTGGTGGCATTTAAAAGTACTTCTTTCAAATACATAGCCGTTCCCGAAGGAGCATCTTTTTTATGACGATGGTGGATGTCTAAAACTTCTACATCAAAATCTTCGTCTAACACCTTTGCTGCGATTTCTGTTAATTTAAATAACAAATTCACACCCACAGACATATTGGGTGAAAACACAATAGGTATGGATGTGGCTGCTGCTTGGATAAGGGATTTATCAGATTCGGTAAGTCCTGTTGTTCCAATCACCAAAGGTTTTTTATTTGCCAAAGCAGAATTCAAAATGGATTCAAATCCGGTATGTGTACTAAAATCAATGAGGACATCAGAAGATTCACATGCTTTTTGTAAGTCGGTAGAAAGTAGGATTCCCGTTTCTTTGATTCCCGCATGATTCCCAGAATCGAAACCGGCATAGATCGCCCCTTCCCTTACCACGGCAGCACTTAACTCTGATTTTTTGGAAAGAGAAAGCACTTGGATGATGGCTTTCCCCATCCTTCCCCCAGCACCGATCACACCGATTTTGATTTTAGACAATGCCTTCCTCTTTTAATTGGAATACTGTTTTTTTGAAAGCATCTGCAGGAGATCCTTCAGACAATGCCGTCATCGGTAGACGAAGTTCATTTTCACAATACCCAAACCAACTCATAGCAGCTTTGATCGGAATGGGATTGGTTTCAATAAAGGCATTGATAAACACAGGAAGGAGTTTGTAATAAATCTTTTTGGAAGCTTCCAAGTCGCCTCGTAAATACAAAGAAACCATATCCACACAAGCACGTGGGAAAAGATTCGACACAACAGAAACAACACCTTTACCACCAATCGATAATACAGGAAGTGTTAGGTTGTCATCTCCAGACAATAAATCAAAGTTAGCTGGTACAGCGGCAATGACTTTTGCCATTTGGCCCAAATCACCAGTCGCTTCTTTGATGGCCGCAATTTTGGGATGGACCGCGAGTCTTGCGACTGTTTCCGGCAATAGATTGACGTTGGTTCGACCAGGAATGTTGTACAACATCACCGGTTTGGAAGATACATTGGCAATCTCTGTGAAATGACGAAACATTCCTTCTTGTGTGGGTTTGTTGTAATACGGATTCACGGAAAGAATTCCATCGACCCCGTCAGCACAAGCCGACTCTGTGAGCTCAATTGCCTCTTTGGTGGAATTGGAACCCGTGCCGGCAATGACCTGGATTTTCCCTGCCACTGCCTGAACGGTCTTTTGGATGAGTTCCTTATGTTCCTCGTAAGAAAGGGTAGGTGACTCCCCAGTTGTCCCACAAGGAACCACACCCGCCACGCCGGAACGGATTTGGTTTTCTAGGATTTTAAAATAACTATCATAATCGACTTTCCCCTGGCGGAAGGGGGTGATGACCGCGGTATAAACGCCCTGAAACATAAATTAAACATCGAAGAGGGACGGATTTTTGCAATAAAAAACTGCCAAAAGACCCCGTACCGATAAACTTTGCGAAAATGGTCTCTTTTTTCACGGTAATCTTAGCCATTCTCGCGGTTCTTAGCCTAATTTTGCATTCATTCTATGTCTATTCCCGTTTTGGCGTCAAAGATGTGCCAAACGAACGAAGCCTCCACGATGTGGTCACGAAAAAGTCCGGGGGGATGCTTTTCATTCCTCTGTTTCTCCTCTCTCTCCTTGGCTTCCTTTTCTGCTCGCAAGCAGAAAATTCCCTCTCCCTTCCCATGGAATTCTTCCAAAGATCAGACATTTATTTTTTGTTAGTTGGTGTTTTCCTATTTTGTATTTTAGGTTTTGTTGATGATTTGTATCACTTAAGCCCCAAACTTCGTTTGTTTTTAGAACTAGCAGTAGTTGCAGTATTTCTCATTTGGGTGAGTCCAGAGGTTCGATTTTTAGAGGGATTTACAGTCCCAAAACCAGTGCAGATTTTCATCCTTACCATTTTTTTCGTATTTGCAGTGAACTTAGTCAACTTTATGGATGGGATGGATTGGTATTTAGTCACCACTCTTTTTATCTCTTTCTTTTCTTTAAACTTAGTTTCTCCCCATTTTTATGCGGCGGATCATCTGGGTTACCTCTTGTATATGATTTTGTTTGTTTCCATGTTTGGATTTATATTTTATAATTTCCCCAAAGCAAAATTATTTATGGGAGATAGTGGCTCTCTGGGTTTGGGGTTTTTTGTTTTGGCATTACCTTTGTTTGTTGGTATGAAGAAAGGACCCAATCCAGAAATTTGGGATATCACATCTTATTTCTATCTATTTCCTTACTTCTGGTTGGATGGGATTTTTACTTTGATGAGACGATTCTTTCAAAAAAAACATTTGTTCTCCGCACATAGGGAACACCTCTTCCAAAGAATTACCGAAACCAAACTAGGGAAGATAGGATCTCTCAGTATTTTCTCTATTTTAAACATCACGATCGTCTGTATCCATTTTGTATTAAAAACTTATGCATTCACAAACCTTCCGACATTCCTTCTTCTATTCCTTTTTGCAGCGATGAGTTATGGATTTCTTTGGATTCTAATCCCAAGAAAAAACCTTGCATAAAGTCTTCGCACTCCCATTCTTTCCTTTATGCCTCTATCGAAAAAAGAAATTCTATTCTGCCTTCTCAATGGCTTTCTCATCGGGATTGCCAACCTCATCCCCGGTGTTTCCGGAGGGACCTTTGCACTCATCCTTGGACTTTATGACAGATTGATCACTGCCATCACTTCCTTAAACCTAGATACCATCAAAGCTTCGTTAGCTTTACTTACTGGTTTTTGGAAAGAAGACGTAAGAAAACGTTTTGCAGAAGAAATGAAACGAATCGATTTTTGGTTCCTTGTATTTCTTGGAATCGGTTTGTTATTATCCGTGATCTCTGGTGCCAAACTCATCCAGTTTTTACTCCAAAACCACCCACAAGCAACCCTTGCCCTTTTTATCGGACTCATCTTCCCTTCTCTCGCAGTTCCTTATAAACTCATCGAAAAACATAGTTTAGTGGTTTGGTCCTTCTTAATTCCGGGGATCCTACTCACCATTGTACCTAGTTTCTTTATGGGAGACACAACAGGTTCCGAAAATCCGCTGATTGCTTTTCTTACAGGAGCTGTTGCCATTTCCGCAATGATTCTTCCTGGAATCTCTGGTTCCTATATCATGCTCGTACTCGGTGAATACCAAATTGTGATTGGAAAACTTTCTACCATCCTCGAACCAAGCTCCATTATTTTTCTTGCGGCCTTTGGAATTGGATGTTTACTCGGACTTCTGATTTTTACTCATTTTGTAAAATGGTTATTTCAAAAATACAAATCCCATACGATGACATTTTTACTCGGCCTCATCCTTGGATCTTTCTTTATCCTTTGGCCGTTCAAAGACTATGCAAATGGTCAAACGATTGTAGGTCGAACGGGTGAAGTGAAACGAGACATTCAAATTGCGACTGCAAAGAATGTTTTACCGAAAGATTTTGAAGAAACGCAAATTCCACTAGCAGCGCTTGTTCTCGGACTTGTGCTTGGATTTGGACTCAACAAATTGGAATCCTTACAAGAGAAGAAATAGAATCTTCCACCCATCTTTACCATTCAGGCTTGGATGACTTACATCCAGGCCTGAACCTCAAAAACCATCCCTTAAACCATTCTTAGTTAGTGATTATAGCCACTAATGCCCATTAAATAAAAGAAATACTCCAGATTCAATTGGTATCATAGGAAAGGAATGATCCAAATCAGATGGGATCATTTTAAAATCTAAACTTTGAGGGGTTTTTTGGTAGTAGAAAACCGGGGAGGATTCCCCGGTCCATTTTAAATTTTAAACAAAGAACACAAAAGTAATTAGGATAAACACAGGAACTAAAATTCCCATAGAGTATGCTAAGTATCCACCAAAGGATGGCATCTTTACTTTGTTTTCTTCTGCAACGGATTTCACCATAAAGTTAGGAGCATTACCGATATAGGTATTCGCACCCATAAACACTGCACCCACAGAAATAGCTTTTAGAATTTCTTCGGCTTGTACATTTCCAATGAACTGACCTAGAGTGAGAGGTGCTGCACCAGCTGGTGTGAGAAGACCAGAAGCTAACGAACCAAAGGTGAGGTAAGTTGGTGCATTGTCTAATACGGAAGAGAAAGCTCCCGTTGCCCATAAGAACTGCCACTTTTGTGTAATTCCAAATTCTTTACCATGTGCTTCTAGTAAAACTAACGCCGGAATCATTGTCACAAAAATACCAATGAAAAGGTAAGCAACTTCTTGGATTGGATGCAGAGTAAAGTTATTGAACTTACGATCTGCTTCTTTAGAGGTAAACTTAGATAGACCAATGAGAACAAGCAGAACTGCCTCACGGATAAATCCCAGAGTTGGAGTTTGATTGATTTCGGGGATGTAGTTACTGTTTAAAAATGCAACAGCCAAAATCACACCGAGTAACCAAATGAAGTTCACTTGCCCACCAATTGAGAATGGTGTCGCGAGTTTATCGTCTTTTTTAAGGTCTTTTTTTGTTTCCTTTTTATAGGCGAGAGTGTCCCAAATAAAATAGACAACGAGTAAAATCCCTACTGCTACCAGCATCTCAGGCAATAGTTTGAATGTCCAAGTGAAAGGAACTCCTTTCAAATATCCAAGAAATAGTGGAGGATCCCCAAGTGGGGTTAAAGAACCACCAATGTTCGAAACAAGGAAGATAAAAAACACAACTGTGTGAACCACATGTTTTCTTTCACTATTTGTTTTTAACAAAGGACGGATGAGTAACATCGATGCGCCTGTGGTTCCAATAAAGGAAGCAAGGCCCGCACCAATTAACAAATATAATGTGTTATTGAGTGGTGTTGCATGGATGTCTCCCTTGATGACAATTCCACCGGAAATATAAAACAAAGATCCGAGTAAAATGATAAAGGGAACGTAATCGAAGAATACTGTGTGAACGATATTATGGCTGTAACCATAAATGAGAAGGACCACAAAAGAAATGGCTCCAAGTCCCACAGCAAGAATCAATTTGTTATTATTGTCTTCCCACCAATGCGAAGTTTTGTGAGAAGCAACCGGCAAAATTGCAATGGAAAGTAAAATGGCAACAAATGGCAATACTGACCAATATGGCAATTCCTGATGTACTGATTCGCCGTGAGACGAATGTCCTGTTTCTTCCTGAGTGGTTGGTTGCGTCGGAACCGGAGTCGGGTCTTCCGCAAATAAACCTGCTGTTGTCACAGACAAACAAACAAGGAATACTATCGTTGTGAGAAGCTTCTTCAACATGCTCACCATCCTATTTTTTTTAGGACAGCTTAGCTAAAATAGAAACCTCGTGGAACTAAAAAAACCGAGATTCTCCAATTTTTAAAGGAACGAATTGTCCTTCGGAGATTCCCGATCGTTTTAGCTCCTCTTTGGTGCGGGGCACAGGAGAATCCAAGGGTTCATCCGAGAGAACAAAGGTCATATAGTGCATCGGAACCAAATACTTGGCCTTCAGATCAACAAAAGCTTTCACGGTTTCTTTGGGATCTACATGTACGGGTTCCATCATCCAACGAGGTTCTGTCGCTCCCACAGGCAAAATCGCCACATCCACCGGTCCCAATCGTTCCGAGATTTCACGAAAATGGGTATAATATCCCGTGTCTCCCCCAAAGTAAACCTTCTCTTTTTTGCCCGAAATGAAGTAACTTCCCCAGAGAGTTTCATTCCGATCGAGTAAACCTCGTCCACTAAAGTGCTGGGTAGGAGTGAAAGTGATGGATAAATCATTTGTTTTTGTTTCATCCCACCAATCCATTTCCTTTACATTTTTCAATCCTTCACCTAACAGCAATTTTTTGTTCCCAAGTCCAGTCAGAACCAGTGGATGAAACTTCTCTTCGAGTTGCCTTAAAGTCGGGAGATCAGTATGATCATAGTGGTTATGCGAGAGAATTACGATATCGATCTTGGGAAGGTCTTCGATTTTGATTCCGGGAGGAGTATAACGTTTTGGACCAATAAAACTAACGGGGGAACACCTTTCGCTCCAGATGGGATCGGACAGAATGTTCACTCCATCCACTTGAATGAGGGTTGTCGCATGTCCAATCCAAGTTACAGAAAGTTTAGATGTATTGGCTTTGAGCTCCGATCCGTCATTCCCTACCACGGGAAAGGGAGGATAGTCGGCCGGATCCAAACTATTCGGCAATTGAAATCGTTGGAATTGCCAAACGATGACATTCCAAAACCCTTTGGTTTCAAAGTTAGGGTTTGGATTTTTGAATCCGTTTTCTGTGTGGTGAGATTTACGAACACTAGCATCCGCAAAACAGGACAAAGTAAATAAGACCAAAAAAGAACTTAGGTATAGGGACTTCACGAGGATTAGACCAAAACAAACTTCGTATGTTGGGAATTTTCGATTGCGTTTTTTAGAAATCGGAACGATCCTTCTTATACTATGTTTAGGTTTGAAGAGACAAAAGATCTGATGATTGCCTATGCAAAATGGCGAGATACGGTGGATCGCACGGAAGGAAGCGAAACTGTATTTGGAGCCAATGCCGAAGTTTCGGAAATTTCCCGGGATCTTCGCGAAGACGCCGAGTTCGAACTCAGAATTCTCATCCAAGATTTAAAAAAACAAAATCCATCCGCCATCAAAGAATGGGTAGAAATCACCAAACAGTCTTTAAACAAAATAGAAACCTCCATTCCCGAAGAACAAATCCAACAGCGTAAACAAATTGCACGGGATTGGAAGTATTCACGTTCACCCTTAGGAGTCTCTGTGCGTTACCCGCACCCTTCACAATATTGGGGAAGTGGGATTGGGGTTCTCGGACCTGATTTAGACTGGTAAGATTCACATGACCCAAGAATCCTATTCTCAATGGATTCAATCTTCTTTACACTTTCCAAACTCGGCACCATCCTACTCTACCCCCTTCCAATTTTTTTCCTTTTGGCTTTATTACTCCTACTGAAAACCAAACCAGGACATGGAAAGTTTCGCCTTTTCCAAATCATTTTATTTCTGTATCTCACATCTAACGCCTATGTTGCGAACTTCCTCATCCATTCTTTGGAAAAAGACTTTCCACCCGTAGCCATCTCCGATGTTCCCCCATCAGACGTAGCCATCGTGTTAGGTGGTATGATCCAAACCATATCTGCACATCCCGGAAGACCGGAACTCACAGACTCCGCCGATCGTTTGACAGATGCCATCCGACTCTATAAAGCAGGGAAAGTAAAAAAGATTTTGTTTACTGGGGGATCGGGACTTCTATTTGCAAATGCTTACAAAGAAGCAGACCTAGCCAAAGAATTGTTTTTAGGACTGGGAGTTCCCGAAAAAGATTTAATTTGGGAAAACCAGTCTCGGAACACTTATGAAAATGCTGTTGAAACCAAGAAACTCCTCGTGGAAAAAAAATTAGAATCCGCGATTCTTATCACCTCTGCCTTTCATATGAAACGCGCCACAGGATGTTTCGAAAAACAAAACATTCACTTTATTGCTTATCCCACAGACTACCGCGCAAACAATCTAGATTCTGGGGCTTTTGAGCTCTATATTCCCTCGGCAGGGTTTTTAGAACAAACCACACTCGGTATCAAAGAATGGGTGGGGTATTTTGTGTATCGTTCCAAAGGGTATTTATAACGATTCTAAATCTGCTCTTTTTTAAGACCTTTTTGTTTGACCGAAACCTGCAATCAGAGAGGCTAGAGGAAAGACGGGAATCCGTCTAAAGAATGGATTATGAATCGTAAGTTTTTAACTCTTTTATTTCTCATTGGACTCTCACTCGGCGGGATCGCTTATTTCTCCTCGCAGGAAACTTCTTATCTTCTTTTGGATGCATCGGAACTTGCTGCAAACCAAACCAAATACTCGGACCAAAACCTTCGTGTGCGCGGATTTGTGCGAGTGGGGAGCCTTGTCCGAGAAGGAAAAAAAGCCAAATTTGATTTAGAACTCAATGATCAAATCATTCCTGTTCATTTTACAGGAGCCACTCTTTTGCCAGACGCTTTCAAAGAAGGGGCAAGAGCCCGAGTGGATGGAAAGTTAGATCATGGTGTTCTTATCGCAAGCCATGTGGAAGCAAAATGTGCTTCTAAATACGAAGCGGGTTACGCTGAGGAACAATGAACAATTTAGGAACCATCCTTCTCGCATCTTCTCTCGCCATTTTAGTTTTTTCCGCATTACAAACCATCTACGGAATTTATAAACAAGAACGAAAAGCCATTGAACTTGGCCGACTTGCCTTAATGACAAATCCATTTGTCATTGTACTCACCTTTGCCGTTTTACTCACTCAACTTGTAAGATCTGACTATAGCAACTATTATGTGGTCATGCATTCCAGCGAACACCTACCATTGTTCTATAAAATGACATCCATTTGGTCGGGTTCGTCAGGAAGTTTGTTATTCTGGAATTTGATTCTCAGTGTATTCACCTTCATCGTGTTATGGCAAACTCGTAAGTCCATCGAGGATCGAATTCCTATGATGAATCTTATTCTAGCAGTTCTCTCTGGATTTTTTTCCTTTCTCGCTGTATTTTATGGAGATGCCCAACCATTTCGTGAGTTTGTTCCGGAAGCGGCTGCCGGTCGAGGACTCAATCCCCTACTCCAACATTGGGCGATGATCATCCATCCTCCGATCCTTTATGTTGGTTATGTCAGTATTTCGATTCCTTTTGCCATTGCAATGTCGGCCCTTGTATCGGGACAACTTTCTGAAGATTGGATGAAGTTCATCCGCAAATGGACTTTGTTTTCTTGGTTCTTTCTCGGAACAGGAATTTTACTCGGATCAAAGTGGGCCTATGAAGAGTTAGGTTGGGGTGGATACTGGGCTTGGGATCCGGTAGAAAATGCATCTCTTATGCCATGGCTTCTCACTAGTGCCTTTGTCCATTCGGTGGTAATCCAAGAACGCAGAGGGATGTTAAAGTTCTGGAATATGTTACTTGTGATTCTTGCTTTCCACTTTAGTTTGCTTGGAACTTGGATCACTCGTTCTGGGGTTCTCGAAGGCCCTCATAGTTTTTCTAAATCAACCATTGGAACTCCTTTTATCATTTACATCATTGCCAGTTTTCTTTTCTTCACAGGGTTTGTGATTTATAGAAGAAAAAATCTCACTCCAGAAAGAAACTTAGAAGCCATCACTTCCAAAGAAGGAAGTTTTCTTTTAAACAACTTCTTACTCGTGCTTTCTACCGCAGCGATCCTATTAGGTGTCTTCTCTCCCCTATTGTATGGAAAAGAATTCAAAGCTCCTTGGTTTAACTCTTGGGGAGTTCCTGCAGGAATTTTTCTATTACTGCTTATGGGAGCAGCACCACTTCTTGCTTGGAGAAAAGGGGCAGGAGCCGTATTTTTTTCGACTCTACTCAAACCCTTTATCGCCGGGATCATTGGTGGGGGATTGTACATCCTATTCTATTCCCAAAACTTTACGAAACCAGACAGTAAGTATGGAGACGTACTCGCAGAAGTGTATTCTGTTCTCACCGTCGGTATTGGTATTTTTACGATCTCTGGAATCATCCAAGAGTATTATAGAGGAATCCGAGCGCGCCGCGAAGAGTTTAAAAACGAAAACCTGTTTGTGGCTGGATACCGGATGTTACTCAAAAACAAACGCCGGTATGGTGGGTATCTAGTCCACTTCTCTCTCGTTCTGATCTTTATTGGTTATGCAGGGAATGCATTTAAAATCAATACATCCGTCAGATTTTTTTATGAACTCCAACCACCTACCTCTGAAGAGATTGTTTATCAGTCCATAGACAAAGCAATGATTGGTGGGTATCAAATTGAAGCCTCCACTCTCAAACTCAAACCCGTCCTCATCTCAGGCCTTGGTGGAGAACCGAACATTCAAAATGTGATTGTTTCCCAAGAGGGAACTTACGCGATCTTTCGAGGAACAGACAAACTTTCAGAGCTCGTCACAGAACGTAGGTTTTATCCACAGATTTCTCACCTAACGGGAGATTTCGAAACACATATTCCTACAAGTGAACCTGCCATCCTTTCTATGGCAAAAGAAGATTTTTATATCCAACTCGGCGCCATTGAAACCTCAGATCTTAAATCAGAAAACCCGGACCTTCCTTTGATGTTTATGCAGTATTACTTCACACCAGGAAGCGAAATGGACAAACTCAAATTCTTTCTCAACTTTCCAAGACAGATTGTTGCCAATTTAGAAGTTTGGGTGAACCCACTGGTAAAACTCATTTGGGCCGGATCTCTTTTGTATTTCCTCACAGGAATCTTTTTGTTACTCCCTCTTGGAGAAAACAAAAAGAAGTCGGTAGGTTGATCTATGAATCTAGATTATTTTCTTCATAGACAAAACCAAATGACAAACATCGAAAGACCATCCACATTGCCAAAAAGTCCGATCTCAAATCGATTGCCATCAAAAGTATGGATGGTGATCTTCGGATTCGTTTTTCTATTACCGAGCCTTTTATTCGCACAAAAAACAACCACCAATCTGAAAGAAGAAACGCAAGTGCGAACCTTCTTAAAAGTAACAGAACAAATTCGATGTATTTGTTTGCCGAGCCTTCCCATCCAATCTTGTTCCTTCAATATGTGCGCGGCTTCAAGTTACCTCAAAACCTTTATTGAAAACCGAATCAAAGACGGAATGAAGGAAGAAGAAATCATATCCAAAATGGAAAATGGTTTTGGAGATTCTGTATTACAAGATCCCATTGTGGTGATGTTTCAGGAAAACGGAAACCAGGGAATGGTGGATTCCATTGTCTATGGATTTGGATCAAAAATTTTAGCACAACCAGATGGAACCTGGATCAACTTCACCTTACTGGCACTCGGTGTTTTGGGACTTTTTGGAATTTATAAATTTGGAACTAGAAAAAAGAAAGAAGGTTTCGATACAAACTCCAAACCAACAACTGATAACCTAAAGTCCACCACAGAAGAAATCAAAAACAAAATCCGTAAGTTCGAAGAAGAATCGTAAGGTCCGAGTCAAGCTTCGTTACTTAAAGCAATATATTTATAAATGAACCCAATATATTCATTTATAAAAAGTAGATTCCTTAAAAAAGGATTTAAAGATCCTATCTGTTGTTTGGTTCAAAAAATAAACTAGAGGGGATTCCACTTCTTTCGAACAAGAATCAGTTCTTCCACCAACCGATGGATATCCTCTAACTTTAATTTTGCGTTCAAACTAATCCGCAGACGCGGAGTGGATACTGTCGGGGGCCGAATGGCTCTCACATCCAAACCCTGGTCCTGCAAATATCCCGCATAAAATAAAGCCTCTTTCTCTGTTTCCAACAAAAGGGGAATGATATGGGATGTGGAATTAGTAATCACAAATCCATTTTCTTTGAGTGACTCTTTGAGTTTACTTGCAAGGGATAAAAGATTTTTCCTTTCTTTGTCCATAGAACCAAGCAACGAAAGGGCAAAAGAAGCAAGTTCCGATACCATAGGAAGAGGAGCGGTAGAAAAAATAAAAGACCGCATTACATTCACTAAGTGGTCGCGCCCGATCTTTTTGGTTACAATGATCCCGCCTTCCAAACCCAACGATTTTCCGAGAGTATATACCCGGTAATCAATGGACTGAATTTCAGAAAGGCTTAGGTCTTGGAAAACAAGTCCCTTCCCGCCCGCGCCATAGATCCCAAAAGCATGGGCTTCATCCAAAACGAGAACAAATCCAAATTCTTTCTTTAAGGAAAGTAAGATTTTTAAATCGGGAGAATCACCATCCATACTAAACAAAGATTCTGTCACAACGATTCGTTTTTTTTTGTTTTTAGGATCTTCTACATTAGCTTTTTCCAACAACGATCGTAAATGGTTTAGATCCAGATGGTTGTAGTATTTTTTTTGGGCACCAGAGATACGTATCCCGTCTAGAATGGAGGCATGGTTGAGGCGATCGGTAAACACATAACAGTCGGGAGCGGCAATGGAATCCAAAAGACCAAAGTTGGCAGTAAAACCAGTGGAGACAAGAAGAGCCGCCTCCCCTTCCACAAAACTGGCAAACTCTCTTTCAAACCGGTCCATAGATTCGGCATTTCCCCGAACCAAACGCGAAGCAGTGGATCCAAAAGGATAAATATCCTTTTTCGACTGGAAAAACTCCAACATACTCGAATTAGTTGCAAGCCCCATATAGTCGTTAGAACAAAAATCAATTCCTTGGTAGATACGAGTTTCCCTAAACAATTGTTTTTCATGAATCGAATCTAGTTTTTTTTGGACTTCTTCCCAATGATTTGCCATTGACTACCAGTTTTCCTACTCCAGAATTTTTTCCGATTTAATTTTTTACCTATTTTGTTAGAATGATCCCATAGATGAGCCTCCTCTCTCCCGATGTAATCCATCGAATCCGTTCTGCTAAGAATATCTTATTCCTTACGGGAGCAGGTATTTCTAGCGAAAGTGGGATTCCCACGTTTCGTGGAGAGGGCGGGTATTGGAAAACTTTTAAAGCAGAAGAACTAGCCACACCGGAAGCCTTTGCGAAACATCCAGAAGTGGTTTGGGAATGGTATGACTGGAGGCGAGGAATCTGTCGTGAAGCAAAACCCAACGATGGCCATCTAACAATTGCAAAATGGCAAACATCTTCTCCCACGGTAAACTTGATTACACAAAATGTGGATGGACTCCATCCGAGAGCCGGGAGCAGGAACCTTCTAGAAATTCATGGAAATATTTTCCGAGCCCGTTGTACAAACTGTCAGGCCAAATACCATCTGGAAGAAGATGGATTAGACAAGCCTGGTTTAAAGTATTGCACAGCTTGTGAATCTTTGTTACGGCCAGACATTGTTTGGTTTGGGGAAAGTTATGACAATCGGCTCCTGACAAAGGCTTGGGAACAAAGTAAAATTGCTCATGTGGTCTTTGTGATTGGAACCAGTGCCAATGTTTCGGTTCCGGCCAATTTGGCCCTGACAGCCATTCGGAACGGTGCCATTGGCATTGAGATCAATCCGGAAACCACAACACTTACCGCGTCCATACAACTTCATTTTGGTGGAAAGGCGGGAGAAATCCTTCCTGAAATTTATAAAGAAGTCTTTCCTGAATCAATATCTCAATAGAAAAGTAAATTCAAACCACCAAAAGAGACTTATATGATCACTATCGTTTTACTGATACTTTCCAATATCTTTATGACCTTTGCCTGGTATGGGCATTTAAAATTTGCCAAGTCCAGTCATATGTTTTATATCATTCTTTTTTCTTGGGGGATTGCCTTTTTTGAATATGTGCTTATGGTTCCGGCAAATCGGATTGGATATTCTGTTTATAAATTCGAAGGGTTCCAATTAAAGATCATCCAAGAAGTGATCACCATCTTTGTGTTCATTCTGTTCGCAACTCTCTTTCTCGGAGAAAAACTCAAATGGAATTATATCGTAAGTTTTGGACTGATTCTTCTTGCGGGATACTTTGCGTTTGGTTTTGGAAACAAATCAAACGGACACTAAAAATTGAACGAGCGCCTCTGCGATTTTTTCTTTTGGCAGGGGTCCAATTTCTTTTTCCAAACCATTGGCACTATAAATACGAACACTAGAATCCACTTCTCCAAACCCTTTGCCCGCACCCACATAATTTCCCACAATGAAGTTAAGGCCTTTTCTTGTTAGTTTGTCCTTTGCATACTTTTCTAATTCTCTAGTTTCAGCAGCAAATCCAACACGAATGGAATTCTCTATTTTCTGTTCGGTGACGAATTCAGTGACTTGTTGTAAAACATCGGGATTTTCTTCTAACTCGAGAAGAAGGCCTTTGGTTCCTTCTGAAGTTTTTTCTTTTTTGATTTTATGTTCTGCGGTCATGATGGGACGAAAATCAGCAGGAGCCGCTGCCATCACAAGCAAACTGTCTGCGGTAATTTCTGCTAGAACCGCATCTCGTAACTGCATGGTTGTTTCGACTTCGATATTTCGTTTAGCGCCTGCTACATTAGTATATCGTTCCAATGTGTTTCCATGGATGTAGACCACTTCGACAGGGTATAATAAAAAAGATTTTGCGATTTCATAACCCATTTTTCCAGATGAGGCATTGGAAATGTAACGTACAGGGTCAATCCATTCCCGAGTTGGGCCAGAAGTAACGATCACTCGTTTGAATTTTAAGTTCATGAATTTGAAATATGGAGTTTGATAATTTGTTCCGTGATGGATTCGACGGTTGCCAGTTTTCCGTATCCTTCATCACCACAAACAACGATGCCTTTGTCAGGAGAAACAATAGTCACACCATCCGATTCCAAAGTTTTTAAATTCCTTTGGACAGCGGGATGTAAATACATTCCCGGATTCATAGATGGTGCAACTAACACAGGAGAAGTGCAAGCTAGGTATGTGGATGTGACCAAATCGTCAGCAATCCCATTGGCCATTTTTCCAATGATATTGGCGGAAGCCGGAACCACGGCAAGTACCGAGGCAATGTTTTTGATTTCGATATGGGCCATACCGGTATCAAATTCATCCACACGAACTGGTTTTCCAGTTAGGGCTTCAAAGGTAATTTTTCCAACAAACTTTGTCGCGTTGGAAGTCATAATTACACGAACAGGATATCCTTGTTTGGTAAGTCCTCTTACCAAATCACAAGCTTTGTAAGAAGCAATAGATCCTGAAACAGCAATTACAATTTCTTTCATCTATCTGTCCTCGTAAGAAAGTTCCCGTTCCATTTCGGAATCATTGTCTTCTTCTAATTTAGGAGTAAACAAAATGGAGATGATTTTATTTCCTTCCATTTTTTTTACCTTAAGACTTCCTTTTTTGATTTGAACGATGCTACCTTCTTTAGGCATATCTTCGTTCTTTTCCATAAAATAACCAGCGATGGTTCGGACTTCTTCCATATCGGAAGGTTCTTCCCCTTCTAAGATACCAGATAAACTAGAAAGTTCAGTTTCTCCGTCGAGAGTGATGGCTTTTGTTTTTTTATTCGTTGAAGTTACATCCACTTCATCACTGTCTGTTTCATCTCGAATTTCACCAAAAAATTCTTCTATGATATCTTCTAAGGTAAGTAAACCAGAAACTCCACCATATTCATCAATGACAATTGCCATATGTTGTTTTTTCTCGCGAAGTTTTGTCATCACACGTTCAATGGACATAGATTCAGGAACTTTTACAAAGTCCTTCTCCATAATCACTGTGATTTTTTCTTTTTTGCCTTTGGCAGAAAGATGAGCTGCTTGCCATTTTAAATATTTCTGCACATGGACAATCCCCACAATCCGATCCAAAGTTTGGTCATAAACGGGGTAACGAGAAAAGTTATGTTCTGCAATGAGCGGAAGCATTTTATCAATCGTTGACTCATGAGGAATACCAATGATAGAAAGCCTATGTGTCATTACATCTTTGGCAGTGTGTTCGGAAAAATCAAAAGTCTTTTGGATGAGTTGCATCTCAGCATTGTCAATCCGACCTTGTTTCCTTTGTTCTTCGATGATGATCATGAGCTCTTCTGCCGAGTGCACATATTTATCACCTGTCCGTTGTAAGCGGAATAAAGTGAGAATCCCTCCCGCCAAACGATTCATAATGAATGTGACAGGAAAAAATAAATAGTAGAACAACCACATAGGAGCAGAAACTCCAAGGGCGATGGCTTCTGTATTTTGAATGGCAAGAGTTTTCGGAACCAACTCTCCCAAAATCACATGGAGTAAAGTGATGAGAGTGAAAGAAACGCCAATGGAAATACTATGGATGGTAACAAGATCCAACTCAATATGAAACATATGGAGGAATCCAGAGACAACACTTGCGAACAAGGCTTCCCCAATCCATCCAAGAAGTAGGCTTGCGACTGTGATTCCCACTTGGCAAACCGATAACATATCATCAATTTTAGAGACGGCCTTTTTAGTAATATGAGCCATAGCTCGGTTTTCTTTGACAAGCTCCTCTAGGCGAGAGGGGCGAATGGAAACCATGGCAAACTCAGCTGCTACGAAGAAACCATTGACAAAGACGAGGAGGAGGATGAGAAAGATGCCGATTATTTCCATAGAAACTCGAGCACCACTAAAGTATTATGATCAGGGTCCATTGGTATGAGGAATAGAATTAAGTATTTTGGACTGATCTCCCAGTGTCGCCTATAATTTTGGCCTATTTTTGCCAGAAATGAGAAAGGAACTGGAAGTTCGTCCAAAGAATTCTACGGACATTATGTCACCATTATTGTGCCGTTGCCTGGATCCAAACCCCATCTTCGCGGTAACGCGAGGGATCTGCAAGGCCCGAAACCGATCCTGCATCCAAAACAGGAAGGGTCGGAAGGTATGCGATCTTTTTTGTTCCCGATCGAAACCAAAAATGCAACCAATTGTAATGCCAAGAATAATCAGACCAAGATTTTCCAAGAACACGTTCGGTATAGACCACCATCCGAGGAACGGTTCGGTAATCGATCCTTCGAAATAATTTTAAAAATGGAATCTCTTCCAAGTTTCCAACATCCGATTTACAAGACCAAGAAAGATTGGCGACTGAATTCACCGAACTCGTGTTTGCTGGAAAGTCCCAAAGGTGTAATCTTTCCTTTTCTTTTAAAATACGAGAACCTTCAAAATAAGCCGTCTCCACAAGATTCATTCCCTTACCTTCCAAGGAACGCATATTGGACGGACATTTCCAAGAAAACACACCAGGCGTTTTCTGTGTGTCCGATTGCGGGAGAAGAGAAAAGAAAAATACGAACTGAGTCTCTTTCATTTCTTTTTTGAGAGAACGCATCAAACTCGCGCCCGATTCATTCAAATAGATTTGTACTGTTTCGTTTTCTTTTCCCGAATGAATCAGTTCTCGAACCGAGTCAATGGCATCGGAGGTATCTGGTCTTTGGGAACGAATCACCTTCCAACTCAGTTGGTTTCTTCTGGATTCTTTCGGATTGAAGGTAAAAAGATAAAACTCATCCTTATACGGTAACAAAAGTACGGTGGGAAGTTTTGCTGATTCTAAATTTTTTACGGACTCTTCTTCGTTTTTTCTCTGGAACTGGCTTTCTGTTTCCCGGCTATCTGCATAAGTGGAATCAAAAAACTTAGATTCGCGTGCTGTAGAAAAACCAGAGAGGTATTGGAATTGTTTGTCCACAAATTGGATTTGGAACAAAGAGTGGGGATTTCCTTTCTGAGAACGAATCCATTTAACGGAATTGTATTTGTAAATAGAGTCCAGAAGTCCCCAAACATCGTTGTCATCTCGCAAATGACTGAGTGCATATTCAAAAAACAAATCCGTCGAAAAAGCAAGTGGCCTGTAATTGCGAATATAATATAAATCTTCGTATACATTGTTTTGCAGGTAGTCGGCAACTCCATCTCGAATGTTT
This sequence comes from Leptospira chreensis, assembly GCF_016919165.1. GTDB lineage: Bacteria > Spirochaetota > Leptospiria > Leptospirales > Leptospiraceae > Leptospira_A > Leptospira_A chreensis. The sequence goes on from NZ_JAFFPS010000011.1 coordinate 86,151, forward strand.
CCATTCACCGGACCCTTTTTACCAGAAGCCGTGTGGGCAAAAACAAATCCAAAGTTCCGAAGGAACTCTGCTGCATAAAAAGTATTTTCCTCATCCAAAATTCCCCGACTCTTTGTTAACTCAATCGTGGACTTACGAAATTCCTTTCGATATATTTGGTTGTAGCCTTGTAAGATGGTGGCCGCATATTCCAATCGCCTCCATTTTTTTTCTTGGGCCATGTAGATGATTTCATCTGTCATCCGAGAAGACAATTCAGGATTTTGATCCATTAACATCTGCGAAATTCTAAGTTTGGGCCAGATGTCCGCTTCCGTCAGTTTTTCTGGGTCTTGGATTTTTTGTAAGGCTTTGAGTGCAGCCTCAGGTCCACTGACTTTGTACAAAGATACGGAAATCAAATCTTTAACTCCCGTAATGGACATGGGTTCATTTAAAAAGGGATGATGGATGTCCGCCGACCAGTTGTTTAAATCCAACTTCAAATAGTATTCTAAAGATTTTTTGTAATCTTTCTGAAAATAAGCAAGTGCACCTAACTTTACATAGACTCGATTGAGGATCGATGCCTTCTTTCCTCTGGCTGACCTAAGAAAATTGAGCAATGATTCTTCGGCTCCCGAATAGTCCCCACCCAAGATTTGAAAAAATGCCATCCGTTCGTTGGAGTTTTCGCCAATCGATCCATCTGTGATTTTTTCCAAATCCATAATCATTTTCTGTAAATGGATTCCTTCCCTTACAAATCCTAAAAAGGAAAGTTTGGCGGGAAGATCTTCGTCAATTCGATCCAAAAGGGGAATCCATTCCAAATTGGGATCTTCAAAAAAAGGAGAACTGACTCGCATAATGTTCACAAAATGTTTATGCATGTCCTTCTCTTTCCCAGAAGGAAGGTCAATGTAGTACTGCAGACGGAATACACGGCATAAAGAATAGTACGGTTTGGTTTTTTGGCAGTCCATTCGGATCATGGACTTTTTTTCATCTTCTCCCGCTTGGAAAAGATTGGTTCGCATGTTTTTTGCTAGGTTGCGAAAGTAAGTGTTGGGCTCTTTTTGGATGTAATTGTCTAAAATTTTGATGGCTTGGACTTCTTCCCCTTGCGACTGTTTCCAGAGAGAAGTCAGCAAAAAATCGGCAAAGGCATATTCGCCTTTTTTGGTGCGTAGGTCATAGAGTATATTGGCAATACCCACTTTATCTTTTTTACGTAGGTAATACTCCCCTAACATGAGATAGTAGTCTATCTCTTGGATTTGGGACATCCCTTCCGGGTTTTTAAATCGGAATTCATCCCTTCCATTTAAGATTTCTTTTCCTTGAATGAGGAGTTTGGAAGAAGATCCCGACACCACCCAACCATGATTTCTTTGGGATTGGCCTAATAAATTTCCTGCCGGTAGTGCGGAAATACAACATAGAAAAATAGAAAGTGACAGGCGATTCATCATCGTATCCATTATTCTTTAGGATCAATCGTTTAGGTCAAGTGACATAACAATTCATGGCAGAAAGTTTCAACTACCAATCCATTGTGGAGAGTTTTGACGAATTTTTAATCTACGTAGACCCCTTTTTGGAAATCCAATTTTCCCGCACTTCTCCCAATCTCTATTTGCCACCTGAATCCATTTCCACGGGAAAACATATCAACGACCTACATATCATTCCCAGGGATGCCCTCATCCTGACTAACCTTTGCCAAGAAACTTTGGCAAGAAGGACTCCCTTCCAATTCACAACAAGCCTACTCGGAAACCCGTTTCGAATCTCAGGAAGGTATTTGGAATTCAAAAATACACCCGGAGTCATCCTACGCGGCGAACCTAACTTTAGCATCGAAAATGTAATTTTAGACAGTGGCCCTTACGTGATCTTTCGATTTAAATTTGATTCGGAATTTTTAACTACCTATGTATCTCCCAATGTTTCTCTCAACCTAGGTTATCAAACCGGTGATTTCAAAAAAGGAATGTTAAAACCGGAGGATCTTGTCCATCCCGATGATAAAGAAAAGGCAGACAAAGAAGAAAGAGAACAAATCAAAAACAAATCGCGGACTTACCAAAGAGAATACAGATATAAAAAACAAGACGGAACTTATATTTATGTTTCTGATTATAGTGTAGTCAGCTATTTCAGCTCCCTTCCTACCGAAAAAATTTCTTACCTCATCGACATTACAGAAAGGAAAGACAAAGAGTTAGAAATTTTAAAACAACGGGACGAACTAGCCAGGATCAAACTTCTTTTCGAAGAAACCAATGCGGCGGCAAACGTAGGAGCTTGGGATGTTGATTTAGTCAATCATACATTGTATTGGGCAAAAGAAACAAAACGAATTCACGAAGTCTCTGAGGATTATATCCCGGAATTAGATACTGCATTTGATTTTTATCCCATTGAGTCGGATCGGAAAATTTTATTATCCTCTTTTAAGGAAGCCGCCACCAACGGAACTTCTTATGATTTGGTTCTACAAATTAAAACAGTGACTGGAAAATTCAAATGGGTAAGAACCATTGGACATTCTGTATTTAAAGATGGGATATGCATTCGAGTTTTTGGAAGTTTCCAAGACATCACAAGAAGTGTACATTTAGATTTACAACGAGAAGAAGCACTAGCCAATTTAGAAACCATCCTTGATGCCACTACACACGTAACCATCATTGGAACGGATACAAATGGAATCATCACCCACTTCAATAAAGGTGCCGAATACCATTTACAATTCTCCTCAGAGGAAGTAGTTGGAAAAACTTCGCCAGAAATTTTTCACATTCCTGAAGAAATACAAGCACGAGCGAAAGTTCTTTCCAATAAATTCGGAGTCCCGATCTCTGGATTTGAAACTTTTATATACAAAGCAAAGTTAGGTGAATACGACTCCAACGAGTGGACTTATGTTCGTAAGGACAAAAGTAAATTTCCTGTCCAACTAGTTGCCACTGCCAGTAAAAATAAAAAAGGGGAAATTACCGGCTATTTAGGCATAGGGATCGATATATCGGCCCATAAGGCCACCGAAGAAGCGTTACGTGCCAGTGAAAGTCGTTGGCAATTTGCTCTAGAGGGTTCGGGAGATGGGATTTGGGATTGGAATTCCCAAACCAACAAAGTTTTCTTTTCCAACCAATGGAAAAATATGTTAGGGTATGCGGAAGATGAAATTGGGTCCGATGTATCGGAATGGGAATCAAGAGTCCATCCTGAAGACAAACCAAACTACTTTGCTGCTTTAGATAGACATTTTGATGGGGAAACCAGTGTTTACGTCAACGAACACCGGATGTTATGCAAAGACGGAACTTATAAATGGATTTTAGATCGTGGAAAAGTGGTGGAATGGACAGAAGATGGTAAACCCCTTCGAATGATCGGAACCCATACCGATACCACAGAACGGAAGTTACTCGAACAAGCTCTAATTGTGGCTCGTGAAAATGCAGAGAAAGCCTCCCAAGCAAAATCAGACTTTCTTGCCAATATGAGTCACGAAATTCGAACCCCACTCAATGGTGTGATTGGTTTTTCCGACCTTTTGATGCGAACGGACCTAAGCCAAGTGCAGAAAAAATATATGGAGACTGTATATCTTTCCGCCAATTCCCTACTCGATCTCATCAACGATATCCTAGACTTTTCAAAAATAGAATCGGGAAAGATGGAACTCTATAAGGAGAGGATCAACTTATACGATTTACTCCACCAAATTGCGGAAATTGTAAAACACAAAGCCTACGAAAAGGGACTGGAGCTCATTCTCAACATTTCACCAAAAGTTCCAAGAAACATATTTGTAGATTCTTTGCGACTCAGACAAATCCTTTTGAATTTAATTGGTAACGCTTTAAAGTTTACTCTAAAAGGGGAAATCCAAATTAAAATATCTGCTGAACCAAAAGAGAAAAACGAATACCTATTTCTTTTTGAAGTGATTGATACAGGAATTGGTATCAGTCCAGAAAACAAAGATAAAATTTTTGAAGTGTTTTCTCAAGCAGATACATCCACCACACGTCAGTTTGGTGGAACAGGCCTTGGATTATCAATCTCAAGCAAATTATTAAACTTATTTAATTCTAAAATGGAATTGGAATCGGAACGCGACAAAGGATCACGTTTCTTTTTCAAAATCCTCACCCTTGCCGACAACGAAAGAAATATAGAACCAGAACTGAACCAAATCAAAAAAGTAATGGCCCTAGATGACAACGAAACCAATTTATTTGTGATCGAAGAAATGTTATCACATAAAGGAATTCAGGTAGATAGCTTCCGATCTCCAAAAGAAGCTTTGGATATCATCGGTTCTGGAGTTTTTTATGATGTGGTCATAGCGGATTATAATATGCCCGAGATGAGTGGCCTTGATTTTATAGAAGAACTTTTAAAAACCGTAGACTCCAAACACTTCAAAAAACCATTTTTATCCCTCCACACTTCCTCCAATGAGGAAGGTATTTATGAAAGAGGAAAAAAACTGGGAGTTCAATCTGTCCTTTTAAAACCCATCCAAACCAATATCCTATATGAAAGTTTGGACAAACTGGTTTCTGGAAAAACCTACGAAGCCGAAAAGGCAAATTTCGAAACCGTAAAACCCATCCAAACCAATGAAAAAATTAAGGTAATGATTGTAGAGGACAATCCGGTCAACATGATGTTAACCAAAGCCATTGTTCAAAAATCCTTACCAGGTACTATCATCGTTGAAGCAGCAAACGGAGTTTTGGCGGTAGAAAATTTCATCCAAACAGAGCCACAATTAGTATTTATGGATGTCCAAATGCCAGAAATGAATGGATACGATGCCACAAAAGCCATTCGAAAACTAGAAAATGGAAAACTTGTGCCTATCATTGCCCTCACCGCAGGAACTCTGTCAGGTGAAGAAGAACGTTGTCTCAACTGTGGAATGAACGATTATATCTCAAAACCAGTCGTTTTAAAGACCATAGCCGAAAAGATGAAACACTGGCTCCAATTGCACTAGTCCGCCAATCTACTAGTCAATTTCTACAATATACAGCACAAAACTTCTCTCTATTTTCATCTAAGGGAACGATTCTCGTTTTCTGTACGCTCACCAAATCAGTCAATAAAGATCCATTTCAAAAAAGAGGTCATTTATGGCAGAACAAACCCAACACGCTTTGGGAGATTTAGCCGCACGCCAACTGGCAAATACGGTAAAAACGAATGCACAATACAGTGCGATCACCCCACGTTTCCTAGTCAGATTACTTGACTGGAAACCGTTAGAGGCAGGTGTTCTTCGTGTCAACCGAGTCAAATCCAATACACAAGTTGATGTACTTTGTGGACAAAAGGGAGAACAAGAACTTCCAGAAACATTTGTTAACTACGAAGAAAAACCACGTGAATACACCCTCAGTTTAATCTCTACTATCCTTGATGTACAAACCAGAGTTTCTGATTTATACAGCTCTCCACATGAACAAATTAACGAACAACTTCGTTTGGCGATTGAAAGTGTAAAAGAAAAACAAGAACTCGAGTTAATCAATAACGAAGATTACGGACTACTTAAAAATGTTCCGGCTCACCAAAGAATTAATACAAGAAAAGGGCCACCTACTCCAGATGATTTAGATGATCTTATCACTAAAGTTTGGAAAGAACCTTCTTTCTTCTTAGCTCACCCACTCGCAATTGCTGCGTTCGGTCGTGAATGTACAAGAAGAGGAGTTCCACCGGCCACCGTTACTATGTTTGGTGCTCAATTCTTAACTTGGAGAGGACTTCCACTCATTCCTACCGACAAACTTCTTGTCAACGGAGAAACAAATCCAAAGTCAGCAGCAGGAACATCTAGTATCTTACTTCTTAGAGTCGGTGAGAAAAAACAAGGGGTAGTCGGTTTATTCCAATCCAATTTACCAGGCGAACAAACTCCAGGTCTCTCGGTTCGATTTATGGGAATTAACAGATCTGCAATTGGTTCGTATTTAATTTCCCTTTACTGCTCAGCAGCCATACTTACGGACGATGCCATTGCGGCACTAGACAACGTAGATGTGGGAAATTATTATGAATACAAATGATCCGAGTTTTCTAAAACTAAACCCGGATTCGTTTGCAAATGTTTCTCCTTCCGGTTTCCCTGATGAGAAAACACTCGAGAAATTGGCAAAGGAAATGTTTGGCGTTTTACAATCTTATGGTGGAAGTAACCTTCCCACCAATGGTTTGCCATCACCAAATATCCCTCAGGAGACATTACCCTACTTAGAAGATTTGAAATTAACGGATACTGGTTTTTCTTATTCCGATTTTCAGTCCTTCCCAATCACCAACATACCACAGTCAGGTGGTGGGAATCTCGCATCCGCAAGGAGAGATTTTCCTATCTTAACGGAAACTGTGAATGGGAAACCTCTGGTATGGCTCGATAATGCGGCAACCACTCAAAAACCAATCTCTGTGATTGAAAGGTTATCTCATTTTTACTTACATGAGAATTCCAATATCCATCGTGCAGCCCATACACTTGCTGCTAGATCCACCGACGCTTATGAAAAAGCAAGGTCTCTAGTCCAAGAGTTTATTGGTGCTGGGAGTGTAGAGGAAATTGTTTTTGTCAGAGGAACTACGGAGGGAATCAATCTCCTATCCAATATTATCTCCGACAAACACATCCAAGCCGGTGATGAAATTCTAATCACCCATTTGGAACACCACGCAAACATTGTTCCTTGGCAGATGGTCTGCGCGAAAAAAGGTGCAAAGTTAAAAGTGGCTCCTGTGGATGATTCTGGACAAATCATTCTTAGTGAATATGAACGTCTGTTAAACTCGAAAACAAAAATTGTTTCGATCACACAAGTTTCGAATGCACTGGGAACTGTGGTTCCGGTAGAAGAGATGACAAGGTCTGCTCATAAAGTAGGAGCCCTTGTGATTGTGGATGGAGCTCAGTCTGTATCCCATATGCCAGTAAACGTACAAGAGATCGATTGCGACTTCTTTGTGTTTAGTGGTCATAAACTCTTTGCACCGACCGGGATCGGCGTGGTTTACGGAAAAAAAGCCATCTTAGATAGCCTACCTCCATGGCAAGGTGGTGGGAACATGATCAAAGATGTCAATTTTGATCACACTACCTTTCAAGAAGCGCCGTTTCGATTTGAAGCAGGAACAGGGAACATCGCTGATGCGGTTGGACTTGGAGCTGCGATCGAATATCTGAACAGATTCGGAATGAAACAAATTTCAGCTTTCGAACACGATCTATTGGAATATGGCACCAAAGAACTGTTAAAGGTTCCAGGCCTCCGGTTGATTGGAACTGCCAAAGACAAAGCGGGCGTGTTATCCTTTGTGGTAGATGGATTCAAAACAGAAGAAATTGGAAAACGATTAGCGGAAGAAGGAATTGCTGTACGTGCCGGCCACCACTGTGCTCAACCCATTTTAAGAAGATTTGGATTGGAATCAACAGTAAGACCATCACTCGCGTTTTACAATTCTTGTGAAGACATTGATGCACTCATCCGAGTGTTGTACCAATTAGGGAGTCGGAATAGGTTAGGAATTTAGTTCAAATAGTGAAATCCAAACCTTGGACTTCATTAGAACTTCTGACTCGCACTTCTGACTTTTGATACACAACAGAATACGGAGGGATGCTTTGGGTAATCCAGGCATTTCCTCCGATGATCGACTGTTTGCCGATGACAGTTTCCCCACCGAGAATCGTTGCTCCCGCATAAATCACTACTCCCTCTTCGATCGTAGGATGGCGTTTTTGTTTCGCCAAAGACTTGTTTACCGATAGGGCTCCGAGAGTGACCCCTTGGTAAATTTTCACATTGTCCGCAATCTGAGTGGTTTCTCCAATCACAATCCCTGTTCCATGATCCATAAAAAAAGCTCTACCGATCTCTGCCCCAGGATGGATGTCAATTCCCGTGGCTTCGTGGGCCACACCAGATAAAAGTTTTGGAAAAATAGGGATTGAAGATTTGAAAAAATAATTAGCAACTCTATGTACAGCACCAGCGTAAAACCCAGAGTAGGCGAGGATCACTTCGTGGATACTTTCTGCCGCAGGATCTCCCAAAAAGGCAGCCTCGGCATCTTCCCACATCCATTGATACAAACCCGGAAGTTTGGCTACGAAGTTGTGTAGAATATCATCTAAGGCAACCACACGACCGAGCTCTTTATCCGCATAAGTAGCATAAGGTTCTAAAAGATTTTTCCAACGGATTCGAAAGAGTTCCAACTGGTCCATGATTTGGTCTTTGGAAGTAAAGTTACGTTCGGAATGGTATCCAGAAAATAGAATGGAAAACAATTCTTCTAAAAAGCGGCTTGCCACTTGTTTTCCACCCACTACGGATTCCGGGATGGATTGGCGATTTAGTATGGAAGTATATAATTCATCTTGTCCGTTTGATAACATATACCTACTAACTGGGATTGTGAAAATGCGAGAATTCGCAAAATAGACAGGAGACCAAAAACCAAATCAAAGTTGATAAATCAGATGTACATTCATGTCAAAATATTGAATGAGATTGTCCGATTGACCCCATTTCCATCTCATGGACATTGTGCTAGTCTCTGTTTCCAAACTTTCCAAAACCATCGGCGAAAAAAAACTCTTTCAAAACCTTGATTTCTCTATCAGTGAAGGAGAAAAACTCGCCATTGTTGGTATCAATGGATCTGGTAAATCCACCCTACTACGAGCCATCCTCGGCAAAGAAGAAACGGACTCCGGCCAAATCATCAAAAACAATAATCTTAAAATCTCCATCTTGGACCAAAATCCGGTCTTTGATCAGAACGAAACCATCCTCGATCATATCTACAAAGGTGATAACAAACTAGTCAAAACCATTCGCCGTTATGAAGACATTTGCGAGAGAATGAGTGAAGGTGTGGATGGACTCGATGATGAGTTTACAGAGATTTCTCAAGAGATGGACAGACTGTCCGCTTGGGATTACGAACAACAAGTTAAATCCATATTAAAAGAGTTAGGTGTTGAGAAGTTAGAAAGAAAGATGTCTGAATTGTCAGGAGGAATGCTTAAAAAAGTTGAACTGGCAAAATCTCTCATCGATGAAAGTAACTTACTGATTTTAGATGAACCCACAAACCATTTGGATGTAAAATCCATTTTATGGTTAGAAGATTATCTAGCAGGTCTTGACAAAGCCATCATTCTCATAACCCATGATAGATATTTCTTAGATCGTATTGTGAATAAAATTTTGGAACTCGATCGGGGTAGTCATTTTCTATATGAAGGGAACTATTCTATTTATTTGGAGCGCAAAGTAGAAAGAGAAGAAACCCTTCAAAAACAAGAAGATAAAATCAAACAATTTTTGAAACAAGAAGTGAAGTGGTTGAAACGTCAACCGAAAGCTCGTTCCACAAAACAAAAAGCACGGATTGAACGTGCCGGTGAACTCCAAAACCGAGAAAAACGCGAAGAACAAAAAGATTTAGAACTGAGTGTCGCGGCCAAACGCCAAGGGAAAACCATTTTAGAAATTCATAATCTGAAAAAAGGGATCGCAGACAAACTACTCATCAATGACTTTACTTATACTTTTAAAGCCAAAGAAAGACTCGGAGTGATTGGACCCAATGGAATTGGGAAATCCACACTCCTCAATCTAATGGCAGGTCGCATTACACCTGATAGTGGGTACATCAAACCAGGGATGAACACTAAGGTAGGTTATTTTGACCAAACCAGTTCCGAACTTCCACTGGATCGGAATGTTCTCGATTATATCAAAGATGTTGCCGGTGAAATGATTGAAACAGAATCGGGAGAAAAAATCTCTGCGGCAAAGATGTTGGAAAGGTTTCTCTTTGATGGGAAATTACAATATACACCGATCGCCAAACTCTCTGGAGGCGAAAGGCGCAGACTTTTTCTCGTGCAAATCCTGATGACTGGTCCAAACTTTCTGATCTTAGATGAACCAACCAATGATTTAGACATTCAAACACTGTCTGTTTTGGAATCCTTCTTGGATGAATTTCCAGGAACCGTTGTGATCGTATCGCACGATCGTTATTTTTTAGACCGAACCGCAGAAAGCCTACTGATCTTCCGAAAAGAGGGAAAACTAGACCATTACATTGGAACCTTCTCTTCCTTTTTAGAAACCGATACTTTGGAATTAGAAAGTGAACCAAGTTCCCCAAAACAGGTTGTAGTTCCAGAAGTGACAGTCGGAGCGGGGAAACCACAGAAATCCAAACAAGACCAAAAGAAACTCTCCAAATTAGAATCAGAGATAGCCAAGTTAGAGTCCACAAAAGTAGAATTAGAAAAGAAATTGAGTACATTCGTAAATGATCATACGGAACTACAGAAAATAACTGAAGAAATCCAAAAGATAGAGACGGAAATTCTTTACAAAATGGAGGAATGGGAAATGCTTCATTCCGAATGAAGACTGTCCTTTATACGCGAATTTTTATTTGGACACCCATCATTTTTATTGGGTACTTCATCTCAGCACAAATTGGTTTTAAAATTGCCTTCTTAAATAGCCAAGTTTCTCCCGTTTGGCCCCCAGAAGGTGTGGGTCTTGCTTCTCTTTTACTTCTCGGTCCCGTTGCCTTACCTGGAATTTATCTGGGAGCAACCTTAGCTAATTTTTTTAATAACCCACATTTACCAACAGCATTCATCATAGGAATTGGAAATACACTCAGTAGTTATATCAACTATCGAATCATCCAAAGAGTGTCTGAAAAAACAGATCCCATTTACTCTACTAAAAACTTAATTTATTTCTTAAGTATTGGAACCATTCCTGGATCGTTTATTAGCACAGTAATGGGTGTCACCAGTTTATGGTATTGGGATTTTTTATCCACAGAACTTTATTTCAATGTGTTCTTTACTTGGTTTTCGGGAGAGATGTTGGGATTTCTCATTGTTGCTCCCCTACTCTATGTTTGGTTCCATCCGAAAGCTAAACTAAAGTTGGAACTTCGTAAACAAATCGAACTACTGCTTTGGATCATTTTGGTGTATATATCGGGAACCATTGCTTTTAGTGATGAGTGGCCCCTTCTCTTTTTACCCATTCCTTTTGTCATTGTCACAAGCATTCGTTTTCGCCAGTTTGGTGCCACACTTGCAACCGTGGTATTAGCATTCACAGCTGTTTCTCTTACCATCGAAGGGAAAGGGGTTTTTGCGAGAAGAGATGAAACAGGACTTTCGATCAACGACTCCCTAATCTTTTTGGATGCCTTTTTGTTTTGTATCAGTGGGATTGCTTACTTTTTGGTGACAGCAACCAGAGAAAGAGAAAGGGCACAACTCGCTTCTTTAAAATCCTTACAAGTTCTGAATGAACTAAAAGAAAAAGCCAACGAGGAACTAGAAAAAAAAGTTTTAGAAAGAACTGCCGTCATTGAAGAACAAAGAAGCGAAATCGAAAAACAATTGGATATGGCCAAACGGATCCAGGAATCTCTTTTCCCTCAAAAGGAAGTTTTTCCCGAAGGTGTGGAAATTCTTTTTAAAAACATTCCTATGATGAAAGTGGGAGGAGATTTGTATGATATTGTTTGGAGACCCGAAAAACTAGAGTTAGGTGTTTTTATTTGCGATGTTTCTGGTCACGGAATTCCTGCGGCCCTACTCAGTGCCCTTGTCAAAACCTCCCTCGATAAATGGAAGGAAGACCCTTCCGACCTAAAAGAAAATTTAGAATCGATTCGAAACCAAATCATTCCCAATCTTCGGGAACATTTTGTAACCGCCAGTTTACTCCATCTCCATACAGATTCTGGGGCACTGACATTTGCCAGGGCCGGCCACTTTCCTCTTTTTATCATCCGAAAGTCGGGAGCCCTTGTGAGTTTGAAACCTATGGGAAGGATCATCACACCTATTTTTGCCATCCTTGCAGAAGAAGAGAAATTCCAATTGGAAACAGGAGATTTGATTGTGATGTTGACCGATGGCCTAACAGAAGCTAGGGCACCTGAGTCCTTTCAAATGTTTGGGGAAGAAAGACTCCTGCATTTGATTCGAGAGATGCGAAGCCTTCCTTTAATTGAAATTCGAGACCAAGTCTTCCAATCCGTAATCCAACTTTCGGGAGGGATCACTGCCATCCAAGATGATTTGACCTTTGGCCTCATTCGTTATACAGGAAGTGTAGACCAAAAGGCCGAGGCCCTCTAGTTACTTGATTCTTTAGGCAAATCCAAATAGATCTGGTCAATTGCTTCTTGGAAACCACGTAAATACAATGTAGAGAAAATACTCGGTTCGTGGGACAAATTTCCATAGTCTCTCATTTCGAATAGAAACGGAACAGGTAAATACCAAGGGCTAAAATAACGAGTTCCGGAATGGGTGCTTACTTTTTCAGAGACCAGACTATTTTTATGATATAACTTTACCGTAACATCCAAAGCGACTTTTTGTTTGCAAGGGACAATACAGAAAGTAAGCATTTGTAATAATTGCGTAAGATTACCTTCCTCCCAATTGCTTCGAGGTCGAGCTGCCGTAACAAAAAATACATAGTCTGTTTTTACATTTGTCAGTTGGAAATCTTTATCATCGATATTGTGAATGTAGATTTCTTTCCACTGATACCTAGACTTACCGACCTCTATTTGTTTATTTGCAAAATATTGAGTCACTGATTCTCCAAATAGCGGACCAACCTCTACCGAACCTGAATATTCTTTACGAACGTACATTCTGTTTTGATTTAGAATCGTAACAGAATCGCTGATTTTCCCTTTTGTGGAATCTTTTGGGATATTTCTTAAACCACGATCTAAATTAGCAAAGGAACAATGGAAACATAAACTGAATAAACTAAAATAAAAAAACTTCACGTATGCTTCATTCCTTTGTTTGGGGAGATTCTAAAAATTCTTCGATACAAGGAAGTAGAATCTCTGTTCTTTCCTTTTCACTCATGGGACCCAAGTCTCCACCTTTTCTCATAAACTTAGTATAGTCAGCATAGTTGACCATAGATACTAAATTGTAGAGCTCTACTTGTTTTGCTGTACTATTTCGAACCATAGCGGTGCAGGAAATATAGGAACCGAAAGAAGTAAGATTTTTACGGAAAAAATTGAATTTATATTCTTCTTCACCGATTTGTCTGGATCCAAACCTCTCCTGAAATTGTTTCTCTTTTGCATCCATCCACTGGTGGATGTCCATTCCTTCCGGAAGAGTGACAGGATTCTTGGGATACATTCTCCGTTCTGGTGGAAGGAGGCTTGCACATCCTATCAAAAGAAAAACGGAGAGAAGAAGAAAAAAACGGAATGAAGTCACCAAACGATAGCGGGACTTTGTTCTCTTCGGACAGATTGTACGGTATAATACAAGTAAGTCCGAAGAGAGTTTACAAATTTTCAAAGGATCCAAACTCTATAACCTCCATTTCCCGGGATTACCCATATTGTGGTATCTACCCGCGGGAACATGAAGGGGATTGTGGCCTCCTCCTCCGTGGGTTCTGGGGACTTGGAACTGGTTTCCTCCACCATGATAGGGATATGGAACCCCATAACTTCCCCTAGACCCTTGGTAGGGATAAGGGTAATCGCGGTAGTTGTGGCCATTCTGACTCGGATGCCTTGCATAATAGGAGTCTTGTGCTAAATCAGGGGAGATACAACCTCCTCCGACAAGCGCCAAACCACCTACAAAAAATAGGGAACAAAAAAACCTAACGAGTCTTTGACGGTTCAGTTTTTCTACGGATTCAAAATTGATTCTGTTCATCATGAATCCAGTATAGGGGTTCGGATCCGATTCTCCAATGGAGGGTTTCCGCATTTGCGGTTAACACCTATGCGCATGGTTTTTGTTGGATCAAAATAGTTGAAGGGAAGTAGAAAAATATTATGTCTCTTACGCGCCCTTGATGTGGAGGAGGCGTAAGCCGTCCGTAGGACCGAAGCGAACGCGGAGTCCGGAACCAGCAAGGAAAGGCGCCCTAATTCGTTCTTGTTTCCCTCCTCATAGTTAAAAATGATGGAAAAATAAGTTAAATTTTCCGCAGGAAGTGTGCCCATCCATGGCAAATATCTATTACGACGACAGTTGCGATCTAAATCTCCTTAAAGGTAAAACCATTGCAGTGATTGGCTACGGAAGCCAAGGTCACGCCCAAGCTCAAAACATGAAAGATTCTGGTTTGAAAGTCATCATCGGACTTCGCGACGGATCCAAATCAGTAAAAGAAGCTAAAGAAGCTGGTTTTGAAGTTTTCAGTGTTGCGGAAGCTGCAAAAAAAGCAGACATCATTCAGATCCTCGCTCCAGACACCATCCAAGCTGACATGTATAAGGCGGATATTGAACCGAACCTTACTGAAGGAAAGGCTCTTGTATTCTCTCACGGATTTAACATCCATTACGATCTCATCACTCCTCCAAAAAACGTAGACGTGTATATGGTAGCGCCAAAAGGTCCAGGACATTTGGTTCGCCGTGTTTACACAGAAGGTGGTGGAGTTCCTTGCCTAATTGCGATCTACCAAGATGCAACGGGCCAAGCAAAAGCTCGCGCTCTCGCACACGCTAGTGGAGTCGGTGGAGGAAGAGCAGGAATTTTAGAAACATCTTTCCGTGAAGAAACAGAAACTGACCTCTTCGGAGAACAAGTAGTTCTTTGTGGTGGTGTTGCGAACCTCATTATGAGCGGATTTGAAACTTTGACGGAAGCGGGATACGATCCAGAGATCGCTTACTTCGAATGTTTACATGAAGTCAAACTCATCACTGATTTGATTTACGAAGGTGGACTAGCACGTATGCGTTATTCCATTTCTGATACTGCAGAGTATGGAGATTATATCAGCGGACCACGCATCATTGATGCAGGAGTCAAAGCTCGTATGAAGGATGTTCTCACTGATATCCAAAAAGATAAAGGTGCAGCGTTCGCTAAACGTTGGATGGCCGATACAAAGGCTGGATACCCTGAATACAAAAAACTCAAAGAGAAAAATGCCGCTCACCCTATCGAAGCCGTAGGAACAAAACTACGTTCTATGATGAAGTGGCTTGCGAAGTAATTTTAAAGGTAACTAAAGTTTTAGTCTAAAGAAAGGAAGAAGGGATTTTATATGAAAGTAACACAAAAGATAGTACTCGCAGCACCTGCACGAACTCCTTTTGCTCAAATTGGCAAGGCGCTCTCACAGTACTCTGGACACCACCTCGGAAAAATCGTTGGTGAAGAAGTAATGAAACGCAGTGGTTTGAAACCTACTGATATCGACGGTGTGATCGTCGGTGAAGGTTTTTCTAACGCACCAAACTCAGCACGTGTGATTGCAAACTTACTTGGACTTCCTATGGAAATTCCTTGCCTTACTGTTGCAAACAATTGTGTATCTGGATTGGAAGCAGTGGCGGAAGCAACTCGTCGCATTTCACTTGGTGAAGGAAAAGTATTTCTAGTGATTGGTGAAGAATCTCAAACTTCTATGCCATTCGTTGTGAAAAACGCTCGCCTTAACAAAAAAACAAACAGTTTGGATGCTCTTACAAAACTTCTTCCGAATGACCTTCCTGAAGGTGTAGAACTTCGTGATACATTGGAAGACGGACTTGGTGATGGCGAAACTTCTTTTGGTATGCAAGTAACAGCAGAAATCCTCGCTCAAAACTACGCTCTCCCACGCGAAACACAAGACAAAGTAGCTTACGAATCTTTCAAACGTGCTTTTGATGCGACTCAAGAAGGTCGTTACAAACCATATATTATGGAAGTGAAAGACGATGAAGGAAATATGTTACAAGCTGACGAAGCAGTCCTTCTTCGTGAAGGTCTTGTAAAAAACCCAACTCGTATGGGTCGCGCGATGTTACTCTTTGACAACCCTCAAATGAAATTTGACCAGTTCAAAGAAAAATACAGCAAATACTTAAAGAAATCACATGGACCTACTCTTTCTATCTTCAATGCAAGCCCACGTTCTGATGGAGCGGCTGGTATCATTGTAGCTTCTGAAGATGCAGCTAAAAAATTAGGTCTTACTGCAAAAGCTTATATCAACGGTTTTAACATGCGTGGTGTGGATCCAAACCTTATGGGTCTTGGCCAAGCAGAAGCAACTTTAGCTCTTCTTGGAGAAACAGGTGATAAAATCGAAAACATCGACATCATCGAAATTCACGAAGCATTTGCTGCGACCGCAGTAGCGGCTCTTGAAGAAATCAAAATCAGAACTGGTCTTGATTGGGAAAAGAAGTTTGATGAGAAAAAAATCAACCCGAACGGTGGATCCATCTCCATTGGACACCCGTTTGGTGCTACTGGTGTGAGACTCCTTCACAACGCAATCATGGACTTTGACGAAAACAAAGACGTGAAAAAAGTGCTAGTGACTGCTTGTGCACACGGTGGGATCGCAGGATCTATGATCGTAGAAAGAGCGTAATCGAATTTAAGATTCGATTCGTTCGATCAAATGATCGAAGTAGAAAGCCAAGGGAAACCTTGGCTTTTTTTATGGGGAAAGGGGTTGGTACTTTTTCGATTCAATTCCCCCAAAAGTGAACTTATTTAGAAAGAATTTTTGGTTTTGGGAAAGGGGATTGTAGGAAAGGAAAAGATATGATAAGAGGTATGTATTGGGAGGCGGGTCTAGTTCCCCACCCAATTAGGGCGGGGATATATAGATTCGCAATCCGCAAACCATTCTTTAACAGAAGGTATTCCCATGAAGATCGAAGAGAAGTGTAAAACAAAATTCCAAGCCCTACTCCAAGGTTTTAAAGACATCTCTGTATCTCAGAAGGATTCTCTTTGGGAAGAAATTAGGTCTCGCTACTCGGAATCCCACCGCACCTACCACAACCTAAACCATCTCTACCAAATGTTAGGGGAATTTGATTCGGTATCTAAGGAATTACAAGATCCAGAGATCGCACTCTTTGCCTTATTTTACCATGATTTGATTTATGATGTCACTTCCAAAACCAATGAAGAAGAAAGTGCAAAGATCGCCAAAAATAGATTATCCGAATTAGGAATTTCACAGAAACGGATTGAGATTTGCATAGAACACATCCTGGCGACCAAATCACATCGATTAGGTGACAAATGCCATCCAGATACATCTTATTTTTTAGATATTGATATTTCCATTCTTGGAAGCGAAGAATCCAAATACTATGAATATGCAAAAAACATTCGCAAAGAGTATTCGATATTTTCTCGCGAAGACTACCAAAAGGGAAGAATCCAAGTATTGAATCATTTTATCGAAAACATTCGACTCTTCCATACAGATATCTTTTTTGATGAGTATGAAATGCGAAGCCGCCACAATGTGAAACTAGAGATTCATAGTTTGCAAAAAGGTGAACTTATTTAGAAACAATTTTTGGTTTTTGGAAAGGGGTTTGTAAGAAGGGAGAAGTTGTGGTAAAAGGTGAGTATTGGGAGGCGGGTCTAGTTCCCCACCCAATTAGGGCGGGGATATAAAGATTCACACCCCAAACCGCCCGAGCATCGGAACAAGGCCTTCCCTCGTTTGTCCCGCGGTATCATAGCCGGGAAAAATCTTAGACAACTTCAGATAAAAATGTTTTTCAATTCGTTTGGTTCCATTGGTTGTTTTTTCAAACACATCTTTGGTGAACAAATGAAATTCAAAATATCCAGTTTTGAACTTCCCATCAGCACCTATCCGACTCCCCACTCGAAATCGTAAGGGCTGATTGTTATCCAGAGATTCAAAACAAGGCTCTTCATCAAAAGACAAAGTCTTAGAAATATAAAGTTTTTCCTTCACTCCCATCTCTTGGAAGTCTCTGGCACCCGGAAGTTGAACCAAAACTTTGCCTTCTCTTCTAAATTCTAAACTATAGGATAGGATATCCAAATTGGATACATCGATAGAATTTATATCTATTGTTAGATGGTGATCTAAGACCTCAGTGGAGCGAGTGATCACACTTCCTTCCCTTTGGCCAATCGTAATGATTTTATTTACATTTATGGGAATAACGTATTTAAAAACCAAACCAGGATCTGGTAGATCTTTACCTTGGACGGTCATTGGCAAATGGATCGGTGTTTGTGTGATCGTATGGATATCAGCAATTGCAACATCAGACACAGCTGTTTGTTTTTGATTGGATGAAGTAGTTATCTCTTTTAAGTTCGATTTTGATTTGAATGCTTCTAACGATTTTAACTTGGCAATCGTCAGCCTTTGCATGACAGTAATTAGGACAAGTACGGCAATCAGTAATACAAGCACAAATACCCAAGTTTCATAGGCATTCATTCTCTCTTCCAAAATTCGTATTTGATCCATTGAATACGGTTTCATTACTTGCGCGAGTATCATTCACTATCCTTTGCGATGAAAAGCCTATACTATCATTGTCGACCTATCTTTCAGAGAAAAATACCATTCCTATGGAAAAGAGATCGACTATTGGCACTCAATTCCCTATTTTTTGGACTATGTCGGGCTACAAAACTTTACAATGCATTCTACTTCTTCTATTTGTTTATCCTCTTTATTCCCAAAACCATTGGGATGATTACATACACGAAAAAACTGTTAAATCCACCTATCGTATATTTGGTGATAATGTCAACTTAAGAGAATCTGATAACCTAAAATCAAAAGTCAAAAAGAAACTTTCGATGGGAGCTGTTGTCACCATTCTCGCAAAAACGAACCAAATCATGGAACAAGATTCAGTAAAAGAGTATTGGTACCAAGTGAAGTCGGAGAAAGACACAGGTTATATCTGGGGAGGACTGATTGCCGATTACTCCTTCACTTTAGAAAAGAACATAGTTTTATGTAGAAACTTAGGAGTCAAACGCAGCACACTTGAATTAAAATTAATCCAAGGTGACAAACTTCTAACTCAAACCAAATGGGAATCTGGTGCCGTCAGTAACGAAAACTGGAGTCATAAAATCTACCCTGCTTCACAATTTTCACCGAGTCCCAAATTTTTATTCGGATTATCATATTTTGTTTTTTCTGAAATCGAAAATGGATCTACAAATGAGCAACTGATTAGTATCAGTTCCGATTCAAAATTTGTATCTCATTTTTCATGGAACCTAGGATCTTGTGATCCTCCAACTTGCGGCGAGTCATGGTTGGTATTTCCAGGTGAAACATTACCCGTAGATCCAAAAAAGAAAAGAAAGGTTACCAAAGGAAAAACCAATACAATCCAAGAGTTAACACATATCTTTGATATCGATAACGCAAATTCTCACGAATACTTCACATCAGAATACAAATGGGACGGAACCAACTTCCAAAAAAAGGAAAGCCAATAAACTTTATGAAACAATTTATCACAACAATTGTAATTTTAACTTTTGCATTCCCACTATTTGCGTGGAACAACCATGCAGGAATTACCTATTTGATTTTAAAAGATCATTGGAAGGGAAAAAATTCTCCTAAGGTCAAAGTTGAATCCTTAAAATCTTTTTTGACAAAAGAAAAAACATCGATCCAAGACAGTTTGTCTATTTCTGAAGAATGGGCACTGAAACGACTTCCTCACCTAACTCCTACAGCTGAAAGTTTGAAATTTTCTAAAACAACAAAAGACTCAGAGCTTGTTGTCAGTTTTTACAAAGCACTCCGAGTCAATCCAAACCATAAAGCAGCATTATACGTCCAGTCGGTTCCAAAAAGAAATGGATCCAAACTTCCTTTGGACCAACTCACAACTCTCAACGACAAAGGAAAGTTGGGAAACGAAACCTTTTTAGCCTTACAAGAAGGCCAAATGATCGGTGCTGACGAAGTTTTAGTTTCGGCAACAGATGAACCTGACTACGATTTAGATTTGTATCTATTTGAAGACAGTGGAAGTGAAGTAGGAAAAATCTATGGATTTGGAAGCCAACCATTCGGAAATCCAGCTGTAGAATTTTCATCTCAGGCTCCCTTTCATATGGGATTTTACTATGAACCTGGGATCATTTTTGCGCTTGCTGGATTTTTAAAAAGAACTTATCCCGAATACCGCATCCACCAATTTACTGAACTTTCTAATTTAGCATTCCGAACAGGCCACCCATATTGGGGATATCGATTTGCTGGTTGGGCATTACATTATATCCAAGACCTCACACAACCCTACCACTCTTCCGTATTACCAAGAGTCAGCGCTGCAAAACAAATTGGCGTACAACTTGTATCTATTGTGGGATACCAATCACCAAAAGATAATATGATTCGATTCATTTCAGGAAGACATACTTTGATCGAAGAGTATCAATATTACCTGATTCGAAATTTGATCGAAACTAAAAATTGGGACCACCCTGTGGCAAGTTCCATCACAGATTTTTCAGCAAAAGGTGCAAGTGAATGGCAAGGGATTGATTCTTTAAGAAATAATGTTTGTAAAGAAGCTTATGATGCTGCAGAACCAGCGGATGAACAGTTGGAACATTTAGAAATTCCTAAATATGAAACTCTATATGAACCAAACCATCCCATCCATACAATTCTTGGATCTCTGCTTCAGAATACATCCAAACATACAAGAGCCTATTTGGATGCTCTAAAAACTAACTAATCGATATCGTCGGCAGCGAATCTTTCTAGTAATTCCAAAGGAATTATTTCTAACGCACGTTTGTGGGTAGACTCCAAAAATACTTTTGGAGGAACCCCGTTGCGGTAGGCCTCTAACCAACGCGAGGCACAAAGGCACCAACGTTCTCCTGGTTTGACACCAGGAAAGGAATACTGTGGCCAAGGGGTGATGAGGTCATTCCCACTTTCTTTCTGAGATTCCAAAAATTCCTCTGTTGCGAGAACACATACCGTATGAGAACCAACGTCATCATCGGATGTATTACAACATCCATCCCGAAAAAAACCAGTCAGAGGATGTGTGGAACAAGGAGCCAGGGGTCCACCGAGTACATTCAATGATTCATTCATTTCCATTAGAATATCAAACTAGGGTAGGATTCGATTCTGGGAAGATGTTTCTCAAAATAGGTGCGAAAAAAAGATGGGGGTTTGCACCCCCAGTAGAACGACCAAAAGGTCTTGGAAAGCCCATAGCCAATCTACTATACATATATTTACTTGTCAAACGATTATGCTTTTACATTGAAAAAAAGAATCTTTTTTTCTTCCCCATTGATCCGGACTCGCACCTTCCAACGCCCAACGAGTTTCGGGTTACTCGCTATCGATACGTATCGGGCCTCTAAAGCCAAATTCTTATCAGCGGCCCAGTCCAATTTCATCGGCTCAAAACCTTTCCCATCAATGGATATATCCACCTCAATCCGATGGTTTCCGGGTTTCACAAACTCTAAGGAAACGAGAAAACTTTCTCCCAATTGGAATGTATTTTCACCGCATTGCACTTTTTCTCGTTTTGCATTCAGCCGACAAATTTGAATGTCTTCCTCAAAAATGTCGATAGCCGTTTGATCCACTCCTGGTTTTGGATGCCAATACATATGATACTCTTTAAGAGTTTCTCTCTCGGAGTATTGTGTTTTAAACACTGTGGGAATGGTTGTGACTTCTAATTGGCGATTTGGTTTGTGTACTTCAAAATGTAAGTGTGGACCTTGCGTATAACCAGTATTACCTGAGTATCCAATCAATTGACCTGCATCCACCATATCACCAACTTTTACGACAACACCGTTTTTCATTAGGTGAGCATAATTTCCCAAAGTACCATCATCATGTTGGATGATAATAAAATTTGCCTTTGATAACAAATCCCTGCGAAACCCACCTTCCGAATACCGAGACTCGGTTGCCATCACATACCCTTTCCTAGCAGCATGAACCGCAGTCCCAATGGGAATCCCAAAGTCTAGGGCATAAACAGAGTTTCCAAAATGGGTGACAGAGCCGTTATAACCTTGCACCACCTTTGTCCGAATACCTGGGGCATAAGGTAATAAATAACTTACAGAATCATCATGTACACTATCCCAATCTCCCGGACGAACCCGATAGGAAAAGGAATGGAAGGCATTTTTAGTTTTATCTTCTAGTAAAAATTTTGTAACAAAAACAGGAGAAGTACCCTTTACCACAACAAATTGGGGAAAGGTTAAATCTGTTTTGAAGTTAACAAGAGTAACATTGAGTAAAACAGAATTGGTAACTTTGGGATGGGGGTTGTGATTACGGATAGAGAGTTCAATTCCATCCTCATCCTTTGTCTGCACCAAACAAATCCACTCTTGATTGCATTCTTCAGTTACAGTCGGTTCCGCATACAAACCAAACGAAACACCAAAGAATAATAAAATAAATAAAAACCTAATCACTTTACACTCGTTAATTGAAATTGAATCTCTTTTTGTAAGACTCCATCGATAGATACCGCCGCAGTCCAATCACCTTCTAGTGGCTCCGAAGGATCTTCTAACTGGGCCTCAAAATAGGTATCCCACCATTCAGGATTTGTCTCCCAATTATACAATTTCTGTAAGGAGGTACCATTTTTACGAACGGAAATTTGTATCTTGTAACGAGATGGCTTCAAAAGAGGAATATAAAAATACAAAGGGGAAGTTTTAGAGAATAAGGATACATTACATCCCAATCGCTCTAGATTCTGAATCGATTCACAAATTTGGATTTCGTCCACATCAGCAACGGTTTTTACCATAGACTCCTCTTTATCCCTACGCCAATGGAGTTGTCCTTCAGTGACAATTTCTGAATCGGAAGATTCTGTTCGAAAAAAGGTGGGAATGGTTTTTTTACGTAACCGAGAAGTGGGTTTGTATACTTCAAAATGTAAATGAGGACCGTCACTAAATCCCGTGCTTCCCGCATAACCAAGAGGAGCACCAGTAACCACACGTTGCCCTCGTTTGACAAGCACACCCATATAACGGAGGTGAGCATACTGGCCGATGGTTCCGTCGTCATGGAGAATCTTTATATAGTTAGCGGAATGGATGTATTTCATTTCAAATCCGCCCTCGTTGTTTTTTTCCTCCGTATCAATGACAAGACCATCTCTTGCGGCCGTAATTAAATCCCCTTCTTTGAGTCCGAAATCGATCGAATAACGGTTGTCACCTTGGTGACTTTTACTTCCTTTATATCCTTGGTAAATACGAACCTTCAGTCCCTTTTCAAAGGGTAACTCATAAATCACTTTTGAATCATGGGAACTGGAAAAATTCCCTAGTATCCATTTGTATTTAATTTGATAAACCCAGCGTTTCTTAGTTTTGATCGCATTCAGACGAAATAGTTTTTTTGATTTTGGGCCCTTTAGAACGGTAACCATAGGAAGTTTTAAGCTACTTTTCATATTCTTAAAAGTAGCATTGGCAGATATCGTTGTATCTGTTTGATCGATTGCGATTTTGTTTTGAAAATAGATATCTACTCCTGTTTTGTCCTGAACATAAATAACACAGAGCCTACCCATGGAACAAAACTCGGAATGTTCTTTGGCAATTAAAAAACTAGCAGGACAAAGTAGAAATAAGATAAAAAAACCAAATCTCATAAAACAGGAATCATTTTAGAGATAGGAACACTTAAAA
>NZ_JAFFPS010000004.1 GCF_016919165.1 Leptospira chreensis
CGAACTAAATTACTGTTGGTACCGATGGCCGGAATCGAACCGGCATGATGTTACCATCGGTGGATTTTGAATCCACTGCGTCTACCAATTCCACCACACCGGCATAAATCAGTCTTCAGCTTCGATATATTTACCTTTTCCGCGGGCCACTATTTTGCCGATCTCATTTTCTATTTCAGCACGGTTTTCGATAATTTTTTTGTTCTTTTTCACAAACCATCCGCGTAAGTGTAATGGTTCATTCACTTTCGCAGGCTGTAAGAAACGAATGGTTAATTCACCTGTAGTGGTTTCAAAATTCATCGCTTCATTGATCTTGACCATGATTTCATCTAGGATGGTGGAGATAATTCCTGGGTGGATTTGATCCGGTAAACCCTGGTATTTTTCGGGGCAGGTGTAATCACCAAAGGCAGTTTTCGTGTCTTCGTCGAATGTGATTTTTAACTGCAACCCGTCTGCATTGTCCGGTGAGGAGGCAAAGCTGAGATTTTTTTTCGCAACGGATTTCATGCCACCATGGAACGCAAGAATTTCTCTTGTGTCAAGCAGAAAAAGAACTTGCGGTCATTTTGGCTCAAAAACCCCCGTAAAATGCTAGGAAATCGAATATTCTTTGATTATGCCTTAAGTTACTGGTGATGAAACCTCGAAAATAAAGAGTAGAACCCTTTTATGATAACCACCCTCATGATGTTACTCGGTCTTTCAGGCACAGGTGCCGACCTCAATGATATCGCTCGTAGCGAGGGGGGAGGAAGACCTAGTGAAGACCTAAGTCCACGTCAAAAACGGAGACAAAAACAAAGAGAGTCCACGCAAATCGAGGAGCCTCGGTCCCCATCATCATCATCCAAACAAGAAAGACCAGCGCGTGGTGGGCGTGGGCAGGAATTGAATTTCCAAACAGATCCCAAGGAACCAAAATCCAAACCAAAACCTCTCTCGGAAAGATTGTCTGATTTGGATTTGGACGGAGATGATCCCGACGAACCAGGAGTTGGTGGTGGTAAGGAACCGAAGTCAGGACGAAAGTCGCGTAACAACCAGAAATCACCCAAAAGTCTCAGCGATCTTCCGTTAGGTGATTTTGGAGAAGCAGGACCGGATGCACCTTCGTCTGGGGACCGGCCGAGGCGTGAATCTCCGGACATTAGTTTTTCCGCAGATGATATCATCTCCAAGAACTCGAAGTATTCCTTTCATAGAAGGCCCCTCCTCAACGCTGAGGCCCTTGTCGAAGCCGAACAAGTAGAAGAAGCCATTGAGATCTTTGAGAGGACAGGACATCGAATTCCTGATCCAGAAATCAAAGAAAAGATAAAGAAGAACATTCAGGATCTAGAAGAGTATTTAGTAGACAATCCTCCTGCTCCGAAAGAAGGGGAAGGTGGGAAAGAAGACAAATCCAAATCGGATCCATTAGCCAAAGAGAAACCTAAGAAAAAAGATCCGAAACCGGGAGTGGGCCCGAAACCTGACAAAGACTTAAGTGATCTGGTTGGTGCCTTAAAAGAAGTATCCGAACTATTTGCAGAGTCGATTGCTCGTGCCATCCAATTTGCGCAGAGTAATCCTCCACCTAATTTCCCGCAAGGACCCCCACCACAATTCCCAGAGCAGCAAGGACAATTGCCACCGCCACCCCTTCCTCCGAGTTCTTTGGAGAAACCAGGGGAAAAACAAATTCCGCAGGCACCACTTTCTAGTCCGCAGGTCAACCAAACTGTGGCCGGGGGAAATCAGTTGGTGCATCCGATTGTGTATCAGTTTTTACAATCTTCTCCACAATCCCCTGGATTTGATCCTAAGGCCGTCCAAAACCAAGATCAGCTCTTACAATCGTTAAACCAAGGTTTGACGACGGGTGGGCTTGCTGGTGGAATGCCTGGGGCTCCTATGGCTCCTCCGGGATCCGGGATCGTTGGTCCCTTCTATGTTCCTCCCGAAATGCCTGGTGTTGCAAGTAGTCCGGGATCTCCGAAACAACCTCTCGACTTACAGACGCTTGCTGACCAAATTTCTAAAAAGGATGTATCCGAGCTTGACCTTCCTGACGATACATTTTTCTCCAATGATTGGAAACAGTTCAAAGACCTTCCTCTAGTAGACAGACGGAGTGGAGACGAACGGAGAAAAAATACCGACAGACGAACGAACCTAGCTGGAAGAAAAGATAGGCGTTCGGGTGAGGACAGAAGAAAGAAAGATCGTTTTCAGGAACGGGAAGATTTCTTAAAAAACCAAGCTCTCAAAAAAATAGAAAAGAAAGCAAAGGAACTAGAAGCTAAGGGAGAAGAAGCTTCTCTCAATGATTTACTAAAACCGTATTTCCCTGACCAACCTGGATTGAAACTCCCTGAGGCTTGGGACTTAGAACCCATTGGTTTGCCGGATGCGGATGACATACGAAGGGATAATAAAGATCCTCTTCTCCATCCTTCTGAAAAACCATCCAAGGAAGAACCCGATTGGCTAGAGACAACCTCGGATGCCCTTCGTAATGAATTAGAGCTCCCTGATCCGATTGATCCGCAGACGGAGAAATTGATCTCTCCTAAGACGGATCTCCCAGAAGCTCAGGATCCAAACAAACAAAAATCAGAGACCATCATTGAAACGGATTTGCCGATCCAAGTAGAGCTCACCAATCGGCCGTTAACTAGTGAAGACTTAAAGATCGGACTTCCTGATGCGGACGAAGTTTTCCGGGAAAGAAAACTGAGAGAAGATGCTGGTTTACCAGGAGAGGTACCGGGGCAAGGACCCGCTCTCGAAGATGCAGAAGCACCAGAGATTGAAATTGTAGATGGAAATTTAGGAGAGATTGCTGATGAAGAATCTCCCATTCCTCTGGATGAGATGGCTGAGAAAGCCACAGAAGATGAACCAGAAAAAATCATCCACGGGGTTTTGGAACTCAAACCCCCCGAAGCAGACGACGCTCCCTTTTTAACACTCACGTATGACTTTGGAAAGATTCCGCATGCGTTCCGTTTGTCGAAGAACTATTCGATTATGGAATATTCGTATTATAAATACAAACCAATGCTTATGAAGGCTCAAGAGTTTGCTCGTCGTAAGATGTTAAAAAATGCTTTGAACTATTACCGAGTGATCAAATCGCAAAATATCCCTCCGGAACTTCGTAAGATGATCAACCGAAACATTCGGGACATCACCGAGTTTATGGAAAAATTCCTTATGGCCAAAGGAAACTAAATCTTGACAACTTTTCCCATTTTTACAGTCTAACATTCATAAGAGAGGTGTAATCCGATGAGATTGCGAACTAAAAAATAGGTAAGCAAAAACAAAAATACTAAATCCATTCTTCTCCTAATCCTTTAGGACAAGACTTGCTTACTTATTTCCCATTTGGAAACAACAGGAGCTTGTCGCATGTCCCAACATATCACCATTCATAACTTAAACTTTCTTTACGAATCCCAATCCGAGTTTTTATTCCAAGACTTAAACCTTCATTTTGGCCCCGGTTGGACAGGAATTGTAGGCAAAAACGGAAGTGGAAAATCTACTTTGGCAAAACTCATTGCCGGGGAACTGCAAGCCCATAGTGGAAACATCCAAGGAAATGGATCTGTCAGATATGTTTCCCAAGATACATTCGTCACTAGGGAAAGTTTGGAAGATTTTATTTACGATGATTCGAAAGAGTCAGGCCGTTATAAGAGTTTTTTTAAAATCCAAATCGAAACGCCCGAAGATTATGATTATTTAAGTTTTGGAGAGAAACGAAGGATCCTTCTTGCTATGGCACTTTCCAAACGACCAGAAGTTTTGATTTTGGATGAACCCACAAACCATTTGGATTTGGAAAGTATCCAGATCATTGCCACAACTCTTTCCCATTACCAAGGGATTGGAGTTTTGATTAGCCACGATAGGTCTTTGTTAGATGATCTAACCACCCATTGCGTATTTTTGGAAAAAAACTTTTGTACAGAACGGTCTGGAAATTATTCCGAAGGCAAAAGGGAAATGGAAAGAGAAGCAGAGGAGAGGATCCGCAATTGGGATGTAGCACGCCAAGAGAGAAAAAAACTAGAAGCAGAACTAAGCCGTAGAAGAGAAGAGGCGAGTTTATCTCACAAACACAGATCCAAAAAAGGTTTGGATCTCCATGATCATGATGGTCGTCAGAAAAAGAACTTAGCCAGGGTGACGGGAAAAGATGGGCAAGCGGGTCGGCTCAAACAACAGTTAGATAAAAGATTCGAACATTCGGAAAGAAAGGAAAAGGAAATCTTTCTTGGACTTCCTGAAAAAGAAAATTTAGGAATTGTTTGGAAAACGCAAAACTCCAAAAGAAAACATTTGTTTTTGTGGGAGGAGGAGAGTTTGGATTTTGGTTTTATGAAATTGCAATTGGATGTCCATTTGCAAATCAAACCTGAGTCGAAAATCTCGATCACAGGAAGGAACGGTGCCGGTAAGTCCACACTCCTTAAGTTTTTGACAAACCAATTCGAAGAAAAACAAATTCCTTATCTGTATTTGCCCCAAGAGTTTTCCTATGATGAGATCCAAAATTTACAATGGGAATTTCAAAACCTATCGGCAGATGCGAAGGCGAAAGTTCTATCAGGAGTGCATAGGCTTGGGAGTGATCCAAAACGTGTTTTCGAATCAGAACGGTTTAGTCCGGGAGAAATCAAAAAAATATTTTTATCTCTCCATCTAGAAACTAATCCAGAAGTCCTTCTCTTAGACGAACCTACCAACCATTTGGATATAAAATCTTTGGAAGCACTGGAAAGCTCTCTCAGGTCGCTTAGCACAGCCTTAGTGGTGGTGAGTCATGATAGACGTTTTGTCGAATCCATAACAAAGGAAGAATGGTCTTTGGAAAACCTGTCGCTGGCCCAAAAACATCTAGACAGAATCTAAGGTTTGTACTTAGAATAATTCTAAGGAGTGACTCTATGCCACAAGTGACATCACATGCCCCTGATTTTAAAGCAACCGCTGTGATCGGGGACAGTTTCAAAGAAATCAAATTGTCCGATTACAAAGGAAAATGGGTGGTTCTGTTTTTCTATCCGCTCGATTTTACATTTGTTTGTCCGACAGAAATTATTGAATACGATGCGAAACTCGAAGATTTTAAAAAGATCGGAGCCGAGGTTTTGGGTGTTTCCGTTGATAGCGAATTTTCGCACTTAGCTTGGAAAAAAACAGCCAGAAAAGAAGGTGGTATTGGAGAGATCAAATACCCACTCATCGCTGACAAAACAAAAGAGATCGCAAAAGCTTTTGGAGTTTTGATTGAGTCTGGTCCTGATGCTGGAGTTGCACTACGTGGAACTTTCATCATTGATCCTGCTGGTATCATTCGCCAAGCAACTGTTAACGACCTTCCAGTAGGACGTAACATTGAAGAAGCAGTTCGCCTCATCAAAGCTTTCCAATTTGTGGAAAAACACGGTGAAGTATGTCCTGCGAATTGGGACGAAGGGAAGAAAACAATGAAAGCAGATCCTACTGGATCCAAAGCTTACTTCGCTTCTGTCAATTAATTAGATTCTCTAAGATAGAGAAGGGAGATAATATGGAATCTACAGCCGGTTTAGACAAGGTTTCTTTAGAATTTTACAAACCTGATAATTTTCCGAAGGGACTCACTCGTAAAGTTGTAGAATCCATCTCTCATATCAAAAACGAACCAAGTTGGCTTGCGGAATTTCGTTTGAAGGCCTTTGAGGTCTATGAACAAAAACCGATGCCTACTTGGGGGTTCATTCCGCAATTTCATATCAATATCGATGACTATGTACATTACGTAGGTTCCAACCAAAAGAAGAAAAAATCTTGGGACGAAGTGGATCCAGAAATCCTACGTAGTTTTGAAAAATTAGGAATTCCTGAACACGAAAGGAAATACCTAGCAGGAATCGAAACCATGAACGATTCCGAAACCATTTACGCCAATGTGAAAAAAGAACTCACTGACCTTGGAATTATTTTCTGCGACATTGATACTGCGATCAAAGAGTATCCGGAACTTGTTCGGGAGTATTTGGGAACTGTCATTACCATTGGAGATAATAAATTCTCCGCACTCAACTCCGCTGTATTTAGCGGGGGGTCTTTTGCTTATATTCCTAAGGGAGTCAAAACTCCTATGCCACTTCAGGCATATTTTAAAGTGACTGCGGCCAGTTCCGGACAATATGAACGCACACTCCTCATTGCAGACGAGGGTGCACATTTAGAATACAGTGAAGGTTGTACTTCTGTTCAGGATAAGGGTACGAATTTCCACACAGCGGTTGTCGAACTTGTTGCCAAAAAGAATTCTAAGATCTTTTATACGACCATCCAAAATTGGAAAAAGAATATGTATAATTGGACCGTGAAACGGGGGATATGCGAAGAAGCCGCTCATATCACTTGGACCGATTGTAATATTGGTGCTAATACCATCAAATACCCAGGGATCATCTTAAAAGGAGATCATTCGACTGGGGATGTACTTTCCTTAGCTTTTGCCGGCAGTGGGCAAGTGCAGGATACGGGGGCTCGGATCATCCATGTCGGAAAAAATACAAGATCCAATATCCTTGCCAAAGGGGTGGCCCTTGACGGAGGAATTAATTCCTATCGTGGGCTTGTAAAATTTGATCCTTCGAGTAAAGGTTCTTACAGTCATATCAAATGTGATGGACTGATGATGGACAACCGTTCTCAGTCTCATGCCTATCCTTATAACGATGTATCGGGGGAAGAGGGAACTCTAAACTACGAAGCCACAGTTTCTAAAATTGATGATGACCAGTTGTTTTATCTCCAATCCCGCGGGATGTCGGAAGACGATGCGAAGTTACTCATCATCAATGGATTTTGTGAAGGTGTGACCAAACATTTGGATGTGGAATACTCTGTAGAGATGACAAAACTCATCAAAATGATTTTGGAAGATGGGAAGGTGATTGCCGAAACATAAACTTCGGCAAATTCATTCTCTCGGCATTTCATTGTTTTCTCCGAATCACTTGAATCGGAGAAAATTCTCTACCTACGGAAGTTTTTACTTTTTAAAGATTAGAACTCCGAGAGCCGCACTGGCAATCACTAACCCCAAATATTCTCGCACTTCTTCCACTTCCATCCCGAAGTATGGGGCTTGGGTGAAATAATACACTGCTAAAACCAAATAAATAGGAATGAGAATCCATCCGACAAACCGGGGAACTTTGCGAAACAAACTGGCCAAGGCAATGGCTGCCACAACCGCATAAATCGGGAACCAAAGGTAGGGGTCTGGGTCATTCAACTGCAAATAAGCAAAGTAAAGAAAGGTCGGGATACAGAGAATTCGAAAGAGTTTCATAGATGTCGTCAAAGTTTTTTGATTGCGGAGACAAATCCAAGCCAATTATCTTATGTGGGGAACCAAGTTTATGAAAATCCAAATCTTTGTCTTATTTTCCTTTCTTTCGATGACACTTTCTTGTGATGATTTGATCCGCAGTGTTATGAAGAATTACAATAAAAAGTATGAAACCGATGGCCAAGTCCTGGGTTCTAAACCTCTTTTTATGGGAGCCGATTCTAGCCGCAAACAGGTAGCCATCTCTTTACAAGAAGTGGTGAAGGTTAAAGAGCCAACGGACATCCAGTTTCCTCCTGGAGACAGTCCCTTTTTATTTGCACTTGAGAAATCAGGGAATATGATTCTTTTCCATCGAGAAAAAAAGACAAGTCGTGTTCTTGCTACGTTCACAGTTCTCACCGATAGTGAAGAAGGGCTTCTCGGTCTTGCTTTCCATCCGCAATTTCCCAAACAGCCAAAACTATATACAAATTATGTAAAAGCGATAAACAACAAAGATGTGACCATTGTTTCTGAATGGGTTGTAGAAAATCCTACAAACTATGAGGAAATGAAGCTAACAAACGAACGAGTGTTATTGCAAGTAGAACAACCTTATCCCAACCACAATGGGGGACAGATTGCTTTTGGTCTGGATGGACATTTATACATTGGACTTGGGGACGGTGGTTGGAGAGCTGATCCGAAAAACAACGGCCAAAATCCAAACACCTTACTTGGATCCATTTTAAGAATCAGTGTGAGTCCAGACACCAAATCTAAAAAACCATATTCCATACCAACAGACAATCCCTTTGTTGGAAAAGCGGGTTATGCACCAGAAACTTTTGCTTATGGGATTCGTAACCCTTGGCGGATGAGTTTTTCACCTGACGGACGTTTGCTTGTTGCAGATGTGGGCCAAGATGCCTACGAAGAAGTGGATATCATCCTTTCTGGAAAAAACTATGGATGGAACCAAGTAGAAGGATTTCATTGTTTTACTGACGGTTGTAATACGGCGCTCTTCGAACCACCTTTTTATGAATATGGTAGAGAGGAAGGGCAATCCATCACTGGTGGTTATGTATATACAGGTTCAGCCATTCCTGATTTGAAAGGATTGTATGTGTTTGGAGATTTTATCCAAGGAAAAATTTGGGCGATCCCTGTTCCCAAACCTGGGGACAACACAAAGGTTACAGAAACCGTTGCACTTGGAAAATGGAACTTACTCATTCCCACATTTGGACGGGACAATGATGGGGAAATCTTTGTGGCTGACTACCAAACGGGAACCATTTACAAAATGGTAAAACCATAACCTTAGTAGAAATCTAAAATATAAATATCCTATGGACGCACTTTAATCCCTATCTATGAAAAAACTATTTTCGCATTTGCCGTTTTACATTCGGTTTCACTTACTTCTTGCAGGACTTGGAATTGTATTTCTAACCATCTACCGCGTTGCTTTTTTTGCCATGTATTCCTACCGGATGAATGACAAATCAATTTGGATCATCCTGAAGGCTTTTATCAAAGGTGCTAGGTTTGATGTATCCGTGTTATGTGTGTTACTTGGTGTTAGTTTGGTTTATTCCAGTTTGCACTTTCTCAACCGAAATCGTATTTATAGAGCGGTGTGGCGAACTTTGCCTGTGGTATTTATCATTTTGTTGTTATTCCTTCTCATCGCCGATTTAATTTATTATGAGAATGGAAACAAACATTTAGGGTATGAGGCTTTTGCTTACCTGGGTTTTGAGATGTTGCCCCTTGTGGGATCTGCTTTTTCCCAAAATCCATTTTTGTTTTTACTAGGGTTAGTTGTGATTTTGGGAATTTGTTTTGGAATTTATAAAATCCAATCTAAGTTCCCTTACACACATATCCATTTGCATTACAAATGGGTCATCTTACAATTTCTTGTGGTTCTCGCTCTCCTTGTCCTTGGAATCCGTGGAGGAATCCAAACAAGTCCCCTAAGGACCAGTGATGCCATCATCACCAAAGAAACCATTACCAATGATTTGGTTTTAAATCCAGGTTTTACCGTGATCACCGACTTAAAGATGACGAAAGTGGATGACCGCCACTACATGAAACTTGCAGATGCCAGTGCCATTGTCCAAAAGGAAGTGGCCTATCCAGGTACGAGCTTTGTGAGTGAGGAATACCCATTACTCCGTAAAACCACTCTGAATACAAACAAACCTCTACCTCATATCGTAGTCATTGTTTTGGAAGGTTGGACTGGGAAGTTCATTGATATCATTGGAACGGGAAAAGTCGAAGGAAAGGTAGTCACTCCATACTTCAACCAACTCATAAGACAAGGGATGTTCTTTAAGAATTTTTTTGCGAGTGGGGGACGAACCACGAATGGCCTAATGGCCCTTATGGGTGGAATTCCGGATAGACCTGGACTAACGGCTGTTCGCACACCACAAATTCTCAATCGTTTTTCAGGACTGGGAAATATCGCAAAAACCATTGGGTATGAAACTCTTTTTGTCACAGGAACGGATCTCAGTTTTAATAATAAAGGAAGTATCATGTACCACTGGGGATTTGATACCCTAGTCGGTAAAAATGAGTTAGAAAAAGTTCCTGAATACAAAACGGGTCCTTGGAGTTATTTGGATGAAGCCTCACTCGATGAGATGCATAGGAAACTCCTTCTCGTGAAACCAGAAAAACCTGTCGTTTCCGTCATTCATACGGGCACCACACACTATCCGTATAAAGTCCCCGATGAAAAGTATCGTTTGTTTGGAAAAGACACCCAAGACAGCGAATACCTCAACGTTCTTCATTACGCGGACTTTGCTCTGAACGAATATATGGAAAAAGCAAAAAAAGCTCCTTACTTTAAGGATACCATATTCTTTTTTGTCTCTGACCATAGCCACCACCGCTTTTTGAATTATTATGAAGATCGGAATGTTCCTCTTCTGATCTATGCACCAGGAAAAATCAAAGCGGAACTACGGGAAGATTTTACCTCTCAATTGGATTTAATCCCAACCATTCTCGGATTTATGGAAAGGGAAGTTTACTTTAGTGTTATGGGTCGGGACTTAAGGAAAATAAAAGGTCAATCGGCTTATTTTGCTTATGGGAATATATTTGGATGGATTGAGGATGATTTTTTGTATTATCAATCGGTATCTGGAGGACAAGGGGAAACCAAAACTATCAAACCACCGTTTGTTGATATTGGACTCTGTTATCAGGATATCAATTTATGTAAAAAACATGGGGATAAAACAAAGGCATTTTTAAATTTGGGAGACGAACTCCTGAAGTCGAACCATTTGTTCCCTTCGGAGTCCGTTCTAAAAGAGATTAAATCTAATACCAAGTATTAGAAATATTACTTAAATCAAAGAAGGTCTTTCGTTTGAGGATGATCCAAACTAAGGATACAAACGAGAGGCCAATGAGTGGGATGGCAAAGATTTCAATATTGGGAATATTGGAATAAACTAATGCCGATACGAATGCCACTATAAAGAGAACGTTTCGTACCACTTCAGTTCTTCTCGACCATCGTTTCATCTCCATAGTTCGATCAATGGAGAACAAACTAAAGACAATCACAATCGATAAAATTCCAAGGGTCGTCATATCTTGTTCTAGGTTGATTTTAGCTACTTTCCAAATCACAAGACCCACTCCCATAAGAACCGCTGCTTGTAGTGCCACGTAAATCATCACACCGATGGGAGGTTTGGGATCATACCGAACCACTTTGTCTGGGTCGGGAGTGGCATCAGCACTTGTGATGAGATACGTTGGTTTCCAACCTGGTGGTCCAAAGATGGTTTTAAAAACATCGCCAAACGACTTACAGTTTAGTATTTGTAAGAACATATCTTTGAAGACATGAAGGTTCACAGTGATGGGATTGAAGGAGTTGACCGGTTTTGTTAAACCGTAGATCGGTTCTTCTGCTTCCCATTCAAAGGATCCAAACATACGATCCCAAATGATAAAGATCCCTCCATGGTTACGGTCAATGTACTTGGGTTGGATTCCATGATGGACTCTGTGGTTGGAGGGAGTCACCATAAACTCTTCTAAAAATCCTAACTTCCCGATGAAACGAGTGTGGACCACGAATTGGTATACTTTCAGAATTCGGTGGCTTAGTAAAAACATTGCCCCTGGAATCCCAAGGAGTGCCATCGATAGAAAATAAATATATTCGAATATTCTTTGTAATCCATTTCCACGAAAGGCAACAGACAAATTCATTTCTTGTGTGGAGTGGTGGGTGACATGAGTGGCCCAAAACAAATTGATTTCATGACAATGTCTATGAAACCAGTAATAGATAAAATCAGCTAATACAATAGAAAAAGTCCAAGCACCCAGTGCCTGCCAGTTCACAGAAAAACTCGGTGAAAAACGGAAGGGACTTTCCAAGGGAAAGAAATTGTATCCAAGAGCAGAAAGTGAAAAGTTCTTTTCGATTTGGTCATAGACATACAAAGCCCCGAGTAAGATCACCACTCCAATCAATGCAAAAATGACACCCGTACTCACATCAGCGATGAGAACGTTCAATCTGTAGTATTGTTTTCCCTTGATGTAGGATACAAAGATTTCGATACCTATCAGTGCGACCATGACGATAAAGGCATATTCCATAAAGGCGTCGCTATTCATGCGTAAATTTTCCTCACTAGATACTAGGCTTTTGAATCGTTGGATGTAAGTCAATGTCCATTTGGAAACACTAATTTCACCAAAAAGATCCTCCCGGATCTCCATTTTAGACTTGTTCCGTTGAAGATTCTAGGGTATGAATGAATGAATCGCCGGAAATCCTTGTCCCGGGAAGGGGCACCGAAAAGATTGGCTAAAGGTGGATCGTCCAAACAAATGAAAGAGGAAATACCGGTTCTCAAAGGGAAAACCAAAAAAGAACTAGAAGAGTTATGTGTTTCCTTAGGTCTGGAAAAATACCGAGCGGCGCAAATTTATACAGGGATCTATAAGAGTCGTTATACGAACTTAGACCAGTTCACGACCCTTTCCAAAGAAGCTCGCGAAAAACTAAAACAACATACTTCCTTTCCCGAAATCGAGCTAGGACGGGATTTAGCGTCCAAAGAAGACGGAACGCGGAAATTCACTTTTTATGTAGGCGAAAACAAAGAGATCGAAGCCGTCTGGATTCCTTCGGGAGATGGTGGGCGAAAAACCATTTGCATCTCTTCCCAAATTGGATGTACTCTCAATTGTAAATTCTGTGCCACTGGACTTTTGGAATATAAGGGAAATCTCCATACTTGGCAAATCCTCGACCAAATTTTACAAGTGGAACGCCTTGTGGGAGACCGTGCCACCAATATCGTTTTTATGGGAATGGGCGAACCCATGCACAATTATTTTTCCGTGATGAAGGCAGCTCATATCCTTCGTGACCAAGAAGGTTTCGGACTTGGGGCACTTCGGATCACCATCTCCACTGCTGGTGTCACTACGGGAATCAATCGTTTTATCGAAAACAAAGAACCATTCAATTTTGCGATATCACTCAACCATCCCAATCCCAATTCACGTTCCTCGATTATGGATGTAAACGACAAACATCCGTTAGATAAACTGGTGGAATCTGCTAAAAGATTCACAAAGGAACTAGACCGGGCCATTACTTTCGAATATGTAATGATTCCCGATGTGAATATGGGTCGCGATAATGCCGAACGACTCGCAAAAATTTCGCGTTCTGTAAACAAATGCAAAATCAATGTGATCCCACTCAATACAGATTTTACCGGATGGCGTAGACCGACAGACGATGAAGTGAAAGATTTTGTGATGCATCTCAAAGCAAAAACTACAGCTCCCATTCTCAACCGTAGAAGTCCTGGTCGGGACATCAATGGTGCTTGTGGAATGTTAGCACTCAAAGGAATTCGAAGTGAAACACGGTAAATGGATCTTAACTCTTGCGTTAGCTCTCTTTTTTTTGAACTGCCAAGATATAGTGGAAAAAAAATGCCAAGCGGCTTGCGAAGTATTTGTCACCTGCACTGAGGAAGAATTAAAACTCACTTTGGCACCTGATGTCAAACGTACGGGCCGGATCCAATGTATGGATGGATGTACCACTCACAATAGTGATATCCTCCAATGTTATGACCAAGAACCCAATTCCTGCAAAGGATTTGGACAATGCCTCATCCAAATTGGTACTTTAGAATGAAAGAAACACTGAATCCTTCCGAAAGAATTTTTTATCGAATTCTATTACTTCTCGCATCACTTCCTATTTTATTCACTCTTCCTTTGGATGTGATTGATATTGATAGTGCACAATATGCCGGTATTGGTCGTGAATTAGCATTATCGAATGATTTTTTTACACTGATTGATAATGGAAGACGTTACTTAGACAAACCCATCCTAACTTTTTGGACGGTTGCTACTTCTTTTACCTTATTTGGAATCAGTAATATTGCTTTTCGAATTCCGGCGATTCTTGTTACCTTACTTTCTGTTTTTTCTATATACCGAATCACCATCTTAACTGGCGGAAAAGAAAGACAAGGATACCTTGCTTCCTTCGCCTATCTTCTGGCCCCAGGGTTCTATGCGATGGTAGTCGATCCTAAAATCGATGTGTATCTAACCGCATATTTAGTTTTTACTTATCATTTTTATTATTTGGGAAGAAAGAAAAGTCCAAACTACTTCTACTTAATGTATCTTATGATGTCCATGGGTTTTATTACCAAAGGACCAATTTCTGTTTTCATTCCAGCAATATCGATTGGTGGAGATATTTTATTTCGTAGAGATTGGAAGTTACTTTTGTCGATGCGAATTCCCACAGGAATTTTCGTACTCGCCTCCCTTCCTGCCTTTTGGTGTTATTTTCTATACCAAAACTTTAATTCGTATGGCCCCGTTTTCTTTTTGTGGATCCAATCCTTTGGTCGTTTTTACAAAGAGATGTATGATATAAAGTTTGATCCATTCTACTTTTATAAATCCTTTTCATGGGCTTTCTTTAGTGGAGTGGTGCCGATGGTCATCTACATCGCCTTCCGCACTTACAACTATATCAAGTCATTAGGTTGGAAAGAAATCCTTCGTAAAATTCGAGCGAATGAATACAAAGAAATCGACTTTGTGATTCCGTTTTGGGTATTTCTCTTTTTATTTTTAATCTCTTTCTCTCGTTATCCGCTCCCTCAGTATACTTATTGGATCTTACCTGCGGCTGCCTTGTATTTTGGAAAAATTGCGGAAGAGAGTTTGTTTCGTTCGAGTGTAGAACGCCTTCGCCCCTCTTTTCTCATCGCAGGACTTGTGTATCTGGTCGGATACTTTCTCATCCCTAGTTTTGTGGCTGATGTAGGAATTCTTTATTATGTATTTGGTGTGATTGGAATTCTATTTATCATGTTATCGGCCCAGATCATTCCCCTCGAAGTGCTTGTCACTCTTGTGGGAGCCACTTTGTTTTTTAGTGCGATCAGTTTAGAATTCTATCCTTTACTCACAAGTTACCAACCATCCAAAGAATTTGGTGCAAAAATCAAAGAACTCGAACCAAACGAACCGGTAGTGTATACTTTTTGGTTGTCCAATTCCAAACGTTCCTACGGTTTCTACGCAGAACGAAATTTCCGAAATGTGTATGATAAGGAAAAATTAGACAGACTTTGGTCAGAAAAACCGGAAAGGCTTCTCATCCTGCCTTCCGAAAAACTAACCCAATTGCAAGAGCTTGTAGGGCCTGGATACAGCATAGAACCCGTTCTCGAGCGGGAATCCTTTAAAGTGGCCACTCCCACCGTTGGTTTTTTGAAAAAAGAGACAAGAAACCTCGTCACAAAGAAAATTTCTTTGATTTGGCTAAAAAAAATTCAGGGGAAATCTTCTAAAAATTCGAAAGTATAACTAGGCTAAATTGTGTAAGTCTGGTTTTTAGGGCCCTTCGATGTCAGAATCAGGGCCTTTTTTTTTGCCCTCGGGCAAAGAAAGGAACCGAGTCGGTCACTCCGATTTTGCCCTTTATCGCACTAGACCAACCTGAGAAACCAGACCAGCATTTCTCTTTCCCGCCCATTTTCGGAAATATTTTTCTAAGAAATCCTTTTCAATTTCTAAAATTACTATTTAATACCCGTCACATACGGTGGGCTATGAAAAGTTTAAAATACATCCTCGGTCTCTATACCTTCGTCTCCATTTTTGTTTTATCTGTAGTTGTATCTGCTCTGATTTTATATCTAAATTGGGGCCTTCTTTTCAAAGTCTACCGAGGGGAAATGGAGAACGCTGGCAAAAGCGCCACGGCCGAACTTTCCAATTACTATAAATCGCAACTAAGGATCGCAAGTCTTCTTTCCAAACAAAGAGAGATTGTCGAGTCCTTCCAATCGGGGAAATCCGAATTCGCAACGAACCTTCTTGTTGGGATCATGCATGATGCGAATGGAGAATACGAAAATATATTTTTATCAGAACCGATCAAAAATGCCAAGATCTTTGCTGCAGGAATCCCTCGTTCTATCGGTTACCAATTGGAAGAAGACAAAACCGGTGATCATGTGGTTGTCGCACTTCAAAAAAAGTTTTTAATTGGATCTGTCCAAGAATCACCTATCACTGGTTTGCCGGTGAGTTTGGTTTCTTTTCCGATAGAAGAGAAAGGGCGCCTTGTGGGAATTTTATGGATTGCTTTGAACCTAGAACAAGTTTCCAAACGAATGGGAGAGGGAATTCACGTGGGTGCTAACGGTTATGTAACCGCCATCACTACGAAAGGAGTTGTCTTCGCCGGTCCCGACAAATCAAAAATTCTGAAAGTGGATTTAAGTAAAATTCCAGAAGGGCGGCCTATCCTCGAAGCCAAAGATGGGGCTTACTTCGAATATACAGAAAATGGCCAGGAGAATGCGCTTCTCATCAAACGATTAGAAGAATGGAATACCATCATTGGAGTTGTACTTCCTAAATCGGATATGACTTCAGGATTCATTCAAGTGGCAATTACGGCTCTTATCGTTGTGTTTATCATCACAGCCCTTGTGGTTTGGGGGATCTTCCGATTTCTAAAAAAACGACTCTTACCTTTGGAAACATCTGTATTGGTTTTAGATAAGATGGCTGCGGGAGATTTAACCGAATCATTAACTCTGACAAACAATGATGAAATTGGAAGGATGAATTTGGCCCTGAATGGTTTTATCACTAGCATTCGCAGTTCTCTTGGTGAAATCCAAAAGGTAGCAGAGGAGATCGCTTCTTCTTCCGAAGGCCTACGTGAGTCTTCGGCTAGTTTTTCTGATATGGCGCAAGGTACAGCTGCATCGGCAGAAGAGATCTCAGCCACTACAGAAGAGGTGGTGGCCAGTATGGAAACCACAGCCGTGTCCACAGCCAAACAACATGATAATATCCTCGCGTTTAACCAAAAGATTATGGAACTTTCAAAAGGTGCGATCCAAATCGAAAAGGATACAAAGGCAGCCCTTGCCAATACAGAAAACATTACCAAACAAGCCAAACTTGGTGGTGAATCCTTAAACCAAATGAAAGAAGTCATCAATGTGATTTTAGAATCTTCTTCTGAAATGAAAGAAGTGATTGGGATCATTGATGAAATCTCCGACCAAACTAGTTTACTTGCACTCAACGCCGCCATTGAAGCGGCACGGGCAGGCGAGGCAGGACGCGGGTTTGCCATCGTTGCCGAAGAGATATCCAAACTCTCTGACAAAACCGCTCATTCCATCCAAGCCATTGAGGATATGATTGGTAAGAACAGTAAGGAATTGGAGGAGGGAGCCAAAGGAATTCGTTCTTCCGTAGAACTCCTCAATCTCATCATCCGAGACATTGCCGAAGTAGAAAGTGTAATGAAACGTTTGTCGGAAGCTACGAAGTCTCAATTGAGTTACAATCAGGAAGTAGATGAGCGTTCCACTGAGGTAGGGCGTGAATCGGAATCCATCCGTGGGGCCATTGAGGAGCAGAAAAGGGCCATCCAACAGATCTCTGAATCGGTACTCGGAATCAATAATGAAACCATGCACATCGCTTCTGGTTCGGATCTTGTGGCATCTTCTTCCAAAAATCTATCTCATGCGGCCGATACTTTGCGTTCGATCACCAAACGATTTCGTATTTCACAAAGTTAATCCAGAAGGGGATGCGGGTCGCACAAGTATGGCCTATGCAAATCTTAGGCCTATGCGAACTTATTTTAATATTTTAGAATAAAAATAACAATTGTTTGGTGGTGATATCGCAAGTTATTGAGACTCGGTTTCAATAAGGAAAGTTCATTAAAAATTTTGAATTATGTCTCTTTTCATGTTTTTTCGCAACCAAAACCCTTACATACTTGCTTTTTTTCTGATTTTACCTTTCCTTGTCAGAAGACAGTGTAAACGGATTCAGGAAATCTGCGAATGAATATAAAAATACTCAAGATCTCTGTGCCTATCGTTGCAATCGCAGCGCTTGCATATTTGATTTTTTCACCTAGCCGTTATGTGGGCTATTCACCCGACCAGCCCATCCCCTTCAACCACAAGATACATGCCGGCGACAACAAAATCGACTGTAAGTATTGCCATACTGGAGTTGAAAATTCGGCCCATGCCACAGTTCCCCCAAGTTCCACTTGTATGAACTGCCATGGAGCAGGTAACGTAGCGGGAAACCAAGAACATGTTAAGTGGCTTAAAGCACAATACGATAGCAACACTCCAGTATCCTGGGTGAAGGTCCATGACCAACCAGACTTCGTATACTTCAACCATTCAAGACACGTACAACGCGGTGTCGATTGTTCCACATGCCACGGTAACATGGCAGAGATGGTAAAGGTTAGACAGTCCAAGTCCCTCAATATGGGATTTTGTGTCGATTGCCATAGAGAGAACAATGCTCCTAACGATTGTTCTACGTGCCACAGATAATCGGGAGACAAGTAATAATTTATGATGAAAGACGATAGTTTCCAAAAAGAAAAAAAATCGCTTTGGCAGTCTTACGAACTTCGCGGAACTTCTCGCGAACGTGAATTGCAAAAGCAAGAATTCTATAAATCTCCGGATCCCCTGATTGCAAAAATCAAAAAGGGTGATTTCGATCGCAAAACTTTCCTTAAGTTTATGGGCGCCTCGGTTGTTATGACAACTGTTGGTTGTATCCAAAAACCTGCGGAAAAAATTGTTCCTTATGTGAACCTCACCATTAAGAACCCAGACAACAACGAAGTAGAACAGTATGACTTCGTAAAACATGGACACTCTTACCACTATGCATCAGTATGCGGTGGATGTTCTGTTGGTTGCGGTGTTCTCGTAAAAGCAAAAGACGGACGACCTTTGAAACTCGAAGGAAATCCAAACCATCCAATTTCGGAAGGTGCTCTTTGTGCTTCTGGCCAAGCTTCTATTTTTGATCTATATGATGCAGACCGTGCGAAAGAACCACAACAAGTTGTAAACGGTGCAGCAAAATCTAGCGACTGGTTCGTTTTAGATAAAGATGTAAAAGAGAAACTAAACGCCAACAAAGGAAAAACCATTGTTGTCACAAAACCTCTTACATCTCCTGCAACGGCAGAATTCATTTCTGAGTTCTTACGTTCTGTAGGTGGTGGAAAACATATCGAAGTGGCTTTTGCTTCTTCTGATGATGCGATCACAATTGCTCAAGAGAAATCTTACGGAAAGGCAGTACTTCCTAACTACCATTTCGACAAAGCAAAAGTCATCCTTTCCATCGACAGTGACTTTTTAAATCACACAAACTACCACAATGATTTCTCTAAAAGAAGGGACTTGACTGATAAGAATGTAAAATCCTTCAACGCTTTCATTGCGGCAGAAACTCATCCGTCAATGACGGGTTCCAACGCTGACCAAAGAGTGCCACTAAAACCAGGTGACCAAAGAAAGTTTGCCCTTGTGATTGCAAAGGCTCTTTCTGATTTGGGAGTGAGTGGAGCGACTGGTGTTTCCGGAATCAATGTAGAAACCGCAGCATCTGAGCTTGGAATTTCTAAAGAAGTAGTTTTACGCACTGCCAAAGCCCTTGCTTCTGCAAAAGGTGAATCCCTTGTAGTGGCTGGTGGATCGAATGCTCTGACAGCAGACGCAGTCGACCTTCAAATCGCAGTCAATATGCTTAACAGCATACTTGGTAACGATGGAAAAACGGTCGACGCAGGAAATCCTTTGAAAGAAGGACTTTCTAACTACGCTGCTAATTTAAAATCTCTAGCAAAAGACCTTAAAGAAAGAAAGGCCGGTGTGGTCATTCTTTTTGGTGTGAACCCTGTCTACCAAGCGCCAAACGGAGATGAGTGGAAAAAACTCCTTCATGAAGCAGCTCAAGTAGTACAAGTGTCAGACCGAGTGGATGAAACAGCGCTTGCTTCCAATTGGCTTGCTCCAGTGTCTCACTTCCTTGAGTCTTGGGGAGATAACGAATCGGTAGCAGGAATTGTTTCCGTACAACAACCAACCATCCGACCGATCTTCCAATCGAAAGCTTTCGAAGATATGCTCATCACTTGGGCTGGTGGATCTCTCCTTGGTGCGAGTTCGTTATACGATTACCTCAAAACAAAATACTCGAAAAAAACAAACTGGGAAGACCTACTTAGAAAAGGTGTGTTAGTTTCTGGAAATCCAAAAGCTGACAAAGGTGGACGTTCCTTCCGTGGAACCATCGCTCCTCTTTCTCCTTCTAAATCAGGTTTAACTGTTTCGCTTTACGAAAGCACCGCTATCGGTTCTGGCGAAAGAGCCAACAATTCCCAACTCCAAGAACTTCCAGATCCAGTATCAAAAGTAACTTGGGACAATTATGTTGCGATTAGCCCGCAATACTCTCGTTCGTCGGGAATTAAACTCAATGATGTCGTCACAGTCACTGTGGGTGGAAAATCATTTGAACTTCCGGCACTCGTCCAACCAGGTCTCCATCCAGAAGCAGTGGGAATTGCTCTTGGTTACGGAAGAACGAACGTGGGTGAGATTGGAAACGGAGTGGGTAAAAATGCATCCATTTTTGCAACCGAAGTAAACGGATCTACAGTATACTCTGGACTTTCGATCACTCTCTCTCCTACAGGAAAGAAATACAAACTCGCTACCACACAAGATCATCATATGATGAGCCCGGGTGTGATGATGGGTGTAGAGTGGAAAGAAAGACCTCTTATCATTTCCGCAAAACTCCAAGATTATGCTAAGAATCCAAGTGCAGGAATTCCTGAACCTGAGATTCCAAAAATCTTAATCGATGGAAAACTACAAAGAGCGCAAGGAGCAAATGCTCCGTCCGACCAACCAGGAAGCCAATTCGCCTACCCAGGATACAAATGGGGAATGGCAGTGGATCTTACTTCTTGTTCTGGTTGTGGTGCTTGTGTCGTTGCATGTAATATTGAAAACAACGTGCCGATGGTAGGGCGTGACGAAGTAAGAATGGGTCGTGAGATGCATTGGCTTCGTATCGACCGTTACTATATCGGTGATCCTGAAAAACCAGAATCACTCGAAATCGCACACCAACCACTCATGTGCCAACATTGCGACAATGCTCCTTGTGAGACAGTTTGTCCAGTAGCTGCGACTGTTCACAGTTCGGAAGGAACCAACGATATGGTTTACAACCGTTGTGTAGGAACTCGTTACTGCTCAAACAACTGCCCTTACAAAGTGCGTCGTTTTAACTGGTTAGAACATTGGAATGAACACAACTTACTCGGAGAGGCAACACCTACATTTAAGGCACGCCCTCCAAGAAACCTTGGT
Organism: Leptospira chreensis; assembly: GCF_016919165.1. Taxonomy (GTDB): domain Bacteria; phylum Spirochaetota; class Leptospiria; order Leptospirales; family Leptospiraceae; genus Leptospira_A; species Leptospira_A chreensis. The sequence continues at coordinate 21,148 of NZ_JAFFPS010000004.1, forward strand.
CTGAATCCCGATGTAACCGTTCGTTCTCGTGGGGTTATGGAAAAATGTAACTTCTGTGCTTCTCGCGTTGCTGAGAAAAAAATCGCAGCGAAAAACGAGGGAAGAACTCTTCGAGATGGAGAAGTGAAGGCTGCATGTGAACAAACATGTTCTTCTAATTCCATTGTGTTCGGTAACGTAAACGATCCTGAATCTAAAGTAGCGAAGCTCTTGAAAGACCCTAGGTCTTACAAACTTCTGGAATACCTAAACATCGGACCTGCTGTCAACTATCTGACTCGCGTTCGAAACGAAGTTTAACAGGGAGAACACAAAGGGAATGTCATTAGCACAAGCAGTTCGAGATAAATTAGACATCCCCGACCTGGTAACAGGCGGGAAGTCGCTTAAAGATGTAACCGTTGATATCGCAAAACCAAACGAAGATTTTCCTACCAAACTTTGGTGGAATACTTTTCTTTTGGTTCTTACGATCACCCTGATCGACGTAGCCATCATTGGTTATTTGTTTTATGAAGGTCTTTACTTACTCGGGATCAATAACCCGGTAGGTTGGGGATTTTTCGTTGTTAACTTCGTATTCTGGATTGGTATCGGTCACGCAGGAACTTTGATTTCTGCGGTTCTATTCCTTTTCCGTCAAGGTTGGAGAACAGGGATTAACCGTGCCGCGGAAGCGATGACAATCTTTGCCGTACTTGTTGCTGCATCGAACCTCATCCTTCACGTAGGTCGTCCTTGGCTCGGATTCTGGTTGTTTCCTTATCCAAACGAAAGAGGTCCACTTTGGGTGAACTTCCGTTCCCCACTGATTTGGGATACGTTTGCGGTATCAACTTACCTTTCCATCTCTATGGTGTTCTGGTATTTAGGACTCATTCCTGACCTTGCAACACTTCGTGACCGTGCCACAGAAACTTGGAGAAAGAACTTATATAACGTTCTTGCTTTTGGTTGGGTGGGATCGGCAAGATCTTGGTCTCATTTAGAAATCGTTTCCATGATCCTTGCGGCTCTTTCTACACCGCTCGTTCTTTCGGTTCACACCATTGTATCCTTCGACTTCGCGGTTTCCATCCTTCCTGGTTGGCACACGACTATTTTCCCTCCATACTTTGTTGCCGGTGCGATTTTCTCCGGATTTGCAATGGTGGTAACGCTTATGGTCATTGCTCGTGAAGTGTTCAATCTTAAGAACTACATCACCATGAAACACTTGGACAACATGAACAAGATTATGATGGTAACTGGTCTTATCGTAGGTCTTGCTTACGGAACAGAATTCTTTATCGCTTGGTATTCAGGAAACGAATACGAAGTGTTTGCGTTCTGGAACAGAGCTTTTGGTCCTTACGGTTGGGCTTACTTTATCATGATTTCTTGTAACGTATTGTCTCCACAAGTGTTCTGGTTCCGCAAACTTCGTTACAATATCCCAGTGATGTTTATTGCATCTCTTGTGGTTAACGTAGGTATGTGGTTCGAACGATTTGTGATCATGATGACTCTAAACAGAGACTTCTTACCGTCCAGTTGGGCGATGTATACGCCGACACTTTTCGACTACGCGATGTTAATCGGAACTTTCGGTATCTTCTTTACTCTCTTCCTTCTCTGGTGCCGAATTATGCCAGTGATTGCGATTGCAGAAGTAAAAACAGTGATGCCACAGAAAGAAGGAGCACACCACTAGTATGTATCTTCCAAAATTAGAACAGTTTCACAAATATAAAGAAATGAATGAAGGAGTTCTCGGAATTTTCGAGACTCCCGAAGCAATCATACATGCGGCTGAAAAAACCAAAGAAAAGGATTACAGTGGATTTGATTGTATCCTTCCTTATCCTGTTCACGGGATTGATGAAGCGATGGGAACTCCAAGATCTGGACTTCCTTGGATCACTTTCGTTGCCGGAATCTTTGGATGCACGATCGGGATTCTGTTTCAGTATCTCACTCATGCCCATGACTGGCCTCTCAATATCTCTGGAAAATCTCTCAATGCATGGTTTGCCTATGTGCCAATCATCTTTGAATTAACAGTATTTTCTGCAGGGATTTACACTGTAGCTGCACTATGTTTCTTAAGCGGCATTCCCAAAGCAACCCGTCGTATCCTTCACCCGGATTTGACATCTCACAGGTTTGGTCTTTGGATTCCTAAATCTGCAAAAGGTTATAACGAATCAGAAGTTCTTTCTTTCGTAAAAGGCCTTGGTGGATCAGAAGTAACCGTGGTGAAACCGGAGAACCAAAAATGAAACAAAACATCTTTAGAGTTTTAGCACTTGCGGGACTTCTTGTTCTCGTGAATTGCGATTACAAAACTCCCGTTTATGAATACTTTCCTAGTATGTATGATTCTCCTGCACGTGAGTCGCAAGAAGATGATTCTTTTGCAACAAACGGTTCTGCGTCTCGTATTCCTCCCAAAGGTGCGATTCCAGTAGGATACTTTCCATATCCTTATGCAACAGAAGCAACTCCTGATACACTTCCCGGAGCTGACAAAGGACTTAAAAATCCTATCGCCAAAGCAAACTTAGGTGATTTGATGATTGGTGAAAAACGTTACCAAACATATTGCACTCCATGTCATGGAGTTCAAGGACTTGGAAACGGAACTGTTGTAGGTCCTGCACCTAAGTTCCAACAATCTCCACCTTCTGTAGTTTCTGATAAAATCAGAGGTTGGTCAGACGGACAAGTTTATCATATCATCACTATGGGTCGCGGTCTTATGGGAAGTTATGCTTACCAAATCGAACCAGAAGACAGATGGAAGCTCATTGCTTACATAAGAAAACTTCAAGAACATGAAGTTCAAAATAAAAAGGCGAACTAGGGGAAACTATGAGCGCGACAAAAGCAGCTAAACTAGACGAAAAATTACTGCAGTTCAAACTGCCGGCAACCCTTCGTAATGCCCTCATTGCCATGATCGGAGTGGGAGTGGTGAGTTTTCTCATCGCTTTCCTTGGTTTCGGTCATGAAACATCTCGTCATATGGACGAAGCAGGTCATTTCCACCACACAAACTTAGGTTACCATGTTTTACTCATTGGAACTTACTTTGTGATTGGTCTTGCCATCACAGGAATTTTCTTTACCGCAATCCAACACTTAACTGGATCTCATTGGTCTGTCACTGTTAGACGACTTTTTGAAACCTATGGACTTTTCACCCCTATCGCAGGACTTCTGCTAGTGGGTGTGGTTTTTGGTATGCATGACCTTTATGAATGGGCTGATGCTAGCGTTCGTGAAAACGATCACCTCATCCACCACAAGTCGGGTTACTTAAACCCAACTGCATTCATCATTCGTTGTGTAGCCTTCATTGGTGTTTGGACTATCTTCGCTTATATCTTTCATGGAAAGTCTGTAGGCCAAGACAAAGACAAAGTTGTGGATACAACTAAAACTTTGGCGAAAATCTCCGGTGGATTCATCCTTTTCTTTGCACTTTCTTGGTGTTTCATGTCGTTTGACCTTCTCATGTCGCTTTCCCCACACTGGTTTTCTACTATGTTTGGTGTGTATGCGTTTGCAGGTGCTTTCCAAACTTCGCTTGCTTCTTACTTAATTGTGATCGCAATTTTAAAGAAAAACGGATACCTCGGCGAAGCAGTCAACGAAAACCATTACCATGACATTGCAAAATTTCTTTTGGGTATGACTACTTTCTGGGCTTATGTGGGTTTCTCACAATTCATGCTCATTTGGTATGCAAACATCCCGGAAGAAACTTTTTTCTATGAAATGCGTATGACTGGCGGATGGGGTTACACAACTCTTGCACTTCCTTTTGTGAAGTTTGTGATTCCTTTCCTTCTCCTACTCAATCGTCCGAACAAAAGAAACATTGATTTCCTTTGGAAGTTGTCTGTATGGATTCTTTCAGTTCAGTTCTTTGAACTTTTCTGGTTGGTATTCCCTGCAAACTTTGAAAAATTTTCCATCCTTCACTTCGTTCTCGCTTTTGGCGGAACAGTAGGTGTGGTTGGGATTTTTGGTTTCTTCATCTTCAAAAAGCTGGAAAAACACAGCTTAGTTCCGGTAGGGGATCCTCGTTTAGATGAGTGCCTCCACCACCACCAATAGGAGAATGGAATTGAAAAACAAAATTGTATTACTTATGATTGTTGGAGCAAGTTTCACAGCTTGTTCCAAAAACGCAGAAGTGGTTTGGCATAAAAATTGTGATGCCAAAACCAACAAAGCAAGTTTGGATTTTACTGTTCCTTTGTATTCTGAAGCAGATTCTAACTCTAAAGTGGTGGAATTTGTTCCGGCAGGAACCGTAGTGAAAGTATTCGAATCTCGTAACCACAACGTATGGGCACCAAAATACTTCATTAAAGTGCAAACGGCAAAAAACGAAGGTTATATGAGCCCACGTTGTTTTGTTGTGAACCAAGACCCAGAGAAAAGTGTTTGGAGATACTCTAAAGGACTCGTGAAGGATTCTAAACCTTTTTACGATCCAGCGGACAAAGAACACTATCCTAGGGGAACTGAATATGGTAGCTTAAAAGATCTTCCAAAAGAGAAGATCCCACTTTCTGACCTAACAAAAGGTTTGGAAGAAGTTCCTTACACAAACAAAAACATCTTAAAACAAAACTAAGATTTTTGCTAAGATATGTTTGGCGGGAGATGATTTCGTCAAACTTCTTTCGAAGAAAGACCCAAGGGAAACCAAGGGTCTTTTTTTTGCTTTAACTCACTTGACAAAAGTTATATGGAAGGTTATTGATTGGTCTTCCTGAGAGAAGAAAAAATGAAATATTTACATAAGAAGTTTTTTGTAGGGGTATTTGTCCTCCTGTTGTTCCCATATTGCAAAACTATACCAAGCCGAGACGCCAAACCAGATGTCATCGGACCCAAGTTGCATATTTATTTATTGGAAACTGGCACTAGTGAATTTTCTGATAGAAAGGTAATACAGGATAAACGATACGAGTTTGCAGAAATTTCATTGGCGTTTCAAAATGTATCTAATGAAGACTATGTTGTAGACTTACGTTTGATCTTTGATGATTCAAAAAGTGAATCTGAATATTCGACTTCGATCGATAGCAAACAATGTTGTAATATTTTCGAAGAAATGCCTAAACTTTTTGATACTGCAACAATTCTCGCAGATCCTTTTCTGTTAAATTTGCACCCAGGGGAAATGGAAAAACGAAGACTTTATTATTTGGTTAAAAAAGGAGATTATCCTCAGGAACTTACACTTTATCATTCCTTAAATAATGGAAAAAGTGGAAAGGATGGTTTAGAAAAAATTGCAGTGATTCCAATTAAAAAGTAATCATTAGGATTCGATAAGACCCAAGGGGAACCAAGGGGAACCAAGGGGAACCAAGGGGAACCAAGGGTCTTTCTTTGATTTAAAGAGATCTATTCTTTATTCAGCACTGTGTATTAATTCTTTTTCCAAGTGGCCCATTGAACACGAGCGCCAAGGGCAAATGGATCAATATCCTTCGTCAAATAATATCAAACAGTAGCGAACTTATATTCCCATCTCAACTCCAATTTAAAACAAAATGAATAATTGTGAAATTTTTGTTTGATCTGTATATAATATCTTAGTTACTAAGATATATTGCTACTAAGGGATAATTTGATTTAATGGAAATTGACCATTTCAAAAAAAACACACGTAAATACTTCGAAACGGCGCTAAATATGCACGAGGCGATTGCAAAAAGAGCAGGTCTTACGGGAACCGATCACAAGTATTTAGGATACCTAATTGAAAATGGGGAAATGACGGCTGGAGAATTGGCTAAGATCTCAGGTCTCACGACGGGAGCAATTACGGGTGTCATTGATCGGTTGGAGAAAAACAAATTAGTGAAACGAAAGTTTTTACCTACGGATCGGCGGAAGGTGATGATTGTTCCCAATCTAGAAAAAGCAAATGTAATCTTTGCACCTATTTTTAAAAAATTACAAAAAGATACCAATCTTTTGATTTCTAGTTTTTCGAATCAGGAATTGGAAGTGGTCCATCGCTATTTTGAATCTGCTATTGGTATTATGGAAAGAATGTCGGAACATCTAGAAGGAAAAACCAAAAAATGAATCTATTAACAACAACGTCTCCAATCCTCGCTTGCATCATTGGTATTCAGGAAATAGTTTCTTTGGTTTCCCAATATTCCTTATCGATCGCCACATATTCTTTACTTTTCAACTTGCTGATTTATTTTTTAATGAATGGGGCTCAAATTTTCGAAACCCTTGTTTTTGTTCCGCGCTGGGCCAATGGGAATTTACAAAATCTTCAGATACTAAATACAGAAATTAAGTCTGCCAATCTAAAATACTTTTGGATTTTGTTTCATTCCATCCATGAAGTGATTTTTTTAATTTCCGTTCTGTTTTGTTATCACATTGATGGGATTGGTCAATTTTTACTCATCTTATTTTTGATACATTTTGTTGTGAGAGTATGGACGGTAGTGTATTTTGCGCAAAAAATCATTCGCTTCCAATCTTTAGCAAATATAGTGGATTCTCATTCCATTGAAACGATCAGGGATATTAGGAAGTGGGTTTTATTAAATTATTTTCGCGTTTCCATTTATATTGGGATTTCTATATTTATGATACCTCTGGTCATTCAAATCTTGAAGGTGAATGGATAGAACATTCACCTTTGTATATGATTTAGTTTTGTATTTTTAAACATTTGCCAAGTAAATTGGAAATGCAGGGATAGGGGATTATCGGACACATAAACCTCTTTCTATGATCAAAGGATCATTTGGAGAAGAGGTTTATGTGTTTGTGGATAAAACTATTTGTTTGTTTTAAAAGCCCAGAAGAGATCTTTTACTTTTGAGTTTCGTAGTGCAAGTCCAGTCCAAAGTAAAAGGCCTATGTAAACAGGAAATAGTGTATGGCTCCAAAGCGGATTTCCGACACGAACATGAATGGCAACAGCCCCACCTAAATATCCAGTGAGGAGAAGGGCACCCAAAGCTGAAGTTTGTGGGATCGCATATAAAATGGTAATCACAAGAAGGATGGTTCCAATCGTTACTGATAGAGATCCTGGTATACCTAACTCATCCATACTTTTTAATACAATTTCGAGTTCGGAAAGTTTTCCCCAAGCATCAAAGAGCAAAAAAGCAATCACTAGGCCACTTAGGACCCGTCCCACCCAAAGCGATGTTCGTGAACTTTTAATAGCGTTCATACAATCTCCTATTTTCTATTCATTGGTCTAACCAGATAAACATAGGGAATGGTATCTGATCAATAGAAATTTGATAGAAAAATCTTCTCCAATCGCTAGGTTCATGAATCGCAAACCAGTTTGTGAGTTTTTCAGTATCATTTATTCGCATCCCTTGACTTTCTTTTCTTTGTCGTTATACTCACAAGAATGGGACAAAAACGAGCCATTGCTACCTCCGCCTCCGAAGAACGATTGGAAAAACTTTTAGAAGAAAGACTCCTTCCTGGATCCAACCAAGAATTTATCGACAAACGAATTTGGGATCTTTTTGGAGAAACATGGTGTGTGATGTTTACAGATCTCTCTGGATTTTCTCGCGGTGTCGCTAAATTTGGAATCATTCATTTTTTACAAACCATCTATGAATCCCAAAGAATTCTCATTCCGGTAGTGGATGAGTTTGATGGAATTCTTATGAAAGATGAAGGTGATAGTTTTATGGTTCTCTTTCGAAATACCAACAAAGCCATTCAATGTGCCATCCATATGCAAAAAGCTTGTAAACGTTATAATGAAGGACGAGCTGCAGAAGAACAAATTTTACTCTGTGTGGGCCTTGGGTATGGGAAAATTTTAAAGATTGGAGACACCGATGTATTCGGGTCAGAGGTAAACGCTGCATCCAAGTTAGGTGAAGATACTGCCAAAGCTTGGGAAATTTTAGTCACCAGTGCCGTGAAAGAAAATGCCGACGAAACCACGGATTTTGATTTTGAAGGAATCTCCGAGATCCCACCGGGTTCGGATGGCGCTTACCGTTTGGTTTATACATTAGAAGAACCCAAGTGGGTTGTTTTATAAGCGTTTGAGTCGGTGTAATGAATGATCAGTCTAAATTTTGATCTAGGGAGACATGATCTTCCGATTGTGTTTGGGATTTTTGTATATGATCATTCCATAAATTCATAAATCGAACGGATTTCCCCGTTTGATTCTATGTAAGAATAGAGATCCTGGAACTCTTTATTTTGGCAAAGGGTTCCTGAATCTCCGATTAGGATTAAATGGGACTTGGCCCGCGTGAGAGCCACATTCAAACGTTTCGGATTCAGTAAAAATCCAATTTCCCCGTCTAGGTTTGAACGAACTAGACTTAAGATGACAATTTCCGATTCTCTTCCTTGGAAGGAATCAATGGTTTGGGTAAACCAACGTCCCCTAGAGGCCAATCCTAATTTTTCCACCTGGCCTCGGTAAGGCGAGATGACGGTTGTTAAATCACTTGGAATTCCCAATCGAAACAATCTTTCGATCAATTGAATTTCTGTGTGATTGAAAAAACTCGGCTCTTCTCCTTCTGTTTCTTCTTCCGAGTCACTGCCGGCGGTATCAATCCAAAGGATGGGTGGACTCGAACCTAAAACGGGGGAGATGTCCAGTGAACTGTTCCATTTGGCATCGGGATGGGTGAGGATTTTACTTTCGTAGTAAGTTTGGTTGGGAAATCCAAGGATCTCTGCTTTCATTCGGAATTGTTTTTCTAAAAAAAGAATTCGTTCTCCTGAATCAAAATCCACGGCCTTTTCTAAAAAGCTATGGATGATTTGGTGGTCGGGGTGAGAGTAACTGGCACCGAGTTGTTTGGGATCCCCGAAAAAGAAAGTTTTCTTTCCTGCATAGAGAGCCATATAACATCCCGGATCCAAACTTTGAGTGGCTTCGTCGACAAATACAAAATCAAAGATCCTACCTTTTTTGAATTCATTTCCAAATCCTGAAAAGGTGGATACAATGAGTTCTGCATCGTCTAGTAATTTGGTGCGAATGTTTGATTCTGCTTCTCTGATTGTGGAGAGTAAAAACTTAGCTTCTTTTCGGATGGCCTTTCTTTCTTCCCTTTCTTCTTTTCCAAAATTACGTTTCCAAGAGTTGGCTTTTTTCTGAAGCGCTTTGAGTTCGGTCTGCCAGTTATGAATTTGTTTTTGGTCGGGATGAGTTTGGATGAGATGATCGATATGGTAGGGTAAAACTTCTTCTTTGATTTTTGTGGAGTTTCCTAATCGAATCACACGGATTCCTTTTTTTAAGGCAAGCTCCACAATATAATCGCAGGCAAAGTTTGTCGGACAGAGTGTTAATACCGATTCCTTTCTATCTTTAATTTCATGCACAGCTTGTATGAGTAAGGTGGTTTTTCCCGTTCCTGGTGGGCCAAAGATCACTCCGTAATCATTGATTAAAAAGATTCGTTCCAATGGCGATTTGTTTACGATAGTTTTGGGAGGTGTTGGCTTTTCTCCGAGTCCAAATCCCAAAATCCAATTTAGTTTTTTATGGGATTCACTACTTGTGTCTGCTAATACGTTTGTGATGATATCGATATATAAATCATAAGTAGATTCTTGGAACCATTTGGAGATTTGAAATTCTTGGTCTTCCCATTCGTAATCCCCTCGGACTTGGATGGTGAGTTTGGAGTCAGATGTTTTATAAATATTTCCAAATATGGATTCGGTTTCGCCCTTAAGAAGGACGGGGATTCCCGGCTTTAACCATTCTTTTGCTTTGTTGGAAGGAGAGATGTTGAATTCCGCTCTCCATGTATTGCCTACAACAAACCGTAGGTCTTCTAACTCTGCATTTTTAATCGCTTTGGCGTCTTGTCCCTTTTCTAAAAATAAGGAACGTTCATATTCGCGTTCCTTGGATAGAATTGTTTTTACATTTAGAATTTCTTCTTTTAATGAACCAAACTCTTGTTTTATGGTTCTTCCCATTCAATGTTCTCCAAGGTTGTAAAAAAACCATTTCTGAGTAGTGGTGCAAAGTCAATAAAATCGGCAGCTTTTAAAAATAAGGAATCCTCAATCGAGTAAGCTTGGATTAAGTTGTTGGCTGCCTCATCCAATTTTCCCAACCGACAATGGGCACGTGCCAAAATGATAAGTGTTTCTGGATCAATTTCTTTGCAGAATTCGATATGTGTTTTAATGGAGAGAAGGCCATTCTCTGGATCTTCTGCTTCCAAATAACAAAGGGCCAGTAGATCATAATAAAGAAACTCTTCTGGTTCCACCATTTTGAGAGACATTTTTAAGGAAGCAAGTGCTGAGTTAAAATCTCCGCGAGAAAAATACAAATATCCCAGTTCCGCCCAAATGTCTTTTCTGTCAATGCCCCGGCCATTACTTAAGTGTTCTTGCGAAAGTGCTTTTTTTAAAACCTTAATCGCTTCTTCCGAACGTTCCATATCTTTTAGGAGAGAGGCAAGGAGTAGGTAGTTCTCTAAATACGAAGGAAAATAGGTAATACTTTTTTGGAGTAATACTTTTGCTGATTTAAATTTCTTTAATTTGATCAGATAACGCGAGTATACGGTGATACTGAGTGGATGGGATGGATAATTTTTGATGATGTCTTGAAATAGGGATTCCGTTTCCTTGGGGTTCCCTACAGCATACAAACACCAGGCTTTTTTCGCTTTGATTTTGATTAGAGAGGATTCGTCCGTTGTATGCGACTCACTTTCGGCATAAACGTTAAAGGCCCGTGTGAATTCCTTTTCCTCTTCCAGGAGTTTGGCTTCGCGGATTAGGGAAAAAAAAGGATTCATTTGGCGTTTTTTACTTCAGGAAATAAGGGATTCGCCGATGGGTAGAATAGGGAGTAAAGATTGTAAAAGGAGGTCCTATCATGGTTCCATCTACACCTATTAACTCAGTCGTCAATTTGCCGAAGGAAATTTTCCAGGCCCAAAACCAACTCTCAGAGAAACTCATGAAGTTGGCTGTGGAAGAAAAAGTAGGTCCAGCGGCAAAAAGCGAACGGTTACTCGACATTTACTGTTAGTTGTCTACCCGGGTTTCTGGATTGAAGACAGGTCGTTTTCGTTCCATAAACCCACCAATGGCCGAACGGAAATCTTTCGAATCGAGCATACTCGCATTCCATACGGCAACATAGTCTAATCCTTCTTCGATGGTCTTTCCAATTCCATGGTTTAGAACTTGTTTGACCCCGCGAATCACGATGGTTGGGTTTTCTGCAATTTCTTCTGCGGTCCTAAGTCCCGCTTGGAGTAGAGAATCAAAGTCTTCCGTGACCTTTGTCACAAGACCCATCTCTAGCGCTTCTTCGGCACTGATGTCTTTTCCTGTTAAAGCCAATTCTCTTGTATGAGCATTCCCAATGAGATGGGGGAGTCTTTGTAAAGAACCCATGTCAGCAACAATGGCTACTTTGGATTCTCTAAGAGAAAAACTGGCATCTTTTGACGCATAACGAATGTCACATGCGGAAACCAAATCCAGTCCACCACCAATACAATGTTTTTGCACTAAGGCAATGGATGGTTTTTTGGAATTGTAGATGGCATTGATTCCTTTTTGCATAGTGAGGATGAGTTGGTAGAGTTTTTCTCTACCATCCGCAAATTCCCCTTGGAAGACTGGTTTGAATTCTTGAAAGAACTCTTCTAAATCAAGTCCTGTAGAGAAAGATTTCCCCTTCGCTGCGACCACAAAACAATGAATTTGCGGATCGGCATTGATCTCTTCTATCATAGCGGGTAGGTCACGCCAAAAGGGCCAATTCATGGCATTACGTTTTTCGGGACGGTTTAACCAAAGGATGGCTACGTTTTTTCTCTTTTCGATTTCGAAAAATGGAGAAGTGGTCATACGTTTGTTTCTTCCTTTAACCAAAGTTTTTTGGAAATCACTAAATAGATACCAAAGAGGATGAGTGCAATGGATATATACTGAGACTGAGAAAATCCATGCCAGTAGTAACCTGTGAGGAAGGTTGGGTTTCCGTTGGCATCAGGAATGTTCACAAGATTGGGTGGGTCGATAAAAGGGATCACCGCTTTGTTCACACGTAGGAACTCGATGATGAGTCTTGCAAATCCATGGAGGATGAGAAACTGTGCCCCAATACTCCATTTGCGGAAGTTTTGGTATCTGGCCCAGAATTGAAAGTAAGCAAAATATCCAAATGCCATAATGGATTCCATGACGGGTGTATTCCATACTGGAACACCAGAAGGGTGGGCACCATGGAAATCAAATACGAAAAAAGGGATTCTCGCATCAGTGGCAAAACCGTAACAACCATCCCCACTCACAAAACATCCGAGTCTTCCTATCGCATAACCCATGCTAATAGCAGGAATGACTGCATCGTAATAGGAACCGATATCTAATTTGTGATGTCGGAAGTAGAGAGTAATGAAAAGCCATCCAAAGAGAAGGCCACCAAAGAAAACAAGCCCACCACCACTAAATAACGAAGACCAAAGTCCGGGGTGTCCAGGGAAACCATTCCAATGGGTCAGAGGGTAAGTATACTTCCCGTCGTATCCAGGAACATCGATAAAGACTTGGTCCCAAATTTCAAAGATAAAGAAAATTTTGGCGCCGACTAAAGTACCTAAAATCCCAAGAAAAATCAACCAATCGGAATGGCTCTGATCCAACTTCCTTCTCTCCAACTCTTTGGGAAGGAGGTAGGAACCAACAAGAAAGGCTAACATCATAAGAAGGCTGAAAGTGGACAAACCCTCCCAGCCAAAGGGATTCGGAATCGGAATTCGATCTAACATAGGGGAAAGGGTAAAATTTCACGCCCTATGGGAAAAGGAGAATTTCTTTGTGAAATGCCCCTAAATCCCTTTCGTCAGAGTGAAAATTACCGGGTCAGTAACCCCGCATCGAGTACAAATTCGGAACCTGTGACGTAGCGGCTTTTAGAGGAAGAGAGGAAAAGGACAGCGTTTGCCACATCCTCTGTTTCGACCCAAGGAACAGGAAGGAGGTTTCCCGCTGATCTTTCTGCAATTTCGATTGGTGTTGCTCCTTCCATGGCCGCCAAACCATCGTTCATGGGAGTGTTGACTCCTGTGGGGTGAAGGGAATTGACTCGGATCCCGTGAGGGGCAAGTTCGATGGCCCAGGACTTGGAGAGACCGGTAAGCCCCCATTTGGAAGCTGCATAATGGGAAAGACGGTTCATTCCTCGTAAGCCGGCAATGGAGGAATTGTTGATGATGACACCTGATTTTTGTTTGATCATTTGGGGGATCACATACCGACCCACCACCCAAGCTCCTTTTAAATTGATATCAATCATACTGTCCCAGGCTTCTTCTGTGAGTTCGTGGGAATAACCATAGGCACAAATCCCTGCGTTATTAAACAATACATCGATCTGTCCAAATTTGGAAATGGTTTCTGTAACGGCGGCTTCTACTTCTTTTGAGTTTCGCACATCGGCTGTTAGGAGGATGGCCTCTGATCCTAAAGCTTCAATTTCTTTTTTTAAAGATACCAGTTCCTCGTTTGTTCCAAAGGCATAAGAAGGATAACTTAAAGCTCTCGCAACATCTAAGGCTGCAACCTTGGCTCCTTCTCGGGCAAAGGCAAGAGCGGTCTCTCTTCCTTGTCCGTGGGCAGCTCCTGTAATGAAGACAACTTGGTTTGTGAATTCTTTAGTCATGATGGTGGTTTCCTTTTTTTGTGAATGGTTTTAAAACTTCGTCGAGTGGGATTTTTAATACATTATTGAAGATATTAGTCGCGATCATAATCCCTGCAAAAGCCGTGAGAAGAACGATTTGTTTTTCATCGAACTTGGATTCTAATCTTTGGAAAACGGAATCGGAAACTGCATTGGAGTTTTTTACAATTTCCCGGGCAAATTCCACGAGTAGATCTTCTGTTTCATTGAACTCTAGGGTCTCGGGATTTTCTCCCCAATCAAAGATGATGTTTCGAAAGAAAGTAGAACAAATCAAACAATCTGTTTCTGCTGATAGAGCATGGGAAAAAATAGTGAAAGGTCTTTCGCCGAGGAAAGGAACGATTTCGTCCTTTAAAACATACCATTCCATATAAGATTTGTAAGACGGTAGGGAATGCAGAAGGGTTCTTTTCATATTGGTAATCCTTCCATTCTTCTGGATTTGGTAGTCGTATTCTTTCCTTACTTCCGCATCTGATGTATCGTATTGGGTAAGTGAGATCCTAGTCATTGATGTCCTCCGATTCTAAATAAAGTTTGAGTATTTCCTGTTTTCTTTCTGATTTTTCTTCGGGATGTCTTTTTCCTAATTTGGAAATGAGATAACCATACAAAATCCCGAATCCGCTCACGTAAGTAAGCCCGAGTAACTTTCCCTCTTCGTTCAATCGATACAAAAGGATTCCTGTTAAAAGGAAGGCAAATCCAAACCCAAGAATGGTCACGAGTGTGATTGATTTTTTGAAAAATAACTTTGGGAAATATCCATTTTCTTTTAGGATTTGTTTTGCTGGGAAAAGAGAAAACAATTGGGCAAGGATGACAAAGAACCAACCAACCGTGGAATAGGTTGCTAAGGTTTCCAAATTCCACTGCAAGTATAAACCTAAAGCAGAGAGAATGTAGATGATGGTAAAAATTTTGGGATAAGAAGGGGGCTTATTTCCTTTTCTGAGATAGGGAAACCAACCACCTTCGATCAAACCGACAAACGATTTGGTTTGGATGAGAAAAATTCCGTTTAACGAAGTCACTACGGCAAGGAGAGGTCCCCCCAAAAGAAAGAGTTTGTATTCAGTCGGTGTTAAACGATTCCGAATCAAATGAAATAAGTATTCCGAAGGGCTTAGACTGGAATCACCAGAGCCCAGAGTGGACACCGCCAAACTAAAACTAAAGTAAAGAAACACAACAATGGGGAATGCCCATAAAAAAGCTTTGAGTAGGTGTTTGGGTTTTCCCGTTTCTTTTCCAAGTTCGATGATGGCATTGGATCCAAAATAAGTAAAACAAAGAAGGGAGATGGTTTCGAGTCCGGCTCCCAGATTTGGAAAGGAATCTACTGCTATGGAAGGGATGGCTTTCGGATCAATAAACCGAAAGATGGAATACCCGAGTAGAAAAACCAAAACAGAGACAAGGAGATTCTGTACAAAAAGTACGGGTTTGAGTCCCGATACATTTAAGAGAAAAAAGATAGTTAGAATGGAAAAGGCCCAAACTTCTTTGGAACCACTCGGAAAAATTTGGAATAAGATATCCGCACAAGCCAGGGTGAATAGGGGAACTTGTCCGAAGCTCGCCGTGGTGAGAAAGATCCAAGTGACAAGAAAGGCAAACTTCGGGGAGATGAGCCGACTCGGATAAAAATAAATTCCTCCGTTCGTTGGGAAGTACCTTCCGAGAACCGCCACAGGAAAGATGATAAAGAACATGGGGACTGATGCCAAAAGATAGAAATAAGGCAAAGAGGCGCCGAGGCCTTTTGTGAGAACACTCGTAAGGATGAAAATTCCCCCTCCGATGGTGAGACCAATGGCCATACAAACCAGCGAGAATAGGGAAGGGGTCGTTTTTTCTGAAGTTTGGCCCATCTCTTCCTTCAATAAAGACTAGATTTTCAGGGATTTCAAGGAAAATATCTGCTATAACAGATAATGTTCTTGTTATTTTGAATGCAATGGGTTAGTATTTTCCTGGAATCAATTTAAGGAAAATAGTTTGACTTAATATAGTTTAATATCAAACTATCAAATATTGACTTAAGGAGAACCAAATGTTCGATACCCTATTTTCTACTTCAGGGGATATAATCCCACTCATCTTACGCATCACAGCTTTTGTTGTGATCTTCCCACACGGTGCCCAAAAACTACTCGGTTGGTTTGGTGGATACGGATTCAAAGGAACTTACGGGTTTTTTACAGGACAACTGAAGTTCCCAGGATTCCTTGCGGTTCTTATCATTCTTGGGGAATTCTTTGGACCGGTATTACTGCTTGTTGGGTTCTTAACTAAATTTGCTGCGATCTCAATTGCCATCATCCTAACTGGTGCGGCAGTGATTGCTCATAGACAAAATGGATTTTTTATCAATTGGAATGGAAACCAAAAAGGGGAAGGATATGAGTTTCATGTTCTTGCTGTTGGCCTTCTCATCGCCCTAGTGGTGGGTGGAGCTGGTGTGTATTCCGTTGATTTTAACTTAATCGGAAAATTCTAACCCTCTATTTCGAACTGGTTCGACCTTTGTCCCTGTTGTTGATCGGCAAACAAGGGTTCGAACCAATCCCACCTCTAATCTAAGTTAATGTATTCTTCTGGATCGAGGGGAGCATCGAGACCAATCCGCACTTCATAGTGGATATGCGCTCCTGTTGCTTTTCCTGTTTGTCCCACAAGGGCAATTTTATCTCCCCGTTTGACTCGGTCTCCCGGATTTACTAAAATCAAAGAGCAGTGGCCATAGAGAGTAAAAAACCCATTTTCATGGTTGATTCGAACCGATTTTCCAAGTCCCCCGACAGCAGAATCGACAGCAATGATTCCGGGGCCTGTGGCATAGATGGGAGTTCCTTCTCCAGCCGCAAAGTCAATCCCTGAGTGATACTCACCCACAGGTAAAATTCCAAAAGGATCACTCCTATAACCAAAAGTTGAAGTCACAACCCCTACACCCGGTTTTAGAGGACGACCCCTAGGCATGGAATAAAATATGCTTTCTCGCATGGAAAGATAATCAATGGCATTTTGAAAATTAGGAACCAGGTTTCCAAGCCTTACACCAAACTGAGTGTAGGTGGTAACAACCTGTTGGAATAACAAAAGATTGGAATCGAGTTCACTGGCATCCTTTCTGAACTCTTCTTTTAACAAATAATCTTGTGTGATCATTTCCTTTTCTGGAATTTCTTCCCAAGCAAGGAGGTTTAGGGATTCGGCTGTGGACTCGAGTTCCTCTACAGAGTCTCTTAAATCCTGTGATAACAGGTCATAGAACAAAAAGGAGACCAGTTGGGTTTCTGTTTTTTTCTCAAGCGAAAGATTGCGATCAAAGAAGAAGGAAAAGTAAAGGAGGAGGCCAAAGGATAGTAGAACCAGAGAGAGAGAAAGCCCGAATAAAAACCCAAGCATCCCAATGGAGATCTCAATTTGGGCAAAGGGTTTTTCATCATTGGGGATGAGGACAAAGCTCACTTTCTCCCGACTGCGGGAAATCCACTTCTGGGCGCGCTTTCGCCAACGTAAGTGTGCAATTTGGAGCCTTTCGTAGGCGGTTGTGACGTAAGTTTCTGCCAATGTTCGTTATTCCGCCAATTTTTTCCTTGCCCATGCCATTTTTCAAGGGAAAGTGGATGAATCCAATATGTTTAAATTTCTCACTTCTCTTTTCAGAAAGAAAGCCGACTCTGTCGATTCCTTTTTGATGTACCCCGAGGGAAAGAGATACTATCGAGAATCCCATTCTATCCGCAGGGCCAATATCGATGAAGATGCCATCAAAATCATCAATCGATTGAACAAGTTTCGTTACAAGGCCTATTTAGTCGGTGGAGGGGTCCGAGATCTGCTTATGGGCAAACGCCCAAAAGACTTTGATATAGTCACAAGTGCGACTCCAAACCAAATCAAAAGGATCTTCAATAACTGCCGAATCATCGGTAAACGATTTAAAATTGTACATATCATTTTTAAAGGTAAAATTATTGAAGTCTCTACGTTCCGATCACTACCGGAACATCGTTTGGAAAAACACAAAGCAGATAACGATTATCTCATCAAACGGGACAATTCCTTCGGTACAGCAAAGGAAGACGCGGCAAGACGCGACTTTACCATTAACTCCTTGTTTTACGATCCTAAAAACGATTCCATTTTGGATTACGTTGGTGGGTTCGAAGACATTCAAAAGAAAATCGTTCGGGTCATCGGTGATCCAGATATTTCCTTCAAAGAAGATCCTGTTCGTATGTTACGAGCGGTTAAGTTTTCTGTTTTACTCGGACTCGACATCGAGAAAAAAACCAAACTGGCAATCAAAAAGAACCGTTTGGAACTCGAAAAATCGTCCACTGCAAGACTATTAGAAGAATACAACAAAATGTTTAGAACTTGGAAGACTTCGATTATATTCGAAGGTCTGGCTGAGAATCATTTGCTCGATGTACTTTTCAAAGAACCTGCAGATAAATTAAAGAAAACAGATCCAGAGTGGCGTGAACATTTTATGGAAACACCACTTGGGAAAAGACTGGCAGTCACTGACAAACTCCTCTCTGCAAGAGAAGAGATGACACCTGCTATCTTTTATTCGTTAATTTTCTATGATATCGTAAAAGATCTGTATGAAAATGATCGCGGCCACTTAGCGCATAACATTAAAGAAAGTCTCCAACCTGTTTTTGAACGTATGGGAATTCCTAAACGTGAACAAGACAATTTGGTAAAAATCTTTATCAGCCAACCTAGGTTCCAAGTCACTGACGATGAAAAAGAAAGACAAAATTCCTTTTTCAAAAAGAAGGATTACTTCTACGATGCGTTTATGGTCTATAAGATCGTTGCGATTTCGGAAGGAAACGACTTGGCAGTACAAACCGCTTTCTTTTGGGAAATTTCTTTACGACAAAGACCGAAACCTGATAGCCATCAGTTCGGACAACAGAATCGTAAAAAAGAACCGAGCAAAAAACGCCCTCCGAGAAAGAAACATCGGGACAGAAGGGGTGGTGGTTCCCAAAATCAGAACCAAAACCAATCCGAGTCTCAGCAGTCCAATGCTTCCGAACCCAAAGAACAAGAATCTCGACAAAGACGAGAGTCTAGTTCAGAAGTAGAAGAAACCGAAGACTAAAAACGGTCTCTTCTCGTATTTCCTTCCGCTGCACTCATCATTAAGACGGGTGCGGTGGACCGGAAAAAAACTCCCATCATTCCTCTTCCGAAAAATGAAGAAACCCTCGGGTTTTTGGGGAATAAGCTTTTCCGACCTTCCAAAATACCACTCCTGGTTTTCCTTTTTCCAATCTCCCTACCATGGTCACGGGGATTCCTGTAAGCTCTGTGGGTAGGATCTCTGGGGAAAGAAAGAGAAGTTCTAATTCTTCCCCGGAACCCAAACAAAGATCTAGACCCAGCTCCGTGAAAGTGAGAGGATCCAAAGGGATTGATTCGATTTGGATTTTTAATTTGCCTCTTGAAGCAATGGCTAACCTTTCTGCATCTTGGATGAGGCCATCGGTGATATCCATACAAGCATGGATCTGGAATTTTTTGAGGGCGGTTAGGATCGCATAACGAGATTTAGGGGATAGATGGTGGGCAATGGCATTTAGATACCTTTTATCTTCAGACTTTTTTTGCAATGCTTGGAACCCCAGTTGGCTTTTGCCGAGGGAGCCTGTGATATAGAGATAGTCTCCCGTTTTCCCCCCAGAACGAAGCCAAGGCCGCTCCACTGTGCCAACAACCGTCAGTGCTAGTTGGGTTTTAGAGGCGGAAAAGGTGTCGCCCCCGGCTAGTTTCATTCCATATTGGTCTAAAGATTTACGTAGTTCTTTGGAAAAGGCCCGAATCCATTCTTTTTTACGAGAGAGGGGAGAAAGTCCCAGATTTAAGAAACATTCCTTGGGCCTTCCCCCGGAAGCGGTGATGTCTGACACGTTGACTTCCACGAGTTTTCTCGCGAGAACCTGGGGAGAAGACCATTCGTGAAGGAAATGAGTGCCTTCCGATAGGGAATCCGTTGTCACCAGTCGGTTTGGGGCCAAAAAGTAACAATCGTCCTCAGGCGGAGGGGTCGTTCCAAACAAAGTTCGTATAATTTCGGATTCTTTCAAAGTTAGATTCCAATAAATTTGTTTGACCCGGTGTGAAAACCGAAAATCCTGACATAAAAGAGGAAAATCTCGTACTTATGGAACTATTGTCTAAAGCCCACAAGACCCCTTCTATCGCAAAAGAAGCCGTACAAAAACAGTGGTTTGTTGTGGACGCAACTGATAAGACTCTCGGAAGATTGGCAAGTCAAGTAGCTTCCCGACTTCGCGGAAAACACAAATCTACCTTCACTCCTAACCAGGATTGTGGGGATAATATCATTATCGTCAATGCATCTAAGGTGGCAGTCACTGGCCGCAAAAGAGAACAAAAAATTTACTATCATCACTCACGTTACCCAGGTGGTATGACTGCAATTGCTTTTCATAAACTCATTCAAGAGAATCCTGAAAGAGTAATCATGGAAGCGGTGAAAGGAATGTTACCTAAATCTAAGTTAGGTGATCAAATGTTGAGAAATTGCCGCGTGTTCGCTGGTAATGACCACAACCTAGGAGCTCAAAAGCCCCTAAAACTGGAGTTGAAATAATATGGCGCAAAAAGCAATTTGGGCAGTAGGCCGACGTAAAACATCTGTTGCACGAGCAAGAATCGCATCTGGAACTGGAAAAATCACAGTAAACCACAAAGATGTAAATGTTTACATTAAAAACGGAGAACACTTAGTTCGCCGCGCTCTTGAGCCTTTATTTTTATTAGATGCTCGGGACAAGTATGACATTGCACTTAACGTAAGTGGCGGTGGAGTGGTTGGCCAAGTTGGTGCGATTCGACATGCGGTGGCGCGTGCTCTAGTTGCTTTCAACGAGGCTTTGAAACCTGCTTTGAAAAAAGAAGGTTTCCTCACTCGAGATAGCCGTATGGTGGAACGTAAAAAATACGGTCTACGCAAAGCACGTCGAGGAACTCAGTTCTCAAAACGTTAATCGGAATTCCTCTTTTTTTCCGATACGAAGCCTCCTACGGGAGGCTTTTTTTTTAGGTAGGCACCCACTTGAACCAACTTGTATTCTATTTTGCCTTTGCGATGGGCACCTTCGCCAGTAGCTGTTTTTTATACTCCATCGTAATTTTTTGCCAAACCTTAGATGCAATGAAAGGGTTCTCTGGGATCGTATTCTTCTTTTTGTTTTTACCCTTTCCCATTTTTTTCTTATACACTGGTTACTTACTCGATCACTATTCCAAAAAGTGGGTGGTGGTTTCGTTCCAATTTTTTCTCTTTATCTCCAGTTTCCTTTTAGGAATGGGAACCGATCTATTCCAATCCTATCCTTTGCTTTTACTCCCACTTGCGTTTGTGAATGGAATTGGAATGACAACGGTGCTTCCTGGACGAATGGCCATTTTACGAGAAGTGATGGAGTCGAATAGGCTTGTCTTTCATACCATTGCGGGAAATTTACTTCTCATTTTTGCTTTTGGAATGAGCCCGCTTGCTGTGGGTTGGTTTCGAGAAGGAAATGATTATTCGAGTTTGTTTTTGGTTCTTTCGGCTTTTCATTTATTTTCCATGATCGCCTTCACCTTGTTAAAGATTGAAAAAAGTGATTCCAAACTAATTAAAGAAGAGGGGATTCCTTCCCTTACCAAAAACTTACGTAAGATTTTGGAATTTTTGAAAGAAGACAAGGTTTCCAGGCAAGTGATGTATATGACCATTCTCAGTATGCTGGCTCTTGGGCCCATCCAAGTCATCTTACCCAAATATGTTCGCACGGAACTTGGGTTAGGGGAGCTTGCCCGGGGAACGGTTCTTGTATTTTTAGGACCTGGACTTTTTTTGGGCGGGATTTTAACCATCCTCTTCCATCATGTGGAACGAAAAGGTTTGATTTTACTCATTGTTTTTTCCTTATCCTCTCTATTCTTTTTGGGATTTGTTCCTTTTGGTAAAGCGTTTGCGACATCTTTGTTTTTGTTTTGTTTTGGAGTCTCGGGGGGAGTGCTTTCCAGTCTCCTTCCTGCTATCTTACAGAAACGCACGGAAGATGGAATCCGGGGGCGAGTCCTTTCCCTCTATACGGTTTGTTTCCAGTTCACACCAGCCGTATCGGGATTTTTTGCGGCTCTCCTTGCCGACAACATCGGCTCTCAGTTGACCTTCGGAATTTTGGGTGGGGTATTTCTCTGTTTTGCCTTATTTTCCTTTCTCCAATACAAAGAATTACGGCAGAGTTAACTTCTAATTTCCTTGCCCTAGGAGGCAAACCCGATTTCGCTGTAAGTGTATGATGTCGAAAACAGTCCGCGAAATTGCTGAGTTGTATACCAATTACTTTAAAGGAAAAGGCCATACCATTGTGCCTTCTTCTAGCCTCATCCCCAAGGGGGATCCCACTCTTTTATTTACAACCGCCGGAATGGTTCAGTTCAAACCTTTGTTTACGGGAGCGGTAGAGTTACCATACACCCGCGCGGCCTCTGTCCAAAAATGTGTTCGTACCACAGATTTGGAAGTTGTGGGCAAAACCGAAAGGCATTGTACTTTTTTTGAAATGCTTGGTAACTTCTCCTTTGGAGATTATTTCAAAAAAGAAGCCATTGAATATGCATTAGATTTTTCACTGAACCATCTCCATATTCCCAAAGAGAAAATTTGGGTCACGATATACTTAGATGATGATGAAGCCAAACAGATTTGGATGGACCAAGGTGTTCCTGAAGAACGAATTGTACGGCTCGGAAAAAAAGATAATTTCTGGGGACCTGCGGGAGATAGTGGGGCTTGTGGCCCTTGTTCGGAATTGTATTTGGATCGTGGCCCTGAAAAAGGTGGCCCGAATTGTGGAAACAATCCAGACTGTAAACCAGGTTGTGACTGTGATCGTTATTTAGAATATTGGAATTTAGTATTCAACCAATTCAATCAAACTGTTTCTGGTGAGCTCCTTCCTTTAAAACAAACCGGAATTGATACAGGGTCTGGGCTCGAACGAGTGGCCATGCTTTTGCAAGAAGTGGACTCTGTATATGACACCGATGAACTCAAATCCATCATTCGTAAAATTGAAGAACTCTCGGGCAAAACTTACGACGAATCCACGAAACAATCGTTTCGAGTGATTACCGACCATTCTCGTTCCGTATTCTTTTCGTTAGGGGATGGAATTTATCCGGACCGCACAGGACGTGGGTATGTGATTCGTAGGCTGATCCGCCGAGCCTCCTTATTTGCGAGAAAACTAGGTATCCACGAACCATTCTTATACAAATTGATTGCGACACTTCGGGATTTATATTCGGTTCGTTACCCGGAACTAAAAGACAAAGCAAAAGACATTGAATCTATTTTAAAAAAAGAAGAAGAACTCTTTCTCCATACTTTGGAAGTGGGACTCGAAGAATTAGAATCCCTTCTGGATCATCTAAAGTCAAACAACCAAACTGTTGTTACCGGAAAAGAGGGGTTTCGGCTTTATTCCACATACGGATTTCCTCGGGAAATGACAAAGGAACTCGTGGAAGATCGCGGGTTTGGGTTTGACGATAAAGGATTCGAAGAGGAACTCGAAAAAGATCGTGATCTTTCTCGTGCGAGTTGGAAGGGAAAAAAAGCCCAATACCTTACAGGTCTTACGGCATCACCAGAACTCAAAACTGAATTTTTAGGATATACTGAGGCAAAAGCTCCCGCCAAAGTTTTATATCTTTTTGTGGATGGTAAGTCTGTGACTTCTGCCAAACAAGGAGAGGAAGCGGTCATTGTCCTCGATAAAACTCCCTTTTATGCAGAGGGTGGTGGTCAGGTGGGCGACTGGGGTTATCTCAAAAAAGAAGGATTTCAGTTCCAAGTCCAAGATACACAAAAAGAAAACGAAACTTTCTTACATCTCGGAATCCTTTTAAAAGGAAAAATCTCTGTCGGCGAAACCATCGAAGCAGAGATTGATACAGAAAGGCGACAAAATCTCGCAAACCATCACTCCGGTACGCACTTGTTAAACGGAGCGCTTCGTCGGATTCTCGGAAACCATGTGGCACAGAAAGGTTCCATTGTTTCTTCCGATTATTTGCGATTTGATTTTTCTCATCCCAAAGCACTTTCTCCAGAAGAAATTGTATCCATCGAAAAAGATGTGAATGAGGCAGTGAATGCCAAAATTACTGTGAATACCGAAGTATTAGACATTAATGCTGCAAAACAATCAGGCGCCTTGTCAATGTTTGATGAGAAGTATGGAAATTTGGTTCGTGTGATTTCTATGGGGGATAAGTCCAAAGAATTCTGTGGGGGAACTCATGTATCAAACACAAAAGAAATTGGATACTTTGCCATCATCAAGGAAGGAAGTCCGGGTGCTGGTAACCGAAGGGTCGAAGCCATTTGTGGAGACTCCGTTGTGGAATACTTTTTGTCTCAGTTCCAAACACTCGCAGCAAAAGTAGAAACTCATAATTTAAATGCCAAAGAAACATTTGGGGATCTAAAAGAATTTGGAATCACAACTGTGGTTCCTGCTCCCGAAGACTTACAAAGTTTATTTGCCAAAGAAGGGAATGCGGCCGTGGAACGTTTGCGAAAACTTCGCGAAAGCCTAGAGACCGAATTGGAAGAAAAGGCGAGTGCTCTTTTCAAAGCCAAAAAGAAAAAAGAACAACTCAGTTTCCAAATGAATCCAGAGCTTGTAGATGGACTTTTGAAAAAGGCAGTTTCGTTACCCAAAGGAAAGGTAGTGACAGAAGTGTTTCCATCTGTGGATGCCAAATCACTCAAGGATTTAGCCGATAGCCTCAAAGCCAAAGAACCAGAAATTCTCTGTCTTTTTGGATCCAGTGATGGGGAAGTCAGCACCCTTGTTTTTATGTGTAATAAGGTTTTGAATGAAAGAGGAATCCACTGTGGAGATCTTCTAAAAGAAACCTTGGTGATGTTAGATGGAAAAGGTGGGGGAAGACCTGATATGGCACAAGGTGGTGGTAAAAAACCGGAAAGCCTACCTACTGCTTTGGAATTTGCCCTCGGACTTTCCAAAAAAAGTTTAGGATAATAGGAATCAGTTAGGAGTAAACTATGGCACAAGATCCATCATTTGACATTGTATCAAAAATCGAAAGACCTGAATTACAAAACGCAGTGGCCCAAGCCATGACGGAAATCCAAACTCGGTTTGATTTTAAAGGTTCCAATTCGGAAATCAAACTCACGGAAGATACGCTTGTTTTGACCTCGGAAAACGAAATCAAACTGAAACAAGTCATCGATGTCCTCACAACCAAAATGGCAAAACGGGGAATTAGCCTGAAAGCTTTTGATTTTGAGTCCAAAATTGAGTCGGCGACAGGCCAAACTGTGCGCCAAAAGGTGAAAATTCAGAATGGTTTGGACAAAGACCAAACGAGACAAATCACTACCCTAATCAAAGACCAAAAATTGAAAGTCCAGGCTACCATCCAGGGCGAATCGGTCCGGGTTGTGGGCAAAAAAAAGGACGATTTGCAAGAGGTGATGGCGGCCATCCGCAATGCCAATTTCAATTTTGACGCCAATTTTACGAACTTTAAGGGTTAGAATTTTGCCCTAAATCAGGATCTCAAGGCTTCCTTTTTTTTTCTGGCTATGTCTCAAAACCTTCCGATATTTCCCGTATGGACCCTAAAAAATCCGTATGGGGATGGACTTTGCCTCGCAAAGACTTCCTTCCGTATCTATTAGTATTTTCCGGTGTGTTTTTACTCCTTTCTCTTTTTTCCTTTCAGGAAGGAGAGGATGGTTCGCTTTTCAATTGGTTTGGAAGGCTTGGGCATTATATCGCCTTTACACTGTTTTATGTTTTAGGAAAGTCCTCCTTTTTGTTTGCGGGTTTCGTTTTGATGTTAGGTGTTCTTTCTCTGCGAAATCCCGACTTCGATAGACTCGGCAAAGCACTCTTCTTCCCACTTTTCCTTGTGGCAACCACAGTGAGTTTGAATCTACTGGAAACTCCTCTCGGGCACGTGGGTGATAGCGGTGGAATTCTCGGTCAATTTTTCTCTTGGGTTTTTTCTTATCTCTTTGGAGAGACGGGTCGCATCCTTGTTGTTTTCTTTTTATACTTATACTTTGCCGTGATCTGGCTCGAAGACGGAGCTTGGTCTTTTACTTTTGATGCCTTAAGTCGTTATTCCAATGGAATTTATCGAATGATGGGTGGACAAAGGGATCTACCTCACCTGAGGCTTCCTGGTTTTTTGGAATCGGTGGTTTCCACACGCCGTGCTCCGCTTGAGGAAATTCGCAACAAACAATGGTTTGCTGTCCAAACGGAAGATGAAACCAAAGAAGAGATCGCACACCATTTTTGGAATGTGGTTGCTGATGAGAAGGGTGGGAATCGCCATTCTCGTTCGGAGAAAGTGGGTTCTTTTCCCGATTCTTATTTAAATGAAGAAAGTTCTCCAATGGGTAAGGTTGGTCGAGGGGATCGTCATTCCGGAATTCCAACTTCTAAAAAATCACCGGCCGTTCGTTATCGCAATGCGTCCTCCTTTGAAGGTTTTTTTGATGAGTCAGGTAAGGTATTTCGTTTTCAAAAACAAGAATCCAGTTTGGATTCTTTTGCGGAAGTGGAAAGAAATGAAATTTTGATTTCTCGTCTCAAACTAACGGATAATAGACGACTTCCCGAAGAGATGGAAGAAAAGGAAAGTCTCCGGGAATCTAAAATCCTTTTCCAATTTCCAGAAGCCAAATGGAAACCAAAAGCGGACGTAGTGGCCGACATAGACAATTTGGAGTTACCCAAATTAGATCCCATTCCATCTTCCTTTGCTGCAAGAAATTCTATTTCGGACAAGTCCCGTTTTTCTTCTCTCGATTCTGATTTCGCAGAGGAAGATGATGTTTATGATTCCGAAGGAGATCTGTCGGAAGAATCTTCTTCCCATTTCGCATCTAATTCGGATGAGGAAGAAACTCTCTCCGAGTCAGAGGCCATCCAAATTCCGGAATCCATTCGTTTGTCTTTGGTGGAAGAAACGGGTTGGGATGCGAGTGAAACCAGTGATCACGATGATTCCGAAGAAGCAGACTCTAGTGTGGAAGAATACGAAGAAGAAACTCTCGAAACTTTAGCGGTAGAAGAAAGTTCCCCTCTCGTTCGTTCCAACCTCAGTTCCGGAAATTTTGGAAAGAAAAAGCCGGAACCTAAAGAGTCGAAAGAACAACAAGAGCTGATGTTTGGTTCTATGGTTCCCAAACCAAAACTGAAAAAAGGAAAGTATTATATCTCTCCAAGGCTTCTTGTTTCTCACCAGGTTCCTGTAGCCAATATTTTGAAGAACGATTCGGAGCTAGATCTCATCTCTCGTAAAATCGAAGAGTCTACGGGACATTTTGGAATTGAATCCAAGGTGGTGACCAAAGAAAGAGGACCAATCATTACGCGTTATGAGATCACGATTCCGAATGGAATCAAACTAAACCGTATCGTTTCTCTTTCCGATGAAATTCGCGCTTACCTCGAAGTGAAGAACATTCGAATTGTGGCACCGATTCCTGGTAAGGCTTCCATCGGAATTGAGGTTCCGAACCGAATTCGGGAAGATGTATTCCTATCAGAAATTTTGAAAGATACCATCCTCCAACACAAAGCCAAAGACTTATCAATCTGTATTGGAAAAGATATCTCGGGGAAACTCGTGATGATTGATATCGCCAAACTTCCTCACTTACTCGTAGCGGGAACCACTGGTTCTGGTAAGTCGGTGAGTATCAATGCGATGATCACAAGTCTCATCTGCACTCGTTCTCCGGAAGAAGTGCGTTTCATCATGATCGACCCGAAGATGGTGGAGATGACTTTGTATGAAGGAATCCCACACCTTCTTATGCCTGTGATCACGGATCCAAAAAAAGCAACCAAGGCACTGTCTTGGGCCATCCAAGAAATGGAAAGTCGTTACCAAATGATCTCCCAATTGAAAAGTAGGGACTTCAAAAGTTTCAATGAGAAAGTCGATGAATATGCCCATGCCAAGGGATTCCAAAAACTTCCTTATATCGTGATCTTTATTGATGAGCTTGCAGACCTTATGATGGTTTCGGGAAAAGATCTCGAGGAACAAATCCAACGAATCTCCCAAAAAGCAAGAGCGGTCGGAATCCATTTGGTAATGGCAACCCAAAGGCCGTCTGTGGATGTGATCACCGGTGTCATCAAAGCGAACTGTCCGGCAAGGGTGGCCTTCCAAGTGGCACAAAAAACAGACTCGAGAACCATTCTGGATACAAGTGGGGCCGAAACCCTCCTTGGGAAAGGAGACTTTTTATACCGATCTCCGACTTCCAGTGATCTGATGCGAATCCAAGCTCCCTTTATCGAAGAGAAAGAAATTGAGTCCATCGTGGAAGAGGCCAAAAAACAAGGTGCTCCTGCCTATGTGGAAATGAATTGGGACGATGAAACCAGTGTGGAAATGGCCTCGGACGAAGATGAAGAACTTTTTGACGAGGCTTGGAATATCGTGGTCACCGAGAAAAAAGCCAGTGCCAGTTACCTCCAACGCCGGATGCGTATTGGTTACAACAAAGCGGCAAGGCTTATGGAACTTATGGAAATGCGAGGATATGTTTCTCCGCAAGTAGGGGCCAAACCCCGAGAAATCCTACGTTCAGCGTAAATCATCGACAAGAGAACTTTGTCTGAAAAATTGGGAAACTATGAAAGTATGGATCGGATCTTTTTTACTTGTATTTGGGGTGGCTCTCGGTGCCCAAACAAGTCCGGCTCACAATTGGCACTCCCCCTCGGAAGTGGTCAAAAAGATAAAGAAGAACTTTAGTGATATTAATTCCTATTCGGCTGATTTTCTCATCAAAACAGAAGACAACAAAAAGGAAAAGCAGATGCGCGGGAAATGTTTCTACAAACGTCCCGGAAAAATCAGATATAACTTTGCGGAACCGGAAGGGGACGAAATTGTATCGGATGGCAAAACTTTACATATCTTTATCAAGAGGTTAGGTGCTGTGGGAAAACAGGATTTAACTTTGGATCGAAAAAACACTTCCGGTCCTATCTTTACAACGAACAGTCCCGATGGTCTCAACCGTCTCTTTCGTAAATACCATTATAAATTTGATACCATCGAACAACCTCGTTCTATGGGTGATGTCACCAAATACTTTGTTTTGGATCTCGACCAAAGAGAAAAGATCGGTGGATTCGAAAAGATGAAACTTTTTGTGGATTCTGAATCTTATCTAATCAAAAAAGCAGTGGCTACTGATGGTCGCGGGAAAGTAACCACCATCTCATTTTCCAATATTAATTTTTCTGAAGAAATCCAAGATGGAGTTTTCAATTTTCATATGAGCGGGAACGCCAAAATTGTAAACAACCCACTTGTATCCGAGAACTAAGCTAAGAGGATATCATTTTGAACACAAAACGAGTCGGTCAAATACTAAGAGAAGCTAGGGAAGATAAAAAACTCTCCGTCAAAGATGTAGCCAAAGAAACAAACATCGCAGCCAAATACATCATTGCTTTAGAAACGGAAGACTATTCCCAATTTCCAGCAGAGACCTTTGCTCTCGGGTTTTTAAAAAACTACGCTAGTTATTTGAAATTAGATGCAGCCATGCTTCTCAATCTCTATCGTGGAGAACAAATTGAAGAATCACAAGCACCTCTCGAAGAGCTCACTCGTCCGACAACCACACCTTTAAACTTAGATCGAAATAAAATCATTAGCCTAGTTTCCATTTTTCTTTTTGTGATCTCGGCTTATATCATCTATATTAGTTTTGAAGAATCAGGATCTGGATCTATTGATGAGGAAACAACGGAAGTAGGTTCCTCAGTAGAAACTGTTGCTAGTTCCGATATCCCTTCAGGGATTAACTTTGTATCACAAAGTGTTCCGGAAAATGCCAGTGTTCCTTTTATTTTAACAGAAGACCGTGGTGTGAGTTTCAGTGTAAACAACCAACAGTGTAAAATGTTTATCAAAGGTGTTTCCAATGGAAAGGCAAATCTTGGATTCAATATTTTCCCTGAAAAAAATGTATATTTTTTCCAAACGGCAGAAGGGGAAGAAACCATTCTTTCTTACCGCATTGAAGAACTAACCTCTTTACGTCGGGACATCCGAGTGGTGACCCAAGCCGTGACTGAAAAATCTGCCAAAGTTCTTGTGACACTAAAAGAAGAAAGAGAAGGGGCTGCCGTAAAATCTCCAGTTGGGGATGTTCCGATTCAAGTGACTCTCTTTTTCTCTAAACCAAGTTACGTGGAATTTGTGTTAGATGGACAGATGGGAGAACGAGGTCTTGTTTCTGCAGGCGAAGTCAAACACTTAGAAGCTCGTGATCGACTCGAGATTAAAGTGGGTGATGGTGGGGCCGTAGAGATGGTTCAAAATGGAAAAGAACGATCTGTTCTTGGAAAACCAGGAAAACTTGTCAAAAAAATCTTCATCCGTAAACCAAATCCTTATGATTCCACTCAATCCATCATTGGAGAGTTAGGCGAATAATGCCAAAGGTTAAGGAAAAAACCGAAGAGACACCGAAGTCGTTTTTTATCACGACTCTCGGTTGTCCTAAAAATACCGTTGATTCCATGGCTATGCACCAGTCACTACTGAAAGAAGGTCTCCTTCCTGCGGCAGGACCCGAAGCCAGCGATTTTCACTTAGTCAATACTTGCACTTTTATCCAAGATGCGACCAAAGAAACCATCCAAACCATTTTGGATTCCATCGACATCAAAAAGAAAAGCAAACAAAAGTTAGTTGTTGTGGGTTGTTTCGCGGAACGTGCGGGAAAAGAAATCTCCGATGATCTTCCGGAAGTGGATCTCCATTTTGGAACTGGAAAGTATGACAAAGCAGGGGAGATTTTACGTAAAAACTTCCCACTTGAATTCCAAGACTTAACCGAATTCAATGCAGATCTTTTGGACAGGCTTATCACAAGTAAGGGAATTGAAAACTATTCCAAACCATATTCATATGTAAAAATTTCCGATGGATGCAACCGTGGTTGTCACTTCTGTATCATTCCTAATTTGCGAGGAAAGTATCGGGATACGGAAAGTGTGGATGTTTTAGAACAAACAAGACGTGCTGTAAAAGCTGGTTCCAAAGAGATTTGTCTTGTTTCTCAAGACACTGTATTTTATGGAAAAGACACGGACAAACTATTGGATTTGGTTCGTTCCGTTGCAGACGTAGATGGACTCGAACTCCTCCGACTTCTCTATCTTTACCCTGATAAAAAAACAGAAAAGTTACTCGATCTTTATAAAGAAATTCCTAAGATTGCCCCGTATTTGGAAAGCCCTTTACAACATGTTTCCAAGTCCGTTTTAAAATCGATGAACCGAACTGGCGAATACTCATACTTCAAATCCTTATTCCAAAAAGCAAGGGATCTCCGTCCTGAATTGGAGATCCGCACTTCGTTCATCCTTGGTTTCCCTGGAGAAACGATGGAGGATGTAGAAGAGATCATTCGATTTGTAGAAGATGTAAAACCAGAAAAGGTAAATCTTTTTCCTTATTCCCCACAAGAGGGAACCAAGGGTGCGACTATGGAAGGCCAAATCAAAGACAAAGAAATTGCTCGCCGTGTGAATTTGGTGCGTGAAGCCTATCTGGAAACTTTGAAAACCATCCACCAAAATCGAATTGGAAAACTCTATCCGGCCGTAGTGGATGAAGTTTTGGAAAAAGGAGCGATCGTTCGCCGTTTTCAAGATGCTCCTGAGATTGATGAAGTTGTCTATGTGGAAGAGGAAGGTCTAAAGGTTGGCCAGTTTGGTCAAGTGCGAGTGGATTCTTTCTATGAACTAGATATGGCAGGGACTTGGGTGGTTTAGTGGAAGATTGGAAAACCATAGCCAATATTCCGAACCTACTCACGGTTCTGCGAGTTCTAGCACTTCCTTTGTTTATCTTTGCTCTTTTTCAAAAAGAATGGGAATATCAAATCTTTGCTTTTGTACTTTTTGCCCTCGCGTCCCTCACTGATTTGGTGGATGGGTATTTGGCGCGTAAGTGGAACCAACAAACCGAGTTTGGAAAGTTTCTTGATCCTTTGGCTGATAAATTTTTAGTCATTGGATGTTTTGTAACCTTCTTATTCATTCATGAACCCATCGAAGTTTGGATGGTGGTTCTCATCATTGGGCGAGATATGCTCATCACTTTTTTACGTTATATCGCTGTTCGTTCTGGAAATAGCCTTCGTACAACCATGATGGGTAAGGTAAAAACGGCCTTCCAAATGGGAGCCATCCTTATCATCCTTGTGGTGTTTATGCTGATCTCCGGCAAAAGGCGAGCCATGATCAACGAGACCTATGCTATGGGGAAACTTGCTGGTTACTCTACCTTTGAAGTGGCATCCCAACATGCGATTGAGTTTTATACATTTGTTAAAACCACAGATAGTATCAGTTTCAAAGATTTTTTTGATTCGATTGCTTCTTTTGTGCCTTATTTTGGAATGTTATTCACAACATTCATCACAGTGATTTCTGGCCTTCGTTATATTGTGACCAATTATCAGTTGTTAACGTTTTCCAATTTAAAAAGGATTTTTTATGACCGTTCCAACAATTAAGGAAATCCTCGGACAAGTTGTCTCTGGACACCACCTTGTGGATGCCCACGCCGAACTTTTTTTAAGTGAAGTGATGGATGGTAATGTTTCGGAACCAGTCCTTGCCTCGTTTCTCACTGCCATGAAAATGAAAGGAGAAACAACGGATGAACTTTATGGTTTTGTTCGTGCTATGCGTAGCCATGCCGTAAAACCCACAAAGAAATTTGATTTTGATTTTTTAGACACTTGTGGGACCGGTGGGGATGGCAAAGGCACTCTCAATGTATCCACACTTTCGGCTCTCACTCTAGCAAGTCTTGGATTCAAGGTAGCCAAACATGGAAACCGCTCTGTTTCTTCCCTTTCGGGAAGTTCTGATATTTTGTCAGGACTCGGGTATAAATTAGATCAGTCCACTGCCGATTCAGAGTCCGAATTCCTTCGCACAGGATTTGTATTTTTGTTTGCTCCGGCTTGGCATCCAGCGATGAAATATGCGGGACCGGTTCGCGCTGCTCTAGGCTTTCGCACGTTTTTCAATTTGATTGGTCCTCTTTCCAATCCATTTTCCCCATCCCACCAAATGGTAGGGGTCTACGATAAGTCCCTCTGCCTGCCTATGGCGGAAATTTTGGGAAGGCTTGGTTCCAAACGGGCCATGGTCTGCCATTCGGCGGACGGATTGGATGAATTCTCCATCTTTGAAAGGACGGATTATGCCTATTTTGATGGGAAAGAGACCAAAGAATTGGCTTTCGACCCTAAGGAACTGGGCTTAAATGCTAAGGAATTGGACAGAAATACAGTGTTCTCCTCCTCGAAAGAGGGAGCGGAGTCTTTATTTCGAGCGGTTCTAGATCCAAAGGAATCGACGGGAGGCACGGCAATGGTGGCCCTCAATGCTGGAGTCGCAATGTTTTTACTCGGAGCCGTGAATGATATACGAACAGGGTACGAAACTGCGAAAGATGCTCTCCTCGAGAAAAAAGTTCTCCGATTCGTTCGTGAAACATTGAATTTAAGATAAGGCCTATAAACATTGGATAAATAGCTATGCTCAATTTTAATTTTTTAACACCAGATATCCTAATCCTTGCCCAAGAAGAGGGTGCAAAGTCGTCCTTACAGTCACTCATCATCATTCCGATCATGTTAGTTGCTATGTACTTTCTAGTCATCCTTCCGAACAAAAAAGAAGAGAAGAAACGTAAAGAGATGATCACCAATCTCCAAAAAGGGGACAACGTTGTGACAAACAGCGGACTCCACGGAAAGATTGTAGAGTTCAAAGATAATAACGAAACAGTTGTTTTGAGTGTTGCTGCCAACACAAACATTACCTTTGAAACTAGTGCTATTCTGAAGAAGAAAGCCTAAGATGAAACGACTCTTCTTCATTTCCCTAATATTCTGTTTTTCGGTTTCCCTCTTGGCCCAAGAGGGTTTGGATTTTTTGGATAAGGTAAACGATAAACCAAAATCGACTACCACCAAACCGAAAGAAGAAACAGTTACAACCACAACAAAAAAACAAACAACTGTTGTGACTCCCACTGCACAAGTTACGGGAAAAAAGAAGAGATCGAAAAGAAAATCCAAACAAAACCAACTTGCAACTACAGAAACACTTCCACAAAACACCAATTTGGCTGTGAATCCGAATACGAATGTTACGGAAAAGTCCCTTCCTAGTTTGGAAAAACAAACTCCGGTGATTGAGGAAGAGGAAGTGGTGAACAATGGTTTGTGGATGGATTCGAATGTTTCTGTGCAGCCATCAGGACTTCCTGGTTTTTCTGCCGATTTGAAAATTGGAAAAACAGAAAGTTCTAACACTGAATCGAATCTTTCTCCAAGTAAAGAAACCGGAAAATCCCTCTTTAATTTTTCTGATTTCTTTGCTAAATATAAAAAAGCAATGATGATCCTTGGGATTATCATACTCTTTGCTTTTTACAGACTTAGATCTGCTCGCCCGGGATCTAGCAGTCGTTCTTATAGAAGATAATAATTTTAGGAGCAAACTAACTTGCAATCGTATCGACTATTGATTCTTCCTTTTTTGATTCTGGCGGTTTCCTTTACAATTTTGTATCCGAACTTTGCCGATCGCACTTTAAAGATCGTTGTCAGAGAGGATGTGTATGCACTTCCAGTAGCCGATCAAAAAACATTAGTGAATGCACTTTTTGAACGTTGGGCGAAAGATTATGGCAAAGGTTCTGGTTGGACCATTGAACCACAAGGAACTCTTCCTCCGAAAGAAAATCCATTTTATACAGTTAAGGGAAGGTTTATCACTTCCGCAAAGATCAATCAAATCTCGCAAGAGAATCAATCTTTGTTAAGTGAGTCTAAAAACAAATTAGAACCCACTTGGATTGAAGAAACAATCCGCGGTGGTAAATCATTATCGATTAAGCTAGGTCTCGATTTACAAGGTGGTATGCGAGTGGTTCTCAAAGGAGACTTTGATGATTACACTTCTAAACTCAAAGACCTTTACGCAAAAGAACTTAACGAACTAAAGCTTACTTTAAATAACCCTGCAACAAAAGCAGAGGATAAAGAAAAAGCAAAGTCTAGACTTTCTGAAATTGAATCTAGTTTTGATCTTTCTCCCATGCGTAAAATTGTAGAGTTAGAAAAAGCAAAGATGATTATCGACAATCGTCTTACCACTCAAAACCTAACAGAACCACAAGTTCGTATCCAGAAAGAACAAGATGCGATTGAAGTATCGCTTCCTGGTGTTTCCAATTCAGCTGCTATTTTAGAAATTTTACAGAACACAGAAACTGTGGAATATCGTTTAGAAGAACCAACACCATTTGTTTTCAAAGGCCAAATTGCTGACAGCGAACGTCGTATGATGGACTTGGGTAAAAGAGAAAACACGGATATTTTTCTCTTCCAAGAGCTCGTAAAAAACAAAGCAGGGAAAAAAGCCCAAGATGAGTTTTTAGAAGGTTTGGAGAAAAAATACAATATCCCACCAGACTTTAAAATCTATGCGATGTGGGCTCGTGGAAATTCTGCGAAATCAAATTTACTCCCACGTAGTTTTGTGGTTTTGGAACGTAAAATTGCCCTTTCCGGGAATGATATGACCAATGCTCAACCATCCTATAATTCCAATTCTTATGGATGGATGGTAAGTTTTACACTCACTCCCAATGGTGCAGAGAAATTTTTTGATCTCACTTCTGAAAATCGTGGGCGTAACCTAGCCATTGTTTGGGGGGATAAAGTCATCTCCAATCCTGTCATCAATGATCCGATTGCTGGTGGTCGTGCTGAAATTTCTGGAAGTTTTTCAGAACAAGAAGCCATTCGCCTAGCGAACGTAATTTCCGAAGGAGCCCTTCCGATTCCTTTGTCGGTTTTAGAAATGCGATTCATTGGACCGACTCTTGGGATTGAATCGATTGAAGTGGGTGTAAAAGCGGTTGCGATTGGATTTTTTCTCGTCATGGCTTATATGATTTTCTATTACCGTTTGGGTGGGTTCATAGCTGACCTTTCTCTTCTTGTGAACATCATTATCTTGGCAGCACTTCTTACACTTATGGACTTCACTCTCACCTTACCGGGGATAGCGGGGATCATTTTGACTGCGGGTATGGCCGTGGACGCAAACGTAATTATCTATGAAAGGATTCGAGAAGAAATCGAAGAGGGTAGGGCACTTTCCATTGCCGTCACGCGTGGTTTTGAAAACGCGTTCTGGACGATTATGGATGCAAACGTCACCACACTCATTGCCGGAATTCTAATGATTCGTCTTGGAAATGGACCGATCAAAGGTTTTGCGATCACACTCTGTTGGGGTATCGTTACGACTCTTTTTACTTCCCTTTTCCTCTCTAGATTGTTTATGGAATTGGCAGTGAATCGAATGGGTATCCATCACTTGAATTTAAGACCTTTCTTCTTTGGGAAAAAGGAGACTACTCATGCATAATATCAATTTTACAAAGTATAAATACTTTACTCTTAGCTTTTCATTCCTTGCGATTGTTTTCGGATTCGTTGTCACCTTTGCTAAGTATGGTGGGTTTGCTCACTCATTAGATTTCAATGGCGGACTTCGAACGGTTGTAGAACTTCCTGCTGACAAATCCCGTAATGATTTAGATGGATACTTCCAATCCAAAAACATTGAAGCCGTTGTGATCCTTTTGGAAAAGGAAAAGAACATCTACCAATTGGATATCGGACTTGGGTCTCTTGACACCATCGAAGCTTTGTATAAAGAAATTCCGGAAGCAAACAGAGAATCTTCTACATCGGCCATTGACCGTTTTGTTCAACTTCTCAGGTATGAATACAAACTCCCGAAAGAAAAAGTTCTCTCTGCTGACCAAGTAGGTGCGGTAGTGGGAGGTGAGTTGACAGAGGTAGGAATCACGTTACTACTTACGACTCTTGCCATCATTCTTTTGTATTTGAGTATTCGTTCTCAGTTTAAGTTTGCTTTGGCATCTTCCATCGCTCTTGTTCATGATATCCTTATGACATTGGCACTCATTGGATTTTTACAAATCAAACCGAGTGTTCCGATCATTGCAGCACTTCTCACTCTCCTTGGTTATTCCATTAACGATAAAATCGTTGTATTTGACCGAATCCGAGAAAATGCTCATGGAAAGGACAACCTAGCCCTTTCGAATATCATCAATGTTTCCATCACTCAAACTTTGGGAAGAACCATCAATACCTCCTTTACGACGATGATCTCTGTCGTGGCAATCATTGTGGGTGGGGCAGTGGAATTGTATGATTTTGCTTTTGTCCTTCTTTTCGGGGTGATTGTGGGAACTTATTCGTCTATCTACATTGCAGCTCCTATTTCTGAGATTTACGACCAACTCAGGAAAAAAAGATTCGCATAACAAATCTACTATGAATGCAGAGAAACGGAAGGAAACTTATTCTCTGCATTCCCTTCTCGGGTTTTTGGCTATGGGAAAAACCGGCGCCAATCCTCCCGTCTCTGCTGTCTTAACTGATACAGAGGGAAACATCCTCGCCAGTGCCCATACCCAAACCTTTGGGAAAAACCATGCCGAACGAGAACTCTATTCTCGTTATCCAAACACCCAAACCAAAGACCTAAAAGAAAATGGAAATCCCGGTTCGGATGATCTTAACCAATCAGGAAAACCCAATGAGGTTTTGTCATTTGAGGAGATCCTTTCTGTTACTTTAGAACCTTGCACTCATTTTGGAAAAACACCACCTTGTCGGAATTTGGTGATCGAAAGAAAACCGAAAGAAATCAAACTCGGATGGAAAGATCCCAATCCGCAAGTGGACTCAGGGGACTGGGAAATCTACAAAAAGGCGGGAATCTCCGTCGCATTGGATCCGATGCTCGCCAAGGTATCGTTTCCTTATTTGCAGGGATTTTTAACCAGAATCCAAACCGGACGGCCATGGGTTTGGATCAAATCAGCTACTTCTGTAGAAGGAAATTTTGCATCCCAGGACAAAAAAAAGGAAAGGGTGAGCTCAAGTGAAGTGGATCTCTCCTTGCAGCTGTTACGCGCCAAAGTGGATGCGGTGGCAGTCGGTCCTGGAACGGTTATTTCTGATTCGCCATCTCTTCATTTCCGAATTTCAGAAGAGATGATTCTTTCTCATAAACCGGGAAGCCGGATCACAGAATTAGAACCTTTTTTTGAGGCCGGATCGGGACTGATATCCTCCATTTTACAATACGCAAAAGATACGACAGAAATCCATCAATTAGATGAAAGTCTCTACCAACCATACCGTGTGTTTTGTTTGGATCCAAACCACTTGCCAACAAATGAGTTTTTTCGAAAACAAAGAGAACTCACAGAGATAATGGGTGAAAAAAAATGTATCTTCTTTATACTCAATCAGGAAGAACCTAAACCGATTGACATTGTATTGGAAGCGGAGATCCAATCCCTTTCTCGGTTCGAAGCCATTGATATTTACGAGGATGACGGCGGTAAATTTTTAGAAATACTAGGGGATCTTGGTATCAATACTTTGTTATGCGAGGCGGGAAACTTTTTCCCTTCTTTTTTATCGGAAGAACTTACGGAAGTCGATCGGATTCTGGAAATTCGAAATGAAAACAAATCCCTACCTGATGGAATCCCTTTTGTTTTTCAGAATGAACTTTTGATTTCGGAATACCAAGTAGGATCCAATCGTATTTTTATTAGAAAACCCCAAGTAAGGAGCACTTAAATCTATGTTTACTGGTCTTGTTGAAACTATCGGAAAAGTCGTCGAAATTAAACCCATTGATTCGGGGATCCAATTTTCAGTGGAAACAGAATGGGAAAATCCTGATTTAAAACTGGGGGATTCCATCGCCATTAACGGTGCTTGTATGACGGTAACTGAGTTTTCTGAACTAGGGAATGTATTTAAGTTTTATGCTTCTTTTAAATCACTTGAACTTACCAACTTATCACGATTAGGTGAAGGGTTTGTTGTCAATTTGGAGAGGGCGATGGCTCTTGGGCAACGTTTCGGTGGCCATATGGTGCAAGGCCATGTGGATGGAATGGCTAAGGTCATTAGTCGAAAACAAATTGAAAAAGAAGTAGAGGAATTTTGGGTGGAGATCCCGGAAGAACTTCGTCGTTATTTTGTGAAAAAAGGTTCTGTCACCTTGGATGGGATTAGTTTGACAGTTGTGGATGTAAAGGATGGAAATATCCAACTGATCTTAATTCCAGAAACCATGGAAAAAACAAATGCAGGTTCCTGGAAAAAAGACCAACGATTGAATGTAGAAGTGGATGTTCTGGCTAAATACATTGAAAACTATTTAAGCCAAAGATCTGGTTCTTAGTTTCTTTTTAATAGATCGTCGATATCCGAATCGTTGTCGTCGGCTACATATTTTGTTTGGAAATCTGCGGCATTCATGATTTCAAAAAACATATCTAATTTTGCTAATTTGAATACGTTCTGAATCATCGGTTTCATTCCGACGAGAATGAGTTTTCCTTTTTTATTTTTTAGAGAGTTGAGGCTTTTGATAAGAGAACCGATTCCGGAAGAATCGATATAATCAAGGCGGCTCATATCAATGGAAACAACACTTGGGTTTGGTTCTATCAGCTTCGCAAAGATAGATTCAAATTCTTCTGTGGACTCAATGTCAAATTTACCTGCAATTTCAATGGTTTTGATCTTTCCTGTTGTGTTCAGTTTCAGTTCCACATGGCCTCCGATCCGGAACATTTAGACAAAAGAAAGGGGAAAAATCAATGACTTTCTTTGGGAATCTTCTTTAATTCGGAACGGCTTTCAGAGTTTTAGTATATAGAGGCCTTTCCCCATGATACGTCCGATCGAAGAAGCAATCGAAGAAATCCGCCAAGGCAAAATGATCATTCTCGTCGACTCCGAAGACAGAGAAAACGAAGGTGATTTGGTTTGCGCCTCAGAGTTTGCGGATAAAGACAAAATTAACTTTATGGCAACCCACGGACGAGGACTCATCTGCGTTCCTATGGAGAGGGAAAGGTTACAAAACTTAGGTCTCGGGAAGATGGTGGATGACTTAACTCTCGGTGACAAACACGGAACTGCCTTTACCGTATCTGTGGACGCCAAACATGGAACTTCTACGGGAATCTCCGCGCATGACAGGGCTAAGACTGTCGAAGTTCTCCTCGATCCCAAAACCAAATCCGAAGATTTAGTGCGCCCAGGTCATTTGTTCCCACTCCAAGCGGTGACGGGCGGGGTATTAAGAAGGGCAGGGCATACGGAAGCAGCTGTCGACTTATCCAAATTAGCGGGTCTTTACCCCAGCGGTGTGATTTGTGAAATTATGAATGATGACGGGTCTATGGCTCGGATTCCTGATTTGGAAAAATTTGCAAAAACCCACGGACTCAATATTTATACGATCGAAGATTTAATTCGCTACAGAAGACACAAAGAAAAGTTAATCCATCTAGAAGTGGAGGCGAATCTTCCGACGGAGTTTGGAGATTTTAAAATCAAAGCCTACTCCACACAGATCGATGACAAAATCCATATGGCACTGGTTAAAGGGGAAATTGATCCCAAAAAACCAGTACTCGTGCGAGTGCATAGCGAATGTTTGACTGGTGATATTTTCTCTTCCCAACGTTGTGATTGTGGGCCTCAACTCCACAATGCCCTTCGTATGATCGAAAAAGAAGGGAATGGTGTACTACTTTATATGCGCCAAGAAGGTCGTGGGATCGGTATCATCAACAAACTCAAAGCCTATTCTTTGCAAGAGGGTGGGCTCGATACAGTGGAAGCCAATGAGAAATTGGGTTTCGCTCCCGACTTACGGGAATACGGAATCGGGGCTCAGATTTTACGGGATATTGGGGTGAAACAAATGAAACTCATCACGAATAACCCTCGTAAGATTGTGGGACTCGAAGGTTACAATCTGCACGTAACAGAAAGAGTTCCGATTGAGATCGATCCTATCGAAGAAAACTCTCGGTATTTACAAACTAAAAAAACAAAACTCGGGCATCTTTTGAATTTGCACGGTTAACCGAAAGGAAATGTCTCTTCGCAGAGAATGGGAAGAGACAACCGGTATTTATCTAAACCTGTCTGAAACAGATTTCATAAAAGCGATCAGGCAGAAGAATCTATGATTGCTTACGGTGATAGTCTAGACCTTTCCCATTCTTTTTCTTTTCTTTCAAATTGAATCCGGTCGTGGAGTCTTCCGACCCTTCCTTGCCAAAACTCGATTTTGGTAGGGAATACGGAATACCCTCCCCAGTTTTCTGGCATAGGAACCACTTTCCCTTCCCATTCTTTCGTCAGTGAGGCAAATTTTTTATCCAAAAACTCTCTGGAAGGCACCACCGAACTTTGGTTTGATGTAAGGGCTCCAATTTGAGATTCTCTCGGTCTGACTGCAAAATAACTTTCCGATTCTTCCTTGGCAATGGGACGAGCCAGTCCTTCGATCCGAATTTGTCTTTCGAGTTTCGGCCAAAAGAAATTCAGCGCTACCTTGTTGTTCTCGGCAATGTCTTTACCTTTGTCCGAATCGTAATTGGTAAAGAATTGGAATTCTTCTCGAATGAGGCCTTTGAGTAAAACGATCCTTGCTGAGGGTTGGCCCGATTTGTTTACCGTGGCCAAACACATTGCATTCGGTTCTTGTTCTCCTTCCTCTTTCGCTTCTGAAAACCAAACTTGGAATAGTTCTAACGGATTGGAGCCAGCGCTCTCTTCCGAGAGAACCGAGCGTGTGTAAAGCCTTCGCATATTTTGTAAATCATTCGATGGTTCCATATATGGAGAATCCCTCCCAATTGTAGTAGTGGACGAGTAGTTTGGCAAAGTAAGTCAAAAATAAACCCAGCGAAAAGTACAATCCCATGGGAACTTTTTTTCCCTTTAAGGATTCTCCTTTTTTACGAAGTAAAAAACTAAATCCCACCGCGAGTAGATAGGCAGAATTAAAATACAAAATCCAAAAAGGATTTCCGGCAAGGGCAGCAAACACAGGAGAAAATAAGACATCCCCAAGCCCAGTGCCCCCGCGAAACAAAAGGTAAATCAAAAGATAAAAAACAAAAAATCCTAAGTACACCCAAAGAGTTTCTAATGTAGGTAGTTCACCAAACAAAAGATAGTTGGACAAGAGTCCGAAACCAATGAGAAAGGGGAGGTTTTCATAATCCAGAGAAAATTTTGCCACATCCGTCATCATGGAAATGAGTAGATGGCCCAATAAAAAGAGAAGGACGATGGTTCCCGCGATGTCTTCCGAAACAAAGTAAACAAAGACTGCTACGATTCCGAGTAGTAATTCTGTGAGAGGATAGAGTTTCGGTAATGGAGTTTGGCACTGAAAACATTTACCCTTCGTCAAAAACCAACCTGCAATCGGTGTGAGATGGGTTTTTGTCACCAAATGCCCGCAAGACGGACAGTGGCTAGGTTTCGAAAAGATAACTTTCCAACGAAGGAATCCTAGGAACTCCTTTCTCTTTTTGCCATAACAATAGAGAAGAATTCGTTCCCCGAGGGTTGTATAAAAACTAGCGAGACTAGCTCCAAAGAAAAATAGAATTCCATAAGTCGACAGGGTCCAAAGAGATAACCAAATCGATTCTTCCATAAAATTCTATTTTACCTTCATTTTCATCTGAATGCGGAGTTCAAGATTCCTTCGAAAGTTCTTGTAAGGCCTTCATTCCTCGTTTCAAAGTGTCCCATTCGGTGGCAAAGGAAAGCCTTACAAAATTCTTTTTATCGCAGAAGATAAATCCAGGAACAAGGATTAGATCTTTTTTTACAGCCCTTTGGATGAACTCTTCATCGGTTACCGGAACTTGGAAAAAGGAATAAAAAGCACCCCCTGATTTTTGGATGGGGTAGAAGTCCTTCAAAGATTCGTAAACAAAGTCCCGTTTTTCTTTATAGTCCTGGATGTAGGCAC
The DNA here is from genome assembly GCF_016919165.1 of Leptospira chreensis. Classification (GTDB taxonomy): domain Bacteria; phylum Spirochaetota; class Leptospiria; order Leptospirales; family Leptospiraceae; genus Leptospira_A; species Leptospira_A chreensis. The sequence continues at coordinate 63,979 of NZ_JAFFPS010000004.1, forward strand.
TCATATCTGTTTTTAAAGCTTCGATTCCAGCCCATTGCGTGATGGAAGGAGCGCAGACTACGGTATACTGCTGTAAGGTGGTGAGGGCTTTGATGACCTTGTCTTCGGCAAGGATGGTGGCAAGCCGAAGCCCTGTCATATTGTAGGTTTTGGAAAAACCCGTGAGTGTGATGGTTTTTTCATACTCGGAGCCAATCGAGAAAAACTGTTTATCATAATCAAAGAGTTCGTAAATTTCATCGCTGATAAGATAGGCCCCAGTGTTTTCTGCTAAATTGGCAAGAGCGGTGAGTTGTTCTTTGGATAAAACCTTTCCCGTAGGATTGGAAGGATTCGAAAAAATGATGAGTTTGAATTTTCTAGATTTTAATGATTCTAAATCTTCTGGTTTAAAACTTTCCTCTAGAGGAACCACTTTTCCGCCATAGAACTTTAACATAGCGGGATACATTAAAAAGTAAGGAGAGACCACCAAACATTCATCACCTTCATTGACGAGGGCATTGAATAATAAAAAAAGTGCCGAAGAGATTCCCGATGTGACAAGGATTCTATCTTCATGAGCATAGGAGATTTGGTTCTGGGTTCGGTATTTTTCTGCCATGGCAGATTTTAGCTCAGGAATCCCACCGGTAAGGGTGTAAGAAGTTTTACCGTCTTGTGCCGCTTTTGTTAAGACCTCGATGATGTTAGGTGGGCAAGGAAAGTGAGGTTGTCCGATACTCAAATTGATCGGGTTTTGGATACTCCGTGCCAGCTCAAAGGCCTTGCGGATGGGGGAGGAGTCAATCCCATACATTCTATTTGCGAAATCCATGGAATCATCATGGTTTTTGGCGGAGGTACCGGTCAATAGAATTTGGTTTACACCTAGGAAATGGGTAGAAATCTGAAGGATATGGAATTTGTAACCATTGCCGATGTGAAAGTGCCGGTTCTCCCGCACTCCAATATGTTTCCTATTTTTCCTTCTAGCCTCGTCGAAACCGACTCGGTAAAACAAACCTTACAAAAAATCCTCTACCCCATGCTTGAAGGAATTCCTGTCCTTCTTGTGGGAGATGCGGGTGTCGGAAAAAACGCTCTTATCTATTATATCAACTCTCTTCGCAAACAACCCACCCTTCGGTTCAGTTTCAATGAAGACACTCTCCCGGAAGACCTAATTGGATCCTACCGGATTCTCTTAGATGGGAAAGGATTTACTTGGTCGAATGGACCTCTTACCAATGCTCTTTCCGAAGGACTTAGTTTTGTTGCCGATGAAATGAACCTCTGTGCACCAAACATCATCAAACGATTTTCCTCGGTTTATGAATCCACCTACTTGGATCTTTTGGAAGGAAGTGGAGAGAGGGTGAATGGAAAACCAGGGTTTTGGTTTATTGGAACGCAGAACCCAAGCGAAGGGTTTGAAGGTAGAAAACCTCTCCCTTTTGATATCACCAAACACTTTGCAGTTGTTTATGTAGATCCTTACTCACCGGAGGAGATGTTTTATATTCTAAAAAAACTCTATCCCCTGCTTGGGGAAGATGTTTTGAAACAAATCATTCGGATCAGTTTGGAATCAGAAGCTCGGATCAAATCGGGTGAGATTGGAAAGGGGGATTTAGAAAAATACCACTTCAATTTAAGAACCCTACAAAAGTATTGCAATCGTTTGGTTTTATTTGGTGCCAAAGACAAAGCGGTTGCGGCAAGAGAGGCTCTCTATTTATTCGAAGAACCCTTCCGCAAAAAAGAAGACAAAGCCAAACAAAGAGAACTCATTGAGTCTGAGTTTGGTGGGGGAATTAAAGTAGTTCCGACCAAAGGTTATGTCCAAGGTTCTACCATTTTCTGGAACGACAAAGAAATCAAAACTTGGGATGAGAAAAAAACCATCTCTCTTCTTTCCACTTATCCTACACCAGAACCAGTACTACATTTTTTAGACCAAGTATTCACGGCCATCCAGGCCAAAGAAAACATTCTGATTGAATACCGAGAAGACCAAGACCCTCAAGAATTTTTACCTCTCTTTACGGAACTGACTGGAATTGAACTCGAGTCTGTGATGTTATCCAAAGGAATGCATACTTCTGATGTCGTGGGTGCTTTGAAGCCAACAGAAGAAGGAAATATAGAAAGTGTGACTTGGGTGGACGGGCCCCTAACACGTTCGATTCGAAAAGGTCATATCATTTTGATCTCAGGACTCGAATCCGCCGGTGCGGAACTTGTCGAAAAAATGAATATGTTAACGGATGATGCAAGGTCTCTCACTCTACCTCCCGAGTCGGGTGAGTATCTTCCGATCCAACTGACAGAAAAATCCATTGTGTTTGGAATGAAGTCGTTTCGTGCTTCTAAGTCGGTAACAACCATCTCTCGTGCTTTCCGAAACCGTTTCACACCAATTCTTTTTCCAGAACTAGAAGATGTGAAAGTGTTAGAAGAGATTTTAGAATTTTATCTTCCGGAAGGTGTGCTTCCTCGAAGCCTCGCTCGCTTCCACCTGAAAGCAAAAGAACTGGCGGAAAAACGTACCATTGGATCGGCAAACCTGATGCCGTACCGATTTGGAATTTCCAATCTTCTCAAATGGAAAAATCATATCTATCGCTATAACCAAACGGACGTTAAAAATATTGCCATTCGCGGGGGAAAGATCTATTACACCAACCAAATTGCGGATCCGAAAGAACGAAAGGAACTCGAAAGGCTCCTCGAAGGGTTTCTATCTGGTGTGGAAGTCGTCTCAACACTCTTCGAGGAAATCGAAGAGAAAAAAAAAACGTTTACCGTTGAATCAGGACTAAATCGTAAAAATTGGTGGGATCCCGAACTCCACCAGCGCGACCCCCTAACAGGTGTTGCTAAAAAACTCAATTCTGGTGTGGAAACCAAACGCGGAATTGAGATCAATACTCCCGAAACGGGAGGAAGCACCAAAGAAGGACCGGATGCTTGGTATGGACAAGACACCCAAGGTAACCAAGGCCAAGGCGAACCGCAAGGGGGCGGGGGTGCTTGGGGTTACCGAACCGAAGAACTCTACAAACAATTCTTAAAAAAACGCAGGCTGCTTTGGGACTATTCCATTATGGTTGGTCTCGAAGAATTTAAGTCGGTATTCGGAAAGGAATTGGAAGAGGTCGAACTCAATTTAGAACAACTCTTTGATCCAGAAATTGACATCCACCGGATGTATAAAAACGAAGGGTCAAGAGTGGATGCAAGGAAATACATTTCCTACAAAAGTGGAAGGGGAGATACAAAAATCTTCGATAAAACCACAATCGAAAAGAATGATGAAAAACTAAAAGGTGTGGAAGTGACCTTCCTTGTGTCAAAATGCCGAAGGATCTTTAACTTCGAGTATTCGATTGCCATGCTTTCCGCACTTCTTGTGAGTTTGCATATCTTAAACGAACATGATATCAAAACAAGTGTTCATACTTTTTGTGATATCAAAAACTCAAAAGACACAGTGGACATTTACAACCTAAAGTCCGCGGAAGAAGACTATACTGCGGAAAAAGAAGAAGAAGTATTTAGTGCTCTCTGTAAAAATTGGCATGGGGACAGTATTCCGGAATACCAAGTTCTTTCGAATTCAGAACGGTATTTTTCCCCTGATGCCCAGACCAAGATCATTGTGATCCTTTCCGACTTCCGAGGACAAAGAGCCAAGACCTATATTGAAGACGAACTGGCATCTTTTGACACAAGAAAACTGAAAGAAGCTGTACTGAAAAACCAGGACAAAAATTATGTATTTTTAGGGGTGGGACTTGGGTCTCGCTACATTGCGGAACATGTGTTCCATGACTCCCTACAGATTACGGCCGATAACTTTTACTCGATGCCGAATTTGATTGGAGCAGAAATCGCAAGACTGGTGCAAACCCACCATTCCCTTCGTTAGTAATCACTATGGGCAAAACCAAAAAAGACGACAAACCACGCGGAACCGATCCTTTAATCAATAAAAAGGCAAAGTTCAATTTCGAACTTTTAGATTCGTTCGAGGCTGGTGTTGTACTCACAGGTTCTGAGGTGAAATCTCTGCGTGAAAAGAAGGGAAACCTGACCGACTGTTTTGCCAAAGTCAGAAATGGAGAAGTTTTTTTAGAAAACTTTCAGATCCCTCCTTACAAAGACGGAGGTTATGCGAACCATCCAGAAATTCGGCCTCGCAAACTTCTCCTAAAGGCAAAAGAAATCGAAAAAATAGATAGATCCATTAAAGAGAAGGGCCTTGTACTCATTGCCACTCGCTGCTTCTTTAAAAACAACCGTTTGGTGAAGATAGATGTCGCTCTTGCCAAACCAAAAAAACTTTACGACAAACGTGACGACATTCAAAAAAAGGAAGCCAAAATCGATATGGAAAGAGCCATGAAGGAACACCTACGCAAATGAAAGGACTTCCAGTGGTCACCATTGTTGGCCGACAAAATGTGGGTAAGTCCACTCTATTCAACGCCATCCTCCGAGCACAAAGTGCCATCACAGAAAATACAGCCGGTGTGACAAGGGACGTATTACAAAAGACAGTGGAACGATCGGAATTCAAAATTCCGTTCACTTTGTCCGACACTCCCGGTCTTGATATTGAAAACATTGACGAAATCTCAGGGGAGATCATTGAGATTGCCTTTGAACATTTACGAAATTCGGATCTCATCTTACATGTGATCGATCATAAAGATTTACGAAAGTATGATCACAAGCTCATAGACCTTTTGAAAAAAGATGAGGTTCTGAAAAATAAATCAGTTCTCACTCTTATCAATAAGGTAGATACCGAACAAGATGAATATGATCTGGAGCCGTTTTACAAACTAGGACTGAACGAACTCCTTCCCATCTCGGCACTGGGTCGTCGTAATTTTGATTTACTCTATCAAAAGATTAATTTTTTTCTGCCCGACAAAATCAAAATGCCGGAAGATCCTTATTGTAAAATTGCCATCATTGGAAAACCGAACTCGGGTAAGTCGTCACTCTTAAATACTTTCCTTGGATACAAAAGAGCTGTTGTGAGTGATGTGCCAGGAACCACAAGGGATTCTGTTTCCGATCAGTTCTATTTCCAAAACCAAAAATTAGAAATCATCGACACGGCCGGGATCCGAAGAAAATCCAAAACCGGAGAAAGTTTGGAATTCTATTCCTACAAACGCACCCTACATAGTTTGGGAGAGGCCGATGTTGTGGTTCTCCTCGTGGATGCGATGAAGGGCCTCGGAGAGTTTGACAAAAAGATCTTTGGAGAAATCCAAGAACTCGGAAAACCCATGATTGTTGCGGTCAACAAATGGGATCTCGTTCCCGAAAAAGAATCCAATTCCTGGAAACACTACAAAGACCGAATGGAAGCCAAACTTTCGATTTTAAAGGAACGTCCTCTCCTTTCTCTCTCTGCCAAAGAGAAACTTAGGACCCACAAACTCCTGGAATCGGTCGTCGCCCTCTATGAAAAGTCCCAAAAAAAGCTAACGACTCGTGCCTTAAATGACTGGTTAAGCAAGTGGGGGGGCAAAAATAAGGTGCAGAAGGCATCGAATCGACCTCCGAAAGTGTATTACGCCACTCAGGTCTCCCAGATTCCTTTTAAAATACTGTTCTTCGTGAATGATACGAAACTCTTTCCGTCAAATATTTTGAGTTTTTACCGAAAGAGTATAGTAGCAGAGTTTGGGCTTGATGGCCTTTCCGTCGAGATCGAGCTCCGCAACAGAAACGAGGGTAAGGAGGGCAAGGAATGATACTTGCCGCAGTCCTATTGAGCTACCTTTTGGGTGGCATTCCGGTTGGGTATCTCCTGGCCAGACAAGTGCGGGGGATAGACATCCGCGAACACGGCAGCCGCAATATCGGAGCCACCAATGTAGGCCGAGTCATCGGTTGGAAGTATGGAATCATCGCACTCTTTTTGGATGCCCTGAAAGGTGCTATCCCCGTTGTCCTTGCTTCCTATATTGAATCTCCCTATTCCCTCACCACCACAGAAATTCTCCTAGGTTCTGTTGCCATCCTCGGACATACATTCACTCCCTTTCTCCACTTCAAAGGAGGAAAAGGTGTGGCCACGGCTCTCGGTGTGTATATGACTCTTGTTCCTATCGTTACCGTTTGTGCGGTTGTCATATTTTTTGTTGTGTATAAGATCTCAGGCTTTGTCTCTCTTGGGTCCATCCTTGCGACACTTTCCATGCCCCTCTGGTATTTTGGAACGACCAAGTTCCTTCCCGATTTTGAATACCAACCAATCATCTTTTTTGTGTTAGTTGCTACTTTTTTCCTCATTTCCTATTCACATAGAGAAAACATCAAACGTTTGGTGTTAGGCAAAGAACTACGAGCAACACAAAATGCAAACTGAAAGAGAATCCACACTCACTCAAAAAGAAAAACTCTTTCTTCTTACCAAATTTGTAGAAGACCATCCCGAAGCCGAGATTCAGGACTTCTACAAATGGTTATATTATGGGGAATTTGGAATGGAAGAATCCACTCTCCTAATGACAGGAAGGCAATCCATCCCGGAACTCCATGTAGTACTCAGTGAAATCAAAAAAGAAGAAGCGGAGAATGCCGAGTCGGAACTCATTTGGGAACCAATGGGCCTTGCCGCTCGTTTTGTGAAAGTTTATGTAACCAAATACTATCATATGGATTGTCCAGTGAAACGCCTTGTCAATTTACTCGAAAGGTCTCCTGCTTTTCGCGGGGCAAGGATGAGTTTTAAATTGGATTGGAACTTACTGAAAGAAACAGCTTTGGAACTAAGACCAGAACTGACCCGTCGCGACTTTATCAATTTTGAAGAACGAATTAATTTCCACCAGCTGCCCGCTTTGCCGTATACAGATGGTTATGCGGAAAAAAATCCTTTTGCTTACCGAGTGGTATCCCAAAAACTATTTTTTGATTATTTTCCTGAGTTTGAAGACAACGCCGTCTTTCATCCTTTTTCTGGAAATGAATCCATCATCGGATAAAGACTTCGTTTTAAATACCGAATTTCCTTTTTGATGGATTGGATCATAATTTGATTTTTTCTATCCAAATCCAAATCCTTATGACGCAAAATATAAATTTCGGTTTTACGAACCATCCGTCTTAGGTAAGACTCTTCTCGCATCCAAATCCAAATATCCGAATCTTGAAAGGACTCTTTTGGTGTTTCCCGTTCAAATCGTCCCAATCCTTGTTCCATAAATTCGATATCCTTTTGAATTCGTTTGTATAAGGATTCCGAACCTTGGGGATGTAAATAGTTTGGTGGTTTGCTTTGATCGTTTTTTTGAGATTCTTTTTTGGTTGGATTCCATATGGCGAGGTCTCGCCAAGGGTAGTTGTGATCGGGCGTTGCCTCTAAAATCGTTTTTGCTTTCTCTGGGTCTAGAGAGGTAATGCCTGCAATGAGGGCCCCATCCTCATTCACATTGAATAACTTCATTTCACTGACAGTGCTTGCGGATTCTTCAAACCAGTGCCTGTACAAATCCAAAACATAATCGGTAAGAACAGATCCTTCCCCGTTGGCTCTGGGAACAAACCGAGTTTCTCTTTTGCGAATGATCACTTCATTGATTCGTTCTAAGCTGTTCTTTCTATTCAAAAGGGTCAGCCATTTTTCATTATGATGGGTTCCTGTGGAATGAATCTCCCTTCCAGAATAAGCCAAGTCTTGGCCAAGAAAATATACGGAAGTAAAACCCATATACCTTAACATATCAAAAGCCGTAGTAGCAACCGATCCTCCGGATTGGATATCGCCCACCTCCGTAAACACTTGTTCGGCGAGTTCTCCTCCCGCAGTGACTTCTCGGACCAGGGATCCTTCGGGATCTACTTGGTATTTGGCCGTCACCGAATGGACAACGGAATGAAACATGGGTTCTCTAAGGAGAGTGGGGGAGCTGACCAAATCGGCAAAGAGGGGAATTTGGTTCAGAGTCTCTCCCATAAAATGAAAGAAGGAATTGGTCTGGGCATCGAGCGTGACAACACCGTCCGCCTGAATTCCCGCTTTGATAAGAACTTTGAGAGAGGTATCACAAGAGAATACGAATACTTTGTCTCTGACCGATTGCAACCAAGGAATGTTCTTTCGTAAACTAGGACCCGCTGACACGAGTACGGCGGTGAGGCCTGGAAACTTATCTTTTAAGGAAGAGATGGGAAAACGAACCGGAGATTTTTTCCCTACATGGGCTAAATTCCAAATGGAGTTTTTAATCCATAACCTTTCAAATTCAAACTTGGTGAGTAGGTCACTCATTTTGGCCGAAAACACGGTTTGGGTTTTTTCTTCTAACTCACGGTAGACGGGATTTCTATTTGTATCTGTCGGGTTACGAATGATTTTGAGCCCACTCACTCGTTCAATGGGTAATGAGTCTAAATAGTTGAAAAACAAAGGAAAAAATAGTTCCCCGGAGAATAAGTGGCGGCCAGGAACTGTCATCACAGGCTTCAGAATTTGATCCCAGATAACGGGGATTAGTGTTTCATCGTCTCCGATGAGAATTAGAATTTGCCCCGGTGCCAAAGTTTCGCTAATTTTTTGGATGAGGTGGGGATTTCCCAGTCCAAACAAAATCACAATGTCTGTTGCTCTTAGGGAATACGTATCCAAAAGGCGGAGAGCTTGTGTTAGAGGAGAGAAGGAAGAAGAGAGGGGTTCTCCGTTTAATGAGACATAATATTCTCCCGTCTTCTTAGCTAGACCCAATTCCCAAAGATTTCCGGAAGAGAAGTTTCTGAAATAATTTTGTAAGTAAGGCTTCCTTTCAAAAATTTCACTGGAAATGGGATCGATAATTTGGGACATAATACTATCTAAGGTTTTTTCTTATGTCTCCCAAGTGGTGTCAACCGGGAAACAGGGAAATCGAACGGCGAAACATATATGCATTTAAAGAGCCTGAGTATTGTTGGATTCAAAACATTTGCGGATGAAACAGAGGTCAATTTTGATCCTGGGTTTACTGCTGTCGTCGGACCGAATGGTTCGGGGAAATCAAATATTGTCGATTCCGTAAAATGGGTCTTTGGAGAAAAAAGTGCCAAGGGACTCCGCGGAGAGAAAATGGACGATGTCATCTTCCACGGAACAGAGAGTAGGCGAGCGGCCGGTTTCGCTGAAGTTTCGATTCTTTTTGATAACGATGACCGTTTTTTCAACATTGATTATCCATCCGTCAAAATCACTCGCCGTTTGTATCCAGACGGAGAAAACGAATACTATCTCAATGATATCAGAACCATAAGAAAGGATATCGAAAAAACACTTCTCGATACAGGAATTGGTAAATCTAGTTACAGTATTTTAGAACAAGGTCGTGTGGACCAAATTCTCAATTCTAAACCAGAAGAAAGAAGAGCCATCTTTGAAGAAGCAGCTGGCGTATCTCGGTTCAAACTGGATCGCAAAGAAGCCACAAAAAAGTTGGATGATACCAACCAAAACTTACTTCGTATCCAAGACATTATGAACTCCATGGTGAAAGACCTGGAAGTCAAAGAAAAACAATCCGAAAAAGCAGAACAATACTTCAAACTCAAATCCGATTTAGATGAATCCGATAAAAACTTGAGGTTTCTAAAACTCCGAGATTTCAAACGTAGAATGAAAAAGTCAGATGAAGATCTGCTTGAGATCCGCGAAAAAAATAAATCCATTCTCTCTCTCATTCAAAACGAAACCAATTTGATTTCCGAAAAGGAAACTACCAAAGAAGCAAAGGAAAGAGAGATCGCGGAAATCGATAAAAAGTTATTTGATCATCTATCCAAAAGCCAAATCCAGAAAGAAAAAATTGCTAAAAACAAAACCTTCATTTTGGAATATGAACTTCGGATTGGAGAAATCCTTTCTGCTTTAGAAACAGAAAACCAAGCTACGATCAAACTCGAAGTGGAAAAACGGGCGATTGAACTCGAAAACGAACGCCAAAGGGAAATCCAAACCACTCTCCAAGAAGAGATCCAAACTTTGGAATCGAGACGAGTTTCTTTGGAACTTTCCATCAAGGAAGAAGAGAAGTCCATCGAAGAAAAAGAAGGTAAGATCAGCGAAAATGAAAAACGCCATATCACCCTTCGGGACAAACAAAAGACAGTAATCCTAGAGCTCATCCAAGAGTTAGAAAACAAAAAAAGGGAATCCAAAGAAGGGGAAGAGATTCGCAGTGCAGACAAAGCAGTCCTTTTGTCTGATTTGGATCTTTATGCCAATAAATTACAATTGGCTCTTTCTCACTTAGAATCTTCACAAGTGACAGAAGGAATTTCTAACCTTAGGGAAATCCAATTAGGTCAATACTCATCAAAACTCACTGAGTTTTTGAAACGAGAGGATGATTTTAGAAATTTACTTTTTGATAAAGATGGAATCCTTTCCAAAAAAGAATCCATCGACCAAGCAATTGAAGATTTAATTTTAGAAAACGAAAACCTCACACGAGGAATTCGAGACAACCAAAGTAATATCATTTTACACAGAAGCCATTGGGAAGAAACAAGAACCCATATTGTCGAACTCGAGAAAAAACTTCTAGAATCCAATTCTCGTCTGGAAAACCAACAGAAGGAAATTGCCGTACTCGACGAACGGATTGGAGAAATCCAAAAACGGATTTTGGGTGCGAAGGAACAAGAGTCTGTCATTCGTGAAAAGAAAGATAGTTTAGAGAAAGAAGTCGAAGTTTTAGAAAAAGAAATTGCTGAGTCTTACCAAGAATTTTTATCCATGAGTCGTATTTTGGAATCGGAAAAAGAAACCTTACAAACTCTTGTGGAAGAAATTTCTGGAATTAAATCTAATATTTCTAAAAACCAAGAAGTCTTCCAAAACCTTCTTCCTCTTTTGTCGGAAAAAGAAAGAACGAGTTCCGCACTCAAAGTGCAAATTGATTCTCTTGTGGAAGAGTTGTACAATGATTACTCTCTTACGGATTCTGAATTGGAAACAGAACGTGGTGGTCTCGAACTCGACCAAAAGGCTGAGGAAAGAAGGCTACGTTCTGCTAAGTCGGAGATCCAACTTCTTGGTTCCATCAATCCACTGGCGATTGAAGAGTATCGTAATATCAAAGAAATTTACGAACACAATCTCAAACAAAAGTTAGATATCGAAAGTTCTAAAAAAGATATCGAAGAAGTTTTAAAACGGATCAATGAACAGTCCGAAAAACTTTTCCAAGAAACTTTTGAAAAGATCAAACAGAACTTTCAAGAAACCTTTTCTACACTCTTTAATGGGGGAAGGGCCACTCTCGAACTTACCGAAAGGGATGACTCACTCAATTCCGGTGTGGAAATTATGGCAGAACCTCCAGGAAAACATGTGCAGAACTTACGACTGTTATCTGGTGGAGAAAAGTCGCTTACGGCCATTGCTCTGCTATTTGCAATCTATATGGTCAAACCAAGTCCGTTCTGTTTCTTAGATGAAATTGATGCGGCTCTCGACGAAGCCAATAAACTCCGGTTCTGTCAAATCCTGGACAGGTTCAAAGACAAAACACAATTCATTGTGGTGTCCCATGCGCAGTCCACAATCTCTAGAGCCAATGCCATCTTTGGTGTCACCAACGAAGAACCAGGGATTTCTAAAATCCTATCTCTCCGATTGGATGAAGCCAAATCTCTTTCCAAACAGATCACACAAAAAACCGGAACCGACAACTAAGTCGGTTTCTAAAACCTATTCAACAAATACAAACGAAAGGGCTATCACTCGAGATAGTCACCTTTCGTTTTGTTATATAGAGATGTTGGTTTTTTTATTTGTTGGCTTGCATTTCTTTAAGGATGCAAGAAGAGAAAGCTTTGCAGGAATCGCCAGCACTGAGGCAGTTTGCAATTTTGTTGTAGTATTTGGGACGGTTGCAATTGAATTCACAACCTCGTTTGAGAGTTGATTTTTGTTCTTCTGTTGCTGTTGGGTTCACTTGAACCGAACAAGTATAGAATTTATCGCAAGCCTCTTTACATTTAGGAAAGTCAGCTGCTTGTAAGGATCCGGTAAGTACTACCAGAGCCAGAATTGAAAAGAAACGGTTTGTTTTTTTCATACCTTGTCCTCTCGATCTTTGGTAGCGAAGACGGGAGTCGAACCCGTGACCTCAGGGTTATGAATCCTGTGCTCTAACCATCTGAGCTACCTCGCCCTATCACCTTAGATCGTTTGGTTGAACTAAATCTTTAGTTCTTTTGTCATTTTTTGAAGAGATAAAGAATGGTAAACAAAAAAAAGCCCCGACGTTTGCCGGGGCCTTTTCTCTTAACAAGAGTAAGTAGTGAGGAATTCGTATGGGTGAGGGCGACCTTCCCATGGCCAAATTTCTGTTTCAAACTTGTAGTGTTGGTATGTTTGTAGAAAGTTTTCTGAAAACACATCACCTTGTTTGAAAATTTCTCTTTGAGCGAGCATTTCTTCCATTGCTTCACGAAGTGTGTGAGGCATTTGACGAATTCCTTTTTCACGGATTTCATCCAAAGAAAGTTCGAAAAGATCTTCTTCACGAGCAGGACCTGGATCGATTTTTTCAGTCACTCCAGAAATACCTGCCATAAGTAAGGAAGCGAACGCCAAATAAGGGTTAGCTGTTGAATCTGGGAATCGGAATTCCACACGTTTTGCTTTTTCGCCGCTAACAAAAGGAATACGGCAAGAAGCGGAACGGTTCTGAGCAGAGTATGCTAGAATGGATGGAGCTTCGAATCCTGGAATGAGTCGTTTGTAAGAGTTTGTAGATGCATTTGTGAATGCAGCACAAGCTCTAGCATATTTCAAAACTCCACCAACATAGTTGAATGCGAAGTCAGAAAGACCTTGGTATTTGTCTCCAGCGAAAAGGTTTTTTCCACCTTTCCAAAGAGAGATATGAACGTGCATACCGTTACCGTTATCACCAAAAAGTGGTTTTGGCATAAAAGTAGCAGTTTTTCCGTGTTTATGAGCTACCATCTTAACGATGTATTTTAGCTTTTGAACGTTGTCAGCCGCTTCAATCAAAGTTCCAAACTTAACACCAATTTCCCCTTGTGCTTGTGCTACTTCGTGGTGCACAACGAATGTTTCCATTCCGATGGCTTCGAGAGTTTTTACAAATTCAGCACGTAGGTCAACTTGAGAGTCAATCGGAGCTACTGGGAAATAACCACCTTTTGTTCCTGGACGGTGTCCAGAGTTGAAGTTGATTTTTCCTGTATTGTTTGTTCCTGGAATTTCTGAGTGAGTGTTCCAGATTCCTTCATTGGAATCTAATTCATAGTATTGGCAGTTGATTTCATCACGAACACGTAGACTGTCGAAAACAAAAAATTCGTTTTCTGGGCCGAAGTAAGCTGTGTCTGCAATCCCTGATTTTTTCATGAATTCTAATGCTTTTTTCGCAATGGAACGTGGGCATTTTTCATAGTATTGATTTTTGTAAATATCCCATACGTCGCAAAACATAACGAGTGTTTTGTCAGCAGTAAACGGATCCAAAAAAGCCGTAGAAATTTCTGGGTGTAGTTGCATATCGGAAGCATTGATTGGCTGCCAACGAGCAATGGAAGATCCATCAAAAGGAATCCCTTTGAATGTTTCTTCATCAACGGAATTCACATAATACGAAACGTGGTGCCACATTCCTTTGATATCCGTGAAGCGGAAGTCGTAGAAAATGACTCCATTTTTTTTGGCATACTCAACCACTTCCTTTCCGGAAGTAAATTTTGGGGTTGCGAACTGCATTTGATTCTCCTTCTTTCAGAGGTCGGTCTGATTGTTGTAATCTGGTGTCCATTTAAATGCAAGATTTATACCAAGGCATTTCGACCTAAATATAAGGGTTTCGTGGAGTTTCTAAGCAATCTGAATTGAATCTCATGCCCAAATTATACACGATTTGCATATAGTGGAAACCTTATGCTTAAATATTGTGCAAAAATGCTCTATTTAAGCCTCCGCCATTTCGAAATACTATCTACAAAAGGGGTGATTTGGTCAACGGAATCGGTTATTTTTCGAGCAGATTTCGGAAAATTTTCAGAATCACAATGGTTTATGTTTTTTTTGTGGCAATGACCGAAGATTCTTAGAGGTTAGAATCTAGATGAGTTCCAGGCAACCCGATTATGGTCGTTACCAACATTTAGAGAGCTTCATCCACCTTTCCAAAGACGCCATTTGGTGTTATGAATTGGACATTCCCATGCCGACATCTCTCTCTCAGGATGAGCAGATGGAATTCATCTGGAGCCATAGTGTGATCCGGGAATGTAATTTGGCCATGGCCCAGTTTTATGGGTATCAGGCGGTCCATGAGATCCTTGGCAAACACCTGAAAGACCTAGTCACTTTAAAGAGTGTCTTTTTACTTCGCAAATTCATCGAAGACAGTTACCAATTAGAAAATTACGAATACATCGTGGATTTGTCGGACGGACACCAACGAATTTTCTTAATGAATTCCCATGGCCAAGTGTTAGATGGACATCTTGTACGGATTTGGGGCCAACAAATTGAAATTTCTTCCATCCGGGAATCCGAAGTCAAACTTTCTGGCCTCTTGCAGTTTTCCCAAATTGTCACGGAAGTTTCCAAAACCTTTGTTCACTCGAAGGCTGAGTTTGTTTCCGATGCCATTCAATTTGCCTTGGAAGAACTCGGCAAATACTCCCGTGCAGATCGGGTGTTTGCTGCAGAAATTTCTTCTGATAAACAATTCCTCTCTGTTTCCCACGAGTGGGTCCTCGAAGGAATGCCTTCTTTATTCCAAGTGGGAACCAAACTTCCTATTGCAAAAATGAATCCAGAGCGATTGGGAATTCTTGCTTCTGATGGAGTGATTCATATCGCCGATACAACTCTCATGGTGGATGAACCCTGGCATCTGGATCTTTTCAAACGAGCAGAAGTTCGTTCCATCCTTGTTGTAGGTTTACGGGATGAAGGAAACGTGATTGGGATTCTCGGAATTACTACCTTCGAAAGGGTCGGGGTTTGGTCCGAAGAAACCAAGCGTTTGTTAGGTTTGATTGCTGGGTTTATTTCACAAGGGTTAGTTCGCGCTAAAAACGAAATCAAACTCATGAAAAAGGAAAAAATCCTACAAAGGTTTTATTCGGATGTGAAAGAGGACTTGGCCCTCGCCAAATTAACCCAAGAGGCTTGGGTTGCCAAAGATTTTGGAGAGATTCCCAATATCAAAATCCAATCTCGATTTTTGCCTTATGATGAAATTGGGGGAGACCTGATTTTATATGAAAAACCTAGGGAAGATTGTATCGATATATTTTTTGGTGATATTTCGGGACATGGAATTTCTTCGGCTCTGGTTTCTGGGATTGCGGCTGTATCATTTAAAAAATATTCCAAATTAGAATCCTCTCCGGCAAACATTTTGGCCGCTATGCATTTGGAACTAAAAACAATCATCTTTAAACATCATATCTCGGCCTGTGTGCTTCGCATATTTCCAAAAGAAAGAAGGGTGGAGTTTAGTTTTGCCGGCCATCCTCCCGTTGTGTTTTGGAAAGATAACGAACGCGTGATGAAACTCGTAAAAGATGAAATGTATCCGATTCTTTTACTCGATGCATGGCAAGGAAGAACCATTTCCAAAACCTTCGAACCTGGTGACAGATTACTTTTGTATTCCGATGGGATCTATGAACTAGAAGAAGAGAGTGGGGGTTATATTGGTCTTGATATCTTTTTACAGGAATTATCGGAGATGATTTCCGCATCGGACCATTCGGACACCTTACTTAAAAAAATGATCGCCAATTGCCTGATAGACAAAGAACGAATCATTCATGATGACATTGCAGTCCTTCTTATGGAATTTTAATTTTCTCTGTCAGCAAGATCTAAAACTTTTGCATCCGCTTCTGGATACTTAGCCAAATACTCAGATACAATTTTCTTTTTTCCATCGAGTCTATCTAAATGATTTTCTATGATATGTCCAAAATCCAATTTCCCAGTCACAATTTCATATCGTTCTGTTTCAATGGTTCCTAAATCCAAATCGACGGGAACTTCATTGGCCTTGTCAGCATAATCTTTTGCTTTTTCCCAATAAGGAATGGCTTCTTTATAAAAAGCTTCTGCCACATTAAAACTTTCTTTGAGTTCATGGGCAAAATCTAAATTATAAAAATAAACATGGCGTTTGTCAAATTTTGAAGCAAGTCGCATGTAGGAACGCATGATTTGAATGTTGATATGCATAAACATCAAATTGCGATATTTGTAATATTCTTTTTCTGTTTTGGTCTCACATAAGGAATGTTTGGGATGGCGAAACCGTTTCCCGAGCGAGATTTTTAACCAATAGATATTTTTTCTGATTTCGTTATCGTTATAATGTTGTTTGAGGTTGTACAACTCATAAAAGTCTTCCAAATACTTGGGTTCCCATTTATGGAGTTTGTAAGGAACCCAATCCGAAAACTTGGTATAAGGTCCATTTTTCTCGTATTCGTAATTGTAATCGATGTCTGTTTCCCAAGCACCAAGGGAATGTGAAAACAAGGAGAGTGTGAGGACGAGGGAAAATAAAAATCCTTGTTTCATTACTCAAAGTATCGGCGAAATTCCCAGATTCCCCAATGGGGATGCGTTATTTTAGGGGGATCACTTCTGCCACCCACTGGTAACCCACACCCCGCACATTGCGGATGGAGTCTTCTCCGAGGGCATCCCGAAGTCGGACAATGGCATTGTCTATGGTTCTTTCTGTAGGGAAACTTTCTTCTCCCACAATATTGTCCAAAATCTCCGAACGACTAAAAACTTTTCGGGCATCCGAAAGGAGAAGGGCAAGGAGGGCGCAGTCCCTTTTGGAAAGTAAAACGGAGGATCCATCTTCCCTTTTGACAAGGAAGGAATCCAAATGGATTTCCTTCTCTCCCATCTTCCATTTTTGGCCGAAGTGAGGTCGGGTTTGTGCCACCACCCGTTCCAGACGAATCAGAAATTCTTTTAGGTGGAAAGGTTTGGGAATAAATTCGGCAGCGCCGAGTTCAAACCCACGCAGTCTTTCCTGGGCACCGGCTTGGGCGGTAAGAAATAGAAAGGGGATGTCCTTTTCTTTGGACAAAAAAAGTTCCGCTAGTTGGAATCCATTCCCATCAGGAAGTCGTAAGTCAAGAACCACCAAATCAAACTGGTTCGGGGAAAATAGAGATTCTGCCTCGGATACGGTTTTGGCCCACTGGACACGGTAGCGGTCTTGTTCCAACCTTTCCTTTAAAGTTTCCCCTAAACCTTCATCATCTTCTACCAGTAAGATTCTTGGTTTCATGGAACCTCTCTTAGGGAAAGTTTTACTTGGAATCCGTGCGAACTGTTCGGAAACTCTAATGATCCTTTCATTTTCTCGATTAATTTTTTTACGATGTACAAACCAATCCCACTCCCGCTCGTTCTCGAATGGCGAAGGAAAGGTAAAGTGAGATTTTTTTTGTTCCCAAGAAATCCCATACCGTCATCTTCCAAAAGAAAACAAATACGTTCGTTTTCTTTTGTAACTGAAAGTTTGATGGTTTTGGCTTTTCCGTGACGTTTTGCATTTTCACTTAAGTTCTTTAACATAGCAAAAAATGCCTTTTTATCAATATAAACCTTAGTTTGTTTCGGAATCAAAACATCCCAAACCAAATCCGGTTCATGGTGGGCATAGGATTCACATAAATCATTTAGACTCAAATGTTCCATATACAAGGAATCCCCTTGCATCAGGCTTGCGAGATAAAATGCATTTCCCATTTGGGATTCAATGCGTTGGTTTTCTTTCCAAATCTTTTCTAGTTTTCTTTTGAGTTCGGGTTCTTTGGTATCTTCCAGAAGGACTTCGATTTGCAGCTGTAAGCTGGCGATAGGTGTCTTCATTTCATGAGAGACAGTAGAAAAAAAATCGGATATAAGTTTAGAACGTTTGTGATCTCTGTAAGAAAGTGTTGCCAGTGTCACCCCACCCAGGGTCAACATGGAAAGAAAGAAGGACCCTTCCAGTTGTAACATCCTGTTCACTCGGTCCAGCTCGACCTGCCTTTCCGCACTGATAGAAATTTCTGATATGGTTTTTGCTTGGCGAAACCCCAAAATCCACCACCAGACACCCAGAGAAAGTGTGAGGGATAGCCAAGCTAGGGAAAAAAACATTCGAAATTGTGCTGATCCTCTCAAATTCGCCTCTCAATTCAAGTTAGGGCCATGCGGATGGACGACGAGCAAAAAAAGATGTTGTCACATTGGAAGAACCCGAGATTTTATTTTTTAGGAGAACAACTTTGAACTTCGACGAAATCTCGAAACATCTTGGAAATGATGCGGAATCCCTACTTGGATTCAAATCGCCTAAAATCGCTAAAGAACTAATCCACGTACCTGGCTCTGACTGGGTTGATAGAATTTTTGCTCCCACAGACAGGTCAATCCCTGTTCTTCGTAGCATCCAAACCCTTCTCGGAAGTGGCCGTCTTGGTGGAACTGGTTATGTTTCCATCCTTCCGGTAGACCAAGGAATTGAACACTCCGCTGGTGCTTCTTTTGCAAAAAACCCCATTTACTTTGATGGCGAAAACATCATCAAATTGGCTATCGAAGGTGGTTGTAACGGTGTTGCGACAACTCTTGGTGTCCTTGGATCGGTTGCGAGAAAGTATGCTCACAAAATTCCTTTCATTTTGAAAATCAACCACAACGAACTCCTTACGTATCCAAACAAAAGTGAACAAATTTTGTTCGCGACTGTAAAACAAGCTTATGACCAAGGTTGTGTTGCAATCGGTGCTACGATTTATTTTGGTTCTGCTGATTCCGGTCGTGAAATTGTTGAGATTTCTAAAATCTTCCAAATGGCACACGAACTAGGAATGGCAACTATCCTTTGGTGTTATGTTAGAAACAATGCGTTCAAAAAAGATAAAGACTACCATGTTTCTGCTGACCTAACAGGACAAGCAAACCACTTAGGTGTGACCATCCAAGCGGATATCATCAAACAAAAGTTACCTGAAAACAACGGTGGATACAATGTGTTAAACCAAGAATCTTCTTATGGTAAAACAGACAAACGTATCTATTCTGACCTTACTTCTGACCACCCGATTGACCTCACTCGTTACCAAGTAGCAAATTGTTACATGGGAAGAGCGGGACTCATCAACTCCGGTGGAGCTTCTGGAGAAAACGATTTACAAGATGCCATCAAAACAGCCGTAATCAACAAACGTGCTGGTGGAATGGGTCTTATCTCTGGAAGAAAGGCATTCCAAAAACCAATGAAGGAAGGAGTGGCGTTACTTAACGCCATCCAAGACGTATACCTCTCGAAGGATATCACAGTCGCATAAAAAAGACTTGGAATCGATTCGAAATGTAAACAGAAGAAGGGCGGGGGTAATTGTATCTCTGCCCTCTATTGTTTCTGAGTATTCCTTGGAATGCGGAGACATTTATAGTCTGTATCCTCTTTGCGATTGGGCAAAGGATGTAGGTTTTAGCATCATTCAATTATTACCCTTAAACGATACAGGGTTCGGATACTCACCTTACAGTGCCATCTCTGCCTTTGCGATTGATCCGATTTATATATCCTTATACAAATTAAATCTAAATTTTAAATCTCGCAAACGAGAGATTCGTTCTTTAGAAAACCATCCCATCCGCATTCGTAATTTAAAATTGGATATCATCCGTAAACACTATACGGAAAACCAAAAAGAAGCTGTCAAAGAGGCTACCTACTTTTTAGAAAAACACCCTTGGTGTTATTCTTATGCTGCTTTTCGGCTGCTCTATGAAGAGTTTACGGATAAGGGTTGGTGGGAGTGGCCCAAAGAATATTTAGATCCCAATCTTGCTAAAGAATATATATTTTCCAAACGAAGAGAGGAGGCATTCTTTTGGGTCTATTTACAAAAGATCGCCTTTGATCAGTTATCTGCAGTAAAAACCCATTATGAAGATGCAGGTGTTTATTTAAAAGGGGATATGCCCATCCTTACTTCTCGAAATTCTTGCGATGTTTGGGAACATCCAGAATTTTTTATTATGGATCTGCAGGCAGGTGCGCCTCCTGACGATTTTTCCAAAACCGGTCAAACTTGGGGATTCCCAGTCCTTAATTGGGAAGTGTTGGAGAAATCCAACTATTCTTGGTGGAAGGATCGTTTGTCTTATTTGGAAAATTTTTTCCATCTTTACCGCATTGACCATGTGATTGGAATGTTTCGGATTTGGGCGATCCCCAGGGCCGATTCCACAGCCCTCCATGGCTGGTTCCATCCACAATTTGGAATTGCCAAAGAAGAATTTATCAAAGAAGGACTAGATCCCAAACAATTTGAATCTTTGGGTCTCATTCATGAATTCAGTCCCGACCATTATATTTTCTATTGGGATTTTTGGAAAGAGGCTACATACCAAGAGTTAGCTGAAGAAACCAAGGCAAAACTATTCCCTTTATCAGAATTACATATCAAAGAAGAAGAAAAACATTGGAAGGAATCGGGAGAAAGAATTTTGGAAATTTTTGAATCCTTTTCTTCTATGTTGCCATGTGCGGAAGATCTGGGATCGGTTCCCAAGTTCATTCGAGAATCTTTATTCGAACGCCAAATGATTGGGATTGATGTGGTGCGTTGGACCAAATCTTTTACAACTGGCGAGTTCATTCCAGAAGAATCGTACAGGGAAAATGCGATCTCTGTATTGTCTACGCATGATACAAGTTTGGTGATGGAGTGGTGGAAAAAGGAAGGAGATTTGGAATCAAAATTCCAATTTTTCTTTGACCGCTTAGGAAAACCAAGGCCAGAATCTGATGACGAAGTGGTTCTCGGGCTTCTCGAATTTGTCTTCCAAACCCAAAGTATTTTCTCCATCCAATTGTTTCAGGATCTAGCCATCGGTGTTTCTGATCTTTGGGAGAGGCCTGAAAAACACCGGATCAATCTTCCGGGAACGCCGGACCAGGCCAATTGGACTTATAGGTTTCCGATTCTTATCGAAGACTTTGCCTCTGATTTCAAACGCAATTTTACCCTCCGCAAACTCCTTCTGGATTCAGGTCGAAATTCCTAATTTTTTAGAAATTTTCGAATTTTGACAGGTTCGTTCAAGTCGATCCCCAAGGTTTCTGGTAGGATGGATCTTTACACCCGGAGGTCTCCCTTGAGATTTGCAAAAGAAATGGCGTTTTATTCCGCTTACCATCAGGAAAAACGTAATGTTTTAGTTCATGTGCTCGGTGTTCCTACAATCACCTTCACTTTGTTTGTTGTGCTAAGTCGTTTTAGCCTTTTTGAATACAATGGTTTTCATGTGTCCGCATCCCTTGTATTCACTTTGGCTGTCCTTGGTTATTACTACACTTTGGATGTATTGTTTGCTTTTGTGGCGACTCTCGTTTTTGGAGGGCTTTATTTAACCTCCGAATGGATCACAACACAATTACCGGCGACCACTGCTTGGACCATCTTTGGTCTTGGCCAAGTGATCGGATGGGGATCGCAGTTCTATGGACATTTTGTTTTTGAAAAAAGTCGTCCGGCACTTTTTGACAATCTTTTCCAAGCATTGGTATCCGCACCACTATTCGTGGTAGCCGATGTTTTCTTTGAACTCGGATACCGATTGGATTTGAAAGCTGCTGTGGAAAATGAACTGAAAGCGCGTGGAGTGTGGAAAGATTTTTCACATAAACATGCTTAAACTTTCTATACTTATAGTATCACTTAAGTAACATCGTAAAGTAAGAGAGTTCAATACATAAACTCAAACTCCTCTTACTTTGCGAGATCCCCATTTAATTTTCGCAAAAACATACCTTGCCGAGGGACTGACTTCCTAGAAATAGGGAAGGTTTGACTCCAAACATCTTTTTGAAGGTTCGAGACAAGTGGGCTTGGTCACTAAAACCGGCAGCATGAGATGCTGTTGTCAGATTTTCACCACCTTGTAAAAGTTTTGCGGCGATGTGAAGGCGTTGCCATAATAAATATTGCCGGAGTGGAATTCCCATATTGTCCTTAAACAAATGCATAAACCGATCCGTGGAAATTCCTGAGATTTCAGAGAGTTCTGCGAGAGTCACGGGACTAGGGATTTCTTCTTTAATTTTTTGAATGGCTATTTCGATTCGTTCATCAAATTTTTTGGGAACTGTTTTGGAACCCAGTAGAGAAAGAATTTGATTGTAGATGGAGCGGGCTGATTCACAGGTGAGTGTTTCACCAAACAAAGGATCGGCGAGTTTTTGGATTTTGGATCTGATTTCTGGTTCAATGGTTTTGGGAGATAAATCCATTTCGATCCGTTTGTATTCATCTGATTTTGGATCCAATTGGATAATGACCATTTCTGAGTTGGATCCATCCAGTCTATGGTAATAGTTTGGGGGGATGATGATCCCATCGGATTCAATCACAACATCAGATTTGGTATACAAATGGAAAGATCCGCGGAGAGATACTAAGATAGATACGGCATAATGGGAGTGGGGTTCTGTCACGATCCCAACAGTGCCGAGGAGAATCCGTTCCCCAAAATAAAAAAGACTTCCTTTTCTTTTAGAATCCATACACTAAAAAAACTTTAAAGAACCATTCTAAAAAGGCAAGGATTATCGAATGAAAAAAATGGTTTGGGTTTTAGTTTTCCTCATCTTCCTACCTTCTTTATTGGCAGTAGGAGTCGGTGAGATTCCTCTTACTTGGACAGAGATACGTTCAATGTACGATTGGAAGAAGTCCATTTCCTTTCCTGAATCAGAATCTGTGGAATTATTTGAGTCTGTCTTGTATTCGGAAGGCCGTCTCTTTTTTCAGACAAGAGATGCGATCAAACAAACTTCCATCCTTGTTTGGAATTTAGATTCTGGGGAATCAACAAAACTTCCTTGGAATGAAGGTAAGGTTACGGGTTGGTCCGAGTGTCGGGGAAACCTTCTTATCCAAACGGCAAAGACTCTTTGGGAACTCCATCCCAAGACCTTTGTTGTCCAAAGGAAATTACCTTGGCCAGACAAAGGAAAACATTGGCAGGATATTGTTTGTTTGGAGAAGCAAATCTATCGATTGGCTGGGAACCAATTGGAAGTGTACAACCTAAATTCAGGGGAATTGGAATCCAAAATTTCCCTCCCGTTTGCATCCATTCAGAGAATGACCAAACGCAGTGAAACCGAACTTCTTTTCATCTCCTCATTTTGGGGAAATACCATCCAAGTATTTTCTCTTAAAGACCAAACAAGTGTTAGAGAATTAAAATTCCCTGTGAACCATAGGGCCTTATTTAAATTAGCAGTTTTACCCGAGGATCGTTTCCTTATTTTTGATCCACTCAGTAAAACTTATGGGGAGTGGAAGGGAATGGGATCTGCCTTTTTCCCTTTAACAACATCATCCTTGGAAGTGGCTTCCGGTGCGAAGGCCTACCGTTTTTCTCCCATTCAAAATCAAATTGAATACCAATTCCAATTCACAGCCTTAGTCGACATTCCAGAAACGAAGTTTCATTTTGTATTGCCGAGAGATGGAACTCACTCCCAAACACTGAGTGAAGAAAATTTAGGACCTGATACGAAGCTCGAAGTGGATCCAGGCGGGAATCGTTCTCTCACTTTGACCGTGCAAGCAATGAAGGCGGGGGATACAAAAGAGATGACAGTCTACCGCGCTCTACTCACTCGTTATAAAATCCAATGGAATATCGATCCTACCTGGGACTTACCATCAAAGCAAATCGGGGAAGAGTTCCAGAGTTATCTCTTAGATGATTGGTTTTTGAAAATGAATACCGATATTGTTTTGGAAAAAAAGAAATCTCTAATTGGTGAGAGTCGAAATCTAAAAGAGATTCTGACCAAAACCCAAGAGTATGTGGCATCGATTCCTTACAAATCGGGAAGTTTTGAACCAGCACCGAAAGTGATCGAAAAAAACAATGGAGCTTGCACGGAACATTCCTATGTCACCATGGCATTGTTACGTGGTGTGGGAATTCCTTCTCGTTTGGTTTGGAACTATCTACCGACAGAATCATCCAAAGAAATCACGTTCAATCATAAGTTTGTGGAAGTTTGGGTGGAAGGACTCGGTTGGATTCCTATGGAACCATTGGCCCCACCCAAATCCAAACCAGGTGTGACCCATGCACGGCATGTTGTGTTTGCGGGACTATCCGGTACAAGCCATCCTAAAATCGCTGGCGGAGACAGGTTAGTTCAATTGTCGAAAGAAAGTTTAGGTTTGGCCAAGAAGTTAAAATTCAAATTGGTTGTGGCAAAGGTCGAAGCCGGAAAAGAAACAGAGGACAAGGAAGAGGGGGAGATTCCCACAAAAACCAACCGTGCCCTAACCAAAGGGGAAGAGATACTGGTTCCTTAGTTATTTTCTAAGGACAAAGTTCTCTCCATTTTTGGGACCCGATTTTCGGATAAAGAGTCGTCTTTCTACAGAGATACCGAGTAACACTTGATAGATGTCTGTTAGAATGGGCCTAGAGGAATAATATCCATGTCCCAGTCCACCCACACCAAATACAGGATCATCCACTTCGTTGACATTGATCACATCCACGCCGGAATATTTAAAACACATTCCGGCACGAGGAGCTCCATTGACTTTTTGGGAAGCAACGAGGGCATTATCCCCAGGAGAACAATAGAGGGTGATCCTTTCGGAAGATTTGGATAAGTCGCTTAGTATAAACTCAAATTCATTTTTATCAAAATCGGGAGCATTTAGGATGAGCTCCGATAAAAATTTACTTTTGCCTTGTTTGGCGAGCGCTGCCACAGAGGGTAATACTACTTGGTGGCCCATACTATGAACCACTAAATGTACTTTTTTACCAAGGCCAGTGATGTCGGTTAAAAATTTGGCAAAGGGTTCTCGGTTGATTTTTGCTTCTGCAAAGTTTAGATCGTAAGTGGATTTTACCATCACTTGGCCAAGAATCCCCGCATCCGCTCCTGCCGGCCAAGAATAAACAACCACTTCTCCTGGAAACTTTAGATCATATTTGATTTGTCCTGCACGAAGTACAGCTTCATCAAAGTTAACATTAAACCCATGAACAAAAACTAAAACCTCATTCGAAGCCGAGGATTTGATTTTGGTTAAAAATTCTTTATCGTCTGTATTGATCCGGCCTTTGAACTGAAAGAACTGGTTTTTGTCTTGGGCATTGTCGAGAGAGATATCGCCAATGATATGTTTTGACGGGATATTCACTAAACAGAGTCCATAATGGGGATTGATGTCTGTGATGAATCCAAAACTTTGAGGATCACAATTGTCTTTCACAGTCATTTCTCTACGTGTGGTGACAAAATGTACATTTAGAATTTTGGTTTCATCGAATGGATCTACAATTCGTTTGTTGATTTCTTCTCCAATTTTTACCGTGCAGGAAAGAAATAAATGAGAAACGGATATAAGGAATATTAGTAAAATTGAATGTTTTTTGGTATAGGAAATTTTGTTCATAGTAAGTGTAATTTTCATTTATAAGAAAATCCTTTGATGATTTTTGTTGGGTTTACGTTTTTTCCATCTTTGATGACTTCAAAGTGGAGGTGGGGGCCAAAACAATATCCAGTGCAACCAGATCGAGAAATGACTTTGCCGGCACTTACGTAATCCCCTTCTTTGACAAAGAGTTTCGAGTTATGAGCATACAAAGTTTGGTAACTGTCATCATGAGTGAGAATGATCGCATTCCCATATCCACCCATCCAACCGGAATAGGTGACTTTTCCTTTTCTCGCAGCATATACCGATTCGTAATTGGCACGTAAGTCAAGAGCCATGTGGAATTTGTATTGTGGGTAGGAACGGGTTCCCCAACCGGAAGTGATGACTTTGGATACCACAGGGATTCTCCAAACAGGGCCTGTTTCTGGGATCACAGCCCCAGGAAGGAATACTTTTTGTCCTGATTTGAATAGGTCATAGTCTTCTAATTGGTTTTCGGAATAAATATCATCGATTTTGACTTTGTAGTAGTCTGCTACTTTGGCAAGGGTATCGCCTTTTTTTAGTTTGTAAACTAACCCATGTTTGTTGGGAATGTTTAGGATTTGTCCAGGGAGGATAGACACTTCTGGATTGATTCCCGAACTTCCAGCAATGGATTCGGCAGAAACTTTGAACCTACGTGCAATGTCAGATAGAGTTTCGTTTTTTTTGACTTTGTATTGGGTGACTTTTAGTTTTTTGTTTTTGTTTTCTGCCAGTGCATCCAAATCAGCGGAACGAAGGATGGCCATTTTTTTATCTTCTGTTTCTTGAAGATACTTGGCGTCAGCAAGTTTTGCTTCTTTATCCTTAACGTCGTTTTCTTCCACTTCAGTGGACATACTTAAGAACTCTTTTTCCATCAAACTTTCTTCATAAGTTTGTTTGTCTACGATGATGGAGATAAAGAAAGCTAAGATAAAAGAAGAAGCGAGAAGGGGAAGGATTCGATACCGTTTCCGGTTGAGATCAATCGTTCCATGAAGGACACTGGATTGTGATTGGAGATTATAAAAATACTTACCGGGAGAAACTTGGATTACATTTACGTTTCCCCAGCGTAACACATGCTTACCGATCGTAGACTTTTCGGGAGATCGAAGTAGCATGTGTTAATAAGGAGAGTTAATCCTTGGTGTCTAAGGATTTAATACCGCCAAAGGATTCTTCAACAATCTTACGAACGTCCTTTTTTTGGCCGCCAGTGATTGTGATATTTCCTTTTGCTACTACACCTTTTTGAAGTTCTAAGTAAGGAGCAGTAATATCACCTAACATACGTCCTGTACCTTCGAGTTTTACTTCGTTTTCGGCTTTGATGTTACCGATGAGGGTACCTGATACAATGACTTCTCTTGCACTGATGTTGGTTTTTACTTTACCGGTTTCTCCGATAACGAGTGCATCCTCAGTTTTGATATCACCTTCGAATTTTCCATCGATTCTAAGTGAACCTGCGATATAAAACTTACCTTCAAATATCGACCCTGGTCCGATAACACTATTGATGGAATCCTTACCTATTGCCATTCCTGCTCCTTTTCCCCTTCTGTGAGAATCAAAATTTTCGGTCTTCTTGACAAGCCTTTTTAGTAGTCGATTTCCTCATCTCCGCTAAAGACCGACTTTTTTCGTTTCGGTGGTTTGGTGGATGGGGGGAGTTTTTCTACTTTTTCCGTTTTTTTCTTTTCGGAATGCACAACTGTCGTTGTAGGAGCATTCGATTTTGTTTCTACCACGTTCCAAGAAGAACCGTGGTCATTACAAACCTCTTTAGGTGCTGTTTGTGGGATAAAATACTCTTCAAATAGGTCGTGGCATTGGCCACTCGGGAGTTTGCCCGACATACGACAGACCGTCTTTTTGGTAACTTTCACCTCAGGAAGCCAAGGAAAGTCAATATGAGGTTCTCGGTCGAGGGCCCTTGCCATAAACCTTCCCCAAACAGGAGCGGCTAATTTTCCACCAGTCATCCCTCGTCCGAGAGAAATCGTTCCCACATCATATCCAAACCAGACCGAGGTCACAAGCTCTGGGGTGTAACCCACAAACCAAGCATCTCGAAAGTTGTTTGTGGTTCCTGTTTTTCCATAGGCTTTGCGGTTCAGTCCATAAGACAAAACCCCGCGTCCCGTTCCTTCTTCCACCACATCACGCATCATGGAAGTGATGAGAAAGGCGGCTTCTTTAGAGATGATTTGTTTGCGGTCGTCGTCATCAAAATCTTTGCGAAAGTCTTTGATGACATGCCCTGCATTGTCTTCTACATACAAAACGGAGATAGGGTTTACTGTTTTTCCACCGGAGGCTAAGGCCGCATAAGCTCTTGTGAGTTCATAAGGTGTGAGTTCAAACGATCCAAGAGAGACACTAAAGTTATAGGGAATGTCTCGTCCAGGAAGTTGTAATAGTCCTCGCAAACTATCCATTAGGTGAGAAAGACCTACTTGTTCCAAAACTCGAACAGCCACTGAGTTTTTGGATTGTTCCAAGGCTTTTCGTAACAAAATAAAACCTGAGTATTCGCTACTATAATTTTCGGGAGCCCACTCGTCTCCATCTTCCATTAGGTATTGGAGAGGAGAGTCAGCAAATAGGGTCGCAGGAGTGACATTTTTTTCTGGGTCTGGATTTTTGCCAGAGTAGTCCATGGCCGCCGCATACAGGATGGGTTTGAAAGCCGAACCTGGTTGGCGGAATGCTTGGAAGGGACGGATCTGTTGGTTGTCAGAACGAAAGCCTGAGCCTCCTACCATTGCTGTGATGTATCCCGTTTCTGGTCGAATGGCAATGAGAGAACCTTCTACAGGAAGGAGATGGTCTTTTGTGGTTTGAAAAGTGTAATTTTTATCAATTAAATCACCGAGAAAATCATCCCCAGTTAACAGGTTCAGTGCAGAGAATTCATCTCGCAGGTCTTCTTGGTAAGCGGAAGAGAACGTACGTTCGGTTCGAGAAATATGAAATTTAAAATCAGGCAAATCATATAAATCTGCAATGAGCGAATACCCACTTCCATACAAATCATCAAAGGCATCGATATTCCGGAAGGCTCTTTGGTTGGATTCTAAGGTTTGTCTTTGTAGTGCGGGGAGAAGTGCTTTTTCGGCTTCTTCTTGGTGGCGGATCTGGATGGTTGAATAAATTTTAAGACCACCATTGTACAAACGACCCGATCCAATGGAACGAATTAAGTTTTTTCGAATGTATTCAGTTACATAAGGAAACCGGTTGAGCCTGTCGGAAAATGCAGAATCATTAGGGGACCGGTTCAGATTGGTATAGTATTCTTCGAGGGCTGCATATTCTTTTTCCGCATCTGCCACTGACATCCTTCCGTTTTCCACTAACTTGCGAAAGACGACTCGCACTTTGTTCAAACTAGAAACAGGATTCACAATGGGACTAAACTGCGTGGGTCTTGTTGTGAGACTGGCAAGAATTGCGGCTTCCCCCCAACTTACATCTTGGACTTCCTTACGAAAATAAAACCGAGAAGCGGCCCCCACTCCGATGGTTCCGTGTCCCAGTGGAATTTCATTCAAATACACTTCTAAAATTTTATCTTTGGGATAGGCGAGCTCGAGTAGAAAGGCAAGCCAAGCTTCGCGCGCTTTTCTTGCGATGGATCTTTCGATGGATAAAAATTTAAGTCGGGCAACTTGTTGGGTGATGGTAGAGGCACCTTCTTTTACGCGGCCCGCCATGATGTTCACCACAAAAGCACGAGCAATCCCCTTTAAATCGATTCCATTATGGGAATAAAAGGAGTTATCTTCTGTAGATAAAAAACATTGAATCACCTTGTGTCTGTTATCTGGTGATAGTGTAATTTCTTCCGGTTTTAATTGCTCTAAACGAACAGGGATACGAGAAAACTTATAATACTCGGCGATGGGTTCATATTCCCCTTTGTCGGTCAGTCCATACAAAGTGGAAGGGATGTCATAAACCGCGGCTTCCTTCAAACGAAAGAAGTCTTTCACAGAACCTGTGAGTAAAAATACATTCAAAGCACCAAAGGCAAAAATGGCTATGGCGGTGTTTCTTAATTTTTTGTCTCCAGTCCAAATTCTCTCTGTGACAATCCGAAACCAAATGATAAAATACTTTTCAAAGAGCCCAGTGGGTTCTTGTTTCATACATTTCCCTTAACTTAATATCCCCATCAAACGAGGGGAGAAAATTCCTTCATATGGTCGATTCCGTGGTAACGGAGACCAGTATCCAAATTATAACCACCGAGAGAATCCAGAATTTTCGATCTGCTTTCCGGAGAAAAACTATATTCGTAGGCTCTCGTTAAAATTTCTTTGCTGGCTTGGCTTGCCTGGTTCAAAAGTTCGATAAATGAGTCGTTAAACTTTCTTTTGGGGTCAGCGGGATAGAACCATTCCCTCTTTTCATCGTTCATAATCTTGGGATTGATGTTTTCGAGAGTGGGTAACATAAGTACGCTGGCGTTGTATTTATGAAAGGTCAGTGTATCCACTACACTGACAAGACCTCGCATAAAAGTACTCCGCGAATCCAAAGTGGAGGTAAACCGGTAAAACCCAAGATAGGATTCGTTTAAGATATCCCCGGGGATGATTTTTTTTTCGGAACCTAAATAGGAGGAAGCAAATTCTTCAGGATAAGTCTCTTTGATGGATTGCAACCAAAAGTTCCAAAGAACTGGATCCATTTTGTTTTTGATCCCTACGGTTTTATGGCGGATATCAATGTACTGCGGGAAGTCATACTCTTTGGCACTCATTCCCCAACGGTGGTTGATAAGAAGGGTGTCCAGTCCAAACTCCACTTTCATATGGTTCACTTGTGCTTGGTACGAGATATTCTTATCGCTGTTATAGTAATCCCCTGAGATATAAAAGATATAGGGATGGGTTTGGATGTCGACCACACAGTGACAAATATACCCTAAAGTGAATGCAAGGAAACGATCCCGGTAAAGACCCATCTCTGTATCATAAACTTGATCTAGAAAACTTAAGATGAGCTCTGCTACTTTATGATGGTGGGCCAGGTCTCCAAAGAAAGCTGCCTTTTTCGTTCGTTTGGGCTGTAACAGGTGATAGAAGTAAAAGATGTCGGGGGCAACAGCACCGAGGTTGGCATAGGAGGCAACGTCTGGGCGTGAGAGTAATGCGGCAATCCGACGTTGGGTCGCATTTCCATGTTCCAAAT
Organism: Leptospira chreensis; assembly: GCF_016919165.1. Lineage (GTDB taxonomy): Bacteria > Spirochaetota > Leptospiria > Leptospirales > Leptospiraceae > Leptospira_A > Leptospira_A chreensis. Next base: position 94,702 of record NZ_JAFFPS010000004.1, read on the forward strand.
GTTTTTTCACATGGGAGAGAGCTTCGATATGTGTAATCTTTCCTGCCATTTTCTACTTTTTTGACTTTATGGAATGGAACCTATTGAAAGGTTTATCTTAAATCCTATGACATCAATCGAAAAACTAAAGTTTTTAAAAGAAGACCAAGTGCGAGCTTTGGCAAAAGAATTCGGTACCCCCATCTTTGTCTATTCTGAGAAAGAAATTGAACAAAAATGTGACGAGACCTTGGCATTTCCGAATGCCTTTGGATTACAAGTCCGTTACGCCATGAAGGCAAATCCCAATTCCAATATCCTTCAGATTATGAAAAAGAAAGGCATCCTCATCGATGCTTCTTCGGAACACGAAGTTGTCCGCGCCCTCCATTTTGGATTCAAACCAGAGTCCATTATGCTTACCTCACAAGAACTTCCTAAGGCGTTCGAAGAGTTGATTGGAAAGGGAGTTCGGTTCAGTGCTTGTTCCCTCCGCCAATTAGAAGCCTTTGGTAAGGCATTTCCAGGAAAGTCAGTTTCCATTCGTTTCAATCCGGGCCTCGGTTCTGGACATACCAAAAAAACGGATGTAGGGGGAGTCACATCTTCCTTTGGGATTTGGTATGAAAAATTACCAGAAGTGAAAGCTATTGTAGAAAAATACAAAATTGTCGTGGAAAAAGTCCATACTCATATTGGGTCGGGAAGTGATCCTGAAGTTTGGAAAGCAGTAGCCCAATATACTTTGGAATACGCGGAAGCTTTCCCTTCGGTGACTGTAGTCAGTCTTGGTGGTGGTTACAAAGTAGCTAGGATGGAAGATGAAAAATCGACCGACTTACAAAAGATTGGTGCTCCAGTAAAAATCCAATTTGAAGACTTTGCAAAAAAACATGGAAGAAAACTCATTTTAGAGATTGAACCAGGAACTTATCTTGTGGCTCTTTGTGGGGCACTACTTACCACAGTTGATGATATCGTGGATACCGGTTCTAAAGGATTCCGATTTTTAAAACTAGATACAGGAATGGATTCAAACACCAGACCTTCGTTATACGGTGCAAGGCATCCTCTTGTGACTGTGAAAAAAGAGGGTGGAGTTCCAAAATCAAACGAAGAGTATGTGGTTGTGGGTCATTGTTGCGAATCCGGTGATGTATTCACTCAGAAAGAAGGGGGAGAGCCAATCACTCGCCTTATGGGAGATGCAGAAGTGGGAGACTATGTAGTGATGGAAGCAGTCGGTGCCTACTGTGCTAGTATGTCCACAAAAAACTACAATAGTTATCCTGAGACAGCTGAGGTTTTACTTCGGAAAAGCGGTGAAGGAAAACTCATCCGCAAAAAAGAACCCATCTTAGAGATCTTTCGAAACGAAATCCTCGTTGTAGAATGAACAATTTGTATGTTGTCCTACTTGCGGGTGGGACAGGAAGTCGGATGGGGACAGAGGTCCCCAAACAATTTTTAAAAGTTAGAGGTGAGTCCCTCCTTCGGCATTCGGTCAAACGGTTCCGGAGTTTTGGACTCATTAAATCCATTACTGTTGTTTCTCATCCCGATTGGATTTTAGAAACAGAAAAAGAACTGGGTGATATTTTAGAAGGGAACGATCGGATTGTGCCTGGCGGTGAGAGCCGCCATCTGTCTACGTTATGTGGGCTAGAATCAATTCCCTATGATACAAAGGATATTTTTTTCATCCATGATGTTGCTCGTCCCAATTTCAAACAAAAAGAACTCTATCAGTTAGTCGAACAAACTCGGATTTTTGGTGGGGCCACGATCGTTGGAAAATCTACCGAGAGTTTGGTGCGTGTAAGGATGCACGTGAATTATACAGAAGAACCATTAAAACGGGAAGAAGTGTATTCTGTCAAAACCCCACAAACCATCGCTGGGTTTATGATAGAGGAGCTTTTGGCTGAAGGACTTTCTGCAGATATTCAGAAACATCCGACGGATCTTTGTACTTGGATGGGAAAAAGAAAGGTAGGAATTGTGGAAACAGATTACCACAATATCAAAGTCACAAGTCCAGGGGATGCTGAACTTGCCGACTCGTTGTTTTGGGAAGAACTACCGCCCGTGGAATAATTTGAAACGTTGTTTCCAAATCCAAATACGAAATAGGTTTTTGTTTTCAATGGAATCAATTTGAATTCCAAATCCACTGGGTTTTCCGTATTTACCTTGTGGGTTCGACCAACGCACCACACCACCCACAGCAATGTCTCCCGATCTGGTTTGGATTTTTACATTACAAATTTGATCTTGTTCTAAAACGGAACTGGTTTCTATATACAATCCTTCTATAGAAACGTTGAGGAGAGTTCCTTGGCAGGTTTTATTGTTTTTCCCTGAGAAATTTACGGGATTGGAAACAGGATATCTCGGTGCAAACACTCGTGCCAGGAAGGTTTCGTAGATTTGTTTTTCTTCTCTTTGGTTGAGGAGGAATAAAAGTTGGACACCCGCAATTTCTGATCCATCGCTTTCCTTATCGATCCGAACGATCTTTGCTTGGACAGAAATGGATACAGGTTCTCTGTTTTCCTTTTCTAACTTTAAGAGGAGATTGATAGGGTCGCCCACTTTTAAAAAGTGATGCGCTGTCATAGGAATGAGGATACCGTTACGAGAAATATTGATGGTTTGCCCATCACCCTCACGTTCCCCATCTGCGTTCGTCCAATGAAAAGGAATGGGATGGGTTTCCCGGTATTTGGTTCTCCAACCGCGTCGTTTTCCACTCAGGTAAGGTGCTGCAATCTCCCGGCGTAAAAAATAAAACACAATCCCAAGTAAGAGAGTGGTGATGACCATATTCCAGATCACGTCGGAGGTATGAATGCGAATGCCTGCAAGGAAGATCTTTTTGCCAAGAGTTACTGACAAAACCATCCAAACATTGTAAGTGAGAATGAGAAAACTGAAACAAAGGAAGAGGTAGTATCCAAATTTCTTTTTGGTGATGAGGCCATAAGCGATGATGGCGCTGAAACCAGACAAAACGTACTGCCAAGGTTGGATCCGAGAAAGGATCATGCTGAAATGTTCTAGATCCAAATCGTAAAGGGTCGCGATGGCAAAGAAATTCAGAAAAGGTACGGCAAAAAAACCGACGGTTACCAAAAGAACGGGGATGGGGTAGTTGAAGAACCGCAAAGTCACCCGCAAATCAAACTCGATTTTAGGGGTTTAGTCAACTTATTTTTAAAAAGTAGGGATTCGGAGGAGTCCGAGTTTCTTTACTCGGCTTTCTCCTCTGTATTTGTAGAATCTTGTGTATTCTCCTCATTGGTTGTGACGGATTCTGTGGTAAGAGGGTCAGCTCGGAGAGAAGGCATTTGGTTGATCAGAGTATGTAACTCTAGTTGTCGATCCGTGATTTGATCTTCTACTGATGTTAGGCGGTTTATGATGCTTTGAAGGATAACGGAAAGAAACCCTGGACTTTCATGGCCCATGGCCAAAAAGATTTCTTTGGTAATAATTCCCACTTTTGTATCTTCTGCAGAGGCAAGAACCGTGGCCGCTCTGGGTGATGGGAATACAAGAGCCATCTCTCCAAAAAATTCCCCAGGTTTGATATCTCGTACATACTGGTCTTCTCCATTGGCCTTTCGTTTGAAAACCTGGAGTTTTCCGGAGAATACAAAAAACATCTTTCCATTAGAATCTTCGCCTTCGGAAAACACTTTGGTTCCTTCGGCAAAGTGATCAATTCGTACTTCGTTGATGTACTTTCGCAAATGGTCGATGCTCATTTCTCTTCTTCCTTTTTGATTTCTTCTAACATGTGGTCAAGCTCGGTAAGTCTTGCTTCTGCCCTATGGAGTTTTTCGACTGTACTTTTGGTCAATTGGAATAGGAAATGCGTATTGATCCGAGCTAATTTTTCAAACTGATCGTCGCGAAGGATTCCGACCCGTGCATTGGCAGAGACTACGCTTATGGTCATAGCCCTTGGTCTTCTTGTGAGTAGGGAAAGTTCTCCGAAAAATTCCCCCGGCCCGAGACCTTTAATGACTTCTTGGGTGCCATCTGGCATTTGTTTGGTGACAGCAAACATCCCACTCATGATGCAATACATACTTCCATCATGAGAATCCCCTTCACGAAAGATCACATCCCCTCGCAAATACACTTGCGTAGAGATATTTTGCATAAATTCGAGTATGTTCATGGGAGTAGTCCTATTGGTATCTGACATGAGAATAAAATTTCAAAACAAAGGCAAGTGAATCACAAAAACTCACTAGACAGATTTCCCTAGTACAAAAACCTGCTTATACAAACGCATTGCGGGCGTGGCGAAATTGGCAGACGCACCAGATTTAGGTTCTGGCGCCGAGAGGCATGGGGGTTCAAGTCCCTCCGCCCGCAAAACACTTTCCTTAATCACAATCCAAACATTCAAATTGATACCAGGTCCGAGGGACTTGAACAGTTCCCTGAGACTGTTATGGTTGCGACCCATAGGGAGCAATCATAACAGTGAGCATGCCTGGATGGCATGCGACGAAGGGAGCCGTGCCTCGAAGCTTTGCAAACACACGAAGTGTTTGCAGCGGAGAGGTCAAGTCCCACAGCAGAATCAATACTGGATGAACTGTTATTCGATTCGCCGAGGGATTCTTTTTCCAATAGGTTGGTCTGCAGCATGCAATAATTTCAATATATTAATTCGCATTTCTAATTAGAACATATATGTTCCTTTCCTTCGGATTGTTTTCACGGTATATTTTCCGTATTATCAATCTAATTTTAAAAGCACCAAAAGTTACCCGTTCAAAACCCAGTGACTGGGTTACAATAGATTCAATTGCAAGAATTTACATTTACTAAGTTAGATACTGTAGCCAACGGATTTTTATCGAATCTCAGTATAGAGATGGAATAAGCATAAAACATTTTGTCTTAATCTTGGCAATTGCCTCTTCTGGAAAAGTAGGCTGTGCATTATGGCCAAGTGAACAAACAGGAAATCTACACTGATTCGATTCCGTTCCTAGTAACCTCTTTTTGGTCTAACTATCCTTCCATAGTATTCAAACTGGAAAAGAAGGTTCCAAAGGCCGAAGCGGAAAGCCTAGAGAATCAACTAGGAGTATATTACAATAATTAAGTAGACAGATTTAACCAAAGGTTAGCTGATAGGAGCGAGGAATAAACACCTTCGTTTTTTTTATTTCTAAGGAGTGCAATATGTCAGCTTTTAAAGAGGTAAGTGATACTTTCATTAATATCATGAAAAAAAAAATTGGCCATCCTTTTATGGGTTCCTTTATGTTTACTTTTATAGGAATAAACTATGATATTCTAATTGATTTAGCTATAAATATACAAGATACATTTGCAGTTATTATTTTCAAAAGTTTCCTATATGGTGAGTGGTATTATAGATTGTTAATTCCTTTTGTGATGATGTTTGCATTTCCTCTATGGATACACAATCGACTTAATTTCTGGTTTTCATATTTTAGAGAAAAAACAGATGGCGATATAGAAAACATGAAAGAAAAGGAGCAAAACGAAGTATATAAATACAAGGCAAATAAGTATCAAAAGCTTTTTCTTGACTCAAGAGATGAAAATAAAAAATCAATTGATAAATCAGTGCTAATTAATGCCTTTTTGGTTAATGAATTAACGAAACATTTGAAGCTTGAAAATGTGCGAATAATGGAAAGTGAAGAAAAGTTAAATGATCAAGAGTATGTGTCTTATTTAGAAGATCGTAAAAAAATAATTCCATATAATCGATTCCAAATTTTTATCGGTAGAATAAGTTTAAGGATTGCTGATAATCTTTATTTGGTAGAGTGTATTCCTGAATATAAGGCATACGATCATTTCAGAAAATTAATTCAAGGAAAGGAAATTTATAACGGTCAAAACGTATTGATTGGTAGGGATGGGAAAATTTCTATTATTAGTGATAGCAGATTATCACATGAAAATAATGTTTTCGGAATACTAACTCCTGGTTCTGATGTTATTCAGATTAAAGCTAATATAAAAAATCAAACAGTATTAGAAGAAAAAGAATTTTTAAAGAATCTTTTGTTAAATGTAAAAGAACCTATTCAATAATCCTTGTAGCCCATATCAGAAATGATTCTCGGTTCTCGTTTCTTCTTATAATTACATGATGGCGGACACACCGTAAAATAATGTCTCTCTCCATCATCGGTCAATGTATAGAGTTTACAGTTCTCTACCGGAAATAAATAATGCCGAGATAAACCTCTAAGAAAAGTTTAAAAAAACGCCAGCGATTGCAGCGGAAATCCTTTCCGCAGGAAAGATTGAAGCGTAAAGCGCGGTCGCCTCATCCAATAAAATCTCATCCACCAAACCATCGCGAGGCGCAAAACAAAACACTCGGATCGAAAACAGTATTAATAATTTTTTGGATAAGTTTTGTTGACAGTTCGCAAAATGAATATCTTGTAATGTATGGTTTTTATTATTTTGTAAAATAATTTTTTCACAGGGCTATCGGTAAAAAATGAAATATTTTTTTCGCATTCTTCCGTTTAAGTTTATACTCATCATTATTTTTCTATCAGTAATCCAGTGTAGCTCACCTGCAGAATCGGGGAAGGATTCAAAAAATTGTTCTAATGCTTGGAAGATCTATCAGGCATGTTTGATGATCAATGATAACAATTCCAATTTTTGCAGACCCCAATGGGATGGTGTTGTAGTTGCTTGCGGTATGATGTAAAATTGGTTTTGTATTATCGGATGCGCGAATTAAGGGAAGTGAGGATAAAATGAGAAGATCAATTATTATAACGATTGTATTGTGTTTAGGAATTGGATTTGTGACTTGTAAAAATGAAAGTAACTCCAATGCAGTCAATGAAATGGAAGGAACGGTTAATGTTGTGCTTGTGAAGGGTGAGGAGTATATCCCTACAAAAAATGGAACATTGATTTATTTAAATCCAGGGGATGATCTGCAGGCGGCTTTGGATCGAGTAGAAAAAAACGGTGGCAAAGTCATTCTTCCCAAAACACAAATTAGTCCAGAAA
>NZ_JAFFPS010000048.1 GCF_016919165.1 Leptospira chreensis
CTTTTAAATCCAAATCCATCTCTGTTGTTTCTTCCTCCTATTTGGTGGATGACCAAACTTACTTTTTTGGTAAAAGGTCTGCTTACTTTTCCGGTCGTAGAAACCAAATCCATCTTTCCGTTTCTGGGAATTCCCTTTTTGGAACCCATCCCGATCCTTTTACCATCACCATTCCGATTTGGATGGGGGAACAAGGTGCCGGGTCTGTAATTTTAGATCGAACCGTATTTGTGAAGGGAAAGAAATACGGCATCTCACTCGAGTTAAACGAAAGTAAACCAACCCTCTACGTCAACCACCTACTCCAAAAAACAGAAGGCAGAACCACGAGTTTCATTTTAGAATCACCAGTCAAAATCAAACGTAAGTCTTGGGAAGTGATCTCTCTTTATTTTGATACCATAAACCATCGTTATGTGCTCTACCAAAATGGAATCGAAACTGCGGAATATGAAAATCACCAAGCAGATACCATAGGTTTTGGTTTTCCGGAAAATGATCCCACTCCCCTTGTTCTCGGAAAATCATTTTATGGAAACTTAGATGGGTTTCATATCCACAAAGGCGAACCGGAAGTCGAATACACTAAGTTTGAAGCCGTTCGTTATGATGATGAAACTAAAATTGGTTTTATGGAAGGAAGCACTGCCATCTCCCCCGTTTTAGAAACTAAGTATAGTAACTCTTCACTGACTAAAATCCATTGGAATGTAGAACAACCCAAAGATACTATGCTTGAACTTTACTTTCGAGGATCGAACCAAAAGTTTGTGGATGCAAACACAAACCTTCCTTGGACAAGAATCAAATCTTTAGAGAACGAACTTCCAAAGAATAAATTCAAATTCTACCAATGGAAAGTATGGTTTCGTCCAGACCCTATGGGAAAATCGGTTCCGAACATACAAGCCCTATCTTTTGAATATATAGAACAAACTCCTCCCGACCTTCCCACACGTTTTCGCTTGGAAGAGAATGGAAAACTGGGCCAACCTCTTTGTTTTTTATGGAATTCCAATCATGAAAAAGAAGTCCAAAATGGTGGTGGTTATATCATCCATTACGGTCTCACTCCCAATCGGATGTTAGGTTCTGTTTTTGTAAAAAAAGATAAAACTGGTGCTTTAGGGAAAATTGACGGAAATGAAGACGATAGCAGTTTCCGAAACAAAAGGTTTTGTATCACGGAAGATACTTTGGTGCAAAATATTTATATTCCTGAAGGGGAACTGGGAGCCGATGAATTTCGTCCTCTCGCAGACCAAGTGGATACCTCTAGAAAAGAAAAAAGAGGACTTTTATTCCAACCAGGATTGACTTACTACTTTAGAATATCAGCTTACAACCGCTATCTGAATGAATGGGATTCGAAAGACCAACGAAGTCCCCTCTCTCCCCCCATTTCATTTAGTTTCCCCAAAGAAGTTTCGCACCAGTAACAAAGGAAGGGAGGCCACCTCCCTTTCCAAATCCAAAACAACAACATCCATTCCTTCTTTTAAAGCAATGGACATTTCGATATCGCAAGACTCTGCCATAAACAACTGGGTGCGGAGGCCTTCGGTGTCTAAATCGAAAATGGAATCGGTGAGATCTTCCAGAAAACGCAGGATTTGTTTTTTTTTCTCAACCTCTAGTTCCCCTAAAAGTTGGAATAATAAAAAAATAGAAAGGGAAGAAGTAAAAAATCTTTCGTGGGCATCGAGAGCCTCTAACAGAAGATTTTGGATCTTTTTTTTTCGTGGAGACCGAACAAGAGCAAACAAAACAGAAGAAGTCAAATAGAGTTTCAATCCAGAATCTCCGTAAGAGATACAAGAGCTTGTCTTCTTAATAGTTCTGATTTTTGGATGATTTCATTTTTTAGAGCCATGCGGATGAGTTCGCCTCCGGAAATCCCTCGTCTCGATGCTTCATTTTTTAATAAAATTTGTTCCTCTTCCGAAAGTAGGATTTGGAAACGTTTATCAATTTTTGCCATTAGTCTTCTTCTTCCAGTTCTTTTTCAGCCTTTTCGAATTTACGCCAATACAAATTGGCATCTTGCCACTGCCCGAGTGATTCGTAAAGGGATGCGATATTATAATAAGATTCGGTCAAACGGTAGTCCAACTTCACTGCCTTTTGGAATAGTTTGATCGACTTTTCTTTGTTATCGGAATACCATTCGCTGAAAGCCCAAAGGTAATACCACCGACCCAAATTGGGATCCCTTGGTCTTACTTTCTCCAAATGCAAAACATTCTCTTGGAAGAGTTTGGAAGATAGATTGTAATTTTTTTGGATTAGTTTTGCTTTATTGATCCGGTCTTCTGCCGGTTCATCGGGCCTTGGCACGGACAAATCATTTCTATAAAGGAGTGCTTTCGCATAGAGAAGTTTAAAATACAATTCATTTTGGCTTAGATCAAGATAACGTTCCAAATAAGGAATGGATGTGGTTTCTTCATCGACTTTGTGGAGGTTATAAATCTGTTTTTTGAGAGCAGTTGTTTCTTCTTTTTTTTTACTACCACCAGCCCAGAGTATGGAGACAGAAATAAAAAAGATACAAACTAGTTTAGAAGTATAAGTAAAAGTTCTGTCCATCGTCCGGGAATTTCATTGATTTGATTTCATGGCGGAAAGGTAGTTCCTGTAATTTTTGAATCACAGAAAGATACAAATCCTTAGCCGTTACAATCAACATAGAATTGGGCGATGTTTCAATCAACCTGTCTTTGCTTTCTAAATAAGTCTGCACAGAATCGACAAAATGTTTTTTGGACCTTTCCCATTCCGGAGACGGATGGTATTCGGGCCATTGGATGCGAAGGACTGACGTGGCTCTTTTTCCGCCGAAGGTGGCTTGCATAAAGGAACGAATCATCCAGGACAAACTATCTTTTAAAAATTCAGGTTTACGTTCTTCTTTTTCCACAAGGACATGCAGGGCAGGAATCACTTGGCGGAGTTTATCCTGGATCATTCGTTTGTGTGAGTCGAGAAACTTACTCCTTTCTTCTTTACTGAGAAGGACTAAAAAGATTCCCGGGAATCCAAGAGATTCCATATGGAAGGCAATGATGGCTTCTGTTTGTAATAAAATTTCCCAGGAAAATTTTTTCGCAATGAACCGGTCAAGTCTTACCGTATCGTCCACATCCAGAAGGGCAAACCCTGATTCATCAAAAGGTAAATACGGATCATGGTGTAAAAAAATGAGATTGGAACGGGTGTTATAGTCAAGGCCCGAAGAGATTTGGTTGTGAAAGGAACCAAGGGAATCATTTAAAAACAGATAAGAAAATCGTGGAGATCCAAGCCTTGCTATAAAGTTTTTTGTATAACCGATAATCCCATCATAAGAGATTTCATTCTCTCTATAAATTTTATCGAGTAAACTATATTCAAAACGTTTTTCTTCCGGAATCAAAGTTAAAAAACTTTCCGGAGAAGCCTTCTCTACTTGTGGAAGAGACTCGCCTTTTTTTGTGACTGAGTGGACCAGTTTTTCTAACTCAGGATTAAAAATAGTTTCTCGTTTTTTTTGTACTGCATCTAAAATAGCAATTCGTTTCCAAGCTGCTGGTGGTAGTATTTTGAAACTTGTTTTTTTCACAGGATTTGTATAGTTTATACGGGGTTCCATTTTTGTTTCAATTCCTTCTTTAGGAAACTCTGATTTTTTTATCTCGATCTCTACTACAGGTGACTCATCACTCACCGAAAGGGATTCCCCTAACGCAGGACTATGGTTATGTTCCCACTTACGTTTGATACTTGTCCAAAGCACAAAGAAGATCCAAGGACCTATAAATAAAAACCCAAAACTAAATAGATAAGGAGGAAATGAAGAGTAACGATAGACGGATAAACCCGATAAAAACCCAGGTTTTCCTTGTTCTTTTGCAATATAATAGGAATGAAATTTATGATTTAAAAATCCTACCGATTGTTTTTTGGATTCCAAATGGACAAACTTAGAACTATCATCTCCCCTCCAAGTTCTGGGATTGAATAGAACTTGTTCCTTACTTTTGTTATCCGATAGTTTTGCAGACACCAAAGGAAAATAAAATTCATCTCTATCTTTTTCTTTTTTTGCCTGTAACAGATTGGAATCTAGAACTGCAACAAGGATAGAAATAGAAGCATCCTTTTCATTTCTTTTCGGAATGAGATACACTAAATCAAATTCAGATTCGAGTAAGATGGTGATGGGATGGTTTTCTATCCTTTCAAACAAACCAAAGATCTCTGTTCCAAATCGGTTTTGGATGGATGTGGAATCTGCCTGCCCTTTTTTCCAAAGATAGAGTTCGGAAACTATCCTTTCTGTGGCACCCTGTCCCCCACCTTCTCCCAAACCTTCTCGTTGCAAATTTTTTTCTAAAACAGAAAGTGTTTCTTCAAATTGGATGAGCCTATGTTTAGCCCAAGGTTTGTAATACCGGTAATCAGGAAAAAGTTCGAAACTTTTTTGGTAAAACAAAAGTAAAATCAAATAGGCGGTTACCGGTAAAAGGATTCGCCTTTTGAATTGGAATCCATGGGAATGAGTCACAACCCAAACAAAACGAATATAAAACAATCCAGTAAAAGTTACGAGAAAAAGGATAAAACATCCAAATCGAATTTCATCTGCTTCTGAATCCGACTGGCGAAGTAAATAAACAGAAAAAACATCTGTGGATTCTAAAATGAGTTTTGAATCTTGACCATCTAACTGCCATGAGATGGTCTGTCCCTCTTTACCAGTAAAAAGTCCAAGAAGTTCATGGCTTTCGCGGTCTCCCGTGAGAATCGATTCGTCATTGGTATACAAAATCTTTTGTGATTTGGGATTAAAGGCCCAGTAAAGATATCCATATTCTAAGTTGGCATTTTGAATTTGGGCCGGTATTGGTGGACCCGGTGGAAAAACCACAAAGAACTTTCCGGTTAGATCACGATACACAAAGTCGCCGCTCGCTAATGTTCGGAGTTTTCCTTCCAATAGACCAGAAGGGTCTTGTCTTAATTCTTCCTGGAAGATTTCATTTGTTTCATTTGTACTATGAATGAGTCGCAGGGAATCATCATACAAACGTACAAACTTAAGTCCCAAAGTTTGTTGGATGCGAGTGGTGACGTGAGAGGCGCGGTAAGGAAGTGCCGATTCACGAAAAAAGAACTCGAGTGTGTTTAAGTACTCTTTCGTTCTGTCTTCATCGTAACGTTTTAAGGCAGAAACCAAATTGGATTTCATCCGCAAAGGGCGAAGCCATTCAAAATACCCAAATAAAACGGAGGTAACGAGGAGGGAAACCACCAAGTATCCAAAAAGAATAGACAGGTTTCCGAAATTCCGTTTCATCATTCTAATTATCGGGTTGTGATTGGCAAAAACCAATCAGTCCAAGGAAAGGAATGATTTTTTATGTATTTTTGGACGGAGTGGGAATCGCAAACTACGACCCCAAATCCAATCCATTTAGCCGTTTTGCCAAAGGTTTTTTAGCACCCGTTGGAGGAATCCCGGTAGCGGATGCCGACCTTCCGAAGCTCCTTTCTCCCTTACATTATATCAAAACGGATGCCCATATGGGGGTTCCTGGCCTCCCCCAATCGGCCACAGGACAAACCGCTCTTTGGACAGGAATTCCTGGCCCGAAGGTCCTCGATCGTCATGTGAGTGGGTTTCCCACCATCACCCTTCGTAAAATCATCGCCAAATATTCTCTCATCAAAGTATTAAATGAAAATGGCCACCTAAGTGATTTTCTAAATTGTTTTTCCCCACCTTATCTCAAACACGTAGAAGAAAAACCAAAACTGGTTTCTGCTTCCACCTTAGTCCAGTTAGCTAGTGGCCGACCTTTAAAGAACTTTGATGACCTTAGGAATGAAAGAGGCCTTTATATGGACCTCACTCATGAAATTATGGGAACTATGGGGATTGATATGTTAAAAGCGGGCGATCCACTTCTAGAAAGACGAGATCCTTACCTACTTGGCAAACAATCCATAACTCGATTTGCCCACTACCAATTGGCTTTGTATGAATACTTTCTCACAGATAAGGTGGGACATGCCATGGATTGGGAAAAGGCCGAACTTGTGATTAAAAATTTAGAAGGTTTTTTTCGTGGGATCCTTGAGACTCTGGATCCAGAAAAAGATTTACTGATTGTTTCGAGTGATCATGGAAATATGGAAGACTTAAGCCAAAAAAATCATACGGAAAACCCGGCGGCCACCATTCTCTATGGTAAGAATGCTGACCGCTTCGCTGAAAATATACATTCGCTTGCAGACATTGTTCCGGAAATTTATAAAACTTTCGGAATGGAGGAAGCCCTCCAGAATACAAAAACGAATGAATTTCTAATTAAGTCCGACTAAAACTCTAAATCACTTCCTGATTCTGGTCGGTTGGACACCGAACTTGGTTTAGGTGAATCAGAGTCAGACGATACATCTGAACCATCAAGATCATTATGGTCGGTAAACTGATCGAGTGATTCTTTTTTCCATGCAATCGCCTTGTCGGTAATCTGGTTTTTAGGGTATTTATCTACAATCGTTTGGAATATACCGGCTGCTTTTTCAAATTTCCCTTGTCGGAAATAAATGGTTCCTTTTTTGTATAGAGCCGCTTGGTCGAGCGAATAATCACTGTTATTCAAAGCCTTATTGATATAAGTAAGGGATTCAATCTGTTTTCCCATCGCATCATAAGACAAAGCGATGTAATACAAGGCTTCCTCTTCTTTTTTGGGGCTTGGATTGACACCAATTCCTTTTTGAAATAGTTCAATCGCCTTTACATAATTTTTCTTAGTATAATTATCTTTCGCATCTTTAAAAACAGAGTCTTTGTATTCTCCAACTACCTTTTCATCGGCTCCGGATAACTGGTCAGCGGTTTCAATGTATTCATCAAATACATCAAAGGAAGCCCAATCTTTTCCTAATTTACGAAGGGATCTTCCCCAACCAATTCTTGATTCTGTATTGTTCGGATCTTCTTGTAAACCTAAGGTATAATTTTTACGTGCTGTTTCAAAATGGCCGGTTTTATAATAAAAATCACCAAGAGCCAAAAAGGATTTAGATCGGAGTTTATTATCGGAGCTAGCTTGTAAAACGGACTCTAAATGAGCTTTACCTTCCGATTCGTTCCCAATCTTTAAAAGTAAATTTCCAAGAGAGTAACTTAACCGTTCTTTTTCTTCTGGTTTTAAACTAGAATTCTTTTTTAGATCTTTGTAAATATCAAGGGCTGGATAAAAATCAGAATTCTTTTCTAGAGCCCTTGCTTGGTTGTATTTGATTTGGAATTCATACTTTTCCAGACCACGTTTTCCAGCTAACTCAGAAAAGATGACAATTGCTTTCTCTTTACTTTGTGGGTTGGATTGTTTTAAGTATTCTTCCCCTTCCGCAATTTTTTCTAAAATCGCTTGGGATTGGTCTTCCTTTGCAGAAATATTAGTTTGGTAGTAAGCAGTAGAAAGACCTGCAACAATAAATAAAAAACCTGCTAAGGTTACAATGATTCGATTCATAAATTCCCTCTACCCGCCTGACTTAGGGTTTGATTCGTCCAAAATTCCACTCGAGTTGGTGAATAGGACTTTGTTTCCCTTTTCAAAAAACATTTTAATGCTTTTTTTGTATCACCCGTTTTCAACGCACTCACTCCCAGAAAGAACATAGCCTTTCCTCGTAAGTATACATTGGATTCGTTTTTTAAATATTCTTCTAACCGATAGACAGCTGTTTCATATTTTTTTCTAATGACTGTTTCTTTAATGATCCGATTCAGATCGGTTTGACCTAAATCGTAATTTACCGTTGCTGATGTTTCTTCTTTAAAATCATTTACCTGTTCCGGTTCTCTCGGTGGTAAAGAATCTGTCGGAGTGACCGCATGTTCATTTTTATAAATTTCTGATTTTTCAGGTTCTTTTTTTGGATGAGACTCTGCTACCACATTCGGTTCTTCCGGTGGAAGGTTGTCCTTTGAAAAATCATATTTGAAATAAGATACATTTTCTTTCAATTGGTAGTCTTCTGGAATCCCACTAGACTTAGCAGTCACACCAAAATAGAGTTCATCGATTTCTTTTAGTTCTTTGATAAAAAAATTAGTTTTGGGATGTACTACGGTTGCCACTTTCACAACAGAACCTTGTCCGAAAGAAGAGGCACCTTGGTTGAGTGGTTTCACCGAAGCATACAAACTATAAACAGTGGTTTCATCAGCAGCTTCTGGACTGATCCAACTAATCACAGCACCTTTGCCGACTCGTTCGTAACCAAGTCCACGAACATGCATGACACCACCCAAATCCGTATGAGTGTCGTTAGATGCTACTTCTTGTTTTGGTTTTTTAGGAGAATCTTCCACAATGACTTCTGCATTGGTTTTCTCCGTTTGTTTGATATAAAACACTCTTAAAGTGGACTTTTTATCTTCCAAGGGAAGAGTTTCTTCACCACCCGCTTGTTTGACAGAAACTCCATAATACAACGTTTGGGATTTTTCCAAATCTTGGTCTAAAAAAGAATTCACTGGATGAGTGACTTCGGCCAATTTTTCTGCTTTTTGCATCAGAGGTAAACTTGTGAGAGGAGAGTTAGAACGATAAACAGTATACTGAGTTCTTCCCGCAGTAGCACCGTTTGGTGGTGTCCAGTTCAAACGAACATACTTTCTTTCGATACTCGCGGTAATTCCAGAGACCCCTCCCACCATCGATTGGATTCCGGCATCCGCAGGAAAGGCTGGGAAATCAGGATTTTGTCCCACAACAGGAGTTCCATTTTCTTCCGCAATATGTACGGGAACTACAGTATAATTTTGGTTTGAAAATAATTTGACTTCGCGCCGACGAACATCCGCTACCATAACGATCGCGTAATAATAGGTTCCCGGTTTCAAATTATAATCAAAATACAAACGAGTGGCATTGGTCCCGGAGGCTTTGTACCGTCCAAGAGAATCGGCAATGTATAACTTATCTGGGCTATCAATCATAACCGTGGAACGAGCCACGATGATTTCCCCATCTTGTTTGGGCGGATCCCAATCCAATCGAATCGATTTTTTATCAGGCAGAAGGCTTGCATGAATTGCCTTAGCGATAGTGGGATAACGGCTTTCCTCAAACCCAGAATCTGCCGAAACCGGAACTAGCGACAATAGTAGTACAACCGTCCAAAGTTGAATCGAGAACTTCATACTTAGATTTTCGGTGGTAAAGGTCCCCTAATTGAATTTTTCGTTTGTACTTTCCCAGCTTTTCTCTGAGAATTGTCATTATGTCCGAAACGGAATACTACCGTTCCCAAAGTTACCAGGAATACCTACTCTCGAGCCATAGAAGAGAGGTCTGTCCCCCTGAGGACGTGTACGCCTTTTTCAATTGGAAGGGACTGAACAACCTGGTCGACTTCGGAAGTGGGCTTGGGTTCTACTTCCAAGAATTTCGGAAATGGTTTCCTCATGTCTGGATTTGGGCCGCCGAATGCCAACAAGAGATCATAGATATGGTTTTACGCCGTAAACTGATGGAGGGTATCGAACAACTCACTCCTTTCCATATGGACCAGTCCGACCACCCCTTACTACCGGAATGGGTACCCGTTCCAGAAATCATCTTTGCCTCTCTCAGCCTTTCTACTTTCCCAAACCCAGGTTTGGCGATGGATGGTCTCATCCGCTCCATGAAATCGGGAGGCAGATTATTCATTATCGATTGGTCCAAAACCGAATCGGGATTTGGTCCCAAAATCAATGAGAAGATATCCATGGATAAAATGAAATTCCTTGCGGAGGAATACAAACTGGATGTCACTAAATCAGGAAGGATTTCGGAACATTTTTATGGAATGGAAGTAACAGCAAGTCCTAGTTTTATTTATGGATACTACGATCTAAAAGAAGAGGAAGATGACGACACGGCTGTCTTCAAACAATAATCTAAAAAAATAGAACCAAACATTCTTCTCGTTCCGCTCACTATTTATGTGGAGTGAAGAACAAAAATCCATCATCCATTCCCGTCATTCCATCAAACAAGTGATTGCTGGTGCCGGTTCAGGAAAAACTGCCACCATGATTGGACTTTTGGAAGAAAGGGAAAAAGAAAATTCCATCCCTCCCGAAAACACTCTCATTGTCACCTTTACCAAAAAAGCCACGAACGAATTCAAAGAACGCTGCCATAAAAAAGGACTCTCTACCAACTATCATATCTCCACCTTTCATGCGTTTTGTTACTATGCCTTAAAAAAATATGATAAGACCAAAGAATGGTCTCGTTACAGGCTCCTTAGTGAATCAAAAAAATGGGAAATTGTAAAAGAAATCTTATCTCCTATACAATGGGAAATTGGTGGAATTCCCTTTCCCATTCTCTTTAAAAATAACGGGAACCGTTTCCGAGAGCTTTCCTCCGATGTTTACGAATCCTTTCAGTCCTCTTTTCGCTTGTGGAAGATAGAAAATCACTACTTCGAGTTTGATGATTTGATTTTTGATTTCCTTCGATTTTTGGACAGTCCGTCCGCGGACCTCGTCAAGGAAAAATGGAAAGCCCTTATCATAGACGAGTTCCAAGACACAGACGAAACCCAACTCCAGATCATTCAAAAAATGAATTTCCAGTCCATCACAGTAGTTGGTGATGATTGGCAGGCCATCTATGGATTTCGAGGAGCCACTCCCAAACCATTTTTAGAATTTCCCAACCATTTCCCGAGAGTGGTTCAATACCATTTGTCCACTAACTACCGTTCTAAGAATTCCATCATCACGGCCTCCCTACTTCCGCTAAAACCAAACAAAGACAAAATTCCGAAACTAGTAAAAACCTTCCGGAATGAAAAAGGAACTTTCCTTGTAGAACGAATCAAAGATACGGAAACAAGGCCCATGGAGATTTGGAAGGAGTGGTTTGCAAAAGACCCAACAAGCATTCTACTCACCCGAAGCAATTACCGGAAAAGCGAATGGATCAGTCACGGTGTCCCTCCATCACAAATCATGACCATCCACAGTGCCAAAGGATTAGAATTCACAACGGTAATTCTCGATCTAGTTCTTGGTTGGAGTGAAGACACAGAAGATACCAACGAAGCGGAAGAACGAAGGATTCTCTATGTAGGCCTTTCACGAGCAAAAGACAATTTGGTTCTCTTAATTTCTGATACCACCAAACCCGAACGGCTCGCTGATCGTATGAGTGGAGATTTTTCAATCAGGAACCGATTTAGAAATCGTACTTTACGGTGGGTCCGGCTCTGGTGAAGTGGTTTTACCTTGGGGGATTAGCTCAGTTGGTTAGAGCGCTACCTTGACATGGTAGAGGTCACTGGTTCGAACCCAGTATCTCCCAAGGATATTCAAACACCTGCGTCTTTTCATTTTTTAAAACCACACTCTTTTAAGTTTCCGCTTGCATCTCATTCCCTTGGCTTTAAGATTCGAACCGATGAAACTTAAGTTCCTCGCAGAAGAATTCCTTTTGGCATTGTATTTTTTGGTATTTAGTATTGTCTCCGGACTTGTTCTTTATTGGGGAGAAGGTTCCGCTGGGACGAAACTTGCTGCGCTCACTCTCTTATTCCATATTAGTTTTGCCGGCCTCTGTAAGGTCTTTCGTTGGCACACTCCGTTTCGGATTTGGAAATTCCTGGTTCCCTTGTCGATTCTTATGGTATTTCCCGATTGGTTTTTATCTACCGTATTACAAGTATTAGTATTTCCAGAAGATGGATTTATGAAAATCGGAACTGTTTCTGGTTATATGGCAGGGCTTTGGGCCATTCCTTTATTTATCTGCGTGTATTCAGGAATTAAACTCGAAGAAATGTCTGTATCCATTATCGGCACCTGCCTTTGGGTAGGAATCATTGCCTTAGTCATTTTTGGAACTTCGGAAGCAACCATGTGGGTTCTTGGATCTTGGCATGCACAAGATGTGAAGATGTGGGGAAAAGTAGCCTATTATGTGTTAGTTCCTGAAATGATTTTAGGGATCACTGCTTACCTCGCCTACCAAGGATTTTCCTATTCTGCGTATATCTTTCAGATGGCGATTGGCTTTTTAGTGATGATTCTTTATATTGGAAATCTTTCTTTCTTTTACCTTCTCATTGAAAAAATTCTATAAAATTTCTGTATCAATAGTCCTTACCACTCTCCTTGTGATTTTACTGGGAGAGGGTCTTCTGCGGTTTGTATCCAAAACAAATTCCGAAGAGATTCGTTATAAAGAAATCCATTGTTTGTACGGGTTTTCTGAAATTCGCCTTTGTCCCAATGTGAAGGACAAGTTTACCCGTAATGATGGAAAAACTTGGGACATCCAAACCAATTCTTTGGGAGAACGAATTCTAGAGGAGGAATCCAACACCACCAATCTTTGGTTAATCGGTGATTCGATGGCTATGGGGTATGGACTCACCACCGAAGAAACACCCGCTTTTTATCTGAAATCAAAACATAAAATAAATACGCGAGTGCTTGCAGTGGATGCCATTGGAACGAATGGAATTTTGCGACTCCTAAAAGAAGGTGTGGCCAAAACCAAACCTGAAGACCAGCCCAAACATATCTATTGGATCTGGAATCCATCCGACTTTATTGATGACGAAAGAGAAAAAAGAGGACTAAAACGTTATCTTTATCCCATCCATTACCAACTCATCCGAAATTCTGATCTCTACCGAAAACTCCTTCCTTCCCCTCCTACCAATGTGTACACTTCGTCCGGTGATCCCATCCTCTATCCGAAAGATCATATCACTTATACCAATTTAAGAAATTTTTTTAATGATCCTTCTTTACCACATGGCAAAATTTCGATTCTATTTAGTTGGGGGATGTCCAAATCAGGAATCCCTGATACCAAAGATCCCAATTACGAAATGGCAAAAAATTTCTTTAACGAACAAGGAGTGAAAACCATCGACCTCCGCCATAGGACAGAAGTTTTGTTTGGGGAACAAAAACAAGTTTATATCCCGAATGATGGCCATCCAGGCCCTGACTTGTCCAAACTTTTTGCCGATGCCATTGCGAAGGACTTCTTAAATTTGCCTTAGAAATGCTTGATTCCTATCTCGATTTCTAAAGTTTAGAGGGATATGATTCAAAACTGGAAACGATGGGGAGCCATTGTCCTATTTTTCCCGTTCGCGTTACTTGCTTTGGAAAGTATTTTACGCCTTTCCAATCCGCCTGCTTTACGTTATTACCGCGATGTCAAACTTTTGCATGCTTACCATCCTGAATACGGGGTGGCCTTAGAACCTAACGAAAGCCGCTTTGTTCGCCACTACGCAGACCTATGGCAAGGCCAATTCACAACCAATTCCCTCGGCCTTCGCGGATTAGAAGAACCGATTCCAGGAAAACCCAAACTACTTTGTCTTGGTGATAGTTTAGTGATGGGATTTGGTGTTTCGGATGAGGACACATTTTGCTCCAGGCTCGATGGGTTCGAAGAGAAGGGAGAAACATTCCAAAGTCTCAACCTAGGTGTGGATGCTTATGGATCCCTTGGATCTTACAAACGATTGAAAGACATGTCCTCGCAAATCGACAATATCAAAACCGTATTATTTTTTATCTCACCAAATGATTTTACAATGCCTAACGAATTACGAGCCCAAGGCATTCTCCCCGATGATGAAAGTGATGCTTTGCATGAAAATGATCCTGTTTGGAAACAAAACTTTCGCATTCAATTTGAACTCACAAGGGTTTCGTATCTTTTGCAAGCCCTCAAACTTGCCTATGAACAAACAAAAGTTAAATTTGCACAAACCAAGTATTTAGTTTCTACTGATACAAAACTTCTCACAACTTCCCCTATTGTCTATCTACGAGAAACTTTCATTCTTCCCGTCAAACAACAAAAATGCGAAGAAAATACTGAATTCATTTGCCCGGCCCCCATCCAAAATCTAGATGTAGTCTGTTCGGATTCTCCGATTGACCCGAATTCCTTGGAACCACTCCCAGAAACCACAACAAGGGCTTATGATTTGATGATTAACCTCTCCAAAGAAAAGGGATACCACTTTGTTCCCGTCATCCTTCCTATGCAAATCGAAGAAGTTTATTGTAGGCAAATCGGAAAATACAATGCTCTCGGAACCTATGCCATCCGTGCTAAACGTTATTTAGATTCCAAAGGTGTCAAAACTCTCGATATCCTTCCTTATACCGACAAAATGTGTGGTCGTGAATTTACCTTAAATGGAAAAACAAAAAAAGCAAGAATCCAAGACTATTACATTCCTGGCGATGGCCACCTAACAAAAATTGGGAATTTATGGGCTTCTGAGTCCATTAGTCATGCCCTAAAGGAAATAAAATAACATGCTTTTTAATTCCGTTCATTATTTGATTTTTGCTCCCGTTGTTATTTTTGTATATTTTCTGATACCCAAACGATTTCAGGGACTCTGGTTATTCATTGTTAGCTTGTACTTTTATGCAATTTTCAGGATTCCGTTTCTCATCCTTCTTGTTTTTTCTTTTGTAATTACAAAACTTGCCGTCGACTACATGGAGTTAACCTCCTCCAAACCCAAAAAAATCTTTTGGTTGAATGTTGCTGTTTGGACTAACTTAAGTTTACTTTTTGTTTTTAAGTATTTGGATTTTTCCATCACTGTTTGGAACCAAACTTTTTCTTTAACTCCCTGTGATCCCGAATTTGTGCAAAAATCGGGAATCCTTTTACCCATGGGGATTAGTTTTTTCACCTTACAAGCAGTATCATATGCCGTGGATGTTTACAAAGGTGTGGTGGTACGGGCCAAGTCTGTTTTCCATTTCGGACTTTTTCTCGCATTTTTTCCCCAACTGGTAGCCGGACCCATCTTACGTGCCAGTGATGTCCTCCACCAATTTTTAGATTCTAAGGACTTCACAAAAGAAAATCTCAAACAAGGTTTGAAACAACTCTTCTGGGGAATTTTCAAAAAGACCTTCATTGCCGATCCTGTATCCTATGTGATCGATCCCATGTATGCCAATCCCACCGAATACAATTGGATTGCTATCTGGATTGCGGCTTTCTTATTTGCAGTGCAAATCTATTGCGATTTCTCTGGATATTCCGACATTGCCATTGGAACCGCAAGAATTCTAGGATTTCACATTCCCAAAAACTTTGATCGTCCTTTTTTATCAGGAACACTCAGTGAACTTTGGCGGCGTTGGCATATTTCCTTTAGTTCTTGGTTACGAGATTATGTTTACATCACTCTCGGTGGAAACAGAAGGGGTGAGATTATGGCCTACGTCAATCTCTTCATCACAACCTTTGTTTCTGGAATTTGGCATGGGGCCGATTGGACTTTCGTTTTTTGGGGAACTCTCCACTCCACAATGATGGTGGTTGAAAAATTTGTATTTAAATTTGAAACCATGCGAAACGCCTGGAACCGAGTTCCTCGTGCCATCCAACCCATATATCCAGTAGGGGTTTTTGTACTGTCTTGTTTTTTCTTTCGAGCAAAACCAACACCAGAAGTTCCGACAGGTATGGGTATCACAAATATCATGTTAGAACGTGCTTTTACGGGAGCCAGTGGTGCCTTCCCACAAATGAGTGTTAGTTTAGTAATTCTTGTTGGATTTTTGTTTTTAGTTGATATCTTACAAGACAGAAAAGAAGACCGGTTTGCTTTTATCACAGACAATCTCTATTTCTTAATCCCGACTTGTATTTTACTCTATATCACTTCGTTTATTATTTATAGTGTAACAGTATCCAGTCCTTTCCTCTACTTCCAATTTTAAATAAAAAAGCCGGTAAAGATTACCGGCTTCATTCTAAAAATCAAAAGGTATTTTCTAAATAGAATTTTAATTAGATTCTATATTTTATTACCATTCAGATTTTCTAATTTATCTATCTTCGATTCCTATTTTAGAATTCTACTTTTGGTGCATTCTCGATGGTTTTTTCATCTTCTACAGTAAAGGTTGCTTTGGATGCATAACCAAATGCTTTTGCTGTGAGAACCGCAGGAAATTGACGAATGTATATATTGTATTCTTTCGTTGATTTGATGAACCTGTTTCTTGCTACAGTGATTCTATTTTCTGTTCCTTCCAACTGTGCCATCAAATCAGAGAAGTGTTGGTCTGATTTTAATTGTGGGTAGTTTTCTTGGATCATAAGGAGTCTGGACAATGCAGATCCCAATTGGCCTTGTGCTTGATCGAATTTTTTTAAACTCTCAGGATTGTTCACAAGTTCCGGTGTTGCTTGGATGGAACCAATTTTGGCCCTTGCTTCCGCAATGTTTGTCATAATCTCTTTTTCTTGATTCGCAAATCCTTTGACTGCAGAAACCAAATTGGGAACTAGATCAGATCTTCTTTTGTACTGATTGAGTACTTCTGCCCAAGAAGCAGTCACTTCTTCATCCAACGCTTGGATACTATTGTAACCACAGTTGGTAAGTAATGTTGCCATTAGGGAAACGAGGAAAACGGTTCGAAACATTCTTGTCATGCTGATTGTATACCTACCCTTTAGTCGGTCTGCAACACCAATTTGTTAAAAAATTTAATATCGATACGGTTTTGTGGCCCTTGTCCATTGGCTCTCTGATTGATTTAAATAAGCCTCTAGGTCAGAATCAGATAGATTTCCGTTCAAATATTCTAAGAGAAGCTTGTCACCAGCAAGAAGTTCAATGGCAGGTCTGTCGGAACGAAACTCATACACCCCTTTCAAGTATTCAAATTCGTTAGGGAATAGTTCTGCGACTTGTTTTAAAAAATACAAAGTAAAATACAGGGACTGAAACTGTTTGGGTTTCAAAACCATCAACTGGTATCCTTCACAAATGGAGCCAACATATTTATGAAAGGTGGGTAAAAAACGTAAATTCCGTAACCGGAACAAACCTGGTTGGTGTAATTGCATTCGTTTGTCCAATTCTTCTTTGGGTTTCCCCAGAAGGTAAGGAGCACCAAAGGTTTCAAAAGGTTTTGTTGTCCCCCGCCCTTCTGAAAGATTCGTTCCTTCTAAAAGGCACATACCCGGATACACCAAACAGGTATTTTGTGTTGGAATATTAGGAGAAGGAGGGACCCATTCCAGATGAGAAGTTGATTTGGGATGGATCACACCCACGGGAACCACTACAACATCCACTTTCCATTGAAACGTTTCGTTGTAATAAGATAAAAGTCCCCCGGGAGTCAGGCCGTGCCTGTGTAAAACAGAAGTCACTCCCACAAAGGATTCAAATTCTTTTTGTAAGGGTGTACCTTCCACCTTAGTTCCAATGGGATTCGGAGAATCGATGACGAGTAGAAGCGGGGCCTTTCCTCTTTCTTGTTTGATACGAGAAAGTTCCCCTAATATATAATAGGCCGTTGTTAAAAAAGTATAATAACGAGAACCCACATCTTTGATATCGATGATCACCACATCCACATTGGTCAATGTTTCTCTAGGGGGAACGAGGCTTTTCTCTTCTTTTCCATAGAGGTTGACTATCTGCATTCCACCAAAGAGATACAACAATTCGTCCCCACTCACTTGGTCTTGTAATTCAGCAAAGAGTCCATGTTCTGGTAGGAAGATTGTTTTTAGATCAAAAATTTCGGAATAGGTTTGGTAATGGTATTTTCCTTCATATCCGAAAGCACTTTGGTTGGTGAGAATTGCCGCCTTACAGCCGCTTAACTTACTAATATTTTTTAAAAACTTCATTTTGTCTTTCGAATCTGTTCCTTGGTTTCCAGGGCCAATTCCCAAATCTTTCGGATTTTGTCTTCGTCAACGGGCAGCCCAGATCCAAACAAATCTCGGAAAGCAGTTAATTGCTCAATGAAATCATCAATGGATTTACGTAAAAAAACTTGATTCTCTTTGAAAATAGAAATCCACATATCCGAATTGGATCCAGCGATCCTTGACATATCCCGAAACCCACCACCTGTGATTGGTTTTTGAATTCCAAGAACTTCCTTCATGGTTGCAGAATTTTCTCCGGCCACATTCACTAGTAATGTAGAGATCACGTGAGGAAGATGAGAAAGGTAAGCCAAGGTTTCATCGTGTGACTTAGAATCCATCTCCATAGTCCAAGATCCAACCGATTCCCAAAATAGACGCACCCACTCCAAACTCGAGTTAGATGCCGCTTTTGGTTTGGTCAAAATACAAAGTTTATCTACATAAAGATCTACGACTGCAGCCTCAGGTCCGGCTTGTTCGGATCCACACATCGGGTGGGTCGAAATATAATGATGAGTGGTATTTCCATAATAGGATTCTACAGCAGTAATGATGGTTTCTTTGGTAGATCCCAAATCCATAAAAATTGTATTCCCTGACTTAGGCAAACTAGGAATGATCTTAAGGATCGATTCGACAGGGGTACTAAAAACCACCAAATCGTAATTAGTCCAATCAGGTGATAAAAACTCTTTTTGTAAAAAAACTTGGTTGGCTAAACTCTTTTCCAAAATCGTAGTTTTACTTTTTTCAGAACGAACGACGGCGGTAATCACAATGTTTGGAAATTTTGTGCGTAAAGAAATAGCAAGCGAGCCTCCCATAAGCCCCATGCCATAAATCAAAACCCGGTTTAAGTTCATGTGGGAAAAGATCCAGCCGTTGGATAAGAACCTAAAAGTTTAAATAATGTACATTGGGATTTTACTTTTCCGAGAAGATCGGCAATTTTTGGATCTTCTTTGTGACCAATAAAATCTACGAAAAAATGATATTCCCATAGGTTTCTTTTTAGTGGTCTGGATTCAATCTTAGTTAGATTGACGGCTCCATCATTAAAGGTTTTTAAAATAGCAAACAAAGACCCTGTTTGGTTCGGAATCGAAAACACAATGGAGGTTTTATCTTCTTTTGTTTTCGGTGAGGATGTTTTACCAATCACCAAAAACCGAGTGGTGTTTCCCGAATAGTCTTCAATCCCTTCGGCAACCACATTCAATTGATAAATTTCACCGGCAATTTTAGAAGCGATCGCAAGTCCGTCTTTTCTTTCAGAAACTAACTTTGCCGCCATAGCGGTGGAGGAAGTATCCACTACTTCTGCATTGGGAAGGTTGGCCGAAATCCAATTGCGGCACTGTTCGTTCCCAATTCGAATTCCATAGATTTTCTTAACGGCCGCAAGATCCGTTTCAAATCCGAGTAAAGAAAAAGAAATTCTTTGGTATAACTCAGAGTAAACGACAAGATCTGTTTCTAAAAACATATCGAGTGTGGAACTGACTTGGCCTTCGGTAGAATTTTCTACAGGAACCACTCCGTAATCCAACTTCCCCTCTTCCACCATACGAAATACATCGGGGATGGAGGTTTGTGGGGCGGCATCAATGGAGGTTCCAAATTTAGAACGAAGGGCCGAATGAGAAAAACTCCCTTCTGGTCCTAAAAATCCAATCTTTAACGGATGTTCTAAGGCAATGGTTCCGGACATCATCTCCCGGTAAATGGCACGAATGACCGATGCAGGAAGTGGACCACCAGATAACTTAGTTACCTTTTCATATACATCTTTTTCACGATCGGGGCGATAGATTGGCCCACCAGATTCTTTTTTCACACGACCAATCTCTTGTGCGAAGCCTGCCCGTTTTTGAATGAGTGCAATGATTTCCGTGTCTAATGAATCGATACCAGCTCGGAGTTTTTTTAATTCTTCTTCTGCACTACTCATTTCAGGCCTCTTCTTGTAACTCTTCCGGTAGTGTGCTTAAATCAAAGTCAGGATTCATTTCCGTTTCATCGGTAACAATGATGGATTCAGGAGAAAACTCTTCGAATTTCAGTTCCTTTACTTCCACAGGTGTCGGAAGGTCAGTGAGTTTACTGAGGCCAAAGTGTAACAGAAATTCATTGGTAGTTCCGTATAACGTGGGTCTGCCGGGAACTTCTTTTTGTCCCACAGCTTTCACCAATTTTTTTGACATGAGACTTGCCACCATGGCCCGAGAAGAGACACCTCGAATTTCATCGAGTTCTGTCAAGGTGACAGGTTGTTTGTAAGCAATGATAGCAAGGGTGTCCAAAGTTCCACGAGAAAGAGTTTCTCTTTTTTTATCTTTAAAGATATGTGCTAGGATTTCGCTGTATTTTTGATTCGTGATGAATTGGTATCCACCGGCGATTTCTCTCAGTAAAAAACCGCCTTCTTTTTCTTGGTAATCGAGGATGAGTTCGTCTAGGAGTTCTCGGGCTTCTGTTTTTTCGATCCCGGCAGACTTGGCAAGTGCAGACAATTTGACCGGATCCGAAGATAAAAAGAGAAGTGCCTCAAGAAGGCCCTTAGTATAAGTTCTTTCTTCCAAATTGGTCTAAACCTTGACTATTTTGATTTCACCGAAAACTGCATGTTGGAGAACTTTGCAAACTCGGATTTTAACAACTTCTAATACGGCAAGGAAGGCAGCGACGATTTCTTTTTTTTCCGGTTTTTCCGTTTCGAACAAATCCATAAAATGAATTTCCCCGGTTTTTTCTAAAAGATTCTGTAAATATGCCATTTTATCTTCTACGGAGTATTGGGCCACACCCTCGTAGATGGGTAGAAGGTCTTCTACCTCATTGGAACTTTCTTGTTCCAAAATCGAATTGAACGCGGAGATGAGATCCACAAGGCTAACATCCAACCAAACTTCGGTTTCATCCAATACTTGGTTCGTTTCCCGAGTGAACATTCCTGCCGTCAACCGGTCGAGTTCCGCCAGGCGTTGTCCGGCCATTTGGAATTTTTTGTGTTCGAGTAATTTATCTACAAGCTCTTTCGGAAGAGGAGGATTGTAATCCTCTTCTTCAAAACCAGGATCCGGCAATAAAGCCTTGGATTTTAAATATACCAAATGAGCTGCCATTACGGCAAACTCAGAAGTAAGTTCAATCGATAGGGACTGACTCGTTCTCAGAAATTGAATGAAATCAGATGTGATACGCGAAAGGGAGACTTCAAAAATATCAACCTTATAACTATCAATCAGAGACCATAGAACCGTTAAAGGTCCTTCTGTCAATCCTCCGTCCTGGTTCTGCCACCGGACGATAAACTCCGGGGTTTGGGACACGGTTTATAAACCTAATGCTTTTGCTGCTGCTTGTTGCAATCTTTCTGGTGGGAAAGGTTTTACGACAAAATCCTTCACACCCATCTTAATTGCTTTCGCAAGTAAGTCTTCTTGACCAAGAGCCGTTACCATAATGATTTTAGCAGAAGCATCAAATTTAATGATTTCCTTTGTTGCTTCGATTCCATCTTTTTCACGCATAGTAATGTCCATAGTCACTAAGTCCGGTTTGAGGTTTTTGTATTGTTCTACCGCAATATTACCGTTCTCAGCTTCACCTACGATCTCGTGACCCGCACCAACTAACGCATCTTTTACGAGCGTTCTCATGAATTTTGCATCATCTACAACCAAAATTCTTGCCATATTAATTCCCTCTCGACTTTAATAATTCTATCATCTTTGGTACTAAATCATCCACAGGAAGGACAAAATCAATCCCTCCCATTTCGACTGCAACACGGTTCATTCCGTACACTACCGATGTTGCTTCATTCTGCGCCAGAGTAATACCACCCTTGGCGTGAATGTTGGTGATTGCTTGCGATCCATCTTTTCCCATACCTGTCATGATCATGGATAAAAGATGATCTCCACCGTAAGCTTCCACCAAACTATCAAACAATACTTCAATGGATGGTCGATGCCCATTGACCTGCCCTGCATGGGTAAGTTCAATGACACGATCCTTTCCTTTTGTGATTACCTTCATTTGATAATCACCAGGAGCAATGTAAGCGGTTCCCGATTGCACAAGGTCACCTTGTTCCGCTTCTTTCACTTGTATTTTAGACAAGGAATTCAATCTGTCCGCAAACGCCTTCGTAAACCCCGCCGGCATATGTTGCACCACAAAGATAGGTTTCGCAAAATCTTCCGGAATGCCTGCAAAGACAGTTTGTAAGGCTTTGGGTCCTCCTGTGGAAGTCCCTATTCCGATAGCGTCTACTTTGATCGGTTTTTGAAAACTTTTATTTAATTGGCGTTCAGTCCGATCCAACCTTGGCTGAATTTCTGGGCTTGGTAGCCTAGAATCGGAAAATCCTTTGATTTTTGCGGACAAAACCGCAGCCACATCTTCCGGTGAAAACTGATTTCCGCTGGATGGTTTCGGAATGAAGTCAACTGCCCCGAGCTCCAAAGCTTTGAAAGTGGCATCGGCCCCATGTTGGGTGAGCACCGACAACATAATCACATGTGTGGAGAGTTTTAGTTTTTTGATTTCCGCGAGGGCCGTAAGACCGTCCATAATCGGCATCTCAATGTCCAAAACAATAAAGTCAGGTTTTAGTTTATCAGCTAAATCAATACAATCCATTCCGGTTTTGCCGGTAGCGATGACTTGTACTTCATCCTTTTTGGTGAGGACATCACTTAAGATATTCCTCACAAGGAGTGAGTCGTCGATGATAACAACGGTAGGTTTTTTGTTCATGATTTATGGATCAAATCTACCAGTTCGTCAAAATCAGGTAAGAAAATCAGAACACCAATTAGATTACTTCCTTGGTGGTTGAATTCTGTGTGCATGGACAAAAACTTAGTTCGTTCTGGTTTTACAATGTCGATCACATCCATAAAACTACCTGTAATCATTTCTGGAACCGAAGGTAAAACTTCCTTTTTCAATTTATTAGAAAGTGAGTTCATCACACTCGAACAAACGATATTGGAAATTTCAGAGAGAACAGAAACCATATCTTCAGAAAGTTTATGAGTGCTACCCTCTGCATATTTAGCATCTTCCGAACCAAGTAATTCTTTGGCAATTTCTGATCCATTGTCTTCGGAAAACATCATAAGAAGGTTTCCGTTGAGATCTCCGGTCATCCGAATTTTCATTCCAAAGAACTGATCCATGGAATAACGAAATTCTTTTGCCAAACCTTCGCGGTCGGTGAGTTTGATTTCAGGAATAAAAAGTTCTACTTCTTTACCAACTAACTGAGAAAGCACGACACCGGCATTCATCATACCAGTATTGACAATGTTCTCTAGTTTTTTGATATCTTTGGAAGACATGATTTCGTTGATCGCGTCTGAATTCAGAGCGGCCACTTGATTCAATCGTTCTTCTTTTTGTTCAACGAAGCCTTTGATGATTTCTGCGGCTTGTTCTCTTTCCGTAAGTTTAACTGTTTCAATTTTTGCAACATCGGCCAAACGATGGATTTCATCTGTTTTGTGATCAATCACAAGAGTGGATGTGGATGTCTGAGAAGATTCACTAGAATCGCCATTCACAACAGTTTCTGTTTTGATTACTTCTGTTGTGATTTTGAGGTTGGTTGCAGGTTCTTCGGCAAATACTTCTTCTTTGGGAACGATGACATGTTTTTCGATTTTATGTTTATCTTTTTTAACACGTGATTTGTCTTTTGCACGTAACTCTATCAACTTCGCATTATAACGGTTGGTAGGGTGATTGGATTTAAACATATACTCAGAATCTGACATTTCTAGAGATCGGATGGTGGAGGCACGTTTCATCATATCCCCTGCTACCAATTTGTCAGACCAGTCTACTTTGTCGGCGGCAATCTCTACAAGACCTGGAATGTCCAAAACGAGGATGATGGTTCCATCACCCATAATGGTGGCTCCCGTGAGTCCTTGGATGTCTTTGAAGTTTTTACCGAGTGACTTGATTACGGTTTCATGTTTTCCAATTAAGTCATCTACCATAAAGCCCAGTTTTCTCGTTTTGTAATTCACGATGACAACGGGAACTTCCACCATCTCTTGTTTGTCGGCAAGACCAAGGATACGATTCAAACGGTAGATAGGCAAAACCTCTCCTCGTAAGTTGATGATCTCGTGTCCTTCGAGTGTGGTGATTTGGTCCAGATTGACTTTGATGGTTTCGGAGACTTCGGATAGAGGGAAGGCATAGACTTCCTCTTCCATAATGACAAGAATCGAAGGAATGATGGCCAGTGCTTGTGGGAAGGAAAGAGTGAAAGAAGAACCCTTTCCCTCTTCTGAATGGATGAGGATTTTGCCCTTAAACTCTTCGATGAGTTTGTTCACGACATTCATCCCCACACCACGTCCCGAAATATCGGAAATTTTGTCGGCAGTGGAAAAACCAGGAGCAAAGATAAATTGGAAAATATCTGATTCCGAAAGGTTCTGTGCATCCGTATCGCTAACAAGCCCTCGTTCGATGGCTTTTTTTAGGATTTTATCTTTATTGAGTCCTTTTCCATCATCTCGAATTTCCACAAGGATATTGGACCCGCCTTGGTAAGCATTGAGCTCAACAGTACCTTCTTCCGGTTTCCCTGCTGCCCTTCTTTCCGAAGGAGATTCAATTCCATGATCCACAGAATTGCGAATGAGATGGATGAGTGGTTCCCCAATCGCATCGATTACTTTTTTATCGAGTTCTGTGTTTTCACCGCGAAGTACAAGGTTTACTTGTTTTCCAGTTTCTAAAGAGAGATCCCGAATGAGTCTTGTGAAACGATTGAATACAGATCCAATCGGAACCATTCGGATGTTCATAATTCCTGTTTGTAGGTCTTTGGAAATTCGATTGATTTGATCGATTTTTCCTTTGAGTTCATTGAAGAGCGAGTCTTCACCAAACTGTGCAACCAAATCATCATAGATCTTTTGGAATCCAGAGTTAGTAATGACAAGTTCTCCAACGTTATTCATAAGTTGGTCTAGTTTGTCAGAAGATACCTTGATGGTTCTCATAACTACTTTAGAGTCAGTTACCGCTTTATCAAAGTTAGCGGAACCTTTCACCGCATGTTTTTCTTCAGGATCTGATAGAGAATGCGTAGTATTTCCGGCCTCCGAGGATATTCCTTCGGATCTTTTTTCGAGGGCTTCCATTTCTGTTTCCGGGAGTTGGATTTCTTCCACAGAAAGACTGTCTACCATATCGATATTACACTGAACGTGTAACTCATGTTTGTTGTTTTTGGTAACAGTAATGAAGGAAAGGGCAAAACTACCTTGGCCATTGTCCAAAGCATCTTCTGTAGGATTACATTTGATGATGGTGCCGGATTGTTTGACAGACTGTACAATCAGCAGAAGTCTTAGGTTCTGCATGGGAGTGTCGTCTTTTAATTTTAAGTTCACAGAGAAAGCAGAAAGGCCACTGTCTTCTTTTAAAGACTGACGAATTTCAGAAATTTCATCTTCGGTTAAACTAAGGGAAAGACTAGAACTATCAGTTTGTTTTGCAGAGGAACTTGGATTTGATTTAGAAGCACTAGACTTAGGCCCAGTTTGTGTTTGTGCGGCTTCATAATCCTGAAGTTTTTTAATCATGTCCGTAAAGGGGGTTTCCACCTTCACGCCGTTCGCAACACCTTCGATCACTTGTTTGATGAGATCAAAACATTCAAATAATAAATTCACCAACTTAACGTTGATTTCTAAACTCCCTTCCCTAATTTTTTGGAGAAGGTTTTCCATCGTGTGGGACAAATCAGAAAGATTGTACAATCCAACGAAGGCAGAAGAACTTTTTAAAGAGTGTGCTGCACGAAAAATATCATTGATGATTTCCGGGTTTTCATGGTCTTTTTCGAGTTTCACCAAATTGGAATTTAATTCCTCAATTTGATCCTCGGATTCTTCCAGGAAAACTTCTGTGTATTCGCCTAAAATTCCAGCCAATGTCGTATCCCTTTTTCTTTACTTTGCGGAAGAAACAAAATCAACAATTTGTTCCAAATCCAAATTCAAAATCAAATGGTCTTCGTGTCTAGATACGGATTCAACCATCTTACTATAGTTTAACGACAAGTCATCAGTTGTATAACTGATAAAATCCTTTTGGATTTTTACAACTTGTTTGACTTCATCAACAAGGACTCCAATACGTTTCTCATCTAACATAATGACTATGATGCGAGAGATAGGAAATATTTCAGAATCGGTTTCGTGGAATCTTTTTTTCAGATCCAAGATAGGAATGATTTCACCGCGAAGGTTGATCACACCTAAAATGTAATCGTCCACATTCGGAATTCTTGTGATTAAAACTGGTTTTAAAATTTCGTGCACCAGTAACAATCGAATCCCAAAGAATTCTTTATCGATGGTAAATGTGAGGAACTGTTCCAAGTCTCCCAAATCGGATTCTTGTTCCAGTTTGGTTTTTTCCGCCAGGGATGTAAGTAATGTTTCTTGGTCCATATGCTACCTGGAATCGTGTCAGAATCCTACGTGGATTCAATCTAAAAACGAATGAATCTGGATTTCCGTAATCATTTTTCCTATTTTTAGATCGTGGCTTTCTGCAAGGAATGGGACGGGGAAAAGTTTGGAAAAACTGAGTCCAATGGCTTTCTTTTGGAGCGATTCTGAATTTAAAATGCGATCATAATATCCACCACCGCGTCCCAACCGATAACCTTTTTCGTTGAAACCAAGAGCCGGAACCAAAATCAAATCCGCATCTTCTACGGAGATCTCCTCATCTCCTACCGGTTCAAAAAGTCCGAGTGCGTTCTTTTCAAAGGAATGGGGACGTAAGAAACGCAAAACCTTTCCCTCTTCCATTCGAGGGAAGTACCACTGAGCAGAATGCCTTGCTTCAATAAAACCAGTAGGTCTCGGAAGGGGGCAAGATTCAATGATGGGAAGGACATCGACTTCATAAAGAAAGTCAGGAGAATAAGTGATGATTTTGGATTTGCCCTGCAAAAGAGGAAATAACCTACGAAGGATGGCCGCTTCATGGTCTTCCCTTTCTGGTAAGTTCGGAAGATTTTTTTTTAGAACTTCTCTAGCGTCTTTTTTGGAAATGGAATTCAAAAATGATCCCCAATGATCCCCTCTTCCAATAGAGAAATGATCTTCTTTGTTCGTTCTTCCAATTCGGGAATTTCATTTGTTTTGGCAGAAACTTCTTTCATTTGGAACAGTTCGTCCGCTAAATTGAGTGCACAAAGTACGGCTAATTTGGTTTTGGATGCCGTTGGTAATGCTTTTGACAGTTCCAAAAGTCGTGATTCTACAAAATCAGCCACCTCAGAGATGTACCCTGAGGAAGCTTCACCAACAATGGTATAGGTCTCACCAAAGATTTGTTTGGTTATTTTTTGAGGTTGTGGGGCAGATTCTGCCATAAAAATTATTTAGGATCGTCTTCGATAATTAAAAAATCATCGTCGTCGTCAGCATCAAAGACACTGATCGCTTCATCATCATCGTCAATGATGATGTCGTCATCTTCGTCGATTTCCACAGTAGGAACTTCTTCTTCTGATTCGACAGGAACTTCTTCTTTTTCAAAGGATGCTGATGCGGGTGGTTTTTCCAAAACTTCTTCTGTTTGGAATTCGGATTCGTCTTCATCCAAAAGGATGATTTCATCATCTTCGTCCGCTGCTGCCAAACTCGGAGCTGCAATTGCTGCAGCACCAGCGGCCGCAACTGGTTCCCCTTGCGAAGAATCCGAACTAGATGTTTTGGGAGCCGAACTTCCCGTAGTAGGAAGGCCGTCCAAACGACCGAGGAGTTGGTGGACTTTGGATTCCAAAAGTCCTTCTCTCTCGCGGAGTTGGTTTAATTCGTCCGTTGCATCTTGGAGCTGAGTGCGAAGTGTTTTCAATTCGCGCTCTTTCTCCTCCATTGCGAGCTTCATTTGGTCATTTTCCGCGCGGAGGGTCTCGTTTTCAGTCTCCAGGCGTGCGTTTTCTGTTCTTAGGTCTTGGATAAGTTCCAAAGCCTTAACAACTTTACTTTCTAGCTCTTCAATGGTTTCGATTTTTAACATGATAACAATCCGATGGAATAGAATAGCCGAGCCATTCTATTCCAATCAAGCACTAATTTACTTAGCGACTTTGGTTTTTTCTACGATGGCGTTGAATACTTCTTTGTGGTTGTATGCAAGGTCAGCCAAAGTCTTACGATCTAAGTTGATTCCGTGTGTTTTGAGTGCATGGATGAATTTAGAATAAGACATTCCATTTTCTCTCACTGCGGCATTGATTCTCGTAATCCAAAGTTTACGGAATTCAGACTTTTTCTTTCTACGGTCACGGTATGCCCATTGACCAGCTTTCATTACAGCTGATTTTGCTGTTCTGAAAAGTTTAGAACGTCCGCCCCTAAAACCTTTAGCTTTAGCGAGAACTTTTTTTCTACGATTCTTATGGATGGTTCCGTTGACTGCGCGTGGCATCGTTTAACCTCCGTAAGGTAGAAGTTTTTCTACACGGTTATAATCGGTTTCGTGGATGAGGTGCATTCCACGGCTTTGGTGTTTCATCTTAGGAGATTTTTTCTCCAAGATATGTCTTCGGAACGCACAACCGCGTTTAATTTTACCAGACTTGGTAAACTTGAAACGTTTGGCTGCTGCCCTATTTGTCTTCAGCTTATACATAGTTGTTTTTATCCTTTAGGTTTTTCACCAATTGGGTTCATCACGACCACTATCGTCTTTCCGTCGTGTACCGGCATTTTTTCGGGAGAGGCATGCTCTTTTAGGTCCTCGACAAACCGGTTAACAATATTCATTCCAATTTCAGAGTGAACCATCTCTCTGCCTCGGAATCGAAGAGTCACTTTTACCTTATCACCCTTTTGCAAGAATTCTAAAGCATGACGCTTCTTAATCTCGAAGTCATGGTTATCAATCCGCGGGCGGATTTTAATTTCTTTCACCGTGACAACGTGTTGTTTCTTTTTCGCTTCTTTCGTTTTTTTAAGAAGTTCGAATTTGTATTTTCCAAAATCGATCAGCTTACAGACGTGAACATCTTGGTCTCCCGAGACTTCCACCAAATCAAGGTTAGCTTCTTTCGCTCTTTTCAGAGCTTCTTCCAGAGTAACGATGTCAGATCCTTCGTCAGAGACGAGTCGGATCGATGCTACATTGGTAATTTGTTCGTTAATTCTGATGTGGGCGAATTTATCTTGGTTTGGGTTCCCTCTAGGGTTGGGCCGTTTCTGCATTCAGTCTCCGAAATTTCTTTCAATTTCCAATTTCGGCGCAAAATCCAGGCAAGCAAGTACATTTCTTTCGGAATTCGTCGCCTGGTTGGCTTAAAGCGAACCGGAGGGGCCTTCCCAGGCAACTAGCTCTAAATACAAGGATGGGGAATCTAAGATCTCCGGTAAAATGGGAACAAGAGAGACTAGGTCTCCGTGATTTCCCATTCCCATGCAAGAACCGCCATGGCAAAGTTTGCCATCTTCTGTATAAAGTGCGTATTGGATCAAATGATCGAAGGATTTGGTCTGTGATTTGGGGGACCCGGACTGAACGAGGGCTACATAAGTCAAACCCTCACTTTGGCGGCGCTCCAACCGAATCCGAATGCGGTTTTCTTTGGTGAGCGTCTCACTGGCAAAGAGGAGATCTCCCTTTCCTGGATTCCATTTTTGGAAACTATAGGATCCGACAACTCCCGCCTCCCTCTTCCATTCATACCTGGTTTCTGTTTTCGGTTTTTGTTTGGAAAGGACCACGGCTTCTTTGGGTCTTGGATCTTCCCAACCGTAGGATGTGATACTGACGGAGGCACGAGCAATTTCAGTGATAGGAAAAGGAAAACGACTCCAAAGTCCAGGAACATCGTAACTCTCCCAAGGTTGGATGATATGTTCGCAGGTTTGGCTAGCAAGAAGACGGCCCTTTGCATCATAGAAAGCTGCCGTCACATACAAAGCCACAGGGACATCCCCTAGGTTCTGTCCACCGGTAATGACAATGTTGGGACAATCAAATTTGAGATCCCGACCAAGCCCATCTACAAACTGCATGGGACTTACTTTCCAACCAACAGTCAATCCATCAGCAAAAGGAAGTAATTGCATGGGGATGGCATCAAACGCATCACGGGCATCATACGGTGGATGGATGGGTAGATCCAAGTAGTATGCGACCGGACTGGCTTGTTTGGTGGTGAGGAGGTTTGGAGACACTGGAGGGAGAGTAACTCTCCCTCAATCGCTAGTCAAGAAATTTCTTTATTTAGAGATCACCTTTCAGAAGTGAGATGAATCCATCACGAGAAACAGTCTCCGTTTTTTCTTCGCCCATACGACGGAAAGAAATCGATCCTGCTTCTTTTTCTTTATCTCCTAAAATCAAAGTGTAACTGCTTCGTTTTAGGATGGAATCCCTAATTTTACTTCCAATCTTTTCGTTACGAACATCCAACTCGACTCGGAATCCTTGCATGACCAAATCTTGGTATACTTCTTTCGCGTAATCACTATGTATTTCTGCCACAGTTAAGACACGAATTTGTGTTGGATTCAGCCACAAAGGAAACTTCCCTTCAAAGTGTTCGATAAGAATTCCAATAAACCTTTCTAATGATCCGTAGATCGCTCTATGGATCATAACCGGTGCATGTTTTTTTCCATCAGACCCAGTGAAGTCGAGTTCAAAGCGATTCGGCATAGAAAAGTCAATTTGTACGGTTCCGCATTGCCATAACCTTCCGAGCGAATCCTTAATATTGAATTCAATTTTCGGGCCATAGAACGCTCCATCCCCTTCTTTGATTCCGTATTCGATTCCTTTTTTCTTTAGGGCATCGTGTAACGCTTGTGTCGCGAGATTCCAATCTTCATCACTTCCTTGCGATTTTTCAGGTCTTGTTGCAATGAAAGTTTTGAATTCCGTAAATCCAAATTTTTTATACACATCAAAAGTAAAGTCGATGATGTCTTCTACTTCGGATTCTACTTTTTCAAGCGGTGCATAGATATGCGCATCATCCTGAGTGAAAGCACGTACACGGAATAGTCCATGTAGAACACCAGACATTTCATGTCTGTGAACATTTCCGAGCTCCATAAACCTGAGAGGAAGTTCTCTGTAGGAGTGCATATGGTATTTATAAATCAAACAACATCCAGGACAGTTCATAGGTTTCACTGCAAATTCACTTTCATCGATGTCAGTGAAATACATGTTTTCCTTAAAATTGTCCCAGTGTCCCGACTTCTTCCAAAGACTGGAATTTAAAATAGCGGGAGTTTTGATTTCTTGGTACCCACGACGAAAACATTCTTCTCGAATGTAGGATGCAAGAGTGTTCCAAAGCACAGTTCCTTTAGGATGCCAAAAAGGAAATCCTGGAGCTTCGTCTTGGAAACTAAAAAGATCGAGTTCTTTTCCCAGTTTTCTATGATCCCTTTTTTTTGCTTCTTCGATAAGGAAGATATATTCGTCTAACTGTTTTTTGGTGGGAAAGGAGACACCATAAATACGAGTGAGTTGTTTGTTTTTAGAATCACCTTTCCAATACGCACCGGAGATGGCAGTGAGTTTGAAAGCTTTGAGTTGGCCAGTCCTTGCTACGTGAGGCCCACGGCAAAGGTCATACCACTCCCCTTGTCCGTATAACGAAACGGATGCGGAATCAAAGCCTTGGATGAGTTCTACTTTATAAGGTTCGTTTTCTTTTTTAAATTTTTCAATGGCTTCCTCTTTAGAAAGTTCCCATCTTTTCACAACGAGATCTTCTTTCACGATCTTTGCCATTTCGGCTTCGATTTTAGGAAGGTCTTCAGGAGTGAGAATCGTATCTCCAAAGTCGATATCATAAAAGAAAAAACCAGGGCCGTTTTCGATGACAGGGCCGACGGTTAGGCGTGCCTCTGACCAAAGGCGTTGTACCGCCATACCGAGTAAGTGGGCAGAAGAATGGTGGAAAACTTCTTTTCCATCTGTGTCATCAAAAGTGAGAAATTTTACCGTGGTGTTCGTCGTCGGGATATAAGAAAGGTCAACAGTGCGACCATCGGACAAAACAACGGCAAGAGCTTTCTCTTTCAAGAAAGGCAGTTGGGCTTGGATGAAATCAGAAAAGGATTTACCAGACTCTAGTTCTTTGGAGCTTCCATCTGGTAGTGTGATTGTAATTGCTGCCATAATTCTATACCCAAGTTTTCGCACTCGCCCTCTCCCGAAAAGTAAAGTTTTACCAGAGTCTGCCAGATTCCAACGATTCTGTTATTTTCTTAAAACTTTCCTCCACCGATTCTTTGCGACCGAATCCACCAACCGCCTCAAGGACAATAAATCCATGTAATAGGGATCGTAAAATGCGAATCCTATGGACTGCCACTTCGTCCAAAACTGGGAACCGAAAGACCTCCATACAAATCGTAAGAATCCGATCTCCGAGGATTTTCAGTTCTGGATCAAATTCTGCGGACTCAATGGTAAGGGGATAAAACTCAGGATACTTGACCGCAAAACTTCTGTAAGCATAAACAAATTCAGAAATTCGTTCTGAGCCTGCGACCGTGGATTTTAATTTCAAAGAAAGTTTATCCCCTAATATCTGCAAGGAACGTCGTTTCATTTCGCGCCGGACTTCCTCCATATCCTGGATATGGTTGTAAAGGGAAGGAGTGCGAATTCCTAAATTTTCAGCCAACTTCGCGAGCCGAAATTCATTCCAACCCTCTTCTCCAATCAAATCCCAAGCCCGGTCTAGTACCAGATCACGAGTGATTTGTGTTTGGCCTTTTTTGGGACGACCCGGTTTGTGTTTTAGTTTTTTTGCCATAACATCTGTACGTCGGAGTAAAATCTTTCTGGGTCTTCTACAAAGGGATAGTGACCGGCCCCTTCATACAGACTCACCCTTCCCTTCAAAGTTTTGGCGATCCAATTGGCTTCTTCTTCAGGAGAATCAAAATCGGGATCTTTAGAACCCATCACCACAATGACATTGCCCGAAACCAATTCTAATGCAGGTTCACATTCTGTTTTGGGTGCGAGTAACATGGATCTAACAGCCGCCATACGACCATCTTCTTTTAGATTGGTTTTTATTTTTTCTGATCTTTCTTTTAAATCTTTAGGAGGATTCACTGGAAATAAGGATTCATAAAACGAGGCCCAAGCACTCGGACCCCAAGGACCTCTGAAAACAAAATGGATTAAAGTTTTCATTCCAAAAGAGATAGGTGCTTTATCGCGAACAAAGGGACCAGAAAGAATAAGCCCGAGCACTCGGCTCTCTTCCTTAGAACGAATGTAGACTGCAGAAGCGGCCGTCATCGAGTTCGCAACAATATAGACATTTTGCAAATCTTTCTTTTGGATAAAGGAGAGAATGTCTTCTGCAGTTTCTTTCGGGCCATAAGAAGAAAAACTCAGATCCGATTCACCAAGTCCTCGTAAGTCGAAAACAAATACAAAATTGTCTTTCGCAAGTAACCTTGCCAGTTCCAGATAACTTTCCTTTCTATCCCCAATTCCCGGAAGTAGAATGAGATTTCGTTTCCCATGACCAAGTTCCAGGTAGGCCAGTTTCCCTCCTTCGGTTTGGAAGTAAGATGTAGGGATTTTTTCTAGTGACCGAGGTTCTTTTCCCAAAAGAAAACCAGGGGTTAGTAAAACTAACAAAAGAATCGACAGGTGGTAGGCTTGTTTCATAAAACTAACCATATTAGTTTATTTAACTAATGCAATTAGTTTTTTAAGATCCAAACAGAAATCAGATTATTTTTCCAGGATTTTAGTGTTTTCTCGCTTGCCCTTTCCTTAAAAAGCAGGGTAAACTTTGATGATCCGAAAGATTTGGTGATCCATGTTTATAGTTACCTTTGAAGACAAAGAAATTTTCCCATTAAAAACAGAGAAACCTGGAGCCACCATCCTGGAAACGGCTCTCAAACATGACTTCCCCCTTTACCATCTTTGCGGTGGAAATGCTAAATGTACCACTTGTCGGGTTTTCATCACCGACGGCCTAAACCAACTCAGTGATCGCAACGAAAGAGAACAGACCCTTGCCGATAGAAAGGGTTGGCCTTCAGAGATCCGACTTGCTTGCCAAACCGAAGTGTTTGGGGACGTGTCCCTCCGGCGGATCATCAAAGACAATAAAGATTTAAAAACCGTCACAAGTGAATCCAAGTCTTCCAAAACAGGTGAGGAATGTTATGCGGTCATCCTTTTCTTAGACATCAAAGGATTCACTGCATTTACAGAAGCAAGCCTTCCTTATGATGTTGTTTTTGTACTCAACCGTTTCTTTCAAGAGATGAGTGAGCCCATTCTCAATAACGGCGGAGAAATTGATAAATTTATTGGTGATGGGATTTTGGCGTTTTTCCAATTAAAAAACAGAGAGCAATTGAAAACGGCAAGTGAAGAGAGCATCGCACAAGGAAAACGAGAAACCATTCGTTCAGCAATACGGGCTTGCCTTCGTATGTTTGATCAATTGAAGAAATTCAACCTAGAAATGAAAGACAGGTTCAATTTTAGTTTTGATATTCGTATTGGCCTTCATGCAGGCAATGTAATTTACGGAGACATTGGTCACTCCGAACACAAAAGCCAAACAGTTCTTGGGGATACAGTGAATGTCGCAAGCCGCCTCGAAGCTTTGAATAAAAAAACAAATACACAGCTTCTCGTATCTGATGAAATTTATAACCAACTTAAAAGTTCTCTTTCGATCGACAAAAAGGTAATTACAAGACTTCGCGGGAAGTCAGAAAAGATGACAGCCTATTCTGTACTTGGGTTTAAAGATTCCGACCCCATTTTACGCATTCAAAAATCTTTTGACTTGGTTCTAAGAAACAATCCTCTTTGGATCGAAGACTACGGAACCAAACTGAAAACTTTTGTCCAAGAAAACCCGGATGAATCCAAACCCCAAACAGAATCGATAACCACATCCGATGAGTTTTTAAATGTAATCGAATCAGTGATTGAAAAATTAGGAAATC
Organism: Leptospira chreensis; assembly: GCF_016919165.1. GTDB lineage: Bacteria > Spirochaetota > Leptospiria > Leptospirales > Leptospiraceae > Leptospira_A > Leptospira_A chreensis. The sequence goes on from NZ_JAFFPS010000048.1 coordinate 34,781, forward strand.
CCGGCTCATTAAAAAAAGAAATTTCAAAGTTATCCAGTATTTATGAAGCAATTGGTATCTCCAAAAAAGAATTCCCGAAACTAATCCCCATTTTACTTTCTTCGATTCGAGAGAATCTTCCTTCCGAATGGGATCAAAATTTAGAATCAATCTGGAATCAAATGGCGACGGATCTAACCATCGGCACAATTGAATCTTAAAAAAACCTCCTTGCATTTGTAATGAAACAAGGTCTTTTGATAAGAGATAGAACCAATGCCCGTAGAATCGAAACAAAACCAACCCAAGAACTGGGCTCGCCTATCAAAGATCATTCGACAATTAATCCAATCTAAACAAGGGCCAACAGCGATACGATACGCGATCACACTCGTGATTCTTGTAATTTTATTCAATGTTTTTAATGTGATCAATAGTTATGTAGGAAGGGATTTTATTTCTTCCATCGAACAAAAAAATGTGAACGCATTTTATTTAAATGCAATCCTTTATGCTATTGTTTTTATTATCTCTTCTGTGATTGGTTCCATCAATCGGTATGCGGAAGAAAGACTCGGCATCCTTTGGCGGGAACAACTCACATGGAGGTTTACGGAAAATTATTTAACGGAAAGAACCTTCCACCAAATCATCGGAACACCAGGAATTGAAAATCCTGATCAAAGAATCACCGATGATGTCAAAGCCTTTACCACAACGACAATTTCCTTCGCCTTACTCTTTATTGGTGGTGTTTTTTCTGCAATTTCCTTTTCGGGAGTTCTTTGGAGTATCAATCCTATTTTGTTTTTGGTGGCAGTAGGATATGCAATCGCTGGGACCTTTTCGACCATCTTCCTTGGAAAATCGCTCATTCGAATCAACTATGACCAGTTGGATATGGAAGCAAGTTATAGGGCCGACCTACTCCATATCCGCCAACATGCAGAGTCCATAGCAGTCACCCATAGAGAAGCAAGGATGTCTGTAAGGTTAAAATCAAGACTTCGTAAGTTAGTGAATAACTTTAGAAAACTCATTTCGGTAAACCTAAGGCTCAGTATGTTCACCAATAGTTATAACTATTTTATACAAATTATACCAATGCTCATCATAGCTCCCAGTTATATGAGAGGGGAAATTGAATTTGGAGTCATTACGCAAGCAGCCATTGCTTTCACTACACTACTCAATGCATTTTCTCTCATTGTCACTCAGTTCCAATCCATTTCTGCGTTTTCTGCAGTTGTCAAACGTTTGCACTCTTTAGATTCAGCCATGTTACATTCGGAAACAGAATCGAAACAAAAAAGAGAAGCCAATTACAAAGCAGATGAAATTTGTTTTGAAAACTTCAGTTTGTATTCGAATGACCGCTCCAAACTTCTTGTAGACAATCTAGATTTTTCCATTCGCAGAAAAGAACGATGGCTCATCACTTCCCTGGATGAAACCGTAAAACTCAGTTTGTTTCGATCCATTGCAGCGATTAGCAATCATTCCGAAGGTAAAATCAAAAAACCAAGTTTTGATGAAGTTCTATTTCTACCAGAACAGTCCTACCTTCCCCCAGGGAGGCTTCGAAATGTCATTGTACCGGCTTACCTAAACCTAGAAGTATCAGATGCGGAGATTCTATCAGAGTTAAAAAATATGGGTTTAGAATCATTGGTTCGTAGATTCGGTGGACTTAGGGCCTTAAAAGAATGGGACGAAGAACTTTCGTTAGCCGAAAAATATAAAATTGCCATCATTCGTATTTTATTTGTAAAACCAAAATTTCTCATCTTGGACCGGCCGGGATCAAGTTTGGGCAAATTCGAAATTTCAAAACTTTTAAAACTCTTTTATAAACTTGGAGTGACCACAGTGGTCATTGCGAAAGACGAAGAAACTGTTTTGGAATATGATTATCATTTGAACATTTCTCATTTCGGGAAATGGACTCTTACACCACCCCAATTACCCAATCGAATCCAATGATCCAAACCATTCAAAACGCATCAGGCCTCCAATTTCAATTAACATCCAACGGGAATGTTCATTCCATCCATCACAATGATTTACTTGTGAATCTCTATCTCGGCAATGAGATGGAACAAGGAACATCCAATCTCTATTTAAGAATTCATCAAGAAGACCACCTTTTAGTTTATCCGCTCTTCGGGCCAAACTCCAACTCTCAGTTTCAAATTGGAGAATCTTCTTATCACCTAGAAGGGGATGCCCATCAAATTCATTATACATTGGATTTAGAACTCCATCCAACCGAACCGACTTGGCGATACCAAGTGGAACTTACCAATTGCAATGATGATTCCCTCACTTGTGATTTGGTTTATGTGCAAGATATAGGGATTTGTGAATATCCGGCATCACGGCTGAATGAATATTTTGTCTGCCATTATATCCATCACGAACCTATCTTTTCTAAAGACTTTGGTTATGGAATTTTATCCAGACAAAATGAATCGGTAGCGGGAAAACATCCGGCAAGTTTTTTATTTAGTTCCGAACGAGTTCACTCCTATGCCACCGATGGATTTGATTTATATCCCAATGGTCTATACAAATCACTCGTCGGCAAACGAAGACAAGGTGAACATTCAATTCTAGGACTAGAAAGAGAACCTTTTCTCCTCTGCCCCGATAAAAAACAAACCTCTTCTTTTTATGGATATTTATTTCCCGATCTGGAAACCTTAGATTCCTTTCCCGGCGTGCAAGTTCTCATCCAAAAACTAACCATGGGATGGAACCAGGATGTAAAACAGGATTTGCCTCAGAGAAAACCAGTCCCAAGTCTGTTCTCTTCCACCAAACAAAAAGAAGGTGAATTGGTAACAGAATTAGATCTAAAATCTTATTTTCCAAACCCTTGGCGAGAGGTGGAAAAAACAGAAAGCGGATCCATCTTATCTTTTTTTACTGATACATCCACCCATGTCGTTCTCAAAGAAAAGGAATCCAGAGTCTTACGCCCCCATGGACAAATTTTACGCACAGGGAAATCGGATGCACCGGATGAATCTTCTCTAACAGTCACTTGTTATTACAAGGGAATCTTTTTATCCCAACTCACAGAAGGCCATACCAGCATCAACCAATACTTATCACGAAATCATAGTTATATTGGCCTATGTTACTCCTATGGATTTCGTATTTTTTTAAAAGGTGATTCTGGTTTCGAACTTTTAGGTTACCCTTCTTTTCTTGTGATGCAACCCAATCAAGTGGAATGGGTTTATCACTGGGAAGCGGATTCCCTTCGCATCCAAATCGAAGTGACCGAAGATCATAGGATTCTTGTTCAATTAAGAACTGGAAGTAAACATACCAAAAACTTTCTTCTTTCCTTTCATACGGCACTCGATGGGGACAATGGAGCTTTAGAAAAACCACCCACAATTCTAAAAAATAAAACAAAAATCCAAGTCCAACCAAACCCAACCTCCGCCATCTACCAACGATTAGATGAAAAAGGATTCCAAATCACAAGTGAGGATCTTAGTTCTTGGGAAATATCGGACGATCGCATTCTATTTCCCGATGGACAATCTAGAAATCAGTCTTATCTCACCGCACTGGTTTCTGTGAACTCAAGTCTAGAGTTTACCATCCAAGGAGATTTGAATGCCACGCCTTCTGAAATCATTCCGAACAACACACAAGGGCTCTATTTCCTTTCTGATTTACCAGTAACGAATTTCAAAAATAAGGAATCTCAAAGTTTCCATCAAATCAAAGAAATCCTTCCCTGGTTCGAACAAAATGCACGCATCCACTACCTAAACCCAAGAGGACTCGAACAATATTCGGGAGGAGGATGGGGCACAAGAGATGTATGCCAAGGGGCATTCGAATTTTTACTCGCAAGCGGAAAGTTTGCCTCTTGTCGCAGTTTACTCCTTCGTGTATTTGAGGAACAAAATGAAGATGGTGATTGGCCACAGTGGTTTATGCTTTATCCGCGTGATAAAGAAATCCGTGCCGGTGATTCTCATGGCGATATTCTTTATTGGCCGATCCTTGCCCTTTCCTCTTATTTAGAACGAAGTAACGACTTAAACCTTCTCCAAGAAGAAACAAAGGCACCTCACCGCACCAAACCAAGAACAATAAGGGACGCTATAAACAAAACCATATCCCTTATGAAGGATCGTATGATTTCTGGCACCCAACTTCCTATTTATGGACATGGAGATTGGAACGATTCCTTACAACCGGTGAGAGATGAGTTCCGAACAAAGGCAACAAGCACTTGGACGGCCGAATTACAATCGATTACTTACAAAGCACTTATCGAAATTTACAGCCTAACAGAAGAATACGAAAAACAAAAGGACTTCCAAACCGATTTAGAAACGCTCATACAAAATATCAAAGAACTTTGTTTGGAAGACGGAATCCTTTCTGGTTTGCGATACTTCGGAGATATAGATTCACAAAAATTTTACTTACACCCCAAGGATAAAAAAACGGGAATCCACTACAGTGTCCTTCCGATGATTTACGGAATTCTATCGGAAGTTTTAAACAAAGAAGAAGCAGAAGAGCATCTATCGATCATCAAAAATTTCCTCATGGGAGTGGATGGAGTCCGGCTCTTTGATGCTCCTGTGCCTTACTCGGATGGGGTGAGTCAAGAGTTCAAACGGGCTGAAACCGCCAGTTACTTTGGCCGAGAAATTGGCCTTATGTACACACATGCTCACTTACGTTACTGCGAAGCCCTAGCCCATTTCGGTTTGTCCGAAGAATTCTTTTATCATTTGAATTTAGTAAATCCGATAGGAATCCAAAAGAAAATTCCTTCGGCCAATCCAAGGCAATCTAACTGTTATTATTCGAGTTCCGATGCTTTATTTTTAGATCGTTACGAAGCAAACAAAAACTACAAAGAATTACTTGTTGGAAAAATTCCTTTGGAAGGGGGTTGGCGGGTCTATTCCAGCGGGCCAGGAATCTATATCAAACTGGTTTATGAATGTTTGTTTGGAATTCGAATCTTTCATGACAGACTTGAGATCGATCCCACTCTACCCAAAGGTTTGGATGGATTGGAATGGAATGTTCGTTTGTTCGATAAAGATCTTTGTATTACTTATATTGTGGATTCAATAAATGCAACGATTGAATCTGTGAGTCTGAATCAAAAATCCATTCCCTTACAAAGAAAGGAGAACCGTTACCGTAGAGGTGGTGTGAAGTTATATTTTTCTGATTTAAAAAAGGTTTTGTTGGAAGAGAACAACCAACTAGAAATCAAGTTACAATAAAAAAACGCGAGGGAAAGAATCACTTCCTCCCCGCACGTTTTCCGATTTTTCCTTTGAATTAAGGAAGTTAAATGTTAAATGGCGCTTTTTCCTTTCTCGCCCGTTCTGATTCGAATCACTTCTTCTAAAGGAGAGATAAAAATCTTTCCGTCTCCGATTTTTCCATCACCACTTTTTGCTGCTTTTAAAATTGCATCAACAGTTGGTTTTACGAATTCATCGTTAACCGCGATTTCTAAACGCACTTTGCGAAGTAGGTTCACAGTGTATTCGTGACCACGAAATACTTCTGTTTTTCCTTTTTGTTGTCCGTAACCTTGAACGTCAGAAACTGTGAGACGATAGATTTCGTTTTTAGTTAACTCTGCTTTAACTTCTTCCAACTTATGTGGTTGGATGATTGCAATGATCATTTTCATAATGTTATACTCCTATTCCCTTAACCACGAGCTCGGATATTGAAATCAGGGTAAGCTTCTGCTCCGTGTTCCCCAAGATCCAAACCACTAAGTTCTTCTTCTTCACCCACTCGGATTCCACCAGCTAGTTTCAACACAAACCACAATACAAGTGATACTGTGAATGTGAAACCACCAATTGCAAGGATTCCGTAAAGTTGTGTGAGAATGGAAGGAACTTCTACTCCAGCCGGTGAACCTTCGTAACCGAAGATGGCAACTGCTAATGTTCCCCAAATACCACATACTAAGTGAACAGAAGTTGCACCTACCGGGTCATCAATTTTGATTTTGTCAAAGAAAAGAACGGACAATACAACCAAAACACCGGATACGGCACCGATAATGGCAGCTGAAGTTGGGCTAACAATCGCACATGGTGCAGTGATACCAACAAGACCAGCAAGTGTTCCGTTCAGAATCATACCAAGATCAGGTTTTTTCAAAATGATCCAAGCCGTTACAGTTGATGCAAGTGCTCCAAGAGCTGCAGAGATGTTTGTAGTCACAATCACATGCGACATTGTACTTCCATCACCTACACCCATAGTAGAACCAGGGTTAAATCCAAACCAACCGAGCCAAAGAATGAGAGTTCCAAGAGCTGCAGAAGTCATGTTGTGACCAAGAATTGGTTTGATTCTACCGTCTGGTAAAAATTTGCCTTTTCTTGCTCCAAGAACGATGGCGCCAGCAAGAGCGGCCCAACCACCTACGGAGTGTACTACGGTGGATCCAGCAAAGTCATGGAAACCGAGTGCAGAAATCCATCCACCACCCCATACCCAGTGACCTGTGAATGGATATAGAAACGCTACAAGAATAAAGGAGAAGATAAGGAAGGAATGAAATTTAATTCGTTCTGCCACAGCTCCAGACACGATGGTTGCTGCTGTTGCTGCAAAGACCAATTGGAAGAAAAATTTTGCAAAAAGAGGAACGCCCGTCCAATTCATAGATGAATACACACCTTGGTATGCGTCACCGATTGCAGGAGAATTATCAGCTCCACCTAAGAAGAAAAGACCTTCGGTTGCCAAAAACGGAGAACCATCACCAAACATCAAACCCCAACCGATTGCCCAGTAGGAGAAAGTTGCTGCTGCAAAAACGATAAAGTTTTTTGCGAGAATGTTCACGGTGTTCTTCGATTGAGCAAACCCGGATTCAACGAGAGCAAAACCGGCATTCATAAAGAATACCAACATACCAGCGACTAGCACCCATAAGGTGTCTAAACCAACGGTTAAAGTTTGGATTGCATTTGCGGTTTCTTGCGCCGGGTTCGCGACGGTTGCAGCATCATCTGCAAAAAGGAACATCGGAACAACCAGGAGCAGGAAGGCGATTGATTTGAAATACTGTTTCATATTGCCATGTTTCCTTTCCATGTTATTTGCTTAGTAACAGTGCAAGATTGGTACCCGAATTGAATTCTTATGGCAAAGGACTCGAAAAAAATGAATTCGTGCCTAGAAACCCTCCATTTTGTATCAATTTCCTCGCAAATGAGTGGGAACTTGTCTAAAGAGAGATCACAAACTTCTATCACTTTGCTTCAATCGAAATCATATAGTATATTTTTTAAGCATATCTCCTCCTCCTTTCACCAACCGACGTTAGAAAAAAGACTGCCTGAAACAGGAGAAATCCGCTCTAATAGGGGTGAACGAGGAACGAATCCGGCTCTGCAATCAAAAACCCATACAAACAAATGGAAAGTACATCCTCTATTGGATGCAAGCCTACCGCCGATTTGATTCCAATCATGCCTTTGCCTATGCAGTGACTCTTGCCAAAAAACAAAATAAAGAACTGATTGTGTATGAAGGTTTGCGATCCGACTATCCTTGGAATTCAGAAAGAATCCATAGATTTATTCTGGAAGGAATGTATGACAACCAAACAAGAGCAGACGAACTGGGGATTAACTATTGGTCGTTTGTAGAATCCAAAACAAATCCCGCACGGGGGATCTTAAAAGAAATTGCCAAAGAGGCAGTTGCCATTGTTACCGATGATTTCCCTTGTTTTATTATCCCCAAACAAACAAGTAAACTCGCAGAAAAAATCGACTGTCCACTCATTGCCGTGGATAGTAATTCTCTCCTTCCCCTCTCTCGTTTTGAAAGACCAGCAAGCGCTGCAAGGATTCTAAGAATTTGGATTCATAAAGAATTTTTAAAAGGAATGCCAGAACGAACGAAACCCCTCTGGAAAAAAGAAGACTTACTTGGGCTCCATCAAAACACAAAACCTCCCAAAGGATTTGGACTTCCTAAAGATTTGGATTCTTTTTTACAAAACTTTGGGTTTAAGGATTTAGTAGCTCCCGCCAAAGGAATGAAAGGTGGTCGGATAGAGGCACTCAAAGTTTTAAAATCATTTATATCCAAAAAATTACAAGAGTATGAAACGGGCCGTTCCCAACCGAACACACCGGAGATCACAGCCACCAGTGGACTTTCACCTTACCTTCATTTTGGGTATATTGGAATCGAAGAAATTTTCCAAGCGGTTTTGAATTCTGGATCTGAAGGGAAATGGAATCCAGAACGAATGAGCCATCAAAAACCAGGAGACCGGGAGCAATTTTATTCCAATTCCTCTTCCACCAATCACTTCTTAGACGAACTCATTACCTGGAGAGATATTGGTTATCTTTTCTTTTGGAAAGACAAACCCCACCATATCAATTTAGAGAACCTTCCTGATTGGGTCAAAACCAACTTTAAAAAACACCAATTCGATACAAGAGAGTATGTTTATACCTTAGAACAATTTGAATCGGCAAACACTCACGATGAACTTTGGAATGCCGCCCAAACTGAACTCGTAAAAACAGGAAGAATGCATAACTATATGCGAATGTTATGGGGTAAAAAAGTAATCGAATGGACAAACACCTTTGAAGAAGCTTTTTCCATTTTGGAACATCTCAATAATAAGTATGCTTATGATGGACGAAATCCCAATTCCTATACAGGGATATTGTGGTGTTTCGGACTCTTTGATAGGCCTTGGTTTCCTGAACGGAATGTATTCGGAAATGTGCGGTTTATGTCCTCCGATTCGACAAAAAAGAAGTTTAAAATGAAATCCTATTTGGAGTATATTGGTGAACTGAGCGGAACCTCCGACTCTTTGTTTCCATGACAGAACAGAACCAACCTTCCACATTTGAAGAAACACAAACCCATTTTGATTCCGTATACTTTTACTTTGTCATTTTATTCAATGACTCGATCCATGAATTTTCTTATGTAGAAGATTGTATCATGAAACTTTGTTTTAAAACCAAAAAAGACGCTAAAAAAATTGCAATGGAAGCACATACAAACGGGAAAGCTGTTTGTTTCCAAGGTAGTATGGAAGAATGTGAAACTGTTGCAGAAAATATGACGAATGCCAACTTAACGGTAATTTTAGGTGTATGAAATCCATTCCAGAATCCATCCTTTCTGATTTAAAAAAAGCAAGTAACAAAGAAAAGGCGGATTTCCTTCCTAAGTTCTTTAAAGCAGGACCTGGAGAATACGGTGAAGGTGACAAGTTTTTAGGAGTGACTGTCCCGATTCAAAGACAAATTGCCAAACAATACTATAAAGAGATAAATCTTAAAAATCTAGAAACTCTCATCACCTCTCCATTCCATGAGGTGAGACTCACTACTCTTTTTATCTTAGTATTCAAATTCACATCCAAACAAACGAATGAGTCGGAACAAAAAGAAATTGTAGATTTTTACCTTCGTCATACAAAATCCATCAATAACTGGGATTTAGTCGATTCGAGTGCCGAAAAAATTCTCGGAGCCTATTACTTCGAACGAAGTCGAAAGATTCTCCATCAGTTTCAAAAATCAAAAGATCTATGGGAGAACCGAATTGCCATCCTTAGTACATTTTATTTTATAAGGAAAGGTGATTTTGAGGATACATTACTTTACTGTATATCCTATCTTTCCCATGAACATGATCTCATCCACAAAGCCACAGGTTGGATGTTACGAGAAATTGGAAACCGAGACCCTAAAACTTTAAAAAGTTTTTTAAACTCTCATGTTTCCAAAATGCCAAGAACGATGCTTCGTTATGCGATCGAAAAACTTCCCGAACCGGAAAGGAAGTTTTGGTTATCCCAAGATTCCAATGTTTAAACAGTAGATCTTGGTTTTACCTTGGTTACAAAGTACACTTTGACCGGTTCTGCCTTCCCTTTGAGAGTTAGTTCCTTGATATCTTCGTATTCGATGTATTCACTTCCACCCGCCGCAAGAAAGGCTGCCTCTGATACCGCGACTTTCCCAGGAATTCCATGACTTTCGAGCCTTGCAGCAGTATTGACGGCATCTCCAATCACTGTATAGTCCATTCGTTTCACAGAACCGATGTTACCCACAATGGCTTCCCCAAAATTGACACCAATCCGCAAACGAAAAGTTCCCGGTGGAACTCCTAAATCGCGATTGATCTCTTCCATTTTTTTCTGCATATCCACAGCGCAGGCAATGGCATGGTAGGCATCCAGTTCGGTTTGTTTAGGCGCACCCCAAAAAGCCATAATGGCATCTCCGATGAACTTATCCAAAGTCGCAGAATAATGAAAAATCAAATCCGATAAGGATTCAAAGATAGTATTTAAACTTTGAAGGACAACACCGGGAGGATTTTGTTCCGCAAAAGTGGTAAACCCAACAATATCAGAAAACAAAGTAGCAATATTTTTTTCCTCACCACCTAACTTGATATTATCGGCAACAATGGTTTCCATCACCGCTGGGGAGAAATACCGAGACAACCTGTCTTTTTCTTCCCTTTGTTTTTCCACAAGCCTTCTCGAATCGATCATATTCTTTACAATAGAAAGAGCGACGGAAATCGAAAAAGCAGCAAACGCATAATCTTTTAGATACGTATGGCTTGGATACCATTCCCATTGCATTTCCACAAAGATATCATTCAGTATGAGAGCCACGAAGGCAAAAAATCCCAGAGAGACTGTTCCCATTGAAGGCACCTTTCTTCCGAGAAAGATGATATAAAACAAGGCCCCACCAAGGACGATGGTGACAAAACTCCAACTAGAGAAAAACTTAGAGAGAAAGAAAAAATTCGGAGAGAATAGAACCACAAGAATGGATATAAGGCCTGCGAGGTCGATATACCTGTTGGTGATTTTGATCCAACCTTGTCTGACATGAGCAAACCGAACAATGAAGTTAAAAAGTAAATGAACAAGGCCAATCCAAGCAACATACTCTATTTTTTTAATCCAAAATCCATCTCCAATCACAGAATAAATGATTTGGCTTTGGAATAAAGTATTCAATGCCATAAATATAGAACCTAAGGCAAAGTAAATGGTCGCTTCATCCTCACCTCGAAACAAAAACTGCCAGTATAAATAGAAACTGCCGAGTAACAGAGTGAGTACGATTACAAATATCTTTTTAAAATCGTTCCAATACTCAGCGCGTTCTGAATATTTTACCGAAGATACATAAAACTTATCATGCGAAAGTCCAGGACTTAAGGGATATTTTGCATACACTCGAACGGCGAGGATATTGGGTTCATCGATTTTTAATTGATCAAAAGGGATTCTGTAAAAACGAACTTTATCGCTGTAGAGAGATTTGTCTTCTAACTCCGTTCCCACTTCCGTATCCAAAGAAAGCCCTGTGCCACCGATGAATTTTCCATTCCAATACACAGCATCCGCTTGGCTGATTTGTCCCAACCGAACTGTCAGGTTTCTTGATTTGAATTTGGAACGAATGTCTTCCGCAGAAATTAGGATTTCGGTTCTGTACCAAGCATATCCTTTATAGGACTCCTTAAATTGTTTGAAATCAGGAAAATACAATTCCCCATCTCCATCTCTCACCTTATCCCAAGCGGTTTGGATTTGGAATCCTGAGATCCAACCATTCCTGACCGATTCTCCCAAAATGGGCTGGGCATGAGCAAATCGTAAAGCCTTGGTTTGTCCGTTTTCTTCATCTAAATATAAATCATCTTCCTCTGTTTCCGTCACAAGGGGGGAGTCACCTGGTTTGAAACTCCACTTATGGACAGATTGCCCAAAAGAAGTCTCTGACCTAAGATCCAAAATTTGGTTGGTGAGGAGGACTTGTGCAGAAAGGCTTGAGAGAAATCCCGTAAAAATAAGGAAAATCTGAAATATACAAAAGAGTCTTTTCGAAAAAACCATGTCGGAAATCTTATAAAAATCAAAAGGAACTGGCAAGTAGAAAACATTGGATAAAGTCATTGTGGAAAGTTTAGATTCTGACTTTTCTGGAATCGTCACAGCACCTAACGGAAAAAAGGTGAATGTGTTTTTTGCCTATCCTGGGGACGAACTCCATGTTGAGTATGTCAAACGAAGGCCGAGACAAAGGTCCTTACGCATTCAGGAAACCATCCGTAACCATGATTGGAAATTAGTACATTGTGATGTGTTTGGAGAATGCGGCGGATGCACAGGCCAACACATCGAATATGAGAAACAATTAGAACTCAAATTTTCTCCCATTCTGCAAGGGTTCCAAAAAGATTTAGGAATCGCCATCACTCCACTTCCTTCCGAACAAATTTATGCCTATCGGTCTCGGATGGATTTTTCTGTATTTCCGGGGCCTGTGATTGGGCAAAGACAAAGGGGAAATTTTCGAAAGGTAGTTCCCATCACAACTTGTTCCATCCAATCGTCTTGGGCCAACCAAGCGTTAAAAGATGTACAATCTGTACTGAATCAAATGCCAGAAGTCATTTGGGATCGAAGGTCAGAAGAAGGGGGACTGAAATACCTCACCATTCGTAAGGCACAAAATACGGACGATGGGATTTTAATTTTTACTTTTACGGATGGATATGAAAGCCATACTTCTATGGACGCATTTCGAAATCTTTGTTTGCAGTCGTTATCACAAGAGTCCCTACTCTTTTGTTACAATAGACCCAAATCAGAAGTCTCTGCTTCCGGAAGACCCGAAATTTTACGTGGGAAATCCACATTTACGGAAATGGTTCTTGGAGAATCGTTTCAAATTCCTTTTGATTCTTTTTTCCAACCGAACCCCAAAGGTTTTTTACCTATCCTTTCATTTATCAAAGAAAGATTGCCTGCCTCTTGCTCAAGTCTTATCGATTTATTTTGTGGAAACGGCTTCTTCTCCTTGTTATACGGGGAATCTTTTGATCATGTAGACGGATATGAACTGACAGAATCCTCCATTGCCATTGCCACAAAAACCTTCGAAGAACGTTACCCAAACAAATCCCACTCTTTTCAAATCGCCAATTTATTTATGTCCACAGAGCTTTTGCGTGCCAAAGAAGATGCGACTCTAATTTTGGATCCTCCTCGTGCAGGAGCCGGAAAACTCGTTTGCCAATGGATTCGTGATTTCGGGCCGGAGTCTCTGTTCTATGTCTCTTGTAATCCTTACTCGCAGAAGGAAGATATCGCCATCTTTCAAAGTGAATATGACTTTGTGGATGGAATCCTGATTGATCCCTACCCGCACACTCCCCATACAGAATCCGTGCTTTTCTTTCGCCGAAAGTCACGATAAATCCCTTCACCAATTTCGGAATTCCTCCGAAATTAGAAACGAGGGTACTATGAAGATTCAAAAATCGATTCTAATTTTTTCTATCGCCATCTTAGGGCAAATCGGTTGTGCGAGCGTGATGGTAACCAACTGGGCACCAGATGAATCCAACTTCAAATCAAAACCGGTTCGTGTATTCCTTGGTTATGCGACCGAAGAGGAAACCTTTAAATCATCGGGCGAAATCATTGTTCGTGATGCCAATGACCTAACCATAAAAAAGGCTTATGATTTTTTATCTTTAAATCCAACCCTCCTCAAAGCTCCAATCTCCATCCAAACTAACTCGGAATGGATTGAATACAAAGGAGTGAGTTACAGAGGAACCGTTCTCCTCAAACCGATCGAAGGAAAAGTATTCATCATCAACTTAGTTCCCATCGAATCTTATCTTTTGAGTGTTGTTCCTTCGGAAGTCAGCGCCTCTTGGCCCAAAGAAGCATTAAAAGCCCAAGCCATTTGTGCGAGAACCTATGTCGTACGGGAAATGTTAAATCGCAAAAAACAAGAGTTTGATGTAGATACATCCACCAATACACAAGTGTACAAAGGAAAAAACAAAGAACATAGAAATACAACGGATGCTGTTTTTGAAACAGAAGGCCTCATCCTCATTCATAAAGGACAACCCATCCAAAGTTTTTTCCATTCCAATGCCGGTGGTTATACAGAAGATCCTGTTAATGTTTGGGGAAGTCCTGTAGAATACCTAAAACCTGTTCCCTCTGAATATGATAAAGATGGGGATCAGTATTCTTGGGAAGAAAAATGGAAAACAGATTTTGTGAATACCAACTTACAATATTTAGGTGTAGGTGAGATCCAAGACATTTTAGTGGCAAGTCGATTCCCTTCCTCTCGAGTGAATGAAATGGAAATCATTGGAAGCTCCGGATCCAAAAAAATCAAAGCCACAGAGTTTCGAAAAAAACTAGGTGCCACAAAATTGAAATCCACAAGATTCGGGATTAGACGAGAAGAGTCCGGTGATTATTTCGTCAAAGGTTTGGGTTCTGGTCATGGGGTGGGAATGTCGCAGTGGGGAAGTTTTGCCATGGCAAAAAGCCAATTCAACCACCGGGAAATCCTACAACACTACTTCAAAGGAATCGAATTCGCAAGGATTGTCGCAAGATAGTTTTCTCGTTTTTTTAAGTTTCCCTTTGTTCCAGGTTTTAGATTCTGACTTTAGGTCCCTAACACTATGGCTACAGTTGAAGAATACCTTTCCAAAATCAAAGACCTGACGATTGTACCGCCGGTCTTACTTTCCGTACTTTCACTAGATGACGACAACGAACTCTCCTTTGGAGAGTTAGAAAAAAAAGTCCAATCCGACCAAGTGCTTGTGGCAAGACTTTTGAAACTTGCCAACTCACCGTTTTTCTCCAGAGGAAATCCTGTGGCCAATATGAAACAGGTCATCACTCGTTTGGGATTCAAAACGGTTCGGAGTATGGTGGCGATGTCTATGACAGACTCGCTTTTTAGCCAAGGAAATTATAAAAAATTCCGAGATGAAGTTTGGGACCACTCGGTTGCCAAAGGAATCTTTGCTCAAATCCTTTGTGAAGAAAAGAAATTCAAAAAAGAAGCAGAGCTTGCGATCACTTGCGGACTGATGCAAGACCTAGGACGAATTGTTCTCAATACCATCGATAGAGCGAAATATGTAGAAGTGCTTACGGAATTCCAAACTTCCGATGCCACACTCATCTCTCTCGAGAAAAAAACTTTTGGTGTGGATTCCTATGAAATGGGAAGTGCGGCCGCCAAACTTTGGAAAATGCCAAACATCATTCTGTCTTCCATCGAAGACTTATCAAAACCAGTAGCAGAACAAACTCCTCTCGGCCAAATCATTGGCTTTGCTGGTGTGATTGCTAAGCTAACTGGACACGGTAAACAAGAACCAGGCACAGAAGAAAAATTCGAAGAATACAAACTGGCTCTTAGTTTAGAAATAGAAGACAGAAAAGTATTTTTAGCATCTAAAGATGAAAAACTGAAAACAAATGAATTGTATCAGTTTTGCAGCACTCTTTAAAACAAAGAATCCAAAAACAAATGTTTGTTAGAGGGGTTTAACACTGAGGATTCGGTGTAACCCTTCTTTTCCTTTAATTTTTACAGGTTCCAATTCTTCATAACGATATTTATTGGAATAGTCTTCGGGAAGGAAATTGTACAACCCCTCCGATACATACACTTGCATCGGTTTTGCAATGGATTCCAACCGGCTTGCCATATTGACCGTGTCCCCTACTGCCGTATAAGAAAGTTTTTGGAAAGATCCCACGTTTCCGACAATGGCCTTTCCCGATGCCAAACCAATTCCAATTTGTGGAGTGAAGCCATAGATTTGTTGCCATTTGGGTTGCCAAAGTTCAAACACTTGCACCATTTCCACAGCACAGTCCAAGGCATTTTGTCTATGATCTTCTTGGAAAACAGGAGCACCAAACAAACACATGATGGAATCACCAATGTATTTATCGATCATCCCCCCATATCCTAAAATTACTTCAGTCATAGCGGTAAAGTATTCATTTAAAAATGAGATCACTTGTTCTGGTTTCATTTTTTCGGACAAGGTAGTATAACCACGAATATCCGAAAATAATACAGATACTTCTTGTTCCTTTCCCTTCTGGTCTAAAGAAAGAGTATTGTTCATCAAACTTTCGACAATGATGGGATCAACATACATACCGAAAACGTTTTGCATTTTCTTTTTTTCGGTTTCTAAGTTTAGTTTTTCTTCGTATTCTTTTTCTAATTCTTTTTTGAATTTTTTCACCATCGTATTCAAATCTTGAATTTCCGATTGGTTCATTCCATATAAATCTTGGAATCGTTTCAGACTATCATCCATTTGAATGGAAACTACTTTTTTGCGATAGATTTCTCGGAATAAATTTCTAAACCGATGTTCCAGAACATTTTTCTTTAACCGGCGTTTGCTGAAGTATTCGTTGATTCCTAATTGAAAAGCGTGGATGGGAAGTTGTTTCCCTTCGGCTTTGGTAAACACTACCACTGGAAGTTCGGAGGGACCCGAAAGATCCATAATCATTTCCAAAACTGATTCGGGTGATTCTTCTAATTCAGTGAATTGGATTTCAGTAATCAAAAGATCATATTGATTCTTTTTGATTTCCTCGGCTCCATTTTCGAAAACGGAGCGCCAAGTTAACTCGATGTAATCTCCAAACCACTCGACAAGTAGTTGGGAGATCGTATCATACGATTTCCTTTGAGGTTCTAAGATCAGGACACGAACGATTTCTTCTTTTTCTAAATCCACGCGCCTTATTATACATTCTCTAAAATTTTGTGAAGCGCCTCTTGAAACCGGAAGGAAAATCTTCCCATTAAAAGACGAAAACCTTGCAAAATCACGTCTGGCCTTGGGGGATCTCCTGAAATAAAGAGGTCTGGTTCTTTAGGAAGTTTCCCTTGGGGAAAAAGTCCTCCGCTCACAGCTTCTGTCCCACAGGCAATGAGAGCCTTGGGTTCGGCGATCACTTCCCAAGCCGTGGTGAGGGGAGCTGCCATATTCCTTCCCACAGGGCCCGAAAACACAATCGCATCGGCATGTTTGGGACTCGCAACACAGCGAACCCCTTCCCTTTCCGAATCAAAAACGGAATTGAAGGAAGCATTGAGTTCTGATTCCACAGTATTGTTTCCTCCGGCCGCAACCTCTCTATAAAGGAATCCACGTTTTTTGGTTAATTCTTGGAATCGCTTTTGATTTTCAGTGAGTGGAAAAGGTAACTCACTTACTTTTTCCATTCGCCCGAATTTGTAAGTGACTTTCAATTCCTCACGACTTAAGGCAAAGGTATAAATAAACCCAGAGTCACGGAGTTTCCCATCGGAATTTTCAGAACAGATTCCGCATTGTAGGCATCTGCCATAATCAAACTGAACTTCCGAATCAGAGACAATTCGGATCGCCTTTGTCGGACAGAGTTCTGCACTGCGCGCCAAAGAAGCACTTCCCTCTTGTAACTTTGTCGTAGGAACCGGAATCCCCCGACTTGTTGGATGGATAGGGGAAGCTGTATTAAAATTTAATACATTCTTTGGAAAAAAGAAACTTTTTAACTCATATAAAAAATTCATAAGTCGAACCCAACATAACTAAGATTAAATGATTTATTATTTAATGGAAAATCACCGACTTGTTCTCCACGAACTGCGAGCTCCAATGCATGCCAATTGAGAACCGATGGATCCCGAATATAAGAATTTTTTACAAATCCTTCTGCATCAAAATTTAGAGATACAAGAAGTGGACCACGCCATGCTTCGACAGCGGCCGTATAAATCCCGGGTTTTGGTTTCCATTCTTTCCAATTTTGATTTCCGACATCGGAATCTTTTTCTGACCATAAAGACTCCCAATCCAAATCATCCAAATGATCTTCGATCCATTTTAAAGACTGTTCAATCTCCGTATAACGAATGTACATACGAGCCCAAACATCTCCATTATAATGATGATGTTCTTCTTGGAGCGGTAAAGCCGTCCAACCATGATAATCGGGATTAGCTATTCTCAAATCATCACTGACCCCGGCCATCCGAGCAATCATACCTAAAAATCCATTTTTCTGCACATCCAGTTCCGAAATAAAACCACAACCCTGCATCCTTTCCTTCAATGTGGATACGGAAAGTGCTCTTAGAATTTGGGGGCGAACTCGTTTAAAATAAACTTTTTTTAGATTTAAAAAAGCATCTTTTGCTTGTTTTGCGGTAACTCGTTTATTCGTTCTAACTCTTCCCGGGCGAACTGCCGCCTTTCCAAATCGATTCCCCGTCCATGTTTCCATAAGACCGAGAGCTGCCCCGCGATCGGTCACACAAACACCATATAGCGGATAATAACCAATATCCTCAGAAATTCCACCCAAGTCTCCGATATGGACAGCAATCCGTTCTAATTCCACGAGAAAGGAACGAAACAAAGCAACATCCTTAGAAACAGGAATTCCATACATCTCTTCATAGATTTTGCTAAAAGCTAAAGCATACCCTACACTGGTATCTCCAGAGATAACTTCGGAGATTGGCATAACTTCTGTTACTGATTTTCCAATCAACTTCTCACGAATGGCTCTATGTTGGAATCCCAAACGAATGGTAAGATGACGAATCACTTCTCCCTCAACCACAAAACGGAAATGTCCTGGTTCAATGATTCCTGCATGAATGGGACCTACCGCATGTGAATACGTACTTTCATGGAAGGGAACGTGCAATCCATGGTAAGCCAAGTCCCGAACAATACCTGCTTTCTGGTGTAGGGAAAGATTTTTCCCTCTGTTATCAGATAAATATTCTTCTTCTTTTAATTCTGAATAATCTTCAGTTCCTACATCTTGACCAAAAGCATGACGAACAAGCCACACCGGATACTGCGGATCCAAGAGAAAATCAATATTACTTTTTTTAGATACAACTTCTTCCCGAACTATTTTCTGATCACGAATGACAAACTGGTGATAGACACCATCGAAATTAGTAATGCCTGTTATTTTTTCCATATATGTTCTGCCAATAGATAGGTTAAACCGTAAGTACCAACGGATACGGTGAATAAAAAACTAAACCAAAAGAATACCAACCGAGTTTGTAAGATTCCATAAACACCGGGTTCGAAGTTCCGATTGGGCAATCGAACGAGAGGTAATACTTTGTTTAGAGCAATAAAGAAAAAGATAGCCCCTATGATGGGAAAAACAAACAAAAAGAACATCTTTTGTTTGATTGCAATCTCAATGACCTTTAAGTCCAAAACAAACACAGGCGACAGAGGGAAAACAAAGGCAACAAGTAAAGCCAATAAATACATATACAAAGCTTTATGGCTAAGTGATGGTGTTTCTAAAATCTGAGAGATGTTTCTTTTCCCTGCATCCATTCGTAAAATTCCCATAGAAATAAACACGAGAAGTTTTACAAGGACTGTGGTTGATAACAGAAAATAAAACACATCATCAGATACATCTAACCACAAAAACAAAGTCAACATACCAGTATGGAAAAGAGCAACCTTTGCCGATATCCTTCGAATGTCTTCGCGAGCGAAGAGAATCAATGTAGAATAGAGGATAGTGAGAACTCCGATAAAGAGTATCCCATTGGCTGCGTTGATGACATGTGGATTGATTTCACGTTCTAATTGAATCAGAGGGCGAATGGCAAGGACCACACTCACTGGCACAAAAGAAGCTATGAGTGAAGAAATTTGACTCGGACTTTCTGCATACGTATCCCCTACCCAAAAATGGTTGGGAACAAGGCCGAGTTTCCCACTGTAACCATAGACTGTGAGTAAAATTCCAGTCTCAATCAATAATCCACTTTGACCAACTAACCCCTGCTTCAGTGAAGAGAAATCTAAATTATCAAGGGGGGTCGAAGCAAACAAAAGAACCACAATGCCTAAAAAGGCAAGACCAAGAGCATAGGAGTTGATTAATAAAAACTTCCAACCCACATGAAAGGATCTTTCTGTTCCGCTAGAAGAAATGAGTAGCGCTCCAAATAGTGTAGATGCCTCGATTAAAATCCATTTGAGAACGATATTATCGGTAAACCAGGAGTAAAACAAAGATCCAAAGAATCCTATTTTCAGAAGACTCCACAACCAAATCCTTGTTTGTCCCTTAGTCGGAGCAAATACAGAAACGAGAAAAATAACAACAAAGGCCAAAACTCCAGAAAGATAAAATAATTCTTTCATCATAGTTTTCTCTCCTTGGTGTGCATATGGGGAGACAATTGTAAAATCCCTCCCGATACAATGACAAGAATTGCATCCAAAAAGGATCCAAACTCTAGGCCAACAGGAAGCCCCTTATCCAAAACCATAGTGAGAACAAAAATCCCATTTTCGAAAACACAAAACCCTGCGATGAGAGCAAGCCAGTTTCGCCTAACAACAAAACAAAGAATTCCGACATATACTAACAAAATTACATAAATGAGCCCAATTTTATGAACAGGAATCGAAAGTAAGGAAACGCCTTCTGTAATTTTTACAGCCAACACAACTCCCAAAACCATAAACAATAAGGTTGCCAGGTATCCAAAACGAGGAGCCGTACTTTCATTCATCTTAGATTTATTTGCAGTCCAATTGAGAACCCAAGGAGTGAGAATTCCTTTAAACAAAACAACCATAACAATCAATGAAATGGCATGTTTCCAATCCCCTTCATGAGTTTGCAAAACAGGGAAAATCAATAGAAATCCTTGTGCACTTAGGAAAAGAATAATCCGACTCAACCGGTTTTCGACTAAAACAACAACACCGGTGAGTAACAATAATAAATAGATAAAATCGTATATCATAATAACCCTTAAGACAACTTAACTAAAGTTCCTAATATCAAAATCGCAATGAAAGTAAGCCCCATAAACTCGGGGATCCAAGTCCATTTTCTTCTTACACTATTCGATTCCCAAAATCCAAGAATGATAGCGAGAAGTATGACCATCGGCGCAATCATCAGTTCACGAGCCAAAATATCTAAACCTTCATTTTTAAATAGTTTAGAGTGTTCTAATGCCAGCTTCACAAGGAAAACAAGTAAGGTAGAAAGTTTAATGGAAGTAGCCAAATCAAAAATACCCAATTGCCTTCCGGATGCTTCTAAAATCATAGCTTCATGAACCATAGTTAACTCCAAATGAGTTCTAGGATCATCAAACGGAGGTTTTGCGAGTTCCGCCAAAATAGCAATAAAGGACAAAGACAAAAAGAGTAAACCAATAAGAGCACCTTGGGGACTTACAGAAATTTCGATATGGGACTGCGCAGCAAGAATCATCAAAATAAAGGTAGGTTCCGCCATCACAGAAAGTAAAATTTCTCGACCAGAAGCCATACCTCCAAAAGAGGAAGCTCCTTCCATCGCAAAACTCACATAAGCAAAGCGGTAAAGCGCAAGGAAAAATGGGATCAAAATAAAAGGAGCCCATTCAAACAATACCACACTCCAAATCATCAAAGCAGAAAACACCGCCACTCTAGGTGCTAGGTGAGTAAAATCGGATAAATTGGTATGCGAAATGGGAGTTTTTCTGAGTGATTTATCCACTTCCCAGAAAAACTGGAGTAACTTCGGACCCCGTCTCCCTTGTGCGTAGGCTCGAACCTTTCGAATAATACCCGTTAGCAAAAATGGCATTACGAGAAACAAAACGATTAGATAAAGATAATATATTATTGAATTCATCTATAGTCCTCCGAAATCGCCTAAAATCAATAAAGAGAAAATAAAAATTAAAAACATAGAAGAGATTGCTAGATATTTACTTACATCCTCATCTTTTGGATGGTTTGTGGCTGAGACAAATCGAGTTCCCAATCGAAAGATAAAAGTAATTGCCTTTATCAAAAAGGTATCTACTTTCGATTCCCCTTTTTGATTCAAAAAATATCTACCGAGTGAATTTCTTAAAGGTTCAGAGAAAACGGATGTTGGTATAGAAAGTTCATGGCCACTGTATCCACCACCACAATCCCAATTTTTTGTTTTAGGATCTCCATATCGTTTTAATTGGTAACGATCATACAAACGGAAGATAAATACAGTCCCGATTGTTACATAGGACACCAAAGACAATGTCCAAAACCAATCAACTAACTGTGGATCAACGAATGGACTGAGCATAGGTAACTTTACAAAATAAGGAACGACTAATGGGAAAATAAAAATTACCAGAGCCAAACTAAATAAAGATATAGTGACCCACTTTCTTTGTTTCGGCCCAAAAGGTTGGATGCTGATATCTTTACTTGGGGTGGACAAAAACAAACTCATAAACAATTTGATATGAGTAAATCCACCAAGAACAATTCCAAAGAAAATAAAGATCATGGAAGGCAAAAGGAAAACAGAACGCCCAATCGGTAAATCCAAGATGCGAGCATTTAGATAGAAGTATGTTGCTTCTGATACAAATCCCAAAGTCCCAGGAAGAACCGCATAACTAAATGTCCCTGCCCCAACAAGGAGAGGAGAAATACCCAGAAGTCTTCCAATACCTTTCAATTCATCACTAGAACTTGAATTTTTTAGCCGAGCGACCATACCAATGGAAAACAATTGAAATGTTTTTGAAAAACAATGATGGAACAAACTAAGAAAAAACAAAACTCGAAAAGAATTACTTAGATTCATAAGTTCCGAATCAACAGAAAACTGGAACATTCCAGCTATGATCAAACAGAGCCAGAGAAAGTTAATCGACTCCACAGAACTATAGGCTAAAGAAATTTTTGGATCTTTATGAAAGAAACTGGTAATCCCTCCAAAAAATATTCCAAGGGCAGCCAGTGGAAACAAAACTTGATAAATGATTGGATCCAATTGATTAGGTAAAACATAACGATAAAAAAGTAAAAGAGGAAACACTTCAAGTACACCAGCAAAGGAACCGAGGGCATGCGACGGACCACCTTCATTCACTTTAGGAATCCACAAATGGAATCCAGAAAAACCCGATTTAATGAGAAGACCGACAAGTAGTAAAATAATGCCCACATTGTCTCCATCGGGTAACATAACCCAGGCGGATAAAAACAGTGCAGAAATGCCAGAGGCTAGAAGCAAAGAACCCAAACTTTCGATTTGTTTTTTTCCAAACTCAGTACCGGAATAAATCAAAATCGTAGAAAAAGAAGTCACTTCCAAGGCAATCGGAAGGATGAGCGATTTACCCGATAAATAACAAACACCAAGAGCTGACCAAAAAATCACATACCCGATGGTAACTTTGTTTTTCTCTTTCGGCTCATACGACTGAACCAACATAAAAGAAGAAAAACCTATATAGGCCTGAATGACAAGTCCAACCAAAATGGGGAAGTCTACAGACAAAACATCATAATTAGAAAATAAGAATATAGCCAACGGCGAAAGCGCAGATATACCAACTAAGATCGATCGAAAGATTGAAATTCTTTCATCTTCTAACATAACTACCTCAAAAATTAAATTTTTAGAGAAAAAATATGTTAAATAAAGTTAGGGGGGCCCCGACGTTCCGGAAATTTGAAAGAAAGGATACTAGGAGCAAATGAAGAAGGGATGGGAGAGAGGAAGGATTGAAGGACAGAATTACAAACAGGATCAGAAGCAATGTGGAAGAAATTTTCTTCTTCCCCAGGAGGTTCTTCGAAATTCTTCTCGCAAGAAAAAATCTCTCCGGCCTCGGTAAACTCCGCAAAAGAAGTCCAAGGTTGTGACTTTCCAATGACTAAAACTGACATGAGTAGGATGAAAATTATACGTGCTACCAATCAGTTGTACCTTAATCTTGATATTCTCGACTGTCTTGCATATGGGAAGTTATTTTTAATGATTACAGAAAAAAAAGAATCAAGCAAAAAAACTGTCATCAAATTGGAACATGTAAACAAATCCTTCTATCAAGATGAGATTGTTTTTCCAATCTTGAATGACATTTCCTTTGAGATCCCAGAGAAAAAACTCATTACTTTGATGGGACCATCGGGAAGTGGAAAGTCGACCTTACTCAATATTTTATCGGCCATCGAATCTGCTGACTCAGGCAAAGTCGAGGTCTTTGGAAATCAATTATCTCAATCCACAGAAGAAGAACTTACCATTTATAGACGAAAAACTATTGGAATTGTATTTCAATTTTTTCACTTATTTCCTTATCTTTCCGCGATTGATAACGTTGCCTTACCACTCTACCTCTCCGGTATTTCTAAATCCATTGCCACAGCAAAAGCGAAAGAAGCTCTCTCTTTAGTCGATTTAGGTCACAGAAAAGAATTCACTCCCAAAGAAATGTCTGGCGGTGAAAAACAAAGAGTTTCCATTGCAAGGGCGATTGTCCACCAACCCAAACTCATTTTCGCTGATGAACCCACAGGAAATTTGGACTCTAATTCCTCTGAAATGATTATGAAACTATTTGCTAGCTGTGTCAAAGATTTGGGTATATCCGTATTTCTTGTTACCCATAACGAACAAATTGGACTATCTGGTGATATCAACTTACATATGCTAGATGGTAAAATCAAAACAAAATGACACGAGTTTACTACCACCTTATATTCGGATATTTCAAAGATCATATTCCGAAAATCGCATTATCAATCTTAGGGATTAGTTTAGGCATTGCACTTTTTGTCAGCACACAAATCAATGCTTGGCGGGCGGAACAAACTGTCCTCGACCAAATGCTTGGTTATTCTTCAGAAAATTTTATCGGGAGGTATGTTGCGAATAACCAAAACCAAGGGGCAGCGGATAGTTTCTTAAAAATTTTAGAATCGTATTCATCAGAAAGTATAAAACTCGAACCAGAGTTACAAACCAAAGGTATCTTAAATCTAACGAAAGACCAAATTCAGAGCATTCCTGTTATCGGAAAGGACATCCTGCTATCCAAATCTCTATCACCATCTCCAGATGAAAAAAAGAAAATCCCAAAATACTTAATCAGCCAATCACTCGCAGAAAAACTCAAAATGACAGGAAACACTAGGTTCCTATCCCTTTGCGAAAAAGAAATTTTGTTACGAGAAGAAGATTCGATTACCATTCCCGTCGAAGGTATCTTTCTTGTAATGGATATCACAAGACTTCAAACCATCTGCAACCAAAAAGGCCACCTCACTTCGATTTGGTTGGTCCAAGAAGATACGACTCAAAAGACAACAAAAATGAGACGAATCAATTCGGAAGAATGGAGTTACGAATCTAAGAATCATATCTTGGAACGAGCTGGAATCGCTCTTGGTTCGCTAAAAATCAACTTAACCATTGTTTCTCTAGTTTCAGTTTTGATTTCTTTTTTTATGGTTTCGAATATGTTCACAGGACTCTATCTTTCGAGAAAACATGAATTTGGGATTTTATTATCCATCGGATCGAGTAAAAAAAATAACTTTATGTTATTTCTAACCCAAGCAATGGTCATCGGATTTTTGGGAGGGTTTGTTGGTGTGTTTTTAGGAATTTTCATTGCCAACACAAACTTTTTAACAACCGTAAATACCATTACCGACGCTAACCAAATTCGCTCCTATCGGAACATCCCCTTCTCCATCATCCTTTTAGGTTTTAGCATTTCCATTTTAGGTTCAATACTCGCATCTATTTATAATGCCTATAAAACCTTTCAAATACTTCCGATTGATCTCATCAGAGAAAGAGGAACAGAGAAAAGAAGTTTGATCTTAAGACTATCGAACCAAAAAAATTTTTACCTTTCTTTATTATTCATAATTTTCGGGACCACGTTAGGACTTCTTAGTTTTGCCAAACAAATTGTTCCAGGTATGGTGGGAGTGGGATTTGTAATCATTGGTTTTGTTTTACTGAATTTTTTATGTATCCCCGTTGCAGTTCAGATCCTAGACAAAATCCTATCAAAGTTCCAATTTTCACCTAGTATCGAAATAGGATTAAAAGAAATTGGAATTGAACCATGGAAACATGGACTCACAGCATCCACCATCATGTTATCCACTTCCCTTGTTCTTACCTTAACAAGTTTAACCGATAGTTACGAACAATCGCTAGTTCAGTGGGTTGATGAAGAAAACAAATCCGACTATTCATTATTAGACGAGAAAAAACTAAACACAGGCGAACCTGGTGTCCCAGTGGCTCTATATGAAGCCATGGCTTCCGACCCCAACTTCTATGACGTAGAACCTTTTTATGTGGACTCTAAATTTATAGTTAATGGAAAATATTACACCTTACATGTATTACATTTCAATGAATCTTATAACAAAAATGAACTAATCGTTTCCAAAAATCTTTGTTTTTTAGATCAGATTTGTAAGGGGGATTTTATCACAGTCAACACAGAAAAAAACGCACGCGTTTCGATGAAAATCCAGGATGAAAAAGAACATTTTTTTTCCGAAAGGGGAACCATCATGATGGACTACTCCTACTTTCAGAAAAACTACCAAGTTAAATTTCTAAACTCCATCCGCATTTTCAGAAACAAAAACCTAAAGCCGGAGGAAACAATACAATTACTCCAAAACATAACAAAAGAATATGGATTAAAATACATAGACCTATCAGAATTAAAAAAACTATATTTAGAAGGGATGAAACAAGTGTTTTCGATCTTAGATACTTTAAAGATTTCAGCCCTCATCATTTCTGTCCTTGCTCTTACCACGTCTTTAGTATATTTCATAAAAGAAAAATCACAATTACTCGCAGGTCTCAAAGCCATCGGAATGGATTCATTCCAAATGTTTAAAATGATTTATAACCAAGCTTTGTTTCTCGTCTCCTTAGGTATATTTTCAGGAGTTCTCAGTAGCCTAATCCTATCACCAATTGTTATTTTTGGAATCAATCGGAATGCTTTTGGATGGATACTCAATTTCCAATACCCAAGCTCACTTGTAGTAAAACTCCCGATAGTGATCCCCATAATCACATTTTGCATCTGCCTCATACCATTTTATTTTCTAAAACAAATGAAAATTTCGAAAGAACTGAAATATGAATAATTCTTTACCGAAAAAGCACTACTAGTAACTTCTATTCATGGCCGGAAGTATCAAAGTTTGTTTGGAACTCGCAGATATGATTCGAAAAGAGAACCTCGAATCCAGAGAAAAAATCCCAACATCCGATACACATTTACGGGTTTGGTCCTCCCAACTTTCCAGAACAGAAGAAGACCTAAGAAAATTACTTACCGCCCTTAGAGACAGTCACTACGTATTCATTGTATCAGTCGTCGCACCCGATCCCAACTTATTCGTTTACGGGGAAGATGCTTATGTTTTTGCCGAACCGTTCATATTGAACGAATTAAAAAGACATTCAGAAGAGAATTTAGAAAAACTTTACGAAGCAAGTAATTACAAACGCAAGTCTGCATTTCAAATCACAAGAGAGTTATTTCCCAAAATTAAAGAATTCAATAACACTCCGCTCGGCCGTTCTATCAACGTTTCGGTGATGCTTGAAGAATTCCAACGAATGCTTACTGCTCAAAGTTACGAATACACGGACCAATGGCGTAGAAATAAACTTCAAGAAATTTTCAAAGATGAAGTGAATGCTGCAGAAGAATTGGCTAATGCAACTTCCGCTCGAGATCTAGATCCAACAAAACGGGCTGTAGACCAACTAAAAGACCAGGGCCCAAAAGAAAAAATTGATCAGAATTGGGTTAAAGCTAAAGAAAGTTTTTCTACTGAGTTCTTATTACGTGTCCACTTTAGAAAATACGAATTTGATATTGTAAGAAAATTAATCCAATCAGGAAAACTCAAAGAAGAAAAAGACATTAAATATGTTCGAGACACTCTCCAATTAATGGAAAATAGACTAGAACAAGACAATCTTTTGAAAAGATATTCCACAGAAATGATTGAACTCAGAAGGTACGCCCAAGCAAAACTAAATTTGCTTAGGCAAAGTGTTGGATCAAAACAGGAAAACTAAATTAGTTTTTAAGCCAACCTGATTTATCTAATTGGATATAAACCTGAAAGAAAAATACAACCAAACTGATAAAAATCATCCTTCTTTTTAGGGAAAACTGGCTGATTGTATGATTCTGCTTCTCTGGTAAATAGAGCAGGTAAATGATCAAATTTACATTAAAAAACAAACCCAAAAGCTCAGGGGAAAGAATTGGAAATTTTTCTTTTAAAGGAGGGATGTAAGTAGCAATTAAAATCAAAATACTTGGAAAAAAATACAAAGGTGTTTTGAACGTCCACAACCTATCTTCCGTTAAATCAGCGACGCTTTTGATACCAGATTCTTTTTCTAAAATAGAAACCAATTCACCTTGTGCAGTTATATTCACAATCGGATGAATCTTTTCTTTTGTTTCCAAAACAATACGATCATAACCGCGAAACTTATCTGTTGTAATCTGTTCTAGGTCTTTGATCCGAATGGTAGCACAATTTCCATTGGCATCGAATTGTTTTAGTGATCCACCTTCGAGTTCAACTCTTCCCGAAGAAAGAATCTCAACTTGTTTTAAAAAATTCTTTCTCAAAAACCAAAAGAACAACGCAAGTAAAGGAAGAAAAATTGTAAAAAACTGCACTCTTCCTTCTTTTGGCACCTGCAGACTGTTATAGGAAACGAAAACAAGAAATAGAGCGATTACCACCCATGTCCTTTTTAACAATTTATTCCTAAATAAATTCACATCATATAGAAATGTTTTTTGTTCACTCATTAAAAAAACTCACTTTTGCGAAAGATGGATTCCATCTGAATACCAGACTTTTCTAAATTCTCCGCACCACCTTCTTCGCGGTTCAAAATGCAGATCCCTTTGGTAACAGAGATTCCAACTTCTCTTAAAACTTGGACTGCCTTTAAGGTAGATCCACCGGTAGTAATTACATCATCAACAATCAAACAAGATTTTATTTCCTTCCAAAACCCCTCGATTTGTTGGCCGGTCCCATGTCCTTTAGCCTCCTTCCTCACAACCAATGGGTAAATCAGTTTCCCTCTCTTCTGGTAGGACAAGGCAATGGAATATGCTAAAGGATCCGCGCCAAGAGTCAATCCTCCCACCCCCTGGAATTCGATACCTAGTTTCGGAATGATTTCCTCTACGAAACAATCAGCAAGGACCGCCAGTCTTTCCGGATGGAGGGTAATTTCTTTACAATTGAAATAATGGTGGGACTCGAGTCCACTTGCCAGCCGAAAAGGGGCCTCAGAATAGCGATAGACATGTGATTTCATCCAAACAAAGAGTTGGTCGCGATAGAATTGGGACATAGTCCAATTATTTTTCCAATTCCGGCTCGGAAAGTATATTTTTATCTTG
The DNA here is from genome assembly GCF_016919165.1 of Leptospira chreensis. Taxonomy (GTDB): domain Bacteria; phylum Spirochaetota; class Leptospiria; order Leptospirales; family Leptospiraceae; genus Leptospira_A; species Leptospira_A chreensis. The sequence goes on from NZ_JAFFPS010000048.1 coordinate 63,970, forward strand.
ATTCGATTTAATGAGAGACTGTAAAAAGTAAGTGACTTACTTTTTACAGTCAGTTACTTTAGTAATCGAATATAAAAATAAAGTAGCTTTCTTTATTAAGTCACTTACTTTATATAATCACTTTCAAATTTCAGTGTATGAATTTTGGCCATTTCTCAGATCCGTTCCCAATGCTTACGTTTTTGGGGACCAATAAAAGGAAAGAAAACCTCAATGGACACGATGTTACTCCGGTTACCGCTAAGAGAACGAAAAAAACAGACCATCCAAATGTCTGTGTTAAAAGCTGCCAAAGGATTGTTCCAGGAAAAGGGATACTCGGCCGTCACCGTTTCTGATATTGCCGACCATGCCGACATTTCCGTAAAAACGCTATTTACCTATTTTCGATCTAAGGAAGATCTAGCCTTCCAGGACGAAATTTTGTTCTGTGATGAGCTCATTCATGCTCTTTTGGGAAGGAAAGAAGGAGAAAGTCTTTTCGAAGCATTCAAAGAGTTCCTTTGGAACTTGATCCAGTCCATTGATCCTGAGGTTCTAATCGAATCACTTCCCGGGTTTCACCCTTGGATGGACAGTCCTGAATTAGAACAAAGATACCTTCTACTTTGGGAACATTATGAAAGGAGGCTTGCGGATGCTCTGCAGTTGGAAAGGGGGAGTCATTCGTTTGATCCCATTTTGAGAGTTGTATCGGGTCAGATGGTATCTGTGATTCGTATATTAGGCTCCAAAGCTTTTAAAGAATACTTACAACCAATACCTATTGCTCTCAGACACCGTGCCTTAGAAAAATGGCTCCTTGGATCTTTGGAAATGGTCTCCGGAATCCAAGGATATTCTAAACTAACGTAAATTTATTAATCAACGCGGGTTTTATCAGATAAAGTTCCAAGAAAGAGAACAATCTTTTTTGTTTCTTCATTGGAAAGATCCAAACCCAATTGATGAAAGGCCATCTTTTGTACGGCTTCATCTAAAGTTTTTACTTGGCCATCATGAAAATATGGTCCAGTTAAAGCAATGTTTCGGAGACTTGGAACTTTAAAGAAAAACTTATCCTCTGCTTTTTTAGTTACATTATAAAGCCCAAGGTCTGGTGTTTTGTATTCATTGGTTTGACCAATCTTTCGGTAAGAATTTCCACCAAGTAAATTGCCTGAGTGACAAGATGTACAACCTGCAGCAATAAAACTCTTAAAACCTTCTTGTTCTTCTTTGGAAAGAACCTTATGATCTCCATTGATAAAATCATCAAAACGTGATGATGTAACAAGCGTTCTTTCAAAGGCCGCAATCGCACCAGCTAAGTTTTCGTAAGTGACTGGAGTTTTATCGTTCGGAAATGCTTTTGCAAATAACGCAGGATAGTTGGCATCTTCGTTAATTCGTTTCAAAACTTCTTTTTCGGAAGGCATCGCCATTTCCACTGGATTGAGAATAGGACCTTTTGCTTGCGCTTTTAAATCTGCGGCGCGTCCATCCCAAAATTGAACAAAATGAAAACCTGCATTGAGGACGGTTGGAGAATTTCTGTCCCCATTTTTTCCGAAAGCACCGGGAGAAGTGGATAGATTGTCCACACCAGCGCCTTTTCCTTCCACATTGTGGCAGGAGTTACAAGATTGAGTTTCATTTAGAGAAAGCTTTTTCTCAAAATAGAGTTTTTTCCCAAGGGAAATGAGTTCTTGGGTATCATTTTCCGAACCAGGCATTTTTGCAGGTAAGGCACCAATGATTTGTTTTGCTTTTACTTGCAAATCCTTGGTCTCAGGACTTGGACCACAGTTTGCGAGTGATACGAAGAGAAGGGAAAGTAGAAAAGGTGTAAATATTTGTTTGAGCATATCGATCCTCTAACGGATACTCCTTAATTTTGCCCCGAATCGGCAAGTTAGAAATATTATACATTGAGTCTAAACTTAGAATCATATTAATTGTATCCAAAATAGACAGTTTGAATGGTTCTAAATCACGTCCACCTTCTCCTAGGCCTTAGAATCAACAATTTAGGGCAAATGGATGTCTTCTCCATTTTACCAGGGTGACAAACTGGGAAAAGTAACTCACTTACGATATTGGCACGATTTATGCTTATAGTTCCTGTAGACCTTTAGGAGCTATATATGTTGAATACAAGAAGAACTGATCGTATTGAGTCATTGGATTGGGACGATTTAGTTTTGAAACTTTTTTCGATCAACGAGAACCCAGATTTCCTTTTAGCAAAGATTGGAAATATTTCTGAGCTTGGAGTGAGTGGAAGTTTGGACAAGGGCATTCAATTGTATGATCGGGATCTTGTGACCGGCGTTATTGAAAGTGATTTGACCAGATCTCGGATTTCCTTCAAAGGAAAGATCGCTTGGATCAAGGAAACGGACCAAGGCCCACTCTTTGGGATTAAATTTTCGGAAGAATTGATTTTGCCGAATTTTATCATCGCAAGATCCATTGCGGAATCGGCGGCTTAAAGAGGAAAAAAATCAGGATTCAAAGTCGGTTTCACCTAAGAATCTCTCGATTTAGATCCAATCCAGTCCGATATTAGTGGGGAAGCTATGTCCCAAGTCAAACATTTGATATCTTGGCAAGATTGGAGCGATGGAGAAATCCGGGAACTTCTAGAATTTGCAGTCTATGTAAAGAAAAATCGAGTTTATTTTTCCGGACATATGACCGGCCGCTCCCTTGCGATGTTATTTCAGAAAACCTCTACGAGAACCAGAGTTTCCTTCGAAGCGGGAATGACGGAACTTGGTGGACATGCAATTTTTTTGGATTGGATGGCATCCAATTTCCTACTTTCCGATATCGATTTTGAAGGAAGGTATCTTTCAAGTAACGTTGCCGTCATTATGGCAAGATTAAAAAAACACGAGGACCTACTCGTATTAAAATCCGGCTCTACAGTTCCTGTGATCAATGGATGTTGTAATTTATTCCACCCTTGCCAATCTCTCGCAGACATACTAACTATCGTTATGGATTCACCAAACGATTGGCAAAAGAAAACCATTTGTTACATAGGTGTTCATAATAATGTAGCAAACTCGCTGATTGAAATTACCGCAGCTCTTGGAATTCATTTAACTTTAGTCACTCCCATTGCAGCAGAAGAATCGATCGTGAAAGATTCTATCGAAAGGGCGCAGAAAAAAGGAACGATATCCTGGGAAAAAGATGTCAAAAAGGCTGTTGCAACCGCAGATTATGTTTATACAGATACTTGGGTGGATATGGAATACTTCAACGATCCAAAATTCCAAAAGGAAAAAGAAGAAAGAATCCAACTAATGATGCCTTACCAAGTGAATGCAGAATTAGTTAAAAATACAAAAGCAAAAGTAATGCATGATATGCCCATTCATGCTGGTTATGAAATCACAAGAGAGATGGTGCAAAGTGATCGTTCGATCATTTTTACGCAAGCTGAGAACCGCTTAGATGCGCAAAAAGCAATCATACTCAAACTATTAGAAAACCATAATTAATCATTAAACTTCGCAAACCAAGTCTTGGATCAAAGCAACCCCATTTGCCGAAAGCAAATAGGGTTGCTTTGATTAATTTTTGACTAAATAAATTTGAACGGAAGAATTTGATTTTGAATCGCCCGATGAATCCCTTTCGCCAATGACTGGTATGATTAAGTTGGTATCTACAGACTCTTTTGCGAGAATCGATTTGATTTCATCAAACCGATGTTTGAGAAGTCGAATTTGAAAACCAACATCCCCTGTTGTATTGACTTTGCCAAATAAAACAATTTGAACTTTTTCTTCTGATTTTAGAACCTTTTGGCCGAAAGCGGACAACTTGTTCTGAGATTCCTCAACCAACCGATGATCGTCCGGTTCAAAGGAAATCGATTCAATTGGCTCTGCACTTCCCACTGGTTTCCAAAAAGCCAATTTTGATTTTCCAAGGGTTCCGTCCCCTTCCCCAGCTTTCGCTGCTTTTTCCACTTGGTTCCAAGGACAAGAAAGAATATAATCTGTAGAAGAATTTAAGGAAAAAAGAAAACCAATAAAAGTAAATCCAATATCCCAAGGTTTTGCATAAGACTTAGTTTCAATCACATAATCATTATTTGTGAGATCAAGTTCGTTTGTGCGATAGAACGGCAAAAGAAACAATACGCGGTAGGTGCGAATCTCAGTCTCCGAAGTTTGACATTCTAAGTTAGAATTCTGTTTGAGATGAGATCGTGATTCTAATGGGATTCCCCGACTAGCACAAGAAAGGAAGGTAAAGAATAGAATTGAAATAAAAAGTTTTTGAAACATAAAGACCCAGTGATTCATGAATATGCACCATCACGCCGACCTTCTATGGTTTTATACAAGAATTTTTTAGAATTCTGAATTTGTTAAATGATCAGAGGTTCTTTCGGAATCCAATAACATCTGCTAGAGCAATCATTCCATGATGGAATCTTTCCGATTGACCATCCATACACTAAATCCATCGAGGAAATATAAAAAATCGATTTTGTCATCGTGCTCAAAATCAAACCCTTGTAAGGCTTCATCGTAACAACGAAACCAAACCAGTCTTTCTTTTTCGGAAATGGGGAAAACAAAATGGCGCATCCGCATTCGAGCAGGACCCCATTTTTCAATATAATAACTTGGCCCACCTAACACTTGGATCATAAAATCTGCCTGTTTTTCTTTGGCCAGTTCCCAGTCCCCTTTAAACATCCATTGGATTTCAGAAGTGGCAACTAGGTCATAAAAATCAGAGACTAACTTGCGGATCGCAACTTCCCCCCATTTTTCAAAGAGAAATTTAACATTCGGATTTGGGGGAGGAGGACCGCCAGCAGGTGTGTAGATATCGTTCGGATCCAAATCGATAGTCAGTTTCGCGAAAGGGACAAGAAGGGGAAGTCGAATTTTCGACCGGAGCCGAAGGCGTAGCCCGGATTGGCCCGGCCCCGAGGGACGAGTGGGTTCGCCCCAGAAAAAAGAAACTCGCTCCGTTTGGAAACCAACTGTAAAAAGTAAGTGAGTTTCCCTTCGCACGGATCTCCCCTCGGATTTTGCGATTATTTCCTGGACGATAGGCAAAATTCACAAAACTTGGTAAAAAAATCCGAAAAAGGTATACTTAAATGGCACTGACTCACCCGCAATCTGCACTCTTTGCAGGAGAAAAACCTTTCCCTATCATCCCTGCTTGTGAACACTTCGCTGGATCTGAAAAACTCATTACAAAAGCTCTCGAGTTACAAAATAAACTCGGTGGACTTTTTGATATCACGATGGACTGCGAAGACGGTGCCCAAACAGGAAAAGAGAAAGAACACGCAGAAATGATTGTTCGGATCCAAAACTCTGAGCTCAACAAACACAAAATGAGCGGTGTTCGGATTCACGATTATACAAACGAACATTGGCGTGGCGATGTGGATATCCTTGTCCCTGGGGCAGGAAATGTGCTAGCTTACATCACAATTCCAAAACCGACTAAAGCAAGTCAGGTGAAAGAACAAATCACTTACATCCAAGATGCTTGCAAAAAAGCAGGAATCAAACGCGAAATTCCAATCCACGTTTTAATTGAAACTCACGGTGCCTTGAATGATGTATTCGAAATTGCTGCCCTTCCTTGGTTGCAAGTTTTGGATTTTGGTCTTATGGATTTTATCTCCGGTCACCATGGTGCAATTCCGGCATCTTGTATGAAGTCTCCTGGCCAATTTGACCACGAACTCCTTCGCCGTGGTAAAGCAAATCTAGTTGCTGCAGCACTTATGAACGGTGTGATTCCGGCTCATAACGTAACTCTGGACCTTAAAAATATCTACCAAACCTACGCGGATGCAAAACGTGCGCATGACGAATTTGGTTTCTTACGTATGTGGTCCATCTATCCTGCACAAATCCAATCGATTTTGGATGCAATGGCTCCGAATTATGCAGAAACTCAAACAGCTTCTGACATTCTCATCAAAGCCCAAGACGCAGAATGGGGACCAATCCAACATGATGGGGACTTACATGACCGTGCGACTTACCGCTATTTCTGGGAATTAGTCCAAAGAGCAAAACTTACAGGACAAAAACTTCCAGACGAAGTAGAAAAGAGATTCTTCTCTTAAGATCAACTTTTCTAAGAAATCGATTTAGTAAGTTGGTTACTTTGGTAACTGGCTTACTTTGGAAAGTCACTGGAAAAGGTAAGTCAGTTAATTTAGAAAGCGACTTACCTTTTTCACTCCAGCGCAATACTCACCAACCAACTCCCATCCCTTACTCTTTCCCTAAAAATCAAGAACTCTCCTCCTCCCCTCTCTGAATCATAGCAATAAAAGGCTCCGATCAGAGCCTTTTTCCTTGCCTTCGGGTTTTATCGATCGGAATATCTAGAAAATTTGAACAATTATCGTTGTTTTTTCCGTTTTTACGGAATACATATCTGCTATATTGATTTTTTGTTTGCAATGATGGACAATTAATTGGCTACTGGCCTAACTTATGAGCAAGCGAATTTCAAAATCCAACCCCTTTCTTTCCCTTTTCGTCCTCCTTACGATCGCTATGAGTGGAACGGCGGTCTACGGCCAGGCGGCGGAACCAACTGTCAATCCCAAAGTGGAAGTCGTGACCGAACCGCAACCTCCTCCTCCCCCACCACCGAAAGAGGAGAAAAAAGAAGGTTATATCAGTCCGCAAATTGGCAATCTTTCTGGGGAATACCTACGAACCCTGCAAGTTACAAGCAAACAAAGAAAAGCCCTCCAAGAGAACAAAGGCCTCTGGTTTGCAGATAAGTTTCGTGTGGGTTTTGGAATTCGGCCAAAAGCAGACTCACTTAATAATACAGACTTTGATAAGTCAACAGCAGATAACAGAAATAATGCGTTAACACAAACGCAGTTTTATCTCTTGGGAGATATCAATGAAAACGTTCTATTCAAAATAACGTTACAAGACGTAAGGCTTTGGGGTGGTGAGGTAGTATCGAGTGGAAATGCAGAGCAGAAATATGGAGCCATTGCCAACGCAGGAACCACTGTTGATACAACCAAACAACGCGAATTTGCACTAAATAATTTTACGGGCCTTCGGGAAGCATTTTTAGATTTAAAAACTACAAACCAAAATTTTAGACTCCGGACAGGACGCCAAATTCTAGAATTTGGAGACGGACGAATTCTTGGATCACGAAATGATAGTTTGAACGGAAACTCCTTTGATGCACTCAGGTTTACTGGAAAAATTAGTAATCACACACTTGATGTTTTTGGATCTGTCATCGGTGCCGAAAACAATTCCAATAGCATTGTGTCAAACAACTCTACAAAGTTAGGTGGAATCGGAGATTCCTATTATGGTGGAGTTCATTATAATTGGAAAGTAGCTGACTGGTTGGGAATTGATTTATACAACTACAGCCTATTCAAACAACAAAGAAAAGCGAGCACCCCACCGACACTTTCAGAAACGAGAAACTACCGCGGTGATGACCAATTGAATACTTCTGGTTTTCGTTTAACGAATAGAACCAAAAACAATGCTCTGCCTGATACAACAGGAATTGATTGGATGGTGGAAGCTGCTTGGCAAACTGGATTCAACGGAGAACGAGTCACACCAGATTGGTTAAACCAAAATGGTGCTTACACAACCAATCAGAAAACAGGCGAATCTCCTCCTTTATCGGAGGCTGTACGATACAAAGCAAATATTGTAGCTGTTCAACTTGGATACACTCCAGTAAAAGAATTTCGTATCGGAGTTCAATATGTCCAAGCCTCTGGAGATCCAAATCGTAATGATTCCAGTGTTGCCACTTACAATCCCCTCTTTGCTACAAGACGTATGGCTGGTGGATCTTTACCCTTTGCCGGAAACGGAAACTCTGGACTTGTTTTCTGGCAAAATATCAAAGACTATTCGTTACATTTAAAATATGAGACCTCAAACTATGGAACATTCATTCTTAATCCACACTGGTATTATAAAGTGAAGTTACAGGATGGGTATTATGATAATAATAACTATGTAGCTGGTAGTAAGGCAACTGGGGAAACTGCATCCACAGAAGACTATTACAACGCAGAAGCGTATAACATAACAAAGCCGAAGTTAGGAAATCTTGTTGCAACGGAACTTAACTTTATCTACATCATCACTCCATTCGAAAACGTTTCTTTCTGGTTTGGGGCGACTGTGATCCGTGCGGGAGATGCCATTAGAAATCAAAAGAACAATCCGAATGAACCAGACCCACTTCATAGGTATGATTTGAGTCCCACTGCCACAATGGCAACATTCCAAACTGTATTTGCGATTTAAAAGAAAACTAAATACTCAAAATCAAGGCCTAGGATCGGGCCTTGATTCTAATGAAAGGTTATTGCATTCTATTTTAGTTTGAACCTTTCCACTTGAGTGGAAAGATAAGAAGCTTGAGAAGCAATCTCTGCAGAAACAATGGTCAATTGGTCAGAACCAGTGGCCACATCCTGGGTTCCATTGGAGATACTAATGATTGTTTTAGAAATTTCTTCCGTTGCCCTTTTCTGTTCAAAAACAGCATCTTCAATTTGTAAGTTTAAGTTAGTCAGTAAATTCGAATTTTGAGCGATGTCTCTTGCGTTGTTCTCTTGTAATAACACAGAACCAAGCACTCTCGTTGCCGAAGTTTCAAATTCTTTCACTCGACTATTCAAAAGATTCAAAACTTGTGCAGCTTCTGTTACTTTTTTATTTCCATTCTCCACCGCAGAGTTTGTAGAAATCACAAGATCCCCAATTTCTTTTACGGAAGCACCAGTTTGTAATGCCAGTTTTCCAATCTCTTCGGCAACCACAGCAAATCCACGTCCCGCATCTCCCGCTCGTGCCGCTTCGATGGCTGCATTGAGCGCCAGTAAATTGGTCTTTTCTGAAATTTCTGTAATGATATCTAAAACTTCACTAATTCGTTCCGCTTTTTCGCCAATGTCTTCCATGGCCCTTGTCGATTCATTCATTGCAGTCTCGCCGACTACCGCATGTTCGCGGGATTCTGATGCAAATTTGGCAAGATACTCCATTTCTTTATTAATGTTTTGAACTTCTTCCCTTAAGGTTAAGACCGATTTATCGATTTCTTTCATCTTAACAACTGCTTCTTCCATCGACTTACCAACATTCTCTGCCGATGCAGACAACTCTTCCACAGCAGCAGATGATTCTTCTGCAGCAGATGCTTGCGTTTGCGAAGTGTCGGATAAATTTTGTGAAGTGGAGGCCATCGTATTGGACTGGTTTCCCAACTTTTCTACTGTTTGTTTGATATCACCAATGATAGAAACCAAACTATTCTTCATTCGATTCATCGAATGTAATAAACTTCCAATTTCATCCTGATTGATTTCTTCCGCGTTGATTGCGAGGTTCCCGCTCGCAATTTGAGAAGAAAACTCCATAGCTTTTTCCAAACGAAGACTGATTTGTTTCTTAAATACAAAATTTAGAAAAAATAAAACTACAAATAAAATCACGACTGATATCAAAGTAGAACTAAAGACCACTTTGGTAATCTGATCACTAAAAATAGAATCGGGAATGCTGATTTGAAGCGCCCAAAACTGCGGATCTTTTCCAATATGAAACGGGGAAAAATAATTTGTGTAACCGTTATGTTGGATCGTGAACATTTTTCCCAGTTTTAGATTTTCTAAATAATATTTCAAATGCTCAGGATTTTCAATCTTTTTACCAAGTTTGGTTTGATCCTGTCCATACATTACATATGTTCCGTTAGCTGATATAAATGCAATATGCCCTTGTCCGCGAAAAGGACGCGTATCCCCAATTTTTTCCTGTAATGTGCTAACGTCCAAATCGATACCAGCAGCTCCCACAAACTTACCCTTAGGATAAATAGGAACTACAAGGGAAATCATTTGAATTTTTTTTCCACCCGCCAAATACTCGTAAGGTCCAAATACCTTCGCTTTGTTTGATTTTTTTACTTGGTTATAATAATCCCCTGCCCCATCCGGATTGTCGTAATCAACTAGTGGTTCAAAATTGATTTTTCCATCGGCTGTACGGTGTAAATAAGGAATGAATCGACCCGTTCTATCATGACCTGGTTTTCCAACAAAGGAAGCATCTCTTCCTTCATAAGCGTTCGGTTCATAACATAACCAGATTGCGAAAATATCATCATTACGTTCCAAGATTTCTCTCATACTACTTACCATGGAATCACGAGGAGGAGAGGCATAAAACAAAGCAAAACGAAAACCGCGAATCACACCCATCATAGCATTGAGATGTTCTTGGATTTCATAGGACCATTTTTCAGAAGTAATTTTTGAATTCTCTTTGATTTCGGTATTAAGGTCTGTGATTGTACGATAGATTTGAAATGTGGTTAGTATCAGAAATCCTATAAATAAAATTCCAGCGATGGAGAGAGAGACCCTTTGTCGTATACTCATAAGGATCGATCTTATGGTTCTTAAATTATTTGTAAATATATTACCGTTTCTAGCGTTGAAATCTGGATTGAAGTAAGCAATCTACCTAGGATTCGGTAATGACCGAGGTTAAATAGAGTGGTAGAACTACTAGTGAATTGAAATTCAGGAATGGGGCCCTAGCATCACTTGCTTGAATTTGTCTCATTGGCTTGGTCGGGAGAGTACGAATCGAACGGAAAGAGCATTTGATTCGTACAAACACTTAACAATCGCCCCCATGACCACTGTTATTTTTTAATATGGATCTACTGAGCGACAGCATTGAGGGATTTGCCACCATCCCTCAATTTTTACCCAGGACTAACGTAAAAAGGTCTTTTAGGCGGATTTTAGTTATTTCTTTGTCTTCGTTTTGACTTTGAAGTTTTTGTATTCCACGTATTCAATATCGTTCATTTCCAATTGGAAGACACCTTTTGTTGAATGGACGATGAACACATCACCTAACTGAGCTACCACGGCACCGGAAAGGACTTCCCCATTGGACTTGTGAATGGTTTCCAAAACACTATAATGGTTATGAATTTCTTCCTCATTGTCCAAACCCGTTTTTTCAGCGTCAGTTGCTATTTTATTCAATGCTTCTGTTCGTTTCTCTTCGTGTTCTTTTTCAATGGTTGCAGTCACAGGTTCTTTGGCATCTGAGTTCTGCGATTCAATTTGTTTTTGGATGGTTTCCGAAGGGATGACAACCAGGGTTTCTGCCTCGGCCTTTTCTTGTGGTGTCACAGAACTACTAGCCTTACCCAATCCAGAATCAAAATCGGTAAAACCTGACAACTCTTTACCGGTCAGGGCACCCGAAGCCACTTTGGCATTGATCAAATAAACCAGTTCATTTAAGTTAGGATTGACTTCCAAACATTCACCCGGTTCTAAAACAACTTCGTTTTCTTCCAATGTCTTCACCAAACGATTGTAATTCTCTTTGGAAAGACCTTCATTAATTTCTATTAGTTTTGGAGAAGTTTTAAAAGCAACCGATACCGCACCTTCATAAACTTTCACTTTAGGCACAGAACCTTTTTCTAGTTCAAATGAAAACACTGTCCCGCGAACTCCCGCAACCATAGTCGGAGATGTCACAGAAAGATTCTGGCCGGATTTTAATTTTACTGATTTTACAAGGAGATTTCCAGCCCATAAATGGATGTCGGTATTGGGACGATTTTCCCCGGCAATCTCTCGAAACAAAACATCGGAGTTGTCTTTGATTCGGATCACTTCCCCGCGATAGGTTTGTAAATCGACCCTACCTAGTTTGGTAACAATGCGATCTCCCGGTCGAACCACATCCCCAATTTTGGCCTTAGTTTGTTTTCCCTGGGTTGTGATGAAAATTGTCCCTTGTGAGAAAGTGACTACGGCTCCTGCGGTTTCGTCTTTTGTTTGGTTGGATCCAAACTGAAAACGACTGCATTGAAGGGATAAAAAAAAGATGGTTAAGAGTGTAATGATGGTTTTCATATTTTTTTCCGAATGACCTTGTAAAAGAAGAAACAACTCAAACTAACCTCATTTTCAAATTTGTAAAAACAAAATTAGAATTTTAGAAAATAAAATAGGGTTTTGTCCAATTCCGGAGAAATAGATACTTGAATGTCGCAAAGGATAGAGATTCCAGAAAAAGAATGAAATGATAAATACGGTTTCCACTCAAATTTTTGAGTTTAGATTGGGTCCAACAGGACGCAGAAAAAAAAAGAATTAGAATATAACCGATAAATGCCATTCTTGGGACCAATGAACAAGAGTTTACCGCCAAAACTATAACCAGTCAAAGACGGTTTCGATCGGAAATTCTTTTATCAATATCAGAAGATGGACTAAAAAATTTGGCCCGTCCTATCCTTTGGGCTGGATAAATGCTACTGTGACCGGAACAAATATAAGCAATCCATGCGGCCACCAAAAAGAAAATTCCGGATTCCCATCCGAATAACTCCATCCCCATAATTGCAGAAGCAAAGGGAGTGTTCGTAGCTCCAGCAAATACAGAAATAAAACCGATTCCAACAAACAAAGATAAGTGGGTAGGATCCCAATAACCAAATAAATTCCCTAAACTGGCTCCAATGAAAAAAAGAGGTGTAACTTCACCTCCTTTAAAACCAAAACCAATGGTGATGACTGTGAGGATTAATTTCAAAAGAAATGATTCCGGTGGCAATGGATGGACAAAGGCATTTTGAATCGTAGGAAGTCCCAATCCCAAATAAATAGGACTCAAACCAAATCCAATGAACAAAACAATAACGATACCTCCCCAAAAAGGTCGGAAGGGAGGAAACGGAATCCAATGTTTGAGTAAATCGGAAAGTTTATGGAGACAGAAACTAAACAATTTAGCAATCCATCCAGAAAGAATCGCAAGTGCCAACAAACAAAGAAAAACGGTGATTGTAAAATCAAAAGGAATCTTAGGATAATGGGAATGATCCACTCCCCAAAATAAACAAACCCAATGTGACAAGTAAGCTGTCACGAGAGATGGAAAAAACCACCGCAAACGGTAACTTCCAATCCGCAATACCTCAATGGAAAAAACGGCAGCGGCAAAAGGCGTTCCAAATACGGAAGCAAATCCCGCACTCATTCCTAGTATAATCAATGTTTGTTGTTCTTTGATCGCCAAGGGAAGGAATCGAACCAGCTGGTGGGCGATGGATCCTCCCATTTGTACGGCTGTCCCCTCCCTACCGGCAGACCCGCCAAATAAATGTGTGAAAAGAGTTCCTAAAAATACAAAAGGAGCCATGCGGATGGGAATGATGGAAGTGGGTGAATGGATTTCTTCTAAGAGTAGATCATTCCCCTTACTGACATTTTTCCCGTAATAAAAATAAAACCAACCAATGAGAAACCCAGCAAAAGGTAGGAGGTAGACCAACCACGAGTTCAGTTCGCGGAACCGAGTTACCTTTTCCAGCGAGACTAAAAAGAAAGCGGAGGCAGAACCCACAAGGAGAGAAATGAATCCGAGAATGAGAAACCATTTCAAAAGATAGGGGAGAGATTTCGAAAGGGGGTGAATTTCGAAACCGACTTTCTTTGGTTCGGGATTGGAATTTTCCATCAGCTTACCTTTCCCATCAAATGGAAGGGATTCTCATAGAAAACTAACTTTTAGATTTCGAAAAAAGAATACTTAGGTGTTGACCTAAGTATTAGGATTCAATAGAATGCCTCTATGGTCAAAAGAACCTACAATATCGATATTGTATTACATGCCTTGTCCGACCCGACCAGGCGACAAGTGATCGAACGTTTGGGGATTGGTCCTGCCAGTGTCAGTGATTTGGCTGCACCCTTTTCTATGGCCATGCCTTCCTTTATGCAACATTTAGATATTTTAGAATCTTCCCAGCTGATTTATAGCGAGAAGACCGGAAGGGTGCGTATTTGTTATCTAAATTCCAATCCATTTTCTGTGATGGAATCTTGGCTGCAGGTTCAAAAATCCTTATGGGAAACAAGGCTGAACCAATTGGACTCATTCTTATTAAAAACAAAGGGGAAAAAAATATGAGTAACGAATCAAATGAAACATTCAATCCCGAATTGGACTTGGTGTTGGAAAGAATTGTGGAAGTGCCGGTAGAATCGGTTTGGAATGCATGGACCAAACCAGAACAAATCATCCACTGGTTTACGCCGGCTCCATGGAAAACCATCGATTGTAGGATTGATTTAAAACCCGGTGGAGAGTTTTATACAGTGATGGAATCACCAGAAGGAAATAAATTCCCAAATAACGGTTGTTTTCTGGAAGTTGATTTTCTAAAAAAACTAGTATTTACCGATAGTTTACTTCCTGGATACAGACCTTCCGGAAATAGTTTTATGACTGCCTTTGTCACCATGGAATCATTAGGTAATGCTACGAAATACAAAGCAGTGGCAAAACACAAAGACCCTGAAACTAAAAAACAACATGAAGACATGGGATTTTTAGAAGGATGGGGTGCCGCACTTGACCAACTTGTAGCTTATACCAAAACCCTACCTAAATAAAACGGTCAAAAGGTGATGAAAGCATAACATTGATTTGCCGCTACTATAAAAGTGCGGCAGATTTTTCGATGGCTTCGATTTCCTTTTTTTTATTTTTCATTAATATTTCTGCGGCAGAAAGATAAGCCTCAAATGTATCGTAGTCTTTTGCTTTGATGGACCCACAAAATTGGAAATAAACTTTTTTAGATTTTTTAAGATGTGAATATTCGGATAAATCGGAATATCCCATCATACCACTGACGACAAATACATCCAAATCCACATGGAACTTATAAGCTATTTTCATCACTCCGGTTTGGAAAGGTTTGATTTCTTCCGTAAAGGTTCTTTCTCCTTCAGGATATAAAAAAATAGATCTTGTTTTTAAAACTCTTAACACATCAGTTTTAAAATTTCTAAAGTTTGGTTTTTTTTCGGAATAAATGACGGCTTCCACAATGGTTTTATGCATCATAAGGGGAATGATTTTATATCTCTGGATGATGTCCCCTCCCAAATAAGATAATTTTACATCTTTGGATTTTGATAGATAGGGTAATGAAACAATAAGGGGAACTTCCATTGCATTGGTATGGTTACAAATCAAAAAACGATTATGACCATTAGGATCCCAGTTCCCTTGTTCAAAATGTAAACTCCTTCCCGTAAGAAGGAAAAAAGAACGATACCAAAAATAACCTAGGTAGTTATTGATTCGATTGGAAGGGCGGTCAAGGCCTGTGATTTTAAAAATGTAAGAGAAAGAAAGTCCGATTGGAAAAAGAAATACTAAAACTGGAATTGCATAACACAATACCACAAAGAATTGGAGTTGGCCCATGTGAGAATAGGAGCCGAACCCTAAGTACGGTAAACAATAATTCCAAACAAAGGTCTTAAAATTTAAATAAATGAGAAGACCAACTTAGAATGGATCAAACAGCCAATTCTAAAAGAAATTTTGGTGATGGATGTCTAACGATGCTAATTTTACCTTCGATTTGATCCACAAGCATCCCAATCAATTGTAAACCAAATCCAGGAGAGTGCTCAAAGGAAATTGATTCAGGTACCCCTACTCCATTATCAGAGTATTCCAAATATAGTTTTTTATCCTTGCGGAAGATATTGAGACCAATTGCTGCATTCTGTATTTCGTTAAACGCATGTTTCATTGAATTGGTGATGAGTTCGTTCAGAATGATTCCTAACGAAGAAAGGAGTTTCGCACTGAGCTCAATAGGTTCTTCTAAAATATTCATCTTCACTTCTACGTTTTTTGGAAAAATACAAACAATCTCATTGAAGATGGCAGGAAAATAGTCTTGTAAAGATACGGTATTGTCTGTCTCCGAATGATATAGTTTATCATAGAGAACAATCATACTTTTCACTCGACCGGCCGCTTCATACAGAATGGTTTGGATAGAACTTTCGGACTGTGCCCTTGCTTGAAGAGTTAACAATGTAAATATGGAACTCATATTATTTTTTACACGATGATGGATTTCTTTTAATATGTTTTCTTTTTCGTGTAATAACTTTTGGATTTTTGATTCCGAATGATTTCGGACACTGACATCTCGCAGAATCACGGTAAATAGTTTTTCTTCTTTTACTGAAATCTGAGAAATGGAAGCTTCGATCGGAAACTCTTCTCCATTGGCCCGAAGTCCCCGGATCTGACCAAGAGCACCCATAGCCCTCCGACTCACTCCCGTGTTCGCAAAGGAATCGATATGGTTATCATGTTGGCTACGAAAATCGAGGGGAATCAGTCGGTCTAACGGTTGGCCTATGATGTCCAAGGATTGGTATCCAAACATTTTTTCCGCAGCTCCATTGAAGAGGATGATTTTTTTGGATTGGTCAATGCTGATGATGGCATCCATTGCGGACTCAATGATTTGTGTGAGTTTGGCTTCCGATTCTTTGACATGTCTCATAGCATTCAGTCGGTCAGAAATATCTCTACCTACAGCGATGTATCCGATGGGCAAATCACTTTCATCATCCAAAAGGACTTGGTTCACTTCTATGTTTCGAGTGGTTCCATCCTTCGCATACTGAATCACTTCTCCAATATAACTGCCATCCAAATTGACTCTTTGGATGACTTGTTCACTGGAAAGATTGATATAATCCGTTTTAAGAACTTCTAAAACTGATTTCCCAATCACTTCTTCCGCTTTCCAGATATAAATTTTCTCTGCAGCTTTGTTCCAATAGTTAATCCTATGATTGAAATCAGTTCCGATCACTGCATCCAATACGTTATTGAGCATATTGGCTTGTTTTGCAATATGGCTTTGCACATTGTATTCGGCCGTGATGTCTCGAAAGACAAGCACAACACCTCTTGTATCGCCGTTTAAATCTTTAATGGGTGATCCAGAATCAGAAATTTGGTATTCCGATCCATCCCGAGAAATAAGGACTGTATGGTTGGCAAGACCAACAATCGAATTGGTCCTAAGTACGATGTCTACAGGATTTTCTACTAAACTGCGAGTTTTAACATTCACAATTTTGAATACTTGGTTTATGGCAAGTCCCACTCCTTCTTCGTGAGTCCAACCTGTTAATTTTTCAGCAATGGGATTCATACGAATGATTTTACCATCGCTATCCGTAGCAATCACACCGTCACCTATCGAGTGCAATACGGTTTCAAGATGTTCTTTTTTACTTTTAGTCAGTTCGTTTGCTTCGAATAGTTTGAAAGCCATTTTGATGGAAGCATCGAGTACAGTAAAACCGGAGTTTTTTACCACATACCCATAAGAAGTAATGGTTTCTGTTTTTTTTACGATTTCTCTTTCTGTATGAGAGGAGAGAAATACTACAGGTATTTCTTTATGGTTTAAAATTTCTGTAGCGGTTTGGGTTCCGTCAATTCCCTTACCTAAATCGATATCCATAAGGATGAGATCAAATGGTTTCTCTTCTCGGATGATGAGTTGGATGGCATTTTCGCCATTGGTAACATGGGTTACAGTGTATCCACCTTGTTCCAACTGGTGTTTCTCAAACATGGCAAGAATGGCTTCGTCTTCGACGAGCAAAATGGATTTATCAGCGACTAAAGTCATCAAACCATCCTTTGTAAACTCCGAGGGGACCGAAGGAATTCACAGACTACAAATTCTGACCAAAACAAAATTTAATTCAATCAAATATTTAGAAATTTTCTAACTGGAAAATTGCTGATTCCCCACCTTCCTTACGCAAATTCCTGTTAGTTCCTATTTTTTAGTACATTCACAAGAATTAAAATGCCAGAAAATCCGAAATAAACAAATCCAAAACCTACCACCCAATTACCAAAAAGACGATACAATGTTGGAAGCGCGGAAGTGGGAACAGAAGCGACCAAAACCCCATCATTTTCTTCGTAATAATCAAGAGTTCCTTTGGCTCGTCCGTAAGCATCATAAACACCAGACAAACCTCCACGGGTGGAACGCACAATGGAGGTCCCATTTTCAATCCCGCGAAGAACCGCCATTTCGGTATGGAAAGGATTAATTCCTTTCCAATCGGAAGCAGGAATCAAACTAATGCCTGCTCCAAGTTCCGCATGTTTTCTTGTTAGCTGTAGACTATCAAAATCATAACAGATGGCCACAGACATTTTTCCCATATCAGTTTCAATGACTTTGATTTCCGAAGGGATCTCGGAGATGGGTTCTCCTGGAGGAATGAATTGTTTGAAATAAACTTGCCGAGTGGATCCATCTTTTCCGATCCAATGCAATTTGTTATCTAAAAAGAATTCTTTTTCTTTTACGGGGATTACGTAGGCCGCAATGATTTCAATTTGGTTTTCTTTTGCAAGTAAGGAAACTTTCTCTAAAAAAACAGTTTCGTTTTTACGTTCCACAATGACTGCACCTTCGTTCCAAACAACAAGTTTCGCACCTTCATCTGCTGCTTGTTTGGTTCTTTCAAAAACAAGATCTGTATTCAATTGATTTTGAATGGGATCATTCCAAATGGTTGGGATATCCATCTTGGAAGTGACTGTCCCCACTTTGAAACTACTGCCTTTGATAGGATTTGTGATTCGAAATGCACCATAAAAGGATAATCCAACGATGAACAAACAAGATGCGATGAGAGAACCAATCGAATTTTGAGATAGTCGCGATTTCAATATAAAATCTGATAAAGATTGTTCGATACTTCCATTCACCAAATAAATCAAAAAACTAAGTCCTGTGGCTCCAAATAAGGATGTGGACTGGATGAGTAGAAGGTTGTTGATTTGGCTATTGGCAAACATCCCCCAAACACCTAACCCAGAACTGTAACCACCAATCCATTCCACAATAGTAAATAAAAATGCGAAAGAGAGGATGGGTGAAATTTGTTTGGAATATCGAATTCGTAATTGGTTCCAAATCCAAAGTAAAAAAGTAAAAACAACCCCACCTTGAATTCCGGAAAGGACTGCAATCCAGATATGAAACGGCTCGGATACAATCCGCATTGTAGAAAGAATTTGAACGAGAACCATAACCGCAAATAAGGTTCCGAGCGAATATCCTAGTCGGATGTATCGCAAAAATGGAACCATAGCCACCCATACAAAAATAGGGATGTTCCAATTCATTCCCGTAAACCCAATGAGAATTCCACCTATAGCCAATAAAATCCATTTCTGATTCAAAATTTTCATTATTATTTTCCTATATACTGATATATAAATATTACGTTCACAAAAAATTCATTCGTTTATCTTTCCACCGGCTCCTAACCACAAATACCGCAGTGATTCGAGCCAGAGTTTTTCCAAGTTTTGATTCAGCTGAAAAGCGATGACAGGCACTCCGAAAAAACAAGATGCCAGGGCCAAAGCGAAGGATTTCCACTGAGTAGTAGCGGGAAGTTCCCCATTTTCTAGAGCGGTGGACAAGGCTTTCTGGATGATCCCTTCCACACCATCCGCCGCTACCTCCTCAATGCCCGCGAAGTTCGGAAACAATAACACACGTTCTGCTGCCGTAAGTTTCAATTCTTGTAACGTTTTTTTGTTTTTAGCTTGAAAGGAGATGATTTCCAAAAGTACTCGCGGATTTTTTTTTGATTCTTTGGCCGTATAACGAAATAAAGCGGAGAGCATTCCCCATCCAGACTCAGACAGTTTTTTTTCCTTAGCAAAAACGGAAACCTGTAGGCTCCAAATCTGAATGTAATGAAGGATTAAATCTCCCTTTTCCGGAAAATAATTATAAAATGTTGGTTCAGAGACTTCAGCAATCTCACAAAGGTCTTTGATTTTGATCGTTTCCAAGGGTTTGGACTCGAGCTCGGTAAGAAGAGCAAATGTCAGATTAGTTCGAGTTTTTGCAAACTTCCTGTCTTTGAGTGGGAAGCGGGTGAGAAATTCAGATTTTTTTTCCAAATAGGGGGACACAGCCAAAATATAGCTGGCATTATTTTTATAGTCAACTATATTTATTTCAAAAAAAAACGTAAAAAGATGAACTGATTCTAGATTTTTTTTAGTAAAACAAAGTGGTGGTTGATGGAATCGGTAGGATGTGGTAAAAGGTAGCCATTGGGAGGCGGGTCTAGTTCCCCACCCTCAAATCAGGGCGGGGTGATTATATTCACGCGAAAAACATCTCCCCTATTTCTTCGCATGAGGATGTGCATTTCGATACACTTCCTTCAAACGATCCCTAGAGACACTCAAATACACTTGTGTAGAAGATAAAGAAGAATGACCCAGTAACTCTTGTACGGCGCGAATATCGGCACCCGCATTCAATAGATCAGTAGCGAAAGTATGGCGGAATTTATGGGGAGTGATGGCTTTTTCCATTCCCATCACTGTTCTACGTTCCGAAAGAATATAACGAATCCCGCGTGTCGTTAATTTACCGCCACGTTGGTTTAAAAAGATTTCTTCAGGTCCCGCGGTGCCTCTTTCTTCTAAATATTCTCTGAGGGCACTTTGCGCTTCGTCGCCAATAAATACAAAACGTTCTTTGCGACGTTTTCCCATTACTTTGAGTGAGGTTAATTCATGATTGAGATCGCCTAACTTAGCATTGACTAACTCAAACACACGGAGGCCCGTGCTATACAAAACTTCTACGATGGCTTTGTCTCGTTTTCCAAGAACTTCTGCCTTATCACCATCTTCGTAATCGAGAATATCTTCTGTTTCGATTTGTGTAAAATTTTTAGGTAACTTCTTTTTGGTTTTTGGAAAACTTACCTGGAGGATGGGGTTTGCTCCGATTTTTTCTTCCCGAAATAAAAACTTATAAAAGGTACGGAGAGAGGATAGTTTACGGCTTTGTGTTCGTTTGTCTTGTTTCTTGGTGGCTTTCAAATCAGCAAAATAAGCCCGCACATCTAAAACATCGACTGTCAAAATGTCGATTTCCTCTTTCAGACAAAACTCAAAGAAAAATTTCAAATCACGAAGGTAAGCAAATAGAGTATGTTCCGAATAGTTTTTTTCGATTTTTAAATAGGTTCGGTAACTGCGAAAAAGTTCAGCCATGGCTTGGGGGAAATGGTCGGGAATTTGGACTTCAAGAACTGGCAGTGTCATACAGAAACACTATCGGCAAAGTTTTCTTTCTCCTACGGCAAAAAAATACTATACAAGTACTTACATTTTGTTTAGTGTTGAAAACGGAAAAAAAAGACATAATCCAGAAAAAATTCCCTCACTCCTCTAATTTGTCCCAGGTCTCATACATACTGGAGCCAATCCGGAAGAGAAAAAGAGTGGAATTCGGGAGGGATGGGTTCATCCTTGAAAGAGTCGGTTCAGAAGATTTTTTTGAAACCAGCTGACCCAGTCCCCTACCCCAGTCTTTCGGAACACCGATTTTAGGAGAACGTTTGATTCATGAAAAAAGAGAAAGCTGACAAGGCTCAAGAAAAAGAAACCGACCAAAGAAAGCAGGCGATTGACGCAGCCCTAGGCCAAATCGAAAAACAATTCGGTAAGGGTTCCATTATGCGCCTTGGCGCCGATACACGTATGTCAGAAATGAACGTGGTATCCACAGGTTCTTTGGATCTAGACATCGCTTTGGGGATAGGCGGGTTTCCTTCAGGTAGAATCCTAGAAATTTATGGACCAGAATCTTCTGGTAAAACAACACTCACTCTTTCTGCGATCGCAGAAACGCAAAAAAAAGGAGGCATTGCCGCCTTTATCGATGCGGAACATGCCCTCGATCCTTCCTATGCCAAAAAATTGGGAGTGAACGTTGACGACCTACTCGTAGCCCAGCCTGACAATGGGGAAGAAGCCCTAGAAATTTGCGAATCCTTGGTTCGCTCCAATGCGATTGATCTCATTGTGATCGATTCCGTTGCGGCTCTCGTTCCGAAAGCAGAGATCGAAGGAGATATGGGAGACTCACACATGGGTTTGCAAGCGCGTCTCATGTCCCAAGCCCTTCGTAAACTCACAGGAACCATTTCCAAATCCAATACCACTGTTATTTTTATTAACCAAATTCGGATGAAGATTGGTGTGATGTTTGGAAGTCCAGAAACCACTACGGGTGGGAACGCCTTAAAATTCTATGCTTCGATCCGTTTGGACATCCGTCGTATTGAGACTCTGAAAGAAAAAGAAGAACCTGTAGGAAACCGAGTTCGCGTAAAAGTGGTAAAAAACAAATGTGCTCCACCATTCCGCCAAGCCGAGTTTGATATCATGTATGCCACCGGTATCAACAAAGAAAGTTCTCTCATTGATCTTGCCGTTCGCCATGACCTCGTTGGAAAAGCAGGTTCTTGGTATTCCTATGGCGGAGAGAAGATTGGACAAGGAAAAGAACAAGTCAGACTTTTCTTTCTCGAAAACCCAGACATTGCATTCAAAATTGAAAACCAAGTGCGAGACCTCAATGGGCTTCCTCTTGTGGACCAAGCAAAGATCCAAACAAGAGAAGTCAAATCCATTGAAAGGGATCCAAAAGAAACTAAAGAAACAAAATCAAAACAACCAGTTAGTTTCTCCACTGAAGCAGACGGAGACGTTGCTGTCGGAGAATAAATAAACACGGCTTTCTTTTTAGGAACCATTGACCGGTTCGGGGTTTCCCGGGCCGGTTTTTTTTTGCCCAAACCAACGGATAGAAATTCCTATTCTACAAGAAAAATCCTAAGATTCCATTGAAAAAGGATGTCTAGAAACTGTCTTCTTACAGATTGTCCCTGATACATTCTGAAACTTATGACAAAAAAATTCATACTCTTCCTAGTTATTTTTTCCCTCCAATGCCAAACCCAAGAAAAGAAAACGGAAACTGCCTATGGGGAAACTCATATTTACGATGAATGGGCTGGCCTAAGTGATTCTGATCCACTCCATAAAAATGAAATGGATCTCAGCTGGAACAAGTTAATAAACACAAAAGATACCATTACCAATTATCTCAAAGGAAAAGATTACAAACCCAATGTAAAAACAGTCATTTATCCTTTTAGTGGAATCGATGTTTTGAACCTGTTTTCCTTTTATCCTCACTGTGAACGTTATATCTTATTTGGATTGGAAGATCCAGGTTACCCGAACCAATACAGTTCCCTAACTGACAAAGAAAAACAAATTGTAAAACAAGGGATCAGAAATCTATCCGATCATTTGGCCGGTAGGAACTATTTCACTTACCGAAAAATGAAGGAAGAGACAAAGAAAAAAGAATTAAATGGAGCCTATCCAGTGTTTGTTGCCTTCCTTCGCCGCATGGGAAAAGAAATTTTAGATTCAAAAGAGGAAGAAATTATTGGGAAAGGCATCACTTACAAAGGATTCACGATTTCACTTTATGACACCAAACTAAAGAAACAAGAGACACTTACTTATTTTAAAATATTCTTAATTGGGAATGAAGGGGTCCCTGGTGACGGTTTGTATGAATACTTTTCCGAATTATCGAATGTAGGAATTTTTACAAAGTCTGCGGAATATTTATTTCATGGCGAAAGACGAAAGTTAGTGAGAGACTTACTTTTAAAGAATGCAAATTTTGTAGTCCAAGATGAATCCGGTTTTCCCATTCGTTTTTTTCCAGAAGAAAGTTGGAAACGCCAAGTTTTTGGTCGGTATGAAAGGTCTTGGAACCTATCTGGAGCGGTTGTCCCAGAAGCCCAACCAGAACTAAAAACTTTAAGTGCTCAGACAAATGATGAGACCCTACCCTTTCCTTTTGGCTACGGGTATTTGGGTACCAAGGACAACCGTCAATCGGCCGTCCTTGTCTTTGATAAGAAATAAAATACAGTTTTGGGTTTCGACTACTCTACAGTAGTCGGATCCCAACAAGTTCGAAAATCCTCATTCCAAGTGGAAATCTCTTTCATATCCGCATCCGATAAAACAAAATCAAAGACATCGGCATTCTCTTTAATGCGATTTGGGTTTTTCGATTTCGGAATGACTACGTGACCTGCCTGTAAAGACCAACGAATCAATATTTGAGCGTTCGACTTTTGATAACGATTTGCTAATTCGGTGATCCGCGCATCTTCTAACTTTTGTCCATGGGCAAGCGGGCTATAGGCTTCGAGTAGAATTCCTTTTTGAATACAATATTCTTTTAGTTTTGTATCTTGTAAAAAGGGATGGTATTCTACTTGGTTCATTGCAGGAACCGTTCCCGTTTCTTTTAATAGTTCCTCCAAGTGAGGTACCATAAAATTACTGACGCCGATGGATTTTGCTTTTCCCTCAGTTTTTATTTTTTCCAAAGCCTTCCAAGAATCATTGCGTTTTCCTGAAACAGGAAAATGAATCAAATACATATCCACATAGTCTGTTCCCAATTTCTTAAGTGATACGTCTATAGCGCGTAAGGCGGTGTCATACCCTTGGTCCGCATTCCAAAGTTTTGTAACAAGAAAAATATCGCTTCGGTTCACTCCACTTTCTTTGATGGCAGTCCCCACATCCGCTTCATTGCCGTAAATGGCTGCGGTATCAATATGCCGGTACCCTAAAGAAAGGGCCGATTTGACAGCTTCCAAACATTCTTTCGGTCGAGACTTCCAGACCCCAAGTCCCAACTGCGGAACAGAGGTGGATTGGTTGGACTGCAAAGTGGTTGTGATTTTTAGGTTTGTCATAAAGTAATGGTTAGACTAAGAACACCTAGCGATAGACAAACTATCACTAGGGATCTCTAAAGAAATTTTGAAAATCACTACTTGGATCCGGCAAATTCCGGAATCGAAACAAACTGCAATTCTTCCCCATTCCAATCGGCGCGGAACTTACCTTCTCCGAGAGTTCCCGATAGAATCTCTTTGGCTAAAGGTCGGTTGACAACCCGATTGAAAACACTCGCGAGAGGACGTGCTCCAAATTTAGGATCAAACCCTTGTTCCCGTAGAATGTGCTCTGTACTTTCTGACAGTTCGATCACAATTCCTTTTACCTTCAACCTCTCATTCAATTGTCTGAGTTGTTTCTCGATTAGTTTTTCCATAATCGAAGAATCTAATGAATGATAGGTCAAAATAGCATCCAATCTTCCCAATACTTCTGGTTTGAAATCCCCTTCTATGTTTTTAGAATTGGTTGTCAGAATCAAAATCGTATTTTTGAAGTTAATCGTTCTACCTTTATTGTCTGTCAATCGACCTTCATCCAAAATTTGAAGTAATATATCAGAAAAATCGGGATGGGCTTTTTCCACTTCATCAAAAAGAACCACTGAATATGGTTTTCTTCGAATTGCCTCAGTTAATATCCCACCTTCATCGTAACCAATATATCCTGCTGGAGCACCGATTAGTTTTGATACAGAATGTTTCTCTGAATATTCACTCAAATCCAATCGAACCAAATTGGTTTCTTGATCGAACAAAAATTTAGCAATGGCTTTGGCCGTTTCTGTTTTACCCACTCCCGTTGGGCCTTTTAATAAAAAGGAACCAAGCGGTCGTGATTCAGAAGAAATTCCCGCATAAGACGTGAGTAAGGTATCCGCAATCTCGCGAATGGATTCTTTTTGGCCATACACAGAAGTATTAAGATCCTCTTCCAAATGGAGGAGATGGTCTTGTTTTGTTTTTAAGATCTTTTCTGCAGGAATCCCAGTTTGTCTAGAGATAACAGCAGCTATATGGTTTCTTTCCAAAATCCAACTGTTCTGAAAATTACCCAATTCTTTTTCCAGTTCAGGAAGGACTGCATATTTTAACCTGGAAGCTTCCGTATAATCGGCCCTTTGTTGTGCTGCATCCAAATCAAATTTGACCCGATCCATTTTATTTTTGATCGATGCAATTTGTTTCAAAGAATTGACTTCCTTTTCCCAAACAACTTTTCCTTCTTGGAATTTTTTTTCTAAACCTTCGATCTCTTTTAAGATCTCTTCGTTTTTCTTTTCCACTTGAGCAAAGATTTTTTTGGAACGAATTTCGCTTTCCAACTCCACAAGTTCCGTAGGCATAGCTTCCGCAGAAAGTTTTAAAGCAGAGGCCGCTTCATCGACTAAGTCAATGGCTTTGTCTGGCAAAAATTTATCAGTGATGTATTGGTCCGACAAAAGCACCGAGGCATAGATAGCTTCATCAGAGATTTTAATTCCATGATGGATTTCATGTTTATCACGAATCCCCATAAGGATTTCAATGGCATCTTCCTTACTTGGTTCGTTTACGGGAACGGCACGAAATCTTCTTTCTAAGGCTTGATCCCCTAAAATGTATTTTTGAAATTCATCTTGGGTAGTCGCTCCAATACAATGTAGTTCCCCCCGAGCAAGCGCAGGTTTTAAAAGATTGGCTGCATCCATTGCCCCATCTGTTTTTCCAGCACCTACCAATTGGTGGATCTCATCGATAAAGAGAACTGCTTCTCCTGCTTGCCCTTTGATATAACGAAGCATTGCCGTTAATTTTTCTTCAAACTCACCACGGTATTTGGTTCCCGCCATGAGTTGTCCCATATCCAAAGAAAAAATTGTTTTTCCTTTTAATACATCAGGGACTCGGCCTTTTACAATCTGTTCGGCAAGTCCTTCCACAATGGCGGTTTTTCCCACACCGGCACTACCAACTAACACGGGATTGTTTTTTGATCTTCGCCCTAAAATTTCCATCACCGAACGAATTTCTTTACTCCTACCAATGACAGGATCGAGTTTTCCTTCCCTTGCCAAATCATTCAGGTTCACAAGAAAATTAGGAACCTCTTCATCGGTTTCCTTCACTTGTAAATCTTCATAATTGATTTTTAATTCTGGTAGGACTTGTGGTAGATATTTTAAGAAGTCTGCCTCCTTCAATTCCTCCCGGCCATTTTCTGCAGCACGAGAGGAGGCCATGGTGAACCACTGGGCCAGTTTTGGCGAGGTGCGTAAGGACTCAAAAGGGATCTCTCCTGAAGCCTTCGCTTGTTTCTTCAAAAATTCATCGACTGTCGATTTATACTTAATTAATGTTTTTCCAGAAACAGAAGTGGGTAGGGTCATAAACCCCCAAACCAAGTGATAGGGAGTGATTTCTGTATTTTGTCTCCTCATAGCCTCTGTCTGCGCAATGTCCAAAGCTCCTTGGACGTTGGAATCATACTGTTTCATCGTGTTTCCTCACTATTAGCACTCTTGATATTAGACTGCCAATCCTACGTTCTTCTTACAAGTTTTTTCTAGGAAATTCACTTTCTCTTTCCTCTCTTCGTCCTATTATAGTGAAGATGCTTCGAAACTGGCTTTCCTTTTTCCCATTTTCACCGGGTTTTCCGCAAAGGTGTTCCAGCGGCTCATCCTACAAGCTTCTCACAATAGTTAGCATTCTTTTGATAAACCAAGCAGCTTGGTCCTTTCCTCTCTCCATAGAAGAATCCAAAAACTATCGCGACATCGGAAAGTATTTTGAATATGTAATTGTTCCGGAAAAAGATTCTAGTTTGGATCGAGTTTTAAGGGAAGATACAATTTGGCGACCTAATCCGAAAGCAACGATCTCATTCCCTCGTGCCAAAGATCCTTTATGGATACGAATCACACTCATCCACTATGGTAACCTACCCCATACATTTTTTTTGCACTTCTCGAGTCCTGTGGTTGATGTCTTTGAACTGCATACACAAGTCAAAGGAAATTGGATCACACAATGGTCAGGGGAACAAGTTCTACAAAGAAACAAACCTCTGTATTCACATATCCCCGCATTTCCCATCACACTATCACCGGACGAAACGAGAACCATCTACGTAAAGATACATTCAGCAAATCCGATTTTCAATTTTGTTTCGGTTTATAACTCCAGAAGTTTTATCGCGTTTTCAAAGAAACAAGACATCTTCTTTGCAGCATACTTTGGTGCAGGATTTATGATGTTTCTTTTTAGTTTGTTTTTAGCACATACACTCCGGTATCGAAAATTCTTTTACTACTTTTTTTACTTAGCTACTGTATTACTCATAAATTCTTTTTCCACAGGGTTTATGCAATACATCGAGATTGGAAATTCTCATACCTGGAAAAATTATCTATTCCCTGTTACTATTTATTTAACATCAGTATTCGGATTATTGTTTACTACTGAATTTCTAGAAACAGAAAAACATTTCCCCAAAACAACAAAACTTACCAAAGGTTTTATCATTCTATTTATATCTTTAATCTTTTCTATCTTCTTTTTGGAACTAAGAGACTTCATTCAACTAGGGGTCATACTTGTTATCATTCCGATTTTATTAGCATTATCAATTTCAATCATGGCTGTATTTAAAAATAAGAAAAAACTAGAAGTCATTCTTTTCTTATTTGCATTTGGATCCATCCTGATCGGCGGAGCTTTAAATACAATGACGGTCCAAGGATGGATCCGACCAATTCATTTATCTTCCTACTCATTACCACTCGGTTCCGCCATCGAAGTTTTTTTCCTCTCCATGGCCTTAGTGTTAAAAGCATCTGACTATAGAAAGGCTACCGAAGAAAAACAAGAACTCGACTTACAACTAAAGATTGCTCAAAAACTTCAGAATGGACTTTTACCCAAGAAACTGAGTCATGCAAATGGTC
The DNA here is from genome assembly GCF_016919165.1 of Leptospira chreensis. Lineage (GTDB taxonomy): Bacteria > Spirochaetota > Leptospiria > Leptospirales > Leptospiraceae > Leptospira_A > Leptospira_A chreensis. The sequence continues at coordinate 92,482 of NZ_JAFFPS010000048.1, forward strand.
ATGCCTTGGGATTTCGCTACTCGCCGGCATCTGACATTGGAGGAGACTTTGTCCAAATCATTGTCAAAGAGAATGAAATTGGTTTATTCTTATGTGATGTTTCTGGCCATGGAATTCCAGCTGCGATGATTGCCTCCATGACTAAGGTATCATTACAAATTTGGGATGATTCTTTGGATAGGCCAGCCTATGCTGCCGAAAGAATTCGGTTGTCCTTACTGAGTTCTCTTTCAGGGCATTTTTTAAGTGCCTTCTTTGTTTATTTAGATCAAAAAAACAAAATTATGATAGTAGCTAACGCAGGGCACCATCCCATGATCTATTTAGATCGAAATGGAAATTTAGAACATATCACAAGTTATGGTAGAGCCGTTAATGAATACATCGAATCGGCTATGATTGAAAAAACCTTACCCCTACCGGACACAGGAACATTAATATTATATACAGATGGTGTCATTGAAGCAAGAAATGCAACTGATGGGGAACTTTTCGGAGAAGACCGGTTTTATTCTTTATTACAAACTTTGAAAGATGCGAAACCCCAACAGATTTGTGACCAGGTAATCATAGAAGTAGAAAAATTTCAAAAATCGAAACGTTCTGATGATGATATTACGATACTCGCAATTGCTTTAGAAAGAAGTATTTAAGAAGGAATCCAGTGACTCAATTTCTGATATAAATCATTAGGATAAAATGGTTTAGAAATAAAATCATTCATTCCTACCGAATGGATTTTTTCTTGTGTTTCCAAATGTGCTGATGCAGTGAGTGCGATGATAGGAATTCCATTCCAAACTTTATTCTCTCGGATACGTTTTGTGGCCATATAACCATCTACATGTGGCATATGGAGATCCATAAGTATCAAATCAAAATTACCTTTTGCGAGCTTATCTAATACCTCCTCTCCATCAGAAGCTTCTTCCGACTCAATTCCCCACCGTTTTAAAAACCGAATCACAATCGAACGATTGATTTCAATATCATCGGCCACTAAAACTCGTTTTCCAGTTAGATCCTTGGCTTCTTTCAGATTAAGGGCGTGGTCGGGTGAGTTGGGTTTACCAATTTTGCAAGAGAATGTAAATGAAAATTTAGATCCTTTTCCTAGTTCCGATTCTAATTTTAAATCGCCCTTCATCAGTTCAACAAGGCCTTTCGAAATGGCAAGACCAAGGCCAGACCCACCATATTTTCTTGTGGTATCCTGACTTGCTTGAGTGAATTTTTCAAAGACATATTGGCGTTTATCAGAAGCAATCCCGATACCGGTATCTTCGACTTCGAAACGTATCACTACTTGATTCTCTTCTTTTGAAACTAAAACCACTCGAAGGGTGATAGTCCCTTCTTTTGTAAACTTGATCGCATTTGACAATAAATTATTCACAACTTGTAACATTCGAGTTGGGTCAAAACGAATGTATTCCGGTAAGTTGGAATCAATCTCTTCGTGAAAGGACAACAATTGTTCTTTGGCTTTGATCCCAAAGGATGTAGAAACGGAATTAATAAATTCTTTTAGGCTAAAATCAATTTCTTCAATGATAATCATTCGTTCTTCAATTTTGTTAAAGTCCAAAATATCATTGATGAGAGTCAGAAGAGTTTCGCTTGAGAATCTAAGATTTTTTAAATATTCTATTTGTTCGGGTTTTGGATTGTCTTCCATAAGCCACATGGAAAGGCCAATCACTGCATTTAAAGGAGTTCTTAGTTCATGACTCATACTAGAAAGAAATTCAGACTTAGCCCGGTTTGCATCTTCCGCACGAACTCGAGATTCAATCAGCTCTCTTTCATACAAAACCATTTGCGAGATATCGATTAATACAGAACGAGATCGGATCATCTCATTTGTTTTTGAATATATAGCAGTTGCCCAAAGATTTAAGAATAAAGAACTTCCATCTTTACGTAAAACCTCGAATCGCAAATTGTCAATATGACCTGTTTTCTTAAAGACTGGGAAATTTTTTTGGAAGATTTCTTTACTTTCCTCGGTGAGTACATCGGACAACTTCATTTTTCCAATCAGCTCTTCTTCTGAATAACCCAACCACTTACATTCTGTGTGATTGATTTTTACAAAATAACCATTTGCATCTAAACTATGGAAGCCTACTGGAGAGTTTTGGTATAAATCATCGATTTCAAATAAACGATCTTCGATTAATTCCTTTTCGATTAAAATCTGAGTATTTTTTCTTAAAACAAAAATCATCCATAAGATCAAAATAGACAAAAGAAAAAAGAAACCACCAGAGACAGCAACCAACCGAATCGTAAATTTGAGATTTTTTTCTTTTTCTATCTCTTCTCTAACAATTTTTGCATCTAAAACAGATTTCACTGCTTCCCGAAAGACATCCATTCGCCTTTTACTTTCTATAAAAACTGTTTTACCTGGTCTTCCCTTAGATGCGTTTGTAACAAGGCCATTGACAAACTCTAACTTAGAATGGTTAGCAAGAATGATCGATTCCAAACCTTCCGAATAGGGCGGTTCACACTCGGCTCGAAGAAGTCCCTCAAGTTCAGTCATCTGAGACAGCGAATTTTTATAAGGCTCGAGAAACTCTGGTTCCCCTGCAAGAAGGTATCCTCGTACTCCCGTCTCTGCATCTTTTAAATAAGATGCATATTGATTTAAAAGAGCATTCCAACGACTCTTTGCTTCGAATGAATTTCGATCCATTCGACTTTCATACACTTGGTAAAAGAAAAAAAAGGAGGAAAAGAAAAGTAGTGTGAGTAATCCCCATAGAAAACCAATGTAAAGGGATTCAAAATGTTTTCTAAGGAAAAAACTCATAGAAACATAATTAAGTAAAACATTTCAATGAATTTGTCAATTGATTAAACCATGGTTCTCCATGCAGGGAAATATAAATCAAACTCTGTTCCTTCCGACAAACGAGAATTAGCGATGATCGTACCGCCCATCTTTACCATAATTCCGTAGATGATGGGTAGTCCAAGTCCTGTACCTTTTCCACCTTTTGTAGTAAAAAACGGATCAAAGATTTTTTCAATAATTTCGGGTGGAATGCCAGATCCATTATCCGCAAAACCTAACTTCCAATATTCCATGTTTTTCATAAAACCGACATGAAGTAATTCTGATTTTTCGTATGATACTTTAGAAAGTGAAATTGTAATCTTAGGATTCGGATTTTCTTGTAACGCAAACACAGCATTTTCATACAGATTAGAAAGGATCTGAAAAATTTGAATGGGATCGGCATTGACATAAGCCGGTTCGTTCCCTAAATCTGTGAACAAAGTAATTTGATTGGAGGAAACTGCCCTCACCTCTTGTAAAACTTGTAACAGTTGTTCTCTGAGATCCAACTGTTTGGAAATAGAATTATCAATTTTAGAATAAGTGAGTATTTGTTGGATTAGATTTCGCGCACGGTCCAGGGATTTGGAAATTCCTTCAATGGCAGTAAGAGATTTTTTGAATGATTCGTTGGTTTCATTTTTGGACCACTCAGAATTCAAATAAGAAACATAGGCAAGCATTGGTGTAAGAAGGTTATTAAAGTCATGGGCAATTCCACCAGCAAAAGTACCGAGTGCTTCTAACTTCTGCGACTGCGCGTAAGCTCGCTCTAAAACAATTTTTTCTGTAATGTCCTTTGCTTCGAGAACAATGTAGATAATTTTTCCAGAAGGATCGGTCAGTGAATAAAAGTCACAGTCAAAATACTTTTCTCGCCCATCTGACAAACTATAACTCACAAATACTTCGAAACTTTGATTCTTTAACGCAAGTTTCATTCCGTAAGTTAACTTTTTAACGGATTCCGGATCGGAATTGGAAAAAACAGAACGAATTAACTCTAAACCTTGGATGTCCGTTTCATCCCGTTCAAAGGATAATACAGCATTTCGATTCATACGAATCACATGACCTTGTAAATCTAAAAGAAAAATGGCTTGCGAAGAGTTATTAAAAATGCCTTTGAACAACTGTTCGTTGACCTGAATCGAATGTTCCAATTCAGAAACATCGGATATATCATGAATGGTTCCAAAAATACGAAACCGAGAATCCTCAAACCGTTCTGCTTCCAACCAAAGATTGACCTTTTTTTTACCGACCTTGGTATTTAAAGTCACAATCATTTCCTTCGAATGATTGTCTTTTAATAGTTCTTCCCAAACCACTTTTAGATGATCTTGTTCTGGCTCATCCAATAGGGCCCACACTTTTTCCATGAGCGGAATTTCACCGAAATCAAATCCCAAAATTCGATACAATTCAAGAGACCATAAAGTATTTTTTTCAGGGAAAATAACTTCAAAATGCCCAAGATGAGAAATTTTTTGTGAACGTGTTAGGAGCTCCTCACCATGGACAAGCATATCCCAAGCTTTTTTTTGAGATAGTTTCAGTCGGTAAGCTTCTAACTCACGATTCACAACAAACGGAAGTTTGATGATAGAGGATTTTGGTAAAAACTCCGCGGCACCTAACTTGAGAAATTCCGAAGCCGCTTCTTCTGGCAAAAATTCCGTTACGAGAATGACTGGTAGATCGGGGTTAATTTCTTTAACTCGGGAGATCACATATCGACCGTCAAAATCGGGAAGATAAAAATCAGAAATTACGATATCCCAGGTTTCGTCATTGATCCGTTGTTCAAATTCTGATTTCCATTCTGCTCTTTCTGAAAAAATGGAGAACCCAAAATTTTGTAGTACAGATACAATTGCTTTATATGAAGCAAGAGAATCCTCGACTATCAATACATTGAGTTTCTTTTGAATGTCCATAGTGTTTGATTACTGATTAAAAAAACCAAAAACGGGTAGTTCTAAATCCCCTAAAATTTCTGCTTTGTGTTTGTAAGCAGTCCCTCGGCCTTCTGCCAGCGCAAACTTTCCTTTAGAAAAATCATTTGGTGATAAATAAGGAGTGTTTGTTTCCAGTCGGATCAGTTTTTTTCCTTTTTCTTTTGCAAGTAAGGACTTCAGATCTTCTGCTTCTGATTCAATAATTTGAACGGAAGCATCTAATGCCCGCTTCATTACATTTCGACTCACAGGCCTATGATTATTAACCTGATGGATGACAATCCGATCTATACTCGGATCTAAAATAAGTTCTTTGATGGGTTCCCCGTCTCCGATCCCACCATCTAAAAATTCTTGGCCTTGAAATTCTTGTACTTCATACAAAAAAGGAAAAGCGATGGAGGCCATCACGGCATCCAGTACATTTCCTTCGGTAACCAATTCTCGTTTATTTTTAGAAAGATTGGAAACAGCGATTCCTAGTTTGATCGGCAGGTCAGAAAACTTTTGATTTCCAAGATAAGGGTATAAAATTTTGCGTGTGGCTTTGCCCGTAAGCACACCGCTATAACCATTTAAACCTTTTCGTAACAAACGACCAAGCATCGTCAGAGAATTTCCTTCCCAAAAATCCTTCTTTTTTAATCCTAAAATAAGAGATTCAAACTCTACCATCTCGTGACCAGTTGCATACAAGGCACCAATCATCGCACCAGAACTGGACCCAGTAACGATCGCAGGTTTGAAACCAATTTCTTGCAAACCGCGCACAAAACCCGTGTGGGCAAAGAATCCAAAAAAGGCAGATTTCAAACAAAGAGCAGAATACTTTTTGGGGAAGAAGAGTTCGATCATAAGCTTTTACTAAGTTTAGAAAAAGACTCCATCCATGTCAGCTACGAAGTAATTTTGAAACTAAAACTTTTGTCATATCGTAAAACAGAACTCCAATAAATGCAACTAGTATCGCTGCTGAAAATTGCAGAAAATTAAGTGGGACAAATCGGAACATAGCATTCATTCCAGGCAAATACATGGACAAAATCAAAACTCCGATCGTTCCGGCAAATACATAACGAATGACAGGATTGGGAATTCTCATTCGGCTCCACATAGACTCGTGTAAAGACCGGTTGGCAAGGATTAGAAATAAATTCGAAAATACTAATGTAACAAATGTAGCCGTATTCACAACCTTGGGAGAGGAATCCCCTTTCAGATACAATTCCATGATCCAATAAGAGGATACAACTGATACTAAAGAAACAGCACCTTGGATGAGTGAGTTAATAAACAGCTCCCGATCGAGTAAGGGTTCTTTGGTTTCTCTCGGTTTTCTTTTCATCAAATCAGATTCTGCAGACTCCCTTTCAAATACAATGGTACATGTAGGATCGATGACCATTTCCATAAATACGATATGGATGGCAGAGAGCACAATGATAGGCCAATCAAAGATGATAGGAAAAAATGTAATCCCCACGATGGGGATATGGACTCCGATGAGATAACCCAATGCTTTTTTTAAATTATCAAAAATTTGTCTGCCGATACGAACGGCAAACATTGGTGTGGCTATGGGAGAAAGAGGGACAGATGTTGCTCGGGAAGCAGCCGACATTGTTTTGTTAGATGACTCATTTTCTTCCATATTAGAATCCGTTCGTATCGGCAGACAAATTTTTGATAATTTAAAAAAAGCATTGGGTTATCTCATCGGAGTCCATATCCCCATC
>NZ_JAFFPS010000055.1 GCF_016919165.1 Leptospira chreensis
TGGGAACACCACAGCATTTCCAATTGGTTTTACAAAATCCCGAGAAGTATGTTTTTAAAACTGTGTCTCGAACCGATGAAGAAAAACCCGTTACCTTTATTGAACTCAGTGGAGACAGAAAGGATTCGTTTTTAAATAAACTTCGAATGTCACCGAATCGTTTCATTGCACAGGAAATGATTGCTTCTGCCACAGTTCCAGTGTTAGGTGAATATGGATTTCGTCCCGGCCGTGCCATTATGAGAACCTTTGTTTCTTCTTCTGGATCCGGTTATCAAACCATGGCTGGTGGATTGGTGCGAGTATCGCCTTCCTTAGATGACTTTTTTATCACTAGTCAAAGAGGTGCTTGGAGTAAGGACTTGTGGGTTCTCGCAACAGAAACACAAAAAGAAGAATCCTTACTGGTTCCAAAATCAGACCAAATTTTGATTTCAAGGAAAAGTTCAGGAGTTCCGAGTCGGGTAGCAGACAATCTATTTTGGTTGGCTCGGTATTTGGAACGATCAGAAAATCAAACAAGAGTTATACGAGAAGCAACATACAAAGTTTTACAAGTGGAAGATGGTTATGAAAGGGAGTCATTGGAGAATGCACTAAAACTCGTAACTCATGTAACCAATAGTTATCCTGGATTTCTTGGGGATGATGCGAGTGAGTTGTTTTTAAATCCGTTTTCTGAATTACAACGATTAACAGCGAATCGTCAAGTGGTTGGTAGTTTGGCATTCCATCTAAGAAGTTTGGTAACCGCTTCTAAATCGGTTCGAGACAGGCTTTCTGATGATATGAAAAAAATCCTCTTACAGTTGGAAGATCAATCCAATCATCAAATTGAATCTTATGATCAAATTATAGACTTTTTGCAGAAGATTGTTGTGAACCTTTCTTCGCTTACAGGTTTGTCTTTTGAAAATATGAGTCGGGAAGCCGGTTGGTATTTCCTTAACTTGGGTCGACGAATTGAAAGATCGATCAATATGATTTTGATGTTACAAGGAATGATTCGTTGGGATAGTTTCAGAGATAAAGCTTCTTTTGAAACTTTTTTACGAATTAATGATATTCGCTTAACATACAATCGTCGCTATAGTGGAAAAATTGATCAGGAATCTGTATTGGATATTTTGTTATTTGATACAACCAATCCAAGATCATTTGCTTACCAGTTAGAACAAATCAATTCTGATATAAAATTTTTGCCAGGAAAAGATGATAAGGTTGTTTATTCGGAGGATCGAGCTGCCTTACAATTGTATACACATTTTAAATTGAAAGACATTTCGATTTTCTTTGAGTCAGAGAATCCTTTGGAGTCCGTTTCTATTTGGTTAGAAGAATTACATAATTATTTGAAACAATTATCTGAATCATTGTCATCTCGATACTTCAACTATACGGAAGAACAAACAAGGATCGGTGATGGAAATGGCTGATTTTAGAGTGATTCATAAAACTAAATATAGTTATGATGATACAGTCGCCTATTGCCATAATATGGCGCATATGTATCCGTTGACATCCCCGCATCAGGATTGTTTTCGAACACATGTGACGGTGAATCCAAAGCCAGTGGTATCGTCCTTTCGACGTGATTACTTCGGAAATCAAGTATTTCTATTCTCTGTGGAAGATCCTCATCGTTTTTTAGAAGTCGTTGTCGAATCAACGGTTCGAACACACCAAGCTTTGGGTTTGGACTTATATAAATCGACACCTTGGGAAAATATATATTCTCTCATTCATGAATCCACATTAGATGCTGATTTATTATCAATTGAGTACATCCAACCGTCTTCCTTCATTGCAGCAAAAGAAAGTTATTTAGAATTTGCACGTATGTTTTTTACAAACGGCAAACCGGTTTATGCAGCCGCTTTGGAGATGACCACATATATATATCAAACATTTCAATATGATCCAAAGGCTACGAGTATCAATACTCCCATTGATCAAGTTCTTCATGAAAGAAAAGGGGTCTGTCAGGATTTTTCCCATTTAATGATAGCTGCATTACGTTCCTTAAAGATTCCAACTCGTTATGTGAGTGGTTATTTAGAAACATTACCTCCACCAGGGACTCAGAAATTACAAGGAAGTGATGCAACACATGCATGGGTTTCTGTTTATTGTCCTACTTTTGGTTGGTTGGACTTTGATCCAACAAATGGAAAGATCATTACAGAAGAATATATTATCACAGCTGTTGGACGTGATTATGCAGATGTCTCTCCTTTAAAAGGAATTCTTTTTGGTGGCGGAAAACATAAACTCAAAGTAGAAGTGGATGTAATTCGCGAACAAATATAATACATTTATTATTTTTTTATGATAACTATTGATAGATAAATTTGTCGATGGTTCTGTCTTTAACTAGACAAAATGATCTGAGTTCATTTGATAAATAGTTAGATATGATAGAATCCATAGTTGCTTTTTCAATTCAAAACAAATTCAAGGTAATGATCGTTGCATTGGTTTTTTGTTTGATTGGTATAGTAAATGCATTTCAATTACCCATCGATGCTGTTCCTGATGTTACAAATGTGCAAGTGACTGCAGTAACATCTTCCCCTGCACTCACTCCTTTTGAAGTAGAACAATTCATTACTTATCCCATCGAATTAGAGTTAAATGGTATTCCTGGTGCTACTGAAATTCGTTCTATTTCTAGAGCTGGAGTGAGTTCCGTTTCCGTAATATTTGAAGATGGAACGGATATTTGGTTTGCGAGACAGATTGTAAATGAACGTCTCAAATTAGTTGATGCCGAAATTCCACCTGAATATGGAAAACCAGAATTGGCGCCGGTCGCTACTGCGTTAGGTGATATTTATGAATTTATATTGACATCTGATAATCATAATGAAACTGAACTACGAAGTTTCGTTGACTGGGATCTTTCAAAAAAAATTAAAAGTGTTCCGGGAGTGATTGAGGTAAATACTCTTGGTGGTTCCCTAAAACAATATCAAATATTAATCGATCCGAAGCGGTTACAGGTTCATAATCTCACCATTTCCGAAATATTAGAAAATCTTAAGACAGCAAATTTTAATACAGGAGGGGGTTACGTTCAAAAAGGATATGAACAACTCGTGATTCGAGGTGAAGGACAATTTGAAGGAATTGATGAGATTAAAAGGGTAGCTGTAAGAACTGCTCATGATGGGATTCCTTTACTTTTAGGACAGATTGCCACAGTTCAAGAAGGTCCAGCATTAAGATTTGGTATCGCTACAAAAGACGGCAAAGAAGTCGTTGCAGCAACAGTAATCATGTTATTAGGACAGAACTCTCGAGAAGTTGTCGCGAATGTAAAACAAAGAATTGATGAGATCCGGTCAACCTTGCCCAAAGGAATGAGAATCGAACCTTTCTATGATCGATCGGAGTTTATCAATCGAGCTTTAAAAACAGTATTTATTAATCTTTCCGAAGGGGCCGTATTAGTTTTTTTGGCATTGATATTCACTTTGGGTACTGCCAAAGGAGGAATGCTTGTTGCGTTAGCAATTCCTGTTTCCATGTTAATCGCAGTTATATTCATGAAATACCTGGGTGTTGTCGGAAACTTGATGTCGTTAGGTGCCTTGGATTTTGGATTGTTGGTTGATGGGTCTATTGTTATGTTAGAATCCGTTTTAGCAGGATTTTACATTGGTAGAAAAAAATTCAGCAAACCAATGAATGAAGAGGAAATTAAAAACATCACTGAAGGTATTATTTTAGAACGATGTCAAAAAGTGGGAAAGGCTGCTGCATTTTCTGTTGCTATCATCATGTTGGTTTATTTGCCTTTGATGGTTTTGGAAGGGGTGGAAGGTCGTATGTTTCGCCCCATGGCAATTACTGTGGCCTTAGCTCTTGCCAGTGCACTTGTTTTTTCCATTACTGTATTTCCAGCAAGTCTCGCCATATTCTATAAAAAACCTTTTATACATAAAGCACATGCATGGGAGAAAATCGAAGAATACTATGTTTCTCTTTTAAATTGGGGAATGGAAAGGAAAAAGAAGATATTAATATTTTCGTTTCTTCTTGTTTTGGTTTCATTTTCTCTTGGTTCTTATTTGGGTTCGGAATTTTTACCGAGAATTGATGAAGGAGAAATTGAAATTGATGCGAAACGATTACCTTCTACTGCGATTGATTATTCGAAAGATTTAAACAAAGACATTGAAAGAGTATTAAAACCATTTCCTGAAATTGCCAGTGTTGTATCTCGTGTCGGTCGTGGTGAATCTGCAGCAGAGCCTTTAGGCACTGAAGAAACATCTGTGATGGTAAAATTATCACCAAAAAAGAATTGGGTGAATGCAAATTCAAGAGAAGAATTAATGAATGTTTTGAAAGTTACATTAAATTCTTCTATCCCATCTACATACTTTAGTATGTCTCAACCGATTGAAAATAGGGTGAATGCACTCTTGACTGGTTCCAAAGCGGATGTCGTAGTAAAAATATATGGTGATGATTTACAAACGCTGAAGTCACAAGCGGATAAATTAGCAAACGTTCTATCTAAAATTGAAGGAACAGGAGATTTAAGAGTCCAACGACTATTGGGTCTTCCTATGTTACAAATCAATACAAACTACGATCATATGGCTCGTTACGGAGTCACAGCATCAGAAATTTTACGCACTGTAGAAATGATGAGAGTTGGTTCCACGGCTGGCAAAATATTCGAAGGTGCAAAAAGATATGATTTAGTTTTGCGATTGGATTTACAGGCCAAGGATGTTGATTCCGTTCGAAACATTCCCATCATGACTTCCCGAGGTTCAACGGTTCCGTTAGCACAAGTTGCGGATATTGAAATTCTTGATTCTGCTTCAGCAATTTATCGGGAAGGACTGAAACGAAGAATATTCGTTGAAGTGAATATTCGAGGAAGGGATTTGGTTGGTTATATCAATGAGGCAAAAACCAAAACGGAATCGATTCAAAACTCCTTACCTGCTGGATATGAAATTGAATGGGGAGGGCAGTTTGATAATTTTGTGCGAGCAAGAGATAGATTACTTCTCGTAGTTCCCGTAGCTCTTGCGATTATATTTTTTATGCTGATTGCCGCCTTTGAAAGTGTATACTATGCAGTTGGTGTTTTTTCTGTAGTTCCTTTAGCTGCTGCTGGAGGTATACTCGGTTTATTAATTCGCGGCCTCCCATTTAGTATTCCTGCAGCTGTTGGTTTTATCGCTGTTAGTGGGATCGCAGTTTTAAATGGAGTTGTTTATGCATCTACTTTAAAAGATGAAATTAAGTCAGGAGTAGATATTGATAAAGCTGTAGTCTCTGCTGGTATTTTGTCCTTACGTCCTGTTCTTACAACTGAATTTATCGCAGCGATTGGTTTTTTACCGATGGCCTTGTCAACGATGGCGGGAGCTGAAGTGCAACGACCACTGGCAACAGTAGTCATCTTTGGTGTGTTAGTTGCAACAGCGCTTTCGCGATTGGTGTTACCATTTGTTATGGAGTTTCTTTTGAAATTAGATGAAAAAAGAAAACTGGTGAAAGAACAAAACCGCCTTCATCGAATGGCAAAATTAATTCAGATTGATATTGGTGATTACGAGGAAGAACCAGAACCAACACCTCCTTCGAAGGAGAACAAAAAGCGAAGATCTCTTTGATTCATTTTATCCAGATATTCGAAAGATGAACTTTCTCGGAAAAAAATGAACCCTTGCAATTGGTTGGTTGATTTTTAGATTTTTTTATGGTAAGAGGAAACCATTGGGTGGCGGGTCTAGTTCCCCACCCTCAAATCGGGCGGGGATACTCATATTCGCACTTCTACACAAATCCACGCACTACCCCAATTTCCCCTTCCACTCTTCTTCCTTAAACCCTACCAAAAACCAACCCTCTCCTACAACAAAAGGCCGTTTGACCAAATTTCCGTTGGCAGAAAGTTCTTTATAAATTTGTTCTTCCGTGAGAGTTCCTAATTTTTCCTTCCAATTTCCCTCTCGGTAATCCTTCCCAGAGGTATTAAAAAGTCTTTTGATGTCACCTAAGTATTGTTTTGCTTTTTTCAGCTCAGTGACAGTGGGTGGAGTTTCGCGGATGGGAATTGGTTGGAAATCTACTTTTTTAGATTTCAAATATTTGAGGGCATTGCGGCAGGTACTACATCCAGAATATTCGTAAACTTTGGGATTGGAACGACTCATAAGACTGATTTTCTTACTTACGATTTTTGCGGAAACTTTTTATTGGAACTATGCTTGTCCAAAACAGTATTCCCTTGGCTCCACTCACGACATTCCGTTTGGGTGGTGAAGCAAAATTTTTCATCTCTATCAAGACAACGGAAGATTTGTCCAAGGCACTTACTTTTTGTAAAACTGAAAACATATCTTTTGTTATTTTGGGTGGCGGGTCTAACACCATATTCAGAGATTCTGGATTTCCCGGTGCGGTCCTTCAAATGCAAATCCCCGGCATTCGTTGTTTGGATTCCAATGACAATCATACCATTTTTCAAGTAGGTGCTGGTGTTCCTTGGGATCATTTTGTAGAATATGCAGTAAAACAAGGATTAGCTGGTATTGAATGTCTTTCTGGAATTCCAGGTTCTGTAGGTGCATCACCCATTCAAAACATTGGTGCTTATGGCCAAGAAGTTAAAGATTCCATTTTAAAAGTGGAATGTATGAATCCATCTGGTGAAATCATAACCATTTCGAATGAAGATTGTAAGTTTCGTTATCGAAACAGCGAATTTAAATCGGGAATTTATCAAGATTGGATTGTCGTCTCTGTAACATTTCAATTATCAAAAATAGCTTCTCCCTGTTTGCGTTACCCAGAAGTACAAAAAGCATGGGAAAAATATCATTCCGAAAATCTCTCTGCAGAGATTTCTGATTCGGAACTTCGTAGTTTTCAAATGGAAGCCATCAGAAATTTGGTGATCCAACTACGAAAGAAAAAATCTATGGTATTGGATGAAAATGATCCAAACACTCGTTCTGCGGGATCTTTTTTTACCAACCCCATTCTATCTGATGGGGAAACCGAACAATTTTTGGTAACCGCAAAAAATCTCGGATTTGAAAACCCACCCGTATATCCAGAATCACCGGGATTTAAAAAACTCTCTGCGGCCTGGCTGATTGAAAACTCTGGAATTCAAAAAGGGACGAAATATCCGGGGGGAGTGGGTATCTCAGAGAACCATTGTTTGGGTCTAATCAATATAGCGGGAACAACATCTGCACTTTTGGAAATGGCAGAATTGGTCAGAAAGAGTGTATTTGAAAAATTTTCCGTTCAATTAGAAATGGAACCGGTCGTAAGACCCTAAAAAAGATTTGGTAATTGTCGATATAACAAGAGAATGGGGATGGAATGAACTCGAAACTTAAAAAATACCTGATTCTATCGGGACTTGGTGTTTCCTTACTGCTGGTTTTGGCCTTAATTGGATTTTTCGTTGTCGACGAAATCAAAGGTGGGGCTGTAGGCGATGGTCAAAACAAATACGAACTCATCATTGATTCAGGGGAACCATCATCGAGTGTGGTACGCGAGTTAGCTGCTGCCGGAATGATTAAATCTTCCGTATACTTCAATTACCTGATGAAGTTCACAAGAGCCGGAAACAAAATCAAACAAGGTGTTTATGACATCAATGATGGTATGAGCTCTCGTAAAATTCTAGATGTCATTATTTCTGGAAAAGTAAAACTCGTAAACTTCACTGTCCCAGAGGGATATAACAATCGTCAGATTGGCGACTTGTTGGTTTCAAAAAAACTCGCCATCTCAAGAGAAGAATTTTTAAAAGTGGCTCAAAGCCCGGCGTTACTGACAAAGTACAATATCCCGGCAAAAACATTAGAAGGTTATTTATTTCCAGAAACGTATTCGGTTCCTTTGAATTATCCATTGGAAAGAATCACCGAGATGATGATCAAACGATTCTATAAAAAACTAGAATCCATTCCAGAAGCAAAGGACATCAAACCAGCCGACCTTCATTTTCGTGTCGTTCTTGGATCCATTGTCGAGAGAGAAGCTGTTAGAAAAGAAGAAAGGCCAATGATGGCAGGAGTGTTCCTCACTCGCATTGAAAAAAATATCAATTTGGAATCATGTGCCACCATCCAATACTTATTTGATAAACCCAAAAAAAGACTTTTTGAATCGGATCTAAAGATTGTATCTCCCTACAATACATACATCAATGGAGGATGGCCTCCGGGCCCTATTTCCAATCCCGGTTTACCAGCGTTAGAAGCTTCATTCAAACCAATGAAGTCCGATAAATTATTTTTTCTATTAAAACCAGATGGTTCTCATTATTTTTCTGCCACATTCAAAGAACATTTGGATGCAAAAAAGAAATTCATTGATGTCCTCTACCAATAAAAATGGAGAAACTAAAGATAGATAATTTAGAATCTCTTACATCAATCTACCATGGATGAAAATATTGTTGAATTAAACATTGCGATCGGTGGGATTTCTAAGGAACTTTTGGATGTTCAAAAAGCCTTAGATGCCTACCGAGAAAAACAAAAACGAAAGGAAGCTGTCGATGAAGAAGCAATGACCTTTGTTACCAAAGCAGAACTTGTCATTCAAAAAGCAGAAAACGGGGATCTCCAACTGACTACCGACCAAATCCGGCGAATCAAAAGTAACCTCGTAAAGATCCTACAGCGATTACAAAAATAACTCTTTCCCCAATCCTTCATAAAACCTTCACCAGCTTGTCATTCCCTTGTAACAAATAAAGAACATAGTTTCCTCTAGTTAGAGGGAAATTTTTTACAAATCCCTTCCGGGAAGACCCGCTAACCAAACAAATTCGATTCAATCGAAAGAGGATTTAAAATGAAAAAATTTATCAATAAAAGCCTGGTGGTTTTATCCATCGCGCTAATGGGATTCACAACAGTGAATTGTCCAGGGAAGAAAACTGATAATACAGCTCTCTTGTTGGCCGGTTTATTTTTACTGAACCAACCTGAATACACTGTAATATTGACTGGAACGTTACGAGGGGCCGATACCTTGCCAATGAAGGATGGAAAGGTTTCCGTTGCTGATGTTTCTGGTGGAAGTTTTTTAACAAGTGGACAAGGAACAATATCCGACTTCACCACTTGTGTGACAGCCGGCGCTCCACCTGCAAATGGAACTTCAGACGGGGAATTTACAATTCTAATGAAAACTCCGTCACTCAGTGGAAATTTGACATTTACGCCAAATGACGCCGCTTCTGCAACTAATGCCACTGCTTGCTCAGGCGTTGCACCAGCGACAACATATATCCTCAATCTTCCTGCCAGCGACTTTACAAACGTCACTGGACCAACAGGAACCTTGTCAATAAATATCAATTTAGAAGACAGAAATAACACAAATCAAATATCATTAAGCGGAAACACTGGTTATTCGATCACTGTTAAATCAGTTAGTGTATTTGTGAAAGGAGAATACTCACTCCAAAGTCCGACTGTCGGTGAAAACGTTTGTGATGGAAGACGAGTGTCTAGTGGTCCTGTCATTAAATCTGGTTCCATCAATGGATCAGAAACATGGTCAGGTGGAATTTTATTGCAAGGGACTGTATTTGTTGAGTCCGGAACAACCATCACTGTGGCTCCCGGTACGGCTGTTTTTGGCCAAAGAGGATCTTCTATATTCTTCAAACCAGGTTCAAAACTTGTATCAAATGGAACGGCAGCAGATCCGATCTGTTGGTCTTCAGCAAGTGCATTGGGATCTCGTTTTCCTGGAGATTGGGGTGGAATTGTCACCATTGGTAATAGCGGTGCTACTAGAACTTCCAACACAGAAGGAACCTCACCACAATCATATGGGACAGGTACTCTACCAGGGACAAGCAATTTAGAAATGTCATATTCCATCGTAGAATTTGGTGGAAACGAGGTAGCTCCTGGGGACGAATTGAACAACCTAAGTTTGTATTCTTCCAACACAACTCTCAACCATGTGCAAGCGCACAGAGGTTTGGATGACCAGTTTGAAGCATGGGGTGGAACGGGAAGCTGGACCAATATTCTTGCTACTGGTGGACTCGATGACGACCTAGACTTGGATGAAGGATTTGGTGGAGCTGCAACTGGCGACCCTGCAGTGATCACAAACTTTATTTCTCATAAATATGTAGCAGCTTGTGGTGGATCTGCATCCACTGATCCGCATGCCATAGAATGGGATGGGATTGACAATGATGGTGGAAGGACTTGTGCAACAACAAACCTCATCGGAAGATGTACAACCGCTACTTTGAATAAGTTTACGCTTATCGGGGCTGATATTGCTGGCGGACGTTCTGGAAGGCTTAGAGAAGGTGTTCAAGCGATCCTTTCAAACGGTATTGCTTATGGCCACATTTTAGGATTCCAAATTAATACGGGCACTGCAGTTACTAACGCTACGGCAACAAGTGTTCGTGGAAGGACAGGTCACTCGGCAAGTGGTGCGTTTAATACTGGAGCTGTCACTTACGATGTTACTTCTCTCCCAATTGTTTCCGATGGAGGGATTAACTCAGAGTCCAATTGTGGGTTTGCAGCCACTAAACCAGATTATACATTGAACGCGACTTATGCGGCAGCTGGACAAGGTGGAGCGGTCGATGGAAAATGGTGGGATGGTTGGGCAGTATTTAGAGCTCGATAATCTTTACTAAAATAAAAACGAAAATAAACCCTGGCAGAAATGCTGGGGTTTATTATTTTATGAATATGAAATCAAAAATTTTATTATACGTAATTCTTTATTCCATCCTCAATCATAGTGCATGCAAAGAGAAAGATTGGCGAGAAGATCCCAAATTTCAGAACCAAGAACTTGAAGCGAAATTATTAGAATCTCAAAAACTAATTGTTTTGAATAAAAAAGAAAAATATATTTTGGAACGAGGATTTAAATCTAAAAACGAAGCAATCGAATCCTTTCTGTCTGAAATCAAAAATTACAAATCCCCCAAGAATGCTTATATCCGATGGGAAGAACAAATAGAGATTATTTTCCCCAATACGTTTGGATTAGGAACATCGTTGGATCATACTCCTCTTGAAGAGTATAAAAAAGTTTTATCAGAAAGAGAATCTGTGGCTATCGAATCAATTAACCAATTGATATCAGAAGGTTACAAAATCGATAAAATCAATTGGGAATTACCAAGAAGGCTCAACCAAATATTAGGCCATAAACCAAAAATCATGATTACGACTGCGAAAGGAAAATTTGAAATAACCCAAATTAAGATGGTTTATGACATTGATGGAAAATTCATTGTTGGAGTTCTTGGTCCTTAATATTTTGTAACATGATTGTAACAAAGGATTCATGGTATCGTAACGTAACTCAAACTCCTTTTCATTTACCATTCGGGTTTCATCGAAAAACTTGCCGGTAACAGGCAAGTCATGAAACTTTCAAAGAAAATATTACTTTGTATTATCACATTTATATTATCGATACCAACATTAACCTATGCACAATCTTT
The DNA here is from genome assembly GCF_016919165.1 of Leptospira chreensis. Taxonomy (GTDB): domain Bacteria; phylum Spirochaetota; class Leptospiria; order Leptospirales; family Leptospiraceae; genus Leptospira_A; species Leptospira_A chreensis. Next base: position 11,507 of record NZ_JAFFPS010000055.1, read on the forward strand.
AGGTTCCATTAGAGGAACTGTTATCGATTCAGAAAATGGTGAGGCAGTATTTGGAGCCACCATCGTTGTTAGATCAGAGAAAAAATTTGCAAAAACTGATTTTGACGGAAAATACAATTTAGAGCTTCCTCCTGGAACTTACCAAGTGGAATACCAAATGTATGGATATGGTCCCCAAAATCGAACCATCGTTGTTTCATCGGGTAAACCATCGCAAATGAACGTTACATTTGGTGCTCAAGTTTTACAAACAGTTGAAGTAAAAGATCGAGCAATCAATGAGTCAGATGCTGCTTTATTGCAACTCCAAAAAAAATCAGCAACCGTTTCAGATTCTATTGGAGCAGAATCGATCAAAAAATCACCCGATTCTTCAGCGAACGAAGTTGTAAAAAGAGTAACTGGTATTACTATCATTGGAGGAAAGTATGTTTTTGTTCGAGGTCTTGGGGAACGTTACTCATCGACATATCTAAACGACTCATACATTCCTTCAACAGAACCAGACAAAAGAGTGGTTCCGTTAGATTTATTTCCCGCTTCATTAATTAAAAACATCCGTATCATAAAAACATTTGTTCCTGAAGAATCAGCAGAATTTTCGGGTGGTCTCGTAAAAATTGAAACCAAAGATTATCCAGATGATTTTATCATGACTGCGGGTTTAGGCATGGGTTATAATTCAAATACAACGCGTAATAAATGGTTAACCTTTAAAGGTGGTGACTTTATAGGACGACCAACCGCTGATCAAGCAATGCCTGATGTTGTGAAAAATTTGCCAAATTTTCTTCCATTTGAACCAGGAAGTCGCTTCGGAGGGATCAATCCAAATTTGATTAACCTTGGTGCCATTACATTTCCATCGCAGTGGACACCTGACCAAACTAAAGCACCATACGATAAAAATTTTAATTTTACAATCGGTAAAACATTTAAGGCATCTGAAACTGGGGAACGTTTTGGAGTTATTTTTGGAACGACACATTCCGTTGATTACCGATTCAGAAGACAAAAAGATGCACGGTATGTCCCGGTTAATTTCCTAGCTCCTACTGTAAATGAAGCTACTACTTTAAACGCCATCCAGACTCAAGATGCAGATATATATGTAGAAGAAAGATTATTTGGAAACAATTTAAATTTTGCATTTGAACCGAAAGCTGGGCAACAATTCTTTTTAAAGAATTTTTACTCTATATCTTCTGAAAAATCAGTCCGGGATGCAAGTGGAACAAACAATCGTGACAGCTTTGACTTCTTTAGTATTACTAATGATTATATTAGCCGCACATTGTTTAACTCGAGTCTGGGTGGTAAACACGCAATCAACTTAGGCAGTTTGAGTAGACCACATACCTTTGACTGGCAATTCAATTATGCGGAAGCAAAAAGAGATGAACCGAATTTAACACAACAAGTTTGGAGAAGAACTCAAGGTGCTTCGATTAACACTCTTCCAACAAGACTCGGAAATAACCCTGACGGATCGAGGTTTTATTCAACTTCTGGTGATACTGTAAGAAGTTTTAGCGTTGCATATGAAATTCCTTTTGATCAGTGGAATGGATTAAAATCAAGTGTGAAATTTGGAGCAAGTGCAATTGACCGTTTTAAAAGTTTTACCTTTAGAGAATTTGGATCAAAAACAAACGTAGGAGGAACTGCTGCTGACTTATATTTAGTGCCAGGAGAAATTGTCTTTAATCCTCTAGAATATGTTAGAACTAATTCCTCAGGTACTGCTAATAAAACTTTTTCAGAGCGTCAAGTGGAACCAAACGCATATGATGCTTATCAAAAACTACATTCATATTTCGGGCAAGTAGACATTCCGCTTTTTCCTAAGGTTCGATTTATTGGTGGAGCACGTTATGAAGACTCATTTCAAAAAGTAAAAACATTCGTTCTAAAAGAACAATTTGATGTGAGAAAACCAGGGTATGGTTGTGATTTCGACAGTGAGTATGAAAGAATCGCATTGATCAATAGTAAAGTATGTCCTGCAGACAATAATGGCGTTGGAGTCATCAAAACACGGGATGTGCTGCCAAGTGTGAATTTTGTATACGAGTTCTTAAAAGATCAAAATTTACGTTTTGGTTACACTCAAACGCTCACAAGACCAGATTTTAGAGAAATGTCTCCATTTGCATTTACGCCATACTTTGGAGGAGACCGTGTTCGAGGAAATCCAAACTTACAAAGGACATATATTCATAACTTTGATTTCCGTTATGAATATTTTATGGGTGGAGCAAATTACATTGGAGCTGGTCTCTTTCATAAAGATTTATCCAATCCGATTGAGTTAATCGGACAACCTGTTGCAGGTCAAATCTCTCCTTTTTTCACTTATGCTAATGCAAGCAGAGCAACAATTCGTGGTATTGAGTTAGATTTTAGAAGAGAATTTTTTGATAGATTCCGATTTGAAACGAATGTGTTTTTTATAAAATCTTTAGTGAATGTGATTTCATGGGAACAATTCACTGTAGGTAAAGCCGGGTTATTGGATCAGAATGATCGAGGATTTTCATATGATCCTACAAACATTCGCCGTCCTCTACAAGGCCAATCAGACTTTGTTGCGAATTTGAAATTTGATGTTTATCTAAACAAATTAAAAACAACAACAATTGGTTTGTATTACAATTACTTTGGCGATAGGATCTTTATTGTAGGTGCTAACGGTACCCCTGATGCTTATGAAAGAGGTGTTGGATTAACGGACATTGTGTTCGCACATAAATTGGATGAAAGACTAGATTTTAAATTTGCGGCAAAAAACGTTACCGATCAAAGATTTAGAATTTATGTAAAAGATGAATTGTTGAATGAAGAGAAACTATTCCGTTCCTATCGAGAGGGAGTTTCCTTTTCGATGTCTATGTCGTATAAATTCTAGTAAAAATTTGGCCCCGCGCCTCTGCGGGGGTCTTTTAATTCTCGATTCGACTTCTTCTATTGAAGGATAAGTTCAAAAGGATGCTCATCGATTCTTTATAGTCTTTGCTGATTCGTAAGAAGCTTGGTTCTTGCACTGTCCCCTTTAACTCCTCTTAATCATTCACTATGAGAATTTAAGTTTAAATGTTGGGCTAAGCAAACTGTGATCTTACATGTTTTACAGGTATTGCTCAATTCATTTGTTAAATCTAACAAATTCAGTTTTCTTCTCGGAGCTTTAGTGCGTACGTTGGTATTGAAGGTGGCCATGCATTTTCCCTCATAGAAAATGAGTGACCACCCCTTATTTATGAAACTGTAAATTGTATGTATTGATAATAACCAAAGGCGAGAAAACGAAAAGCTAGGTTTTTATAATAGCCTTCCATTTTAATTTTCCTAAAGGTTGTATCTGTTTTCCTCGATACAAAAATAAACGATTTTTAAACTACTTAACCTTATTCGTATTTTCGTATCCAACTTCTTTGACCATTAGTTTCGATAATATAGGGAGTAGCTCCAATAAATGAGAAATCGTGTATCCCTGCGCTAATTTGGTTATTTGAATAATCAAATTTCAATGTAGATCCAACGAAATGGCTAAGATATGTAATCCCAGTTGATTCCCTCCAGCCAAGATAAATAGTACTTTTTGAATTAATTTCAAGATTGGAACTATATACCATACTGCTCGAATTAAAATTAAGATTTGTACTTCCTACGGATATCCAATTTGTTCCATCAAAAGTTTTTACATTTAACTTACCTTCGGAGTCAAATGACAAGTATGGCTTTCCGCCAAATATCTTAAAATCATGTAATGAAGCATTTAATGTCGGAGCCAAGTTTAACTCCCCTCCTACTGCATTCCAAGAAACTCCATTCCATTTTTTAACATAAAGTTTAGTTTTACCTGAGGAATCAGCCTCACTGAAAGCAACATAAGGTACTAAATTATCGAATTGAATTTTTATATTCTGTAATGGGTTATTTGTTAAACTTGAACCTACTTGAACCCAATTTGTCCCATCAAATCTTTTGACTATTATTGAGAAATTTGAGCTAGGTAATTCAGTTCCATTTGTTCGATAAGCAGAATATGCGACCCAAGGATCGGTTCCATTAGTTGCAATGGAATAGCTAAAATTTAACCCATTCAATTCGGAATTGATTAGCGAACCGACAGACAACCATGTATTGGAACTCGAATCATATTTTCTGACATAGAGTTTAATGTCTCCATTGCTAAATTCGCCATCTCCATTCAAAACTGGAGCAGAACTATGTAATACATAAGGAACATCACCTGCCATAGCCATAGAAAAATTTGGCACAGCATTATTTCCAAGTGTACCATATGTGAAGACAGGTGGTAATGAAGTAACACCAGATGATTTAGTGATTTGATAAGCACTTAATCGCTCAGTACTTGAATAAAATGCACTTGTACCTTGTGAATGCTGAAATACTGCAAATGCAGAATTTCCATCTGCAATTATACTTCCTGAGTAGGAACCAAAATGAATTGCTCCTGAGTAATTTGCATCATTGAAATTAGACCTTACATCAATTAACTGTCTGGCAATGATTTGAATGGTCTGCGTTAATTGGATGGCTCCTTCCGCAATACTCGCTACAAGATTCGAAAAGCCAACCTTCGCATCGAGCGAATAAAGATTTACGACAAGACTTGTTGGTGTATCTCGATCTAAGGTTCCAAGATCTCCATTGGTGGGAACATTCCAATCTGCATTCAACCAAGGAAAATAGGTTACTATATTTCCATAACCATCTTGTCCTTCTAGAGCGAAGTATTTTACATTTCCTTCTTTCATGGAAATGGTTTGAGGTTCATTCGTTTTAGAAAGGGATGCGATTTTATTTCCAAAAGAATCAGTTTCATAAAGAGATAGGGTCTTTACATTTCCTGGTAGAATTGTAAAGTCTTGGGTGACCGAATTTGAAATTGAAGATAACAGCTTTAATTCTACTTTTCCTGAACTAACATAGTCACTTTTAATAGCAGTAAAGATAGTTCCTGTACTACCCGGTTTATCCAGCTTCCCTACACTATTAATCGCATTAACCACTTCTGGAACAATATACTGTCCTGTAAGATAGGAATTGGTATCTTCATTTCTGCAGGAAAGAACCATATTTCTCTGAAAACCGACATTGATATTCTGTATTCCAGTTAAATTGGTTCGCAATGTGTTCGGTAAACAATTACGATTCACAGTGTAGCTAGTAATTATCGGCGAGCTTGATTTTAGTGACTTATTGTCCCAAGCCTCGATCTTAATATCAAGAGTAGTGCCAGCAAGTTTGTCCGCATTTGTATAAAATGTGGAAGGGATCAAATAGACATACCTACTCGTAGGTGATATCGAAATATTGTTTTCTGGTTGCATTGCTACCTCATTCGTATAGGTCGCAGAAGTTGATTTTTTATAAGACAGTTTGACCGCAATAATCGATCCATCTAAATCAATGTCTCTAACATCGGCTCGAATATAAATCGGTGCATCTGCGTGTATCTGAGTTGGAACCGGACTTTGCAGAGAAATAAGGGGAGAATTATTTCCAGCCGCAGAGGGAACTGCAAATAGCGCATAACTCGTAAAGTGTTCCACTTGTGCAACAAGTCTACCATTTGCAAAATCAACAGAAGTTGAAACTGCAACATAAGACTTACTTATCTCATCGTAGTAGAACATTTGTTGTGATCTTAGATTTAGATTTTGCTCTGAAATCTTAGATGAGTCATAGGTTACGACTAAAGAAGCTGGTTTATCCATAGCAAACTGAGTTCCGGGTGGAGAAAACTTATATCCTTGCCCAAAGAATTTAAATTGGCTATTTGAATCAGCTTTTCCAGTTTTTTCGATCGTAATTTCCGTATCCTTACCTAAAGAATTTGGTGGAATTACAAAGCTAAGTTCTTTTCCAAGTTGGATAGTTCCGCCGTCAATGGATTTAATCATCGAGGTAACTGTGGTTCCATCAGTTACTATCAATGAAGAATTTTGATCCTTATTGCCACTTAAAAGTCCTAAGATCGATAGGCTTTCGTTCTTGTCGGCCTGTGAGTTTTTAGTTCCTATGCAAAATTGTAGGAAGGTCATGATTAATAGTAGCATTGCGATAGCAAATCTACTGCGGATTTTATTTTCGACTGACTTAATTGTCATAAGTTTCACCTCTTAATTGGAATCTAAAAATACATAAATAATGAATTACTAATTTACTATTTAGTAATAAATGATCTATGATTCTTATCATGCGAACGGTTGTTATGCATATATTATTTACACAACGCCCACATTTGTATGCTAGGCGGTACATTTGCGATTAAATTTTTAAGAAAAAAATTGATAAACGAAATGGAATTGTAACTAAGTTATAATCTGTATGTAATGATGAGACTTGGATTCTCTTAATAGTAATAGTTATTAACCAAAGAGAATTATTACAAAATGAACGGACGAAATGATCCTTCGCAACATAAGAAGATTTAAAGATTTCAGTTTAAGAGATATTGTAATCCTAGAATGCTAAATTCTAATCTATCCTAGTTAGATCCGTAGACTTAGGTATTTCTTTTAGTAAACAATATGTTTATGGAAGATGGTTAGAAGCCGTAGATTAATTTTATAGTAGCAGCATTCACAATATTTTTAAAAATCACCCCTCAAAGGCCCCGTAAAAAAGGAGTCTTTTACTTTGAACAAGATTCACTGGACAAAACCAAACCGAACTTTCTAGAAATTTCTTCCTTGTTTTTCCAGAATCCATCATACAAGATTCTGAAATGAAAAAAAGAATGAACGTGAGTTGTAATTTTGGAAAAACTAATATTCTAAGAAATTTTTTATTTGTCTCTGTTTGTGTTCTATTCCCTTTTTCCTCCTTCCTTTCGGCAGAGTCAGATCTCATTTTAAATATCAATCAAATTGTCGAGAAAACAGAACGTATTTCTTTAAAAATACCTTCCGGCCATTCGTTATTATCAAGTAAATCCATTTCCTATACGAATGCTATGTCTGACGGCGCACCCGCACCAAAGCTGGTGTATGTCGAATCGGGAGAATATTTCCTCGCATACAATGATGGTGATTCAAACGGTAGAATTATCAGTTTAGATTCAAATTTCAAAATGATCAAAGAAATTGTGAGCCTTAAAAGTTATCGTATTGAAGACATACTTGCAGATTCCAAAGGGCTAACCGTTTTAATATCAGCATTTGATATTGAAAAAAAAGGAAACTATGAATCTAAAAATTTTCACACTGCATATATCAACCAATACTCCACTTCTGGTAAATTAAACTTCAGTACTAAAATCGTTGGAACAAAGGAATACAAAAAAGTTGGTGACCAAGGTATCGATACAACTTTTGGAACCTTAACTTTAGAAAAAACAGCTGACAATAATTATGCGACTTATTTCTCAACTTACCGGAAATGGGATGATGGAGTGACTCACCAAAGTGAATATCTAGCTTTTTTTGATCATACCGGCAAACGATTGATGAGACCTGACGGTAAATCACAAGAAGGTTTTACTTGGAATGTAAGTCATAGTTTTCGACCAAGATTCGTTAACGATGGAAAACAATTGGTAACGGTAACCGTAGGAGATGCTTACCCAAGAGGTTTGGTTGTTGATAGTTTCCCCTCTAAAAAACGGGAGTTGCCAATCATTGTTCCTAAAGCAGGGCCGAACGAAACTTACCAATATGTTCCAATATCGACTGGCGATTTATATGCAAAGGATGGTACAACCTGGATTACCTTTGATTCCAATTTAGATCGTTCCTCTTATGATATTGGTTTATTGATTAAAACTAATGATGTTCTTTCTAAACCTATTTATCTAACGAACACAACGAAACAAAGAGAAAGGATTCCAAGAATTGTTCCCTATGGAAAGGATCATTTGTTCCTTATGTGGATGGCCGAGGATGGTAGTGAAAAAGATAAGTGGTTTCCTAAAATAACAAAGATGAGTTTGGAAGCTTGTTTGATTAAAAAAGATGGAACCATCGTTTCGAAACCACAAAACTTTGCTTCTAACAATGATTTGAGTTTCCGAGCGGCCGCGCGGTTTTTTCAGTTACCCGACGGTCGCATTGGTTGGGTCAACGATTTAACAGGTTTTGCAGACCAATTGGAAATTGTTTTGGTTCCCACATCTAAGTTGGAAATCAATATTGTTTCACCTAACGTTGATAGTGAATCACCGCCACAGAAAGTAAAAATTGATCCTAAACTCAATCAACCGATGATTGCTGCCATTTATGAAGGGAATGAAAAGGAAGCAATATCTCTTTTGAATCAAGGCGCCGATCCAAATGCATTGTACGAAGGTTGGTCCGCATTGTTATATGCTGCCTATTTTGGACGAACCGATTCTGTCAAAGCACTCATTTCTTACCAATCAGATACCAATTTTTCTGTCGATGGATGGAATGCACTTCGATTATCGGAAGTTAGGGGGCATAGTCAAATCACTACCTTATTACAGCCTTTGACCAAAACATTATCCCGATCCCTAACAAAATCCCCTAACCCAAAAAACCCTTTAAAAACCAGTTTCACTAATAGAAATCTTCGCTCTGAAATTGAACCTATCGATTCAAATCAAAATTTAAAGGGCTTAGGAATACCGATAAATTAATTTTTTGATCTTCTAGAAAGTACAGATTGTCCAAAAATATTAAAAAAATAGGTTCAGAAAAATTACATCTGTTTGCCGACTAATGTTGGCTAATAGATGCTTTGATTCTCTACGACTCTAAATTTCCCTTTAAAAACTGTTATATTTAACGATTTAAAACTTTGGTATATACCAAAATAAGATAATCTATCAAAATTAAAGTCAAAACTTTGTTAATTTAAAGTATATATTTCATCGTTATAATTTTGGAATAGATGCGATAGGAGGTAATTATATAAAAATTATTGACAAATTAAGTCATTAAAAATCTAGTATCAAGAATCATTGATAAGCTAACAGATAATTATTGTTAGTTATTGATTTGGATGAAAAATTATATGCTAAATTTAAAAAACACATTTATCTCTCTTGCTAGTCTAACTGGAGTTTTACTGCTCTTGTTTCTTTATTTTTTGTTATACACAAAATCATTTTTAAATCTAAATTAAAGAATTTAGATTTAAATCATGTTAGACATACTAGGTATAGGCTTCGGCCCATCTAATTTAGCTTTGGCTATTCAAATGCATGAATTAAATGTATTTGAAAACAAAAAAGTAAAATTTATTGAAAAAAAGAATTCTTTTGTTTGGCAGCCAGGACTGTTGCTTCCAAATACAAATTTACAAATACATTTTCTCAAAGATTTAGTAACACTTATTAATCCATGTAGTAAATTTACTTTTATAAATTATTTGAATGAAAATGGAAGACTACTAGACTTTATTAACCTTAATATTAGTTGTCCATCTAGGTTTGAATTTAATGACTATTTGACTTGGGCTGCCAGTCAATTTTCCGAATTCGTAATTTATAATTCCTATATTAAAAATATTATCCCTGTGGTTCTATCTGGCGAAATTCAATATTTTAATGTTAGTTATATAATAGATAATGAAGAATTTAACCTAGATGCAAAAAATATAATTCTCGCATCTGGTCGAAGCCCCAAAAAACCAGATATCTTTTCTCATGAATATGATGGTATATCAATCATACATTCAGATAAATTTACTTCTACCGATTTATTCGAAAAAACAAAACAAGAAAAAGATGGATTTAGCAAAGTTGCAATCGTGGGTGCTGGTCAAAGCGCGGCCGAAATATTTAACCATCTCATTGAGAACATGGGTTCAAATGTAAAATTGTACAATTTTATTAGAGGTTACGGTTATAATCCATCTGATTCTTCACCTTTTCGAAACCAAGTATTTAACCCTGAATTTGTTGATGTATTCTTTCAGTTAGAAAAAAACTATCAAAAAGAAATTCTAAATAAACTTTCCAATACGAATTATTCTGTCGTTGATTCTGATTTGATAGAAGAAATTTATACAAAATTATATCATATGCGTCATATCGAAAAGAGTGATAAAGCAACGATTCTTTCAATGACTGAAATTGAAAAAGTAGAAAGAACCTTCGATAATAAAATCAATCTTACATATAAAGACAAATTAACAGGAATTAGCAACATAGAAACTCTAGATTATATAATCTTAGCGACTGGGTATGACCAGGTTTTTATAAAAAATAAATATTTCATTGAGTTTAATGAGTTATTAGATCAAAAAAATAATGGCGAAATTCAATTAAATCGCGACTATTCCGTAAAATTCAAAGTTCCATCAACTTCAAAAATATTCTTACAAGGATATTCTGAAAGTACTCATGGACTATCAGATTCACTTATTAGCGTAATTGCTAACAGAGCCAATATCATTGCGAAAAGTTTAATGTTAAAAGAAGTAATTAATAAATGAAATTAAAATCAAAAGAATATCTTTTCGAAAAAGATTACGGTGTTTGGGCAACAAGAATTAATAACCTTTTTTCAGAGTTAAATCAGGCACCATTTGAAATGGCAATTACTAAAATATCTTATGGTGAAACTATAAAAAAACATAACCACGATGAATCAGAAATATTCATACTATTTCAAGGTTCATGTTTGCATGCATCTATCAACGATCAGACATTGGTGATGAATAATGGAGATATGATATATACAGATCCTCACGAGTTCCATGAATTTACAAACAACGAAAAAGAAGAATGTATTCTCTTTTCAGTATGGTGGAAAAAAACATAGGATGGATTTTGATTTAATCATAATAGGTGATGGATTATTTGGAAAGTTACTAGCATACTTTGCTACCAAAAACAATACTAAAGTTTGTTTAATCGGAAAACGAAATCTTAAAGTTTTTTCTTCAAGTTATAAATCCGAAGCATTTCTACAATTTTTAGGTAGTGTGAATCCAAACTATATTCATGAATCCATAAAATTCTATCAAAACCTACTACAAAGTAAATTAGAAGGGTTTTCCGTATATACCTATACAAATGGAAAAAAAGAAGCAGAAACTTCAAAAAATGTTTCATTATTTAATGACCCTTTGCTTTCAAAAATAAAATTCGGCGAAGGATATAAACTAAACTCTCATGAGGTTCTACAAATACTAAACCATGAATTAGTTAAACAAAAAATTGTTTATATCAAAGAATTTGAAAATTTAAACGTTACGAAATCAAAAAATAGAAAAAACGTAACCGTTTCTCTATCCAATAAACTTAAGTTTCAAACTAAAAAAATAATATTTGCACTGGGCCCATGGGTTAGTTCTTTATTTACAATTTTTTTAACAAAAAAAATTACAATCTTCGAGTTAAATTCGAAGGAACTGAATAGCGAACCAGGATTACATGTTTGTCCTGAATTAGACAGTTTTATATATATTAATCAATTAGAACCTCCTTTATTGTGTGTTGATATCAAATCTTATATCGAAGCTAACAAAATTCATTTAGACTGCACTGAGCTTAGCATCCAAGAAAATACCTTAGCACTCCAATTAATAAATAAAAATTTTAACTTTTCGAATGATGTATTTAAAAGTATAAAACTTAAATCTATAGGATTCGACTGTTATAACCCTCACTACCAAAACTATCCAATCGATCAGTTAATTTCCATTAACAATAGCACATGCATTTTTTCGGTTCCGCCTATGAACGGAAGTGGCTTTAAATATGCTCCTGCATTATCAAAAAACTTTATTTCAAATATTTTTGAAAATGAAAGTTGGAATGAAACAGAAAAAAATATTGAAGAAGATATAACAATAAACATATGAATATTAAATCCGAAGAAAACTTTAAATTTAATTTAAGACCTATATCAAAATCAGAAATAGCAAAAAAAACCGCCTTATTCGATTTAGAATTAATCAGTAAAGTGAGCGAGGATGTAATATTTTCATTTATACATGATTTTACTAACGCTTTGAAAGAAGAACAAACTTATAAAGTGGTTATCATATCTTGTTATGATCATGATTTTGAACTTATTAATTTTTTTAAAAAAATGAATCTAAATAAAATTTTTGAAATCGACTCCTGGCCAATCGATAAATCTAAGTTTTCGAAGAAAAGTTTCTACTATCTACACTTAGAGGATTATAATTAATATGAAAGATATTGAAATAAGATTCGGCAATCATTCAGACCTAAATGAAATAATAGAAATTTATAACGAATGCATCGATGATGAAAATCCTTCCGTTGCTTATGAAAGTAAATTAGATTCTAATCATCCGCCAGATTGGTTGATAGAAAAAGTAAACAATCAGTCGTTAATTATCGAAAAGTCCAATAATGAAATTAGAGGATTTGCTCATATTGGTGAATTTATATTAGCTCCGGAAATCAGTGAGTTTTGTCAGCTCGGAGTTTATGTGAAGCGTATCCATAGAAAGAGTTTAATTGGAGCTCGATTATTACTTGGGGTTATAAAAGTTGCTTCTTCTTCAGGAAAGGATAAAATATTTTCTTTTGTTTTAGAATCTAACACAGCAAGCCTAAGGGCTACAAAACGTGTTTTGAATTTTCTTGGTGTATTGCCAGCAGTAGCTTTTATTCGTAATGCGCATTGCGGAATTCACATTTTTGAACGAAATCTGAAACAAGGCTTTAATCAGGAAGAAGTTCATTTTTTTGAAAAACATATTAATACATATTTTCATACAGGAGTTTTATAAGTGAAAAAATATATTTGGGCGTCTCTATTCTTTTTTTCGGTATTAGGTCATATTCTATTAGATGGAATTCTGACTGATAGATCAAATTTAATTCCTACAAAAATTATACCTACATTAATCTTAATTGGTTATCTAATTAAAAATAGAATGGATTTGTTATTTGATAATAAATTTCTCTTTTTTTTGGTAACATTGATATTAATTTTGTTTGGTGACATTTGTTTGTTGTTCCCAAAGCTTTTTTCCTTGGGACTAATCTTGTATATTGTCGCACAAGGAATCTATACTTATATATTCCTGAATAGAAATTCCATTTCGATATCTAGTCTCATTGGATTTTTTATTTATGGGATTTTTGCAATTACCTTATTTGTAACTAAAGTAGATAAAGGTTTAGTAATTCCAGTTATTATATATATCTTTGGATTGATGTCTATGGGATACGCGGTCTTTTCAAATAGAGATAAAAAATATTATCTACTGTATATCGGTGCCTTGTTATTTATTTTTTCAGATACCTTGCTTGCTTATATCCGATTAAATCATATCATATCCGCTTTTTGGAATGCAACGATTCTACTTACTTATTTTTCAGCTCAGTTTTGTTTAGTATTCGGATCTTTAAAAAATGAAAATGAATAGTTCGATAAAGGTGGTTTATCTTCCACCACCTTGCGCCAATGGCGACTTACATTTTGGTCATATTGCCGGAGTCTATTTACCAGCAGATATATTCAGTAGAGTGATTGAAAGATTATACCCAAATGCTCGTGTAATTTCAATTGCAGGTTCTGATGAGAATAATACATATGCTTTAAAAAAATCGTTTTTAAATAATCTTTCTTTAACTGATTCTATAGATTTTTATACTAACCGCATTCATAAAAGCCTTGGTTTTCTTAATATTAGAATTGACCAGTTCATTAGGACATCTTCTGAAATCCATTCAAATATTAGTAATGCAATTTTAGAAAAAATAAAAGAGTCGAACAAGGTAACTTTGAATAACAGTTATCAATTGTATTCAGAAAAGGAAAACTCCTATGTATCTGATTCTTTAGCTATTGGAGAATGTTACAAATGTGGAAAACAAACAGATGCTGGTACTTGTGAGAATTGTGGAGAACTGATCCAACATCCTAAATTAATCAATCCGAAGCACTATAAGTTGGAAGAGAAATTAATTTTAAAACCATCGCAATCTTATTCTATAAATTTTAAAAATCAGAGCAATAAACTAGAAAAGATAATTAATAAACAAAATTGGTCTAAAAGAATTAAATCTTTATCAATCCAATGGCTTCGATCTAATCAAATTTCTAATCTAGAAATTACAAAAATATTCAAATTTGGATTAAAAATCAAAAACACATCGGTAAGTGATTTAAGTATTCCTTTGTGGTTCGAAGCTGTGTGGGCATACTATACAGGAATATTTGTATCTTTACGTTTAAACTCTATTGATTTATTTTTCCATACTATTCGTAAGGCTAAGATTGATTTGTATTTTTTTATGGGCCAAGATAACCGATTTCATTTTACAATATCTGATATCTTGGTTAGAAACTTGTTACGATTAAAAAAAGTTCGTTCTACTGTGAATATCCAACCATTCTTTACGATTGGTAAAGAAAAGTTTTCGACGAGCAGAGATAGAGCGATTTTTATAGGAGAAGTCGAATCCTATTTAGATCCCAGTTTTCTTCGATTTTGTTTGTATCACTTCTATTGCTCTAAAAAAACAGATTTCAATTTGAACGTTTATTTTGAAGCGATTAAAGCTTTAAAGAATATAGATGATTTTATTACTAATTTTAAAGTGATAGAGAATTCCCAAAAATTTAATTCAGAAAATTTTAGCAAACTAAGATATATAAAAATATTAAGAGAAGATATTAAATTAAATAATAATAAGACTTTAATTAAAATTTTAAATAAAATTCAAAAACGATTTCTGGATTCAAAAGTAGACTTAGAAAAAATAAATCTCAGTTTTCAGTTCATTTATATTTTGCAATTTGTGATACCGGACAGTAATCAAATTTTAAATTTAAAAAACCTTTTACCCTCCTTGAGGGATTCAGTCAATTTCGTTAAATTATTTAATCGCAAAATATACAAATGAATAAAAACAACTACTTATATTTACTTTCAACAATCTTCGGTTATACAGCCATAGTGATGTTTAATTATTTTGTTATCATTTATTCACATGACCTAACTAAAGCGGATTCGTTAGGTGCATCGTTGTTTCTATTGATACACATCCCGTTTGTTTTGCTTGGTTTGATTACTGGCATCATCATTGATTTTAATTCAAAACGAAAAATATTAATCATAAGTCAGGCTACATATATAATCGGAAATTTGTTTTTTGCTTTTTTGATTTATACAACTGATAACAAGGTTTATATTTCGAATTATTTGTTTTTGTTGTCGATTATTCTTGGCTTCTCCTTTTCATTTTTGCCTGCAACTAGGTTGGCAATTATCGGACAGTTAACAAAGAATGAGTTAAAGGGAAAGATGACGGTTTTTGTGAATTTAAGTTATATTTTTGCATTCGGCTTTGGTCCGCTTTTTGTGGGTTTTATTAAAGAATATTACTTTGATTTTTTGATTCCATTGTTAATTGCATTTTTGTTTCTCATCAGCAATTTTATATTATTTTTTGTGAAATTAATACCTCTTGAAATCAAACAATTTGTTTCAATCAGGAGAGGTATTAATGATTTAATTCAGTATTTGAATCAGAATCGTGAAATCGTATATTTATTAATGTTAGTGCCATTAACAACTTTTCTTTTAGGTCCTTTTCAGATTTTAATTCCTACTTATGGTGAAACTATTTTTAAGTTAGGAGATTCTGTTAAACCAATTTACTTTTTGATTTTGGCAGTTGGTTTAGGATTTGGTGGGTTCTTGCAGTTGGTATTAAAAGATATAAAATTGGTTTATATCATATTCGGCGCATCGATGATTTCTGCTGTTGCAATATTTGTTTTTATGCCAATAGAGGTTTTAACTCTTAATATTTTAATTATTTTTATTTCTTCGGTTTGTTGTAGTGTATCAACAAATTATCTAGTTTCGATGATACAAATGCGAATCAATGAAGAATATCGATCCAGAATTTTGAGTTTGTATTCTATACTTCAACTGGGAGTTTCTGCATTCCTTGGATTAATTGCCGCAAAAGTTTCTGATAAATTTGGGCCTGTGGTAGCATTTCAAAATTTTGGTTTTTTATTGTTTGTGTTTAGTTTATTTATTATTTTGGTATTTAGAATTAGAAACTTCAATCTAGACCTTCGGCTTAAAAAACAAACGCTTTAATTATAAATTTATACAATTAAAGCGTATACGTTTCAGAAAATTAGGAGGGTTTTACTTCCCATCCGTATTCACAATGATCGGCAATCCATCTTTTCCGTTGGGAACAAAGATCAATTTGTTATTAGGATTCTCCATTGCCTTCAATTGAATGTATCTTGGTGTTAAAGATTCAGAAATCATTCTCTGAGCTTTCGCTTGTGCTTCGGCTTCAATCAGAACCGCTTTTGACTTCCCGTCTGCAGTGATCTGTTGGATTTCTGCATCGCGTTTGGCGATATTGATTTCGAACTTCATTTGTTCTTGTTCTTGTTGTTTGGTCAGTTTGCTTTCGATGGCTTTCAAAATCGAAGGACTGTATTCCACATCATCAATGATCACATCATCTATTTCGACATGTTTGTCTTTTAACTTTTCTGCAAGAGACTTTTTGATTTGTGCAGAAACATTCGGTGTCTCTTTAGAGATGGAAACCATGTTATAAGCCGAAAGGATATTTCGGATGGCTGTGCGAAATTGTGGTTTAACTACCTTTTCATAATAGTCCCGACCAATTTCCATTTCCAATTCATAAATTTCGTTTTGAACGGGTCGAATGATGATGGCCGCACTGACCGTAATTGTTAAATCATCTCTTGTCAAAACCTCCACTTTCTCTTGGTGGCTCATCCACTGGACCGAGTAGACATAAACACTATTCCATGGCATGTAAGTTTGGACTCGGGACTCTAAGGGTTTTTGGCTGAGGCCCGAACTATAAGGCCGCCACATAAGCCCCACCTCTCCTGGACTAATGATGGAGATACAAGATGTAAAGAAAAGGCTCACACCCAAAAGGGAAAGGAACTGGAAACTGTTTGGAAAAATGGATCGACGTTTCATAGTTAAACCATTAGACTAAAACCGATGTTACAATTTCTATCCAGTCGATTTTTAATCCAAATTCCTTCCTTTGTCATTTTTTTGCTACTGGTTGGATTCAGTTTTTCCTGTGTGGAAGATGAAACGGTTGTGAAAACTCCTATGAGCCGGGAACTCCGGCTTTTCCAGGCGGTGGAAAAGGGAAACTTAGAATTAGTAAAAGAACTTCTCGCGGAGGGAGTTTCCATCAATGCCAAGGACTCTTTAGGCAATTCCTCCCTAATCAAAGCAGCGGATGAAGAAGAATTGGAGATGGCAAAGTTTCTCATCCAAAAAGGTGCCAATGTCAACCTCCGCAACACCACAGGAGAAACAGCCCTCTACCGCGCGGTGTACCGTGGAAATTTGGATTTGGTTAAAATTCTAGTGGCAGCTGGGGCAGAGACCAAAGTGAAAACAGTGGGTGGGATCAGTGTAGCAGAACTTGCGGAAGAAAGAGGAGAAGAGGGGATTCTAAAGTATCTAGCATCACTTAAATAAGCTGTCCTGAATTATATAATATATGACAATCGAAATACAGGAAAGTCTAAAAGATCAAATCAAACAGAGATTATTTGATCCGCTTATTGGTATAATAATCCTATCAACGATAACTTATAACTGGAAGATAATTGTAATTCTAATAATTGATTCAAGACCAATTATTGATAGAATTAGTTACATAGAGAATTTCTATTTTTCAAATAATACAGCATATTTTTATCATTTTGGGCTTCCCCTTATATTTTCAATAATTTGGTTCCTAATCTATCCATATATAAGACATCTTACATCAATTTACTATACCTGGAACATTCTAAGAACAGAAAAAACGAAGAAGGATATAAACAATAAATTACAATCGATAGAACAACCGTTAATCAGATTTTATCAGCAAATAAAAAATTTAAATTCATCATATATAACAACGAAATGTGAGAGTGCCTAAATTGGAGATTGGATAAATAATGGTGATAAAATAGGAAAACTTGCATATCAAAATTATGAAAAGTCAATTTGGGCTGACGGCATCGTTGTTGAAAAATTTCTTAATGGATACGTATTAGTACAAATATCCGGTGACCTTGCCTGGGAAATAGCGGGAATTACTCTTGGAAAAACACATAGCGGAACACAAGAATATTTCTTAGGGTCAAAACCTGGCAAAATGACTCTAGACAAACTAAATTCAAAAAATGAATCTCAAATAGTTGGAAATTCATATTTGGAATCAGGCAGACAATTATTTAAAATAAATTTACAGGTAATAAGAAATTCCAAAAAGTAGTGTAATTCGTATAGCAACAGTTATGCGTAATGCAAAACCGAAATATTTAAAAATGACAAACAATTTAACAAAAAAATCGCAAACAATAATCGAAAATAAAAATTTCTTATTACTTATATTAAGAAAAATTTCTCATTTTTATGCTTTGGCTACACTACTCTCTTTTATTTTTTATACTATCTTCAAAATATACGATATAACACCGTCAATTTTCTTTATATGTGGGATGATAATTTCAATTACTATTTTAGAATTTGGATATTACATAATGATAATTACAGCAACTAAAACTACTGCAATTTTATTATTTTATTCAAGATCATTAACAATTGGTTTTGTAGCTTCAATTTTATCAAAATCACATAATGATCCTTGCTTCATATTTATTCAGCTTTCTTACGTTTTTATGTTTGTCACATTATATTTCATTTTTAAACTATTAGAAATAAACTTACAAAAACTCTCTATTGTAAAAATAATCATTCCTTATATCTTACTATCATCAATAATTATTCCAATAGCCATAAATCAGTATTTCGTTTTACATTGGGTGATAGTATTTGTTTACTCATTCCCTTATTTAATTATTTTTAGCTTTTATTACAAAGCATCATTAAAATTCAATAGAATTGGAAACGAAAATACACCTGAAGACAAAATGGAAATTTTATTAGCTACTTTATTTATAATCGATTCTATCTCATTTTTCAGAAAAACATTTCTCGGAAAAAATTCAGAAGCAACTAGAAATCCGTATTATATAAATTGAAATATAAGTGAATTACCGGTATTTGCACTACGCTTAACAGCGGCTTACTGCTTCGCTTCGGGACGAGCCCTCGCTTGGGCTGCGCCAAATTGTCCTCCTGTCACTCGTTTGCATCAGCAAACTACGTGCCAGTCCCTAACGTCCCGTTGGGACTCAGGGTCGGACAACTTCGGTAAGTCTAGTTCGTTATACGGTATAGCTGAATACTTTTAACAAAATAAGGGATTTGACAAAATATACCATATTTGATATATTTATACCGTGACCTATAAGATTCAGCTTTTAGAACCTGCTGAGCAATTTCTTGTCAGTTTGGAAAATAAGTTAAAGGCCAAAACTTTCAGAACAATTGAATTATTGAGAGATTTCGGGCCTGAATTAAGAGAACCGTTTTCAAAAAAAATTACAGGTATTAATGGTCTATTCGAATTAAGGGTTAAACAAGGATCTAACATATGTAGATTCTTTTATTTTTTTGAAAAAGAAAAAATTGTGATCATTACTTCAGGCTTCATCAAAAAAGATCAAAAGACTGATAAAGATCAGTTAGATAAAGCGAAAAAATTAATGTATTCTTATAAGGGTGAAAAGCTATGAAAATAAAAACTAAAGATTTTGATTCTCTTTTAAAAAATCAACTTAAAGACAAAAAGTTTAAATCAGAATATGACTCATTATCAAATGAATTTACCCTTGCAAAAGAGATTATTAAATTAAGGAAAAAAAGACATTTAACTCAAAAAGATTTAGCTGAAAAAATCGGAACTTCGCAACCCGCAATTGCTAGAATCGAATCTGGTAATTATAAAAATCTTTCCTTATCTTTCATTAATAGGTTAGCAAAAGCATTAGATGCTGAACCGGTTATACATTTAAAAAGCAAAAGTGCTTAAAATAATCAGGTTGCAGCTAATTTTTACTACAAAGGTACCAAATGAAATTTCCCATTTTTTTAACTCTATGCATTTTAACTGCATGTAGTTCTCTAACAATTATTTCTCCAGGTATTAACTCAAACGATAGATTAAATAAACTTACTAATGTAAAATTCGAGGAAGCTTCTTTTTACGGTTCTAGTTTTTATCAGGCAAATGCATTCTTTATCAATTATCAAAATCTTGAAGATATCCTTAATGATCCAAACAATATTGTAGATAATCTGATTAAAGAAAATTTCGAACTGAATATAAAGGAAAATGATGTTATACTTCTTGCGGAATTCTGTTTTGATAAGGATAAATTTAAATCCAATAGATTCGATTTCGACCAATATAATTTTAAACTAAATAACACAACATTCTCAACAAAGTTAGAAGTCTTTTATCTTTACTCTGCTAAGAAAAAAGGTACTTTGTATGCGATTGAACAACCCTTACTTATATATGATAAACCTCCTAATCAGAAAAATATCATCAAAACTAGTGTAGAGTTTATATCATGCTCTAGGTCGGTTTTAAATTTCAAAAATTTTAAATTATCCGAAGGATCTAACAAATTTGAAATCATTACGCCGAGAAATTCTCAGATCTTTTTCGATTTCCAGATTAAAAATGGGACTTTCCAGATTTTTCAAAACGAAGGTGCCGATTTCAAAATCGAAATAAAACCATACCCTCGCAAATGAAAAACTTCGCATAACAGCGGCAAAAGTTCTATATTCGCTTCATACTACGAATGAATATAGAACTAAAAACCTCTACCTGTTATTGATTCATTTCCACTAAGGTTTCAAAGAGAATCTTTGTTCCCAGTTCCAAATTATCAATCGTCATATTTTCGTTTTTTCCGTGCATACTGTCGACATCTTCGGATTTGAGAACAGCAGGGATGAGTCCGTAAGACTTAATTCCCATTCGTCTCAAATAGGCATTGTCTGTCTTTCCAGGAGATAGGAAAGGAGTCACAGTACTATTGGGAAATTTGTTTATCGATACGGCAGCCAAAGTGCTAAAGAGACGAGTATTGATCGGAGACAGGTTGGTCGATTTGATATCTGTAAATGTCACTTCCGCCTGATATTTTTCAGCAATGGTTTTAATTTTTTTTACAAACTCTTCAATGTCCACTCCAGGCAGAACTCGGATGTCGAGCCTTCCCGAAGCTTCGCCAGCGATCACATTCTCTCCACCTTCACCCTCTGTAGTGCGAAATCCAGTAATGGATTTAGTATTGGTTGTCATTGCCGTTAGATGGCGATTTCCTCGAATCGTTCCATGGAGAAGAGGTTTGATCAAAGGATTTCTTGCATTTTTCAAAAAAAATGATTTAGGAAAGGAACTGATGGTTCCTAACTGATAGAAGAAGGCATCGGTTTCTTCTGTTATGCGAATATCGGATTCCAATTCCCGAACTTCATTGAAGAATTGGATTAAGGATAGGGCCGGATACTGGTTGGGAGGAGTGGATCCATGCCCACTAGTTCCTGTGATTTTTGCCCGTAACCAAATGTTTCCTTTTTCTGCATATTGGATATTGAAGATTGTGGAACCTGGAATTGCAATGTCTCTTGTTGCCACTCCTCCTTCATTGAGAGCATATTCATAACCTTCGAATAAATGTTTATGGTTGGTTGATATATACCTACCACCTAACGCAGAACCGGATTCTTCATCCGCAAGTCCCAGATACATGATTTTTCTCGTTCTTGGAATTCCGGAACGTTTGATTTCCAGAAAGGCAAGTAATTCCATTACGGCCATTCCTTTCATGTCAATCGCACCTCGTCCCCAAACGCGACCCTCACTCACGGATCCAGATAGTGGGTTTATTTTCCATTCTTTCGGATCGAATTCGACTGTATCTAAATGGTTAGCAAGGATGATCCCTGGTTCTGGATTGGGAACTGTTGGTTGTAACTCTGCTATTAAGTTGGGTCTTGTGGGATATTTGGGATCAAAGACAAGTCTTGAAGGAATTCCTTCTTTTGTGAGAACGGCTTGGATGTATTTGGCAACTTGGATTTCGTTACTACGAACGGAAGGGATTTTTAAAAGGTCAGATAGAAGTTTGACTGATTCGGTTCTGCGAGCTTCCCAATTCACTTTGGGATAGGATTGTTTTAGCTCTGCATACTTTACTTTTTGACCAAAGGAACATTGTAAGTTGAATATCGTAATGATAAAAATCCAAATGAAAAACTTCATAAAAATGAATCTCCCTCTTCTTCCGAAGAAAGAGAATCATGGATTTCAAAACTTGAAAGAAAAATCTATGTTAGTTTTTTGAATTAATAGAAACGAAGTAAATCTTCTGACGATTCTCTAGGAGTGTGGTAACGATTCAGTTCCGAATCCGGTTTTGGATATCCAATACTCAACCCTAAAATCACTTTATCTTCTTCTGGCAACCCGAGAGATTTTCGTACCACATCAGGAAAAGAACCAAGAGCAGCCTGAGCACAAGTTCCTAAACCTTCTTCCCTTGCCAGTAATAGAACTGATTGGAGAAAACAACCCATGTCTATTCCTACATAATAGTTCAGTTCAAACTTGGTTGTTATGAAAATTGCTGTAGGGGCTCCAAAGAAAGCAAAGTTACGTAACATAAACTCGTTTCTCGCATCTTTATCCTTTCTTTCAATTCCTGCCGCTTCATAGATTTTCATTCCCAAATCAAACATTCTTCTTTTGGCATCGCTTGGATACGATTCTGGCCAACTGGTTTCTGGCCTTGGGGGAGACTGGCGTGCAGCTTCGATTAGTTCTTTAGACAATTCCTCTCGTTTGTTTCCATTCACAATATGCACTTTCCAAGGTTGGGAATTTTTCCAACTAGGGGTGCGTAATGCTTTGCTAAATATCCTTTGTAAAATTTCATCTGGGATGGGTTTGGAAAGGTATTCTCGGATACTATGTCTAGTTTCCAAGGCTTCCGAAACAGAGGCCGCGGTGGTATGGAACGAAATCAATTCAGTATTCATTTGGATCTCCCTATGTCTAAACATACATACCAGTCGGTATGTTTTTGCAAGAACAATTCATACATACCGGTTGGTATATTGTTTGATTTGTTTCAGTTTCTGTGAATTTTGGGGAGAATATGAAAAAAGAACCCACTCGCGTACGCCTCTTACAAGTCAGTCGCCAGCTCTTTTTGAAACAAGGGTATTCGGGGACGGGACTGAATCAAATTGTAGAGGAAGCAAAAACAGTCAAAGCAAGCCTCTATCAACATTTTGCTTCTAAGGAAATGTTGGGAAAAGAAGTGATTCGAATGTATTCGGATGAAAATTTAACACTTCTTAAATCCTTAATGAAACGAAATCCAAAGCCTTTGGAATTTGTTAAGGCTTGGGTTCGGATCCTTTCCCGGGAGGCTAGGTTATCCCAACTTTTCGGATGCGGAATGGCAAACTTTCGAGCACAAATTGCACCGGATGAATTGGAAATCCAGAAAGAAATTGAGGAAATTGCCAATCGGACCATCGATTTGTTGGCAGAGTATCTAGAAGGAACCAAAGAAAATGGTTACTTAAATTCTAAAGGGGATTGTCGTTTACTCGCCAAACATTTATTTTTTGTCTATGAAGGGGTTTTGCAAGGATATCGTCTGCTTGATGACAAAAAGTCATTGGACGAATTATATCGAATTGCAGAAAGTTTGATCCCCGCCCCTAAATGAAATACACCCAATCCCTTTTACTGATTTTATGTTTTCTCTGGTTCAGGCCTACCTTCGCGGATGGAAACATAGAAGTTGTTTTTCAAATTGTAAAATCTAATTCCGGAAAACCAGTAACCAATGCCGTAGTCATATCTAAAAAGGGAAAAACGAGTGCAATCTCCAATGAAGAGGGGATCGCCAAACTTCGATTTCCCGAACCTGGATACTATGAAATCAAAGTATCCACCGCCGATAGAACCGAATCTGTTTTTCGAGAGGTTCGTTTCAAAGGGCAAGTGATTTTGGTTACGATTTCGGAAGCCAACCTTTCGGGAATTTTAGTAAGCGGGGAAAGAGATAAAACTCCACTTTCACGGTACGGACTTGTCCAAGATGAAATCAAACGCCTCCCCGGCGTGTCTGGTGATTCCCTGAAAGCTTTGCAAACCATTCCCGGTGTGGTGATCGGTGCGCCTGTGGGAATTTTGCCGTCGGTATTTACAAACATTGGAACGAATTTACTCACAGGAAATCCATATTCCAATAGTGAAAGGGGTGACCTATCACTGCGTGGTGGTGGAACAAGGCAAAACCAATACTACTTTGATGGATTCCCCCTTCCTTATCCCTTCCATTTGGGAAACCAGTCTTCTGTATTAAATAATAATTTAATCAAATCCTTTGATGTATTTACGGGAGCATTTCCAGCTAAATATGGTTATGCGACTGGAGGAATCATCGCCATTGAAGGAACAGATCGAGTGGATGAAAACAAAACAATCATCAATACGAATTTGTTTTTATCCGATATTTATAACCAAAGTAAAATTCTTCCAGGGCTTGCCATGATCAGTTCTGGAAGAAAAAACTATCCCAACTTAGTTCTATTACAAGCCTATCCGCAAGGAATTCCAGAAGACGCCAAGTACGCAGAATACCATGACTACCAATGGAAACTGATTTGGGATATCAATTCGGAACATAGGCTTTCCATCCAAACCTTTGGAACCAGAGACAGGCAAGCCTATACCAAAGCCCAAGCCGATTTGGAAAGGGGAGGGGAAGACCCGCGTCCTCCCACGGGCCTCGATCGTATGTTTCGCACCGATGCCATTCGTTATATTTGGAAGGGAAAAACATTTCGAAACACTATATCTTATTCTCGCACATCGTTTAATGAATTCTTTGAACTCAGGTTTACCAATCCACTCACTGCCGAAAATATTTTTGGATTACAGAACCGAACTGCTGATTCCATTACTTATGTTCACAATGCTTTTGAATGGGAACTTTGGGAGGAACATCTCAAACTAGAAGCTGGGGTACAAGGCCGGTTTCGAGAGACCACACTAAAGGGCGAAAATATTTCTTCTTACAACCGGTTGTTTTACAATGTATTCAACGATCTTTTGAATTCCAATGCGGCCTTCCGATCTGTGATTGATGGGGACCGCATTCGATACCGAGAAAAATCAGCCTACGCAGAACTCCCGTTTAAATATTCTGGCTTTCGCCTAACACCGGGTGCACGGGTTGATAATTATTCTGGTAGTAATGAAACCAATTTGGCTCCCCGGATCACTGGCGGTTATCTTTTTGAATCCACAAAAACAGGAATTATGGCAGGGCATGGAATCCATTACAATGCTCCTGTTTCCGTGGAAGCCCTCTCTGCCAAATCAGGAAATCCCAATCTTTTTATGGAAAGGTCCGAACACAATTCCATTGGAATCAGTCAGGAGTTTGCCAACTTTTGGCAGATTAAAATCGAAGGCTTTCGTAATATCTTTCAAAACATTATTGTTCCCGATACGTATATTGTAGATCCTTATGCTTTGAATAATGACACTCGGATTTTTGTGAATGAAACGGCCAAGGTCCTTGCCAATCCTGTCACACCGAAAAATTTAAATTATTCCAACGCAGGGTATGGTCATTCGGAAGGGATAGAAATCTTTATTAAAAAAACAAAAGATCCTAGAGAACAATCCGGGTTATTTGGTTGGATCTCTTATACCAATTCCATCACCAAACGAATCAATAACCAATCTCGGTTGAACAGTGATGAAACGAGAAACAGAACCTTACTTAATAATTCTAGAACCCTCCTGGCGCAAGCAAAGATGGGAACAAACTATATCAATTATTATGATGATAACAACTTGGAAGTGATCTACAATAATGATAAAGAACAATTATATGATTTAGATAGAACTCATATTCTCAATATTGTATTTGGTTATAAATTCAATCAGGAATGGATGGTGGGGGGAAGGTTTCGATATTTTTCAGGAACTCCTTACACTCCCATTACAAGCGCTACACGAGCAAACCAAGCAGCCACTTTTGGACTCAACTTATACTTTCCGAACTATTCTGGAAATTATAATAGTGATCGGTTTTTACCCTTTCATCAATTTGATTTGCGTATTGATCGAATCGAAAATTATTCTTGGGGTTATATCAATACGTACATTGAATTTGTGAATTTTTATGGCCGTCGCAACCAAGCAGGATTTGAATTTGATAACACAAAAAATTATCAGAGAAACCAAAATCCAGCACCGACGTATGACACGGTCAATTCACCCTTCATCATTTCGCAAACACCGAATGGAAAAATGGCAATCATTCCTCTTATCAATATTGGTATGGAGGTGCGGTTTTGAAAAAGCTTCTTCTATATTTGTTTTGTTTTAGTATGGTTCTTTTTTTTACTTCCTGTTTTGAAAGTGGGGAGGATGTGAAAAAGGAAGAAGATAACAAACAAACTTTGTACCTAAGCACTTTGTATTGGGTTCGCCAATCTGGCAATTGTATCAAAACCAATACTTCCTTATCCGCAAACAATCAATTCTGTAGCAGAAGGCCTTTGGGAATTTGTACTGTGAACCAACTCATCCTCACCCAACAAGAATTGAATGTCCAATTGAATGAAATGAGAACCATCCAATCAAGAACAGCCGATTGCCAAGATTCCATCCTTCAATCAGGAATTTTGATTTTGAAAGCAACGACCACAACCGAAACAGATACACTAAAATCGAAATTTACATTTCGAGTAGCCGAATCTTGTGAATTAGAAGGATTCCAAGTTGCAAGTGGAGCACGGTTTGCGGATTTTTCAGAGATCCAATGGTTAGAATCGGTTCGTGGAAAAATTGCCAAAGCTGCAAAATCTATTGCTGCGAATACTTTTTTACCACTAGCCAATCGTGATCGAGCTAACAGCTGTTTGAACTTGGAATTTAAAGATTGGGAAAAGGATTTAGCCCAAGGAAATAATGAAAATAAAATCCTGGTCGAAATCGTTCATCCTTAAACTCAAAATCCGCTTTCCTTAACCTCGGCATCTTACATTTTGTCTTTAATCCAAAGGAAATTCAATTATTATGACTTTGAATCGATACAGCCGCACTCTTACCCAAGACGAATCCCTTCCCGCTTCCCAAGCCATGATCATTGGTTCTGGAGTTCCGTATGAAGATTTAAATAAACCTTTCATCGGAATTGGAAGTACAGGATTCGATGGAAATCCTTGTAACATGCACCTAACCACTCTTTCTGCTCTGCAAAAGAAAAGTGTTTTAGATACAAAGGAAATGGTTGGTTTACTCTTTAATACGATTGGTGTGAGTGATGGGATCACTAACGGAAACGATGGGATGCGTTATTCCTTACCTTCCCGCGAAATCATTGCCGATTCCATTGAAACGATTGCCGGTGCTCATTATTACGACGGACTTCTTTTTACTGCTGGTTGTGATAAAAATATGCCAGGGGCCATCATGGCAATGGCAAGACTCAATCGGCCTTCTATCATGGTCTATGGCGGAACCATCAATGGTGGAAACTACAAAGGCGAAAAACTAAATATTGTTTCTGCCTTTGAAGCGTACGGAAAAAAAATTAACGGTAAAATCACCGAAGATGATTTTAAAGAAGTGATAAAAAATTCCTGCCCTGGCCCTGGAGCCTGTGGGGGAATGTATACCGCAAACACAATGGCAACAGCCATCGAAGTGATGGGGATGAGTTTGCCTTATAGTTCTTCTTCTCCTGCCCGCAGTGAAGAAAAAAAGAAAGAATGTATGAATATTGGAAAGTATATGTACAATCTTTTAGAAAAGGACATCAAACCTTCTGACATCATCACTCCCACATCCATTCTGAATGCCCTTCGTGTGGTGACGATTCTTGGTGGTTCTACAAATGCAGCTCTCCATATGATTGCCATTGCAAGAACTATGGGAATCCCACTCGACTTAGAACAAATTCAAAAAGTAACCGATACAACGCCGCTTCTTGCAGATATGAAACCAAGTGGAAAGTATCTGATGGAAGACCTATTTGCCATCGGCGGAACACCTGCAATCATGAAATTCATGTTACGCGAAGGTTTGATTGACGGATCTTGTTTGACAGTCACTGGAAAAACCATTGCAGAAAACCTGGAAGGTCTTCCCGACCTTCCGAAAGACCAAGACCTACTTCGCCCTGTCAGTAACCCGATTAAAAAAGAAGGTCATATCCAAGTTCTCTACGGCAATATCGCCAAAAAAGGGGCAGTGGCAAAAATCACAGGCCACGAAGGTGAAATGTTTGAAGGAAAGGCCATCTGTTTTGATTCCGAAGTGGAAGCTAACACTGGCATTCGCGATGGGAAAGTCAAACCAGGCCATGTGGTGGTAATTCGTTATGTAGGTCCAAAGGGTGGACCGGGAATGCCGGAGATGTTAAAACCCACTTCTGCTATCATTGGAGCAGGGCTTGGGGACAATGTAGCTCTCATTACCGATGGTCGGTTTTCTGGGGGAAGTCACGGTTTTGTTGTGGGTCATATCACACCGGAAGCGATGGAAGGGGGGGAGTTGGCCTTTGTGAAAGATGGAGATGTGATTCTCATTGATTCCCGTACAAACCAACTGGAACTCAAAATCTCCGCAGAAGAATTGGAAAAACGTAGAGCGGCTTGGGTGAAACCACCTTACCGCATTACCTCTGGATATCTTTGGAAGTACATCCAGATGGTGAAAGATGCAAGTACTGGTTGCCTAACAGACCGTTAGGCGTTCCAAGGAAATTCCTACTTGTTTAAGTAGGAATTTCTTCTTTGCCGTCCGCATGTCTGGCAAACCTTCCTTTGCCAACATGAACCGGATCATAAGAATCCCAAGGCCAACCACCGAACTGCGTTTTTCGATAGTCATCAAACGCTTGTTGGATCTCTTCTTGTTTGTTCATCACAAAGGGCCCATACTGCACCACAGGTTCTGCAATGGGTTTTCCTTCTAAAATCAAGATTCGACCCGGCTCCGTTCCATTTTTCAATGTCACTTCGACTTCGGATTCGAGATTGTACATATGTTTGCCAGGAACAACGACATCATCCAAAACAAGCCCTTCGCCTCGGAAGTAATAAAGGTTTCTGTTATTTCCTTTGGCACTTCCTGGAATCACAAAACTGACTTCAGGATCTAAATCTAAAATATAAATTCCCACATCGTTTTTAGGATCACCTGCCCAGGAATCTGGTGGAGGGTCCAATGGTTTTTCGCCAAACAAAGATCCTGCGACCGTTTTGATTTTTACTTTTTTACCATTGGAATCGCTTAGGAGTTTTACAGGAATGTCTTCGTTCCAAAACATTTTGAAATGTGGATCGACAAATTTATTTTTTGCCGGTAGGTTCAACCAAATTTGAAAGAGCTCTAAAGTATTATCTTCTGATTCATTCACCAAAGGAAACATTTCGGAATGTTGGATTCCCGCACCAGCTGTCATCCACTGCACATCACCATCTCCATACCTTCCCGCAGCACCTTGGGAATCGGCATGATCAATGAGTCCTCTTTGGACGACAGTAACGGTTTCAAATCCGCGGTGGGGGTGGCCAGGAAAGCCGGGAATGGTTTCGCCGTGGTACATCCGCCATCCATCTTTGCCCGCAAAGTCTTGGCCAATTTGCCTTCCTTGGAGTGAGGAAGATTCCGGGCCAAAATTTCCATTTCCCTTGGGATAAAAATCTTCATGGTGGACACAAAACAAAAACGGGTCCGATGTAGGCCATTGGAAGTCGAGTTTTTGGGCGTATAGAATTGATTTGTGTTTCATGTAAAAATCCTGTCTTTGCGATACCTGTCGCTACTTATAAGACAGTGGATTGGAATCAAAAGTTTTTTACAATAGAAACATTCATCCCGAAAGAGCCGAATTGTTTAGAACTTTGGGAGGGATTGAGGATTTGCGCAGAACTCAGATCCACTGGTGTTTTATCTGATCCTACATTGAATCCACTCACACCAGATACACTGAAGGAAGAAATTTGATAGAGCCCTCCGTACTTCAAACCTAAGGATTCAAAAATTTTCCAAACAAAACCCATCTCCAATACGAATGTGGCTCCACCAAGTCCCCTTGACAGACCTTCTTTCGATTGGATAAAAGTGAAATCTGTTTTAGAAACGGGTGTACTAAAAACCAGTTGTTGGTTCGAATCCAAGGAACCAATCGATGAAGTTTCTAATCCATAGGAGGAAAGTTTCAAACGACCGGCAAAGACGGTGACGTCAGCCATCATATATAAGTTCAGCCAATCTAACAGAGAAAAAACAAACCCATAATTCATTCCATAGTTTTTTGTTCTGAACTCTACAGTGCCGGTGTAGAGCCCGTATCCTTCTGTTAGGGTTTGATCCCCCGTTCTTAAAAAAGGAAATTTTAATTGGAGGGATTGGAATGGACCTTTGGAAGATAACTCTGAATAGTTGAAACTGAGTTCATAAGAATCAGTATTGGTTAAATAGTTTAAGGGACCGACACCAATTTTGAATCCCACTTCATTGATTCCCGAATGGATACGGTCATTTACATAAAGTCCGTTCGTACTAAAGCTGGTTCGAGTATCGTAGTATTGCTCTCCCTTTGCATAAACAAATCCTATAAAAAAAACATCTGAAAACTGGTGAGAGTATTTGATACGAGGTGAAATTGTAGATTTTGGCCTTGATTCTGAATTTTCGGTAATGATACCCGGTGGGTTTAGGTTATTGGCAGAGTTACTATTAACAAAACTAGATGAGAGCCGGGCTGAATTTAAGAGATTAGAAATAGACTGAGGCCCACCTTCCGATGGAGTTTGTGCCAACTCACCAGCAAACTCCAAAACTTTTAATCCAGATCCAAAGATAGAAGAGGACTTAGATTGTTTCTCGTTTTTGGGTGTAGAAGGTTCGGTTTCATTTTCTGCAAACACTGGCAAAACGAGTAGTGTAAAAACTAGAAAAAAATTTCTGCAGAATGTTTTCATGATAGGGAGCATTATCTTTTTCTAGAATGAATATGGTTTTAAAGATTTTTCGTGTTTTGTGCTAGTTGAAAGAAAAATGTGGAACCAAAACCAGATTTACTTTCTACCCAAATGGTTCCATGATGTTGTTCCAAAAATTCCTTACAAAGAATGAGACCAAGACCAGTGCCTGATTCTCGTCCGGTGCCGAGAGTTGAGGTTTTTTGATCCAATCGAAATAGATTTTCTATCTGTTCTTTTTGCATTCCCACTCCTTCATCTTTCACAAAGAAGGTAGTTTCGTTTCGTATCGTTTTTTGTTCCGATGGTAAAACCCCAATCGTAATTACTTTTTGCGCATTGCTGAATTTGATAGCATTGGAAATTAAATTGCGGATAACCGTTTCAATCATAAATGAATCCGCAACAATTTCTAATGGTTTGGGAATTTGATTGGAGATGGTCAGATTTTTTTTGTTAGCAGAAAGAGTCAAAAGTCCAATCACTCGTTGTGTTAATTCATAAAAATCAATAGGGACCGGATGGAATTGAATCGCCCCTGTTTGGGAGCGAGACCAGTCCAACAGGTTTTCTAACAAAGAAAAAACCAAGTCAGAGGACTCTTCCAACATCTTTAAATAAGTGGATCTTTCTGCATCAGTGAAAGAAGAATCTTTTTCATTGAGGATCTTTGTAAACTCTCGTTGGGTTCCTAATGGGCCACGTAAGTCATGGGCAATGATAGAAAAAAATTTATCTTTGGTGCTGTTCATTTCCGCTAAACGAATCGCAGATTTTTTCAATTTGTCTTCTGAAAGTTTTCGTTCTGTGATGTTATGAACAATGGCACAATTGTATTGTTTGCCGTTGTACTCCACCAAATTGACAGTGACTTCGATGGGGAAAGAGGTTCCGTCCTTTCGTTTATTAACTGTTTCAATAGAGAAGGACTTACGATCTAAAATTTCTTGCCAATGGGCATTCCAACGTTCGACAGTGAACAAAGGGTCTACTTCAAACATTTTCATCGAAAGCAATTCTTCTTTTGTATAACCATAGTTTTTGCAAGCGGCATCATTTACAAAAACATAATTCCCATATTCATCTGTCCAAAAAATCGCATCTGAGATGGTATCAATTGAATACTTCGTAAATTGTAATTCATGAATAAGGTGTGAATGGTGTATCACCTTATCTTCCAATGTTTGCCGTAACAATTGGTTTTCATTTTCTAAACGTTTTAGATCTGCCAAAAGGGCTTCATATGTCTTAGGTAGTAGAGACATGGATTATTGGTAGAATACAAATTTTGAAATAAATTGCCAAGAACTAAGTGAGCGCATTTCTTTATTTACTTTCGCCGGAATCGGACTTGACTGCGAGTCCATTCTTAGATAGACCTAGACTCCCTGAAACGATATGTCTTGCCTATTTTGCCAGAAAGGATCTTTGCAGTTTTCCAGATCAGTACCTGTCCGGGATGAACGAGAAACTCATTCTTTCCCTACGGATGACATTGTAGGAAATTCCCTCAGTCGGTTCCATGAAATTTATGAATGCCAGGACTGTCATAGCCTTTGGTGGATCAAAACGCGAGGTACGGGAGATCCTAGGTCCACCTATCCAGAGTTTTACGAACAAACAGCCGAACGATTCGATGATCAGCGTTCAGAATTGATCCGGAACCCCAGCGTTGCGGGAATCATTCTCCATAAAGATTCTGCCTTTCCTTATTCTTTTTTTGAAGAGATTTTGGAGATCGTTGTTTTGTCAGAGAAGGAGAGATTAAAAGAACTCTATCTAAGTAGAGAACAAAATGTCCACACTTCCGTAAAACTTTGGTTAAGGCGCTGGTTTCTGAAAGAATATCCGCAGGAGTCTGAAGAGATTCAAAAAAAAGGATTTCCTTCTTTTTCGAATCAACTTTTGAGTTTGGATGCGGAAGAGTCCGTTCTTGTATCTGAATTTATCGCAAGAGACCAGTTTGCTTTTATCACTTCTTGTGAAGACAAATGGCAGCTACAAACCTATGATCTAAATATAAAACAAATCCTTTGGACAAAACAGATCCAAAGACCTTTTTTGGAAGGTTTACAAATTCCGATTCTTTTTTACCAATCAGGTTACCTCTGTTCCTACCAAGGTTTCCAAAATGGATCCGAGTATTATTCCAAACTCCACAGGCCAGAAACTCTATGTATTTATACCTTAGAGGGAAAAGAAATTCTATCCATCTCATTAAAATTTCGATGTTACGAAATCCTTTCTACGGAAGAAAGAGATATCTCCGAAAGTCGAATTTCGCATAACTTTAATTTTACGATTCTATCGGACAAACTTTATCTGCCCCACCAGTCCCAAATCCATGTTTATGATTTAAAAACGGGCAAACAATTACGAACCATCTCCCTTCCGAAATCAGAGGTTTTTTCAGGCAAAGCCTTTGAAACCGAATCTGGTCAATTGTTGTTCCATACATTGAAGGGGCTTGTTGGGATGAATGCAGAAGATCAAGTGATCTTTCATTATTCCTCTCCTTATCATCCTGTGTTTATAGATTCGGCACTTCGTTTGTACTATTATTATTCCATTGTAGAATCAGCTGACTCTGGAAAAAAAATAGAATTCAAACAGACACATGCTTCTGGAATTAGTTTGATTCGCGCGTTGGCATCAAAGCCAGTGGAATTTCCTGGCGGCATCTATTTACCTTTCTCCATGGATGGATCTTATCTTTTAGATTCCCAATTGAAAATCATCAAAGAACTCCCTTTTAGTTCGACAGACACAATCGGCCCTCATGCTTTTGGAATCGAAAAAACTCCCGTCCTTGTTACCGACGACCGCATTACTATCACCGATGATTACTCGGGGATTTATATGATTGATTTTTCAGGAAATCTGATCTTTGAAAAAGAAATTCAATCGGAAGTATTATCTCTCTTCACGTTTGATGGAAAACACATTGTGGTCGTTCTGACAAAACAGGATGACTATAGTGATGGAGAGCAGATCGAACTCATTTTACTTTCTCCCGATGGAAATATCATTAAAGAAAAAATCCTACCAAGTTTGCCGGGTCTGTCTGTGAGTTTTGATGGTATCTCTGTGTTTGCCAAAGGAAATCAAATTTATTCGATCGATTTGTTTGCTACGGGAAAGGTGTAATGAAAGCGTTTTGCCGTCGTTCCTTCCTCCTTGTAACATTTTTGTTTTTCGGAAATATCTCAATTTTTTCGGAAGTTCCAAGAATCGATATCAATGAGATCGGATCTTTACCTTTGTATCTCGCCGATTCGATGTTAGTTTTGGAAGATCCAACCAATGATTTGAACTTTGAAACCATTCAGTCCCCGAATTACGAATCCAAGTTTATCAAAGTCCCATCCTCCAAAGAAGCCTTTAACTTTTCCTATTCCAAATCTACTTATTGGCTTAGGGTTCACTTGCAAAATCAAAGTCCCAGTGCGAGAGAGATTGCGATTGTAGTTGCCTATCCTCGTTTGCAAACCTTGGATTTGTACTTTCAAAATCCGAGAGGTGCTAGAGAAATCCAATCGGGATATTCGATTCCCATGTCGAAACGACACTACCGCAGTCGTTTTTTTGTATTTCCGCTGACATTTCCAGAAAATTCAAATGCGATACTCTACTTAAAAGTCAGTTCTCCCAACGCGATCAACCTTCCCATCCAATTGTGGAACAAAGCCGCCTACGATCGCCATGAGATTGATGACCATGTCATCCAAGCCATTTACTTTGGGATTGCCCTTGCCATGGTGGTATTCAATTTGTTTGTATTTTTTATACTCAAAGATTCTAACTATTTGTTGTATGTTCTTCTCGTTTTTTCCACGGCCTTTACGATTGCTTCGCATAACGGGATTGCATCGGAATACTTATGGCAAAATTCCCCATGGATGGATCAGTATTCTATAAATATTTTTATCTCTGTTGTTTTGATTCTATTTCTCGCATTTATGCGGAAATTATTAAACACGGAGAAGTTAGTTCCAAAATTAGATTTTTGCAGTAAAATACTAATTTTAATACAAATCGTCTTACCCGTTTTGTACATTTTTTCCTTTGATTCGTTTATCAAAATCATGGTGGTGAGCCATTCCTTCACAGCCTTTTGGATTTTGTTCACGGCGACTCTCTGTTCCTTCCAAAAAGAAAGGATCGCCTATTTTTTCCTATTGGCATTTGCATTTTTATTTTTAGCTTTGATAGTTTCGACACTGCGGGCCCTCGGGTTCATTCCTACCAATTCATTTACAATTGATGGGCCACAGTTTGGATCGGCCGCCGAAATGTTGTTACTTGCCTTTGCCCTTGCCGATCGTTACAATACCATCATCAAAGAAAAGGAAACAGCAGAGGCACTTGTAAAATTCAATTTGGAAAAATCCAATTTTGATTTAGAAGAAAAAGTCAAGGAACGCACGCAAACTTTGAATCGTACACTCAGTGCTATGAGAAGGGATCTTTTTGTGGCAAAAAAAATTCAAGAGAATTCTCTCATCACCGACCCGAATCTCATCAAACAATTAAATCTTGTGTATCGATACCTTCCTGTCTCAGAAGTGGGTGGAGACTTTTTTGATATTTGCCAATTGAATGAATCCAAATATAGAATTCTCATCGCAGATGCTACGGGCCACGGAGTCCACGCAGCTATGATCACAATGGCCATCAAGGGTTTGTATGATAATATCAAAACCTTTGAACTCAGTCCTTCCAAAGTAATGGAAATTTTTAACGAAGAGTTTATGGATAACTTTGTTTCACTCAATAGCCTTTTGACGGCTTTGATTTTGGATATTGATATCGCTACCAAAACCATCCAATTTGCTTCTGCAGGCCATCCGCCTGCTGTACTTTTGCGAAAGAACCAAATCCAACTCTTAGAAAAAACCGGCCGGATGATGGGTTTGAAAAAACAAATCCACTATGGGCAATCGGAGCTGACCTGGGATGCGGGAGATCGGCTTTTTGTATTTACCGACGGGGTTTTTGAAGCTTTCAACCTGAAAGAAGAGGAATTTGGGGAGGAATCTCTCTACCATCTCTTCCAATCCACAAGGAATCTAAGCCTTACGGAAGTCGAAGACCACCTCCTAAAAACACTACAAATATTTCTAAATGGTCAGGATCGCCAGGACGACTTAACCATTCTCGGGATCGATTTTTAACTTTTTTTAAAAATTAGTTTAATATTAAATAATTATAACATCAAACCACTTCATATTGTAGTCTATTTTCCAATAGTAAATCAATATTGGAGAACCTTGTGAAATCATTATTTTCAGAAGCAAAGTTAGGAAATCTTTCCCTAAAAAATAAAGTGGTAATGGCCCCCATGACCCGATCTCGTTCCCTTGGAAATGTGCCTGGTGACCTCGTTGCCACGTATTATGAACAAAGAGCCGAAGCGGGACTCATCGTAACCGAAGGAACTTCACCATCACCGAATGGTCTTGGTTATGCGAGAATTCCTGGAATTTTTTCCGAAGAACAAACCAAAGCCTGGAAAAAAGTAACCGATAAAGTCCATGCCAAAGGAAGTAAAATTTTTGTGCAACTGATGCATACAGGTCGAATTGGACATGAACTCAATTTACCTAAAGGAGCAAAAGTTCTTGGACCTTCTGCAATTCATGCCAAAGGAGAAATGTGGACCGATGCGGAAGGAATGAAAGACCATCCGACACCACAAGAGATGACCAAAGCAGAATTAAAATCGACTTTAGAAGAATTTGTAAATGCATCTAAAAATGCAGTCCAAGCCGGTTTTGATGGAGTGGAATTACATGCAGCCAACGGATATTTACTCGAACAGTTTTTACATCCAAGTTCGAACCAAAGAACCGATGAATACGGTGGTTCGATTGAAAACAGAATTCGTTATATCATAGAAGTTGCCACTGCCGTGAGTGCAGCCATCGGAAAAGAAAAAACAGCAATCCGTTTATCTCCTTACGGCGCATACAATGACCTGCTTCCATTCCCAGAAACTCATGCCGAATACTCATTGTTAGCTGAAAAGTTAAACGAAGTCGGAATTGTTTACATCCATTTGGTGGACCACTCTTCTATGGGAGCACCCACTGTGGAACCAGAAACAGTGCAAAACATTCGCACAGCATTCAAAGGAACCCTAATCCTCAGCGGTGGGTATGACGCAGAACGTGCGGAAAAAGATCTCACTTCCGGACTTGCTGACCTGGTTGCCTTTGGAAAACCTTTCCTTGCCAACCCTGACCTCGTCACAAGGTTCCAAAAGAATATCCCCCTTGCTTCCTTTGACCAAACCACGCTTTATTCACCTGGCGAAAAAGGGTATAGCGATTATGCTTTTGCAGGCTAATCACAGTTAACAAAAGATAATTTATTTTTTGTTTGGGCGGTTCGAATTCCACCAAAACAGAAATTCCTTGGTAGCCTCGACCGGGCTACTCCAGGGTCCGCCTTCGCTCCCGTCACCTACCATCTAACGATGGCAGGTGACCAAGCCTTCCGTATCCCTACCGCAGGAATGACCCTTTCACCAAACACCTCCAATCCCTTGACCGTTTGCTAAATGCAATGTGCAGATTTGCCAGAGAAATCTATCCGTAGAAAATTGTTTTCTTGCCCATTCTGTTATATTGGACTTTATTTCCACTATGTCAAACTCACTCATACAACAAGAAAACAGCAAAGTTCATAAAGAAGTCATAGGTGCGAACGAAAAGTACGTATCAGAATTTGGGAGGAAGGGGGAACTAGCCCTCCCTCCAGCGAGAAGTTTTACCATCCTTACCTGTATGGATGCAAGACTTGACCCCGCCAAGTATGCGGGCCTTGCCGAAGGGGATGCCCATGTGATTCGCAATGCCGGTGGTCGTGCCAGCGATGATGCGCTCCGGTCACTGGTGATTTCTTATAAGCTCCTTGGAACCAAAGAATTTTTTGTCATCCACCACTCTGATTGTGGGATGCAATTGTTTACCGATCCGATCATTCGAAACCTACTCGCTAAAAGTTTGAAAACGGCAACGGTCGATGCCAATGGATGGCGCAATTTGGAAGAGTCTGGTGGTTCGGAAGAAGCCAAGTTTGTTCCTTTTCTCACTTTTGAAAACTTGGAACAAAGTGTGATCGATGATGTAAAACGCATTCGAAACCATCCTTTAATTCCCAAAGACATTCCTGTTTATGGATATTATTACGATGTCAAAACAGGAAAATTAGTAGAAGTAACGGAGGCCACAAAGATAGGAAGAGCCTCCTGAAAACAAACTTAGTCCAACAATATACGAATCTCCTTTTGACCCCATCTAATCGCACGTTAGTTGGGGTCTTTCGATTTTTACGAAGCCTCCAAAACTAATTACACCATCTACCATACCGGAAAGGATCCCTTCGACTTAAAGATAGGATCTAAGAATCTAAAATACGAACTTATCAGAAATAAATTCTAGAGTTTTAGGATTTAGATTTTGGAAATAAGGCTTTCGTGATAGAAGGAAAGCATTGGGAGGCGGGTCTAGTTCCCCACCCTCAAATCGGGCGGGGATACGAATATCCAACCTGTACCGGCCCAACTTCCCCTCACTCCGTTCGGCTCAAAAACCCCCTTGACAAAAATTGATTCCCTTTGAACTTTACCAAAAGGTTAATTAGCTAAATGGTTAAATTACAGGAATCTGAAGAAGCACTGAATGCCACCTTCCAAGCGTTGGCAGACCCTACGCGTCGCAAGATCCTCATGCAATTAGTTTCCGGAGAGGCGACGGTTCTCCAATTGGCGGAACCTTTCGAGATGAGCCTACCTGGAATCTCCAAACATCTGAAAGTTTTGGAAAAGGCGGGACTCATCGAAAAAGGTAAGGCGGCCCAGTTTCGGCCTTGTCGTTTGAAGGTAGAGGCATTGCAAGAAGCCAACCAATGGTTGGAACAATACAAACGGTTATGGGAAGAACGATTGGATCGTTTGGACGCATACCTAATCGAATTACAAAAATCAAAAGGATAAAGTTAATATGTTTCAATCAGAAGTAGTTCTCACATTAGAAGAAAAAGTAGTTCGCATTGAACGATTGTTTGATGCCCCTGTCCAACTTGTTTGGGAAGTTTGGACAAACCCTGTACATATTGAAAAATGGTGGGGACCAAAGGGATTTACTAACCCAACAGTGGAGTTTGATTTTAAAGTGGGTGGATCGTATCGAATTGTTATGCGATCACCCGAAGGAGTTGATTATCCAGTCAAAGGAAAGTTCTTAGAAATAACACCTTTTCAAAGTTTTGTGATTAGCGATTTAGTGGATGAACATCCAGAGGAATGGGTAAAGGATGTTCAGAAAATGACGGGAACTACTGGCGATCGAGACATCTTAAATTCAAAATTGAGAGTTCAATTTGAAGAAGCAGAGGGAAAAACCAAAGTAACACTTTTCACTGAATTTGCGAACAATCAAGTTCGTGACGGATTTGCCAAATCCGGTATGAAAGAAGGTTGGTCAGACAGTTTTGAAAAATTAGAAACGAATGCATTGCCTAATCCAAATCAAATCAGTTTAGAAAAGAAACTAAACCATCCACAAGAATTAGTTTTTAATGCACTGTCAAACCCACTCACGATTGATTCTTGGTGGGGTCCGAGCGGATTCAAAACGACAACCAAAACTATGGATTTCAAAGTCGGTGGGAAATGGATTTTTACGATGCTTGGACCAGATGGAAAAGTTTGGCCGAACACCATCGAATACAAAGTAATCAGAAAATTCGACTATATGGAATACCTACATGGATCGGGTGAAGAAAATAAAAATGATGATTTTTTAGTGAACGTATATCTAATTGCCCTCGATAAGAACCAAACATTGGTAAAGATGCAATTGACTTTTCCTGATACAAACGTTCGAAATGCGGTGATCGGTTTTGGAGCGATTGAAAGTGGGCAGCAAACACTTTCTAGACTCAATCTATATTTGGATACAGAACATAAGTCTCCATAGAATCATCTGATCTCTATGGTTTCAAAAAATTGGGAAGAAGTAACTATCAAAGGGAATCAATAACATGTTAAAAAGTTTCATTGCAGTTTTTGTTGGACTTCTAACCAACGTTGTCCTCTCCATCCTGTCGGATTTAATTTTAAAAGTCACAGGATATATTCCTTATGATCATTTGTTCGTATCTACACCAATCGTTTTGTTTGTGTTAGGTTACCGAATTGTTTTTAGTATATTCGGATGTTATTTGACAGCGAGATTGGCGCCTCAAAATCCGATGAAACATTCTTATATTTTAGGTGGGGTAGGTTTGATACTAGGAATTGCCGGTGTGATCTTTGCCGGACATTTAGGACCATGGTGGTATTCTTGGTCTCTAGTCATCCTAACTCCACCAATTGCTTATTTAGGCGGAAAACTTTATGTATGGCAGGAAAATACAAAATGACAAGTGCTAGTTTATGGGATGATTTAAAAAAGGCCTTAGCGGGTTCTGAAGAAGACTATACGGAAGTTAGTATCCGTAAAGCATTGTTTCTCCTATCAGTTCCTATGGTATTGGAACTCGTATTAGAGTCTGTATTTGCCGTTGTTGATATTTATTTTGTAAGTGCCTTGGGTGCCTCTGCGGTGGCGACCGTCGGTCTTACTGAAACCTATCTATTCCTTTTGTATTCGGTAGCAATGGGATTATCGTTTTCGGTAACAGCCGTTGTTGCACGAAGGATTGGAGAAAAAGAAAAAGATAAAGCGGGAATTGCGGCGGTTCAGTCCATTTGGATTGCTATCATTGCATCAGTTCCTTTTGCCATAGCCGGTATATTTTTCTCTAAAGAACTTTTGACACTTATGGGTGGAGATGAGTGGGTTCTCACCGAAGGGTATCACTATATGCAATGGATGTTAGGTGGTAATATAGTGATTGTATTACTTTTCCTTATCAATGCAGTTTTTCGTGGTGCCGGTGATGCAGCAATCTCCATGAGAGTATTATGGATTTCCAATGGACTAAATATTGTTTTGGATCCCATTCTTATTTTTGGATGGGGACCTATTCCTGCCTATGGAATTACCGGTGCGGCCATTGCGACAAACTTGGGACGAGGAATTGGAGTCTTGTTTCAGTTGTGGTTATTGTTTCAAGGTGGGAAACATATTCGCATCCTAAAATCTCATCTAAAAATCGAATGGGAAACGATCCAAGGTTTGTTAAAAACTTCTCTTGGTGGAATTGGCCAGATGATCGTGGGAATGACTTCCTGGATTTTTATCATGAGAATTCTTTCCGAATTTGGAAGTCAAACCGTTGCTGGAGCTACCATAGCAATGCGAACCATGATGTTTACCATGATGCCTTCCTGGGGTATGTCCAATGCAGTGGCAACCCTCGTGGGTCAAAACCTCGGAGCAGGAAAACCAGAACGCGCTGAACAATCCGTATGGTTTACCGGGTTCTGTAACATGGGTTATTTGATACTGGTTGCCTTTGTTTACTACTTTTGGGGAGACAACTTAATAGCTATCTTTACCGAGGATAAAGAAGTCATTCGGATTGGCGGAGATTGGTTAGAAATTGTATCCTATTCGTATTTTATTTATGCTTGGTGGATGGCAGCAGGACAGGCATTTAACGGTGCCGGTGATACCATCACTCCTACAAAAATCAATGTGGTATTCTTTTGGATCATTCAAATTCCTTTAGCTTATCTATTGGGAAAACACTTAGCCTATGGTCCCACCGGAGTTTTCTGGGCAATTATGATTTCAGAAACATCTGTGGGTGTATTTACACTTTGGTTATTTACCAAAGGAACTTGGAAACAAACAAAGATTTAGATAATTAAACCTTATGAAATCAAAGATTCCGAAATCAATCGATGAATATATAGAAAACTTTCCGAAGGATGTTCAAACCATTCTTCAGAAAATTCGCAGTACGATTCAAAAAGAAGCGCCGGAAGCAATAGAAAAAATTAGTTATGCGATGCCAACATTTGCGCTGAATGGAAATTTGGTACATTTTGCGGCATATGCAAAACATATTGGATTTTATGCGCTTCCTTCGGGGAACCTTGCATTCCAAA
This sequence comes from Leptospira chreensis, assembly GCF_016919165.1. Taxonomy (GTDB): domain Bacteria; phylum Spirochaetota; class Leptospiria; order Leptospirales; family Leptospiraceae; genus Leptospira_A; species Leptospira_A chreensis. The sequence continues at coordinate 53,481 of NZ_JAFFPS010000055.1, forward strand.
AAGAAATTTCTAAGTATAAATTTGGAAAGGGTTCCATTCAATTTCCTTTGGATGAACCCATTCCTTATGGTCTAATCAAAAAAATAGTTAAATTCAGAGTGAGCGAAAACTCACAAAAAGCGAAGAAAAAAACTCAAAAAAAAAAGAGTACCCAGCCCAAAAAAACAATCTCCAAGAAATTTTGAAAACCGAGTTATTAGTATTACGCTGTTACTACTTTCTTTTTTGAAAATGAGGATCCTAGATGGAGTTTGAAAGCAAAAGCATACTTTATTTATGGAACAGTCGCGTTATGTTCGCGACAAACAGTATGCAAACGGATTTTCATTCGCACTATGCAGCCACACTTGCCATTTCTTTGGAGAAAAATATTACGATCGAAACGGAGTTAGGCAAAGAAGAATACCGAGTCGCACTCGTCGGCCCCAATACCCACCACCGAACCATTTCTCCGGGAGTGGAAATGGTTGCTCTCTTGATTGATCCAGAAACCTATGAGTTCGGTTCCATATCCGGAACAATCTCTTCCGGTGAAGTCAAACGATTGGACATTCAAAAATTTTTACCATTAATCGATTCACTTTGGTCCTTATATTATGGTGATCTGAGTGACGAGGAAGCCACCAAACTTCAATTAGATTTACTTCGTACTGTTTACCCCTTTGATACATTAGAAACAATTGTAGATCCAAGAATTCAAAAAATTGCCAAAAAAATCCGAATGGAAGTCCCGAGTAGTATTCGGATGAAAGAAATCGGTAAGGACTTTTCCATTTCAGAAGACAGACTGATTCGTTTGTTTAAAGAAAATTTGGGCATTCCACTACGAAGGTATTTGTTATGGGTTCGGATTTTGCGTGCAGTCAAAGAAATAAAGGAAGGTAATAATTTAACGGAAGCGGCACATGCTGCAGGATTTTCCGATTCCGCTCATTTTTCCAGAACATTCAAAGAAAACTTTGGATTTATCCCTTCTTTATTTTTTGGGCATCTCAAAACCGCAGAAGTTCGATTTTGTGAATCTGACGAAAGTCCGTAATAAATCTTCAAAACACCGGAATCATTCAAGCCTATACTTTTATAATTTGTTATTCTCTTTTTCTACCAAGGAAAAGAAGACCAATGCCCTTAACCAAAGAAAGAGGTTTGTTAGCCAAACTTTCCTCGAAATTTTCAAAATTTAATTCTGAATCGATTCGAATTCCAACAGCAGAAGAAAAAGCAGGTTTCTTAAAAGCACAAAGATTGGCCTATGATTGTGTTACCACCATTGAAAAAGAAATGGTTCCAGGTTGGACGGAAAAACAAACCGCCAAACGAATGGATGAGTATTTACGTGATCATGGTGTGAAAGTTTTTTTGCATAGGCCTTTCGCTTGGTTTGGGGAACATGCACGCTTTGATGGATACAAACGTTTTACACAATTCCATCCTGGTAAAAAAATCCTAAAAGAAGAAGAGTCTTTTATATTAGATGTCTCTCCTGTTGTAGAAGGTTATATCGGTGATATTGGTTATTCTTCTTCCTTAACTAAGAACTCTGAACTCGACAAAGGGATGGAATATTTATTACACCTTCGAGAAGAAATTCCAAAATACTTTAGCTCTTCTATGACTCCATCGGAGATTTGGTGGAAAATTGATTCGGATGCTAAAAATTCTGGATTCGATAATGTCCATGCTTTATATCCCTTTGCTGTCCTTGGACACAGAGTGTATAAAGTAAATCTTCCTAATATTTCTTTTCCATTACTACCGATTAGTTTTGCGAGTTGGTTTAGTTTGCAGGGATCTTATGAATTTCTAACACATAAAGTTTTACCTGAACTATTAACACCGGATCACGAAGGGGATAAGGTGGGACTCTGGGCCATTGAACCACATTTAGGTCGTGGAAAATCTGGATTTAAGTTTGAAGAAATACTCGTTGTGGAAGAAAACAAAGCATATTGGTTAGATGATAATGTTCCGCACGTAAAAAAATACCAAACCTCAAAGGAAACAAGATGAGATTCCAAAATTCTATCTATTTAGTGTTAATCTTTTTACTATCCATTGGATGCAATTCAGGTAATATTAAAATTGGAAAAGCCTACAAACTCGGCAATGTTCCCGATTCCATTTCAGAAGTAAACAAACCAGATCCTTTTTTAATCAAATTAAAAGTCAGCTTACCAGAGTTACCTGGTCATGATGATCTTATTTTCGATAATCAAAATCAAATTGCATATGCATCCGGAATGGATGGATGGATTTGGAAATTAGATTTCAAAGCAAATTCAGCAACGGCTTGGGTCAAACCTCCAGTCAACCCTGCAGGTCTACAATTTGCAAATAAAACCAATGAATCTATATTAGTTTGTGCTTCAAGGCTCGGTGGTGTTACTTATGAGGAAACACAACGAGTTGGTTTGTATGAAGTGAATATAAAAACAAAAGCCGTGGTTCCCCTTCTTGTCACTTTACCTAAAATAGGAAATTCTGACTTTGAAACTGTATATTCAGGATCGAAACGTCCTACCTTTGCATTAAAAGATTTGAATGAATCAAACTCAAGGGCCTTTTCTTTATGTAATGACCTTGCTGTATCCAATGATGGAAACCGAATTTATATATCCGAACCATTTGAAAGATCCGATGCCGCTATGGGAAGCGGGGCCGTCCCCGAAGCAATCGGTCTCTATCCCCACGGTAAACTTTGGATGTATGATAGAAAACAAAACACAGTCTCTCTTGTGATGAGTGGATTTACTTTTGTGGATGGGATCATCATCGCGGACCATTCCAATTCGGAAGAAGAATCGGTCATCATCACTGAGACAACAAAGTTTAGAATCATCAAAGCCAATATCAATGGTAAAAAGGAAGGGAGTTTTGAAGTTCTATTTGAAAATCTTCCTGGCCTTGCTGATGGTTTGGAAAGAGATTCCAAAGGAAGGATTTGGGTTGGTATCATCAAACATCGCTCTGGTCTTGTGAATTTGATTCACAACAATCCTTGGCTCAAACCATTTCTCTTATCTCTTCCGCAACGAATTCTACCAATTGCAAAAAAAACCGGTATTCTCGTGCTCGATCCTTCTGGCAAAAAAGCTCTCTACTACTCCATGCATGATGGTTCTAAGATTAAAGATATTTCGGTAGCCGTTCCTAATTTAGATACAGTATACTTTCCTTCTTTTGATACATCCTCCCGAGGTTTATACTCTATTCCTACCGCCACTTTAGAGTTAGGTGATTAATTTTATGAAAAACCTACCAAAAATAGCAACGCCTCGTAGTAGGAATCATCTGCCTTTTTTGATGATCAGTTTTGTTCTGGTTCTAATTTCTTGTCGAACCCCAGAAGAATACTTTAAAAAACAAGTCAAGGGGCCGGTAGATCTTCCTTACAACCCTTCCTTTGAGTCTATCAAATCGGAAGGAGATTCCATCAAACAAAATGTAACGATCAGTGGATCTGTTTTGCCTGCCCAAGATGAAATTCTTTTGCAAGAAGATTTGGGAAGAGCCTTTGTAGCATCGATTGATGGATGGATTTGGAAAGTGGATTTGACGAGCAATGCAGCCGAACCATTTTTAAAAACTCCGCTTTTGCCGGGGGGAATGGTTTTTCATCCCAAGAATCCTGATATCATCTTTATGTGTTTATCCCGTGGAAAACAACATGCAAATGATCTTGTTGATGGACCAGGGATTTATGAATTAACGATTTCAACCAAACAATTACGTAAAATTGGAACTCGTGTTCCCCTTTTAGATAAAACCAAAGAACCGTCAGGCGACCAAATTGGAATCTTCTTCCCAAAGGGAAAAGAAACCAAAATCCCGATCTCTGGATTAAATGATACAAACAGTCGTAATGTGGAAAAGGCAGATGACTTAGCGATCAGTAGTGACGGCGAACGAATTTATTTCACCGAACCATACGATCATCCCAACTCAATTCTCGGTGTCAGTTCTCAATCCAAACACGAAGTCCTCACTCTCGGTCGTAACGGCCATCTTTGGAAATACGATTTAAAAGATAACACTGCAAGTTTGATTGCACACCAATACACTTACTTAGATGGAATTTTGTTGGAATACTCCAAAGGAGAAACCGAATCTTCCATCCTTCTCAATGAATTATCAAAATCGAGACTCATACGATTGCACCTAACTGGCGATAAGGAAGGAAAAGATGAAATAGTGATCGAAGGCCTTCCTGGATTTCCTGATGGTATGGATCGCGATTCCAAAGGTCGTATCTGGATTGCCATTCCTGTAGAAAGGTCCAAACTCATCACTTGGTTGCATAAACATCCATTTTGGAAACGTCTGGTTCTCTATATACCGGAAAGCCTCCAACCCGTTTCTAAAAAAACAGGAATCATCGCTCTTTCACCTAACGGGACTAAACCGATATATTATTCAATGCACGACGGTAGTTTATTTTCTTATATCATCGTTGTTGTCCCCGGAAAAGAAAAATTGTATCTGGCCGTGTATCAAGACGGTTTCAAAGGATTTGTCACAATGCCTTATCCTAACAATATTTAGTTGATAATTTGGGGCGCCTCGCAATCTATTCATTAGCCAACTAATATAGATGAGGCGATCCCGCTCTCCGTTCCAATCTTTCCCTTCGGGAAAGGATTTCCACTGCGATCGGTGGCGCAAAGAAAATCTCCATCTCAATAAGAACTGAACCAAACTAGAACCGAGCGAAATATGAACTTTTCGGAACTAAATTTTTTAAGATGTCGAAAAGGAATATTCCGATCGGGAGGATTGTGGTATTTAGAAGCCATTGGGAGGCGGGTCTAGTTCCCCACCCTCAAATCGGGCGGGGATACGAATATCTAATCCTGTACACCCTTCTTTGCGGGCGAAGGGGCTCGCCCTCTCCGCTGTTCGGACATCCTGTCCTCACGTCGCTCCGAGGCACGGCGTTGCTCTTGATGCGCCATCGTGGCTTTCTTTCTGTAACAGTCGTTCCCTATGGGTCACTCCTATTTCAGCTCGCATCACTGTTCGAGCCAACTGGATCTTGAATGTTGATTGATTTTTGAAAAGATTGTCATGCGGGCGAAGGGGCTCGAACCCTCGCCAGAAGCTTGGAAGGCTGCTGTGCTACCGTTACACCACACCCGCGACAGTAAATACATAGTTTTGGTTGGGGGTAACGGGTCAATGATTTTTGGTTCCAGAAAGTGTGGGAGGGAGAAAATGAGACTATGGCTCTCCCCCAAGCACTCGAAAATTATCGAAAACAATATCGAAAAATCAAACTATTCCAAGATGTCGCATCGGTCCTTCATTGGGATTCCGAAGTGATGATGCCAGAAGAGGGTCGTGAATACCGATCGGCGCAAATTTCGGCTGTCGCCGAACTCACCCACGATTGGATGACAGACAAATCTTTCCTAAATCAAATCCAATCGGCTAAACAATCCATAAGCGACCTTCCTGAATTAGAACGATCTCTCTGGCACCGTGAGTTAGAAGTCCTTATGGAAGAAAAGGAAAAAGCAGATAAACTTCCTTCAGAATTTGTTTCTGAATTCGCAAAGGTTACAAACCTTGCCCACGCAGAATGGGCAGAAGCGAAAAAAGCTAAAAACTTTCAATCATTTGCCAAACGTTTGGAAGAACTTGTCCAACTCTCAAAAAAACAAGCGGATTACTTTGGTTATACGACGGAGCCTTATGATGCATTGCTCGACAGTTATGAAAAAGGTGCCAAAGCAAACCAAATCCAAATTTTGTTTTCGGATCTCAAAGACTCTCTAGTTCCGATTGTTGCCACCGCTCCTAAATTTAAAAATCCATTTCCAGGGCCGATTTCTGTAGAGAAACAAACTAAATTTTGTAATCGTTTGCCGTCCCTCCTGGGACTCACAACAAAAGAATCTAGATTGGATACAAGTAACCATCCATTTTCCACAAGTTTAGGACAGGGAGACAAACGAATCACGACGAGATACTCTGAAACCGATCCCCTCTCTTCCATCTTTGGTGTGTTACACGAGACGGGTCATTCTCTTTATGAATCTGGTCTTTCAGCAATGCCCGATTGGCCAACCCCCATTACGGAATTTTTAAGTTTAGGAATCCATGAATCACAAAGTCGATTGTGGGAAAACCAAGTAGGGCGTTCGTTACCATTTTGGGAATTTGTTTATCCCATTTTGTTATCTGATTTTGGTCTGACCGAAAAAGATCTTCCGTTCCAAGAGCTCTACAAATACATCAATAGTACAGAAAAAACGAAAGTGAGAGTCGAAGCCGACCAAATTACGTACAACCTACATATCATTTTACGATTTGAAATTGAAAGAGATCTCATCAATGGAAAAATCCAAGTGAAAGATTTACCTGAGATCTGGAATACAAAAATGAAAGAAAGTTTTGGACTCAAAATTGAAAATGATGCCGAAGGTGTACTACAAGACATCCATTGGTCAATGGGTGCTTTTGGGTACTTCCCAACCTATACACTCGGAAATATTTTTAGTTCCCAGTTTTTTAAAAAATTTACAGAAGAATTTCCTGATTCGCATAACAAGTTTTCTGCGAACGGTGATTTTTCGGATCTTTTAGGTTGGTTGCGTAAAAACATCCATTCGAAAGGAAAAATTTACGATGTGGATACTCTAATGAAACAAACTACGGGCGAATCCCCAAATGCCAAACATTTGATTTCTTATTTGAAAGGAAAAATCAAAGAAGTAACCAAATAACAGTTTTTAAATATTGAATTTTAAAGGAAATATATGTCAGGATCAGAACCCACACTCGAAAAACTAAGCCAATTATCCTATTTTGATAATCTTGCATTATACTATTTATGTATTGAAACACCTCCACAAACCCTTGCTTTGGCATTTTTGCAAATGGATGAAAAAATTGCAGGTTCTATGCTCGGAGTTTTGGATGTACAAAAAAGAAAGTATGTACATGAACTAATGGCATTACAAAAAGATAGTCCAGATGAGGCCAAAAAAGCCGCCGCCGAAGGGTTGTTACTCATCGCTGACGGATTGATTTCTAGAAATCTAATTAGTAAACAAGGTCATTATTTCTTTGGAACCAAGAAATAATAAGATCCAATTCCCAAAGAAATCCAGCCAACTAAGAAACTCACTCCTCCAATAGGAGTGATGGCCCCTAGAATTCGAATTCCCGTAATGGCTAGGACATACAAACTAAAAGAAAAAATCAAAATTCCCAGAAGGAAAAACCAAACTGCTGCCTTAAGGTAAGTTTTGCTTTTGTTTGCAGATTCCAACGAAAGTGATTGTTGTAAAAAGAGAAAGGCTACCAGTGCGGCCAAAGTATGATAAAAATGATAACGGTTTCCCGTTTCAAAAATTACCATCAGTTCAGGGCTCACAATTTTTTTTAATCCATGGGCACCGAAGGCTCCGATGGCAACTGCTAAAAAACCGGAAAGGCATACTAGTAGGATTAAAACCGCAGAGGATTGCTTCTTGACAAGATTCATAAACGATACTTCCTATTGCCTATGACTTCAGATACATCCGGAAAGAATACTAAATTTGTTAGAGTTTGGCGACAACTCAATGTAGAGGATGTAAAAAAACAATTACTCTATATCGACGATCTTTATGGAACTTGCGGAAATTGTAAAAAATTGGGCCTCAATTACTTAAAGGATAAAAAATGTCCCGATTGCGGAGTCACTTTTAAATATTTAGCAACTAAATTGAGTAAGGTGGCCGATATTGGAAAGATTCTAAGTCGAATTGATAAAGAAGGTTTGGAATTAACTTTAATTGAGAGGGAAGATTTTGAAAGATCCAGTGCCTCCGATGCCGCAAGGGATCTATTCAAATCATAATAGAAATCTTGAATTTTAGTTGGTGGTAAAAGATTAAAACTTAAACGACCAACCAAATTGTGCGGTTTTGTTATGTGCAGACGTATCTTCCCAAGCATCAAAGGCGCGAACGGCTCGAGACACTGCTAACGCAGCAAATACACCGACTGCGTTAGGTGATTCCCAAACATTCCCTGGGCCTTTTGAGTTGGCTAAATTGTCCCAAATATCTTTTTTATGAAGTTTATCTTGGGCATACATATAAGCCCCACCAGCCAAAATCAAATCACATAATAGATAAATACTCATACTCACAAATGTATCTCGACCGGAAAACAAGGGAGAGTTCCACGAATTATAACCAACGGACGCCATTGGAGAAATTAAATTTAAACCTTGGGATACAACATGGTATTTTTCCGATAAAGGGACTGCTGATTCATGGGGAGGTTTTTGGAGAAGTTCCTGTTCCATAATTTCTTTCCACATCCTTTCCTGACCACGTCTTGGGGACTCAATGCGAATGATGGAATCGGGTGAAGTTTTCCCTACTTTCCCCACATAGATATTAAAATCATAGGGGTTTTTCCAACGGTTTTTGTATCGATAAACAAACCCTTGTGTTTTTTCATCTGCATAAAAATCAGGATCCAATTTATTTAAGAGCGCCACCAATCGAAGGTTAACATCTTCTGGACCACCAAGAATTTCTACGGTTTCACCTGCAAAAAGAGAGTTAGTTAGAGTCGTGGAAAACAAAATAACAAAACAAAAATAAAAACCGAATGATCGGAATCCGTTAATCAATTTCATGATTGGACTCCAGGAAGTTGAAGGTATGCATTGATTAAACCTAATGAATTGTAAGTGGCATGACAAGCCATAGCGATCCAAATATTTCCTGTTTTAATATAAATATATCCAAAGAACATTCCTACACCGCAGATGATGAATGGAATGGCAATGGATGTTCCCTCTCCATAATGAAGCCAACCAAAAAGTAAGGAAACAATGAACAAACCTTCTTGGGCAAGATTTTTATCAATAAAGGCTTTTAACAAAAATCCTCTAAAAAAGATTTCCTCGAGAATTCCTGTAATGATCCCTACAACATAAATTCCCCAGGCGAGTAGGTATGTGTTCCCATGAATGGCATCATAAAGTTTTTTGGCAAACACTCCGGATTCCACAGGAACCGACATTTTTTCTAGTAACAAACCGAAGAGAACCACAACAATAAAACATAAAAACCCATTCGCAATCCCTCGGAGTAAAATGGGAACAGACAATTCGTCTTGGAGGTTTGTAACAGGAATTTGTAATACTTTTTTATAAAGTAGATATCCCAAACCCACATAACACAAAAACCACGGAATGGAATGGCCTAAAAGATAATGAGGTTTTTCAGAAAAGACCTTATCGTAAAACTGAGATAAAAGCAAACTGGGATTCTCAGTCATTTCTTTCTGGAATTGTTCTTTGATGGGTGTTACAATTTTTTCATATTCAGTTAGCATGGTACTAAAGTCCATCTTACCTTCCCAATACTCTTCGTAGAGGGGGACTAACTGGTCTTCGGGAATTCGATCACCGAGCACCGAATTGTTGACGAAGACTAAAAAAATAACGGAATAGAAGAAGGAACAAACATAAACGAGACCTAAGGAGTAGGCAGTCAGCCGGAAGATCTCAAAAAAACGATTCTGCATCTGCCTTACAGTTCCTCAATTTCGGCAAGAATCGTCATCGTTTTTTTGGGAAATGGTCGATATTCAAATTAGAAGATTATGTCTAAAACCGTCGATTTTCTGAAATGGGCCCTGTTTCTCTGCAGTATTAGTGGATTTTTTCCACTCACCTCAGGCCCACTCACTCTAGCGAATTTGGAATATTCCAATCCTTCTTTAAAAAATCTTCGTTCCGAAATTAAAGAAAACTTACGAATCTCCAAATCAGGAGTTCGGAGAGAGGAACTCATCCCTCTCAAATACTACCAATACAAAGTACGCAAAGAGGATAACTTTTTCAAAATCATGGCGCGTACGGGAATGGATTTAGAAACTCTATCTTCGGTCAATGAACTCAGCTCTCCGCATGATTTATCACCAGGGATGGTTTTAGAAATTCCCAATATGCGCGGAACCTTCCATCCAGAAGAAATCGCAGGTGATGAAAAAACCAAACTAACATTAGCTGATAAATATGATATCGATACAAATAAATTACAATATGATTCAGAACGAGGGAAATGGTTTTTACCTGGAATTTCTATGGGAAAATCTGAAAAATCTTTTTTCTATGGATTTGGATTTCAATTCCCGTTAACAGAAGCACGTATCTCTTCTGGTTTTGGAAAGCGACTTGATCCATTTACTAAAAAGGATACCTTCCATGGTGGAATTGATTTAGCCGCCGAACAAGGATCAGACGTATTTGCCTCTATGGATGGTGAAGTCATCTTTAAAGGCAAACAAGGTGGTTATGGAAATTTAATCATTTTAAAACATAGTTTAGGCTATGAAACTCGTTACGGACATCTTTTTGATTTTAATATAAACGTTGGTCAGAAAGTAAAAAAGGGACAAAAAATTGGGGAAGTAGGACAAACAGGTAGAGCGACCGGTCCACATTTGCATTTTGAAATTAGAAGAAATTCAAAACGTGAAAGACCTATTTTTCAATCACATTAAAAAAAGATTTTACGTTACTTATTGATTCTTGTAATTCTGGGAATCAATGGACTTTGAAATTCCCCAAGAAGTGGAAACACTTCGCAAAAACATCCAAACCTTCATCACTGATGAAATCATTCCTCTGGAAAAACATTATGACTATGAAAAAGGTCGGATGCCAGAAGACATCAACCAACAAGCGCGTGCTAAAGTAAAGGCTTTGGGTTTTTGGACACCGCACCTTCCTAAATCAGAAGGTGGTTTGGGATTAGATTTAATTGGAACATGTATTATATTTAGTGAACTGGGTCGTTCTCCCATTGCTCCTTATATATTTAATTGTGATGCACCCGATGAAGGGAACATGCATTTACTCTCTTTGGCAGCCACAGAAAAACAAAAAGAACTCATCTTACATCCCTTAATCAAAGGGAGCCTGCGAACTGGTTTTGCGATGACAGAACCTGCTCCCGGTGCTGGTTCCGATCCTACATCCTTACAAACCAATGCCGAAAAACAGGGTGATAAATACATTCTCAACGGACGCAAATGGTACTGCACAGGGGCAAACGGCGCTAAGTATTTGATTGTGATGGCTAAGGTAAATGGAAGTTTCCGCAAAACTACAATGTTCCTTGTGCCAACCGATGCCAAAGGTTACACTATGGTTCGAGAAATTGAACTTATGGGTTCTCATGGGCCTGGGGGACACTGCGAACTTAATTTTGAAAATGTGGAAGTTCCAGAGGATATGGTTCTTGGTCGTGTGGGAGAAGGATTTCGTCTTTCTCAAGAAAGGCTTGGCCCGGCACGTTTGACTCATTGTATGCGTTGGACAGGGATGGCAAGACGAGCTTTGTCGATTGCACGAAGTTATGCGAAAGAAAGAGAAGTGTTTAGTTCTCGGATTGCGGACCACCAAGGAATCCAATGGATGTTTGCGGAACGTGCCACAGAAATTGAAATGGCCTTCCTTCTCACATTAAAAGCTGCTTGGCTACTCAAAACAGGAAAAGATGCCCGCCAGGAAACCTCAATGGCAAAGTGGAAGGTGAGTGAATCTTTATGTAACACCATCGATATGGCGATTCAAATCTGTGGAGGAAAAGGATACTCCCGAGACCTTCCTCTCGAGTTGTTTTATCGAGATGCCAGGGCGGCAAGAATTGCAGATGGGCCATCGGAAGTTCATAAAATGGTGATTGGCCGAAACTATGTATCAGAAAAATGGGATTTTTGAGAGCTCATGGAAATTAAGGAATTACAGGAAAAAGTAGAACTCCACCTATCTGTAGTTTGGGGAGATAATGTAAAAATCTCTCACATCCATCATTTGAGTGGGGGAGCCTGCCAAGACAATTATGCCTTGGACTTGGCAACTCATACCGGTAAACAATCATTAGTCTTGCGTACAGACAAAGGTGCTAGTTTACTTTCTTCCCTTTCCAAACGAGATGAGTTTAAAGTGGCTGAACTTGTTTACAAAGCCGGTGTCAAAACTCCGACACCCGTGTTCCTAGAAGAAACGCCAGACGTCATAGGTTCTCCGTTTTTCCTGATGGAAAAAATTGGTGGTAAGGCAACAGGTCGTTACATCACCAAAGACAAAGAATTAGATTCTTATCGTAAAACCAATATGGTTTCGGACTTAGCAGAAAATTTAGCCAAACTCCATACGGTAAAACCAAGTTTAGTTTCCGATGAAGAACTCAAACAAAAACTAAAATTTGTCACAGTAGACAACTATATATCTGTAGCTATAGATGATCTAAGACGGTCGTTAGACGAACTTCCCGAAGCCCATCCGGCCATTGAACTCTGTCTTGTTTGGTTAGAAACCCATGCTCCCTCCATTGATGAAATTGTTCTCGTTCATGGAGATTTTCGTACGGGGAACTTTATGATGAATGCCGAAGGACTCCAAGGAATTTTAGATTACGAGTTTGCCCACTTTGGAGACCGCCACGAAGACATTGCTTGGTTGTGTATGCGTGACTGGAGGTTTGGTCGACTCAACAAAGAAGTGGGCGGTTTTGGAGATCGGAAAGATTTTTACGATGCCTACCAAAAGACTTCTGGAATTGCAGTGGATCCTTTCAAAGTCAGCTTTTGGGAAATCATGGGGAACGTGCGCTGGGCCATTGGGAGTGCCCAACAAACAGAAAGACATCTTTCCGGTAAGGACAAGGGAATTGAGCTCGCAGCCATTGGCAGGCGAACTGCGGAAATGGAATGGGAAGCCATGCGACTCATTGAAGAACTAAATCCAAAGTAAAAATGGGTTGTGTTTATGTCACTATTTGGTATTGAGAATCAAACTCATTTATCTTGACTCTAGGCCTAGACCACTTTTCCTGGAAAGAGTCGGAGGTTCTTATGCAACAAACTCTAGAATTAGGAATGGATGTCTTCCAATTGCCGCGGTATTGGGAAGAGTATCAATCTTTGGAAGCCCTCTATTGGGAAGGTGGTTTTGCTTCTGAATACCAACCCATCGTCTCTATTTTGGACAAAAAAACCGTCGCCTATGAGGCACTGGCAAGGTTCTACACCAAGGGTGGAAAAATTCCTCCAGACCGAGCCTTCCAAATTTTGCATAATGATCCGGCTTTCTTCTTTGCCTTTGAGAAAAAATTGAAGGCTTTCCAGATAGAGAATCGACCCGAAGGATTTCCTTTATTTTTGAATATGGATGCCCATGTGTTTAGTAAAGAAATTCATGCGGACCATTGGGAATCAGTTTTAGGAAGTCATAAAAACATTGTATGCGAATTGATTGAAAACACTGATTATGCTTCTGTTGAGGATTCCAAGTTTTGTATGAACCATCTCAGAAAAATGAATATTCCATTTGCTTTGGATGATATTGGTGGACAAAACAATCTGTTTTGTTTTGAATTTTTAGAAGGTGCTAGTTATTTAAAATTCGATCGGCGTTGGTTGTCTTTACTTCGGACTGATAAAAACTATGCCGAGATTTTGAAAGGGTTTTTGGCTTTCGCAAAACTGAATCGTATCAAATGTATTTTGGAAGGGATTGAAACCCCGGCCGATTTGGAAATCGCAACAAAAACTGGATTTGATTTAGGCCAAGGTTTTTTGTTTAAATACGGAACTTTACAATCTGTCGCCTAATTTTAATTAACGGAGTCATTCGTGCAATATAGACCAGAAACAAAAGAACTCATCTCCGCCATTCAGGATTTTTTAATGAAGGATCTGCTTCCTAAATTGGAAGGGGACGATTTATTATCTTATAAGGCTTTGGTTTCTTGGAATATGCTGGGTGTGATTGCCAGAGAAACGGAATCACAAGAATTCGAATCTGATTGGGACCGTATCCTCTCTTTAAATTTAAAGATTTCAAAGTCAGAAACGGAATATGATCGGAACCAATTTTTAAATTTAAGTCGTAAGGAAAAATACAACCTTCTTCTGGATTGGAACAAATCCTTTGCTAAAGAAATTCGGAACCAAACCAAAAGTAATACCGGTTTGGATTTAAAACCGAGTGGTTCTCTCTGGAATTTTGCTAAAAACCAATTGAAAGAAACACTGAACGTTTCCAATCCGAGGTTCCAAACCTAAATGTCTTTATTGTATTTGGTGCGGCATGGACAAGCTGACAGGCTTGGAAAAAATTATGACCAGTTAACAGAACATGGTTGGAAACAAGCAAAACTACTCGGCGCGTATTTCAAAAGCCAACGAATCGAATTTGATTCCGTTTATACTGGCACACTCAACCGTCAGAAACAAACAGCGCAAGGAATCATCGAAAGTTTTACGAACGATCAGTTTTGTATTCCCGAACCCGTAGAAAATTCAGCTTGGGACGAGTTTGATTCCAAAATGTGGCTCGGTCTTGCAGCTAAGATTCGTCATGCGAATGTTGGTTTTGCAAATTTATATGAATCTTATAAAAAGGCTTGGGAAGAAGGAAAAGAGGAAACAAGAGACTACTTCCAAGAACTCATTCAAATTGTTTTAAATGATTGGGTTCATGGAGTTTGGGATCCTGTGGAACCCTATACATTCCAAGAGTATGTGGATAAAGTATCTTCTGGCCCTAGACAAATTCCTGGAAACGTAAAGAGCACTCTTGTGGTTTCTTCCAGCACTCCCATTGCCATCATGATGGGTCTTTCTTGTAAAATGCGACCTGTGGAATTTCCGGTATTTATGAAATCGATTACCAATTCTTCTCTCAGTATCTTTCGTCGGGAGAAAGACCACTGGGAACCTGTGAGTTGGAATAATACCCCACATTTACCAGACCCTGATTTAGTAACTTTAGTATAAATCTATTGAGCAAAGGAAGAGAGAAGTTTGATTCTATTCTTTGCTTTTTGTCCCCATCCAGTTCTTGGAAAATTTTTATACAAATGATCCATAGCCGCTAATTCTTCCTCGTTGGACTTACTGTAACGAATGGTAATTTTTGGTTCTTCTTGGAATTTAAAATCGACAGTCACATGAAAACTTCCCAAAAACACAACAGTTCCCGGTTCTAAATCCACTCGTGATTTTTCAATGTCCTTTCGATCAAAGTCAATATCAATCTTAGTTGGTTGTTTTGTACTTCCGAATGCAAAGTCGGAAGCACCGCGATTTAATAGATGGACTGCATCGTGAATTTCATACTGGCCTTCCTTTAAATTTTGGAAGTAGTAGTAGTGTTCGGAGCTTTCATTGTATTCAAAAGTTTTGTCTCCTTTTTTCAAAGTTACCTTTTGAAATCTTGGATCAATCAATTCATCCAAAACCATTTCATCTTTAACAATTGTCATATGAGCAATGATAAGACTACTTTGTGCGTTTTTAGGTCCAAAGCTGGAACATTCTGGGAATAAATAAGTGATTAAAAATAAAATTAAAAGTTTTCGAAAGATCCCCGAAGTGATCTTTTCAAACTTTGAAATTTTTTTCTCCGATGAAGTAGGTTCTCCCTCGGATGGTGTTTCTAAATGCTGGTCAGAGTGATTGGAACTCATTGGCTTTTATTTCCTTAACCCATTGGGTATTGAATCTTTTTGGAAACAAGATTGATTTCCGATAGGATCTCGTCCGACAAAATCACATCCGTTGCTTTCAAGGATTCTTCTAATTGAACTACGGTATTGGCACCGATAATGGTTGAGGCAACATAGTCATGTTGTTTACTCCAAGCAACGGAGAGGACAGTGGCACTCATTCCATATTTTTCGGCAATGGCCATCAGTTCTACTGTGGAGGCCAAGGTGTTTTCATTCAAAAAACGATTGGCCATTCGTTTTTGCCTTTCCCCTTCTGCTATGTAACGAACAAACCGAGCTCCTTCTGGGGGAACCGTTCCGTTGTATTTACCTGTGAGCACACCACCTGCAAGTGGTGAATAAGGAAGTAAGGACACACCTTCTTTTCGACAAACTTGCGCTAACTCATCCTCAAAACGGCGATTAAGAATCGAAAAATTATTTTGAATGGAATCATAACGAATGAGATTGTGTTTCTCTGAAGTCCAAAGACTTTTCATAAGACCAAATGAGGTTTCATTCGAACAACCGGCATAACGGATTTTTCCTTCCTCTTTTAATTCTGTCAGGGCTTCCATGGTTTCATCATAAGATACATCATGGTCTGGCCAATGGGTTTGGTACAAGTCGATGGTTTCTACACCTAATCGTTGTAAGGAACCTTCGATGGCACGACGGATATGGTATTTATCTAATGCCGTTTTTCCCTCGCGTAGCGGAGGACTGAACCAACCATGACCGGGGCCTGCTACTTTGGTGGCGATGAGAATTCCGTCCCGAGGTTTGGTTTTTAACCATTTACCAAAAATTTCTTCAGTTCTATGAACCCATGATTTTTTCGGGGGGACTGGATAAATCTCTGCAGTATCATAAAAATCGATCCCGGCATCATACGCACGATCTAAAATTCGGAACGCCTCGTCTTCGTTACACGATGATCCAAAAGTCATGGTACCCATACAAATTTCGGATACCACCATTCCTGTTTTGCCCAGTCTTCGTTTTTTCATGTTATTTTTTAATTAAAAAAGTTCTGAATTGGTTTTTGGGATCACTCCAATCAATGACATGATCTTTTACTTTTGCTTTGGTCGGCCCGCGTTGCATGGCTCTATACAGATCTTCTATAAAAAGTTTGTCACCTTCTACAACCGCTTCTACTTCCCCATTGGGTAAGTTTTGTGTATAACCTTTGAGTCGCATCTCTTGGGCTTTTTGGAGGATGTAATAACGAAATCCGACCCCTTGCACCGTTCCTCGTATTACAATTCTCGCTCTTGCTTCTTCTGATTTTCCCAATGAATGTCTCCTTTCTAGAACTTACTTGGATTTTGATTTCTCTGCAATGTAATTTTGGATGGCCGATTTAAAAAGAGGAACAAACTTCTCATAGACGGCTCGTTTGAATTCAACCACCGATGGGATGGTGTCTTCAATTTCCATAAACTGGATGGTTAAAAATTCTTGTTCGTGGTGGATCAAATCACATTCTTCTAAACTCCCATCCCAATGGAATAGAATCCATCTTTGTAATTGGCCGCGGAATTTTTGTAAATGTGCATTGAGACCAAGGGAATTGGGAAAGTCGTAGGGAATCCAATCGGGATATTCCGTTACATAAATTGCCTTTTTGATACCCAGTTCTTCATATAATTCTCGTTTAGCGGCATCCAAATAATCCTCGTTTTCATCAATGCCACCTTGAGGAAACTGCCAAGAACCTGGGAATTGTACTCGTTCCCCGACGATTACTTTTCCTGAAGAGTTAAAAACCACCATGCCTACATTTTTGCGGTAGGGTTTGTCTGTCATAATCCTTAGAATACCTCTATCATTCATTTTCGCAAGAAATTCCTGAATTTTTTGTTTCTCCGTAAGTCCGAGGTTCCAATCTTGGGATTAGGAGAGACTATGAAGATCATTTTGGTTCGTCACGGTGAGGCTGAAAATGCAAGCTCAACCATTTCCGATTCACAAAGGGAACTAACTGACAAAGGCATCAGTGATATTCATAAAATCGGCAGGTTCATTAAAAATTCTGCATTAGCCGTAAAACAAGTTTATTATAGTCCTTATACAAGAACCAAACACACTGCAGAAATTCTATCTGAAGAATTAAAATATGGCTGCCAAATGCTTGCTTCTGATGATTTAGTAGCGGGAAAAGGTTGTACCGATATCATCTCTTGTTTGGTAAATTTTACCAATTCCGATACAGTATTGTTAGTCGGTCACAATCCAGACATTACCTACTTTGCAGCAAGACTCCTCGGTAATGCAACTGTTGCTGAAAATTTAATCTTCCAACCTGGCTCTACCATCGCCATCAACGTAGCTCGGGAGAAATTTGCACATGGTCAAATTATCTGGGCGATTTCACCAGACAATTTAGGCATTTGAATTCCTAATTATTAGTAAGGCTTGACCCGTTTTGGATCGTAAGGTTTTTGGATTTCAGAACACGGGGTGTAGCGCAGCGGTAGCGCACTTGTCTGGGGGGCAAGGGGTCGCCGGTTCAAATCCGGTCACTCCGAAGTTCAGTCTAAAAAACCCAGCAGGCCTGCGAACAAACCTGCCGGAAGAAAATTCAGGATGGTGATATACAAAATAAAACTTAAGAAGGTTTGTTTTCGTTTCCTTCTTTGACTTTGTCCAAATACTTAACTACGTTGTCTTTGAGTTCGTCAAAACGAACGATTCCCCAAGCAATACCCATTTTTACTTTTAAAGCATTGTCACTGGTGTCGCTTTCGCCTTGTTCTTTTAGCTTTTGAAAGTTTGTTTCAAATTTGCTTTTTTTCTCGTTTAGGTCTACGACGAGTTTCTCCCAAACTTCTTTGGAAGTCTTTACGGCGCCAATCCCAGCATTTACGATATCTTGAAGCTTGTTTTCCACATTGCTCATCGGATGTTACTCCTTATGGTTCCATTATTTTGCAGTGCACAATAATGTCTAGAAAGAATTTTCTGGAGGAATCTGAAATCCTGAACCAAAATGGTCGGATGCGCGTAAAAACCCTATGGACTCTCCTTTCTATTTCTACCCTCGTTTTCCTAATTCTGGATTGCGGTGGTCAAATTCAGGAAAAGCCGATCGCTGGCTGTGAACGAATTTCGGGAACTCCCGGCCCTGAAGATCTAGATCTCATCCGAGATACTTCCACAGTCATTGTGTCTTCCCATGAACGCAGGAATGGTTTGAAAGATATTGGAGCTTTGTTCGAAGTTTCGCTTCAGGATCCCAATCAGAAATTAGAAGCTAAAAAAATAGAAACCAATTATCCAACAAACTTTCGTCCGCATGGAATTAGTTATGCGAAAGTAAAAGGTGTGGATACTTTAGCAGTCATTTCACATACATTAGCAGAGGAAAATCCACATACGATTGAAATCTTTGAACGCTCTAAAACCGGTAAATGGACTCATACAAAAACCTTGAGTGATCCCTCTCTCACAAGTCCGAACGATATCTTTATGAATGAGGCGGGTGAAATTTTTGCATCCAATGACAACGGAACAAGCAATGCCGTCCGTAAATATTGGGACATGATCATTCGCAGTGCCCGGGCTGACATTGCTTATTATGATGGAAAAACATTCCAGGCATTGGAAGTTCCTGTGATCCTTGGAAATGGAATTTACATTCGTAAAAAAGAAAATGAAGAACTGTTGTACCGATCTGTATTTTCGGAAAAAGCCATCCGCGTGTACCAAGTGGATCGCAGTTCGGGTAAGATCAATTTAAAGTATTTGGAATCCATTGCGATCGGTGCAGGGCCAGACAATATTTTAGAAGATGAAAACGGAATCCTTTGGCTTGCGGCCCATGATTCTACTTATAAATTCATTCGTCATGTGATGAATAAAACCAATTTAGCACCCACTCGCGTTTTCAAAATCAATCCTGAAAACAAAGAAGTAACGGAAGTGTATGCCAATGAAGGGGCAGAAATTTCTGCAGGAAGTACGGGCCTTGTTTTCAAAAATAAACTTTTGATTTCCCAAGTGTTTGAAGATTTTCTTTTGGTCTGCCCAAGACCTTAGGAAAATACACTATTTAAATTTTTGAATCAGATGGTTTCGAAAGATGCCATCTGATTGATAGTAAATTAAGGACAAAACACTCCATGAAATATATCGCATTGTTTAGAGGAATCAATGTGGGAGGGAATAGAAAAGTGGAAATGAAAAAACTAAAGCTCCTTTTTGAATCCTTAAAGTTTACTGAGGTTTCCACTTATATCAATTCAGGAAATATTATTTTCGAATCAGACAAAGAAGCAAAGACGGTTCTATCAAAAATTCTAACTGTCTTAGAAAAGAACTTTGATTTTGAAATCCCCACTTTGGTCAAAACAGAAAAAGAAATGAAAAAAATTGCCGATGCGATCCCTTCGGAATGGCAAAATGATCCAAACCAAAGGACTGATGTTGCGTATCTGTTTCCCGATATAGATTCAAAAAAAACCATTGAGCAACTCCCTTTCCAAAAAGATTTTGTCGATATTCGTTATGTCAAAGGTGCTATCTTCTGGAATATTCAAAAAGAAAACGTGAACAAAAGCCAATTAGCGAAATTGATCAGTCATAAATTATATAAGTCCATGACGATACGCAATGTGAACACAGCGAGGTTTTTGGCAGGAGAGGGAAAGTAGGAAGAACCAATCATTTCAAAACAATCCCTTCAAGACTGCGTCCATAGTTTGCAGTAACAAAGGTTCGCGGTCCTCTTCAAAATATTGTGCCACAAGTTTCGGATGAGTGAAAGCTGTTCCTGCAGAAATCAGGATTTCAGCGATCAAGTTTACATCTCTTTTCTTTAACTTCTTTTGTTCCATCGCTTCTGTGACCAACTTTGCCATTTGCTGGTGCATGTTTGACAAATGCGTTTGGATAAAAGGTTTGGACTCTTCTGCTGCCATATCAAATGCCTTATACAATTCAGGATCTAGTTTTACTTTCTCCAACTTCATCCGGTGTAGGTTTAAAAACCAGGTACGAATCTTTTGTAAGGGATCTTTTTTTTCAGCTACAAGCAGGTCTTGCATTTGGTCGAGGCCCACGAGCCATCGTTCCGATACCGCATCGAGTAGGGCTGTTTTGTCTTGGAAATGGGAGTAGAGGGCCGCATGGCTAATCCCCATTTCTTTGGCCACATCCACCAAACGAACCTTTTCAAACCCTTTGGTCCGCATTTGGTCAATGGCTATTTCCACTGCTTTATCCTGAATTTCTGAAGGTGTGAGACCGGTCCGAGGCATAAGGAAATTCTCGGATTTCCGCCTTACCGGTCAATTCCAAATTACAAAATGAAAAAAACGTTAGTTTTGAAACTTACGGACTTGACATTTTGTAACTTACATAATATTATAAATGTAAGTAAGGAAATAGTAAAACTATGCAATGGAATGGAAATACAATACTGATCACGGGTGGAACGAGTGGGATTGGACTGGCTTTGGCCAAACGACTCTCGGGCCTCGGAAACCGCATATTAGTTTGCGGAACGAATGCAAAGAAGTTGGAGGAGATCAAAAAATCTCATCCGGAATGGGGGACTTATCTCTATGATCTCTCTCGTCAAGAAGAGAGGGAAAGGTTGTTTTTTGAGACAACCAAGGATTATCCAGAGCTCAATGTGTTATTCAACAATGCGGGAATCCAACGGTATCCTAAATTAAACGAAGTAGAACCTTGGTCGGATTTGGGAAAAGAAATTGATATCAACTTAGGCGCTCCGATCCACCTCTCTATGTTATTCGCTAAACACCTGTTTGCAAAGAAAAATGCTGCGATTTTAAATACCACTTCTGGATTATCACATATCCCTTTGGCTTATGCCCCTGTGTATAGTGCCACGAAGGCCGCATTACATTCTTTCACGTTGACACTACGGTTTCAATTTCGCAATGAACCAATTAAAATCATCGAGGTTTCTCCTCCTATGGTGGACACGGATTTAGGAATCCCTAACACACATACGGCGGGACTGAATTTAGATGAATATGCGGACACTGTGATCCGTGGATTACAAAATGGAGATCTGGAAATCACAACAGGATTTTCCACTGTTTCGGCCAATGCCAGTCGGGAGAAAAAAGATGAGATCTTTTTATCTATGAACCAGGCTAGGAGTGGATCAAACTAAAGAGCGACCCACAAAGGCACAAGCGATGGCATCCCAAGAGTCATCGTGGCCTTTGAGATCTTTAAATCCCAAAATCATATGGATCGCTGCCCGAACTTCTTTTTTGGTAGCGTTCCCTTTGGCAGAGATACCTTTTTTGATCTGAGTTGCCGTTAAAGAAACTACGGGAATTTGTTTTTCGCCTAGGGAAAGAAGAATGACCCCGCGCGATTCAGCAACTTTCATTCCTGTGGTGGTATTCTGAACAAAAAACAATTCTTCTACGGCCGCTGCTTCTGGTTGGTATTCGGTAAGGATGTCCATTAGTTCAGAACGGATTTGGAGTAAATTATCGGGAGAAGGGGTCTTCGGAGCGACTTCAATCGTTCCGTAAGTGAGGAGTGTCGGATTACGACGTAGGCCCTCAGGAAAGGACAAAATGGCGTATCCAACCCGGTGCGATCCAGGATCAATTCCGATGATTTTCAATAATTTCTTTCCTAGTTCCTACTTTTGTCCAGTTTCGGCCTCCCTGAGCCAAAACCTAGTCTAAAAATGAAAATGACAGGGTACTTTCCTTCCGTATAGTGGAAGAAAACCACCCGCAGGAACGTTAACACATGACCGCAACGGCAGTGAAACTCGAAAAATCCCAGGCGGAGAAGGCTCTTAGTGCCCAAGCCGTCCTCCTCAATGATGTAACCAAACGACTCGCTCAGAAAAATTCCGATAACGGCAAAGTATCCGTAAGCAAAATGGACAAAACACAACATGTGTTTTATCAATTGGCTTGGATGACCGCTCAACAACGTGTTGCTGAGAACTTTATCGTTTATGCTTGGGATGCTTCCAAGGGAACTGGCGAAATGGAACAGAAAATGGCCCTTACCTTTGCGGCTGAAACTGTATCTAACATTCGTTCGGAACTAGCAGCTCGCCCAGCTGAGTATGAACTAACTTACCAAGAACTATTCTCCAAACTCTTTTCTGATGAAATCAACGCTTATGTAGAAGCAGCTTCTAAAATAGAAAACTACGAAGCCATTGTTGATAAGATCGTAGACCTTGGCCACTTCGGTGCTTACGGCCTTTCCGAAGACCATGAAAATTTCCGCGGAATCTTTAAGGACTTTGCTGAAAACGTAGTAGTTCCTCATGCAGAACATGTCCACAGACATGACGACCTCATCCCGCAAGAAATCATCAATGGATTAAAAGATATGGGTTGTTTCGGTCTTTGTATTCCGGAACAGTTTGGTGGAATCCAACCAGACGATCGTCCAGATAACATTTCCATGTTAGTTGTAACCGAAGAACTTTCTCGTGGTTCACTCGGTGCTGCTGGATCTCTTATCACAAGACCAGAAATTATGTCCAAGGCTCTCCTCAAAGGGGGAACTGAAGAACAAAAAAACAAATGGTTACCACTACTTGCATCCGGCGAAAAATTCGCAGGAATTATGGTAACAGAACCTAACTACGGTTCTGACGTAGCTGGTGTATCAGTCACTGCAAAAGAAGTAGACGGTGGATTTGTGATCAACGGTGTAAAAACTTGGTGTACATTTGCAGGTTATGCGAACCTTCTTCTGATCCTTTGTAGAACAGAATCTGATCCAAGCCTCAAACACAGAGGACTTTCTATCATGCTTGCCGAAAAACCTTCGTTTGACGGACATGAATTCAGCTACAAACAAGACGGTGGCGGAACCATCCAAGGAAAAGCAATCGGAACCATTGGTTACCGAGGAATGCACTCCTACGAAGTATCTTTCGAAGATTACTTTGTTCCAAAAGAAAACCTTCTTGGTGGGGATGCTGGACGTGGCAAAGGATTCTATTTCCAAATGGAAGGATTTGCTGGTGGACGTATCCAAACAGCAGCTCGTGCCAATGGTGTGATGCAAGCAGCTCTTGAAGCAGCACTTCGTTATTCACAAGAACGTAAAGTATTCGCAAAACCAATTTACGATTATACTTTAACTAAGTTCAAAATCGCGAAGATGGCAATGATTGTGCAAGCAACTCGCCAATACACAAATTATGTAGCAACTCTACTTGATAACCACAAAGGCCAAATGGAAGCAACACTTGTGAAATTGTATGCATCCAAAATTGCTGAGTGGGTGACAAGAGAAGCAATGCAAATTCACGGTGGTATGGGTTACGCGGAAGAGTATCCAGTATCTCGTTACTTTGTGGATGCTCGTGTATTCTCTATCTTTGAAGGTGCAGAGGAAGTGATGGCTCTTCGCGTAGTAGCGAAAGACCTTCTAGACCAAGCACTCGCTTCTTAATTAGAAACTAAATTCTTTCTGTCGTAAGGGTTCACTCAAACGGCAGAAAATTTGGATTGTCAAGGCCCGAATTTTCGGGCCTTTTTTATGCCTTAAGTTTATAGACGTTTTTATTTTTTTCTTGAGCTACTACTTGTTTCGGGTTCAGGTTTGCATTCTTCAGGTAATTCGCAGAATGCCTGGATCATAAATAAATATCCATCAAAGTTTGTGCATATATTAATACCCAACTTTCGATAGCGTTCAGCATCGGGAGTTTTTTCACAAGCGAGAACGCTGGTAAGAAAACATTGATTGGATTTTTTCTTTTCCTTATCACATTTTCCCGTTACATTCGCTATTTCACGATCGCAATTTGATAATGATAATAATGTTAAGAAAAGAAAAAAGTATTTTGTGTTCTTCATGTTTTCCCAATAAATATTTCAGAAAACCTTAAGTCATTTTATTACTAGTTATGTGCAGATGACTCTTGTTTTACGAAAGAATTCTTTTTCTTTGAAACTAGTCTACATTTAATCTAACTTTCAATAAAAATCATTGAGAATCTAGCTTTACATCTGAAAGATATTTATCCAATCTTAGAATGTTCGACATAGATAAAGCAGTCGGTTTTCCGAGTCAAGTGGGACTCGCAAACGATATAAGGAACTTCAATTACCCGTATGATCAAAAAATCAATTCCACAATTACCATCTTTGAACCTTTTGCGATCTAAAGATTTTTATGAAAAGAATTTAGGTTTCAAAACTCTAAAACAATATGATGATATTATTTTATTGGAAAAGGATGGATTTGAGCTTCATTTATGGTTATGCGATGATCCTTCCATTCCTCAGAATTCCAGCGTATATTATCATGTAGATTCCATTGATCTTTTGTATGCGGACTACGACAAAAAAGGAATTGTCCATAAAAATGCTCATTTGATGGATAAACCTTGGGGAATGAGGGAATTTTATGTTTTAGATTTGGATGGCAATTTATTGAAGTTTGGACAATCCATTGACGCATAACTTAGATACAAAATAGGGATTTTACTGTCTAATAGAGAAGATAAAACTTATATGCGTTACGTGTGATTTTGTTTTTGTCTGGCTATTGATTGTGAATTCTTTCGGGACTGGGAATGTTATCTAATAGGGGACTTGGAGATTCAGTGAATAAAAAACGAATATTATTTTTCCTTCCTATACTTGCGATTCCCTTGGTTTTTCATCTCGCGTGTAGAACTCCCATGCCTGAGTTAAGTTCGGAAGCAAAACTTTCCAAAGGAAAAATGATTTCCATTCGATGGACAACAACTGACGCCGTTTTGGCAAAAGTATTTAATGAAGTTTTCCCCGTTCCGCCGGCCATTCTTTTAGATGAAAATGCGAATTTAGTCGACTTAACGACCGTTCCCCTGCCTGAACCAAATCCTGACCATGCACCGAAACCAAAAGAAGAAAAACCGATGAATCCTAACGAACTACCTAGATGGGACCGCGGCTTTGAATTATCGAATATAGATAATCTAACACTAGTCATCCGAAAAGAAAGCCAAAGACCGTTTTATAGTATTGGCATGAGCCTTCTTGCTTTGACCATGTTATACTATGGAACGATGGACACGGAAGCGGAACTTGTTTGGACTTCGGGAGAAACCAATCTCCATCGAATTTCATTTTTATCCACTTATGAAACCATCTGGGCACCGATGCCATTTTATATCGGAACCGGCTCTACGATTGTATCCCCAGCCATCAATTCCAATCGTTATCCATCTCTTTTACAAAAATATTGTACACAAGAAAAACCAAGCAAACTACGCGAGTCCTTAGAACAATCTCAAGTAGAGACATGTAAAGAATACGAAACTTTTTTAAGACGACTCTTCCTTCAAAATTATGATGCCATCCATTCACAACTGAAAGAATGGGAAAAACGAAACCAAGATTGGTTTCAACCATAACCAAGGAAAAATTCGATTTGATTCAAATTCAAAAATTCATTTATCTATCTTTCCATAAGTTCGCTGTCCTGGTTTTGCTATTTTCAACGCTGATTCCGCTAAAGGATCTCAGCTCAATTTCTATCCCAAAGGAAAATTGGAATTTGGTTTTGTATGGAGGTATCTTTACCACTACCGATCTCATTCCGATTGTGTTTCGGCAGAAAACGGATTATAAAGAATCTTATATTGGTAGTTTGGGAATTTCCAGACCACTCGACTATCGGATTCGTTGGTTTGATTTTTTATGGGAAGGAAATGTGACCAAACATTTTGGTGAAATGAACCATTGGGAGATGAATGGTTTCTATATTGTTAAAATCAATAGAATGTTCGATTCGCCTTTTAGTTTGTCCTTGGGGGAAGGTTTGTCTCTCGCCTCCGAAAATCCAAAATTAGAAAACAAAGCCAAAGGATATTATCTAGACGGATTACAAAAGGACGAAATTGAATCAAGAGCACTTCTCAACTATATGATGGTGGAATTTAGTTCTTATTTACCTTTTGAAAGAAAAACGGAACTCTTTATACGAGTCCACCATAGGTCAGGGATTTTTGGATTGTATTGCCCACCAGATCCCAATTGTGGATCTAATTTTGTGAGTTATGGACTTCGGACTTCTTTTTGATTCCACAGTGCAAATTACAAATTTGACACTGCGAAACCAATTCATAGAACTTATAAAAAACTAATTTGGATTTGTTTTGGTTGGTTCTTTGATCCAATCAAACTTTGCGTCTTTATGTTTTCCTTCTTCCGCTAACTTCTGTACGTTGAGGAGAGATTCATAAGGAGTATCTGTTAAAACCAAATTAATGACGGATTGGGGAACCGATCCACCTGGTTCAAAGTGAGCTTGGTATTCCACTTTGAGTTTTCCATTGGTTTGTGGAGTGATTCGCCAAACACCTTCAAAGTTTTCCATACGGGTCACACCGGAAGGAACTGGGCGGGCATTGGAATCCAATCGTTTGATTTTCATTACGGTCGCTAATGTTTTTTCGTTTTGTTCAAAACTTCGATCCATAATTAAATCGCGATCATTGACGGGCCAAGGAGCACCATTCCTCAGATAGACAACAGACTTTTTATCGGTTCCTGAAAGAACGGTGAGTTCCTTACATTGGTGGTAAAGATTTTTGCAGGAAGCCGGATCAATTAAGAGAGAAATGACTTGGGCAATCGAAGCATCGACTTCTGTTTTACCTAAAAATTCATCTAGGTTGGAACCAGCAAAAGGACGAGTCAAAACTTGGATTCCTTTTTTGCGTTTGGACTCTGACCATTCCGAAGATTGTGCCGTAAGTGAGGACAGACCGGAGAGCAGGGAAACTCCTACGAGTGTAAGTAGAATCAATTGTTTTTTTGTCATGGTTACTTTCCTATTTGAGTATGAATGAGTGGTCTAACTGTTTCTGCAAAGAATAATGAGGTTGAGGAAGCTGGTAACAAACTCAATCCATTTTTTCTTCCTATATTATTTACAGCCAGTATCGCCATATAACTACGATTTTTATCGATCCAAGGATAAAATCCATTGATCCCAATACTGTGTGAGATAAGGTCTTTATCACATTCTGCGGGAATATCCGTAGTTGTACAAAATCTCCAGTTCCCGAGGCCGTATTGCCACCGATATCCAAAAGCGGAGAATTGAGAGTATCCAATCTTTGCGCCATTGTATTGGTCTGCCAAAATTTCAGTCACAGAAGTCGTGGAGAGAAAATTAGCAATATTGGCACCTGAGGAATTTTTCGCCGTGCCATTGGTTAATAGTGAATTGATCATTCTCGCATAATGTTCCGGGGAGATGGTCAGTCCGTAGGCACCAGACAAACTTCCATCAGTGTCTTCCCCTGTTCTGGAATTTCCTCTCCAAACGGCTTGGCTTGCATCCCAACCTAACGGAGTTACAATGAGTTGTGTGAACATCGTATTCCAAGTTTTACCACAAGAAATCTCTAACATCCGTTGTGCGACTGCCATATGATTGGAATTGTATTGGTATAAGGCACCTGGCGTTCCCGTGGATTGGTCACGGATCTCACTCACACAAGTATCTTTTTGAGTACCTGTGGCGCCCACTGGCAATGTGGAGATACAAGTTGCTTGTCCCGATCCATTGCCACCACCAGCATTGAGTCCTGAGGTGAAGGATAATAATTGGCGAAGGGTGATTGTCCCTTTGGTCCCTGTCCAACCTAGGATTTCTCCCGTCGTTCTACTGAGGGAAAGAGCTCCACCAGTGACACAAGTTCCCGTAGTCACCGTACCACAACCGGCATAGGTTCCACTATTAGTATTACAATCTATGGCCCGCATGGCGGTAATGGCGGTCACCCATTTGGATCCAGAAGCGATGGGCCGGTAGGTATTATATTCTAATGTAGATTGTCTCGCATAAATCCTGTTACCCGATTGGTCATAGACTTGGAAACTGGCGCCTTCATCGGTAGTTTTTGCATATTGATCAAAACAAGTATCGAGACTAAAACAAGAGCTGGCTATACCTGCTAAAAGTATGGACCTGGCATCTTTGTCCGTTTCAACAGATTTTAGACAATCGGCAAAAAAACAAAACGATAAGAGAGAGATTAATAATATATAGAAATTAGATTTCATAAGACTCCTCATTTAAAAACGAATTGGTTCGATCGTAATGATTTTCCCTGTATTTTCTAAATCACAGGAGGCAAACTCCGGTAGAAGAATCGCATCACGAGTGAATCCCCCAGCAGTTGTTAAACCATCATATACACTTCCCAAAACCAAAGCTCCTTTGGTACGGATATCGGATTCACATTGTAAAACAGAGGATTCCATAAAGGATTCATTATCTTCAATTTCCGCAAGATAGGAATAAAGGATTTTGGCTA
The DNA here is from genome assembly GCF_016919165.1 of Leptospira chreensis. GTDB lineage: Bacteria > Spirochaetota > Leptospiria > Leptospirales > Leptospiraceae > Leptospira_A > Leptospira_A chreensis. Next base: position 82,290 of record NZ_JAFFPS010000055.1, read on the forward strand.
AAACACCATTGATGAGTAGAAGGGGAGAGATGGGCCCTTGCCCTCCTTTCATTCCTGATTGGGCAAGCCAAAACGCGGAAGCGGTTGATTCTGCCTCGAAAATCGCATCGGAGATTCTTTTTTTTGCTTCTGAACCTTTGATAGCGCCATAGGTCGGAATTCCTATTCCTTCCGTAAGCATACAATTTGTCAGAAAAACAAAGAAAAGAATGGCTAGAAACATTTGTTTCATGAAATTTTTATCCTTAATAGAGAATGAAACGGTCTGTAAACTTTTCCTTTCACCACATGGTTCGGATTCCTGAACCAGAACTTATGGAAGATCCTACCCAAGTAGAATCTTATGCTAAGGCTGATTTTGAGACGGCTCATTCGTTTCTCATTCGAAAATTTCAAGATAGACTTCCCCAAAGATTTACACCCGAATCCATTTTGGATTTAGGTTGTGGGCCTGGGGATATGTCGTCTCGGTTGTACTCACAATTTCCGATGGCGAATTTTACGTTTCTAGATGGTTCCGAATTCATGATAGATCTTTGTAAGAAGCGTATTGACACACTTGTGTCAAAAAAAAGAAACAATAAAATTGATTTTAAAAACGAACTCATTCAGGACTTTGTTCCCGAATCCCCTTATGATTTAGTGTTTTCGAATTCTTTATTACACCATATCCATGATCCATTTGAATTTTGGGGAGCCGTGCAAAGGTCGATCCATCCAGATAGTTTTATCTTTATCTCTGATTTGATGAGACCTGACTCTCTGGTTAGTGCAAATCAACTAATAGAGCGTTATGCGAATGATGAACCTGAAATTTTAAAAAAAGATTTTTACAATAGTTTACTAGCAGCATATCGAATCGAAGAAGTAAAAGAAATGTTAGAGATCGTTCGATTGGATTCAAAATTAAATTTAGAACCAGTCACAGACAGGCATTGGATTTGTTATTCCAAACCTAGGCATTAACTTCTAATTTAAATCGGAGAAATTTCTTCTAACAACCAGTCGTCCACTTTCTTTGGAATTTCCTTGTTACAAAATTCACAATGAGTTGCATCCAATTCCGGAAAAGCCGCTCCACAGTTTTGGCAACTCATTTCGGAAAAACCCAAATTAGCTGATCGATTCACCGACAAACTCAGTTTAATTTGATTTCTACGGTGTTCTGGAATCAGATTTTTTCTTGTAGAGGCACTCCAACGAATTTCACAAACGATGGTTTGGGGCGATGATTCTAAATTCCATTGGATGACTTTACAAGAACCGATCACCGGTAAAAACAAAGGTGACCTGCCTGATTCGCCTAATGACTGCATAGCGCGCTCTGTGCTTTCTCGGCTTAGAACCAAACTATGGGGTAATGATTGGAATTGGATGTATTTCCAAAAAACAGCAGAAGCTCGGTCTTCCAAAATCTGTTTGGAGATTCCATTCCCATTTGTGATTGATTGTAATTTCTCTATCGAAGTGGATTCCCATTCGACAGTTTGTGTGATCTCGGTCAAAACCCAATCAGATTCTCCAGAATTGAAAATCACTCCGCAATACTGGCATTTGGTGGACTTGTGTGATCGTGGTGAGTTGGCACCGCAAGCAGGGCAATGGTTATGGACCAAATCAACCTTGGGTTTGGTCGTGGCGGAAAGTTTCCTTGTAAAGGAATGCACTTCTTCATAGGTTTTTGTAGAAGACGAATGGAGTTCTTTTTGGATTTTTTCTTCTTTAGTGTCAGTAGGAAATATTTGGTCTTTAGATCTACATCGGAGTTTGAGATGAATGGTTTGGTATTCCGATTCCAACTCCAAATCTAATATCTCTACAGAGAGAACTGAGAAATTTTTCATTCGATTGGTTTCTTTGTCTATCTCTCGTAACAAACGCAGTTGGATCGAAAACCTTTGGAATACGGCCGCAGAGAGATAATTTCTCACCGGTTCCATATTTCCTTTGTCCCAAGCCAAAACGGTTTGCTCTGCTATATGGGTGACCTTCTTTGAAAATTCCTCCCAATCAAAATCGGGATCTGCTATTTGGATTTTTTTGAGGATGGAATTTAGTTTGGTATTGTATTTTCGTTTCCTGTTGGCTTTCGAAATAAAGAAAAAACCAATGATGAGAAACGACGAACTGAGTAATCCGATCACAATCAAATAAGCGGAATGGCTACCCGAACCCGGTGAATGATAGAAAGCATTGAGAACCGCATAAGAAACGAGAAGCGGATTGTAAAAGAAGGATTTGTTCGGTTCTCGAACACGAAGATAGAGATTATAGTTTGCAGGAACGACTGCATTCCACTGGAAGAGAAACCCGGAGTTTGTCCATTCTGGTTGAATTGGTATGAGGATTGTATTTTGGTCTTCGTAGCTGGTGCAAAACTCACAATCCTGGATCACCAATTCCACTCTGGCATTTTCTTTGTTGATGGGGGATTCACTCTCCACTTGCATTTGGAAAGATTCCATATCCAAATTGTTATTTTTTTCCAGTCCCGTGATCCGAATCCAATGTTCGGTTCCTTTGTTTTTTCGATTCGAAGTTTCCCCTAATGTGCTATAGGCGAATGAAAATGTTTTAGATTTTGTATTTAGGTTTTCTTGGAATTTGATTAAACTGGCACTAAAAAGATGCCAAAAGGAATTTTCCAATCCTTCTAAACCATAAGTGATTTGATAACTCGGTGTTACCATTTGATTCCAATCAAATTCCCCAAATTGACGAAACTGAAAAAGCCCGAAGGCGATATGTAATGGATCAGAATTTAGGTATTGCAAAGGAATTTCGATTTCTGATTGGTAGTGTTGGCTCCCGTTATTTTTTAAAATCACCTTTTCTTTCAATCGGTAACTATTGTTTAGCGAATCAATCGTTGTCTTTTTAGTTTTGGAAAGATTAAGATTGAATTTGGCATCGAGAGTCGGCAAATCAATGAAAACGATGGAATTAATTTCTTTTGTTTTGTTGTTAGGCGAAAAATGAATGCTATGACTGCTTTTTTCTGTGACGGCTGGTTCTTTTACATATTCACCTAGTGTTGTATCGATTCTTTCTTCATACAATTGCAAATTGGGAGAGATGGTTCCAGGATCCCAAGTGATATCCAAGGAAAAAGGGGGTGAATCGTTACTGGTTTTGGGAAACCTCCAATGAACCAAAGGGAGTGTTCCGAACCACTGCACGGTTTGGAGAATTTTGTATTCCAGTGCGATTTTGGTTTCAGGATTATCTTTCGCTTCATCCCAATAAATGTCTATGGAATCATAGTTATGCGAAAAATTAAATTTTTCGGGTGAGACTTTTATGTCGGTAACTTGCCAATTTTCTTGGTGGAAAAATTGCGGACGTCGAATTCCTAAATTGGATTGTTTTGCAAGAACGGTAAATGATTCCTGCACCAAGGCAGATCCATCTGATTGCAAATGGATACCAATTTTGTGGTCTTTGGTATTGAAATAAAGACTGGGAGTACTCGGACTGGAATAGGAGGAAGAGCTATATCCCGATTTTGTATTAGAAGAACTGGAAGATTTAGAATAAGATGACGAACTGGAACGATAGCTACTAGAACTAGATGAGGAAGAAGAGGATCTATAAGAATCACCCATCCCGGGTCTTGGATCGAGAGATACCGAAACAAAAATCCCGAACAGAATGAAATAAAATCCTTTAAGCAAGGTATTTCTTTTCGACCCTAACTTTGTCCATATGACTAATTTTCAGTTCATTTGCGAGATCTTCTAAAAATCGAATTTCTTCCTGGTTCAGAGCTCCATCGGATGCGACAATACAAACGGCATCTTCAAAAAAATTCAACGCGTACTCATCGTTATCCGATACCACTTTGGTAATGGTTTTCATCGGAAGGGGATTTTCAAAAGTTTTGGAAAGGATCTCTAGAACTGGTTTTTTCTGGGCTTGGAATCCGCTTAAGAGACAACCGGGTTCAAAGAGTACGTTTACCAGCTCTCCAACAATATCCCCTTCTTTCTTTTTGAACTGGCCATCGGCGTTGCAAGCATACGACCACAAACTGAGAAGGACTTTGGCATATTCAATATGAAGGTCACTTTCAATGTCCAGAGTCGATTGGATCGATTCCGGGTGTTTGTCTTTGTTCCCTTTGACTTGTTTCAAATTTTGAACGATTTTCTTTGCCATAACAAACAGGAATTTTATTGCTTTGGATTCTTCCATCAACTTCATTTTTTTACTCTTTTCTTGATTTTTCCTAAAAATGGGCTGAATTGGAACTTCGAATCAGGAAACTGGAATTAATCTATGCCGAAAAACATATTAGTTACAAGTGCTCTTCCCTATGCCAACGGTTCCATCCACTTAGGCCATGTTTTGGAAGCAGTCCAAACAGATATCTGGGTACGTTTCCAAAAGTTAGTTGGGAACAGTTGTTATTTTTTCTGTGCTGATGACACACATGGAACTCCGATCATGATTGCCGCAAAAAAAGCAGGCAAAACTCCCGAGTCCATGATCGAAGAGGTACAGAAGGAACATTATAAAGATCTCTCCTCTTTTGGAGTGTCGTATGATAACTATTATACGACAAATTCAGAAGAGAATAAAAAATACTCTGAGTCTATCTATCTTACCTTAAAGAAAAACGGGCATATTGTTGCTCGCAACATTGAACAGTCGTATTGCGAACATGATCAGATGTTTTTACCCGACAGGTTCATCAAAGGAACTTGTCCAAAGTGCGGTGCCAAAGACCAATACGGAGATTCTTGTGAAGTTTGCGGAACCAGTTACTCTCCCAAAGATTTAAAGGACTCGTATTGTTCTATCTGTGGAACAACGCCCGTACTCAAAGAATCCAAACATTTATTTTTTAAACTCCAAGACTTCCAATCTCAATTACAAACTTGGATGGAAGAGGGAAGTCGGTTGAATGAAGGAGCCCAGAAAAAACTAAAGGAATGGTTTACCTCTGGGTTACAAGAATGGGATATCAGTCGCGATGGCCCTTACTTTGGTTTTGCGATCCCAGAAGAAGAAAATAAATATTTTTATGTTTGGTTGGATGCTCCTATTGGGTATATGGCATCGGCATTAAACTTTTTTAAAGATGAAAAGAAGTTTAATGAATTTTGGAAAAAGGGAAAGGGAGAAATTGTTCACTTCATCGGAAAGGACATTCTGTACTTTCACGGGCTTTTTTGGCCAGCGATGCTTATGGGATCTGGTTATAATACTCCAGCCCAACTCAATGTTCATGGTTTTTTAACTGTGAACGGGGAAAAAATGTCCAAATCCAGGGGAACATTTATCAATGCTTCTACCTTTGCAAAACATTTGGATGTGGAACATTTCCGATTTTATCTTGCCTGTCGCTTGGGTTCTGGAATGGAAGATGTGGATATTTCTTTCGATGATTTTGTATCCAGGGTCAATTCCGATCTGATTGGAAATTTAGTGAACTTGGTATCTCGCGTTTCCACTTCTATTCTAGATAAAATGGATCGGAAGTTAGGAGTTCTTTCTTCGGAAGGAAAATCACTTGTTGGAGAGCTTCTTTCTAAAGATGCAGAAATTCGGGAAGCCTACGATTCGCGTAACTATTCTAAGGTGATGCGAGAAATTACAGGGCTCGGCGATAAAGTGAACAAATATGTAAATGATTATGCTCCTTGGAACCTCATCAAAACCGATGTGGAAAAAGCAAGAGAGGTAGTCACCACTTCTCTTAACTGTGCCAAGATTCTATTTACTTATTTGGCTCCGGTAACACCGAACATAGTGAGTTCACTTGCATCTCTATTTCAAGTGCCAAATTTAAGTTTCTTAAATCTGGCAGAAACCTTGGAAAATAAAGTCCTTGGGCCATACCAAATGTTATCAAAACGCGTTGAGGAAAAAAATATTTCACTTATGATTCAGGAAACCAAAGAAGCCTTTGAAAAAGCAAATCCAGAGAAGTCTAAACCAGAACCAGGGAAAACACAAAACTCCGATTCAGGTTCTGCTACGGTTTCAGAAGATGGTTTTATCACCATTGATGAACTTTCCAAAGTAGAACTTCGGGTTGGACTTATTCTCGAAGCAAACCCTGTGGAAGGGGCCGACAAACTTCTGTATGTGAAAGTAAACTTGGGAGAAAAGGGAATCAAAAATGTATTTGCTGGGATCAAAGCCAGTTATACGGCCGAAGAGTTGGTTGGAAAAAAAGTGGTAGTGGTTGCCAACTTAAAACCTCGCCAAATGAAATTCGGTTTATCGGAAGCGATGTTACTAGCATCAGGAAAAGAGAAAACTTTATCTTTATTTGTTCCTGATCGTGACGCAAATCCTGGGGATCTTTTAAAATAAACCAATGGCAACAAAGTCGGAACAAATATTACGAGAAAAGGAAATTGAAGGGATTAAATTTAGCCTATATGGAAAAATCATTCTCTTCTCACTCCTTACCATTGTAACCTTCTTTGTTGCCCAGACTTTATTTGAAATATTAACCATCACCTTGATTTCGTTAGGTTTAAATGTAATTCTTTATATTTTTTCCAAATTTTTGAAACGAGGGAAGTTTGTATCTTTTGTGGGGCTCTTTTGTGTAGTCATTGATTTGTTCATCATCACCATCCTTCCCTTTATTTGGTACAATGCTGTCGGCGGTGAATCACAAGTTCCAAGAACGTATTTAATTAAAACATACTTACATTTTATCATTGCTGGCACTTTGGTGATGAATGCGTTTAGCATCCAACCTATCTATCCAATGATTTATGCATTGGGGGTTGTGATTAGCCAAGCCGGAATTTTGGTTTATGCACAACAAGACCCAAGATTTGTGAGTACGGAAAGTTTTAAAGAAGCCTTCCTCGGGCCTGCAGCCCATGTAAATAATTACATTTTTTCTATGGGAATCATCGGCGTTCTCGGATTCTTTTTAGCATTCCTTACCTATCGTGTTAGGCGAACCATATTTGCTGCAGTGAATAATGAAGTAAAAATGACTCAGCTCTCCAGATACTTTTCGCCAAACGTAGTGGCAGAAATGAATCACGCAGAGGATGATTTTTTTAAACCTGGTGGTAAAGAAACAACGATTGCTGTTTTATTTTGTGATATTGTTGGATTCACACAAATTTCAGAAACCCTTGGGCCTGAAAAAACAATGTCCTTACTTTCGGAATACCATAGTTTTATGTTAGATGTGGTCTTTGAACATAGAGGAACTCTGGATAAGTTTATCGGTGATGGGATGATGGTTACTTTTGGAACCCCAAATCCAGGGAGAGAGGATGCAACCAATGCAGCAAAAGCCGGTGTTGCTATGCTTAAGGCATTGTCTCTCTGGAACCAGAAACGAGAAACGTCGGGCGAAAAACCTGTTGCCATTCGAATTGGAATTCACTATGGACCAGTCGTTGTAGGCAATGTGGGTGTGGAGAAACGATTGGAATACACAGTCATTGGTGATACCGTGAATGCGGCGAGTAGGCTAGAATCCCTAGGAAAGGATTTAAAAAGAAACTTTCTAATCTCAAAAGAATTGTATGATCAAATTTCCCTCGAGTTTCGACAAAATCTAAAGGTTAAATCTATGGGTACTCTTTCTCTTCGAGGAAAAACAAAAACTACGGATATTTTATCTGTGGAGACAAGTGTATGATCCAACTTCCCTCAGGCAAAGAAATCACAATCATTTCCAAACTCAAAACGATCTACAAAGTCTTGAGCTTCTTTAGAACCAACCACCCGTAAACTGACTTCGTTAGAATC
>NZ_JAFFPS010000027.1 GCF_016919165.1 Leptospira chreensis
CCGTTCAAAGTATACCGAATCCAACGAGATTTTTTTTGTTTCCTCTAGTTTCTTTTGCACCAGATTTTCTTGTTTGGCGACGGATGGAAAAGGGCCAACACAGCCGATGGTTCAAGGGACAGATGAGACTTCGTCCAAAAAAAATCGAAGAACAGAATTTGTACTGATCGATCCTTAATTTTTCCTTGCCGTTTCTATTTCCGAAGAAAAGGTAATGGGGATGTTGCCTCTTCTTCGGATCCAGTATTTTGGGTTTGTTTCCATTTTAGTTTTTTTTCTCTCTGTTTCCCTTTCCGGAGAGCCGAGTCAGGTTTTAGAAAAAATTAAAAAAACAAAAACTCTTACAGTTTCGGTAAATGAATTTTACGATCCGTTTTATATTGAAAACCCCAATCCCAATTTTCCTGGTTTGGATGTGGAATTGGCGCAGGAATATGCAAAGTTTCTGGATGTAGATCTCAAAATCATTCCTCTTCGCACTTTCGATCAACATGCAAGGATGTTAGAGAAAGGGGATACACAGATTGCTATGGCGGGGCTTTCTTCTTCCATCAATCGCTTTAGAGATGTTTACTTCACAGATCCCTATTTAATTTCAACACCTGCAGCTTTAGTCAATCGGACAGCCCTTCCCCCAGAACCTGAGGGACAAATTGTAACAGTCCAATTGTTCCGTAATTTAAATGACCTAACAAACATTACGGGAATTTCGTATTCCGTGCTTGCTAATAGTTCTAATCATCAATTTTTGAGAGAGGCTTTTCCGAAAGCTCAAATTTTCTCTTATTTTACAAATGAAGCGGCACTGAATGAATTAAAGAAAAACAATGTAAATGCATTCGTTGCAGATTCATTTTACATTCAGGCTTTGTTACAAAAAGATTCATCCTTAAGGGCGAACTACTTACCCATTTTGGGAGTGGTGCAGGAAGATCATATCAGTATGGCAACTGCCAAACGAGATGTAGAATTCCTTTATAATTTAAATTTTTTCATCAAAGAACTCAAACGTACAGGTAAAATTCAAGTTTTGATCAATAAGTATTTCAAATCCAACCAATGGGTTAAAAAAGAATAACATCAATGACGTTTCGAAATTTTTCTTCTATCTGTTTGGTTTTTATTTTTATACCTTTTGGATTTTTATTTTCGCAAGAAGAAGAATCACAAAGAACCTTTATGAATTTTAATGGTTCCTTTCGTGTCCGTGCCACAAACGTGGGACGTGATGTTTTATTAGAAAGGAAAACCCCCGTAACCCCAATCAATAATTTAGAAAAGGAAAATACAGAGCGTCAACAAACGGAACAACAAACCATACAGTCAGATTTAGAAAGAAGACAACAGGGCTTACCAAGTCAAATCACTCGTAGGAAGGAGGATGTAAGTTATTACGATTCTCGTTTTCTCTACAATATGAGTTTCTCCGCAAACAAATATGTGGAAGGGGTTTGGGGAATGCAAGTTGGTGATATTCCGTTTGGTGGTAAGGGTTTACGGGCCACAGGACCTGATGGTTTTGATCCTGGGTTGGTTGGTCCAGGTTCCGGTGGAGAACGAGGTCGAACTGCAGCCGTCAACGTCCAAACAAACTTTTTATATTTAAACTTTAGAATTCCTGAATCGGGACTTTTTATCAAAGTGGGACAACAGCTTTTTAGTTCTGCTCAAGGTCGTGTTTTGTTTTCTACAGGAACTGGCGTTAGTATTCTCAAAAATTTTCAATTTTTACGACTTTCTCTTGAAGGTGGGATTTTAAGAGCCCGCGATCAGAGTTTTATGGACGTTGATAAAAATGGATTCGCTGATAAAAATTATCAGAGTTCTAACATTTATTATAACAGATTGAAATTTGAATATTTTCGTAATATTCGCAATGAAGTGTATGCTTATTTTTTAGATGATAATGACAAATCAGATAATGAAACCGCAAGACTTGCTTGGTATGGAATGCATAACGAGTTCAATTTTCAAAAGTTCTCATTTATCGTTCATGGAATTTTAAACACGGGAACAGTTAAAAAATTACGCGCTGTAACAGATACGAACGATGTCACGATTTATAATACGACACGCAGGCATTTTGTAAAAGGTGGAATGTATGATTTTCAATTTACATACCGCTGGAGCGAATCGCTTAACTTTAATTTGATTGCTCTTGGGACAACAGGACGACCTGGTTATGATGAAAACGGACATGAAGCCAATTTAAAGGGCAATGGATACCGAACTTTGGCTCCCGGGTTTTCAATTTCTAACATTGCGACAGACTTTACCGGTGGTTATGCATTATTCAATGGTTCTAGTTTTTCGGGATTGAATGAGTATGGGTTTTATTCCAACATCATTGCTTTTGGTCCTTACCAATTTACTTTGGGTTATTATCAGTTGTGGGCAACAAAATCGCCAGAGATTCGAATCAATCGCGAGTTTAGTGAACTCAATGGATATAGAACATCCACTTATATGGGTATGGAATACAATTTCAATATTCGTTATAACGTAACCTCAGACTTCCAGATCATTTTCCGATCTGGTTACTTTGTCGCGGGTGATGCTCTATTTGTTTTGTTAGATTCCAAATACGGACGAGTGCTTAGAGAAGCATTTATCGTGTTTGAACATCGATTCTAAAACGAACCTATTTTTCGTTCATTGAAATTCTAATGTTATAGTGTTAGTCTCGATTTGATTGCTTTGCCTAGAGTGTATTGGTCGGAATATTCTAAAGTTCCACCGATAGTGATTCCATGGGCAATTCTTGTGATTTTAATTTCCATTGGTTTGATCACTGTAGAAAGATAAGAAGCTGTCGCATCTCCTTCAAGTGTGGGGTTCGTCGCGATGAGGACTTCCCTCACTCCTCCATCTTCCAGTCGATTCATCAATTGATGAATTCGTAATTGGTCAGGACCAATCCCATCCAATGGAGAGATCGCACCATTGAGTACATGATATTTGCCTGCGTATTCTTTTGTGTTCTCGATAAAGAAAATATCTTCCGGTTGTTCTACAACGCAGAGGATTCCATTGTCCCTTCGATCTGACAAACAGATAGAACAAACAGGATCTTCAGTAAGTCCTCCACATTCATCACAAAATCGTAGTTTGGCTTTGGCTTCTTCGATATTGGAAAGCCAAGCTCGGAAGGAGGAAGGATCCATACGTAGAACGTGAAATCCAATTCTTGTCGCACTTTTTTTCCCAATACCGGGAAGGCTAGAAAAGGATTGAATTAATTTTTGGAATTGTGGATCAGACAGGTGGGAATCCTCCATCCTTTTGCAGCTGGTTGAAAACACCTTCAAAATCACTTGGGTTGAAGCCGAGGACATTTTTCATTTCATGGGCCATGGTTTCTTTGGCTTTTCTTTGTACTTCGTTTGTAGCAGAGAGAATCAAATCCTCTAACATTTTTTTATCATCTGCATTGAACATGATCGGATTGATATTGAGATTCGTGAGAGTGCCATCGGCAGAGGCAGCCACTTCTACCATTCCGGCACCAGCTGATGCGGAGACTCGGATCTGTGCGAGTCGTTTCGCAAGTTCCTCTTGTTTCTCTTTGATATTCCCAAGTTGCGAGAAAGCCTCTCGCATTTGTTTCATTTGCTCAAAAATTCCCATATCTACCTTTTGGACTTATAAATTCTTAAATTGGTTGGGGTCTACTTCCATACCGGAGAACTTTTCTTTCAAAAGTTTTTCCATATCCTCTGCTGATGCTGGGTTCTGTGGTGCAGGTTTGGGCGTTGGTGCCGGTTCTTGTTTTGGAGGATTCGGTTTGGTATCTAGTTCAATGTTCTGTTTTGGTTTTTCTACTACGGTCTGCACTGGTTCTGGTTTTTGTGAAACTGGTGTAGGCACAGGAGTTGGTAGTTTTTTCGGAAGTTCCAAATTTTCAGGAAGATGAGAAATATCACCTTGGACAAGTTTGGTGAGCTCTGAGATTTTCGCCAACAATCCAGATACACTTGGTTTTTCACGATCCAAGATCAATTTACGAAATTGAATTTCTAAATACACTTTCATTTCGTAAGAGCTACGAAGTTTCATTAGATTCAATTTTTCGTGGATGGAAAAAATCCGTTCCGCGAGTAAAACTAAAACCTCACGATCTAAATCGCGATAGTTCTGTTTTAGTTTTTGTAAATCTTCCTGCGGAATGTTGATCGATTCCCTATCTGCTAAATTGTCTTTGATGAGGAGAAGGGAATTTAGAAATTCTACGAAGTCCCAAACAAATTTACTTAAGTCAATTCCTGCTTGGAAAAGGTTTTCGAGTGTTTCAAAAATTTGTGCACTTTGTGAAGAATCAACTAGTTGGTTTAAAAAATCGGTAAAGGTATCAATCCCATGATACCCGATCATTTTTCGAAGTTTGGCGCCGGTTAAATTTCCATCCGTGAAAATTACTGCTTGTTCCATAAATGACAGTGTATCCCGAACAGAACCGTCCCCTTTTTTGGCGATCCAGAATAATCCTTCGGAATCGTATTTCAGACCTTCTTTTTCGCAAAGTGTTTCAATATAGTTTTGTAATGCTGTGACAGGTACTTTTCTAAAGTGAAAGTCTTGGCAACGAGAGAGAATGGTTTCGGGAATTTTATGATATTCGGTGGTTGCTAAAATAAAAACAACATGGGCGGGAGGTTCTTCCAATGTTTTGAGCAGAGCATTAAATGCAGCCCCGCTTAACATATGTACCTCGTCTAAAATATAAACTCGGTACTTTCCACCCATCGCATTGAATTTTACATTTTCGCGTAGTTCTCGGATATTATCGACACCACTATTGGAGGCTGCATCGATCTCAAATACGTCATTTGAATTTCCTTTGGTAATCTCCAAACAAGACGTACATTCATTACAAGGTTCGACTCCGTCAGGCCTTTCACAATTTAAACGTTTGGCTAGAATTCTTGCGATGGTGGTTTTACCGACCCCACGAGGGCCAATGAAAATATAGGCGTGACCGATCTTTTTTGACTTAAATGCATTTTGTAAAGAACCAACGGCAAGGTCTTGGTAAATGACATCGCGAAAGAATTGAGGTCTGTATTTTCGAAAGAGTACTTGGTGGTTTTCGCTCATGTAAGTCCGTGTCAAAAAGGATATGAAATGGAAAATTTGTGAATCACTTTGATCTTGTAATTTCGTTTGTTGGATGCAATGAAATATTTATCGATGCAATCGATATTTTGCAGAGAGAAGCGACTTAGTGAATGGGAAAAATTTTGGGAAGGGTGAGGGAAACCTGGCGGAGAGACCGGGATTCGAACCCGGGGTGCTTTTGGCACACATGCTTTCCAAGCATGCACAATAGACCACTCTGACATCTCTCCAATGGTTTCTACTGGCTTCCATAAAAAGAAACGGTCGTAAGAATTCTACCTTTTCTCTTTGAAAAAACTAAGAAATTCAAATTTTATGTGGGATCTTGGAATGAGGGTACACTTTGGAAAGTGATTCAATAGATAAATGGACTCGGTTGTGTAGGAAGAAATTCCTTCTCCCGGTTTTGCTGGAACAAAATATACCACTTCGGGAATTTTCACTCGTAAGATAGCACCGGCACAAAGGAGACAGGGCTCTAAAGCGGTAATTAAAATGGAATCGGTAAGATAACGCCCTTCTATTTTGGAAAGGGCATCTTCAATCGCTAAGATTTCACTATGTTTTGTAGGGTTTAATGTTTGTTCGACGGAATTAAAGGCAGTGGAAAGAAGAGTTCCATCTTTTGTGATGATTTCAGAATAGGAGGGAATTTCGTTTGGATGGTCAGAAACTGCTTTCGAGTATCGCTTTAAAAACGAGTCGAATGCTTCCACTTGCGCCCAAGAGGATTTGAACCTCTAACCTTCTGATCCGTAGTCAGATACTCTATCCAGTTGAGCTATGGGCGCGATGAATGCTTGAAGCACTTTTACCCAGTCCAAAAGAACGGGTATCTCTATGGTTTTTTTCAAACGGATGGAGTAAATCAAAAATCCAGAAATTCCTAGATAAAGTAGTACGGAAAGCAGATGGATGGTGGCAGCGAAATAGAGGCCAACGAAAGGCAGAATGGAAACAGCTTGGGCAAATAACAATCCAAGTAAGAACAAACAAGTATTAACTGCCGAGTACAAACAAACAGTTACAAATGCTGGATTGCTTCGTTTCCAAGTAAATACCGGAACCCAAGAGAAATACAAAGGTAATACTGCAAAAATTTTTGCGGCTTCGTCAGTGACTAAGTAGGCCTGTATTTTTTGTAATTTGTCTTTGATTTGGGTGGTATTCATGACGGTAACAACGGAGACGCAGGGATTCGAACCCTGGGTACGATTGCTCGTACGACGGTTTAGCAAACCGCTCCTTTCGGCCACTCAGGCACGTCTCCAGCGACTCGGAGAAGGTAGGATTCGAACCCACGGTGGGATTACCACGACGGTTTTCAAGACCGCTGCTTTAGACCACTCAGCCACTTCTCCAAGAGTACCTATCCGTTATGTTAAATGCGAGTGCAGTGTCAAATGAATATTCAATGAATGGTTCTAGAGAATGGAAAAGTTGCGTATAAAACTAGAAAAGTGGGTCAATGGTGGTTTCTGTTTAGCACACCATGAGGGACATGCCGTCTTCGTTGAGGGTGGATTGCCTGGTGAATTGGTAGACATAAGTCTTTATAAAACAGGAAACAAAGAATGGTTTGGTTCCGTTTCCGAAGTCATTGAAGCCTCGGAAAACAGGATTCCTTCTGATTGTTCTGTGTTTATGGATTGTGGTGGATGCAGTTATCGCCATATTTCCTACAAAGATGAGTTAGAAATCAAAACCTCCCTCTTGGAAGCAATGTTTCCTAAGTGGAAAGGCAAAGTGCAAGTTGTCACAGGCCCCGAAAACGAATACCGAAACAATGTGCAGTGGCAATCGAACGGTAGAGAAATTGGATATTTTTCAAAAAACACCCACCGAATTGTCAAAGAATCAAATTCCGTTTGTAAAACAGTCGATAAACGTTTGTTATGGGATATGGTTCCCGCCGGTCTCCAAAAATCGGTATCTAAAAATAAATCCATCCAACTACGCCTTTCTACAAAGTCGGTTGTGAATTATGAAAGAGACCAAACTGAAATCAGTATTTTTAATACCAAATTAAAAGTCCCGGAACGCGGATTTTTTCAGATCAACAGGTTTTTAATAGAACCTTGGCTTGAAAAAATCAAAACCCTGTTACCAGATTCTGCCAATATTTTAGAACTATTTTGCGGATGTGGAACCATTGGAATTTCGATTCGGGAAAAAATTGAATCTTTGTATGGAATTGAATCTCACGAAAAGAGCATTCGGTTTGCAAAAGAAAATGCAAAGGCAAACAATGCTTTGCAGTTTGAGTATGAAGTCAGCGATTTATACCAAAAACATTTACCCAAACACGTGGCAAAATTTCCGATTTGGATTGTGAATCCACCGAGGGCTGGCCTATCCGAAGGAATCGTTGCATCGGCCTCTATGTTTTCGCCGAAACAAATCATTTATTCAAGCTGCAATCCGAGTACACTCAAACGAGATATTACTAGATTAGAAGCCATTGGTTATCGATTGAATTATATCGGTTTGTTTGATTTTTTTCCAAGAACACAACACTACGAAGTTTTAGTGAGTTTGAAAAAGTAAGAAGTAAACACAGAACTCACAAAGTTAAATTTGTGAGTTTGTTTTTCTACCGAAAGGTTTTAGTTATTTTTCTTTGGTTGTAAATTTGAAAGGAAGGTAAGCTGGACAAAATCCGATGGTAGAGGTTGCAATCATCACAAGACCAATTCCAAAAAGAACCAGTGCCGTTGTTCCCTCAACGACTCCACCCAAATACAAACCACCTAATATCAAACCAACGACCACTCGAATGATTCTGTCATAAAGACCCATATTTTGAAACATATCCAATCTCCTAGATAGATAGGACGAAAGAAACTGAATCGATTCTTATTTATTAATTTGTAACCATTCTAAAATGAGCTTAGTTACTTCTTCTCTTTTTTCCCAATGAAGAAAGTGGCCCGCATGATCAAAACCAATTTTACGGAATCCACATGGAAAGTCTTTTTCATCTAACAGATGTTCGAACATATTTTTATGAAAACAACCATCATTTAATCCGTAAAGAATCTGTGTGGGAACGGTTATTTGTGAATCTAAGATTCCTAAAATACTTTCTCTTCCCGACTCAGTAAATAAATCGTTTAAATTGCGATAGTAAGCGAGGGCCGAAGATAAAATTCCTGGATTTTGAAAGTTAGCTTTAATCTCTGCTAAGTGATCCTGGTTGGGAGTGTATCCTGGCGACCAATCTTTCCATAAATAATCCACCAAAGCAAACCCATTGGAACGAATGGTCAACTCTGCTAGAAAAGGAATTTGGAATAGAACCACATACCAAGAATGGATGGTTTGTTGGGGTGCCCAAAAAAATGAATCTTGGTAAGTACGCAAAAGTGGAACTCCAAGGCTTGTGATGGATTTGATTCGATTGGGATAGTACATTCCGGCTGCAAAAGCAATCACAGATCCCCAGTTATGTCCGACTAAATGCACCGAATCCCACCTTCTGTCATCCATCCAACCCAGGATATCATCCACAAGATCTACCACATGTAATTTATGAGCATGGGATATGGTCGAAGGTTCGTAGCCTCGCATAACAGGTGCAATGCATTGAAACCCTTTTTTTCCTATTGGCTCCATAATCGGAGCGAAGGTTTTATGGTTATCAGGAAAACCGTGAAGGAAAAGGACGGGATCTCCTGATCCTGTTTCTAAAGTGGTAAATACGCTGGATGAGTTTCTAATTTCCGAGTGGTGCATTGTTTACCAACTTATCTTTTCTATTGGTCGTTCGAAAGAATTGTAACACAATTTCCCTTGTATCCAAGTCCTTACTTAAGTAACCGTATTGTTTTTCATTTTGGTAAAAAAATCCATTGGGCCAGATATGGCCCCCACCTGGAATCAAATACCCTTCTACCTTTTCGTCTGATTGGCAATCGGTAACCTGTGTGTATTGGATATCGCGTTTCCAGAATTTGTTCAAATGTCTTTTTTTGGATTTTGTTTCTTCTTTGCAGGAGAAATTAGAACTCCAAAATTCTAAGGATTCTAAGTAAGATAACACATCACCTGCTGGAATCCTTTTTGCATTGGGACTTGGATCCGAAGGAATGGAAACGGTTCCTCCCAAATAAGGCACAACATCATCTGAGGTTCCCATGATAAAACCGATCGATTTACGCGGCGGAGGATTACAAAGATCTTTGATTCCTTTCGAAGTGACAGCAGCTATCGAATAACCAGAGCTGAATAAATCATCAGCTTCGCATAACAGACGCTGCGTCATAAATCCACCATTGGAAATTCCGGCAGCATGGATTCGGTTGTAATCAACAGGAATTTCTTTATCAATAAAACGAATCATATCCCGAAAGAATTCCACATCATTTGTGTTTCGTTTGTCTGTGAGAGAATGGGATATTTTTCTACCATCATTCCAACGATTGCCATAACCATCTGGATACACTGCGATAAAACCATACTCTTCTGCTTTTTCAGACATACGAGTCAGGTAAATCATTCCTTCGCCACTACCGCCACCGCCGTGTAAAAGGAAGATTACAGGCAAACGGCTTTCTTTGATTTGTTTGGGAACGTAATAACGAAAGGTGCGTACAATTCCATCCGAAGAAATGGATTCCGTCTTGTGTTCTTTTACAGGAACAAAGGAAGGAAGGGACTTACAAAAAAAAGAAAAGGAAACCATTAGTAGGATTGGATATAATTTTCTAGTTAGAGAAATCCAATTCATAGAAACAACGATTCATACCAAGTGATCGTGTCTTTTACTTTTGGATCGCCTTCGAGTGGGTAGTGGGGATGGAATTCTTTATCCACAGTGGGATCATAGGGACCAGACTTCCCTTCAAAACAAACAGCATTCTCCGACAAACAAACCAGACTATGCCAAACACCGGGCTGGAGATCAATGCCTCGTTTAGGACCACTGGCCGAAAGTTTGTGAGATTCCTGAATCTCTCCGTTTTCTTTGAAAATTAAAAAACCAATTTCGCCTTCGAGAACCACAAAGGTTTCCGGTTTGGGATCCGACAAATGTCTGTGAGGTGGAATGTATGTATTTTTAGAAAGAACGTTAAGAAACCTTTGGTAGACTTCCGATTCTGCATGGAAGTTATGATTGGTGCGTTTTCTTTCGGCGGTTTGGGCTTTTTTGACGAGTGATCCGATTAGGTCGGAATCAATGATTTGTATTTCCTGCAAGTTGACCTTCCAATTCCTGCTCGATGAAGGCTAACATATCCGGAACACAAGCCGTACAAGTATCAGCCGCTCCCATCTCGCGGGCGACTTCTAGTATAGGGCGATGGGATTCTTTGACAACATTTAAGATAGATTCAAAGAAAACTTCTGCGCAGTGACACTTGATCATGGTTCTGAGAATCAGTCTCGGAGTTTCCGGATGGTACGACAAGAATTTTTTTTAGTCTTTCTAAGGCATTTTTATTAGAAAAGAGGGAATTGGCCGTGATTTTCTTAAGTTTTTAATTTCGGAAGCGCTTGGTAGACGTAATTTAGATTTTCGATGGCCGATTTCCATTGGAAACGTTTGGCATTTTTCTCACCCAGAGCTTTCAGTTCCTTTTGTCTTTTCGAATCTTTTAATAAAGAGAGAAGTTTCTTTTGAAAGGAAGAAGGATCTTTGGGATCAAAAGGTTCGTAACTCGTTCCTAAGACTTCTGGCAAAACACTGGCGTTGGAAGAAAAAACGGGAGTTCCTACCGCTTGTGCTTCCAAAACAGGAAATCCAAATCCTTCAAAGAGTGAGGGATAGAGAAATAGCTCTGCTGCTTGGTAGGCAAGAGGAAGTTCTGCATAAGGCAGATGCGATAAAAAGTAAATTTTATCTGGATACTTCTTTTGAAATTTTAAAAACTCTTCTGGAATTTCTTTGCTCAGTCCACCGACAACCAAAGGCAAACTCAATTCTTTGTTTGCCCATAATACTTCCAAATTGGATAATAAAAACGGAAAATTCTTATGTGTTTTTCCAATTCCCACAGTGAATAAATACGATTTGGGCAATTTATGTTTTTTTCTAAATTGAGAGAGTTTGGTCGGACTTTGTTTTAAAAAGTTTTTTAAATCGATTCCGTTATAAATCACAGAAACCTTATCTTCCGAATACCCAAAGGATTGCACTAAGTCTTGTTTGGTGTACTCAGAAACAGTAACGATTTTTAAGGCAAACCATTGGATTAAGCGAAATACAATTTGCATATACACTCGTTTCACGAGAGAACTATGGGCGGCTTTGAAATGGTAAGGAATGAGATCGTGGATGGTTACGATACACTTTCTAATGTAAGGAAAAGGAATATTGAAATGGGGGATGTCTAAAATATCCATTTCCGCCATCCTAGGATGACCTAAAAATTCTTTAGGGGAATAGATACTGGTTTTATATTCGATGATTTGGGCGGTTCTCGGGAGATCGTATTTTTTTAAAACGACGGGGTCTCCAAAGATAAATAAATCGGCGGTTTGCGGAGATAGAGGCCAAAACTTTAAAATATGTTGGATACGAATCCCAATCCCCGAATTTTCGATCATCCGTGCATCGTAACCAATTTTTTGCCGCATTGGATCTAAATTATGTCCTTTAGAATTAAATTAAAAAAAGGAAATGTGTCTTTTCCTTATCAGTCCAGTCTAGTCAAATTGGTAGTGAATATTCTGCATTCATAATTTGAAACACAGGTTCACAAGGAACATATCTGTAAAAGGAATCGGATGGAAAACTTAATCGAAGAAATCCTAAAACAAATCGGTGAAGATCCCACTAGAGAGGGTCTTACAAAAACTCCCAGTCGAGTGAAAAAGGCTTATGACTTTTTGACGAGTGGGTATAAAGCCGATTTGAACCAAATTGTAAACGGAGCTATCTTCGAAGAGAATACAACAGGGATGGTTCTCGTAAGAGATATCGAAATGTATTCTCTCTGCGAACACCACCTGCTTCCTTTTTATGGAAGGGCCCATGTTGCTTACATCCCCAATAAGAAAATCATTGGAATTAGCAAAATTCCAAGAATTGTAGACGTGTTTGCGCGCCGATTGCAAGTTCAGGAGCGCCTAACCGACCAAATTGCACAAGCCATCCAAGAAACTTTGGATCCACTCGGTGTGGGTGTTGTCATTAAAGCCAAACATTTATGTATGATGATGCGCGGTGTGGAAAAACAAAACTCAGAACTGTTTACTTCTAGCCTACTCGGTCTATTTAAATCAGATCCCACCACCCGAAGTGAGTTTTTGGATTTAATCCGAACCGGTTCCCACTAAGTTCATTTTTTAAATTCCATTTTTCAGATTCATGCTGGACTTTTTTCAAAAAAAGTCCAGTCTTCTTTCTCTAGAGGGAACCTATGCCGAAAGAAAGAATTGTGGCACCGTCCAAAGACTTCACCAAACTTGCAAACGTTAGCTTAAAAGAATACAAAGCCAAATATAAAGAATCCATAGAAAAGCCGGAAAAATTTTGGGCTGAACAAGCAAAACGCCTAACATGGTTTAAAAAATGGACAAAGGTTCTCAAACACGATTTTGCTAAAGCAAAAGTCGAATGGTTTGTCGGTGGCAAACTCAACGTCTCTTATAATTGTTTAGACAGACATCTAGATTCCCCACTCAGGAACAAAGCGGCTCTCATTTGGGAAGGGGACAACCCGGATGAATCTAAAGTTTTAACTTACCACGACCTCCACCGCGAGGTAAATTATTTTGCAAACGTTCTAAAGAAGTTCCATGTAAAAAAGGGAGACCGGGTTCTCATTTATCTCCCTATGATTCCAGAACTTGCCATTGTGACTCTCGCCTGTACTCGTGTGGGTGCCGTCCATTCGGTTGTGTTTGGTGGATTTTCACCTGAGGCACTCCTTGGTCGCATTGAAGATTGTAAACCAACTCTCGTCATTACTGCAGATGGTGGATACCGAGGTGGGAAACCCATTGAGCTGAAGAAAAATGTGGATGCGGCTTTGGAACAAACGAAAGTCAGTGTAAAAGATGTAATTGTTGTTAAGCGAACGGGCGACGAAGGAAATCTAAATTGGAAAGAAGGTAGGGACCACTGGTACCACTACTTGATGAAAGAGGCGGATGTCAAAAAAGAATGCCCTCCTGTTGCGATGGATTCGGAAGACCCACTATTTATCCTTTATACTTCCGGCTCGACTGGAAAACCAAAAGGGGTTCTTCATACAACGGCTGGATATCTACTCGGTGCCAATCTTACCTTTGCGACTATTTTTGATTACAAAGAAACAGATACATACTGGTGTACGGCAGACATTGGTTGGATCACCGGGCACAGTTATATTCTCTATGGACCTTTATCCAATGGAGCCACTTCGCTTATGTTTGAAGGAGTTCCCAGTTATCCCGATGCCGGCCGTTTCTGGGATGTGATTGATAAATACAAAGTCACTGTATTTTATACGGCACCGACGGCGATTCGCGCGCTGATGCGAGAAGGGATTGATCATATTAAAAAAAGGTCATTAGCTTCTTTGCGACTTCTTGGATCTGTGGGGGAACCCATCAATCCTGAGGCTTGGGAATGGTATCATACCAATATTGGAAAATCAAAATGTCCGATCGTAGATACTTGGTGGCAAACGGAAACTGGGTCCATTATGATCTCGGGAGTTCCGGGTGCGATTCCGCAAAAACCAGGTTCGGCGAGTTGGCCATTTTATGGAATCCAACCAGTTCTTGTGGACAATGAAGGTGTGGAAGTCAAAGGCAAAGGAGAAATTTCTGGAAACCTTTGTATTGCCAAACCTTGGCCTTCGATGATGCGAGAAGTGTATGGAGATCCCAAACGATTCTTTGATACCTACTTTTCTCAATTCAAAGGTTACTACTTCACTGGGGATGGGGCCAACAAAGACAAGGATGGATATTTTCGCATAACAGGAAGAGTCGACGATGTACTCAATGTTTCGGGCCACCGTATCGGTTCGGCCGAAGTGGAAAGTGCTCTTGTAGAACATAAATCCGTAGCCGAAGCAGCCGTTGTGGGATTTCCACATGATATCAAGGGCCAGGGAATTTATGCCTATGTCACTGTGAAACAAGGTGTGACGACAAACGATGTATTAAAAAAAGAACTGATTGCTATGGTAGAAAAGGTGATCGGAAAAATTGCAAGACCAGAAGTGATCCACTGGGCACCGGGACTTCCTAAAACTCGCTCGGGTAAAATCATGCGCCGAATTTTAAGAAAGATCGCCAATAACGAATTTGATACATTGGGAGACATCAGCACTCTTGCCGATCCGTCCGTCGTACAGTCGTTAATTGATGATAAGAAAAAGTTTCATAGCTAAGAAATATTTTCTAAAGATCCTGCGGGAGGGTGGAAAAAACGCCCATCACTCGCAGGAATTCTGATTCTTCGAACTCCATATCGCGATCTTTTAACCTTTGCCTATATTCGTTGGCTTTTGCTGTATCTCGTTTAGAAAACCAGTGAATACAAAATAGTAAATACTCTCTGTTTTTACGATAAGTCGTTTGGTGGTTTTCTAGTTCTGTAGCAGTGATTTTTTTTTGGTTTTGAAAGTCTTTGACAAGAGAATCAATCGCAAGAGTATCTCTATCTTTACCGAGATTCGCATAACTTTGGCGAATGAGAAATAAAAGTTCACCCGCATCGGAATCAGGATAGAATTTTAATAAATTATAAAACCCTCGGCGAAATAAGGACAAAGCTTCTAGGTATCTTTGTTTTTCTTGGAGATAGACTCCATAACGCGTGAAGTATCTCGTTTCGGTTAAAAATACAGTGGTTGTCCATTGGTAGGCTTGTTCTAAAAGTTCGGATTGTCTTCCCCTTCGCGCCAAGATCAAAGTTTCATACATACCTTCTTCACGAGGAAAGTACACTAAGTACCGTAAACTCAAATCATCTGCTTCCTTCCACTTTTTGTTTTTGATATTTTTTTGGAGGCTTGTTTGGAGGGCATCCTTTTCAGAAACAAAGGTTTTGTCTGATTCTAATTTTTGAAAATAACTTTCGTATTCTGATTCGAGTCCCAACTGGCGAGCAAGAATTGCGGCTGTATACAATCTGTACTTTGCATTTGGTTTTTGTTCTAAATACAATTTGGTATAGAACAATGCCTCTTTTGGTTTTCTTTCCTTTTCATAAAAATCAGCAATGTACAAAACCAAATCAAGTTGGTCGTTTTTCTTTTTGACCGATTCTTCGTAGGCATGGATTCCATCGAAGAGCTGGCCGAGTTTGATATGAGCTCTTGCGGACAAATTGTAGTAGCGATAATCAGGATCTGGATTTAATTCTTTGGCTTTGATGAGAAAATCGAAGGCCTTGGCGGGAGTTTCTTGGACAATTTTGTCCTCAGCCATTCGCAATAGATCTTCATAACCGTACAAGGCCTTAACGGGGTTCAGAACCTCTGTTTGTGCTAAATTTGGCTTGGAAACGAGAAATAGACTTGTTACCAGAACACCAAATTGCCATATTCTCCTAGACCGAAGTATCATCTATGGATTCTCATCGGTCATCTTCTAAATAATCTTAGAAATTCAAAAAAACAATCTCAAAGAGGATCTCATGAATGTAGAGTTAATCATCATCGTCATGGCGCTTGTTTCCATTGCCACGGCGATATTCTACGCAGCTCGGGTGGTTCGCATCCAAGTGGGCGCAGGCGGTGGGGACGTAAAAGAAACTGCAAAACTAAAAGAAATCTCCGCTGCGATCGCAGAAGGGGCTATGGCCTTCCTGCTTCGAGAATACCGAGTCATTTTGCTATTTATCAGTTTCATGACTGTTCTCATCTATTTACTTTTGGACAATCCAAAGACAGAGTTCAACGAAGGGATTTACACTGCCGTTGCTTTTGTATCGGGTGCCCTCATTTCTTGCCTTTCTGGTTTTATCGGAATGAAGATTGCGACTGCAGGTAACGTTCGCACTGCGGAAGCAGCAAAAACTTCTCTTTCCAAAGCATTCCGAGTGGCTTATGACTCTGGAGCCGTTATGGGTTTTGGACTGATTGGTTTGGCTGTTCTTGGTATGATTGGACTTTTCCTTCTATTCACAGGAACAAACGTAGGTGTTGCCAAACACATCCTTATGGAATCACTTGCAGGTTTTGGTCTCGGTGGATCTTCTGTAGCACTTTTTGGTCGTGTGGGTGGTGGTATTTATACCAAAGCCGCTGACGTTGGTGCTGACCTTGTAGGAAAGGTAGAAAAAGGAATTCCAGAAGATGATCCAAGAAACCCAGCAACTATTGCTGATAACGTGGGAGACAACGTAGGTGATATCGCTGGTATGGGTGCCGACCTTTTTGGCTCTGCTGCCGAAGCAACTTGTGCTGCTCTCGTGATTGGTGCTACGGCATCAGCCCTTGCAGACAACAACTCTGCTTTACTCTATCCTCTTTTAATTTCTGCGATTGGAATCCCTGCTTCTCTTATCACTACTTTCTTTGCTCGCGTAAAAGAAAATGGAAACGTAGAGAGAGTATTAAAATTCCAACTTTGGATCTCCACATTCATCGTAGCGGCTGCTCTTTACTTTGTAACTGACATCTTTATGATCGATAGTTTCCAAATTGCAGACAAAACCATCACTAAATGGAATGTTTATACTTCCGTCGCATTAGGTTTGTTTGCTGGTATGTTCATTGGTTGGATCACTGAGATTTATACTTCTCATTCTTACAAACCAGTGCGCGAAGTTGCTGATGCTTGTGAAACAGGTGCTGCTACTAACATTATCTACGGCCTTGCTCTTGGTTACAAATCGACTGTGGTTCCAGTAATTCTGCTTGTGATCGTGATTGTTGTTTCCAATATCCTTGCGGGTATGTATGGAATTGCAATCGCAGCGATTGGAATGATCTCCACAATTGCGATTGGTCTTACGATCGATGCTTACGGCCCGGTTTCCGATAACGCGGGTGGGATTGCAGAGATGGCGGAACTAGGAAAAGACGTTCGTGACAGAACGGATACCCTTGACGCAGCAGGTAACACAACTGCGGCCGTTGGAAAAGGTTTTGCGATTGGATCTGCGGCTTTAACTTCCCTTGCTCTATTTGCTGCTTTTATCACAAGAACACAAAATGCTTCTAAAGAATTGGGAGAAGGTGCCATTGACCTCACTTCGATTGAACTTTTAGATCCATTAGTCTTTGGTGGTCTTCTTTTTGGTGCCATGCTTCCTTTTATCTTTTCTGCGATGACTATGAAGTCTGTAGGAAAGGCAGCTCTTGATATGGTAAAAGAAGTTCGTCGCCAATTCAAAGAAATCCCTGGTCTTATGGAAGGAACCGCAAAACCTGAGTATGCTAAGTGTGTCGATATCTCTACTTCTGCTGCTCTTCGTGAAATGATCCCTCCAGGTCTTTTGGTTCTCTTAAGCCCGATTGTTGTGGGATATTTGTTTGGTGTGAAGTCTCTTGCGGGACTCCTTGCTGGTGCTCTTGTTTCAGGTGTAGTTCTTGCGATCTCTTCTGCCAACTCTGGTGGAGCTTGGGACAACGCGAAAAAGTACATCGAAAAAACAGCGGGTGGAAAAGGATCTGAAAAACACAAAGCTGCGGTTGTGGGTGATACTGTCGGCGATCCATTCAAAGATACATCTGGACCTGCGATCAACATTCTCATTAAACTTATGGCGATCACCTCACTCGTGTTTGCTGAGTTTTTTGTAACAAAAGGTGGAATCGTTTTAAATTTCTTTAAATAAGAAAATTAAAACAAATTCTGTTTCAGATAAGGAGACTTTCCTTGGGAAGTTTCCTTTTGATATATTATATTTTGATCTCTGAAAAGGGAAACTCTAGAGCCGGCGGAAACGTCGGCTTTTTTATTTATAAGGTAGTGAAACTAAAACTGGTACTTGTGCCAAGAGTCAGTCCAAATATGGACTGGATGTTTTGACCGAGAGTGATGGTGTAAGTGGTTCCAGTGATGAGTGCACTTGCCGGTGTGAGGGTAATGGTTCGGTTAGAGGCACCGCCGCTGAGACTAGGGCAGGATGGGGTACAGCTGATATTTGTATTGAGGGAAGTGGAATCTAGAGCCTGAGTCATGACAATGGTGATGGTTGGCGTCAGCGAAACCCCTGTAGCTCCATCGGTTGGAGTTGTGGATTCAATGGTAAAGTTAGACGAGGTTTGTGTCACAAGGGGTAGAACCAGGACACCCAAAAGAGAGGGACTTGGCTCGGGGATACAGGCCAAAGAGGAAAAAATAAACAAAACTAGGATTCGAATTTTCTTCCACATAGCCATAGGTTCTAGATTTAGTTTCGACTAATTTCCCTTGGTAACCGTGCAGAGTTTTGCGTAAATCCCGAGGAAATTGTAAGTTTCTAGCTCAATAGACGTAATTTCTTTGATGTTTCCGTTCTTTTGGGAGATTTCCACGGAAGCATCTCCCAGGGCCAGGAGCCCCAAGTAGGATTTAGCACAGGCGATCCCTTCTTTGGTCGCCGCAACGCCGGTCTCCATCATACTGATCCTTTGGTTTTCATAGAGTAGACCTTGGGTCCCATATCCAGAACTGGCGCAGGAAACGGATACTGTGAAGCAAGAAAGGAGAGCGAAAACTTGGGTCAGTCTTCCGCTAGTTTTATTTTTTAAGTTCCTTATCCAAGGTTTCCGAAAGTTTGTTTTGGAGAATGATGATGTCGTCATAAAGTTTTTTTATCTGTTCTTCTTTCTTTCGAATTTTATCCGTAAGCGCATCTAATGATTTGTTAGATACATTGTTTTTTTTTGAATGGAATTCCTTCAATTTGGAATCTATTTCTTCATAGATAAGTCCACTCTTTAGTTTCTTTGCAAATTCATTTAACGAGTCAATGTTCTGTTTCATCGTCCGGTGACACGCAAACAAAGTTCTTGGAAAAAGAAGTATTGGTTTTTATAATAATGGTCTAGGCTGTGAATTTCTTTCGGCCGTGTGGCTCGAGGAACGTAATCCAAACTGGCACTGCCTATACTCACCAGTCCAAAATAATTAGATGTGCAAGATTCCACAAAGCTGTCGGAAGCTGAAGGCGGTTTTCCGGGGGAATACCAACCTTCTTGTCCTTTGTTTTGGAATAAGGTTACCGAAGGATTTCCTATTTGCACACTGAGGCAGTGAAAAATAAAAAACACCGATGGTAACAGTAAAAGATTTTTCATACACTACTGGCTTGTATCAAAGAAATAGAAATAGGAAAAACGAATCCCTCGATCCATTGCATTGTCTGCTTTTGGCAAAACACCAAGTAGAACGGAAAAATTGAAACTACCGAAGTTCTCGGTGTTCATAGAGATACCGGGATAAAAATTAAAGTATCTTAGATTTTTATCAGCTACCTTATCTAATGGTTCTCTATATTCAAGTTCGGTAAAGATACGAACGGAATCAGCAATGGCAAAGGAGGGTGCAATTCCCACTTGGTAATATCGTTTGAACTCTTCCAAACTAGATTCTCTTCCGTGTCGGTTCGTTTCTGTTTGGAAACGAAACTCGGACATGATTTGAAAGAAACCGGATTTATAACCGAGTCCAAAGTTAGGGCGAATCAGATAAAAATCTGGGTTTTCCCGTTCTCGAAATTCTCCGTTTCTTTTTTTGTCATAGAGTCGAAGTCCCCCACCGATTAAAAATTGTGAAGATCCATTTTCAAAAACTTTTCCATACTTAACTCCGGCATTCCAACGATCCCAAGTGATTTCTTTTGATGAATCTGTTTGGGAATATTCGTTTCTACCAATGGAGGAAATGACAGAAAAGGATTCAGAAAATTTGTATTCTCCTTCAATGTTGATGTTTTTGTTAATTTCTTTGACATCGTTGTAGTTCTTATCCCAGTAACTAAGATTACCTCTGATTTTTGAATACACGGCCACCGGTTCCACTTGGAGAGGATGGGCAAAACCTTTATTGTTAGGTTGTGAATACAAAGATGCTGCTAAAGAAAGAAAAAAGAGAGAAATGATAATTATTTTTTTCATATTTAAAATCCTACATTGGTGATTGGATAAAGC
This sequence comes from Leptospira chreensis, assembly GCF_016919165.1. Lineage (GTDB taxonomy): Bacteria > Spirochaetota > Leptospiria > Leptospirales > Leptospiraceae > Leptospira_A > Leptospira_A chreensis. The sequence goes on from NZ_JAFFPS010000027.1 coordinate 20,142, forward strand.
AATCTGGCAAACTTTTCGGCAAGAAGTGTATATCCTAAGTTATTTGCATGAATACAATCTAACATAAATTCCGCGCGCGAATTGGGTTTTCCACCTAATGTGTTTCTTAGGTCCATATAGATGAAGGAAGGTTCTTCTCTTGTGATTTCCACAAGCAGATTATTAAAAGCATCTAATTGTGTTGAAGTAAATACAGCGGCATCTGGAACAATCAAACCAATACGATCAAACTTAGTTTTACAACCTTCCTCAGAACCTGCGATCACAGCTGGCATGTAAGGATTTGGATAATCGTATCCATGAATGATCCATTTTATAGGAGCACCACCAAATCTTGCGATTTTGTAAGCGTTTCCTGTCACAATCATATGTTTGAGATTGGATTTGATTGTGGCAAACCGTTGGGCTTGGACTGCACTGACATTTCCAACATATTCGGGAAGATTTGCTTGGATATCATTTCCACCTAAGGAAAGAATGATGACTTTCATATCAGCACCCCCTTGGTCAATGACTTGGAATTGAAGGCCTTGGCTGACTACTTGTTGTAAAGTTTTTCCGCCGAGTGTGGCTCCCACAAATTGATAATGAAATCTGTTTTCTAATTGGGGTCTGAGAGTTTCTACAAGTGGAAATCCAAGAAGGATATCTGTCCAACTATCACCGATGATACCAGTTTTGGCAGGCGTTTCTCCATTGCAGATGGCATAGGTATTACAGAGAAAATGAGCTCCGATATCTTCTAAGTAATCCTTTTTGGTATCACAATGGATGAGGAATGTTAAGATTCCTAACAATACTGTGTATTTAATTTTTTTCATTGGTTTTTGTTTCCTTCCAGATGTGGTCCATGATAAATGCGCAAGATATATCGCCGGTCAGATTTACTGAAGTTCTACACATATCTAAAAAGCGGTCAACCCCAAAAAGGATAGTGATCCCTTCGATGGGAATATGAAAGGTATAAAGGATAGAAGCAAGAATCACAAGTCCCACTCCCGGTGTTGCTGCTGTTCCAATAGAAGCTGCTGTGACAGTTCCAACTAACAAAAACAAGTCTAGGGCAGAAAGATCTACTTGGTATACTTGGCTTAGGAAAACAGTGGCTACAGCTTGGTACAAAGCGGTTCCGTCCATATTGACGGTAGCACCGAGAGGAAGAACAAAATCAGCGACTGTTTCTTTTAGTTTTAATTTTTCTTTGGCGAGTTTTAAGGAAAAGGGAAGGACGGAACTAGAACTGGATGTGGAAAAACCAAGGAGAGGGATTTCACGAACTTCGTTCAGAAAGCGAAGGGGATTTTTTCCTGTAAAGATCAGGATCAAGATACAATAAAAAACAAGGATACAAAAAAGTCCAAAGAGAACGGTTCCGATGTAAGATACAAGACCGAATAACAAAGAAAAGCCGATCTGAACCATGGCATAACTCATGAGTCCGAGTACGGCAAACGGAGCCAATTTCATTGCGGCCGCTACAACCCAAAGACAGAAACTTTCTAAGGAATGGCAAAATGCTTTTAAGGCAGTGCCTGATTCTTTGGAAGTCAGAAAAAAAATACCGAGAATCATCCCAAAAAAAACAATCGATAACATTTGTTGTTTGGACCAAACATTCACTAGATTTTTGGGAATGATATTGGCTATAATTTCGGGAATTGGTTCTTCATTTTCAGATAACTTGGCATCGGGGATGTTTGCATTTTTTTCTATAGTTTGGTTTTGGATATGGTTTCCCGGTTTGATGATGAGTGTGAGGGAAATTCCAATGCTTACCGAAATGACTGTGGTAAAAATAAAATAGAAAAGGGTTTTGCTTCCTAAACTCCAGAGATCGTTTAAGTTTCGCAAACTAGAAACACCAAGAGCGATGGAGACTATGACTAAGGGAATCATAATCATTTGGAGCAGGTTTAAAAAAATATCACCAGGAAGTTTCATCCAAGGTAGGTATGGTTTTAAGGAAAGTGAGGATACAAATCCTGTTTCTGGATTTAATAGAATCCCGAAAAACAAACCTAACAATAAAGATACGAGGATTTGAATCCAAAATGCAATTTTGGGAAAGAACATTTCCAAAGTCTATTCTTTGGAAATTTAATGTAAATGAATTTAAATACTGATGTAAGTTTGGAAGAGGCGAATTCTATGAAAAATAGTAGCACCGTTTTTGATTTTGCGTATTTCTACCGTGTATTCGTCTTTGGCACGTTGGATTTCTTTCATGGTTTTGTGAAGGACTGCTTTTTTTTCAGGACGATTGTCCCATTTGTAAGCGGCTTCTTGTCGCATTAATTTTTCTTCCAATTGACGGATGGTTTTTTGGTGTGAAAGTTCCACTTTGTATTCTTCTTTTTGAAAGATAGACAAAGTTTCTTTTCTTAGGATTTCTTTTTTGATTTCTGTTTCTGATTCAACAATCGGATAACAATGAATCAATGCTTCTTCAAGTTTTGAGAGAGGGATTTCCTTTTCCGGAACGTAGGTTTTTCCTTCTGTCCACTCGCTAGGTTTTTCTGTATGGACTATGGATTTCTTTTTCTTTAGATCAAACTCTACAAAGAAAAGATCTTTTCGTTTGAGAGAAAAATCAAACTCCACTTGGAAGACAAATAAGATCTTTTGTCCTAAATCTTTGGAGAGTAGATACTTTTTTTTACGACCCACGTCACTTTGCGTGAGAAGTTCTGTTACCTTTTCTACAAAAGGATGTCCGAAAGCTAAAAATTCTAGAGAGTCATTGGTTAAGGCAAGATCAGAATCGAAGGTTGCTTTTTTAACCTTCCCGTCTGTATTTTTGTATTCGTAAGAGCCTTTGCTAATGGGTGTAAGAGTTCCAGGCAGTAGATTTTGGAAGAACTTCGAACCTTGGGCTACGACTTCTTCTAAATGGCTATTGTTCCATTCTCTTTCTTCCAGAGTATGATCGTAATAGTCTTTTAAATTAAAATCTAATACTTTGGGAGTGACCAGTGCATTGAGTTTTTCAAATCCTTTCTGGGCCACTTGGATGCGAAGATCAAATTCTGTTTCTAATTCTTCTTTGGTTTTGGTTCCCGTCACGAATTTCATAAGACTGGAGTTGAAATCAAGTTCCTCTTCAATGGTTCCGAGAAGGTCATCGGAGGCTCCGATGGATTCTTCAAACAAACGGATTTTGTTCGTAAGCACTTCTAAAATTCTTTCAGCCACAGTGTCTTTGGATGCAAAGTTAAATATATACACATTATCTTTTTGTCCAAAACGATGGATCCTTCCAATTCGTTGTTCGATCTTTAGTGGGCTCCAAGGTAAGTCATAATTAAATAGAATGTTAGCAAATTGTAAGTTACGACCTTCCCCACCCGCTTCTGTACAAATTAAGATTTCGAAGTCTTCTTTGAATTTTTGAATGGCGACTTCTTTTTCATCCATGCTGAGGGAACCATGGAATGGAGATACTTTGAAGTCTGGTTCTAATACCGATTGTAAGTGGTCTTGTGTTGTTCTAAACTGCGTGAAGATAATAAACTTCTTATGGCCTTCTTTTTTTAGGCGATAGAGTGTTTCTTTTAGTTTTAAAGTTTTTTTATCTTCTTTGATTTGTTTTCCCAAATGGATGAGTCGGTTCAAAGTGAAAAGCTCACGTTTGATCCTTTGGAAACTAGACATTTCTTCATCTTCTAATTCGGTAATGAATTCTTCGACACCTTCCGTTTCATCCAAATCCCAATCGTCTAGAGTGGTTTCGTGTTCTTTCATGTAGTGGAATTTAGATTCCAACATAAATTTACGTTTTTGTAAGGCAGAAAGAAGAGCAATGACAGAGGAATCGAGTAATTTCTGAAACACCACCATCACAAAACCTATGGCACGGTTTTTAGTTCCCATTGCCATATTGTATTCTCGTTTTACATAGTCCGTAGTTTCATCATAAAACGCACGTTCGATGGGAGAGAGGTCAATCCGAACTGTTTTAGCAAATCGTTTGGTAAATCCACCGACTTCTACCTTCCGGCGGCGAAGTAATACTTTGGATATTTTTTCCTTTAAGTCACCCTTCTGACCTACAACATAATCGTTCACAAAAGTATGGTACGGCCCAAGGATATTCGGATCGACTAAGTGTAAGAGATAAAATAGCTCTTCTAGTTTCCCACGGAATGGTGTGGCTGTGAGAAGAAGAAGGCATTCGGTTTTCCGTGCAATTTTTTCGGCAAATAAATACCCACGAGTGATTTTAGAATAATCACGTCTGAGCCTATGGGCTTCATCAAATACGACAATGTCCCATTTCGTTCCCAAAATTTCTTCTGCATACTTTGGGTTTTTAATGAAATCAATAGAAGTGATGATTTTGTTAAAGTTTCGCCAATGATCCGGGCCGTTTGTGATGAAGTTTCTTCTACGAACGATAGCAAATTCTTCGTTGAATTTGTTTTTCATCTCTTGTTGCCATTGAACAAGAAGAGGAGAAGGTGCGACTACTAGGACTTTTTTGAGTCCCCGGCGAAACATAAGTTCTTTAATCGCAAGCCCTGCTTCGATGGTTTTTCCAAGGCCTACTTCATCGGCCAGGATAAACCTTGGTTTTAAACTATTGGCTACAATGAAAGTGCACTCGATCTGGTGAGGAAGGAGACGAGTTCTGGAATTAGAAAGAGAAGATAGTTTATTAAAATTATAAGTGAGTTTGAGTTGGCTTGCCGCAAGGGATAAGTCCATTGCTTTGGGAAATTCCTCCCAGTTACGTAGCGATTCAGGGTATTGATTTAAAAATTGTAACTGTTTGTTGGATTTATTAACCGTTCGAAAAATTTCTTTGGATTCAAAGAACAATTCAACGGAAGTAGCGGTCTCCTTTGTGACTTTTGCTAGACCTAACTCCGGTTCATCGATGAGAAATCCATACTCATTTGTTTGTTTTGGTTCAACCGTTGTTTCAAAATCTAAACTTAACTGAGTAGGGATGTCCATCAAACTCCTTTCTGATTTCCCCAAAGCACTTTGTGAATTTGAAGCGACAAACGACACTTAGGTGGGTTGTCTACTTTGATCCATTCGACTAGTTCTTTGGCATCCACTTCACCGTGGACTGGCGAATACAATATATTTGTCTGTATTTTTTGTTCGCGAATGACTTCGATACTTCTATCAAAGTCGATTCTATCTCGCACAACGAACTTGATTTCGTCAAGTGAATTATGTCTCTTTTCTAAGATCCGGAAATTTTCCTGATCCATGCGGTCTTCCATCCCGGAGCCCGGTAATTTGTAGTCCATAGTGAAAATAAAAAAAGAATCTTCGGTGATTCGTTCGCTTCCATTGGTTTCTACACGGGAAGCTGGGTAGGGTAAATCACGACTGGCGCGGTGGTTGTAGATGCGTTCGGCAAGGGCCGTGGATAGATCGCGGTTTTTTCCTTCTAAGGGTTCGCCACCAGTTAATAATACTTGGTAGCCGTGGTGTGCATCCAGTGCCTCTAATTCATTCCATACGGTATCCAGAGATTTTTCTTCCCCTTGGTTGGGTCCAAGTGCATAAGCTGTGTCACACCATAACGCTCTTGTTTCCGTTTTGCCACAACGTAAGGAACATCCAGCAAATCGAATGAAGACAGTTGGGATTCCTTGCGAAATTCCTTCGCCAGAAATGGATGAATAGACTTCGTGAATTTTTCCAAACATTGTGTGATTCTCTCTATGTCAGAATACTTTAAATTGTTCTTGCGAAAACATTAATTCAGAATTTGCTTTTAGGGTCATGTTCGTAGACGCTAAATTGGAATATCCACTGATAAAGGAAAAAGAGGTACAAGAAAACCATCTTTTGCTTCGATTCCGAACTCCTGCCAATCCCAAAATCGATGAACGGAAACCTTTGGTTATTGGTCTTGCCGTGGATAAAAGTTGGTCTATGAAGGGTGAAAAAATGGAATCAGTGATTGATGCCTCTTGTGCCCTGGTCAACTGGCTCACAAGAAATGATGCTGTGACTATCATTGCTTATTCTGCTGATGTTCAAATCATCCAACCCGTAACTCACCTAACAGAAAAAGTTTCTGTTACCGACAAAATTAGAAACATCCAAGTCGCCACTTCCACTAACTTGAGTGGTGGGTGGTTGTCAGCTTTGAAGAGTTTGTCTCAATCCAAAATTGCCAATGCATACAAACGCGTTTTGTTACTTACGGACGGAAATCCTACTTCAGGAATTAAGGAAAAAGAAGCACTGGTTAAAATTGCTTCTGATCATTTGGCAATGGGGATCTCCACCACAACGATTGGAGTGGGAAACGATTTTAATGAAGAGATGTTAGTGGATATCGCCAAGGCCGGTGGTGGCAATTTTCATTATATCGATAATCCAGAAAAGGCATCCGATATTTTCTTCGAAGAATTTGGAGATATTGGAGCTTTATACGCGCAGGCCATCGATGTGGAATTACAACTAGCTCCGGGTGTTCGACTGAAACAAGTTTTGTCTGAAACCTCTCACCAAATTTTGGAAGAATTTGATGAGTTTTTAGGAGATTCTAAAACCATATCCAGACAAAAAATCAATCTCCAGTTAGGTGACCTTAGAGCCGACGACATTCGGAATTTAGTGTTACGACTCGAAATTGATGACCGAGTGAACCAAATCGAATCTCCGTTTTGCGAAGTGAATGTTTCGTATTACAATCTATTACAACAGAATGTTTTAGAATCGGTTAAAGATTCCTTTCAGTTTCCCAGAGGAAACAACCGCGGAAAACAAGATCCCGACGTACTAGTAGAAATTTTGATCGCCAATGCAACTCTTGGAATCAAAGAAATTACCGATTTGATCCGACGGGAACATGTAGAAGATGCCAAAGCATTATTATTTGGACTGATTCAGGATATAAAAACCAACTTACATTTTGCTCCGAATGCACTGGGTTCTGTACTCAATCGTTTACAAGTTTTGGAAACAAAAATTACAACCAAATCGGATGATTTAAAGAAACATCTATTTGTGAATTCACAAATGATGCTAAAAGGCCCAGAAAAACTAGATTTAAAAGATGTAGTCCTTCATAACGAAATCTTTGAATACCGGACTGTGGGTGATATTGATTTGTATAAATGCCCTGAAATCAAACTTCTGATTGAACAAAAGATGCAAGAAGGATTTCGGTATGTGGTTTTTGATTTTGCCAATACTTCGCATATTGATTCTTCTGCGATTGGGATGGTGATTCAAATTGTGGGTTGGTTACGGCGGCGCGGGGGAGAACTTGTGGTTGCCAACATTCATGATTCGGTAAAAAAGATTTTTGAAATCACTAGGTTGTACAACCACATTCGTGTGGCAGAGACACTTCCCTCTGCCCAAGAAATGTTACTGAGAATTATATATGCAAACGAAGGAGATAAAAACCATTAGTTGGTTTAAGCCAACCAACGTTCTGCTTCTTCAATTGCTTCTTTCAAGTCACCAACTAAAGCAGGCGCAATGGCGATCCCTTTCTGAGTCGGTTTCAATTCCCCATTCGGATCGGTATACCAAACTCGAATGTTAAAAAAAGTTTGGCCTTTGTATTCGGAGATCTCCACGCGGATGACTTCTCCTCGACCTTTGTCAATGTCTCGAATGATTCCTGTTTTTGCCATGTTAGTACGTCTCTACAAAAAGTTGTTCTTTTTCCTCTAGATGTTTTTTGAATTCATCATACGAAAGATCAGTTCCGCAAGCAGACATGATTTCTTGTATCACTCCTTTTTCCATTCCCTTTGGGCCGCCACAAATATAAAACTTACCGTTTCCATTGACAGCATTTTTAATTGCTTCGGCATTTTCTTTTGCACGGTGTGTGATGTACATTTTCCCACCATCAAATGAGTTTTTTTCCTCTCGGCTAATGGCTGTTATGAAGTGAAAATTGGAATGAGATTTTGCTATGTCTTCAAAATAATCACGTAAGACGATTTCATCGGAATAGGGAGCTCCGTAAAGCAACCAAACATTTCCTTGGAAAGAGATGAGTTTTTGGACAAGGAGTTCTTCCACCATTCCAAAATAAGGGCTGATTCCTGTTCCTGTGGCAAAAAAGAAGATATCACCAGAAAAATCGGCTTGGGGTAGAAGGAATTTTTTACCTGCAGGTCCAGTCATTGTCACCGTATCGCCGGGTTTCAAATCACAAAGATAATTGGAACAAACGCCTTTATGGACTAGATTTCCAGTTTCATCATACACATCGTCTCTTTTGACAACAAATTCAATATTGTCCTTGGTTTGGCCAAAACTGAACGACGGTGAGGCGATGGAATACAAACGGATGGTATACGACGGGTCAGACGATCCCTTCGCCTGTTTTTCTGGATCGACCCCAGGAGGGATGATTCCTGCACTTTGACCGATCATATAGGGATAGGTATTGTGGTCGATGGCGATGGTGATTCGATGCACTGCCGAATCTCCTTCGTTTGTTGGACGTTTTCCCTTACCTGGTTCGGGAGTCAAACGGGTGTTTGCCAGAACCTGCGCTAAAATGGGATTGGATTTCTTAAACAGATTGATTTGAGGGGTAAGCAAAGTCGTCCTCTTAACGGGTGGTTTTTGGTCAAGTTTGGCACTCGGATGGTTCGGGAAAAGGAGAAGTTGGAGTTTTCATTTTTCCTCGCCGGAATTATGTCTCTTGTTGACTCATTTTTCTGAGTTTTTAAACTTTAGTCATTCCGGCCCCCTCGCCGATCCTAATGACAACGGGGAAAACAAATTGCATGAGATCGACTGAAGCCCAAGAAAAGAAACCGTTGCCATTTCCAAATACCGTACTCCATCAAAAATTGGAATCGTTCACAAATACGATGCTCCAATCTTTGCAAACTAAGGTAAAAGATGATAAAACCTGGGCCGTTCTTTCGATGTCGGGAGAAATTTTAGCACACGGCCACCAACTTCCCCAGATTGATCGTAATTCCGATTCTCTTTTTTCCATCTAAGTACGGGAGGTTCTATGTTTCATCGAAGTTTCCGACTCTTTTCTAATGCCCAGTTAACAGTGATAAGTTTTGTTTTTCTTATGACTTCTGTTTCCGTATCTGCGGAACCTTATGGTATGGCAGGTTGCGGACTTGGTTCCATGGTTTCTGTTTGGAAAAATGACATTGGGCAGGTTCTTGCTGCTACAACCAATGGCAGTTTATCTTCCCAAACCTTTGGAATCACCTCAGGAACGTCCAATTGTACCACAGATGGGATTGTTCGAGTGGATAGGGCCCAAGAAGTATTTGTTACTTATAATGAAGAACCTTTGGAATTAGAAACCACACGCGGAACTGGAGAAAGAATCCGAACCATTGCTTCTTTGTTTGGTTGCCCCACTCATGGGTCTCAATTGGGAAAACTGATGAAGGATCAACATTCTTTTATCTTTGAGAAATCCAAAGAAGGTGATGTTACTTCTCGATCTAAAATCATTTTATCTAGATTGAAATCAAAAATCGCTGAAGATCCTGAATTGAAACAAGCCTGTTTGTATTAATCGCGAAGTACTCGAGAGATTTCCGAGTTATAACGATGAGCCGCTTCTGTTTGGTTCAAATACCCAAAAGCACCTAACTCAAATAAAAACGCTGCAGTGATTCCATAACCACCATCTGGTACGGAGTCACATCCTTTTTTGCCTGCAGGATGGATTTTCCAATCGCGTGGGTTGAGGAATTGAAAGTTTTCGGGACAGACCACATGCCCATAATTTTTCCCATCAGCATGCCTAGCTTCGTGTAATAAAACAAGAACCCGGTCCAATCGATTCAAACTAAAAAACGCTCGTCCTAGCAATACATCTCCATCGTGATACATGGCGATATAGTCACCTGTGGATCCGAAAGAGTATTTTTTAATTCGAGATTGGATCCAACGGGAAAGTTTTTTTCCAGAGAAACCAAACTTAAAAATAGATTCAAACTGTGTGAGTCGGTTGTAGGTGGATTTATCGATTTTGACTCGTTTTGGTTCCAAAGTCTCCAAGTAGGAAAAGGATTCTTTTAAAACTTTCGATTGTTTTGCGTTTAACTTTGATTCATCGGAGTGTAATGCCACTCCTGATAAACAATAAAGAACAGTTACAATAAAAAATGTTTTATGCGAATTGAGTTCAAAAAGTGGCTTGGAGTCCACCATAGTAAAACCTGGGACGAATAGGATTGTATGTAAGCTCGTATTGGTCTAGGACGTTGTCTACTCCTAAAAACAAAGACATCCTTCCATCGAAGAATTTTTTCTCCATTCTTACGTTTAAGAGCGTAAATGCTTTTCCATACACTACTTTGTTATTCTCTTCCACACTTTTCGTTTGTTGATCAATCAGAGCCGTGCTTGTTCCCGCAGTGAATTCATTGGTTGTACTATAAAATGGCCGTTTGTCTAAACGTTTGGCACGAAGGGCAAATTCCCAACCCCCAGGTGCGTTCACAAAAAAGTTCATTGTTCCTTGGTGAAGGGCTCTCCCTTCTAAGGGTCTATCGGTTGTTAGGTCTCTCGTATCCGTTTGGTTGTAACCCAATTCCAAAGCAAAATATTTGAGAAACCGAAGTCGAGATCCTGCTTCCACACCTCGTGTATAAGCCCGTTGTACGTTCTTTAATTGGAAGTTAGCAAATTCGCTGGTTCTGGTTCCAAAGCTGTATTGGATGAGGTCGGTAATATCGTTGCGAAACACACTTAAGGAAAGCGTCCAAAACTTAAAAGGTGTGTATTCGATGTCTGCGTTGACCGTTGTTGATTTTTCTGGTCTCAGTTTATCATTTCCATCCACAACATAACCAACACCTGGGTTTTCAAAACGTAAGTATAATTCACGAAAAGAAGGAGGTCGAAACCCTTTTCCGTAACTGGCTCGAAAAACAAGATTACTGGTGATATCTACTTTGGTGGCAATTTTGGGAGTGGTTTGTCCACCGAACTGGGAGTCCACATCATGGCGCACCCCTGGAACCAACCGCCAAACAAAACCTTGGCGCCATATGATCCACTCATCTTGAATGAAAGCGGCACGTCTTGTTCGATAAGCATTCCTTCTTTGTAAACGATCTGATTGTAATTCTTCTGAGTAAGATTCGACCCCAGCAGTGACCATATGGTCTTTGTTGATTTCATGATCAATCTGGGCTACACCTTGGGATGAAAATTCGTTGGTAAGTTCTTTTACATCCAATTCATTCGAATTTCTTTGATCTAACTTATAGTGATTTTCCCAACGAGAAAAATTTCCTCGTAGAGAAACCATATTTCGTTTTCCATAAGCGTATTCTAATGCACCTAACCCAAGAAAGTCGTTTGTTAAATTGGTTCTATCAAAAACGCCACCATTGGCTCTGGAATCGACCCCAGCTTGGTTCCGGTTTAAATAATTGATTCCCGTTTTCACTTTAAATTGACCATCTGGATTGAAAGTCATGTTCCCACCCACGTTGTTATCCTGGAATGAGTTTCCTGTCGTGGCTGGAGTTTTGGGATCTAAATCATAAGCAGCTGCTTGGTTGAACCCACCAAAAAAATTAGTGGCTACAAAATCATTTTTGAAACCCACATCGGCGATCATGTTTTTTTCGCCCTGAGTTCCAAAGTTGGTTTGTCTTCCGTTTCCATAAGAAGTACGGAATTGGTAGTGTTCTGGTTTTTCTGCTTGTTTGGTGATGATATTGATCACACCACCGATGGCATCCGCACCGTATAAAGAAGAAGAACTTCCTTTTACAATTTCCACCCGTTCAATGTTCTGAACTTTAAATCGTGTTAGGTCGATAGTATTGTTCAACCTTCCGGCAACACGTTGCCCATCCACAAGGAAAAGTACATATTTGGAATCAAGTCCGAGCATTTGGACTTGGGAACCTCCAAAAAAAGGAGTTACGTTGATTCCTGTTTGGGTTTCTAGCACCTCACCTAAGTTACGTGCACCCGTTTGTTCAATTCGTTTGCGAGAAATCACTTCTGTTGCAACTGCTGAATCTTTCAGTCGTCGTTCTCCACGAGAACCAGTGACAACGATCCCATTTTTATTATCCAAATCTTTGAACCGGTCCACTTCTTCTGTAGGGGTTTCCTCTTTATTTCCTTCTTCAGGAACAGGAGTGGTGGTTCCCGAAGTTTGGGGATTCGGATTTTGATCTGTAGGATTTGTGTCTGTTGCCGTTGGTGTAGGAGAGGTTGTTGTGTTTGGAGTTTGTTGGTCAGTGGTTTTTGTTTTTTTTCCCGTTTCACGAGGACGTGTCTGGGAATGGATTTCTCCAACAAAAAGTACAAAAAGACAAAGGATGGGTAATAGGAACTGAATCAAACAATGCATTAGGGAAGTTTTTTCCATCGGATGGTCGGATAACCAGAAGTACCCGCATCACTATAATAATTTTCGATATGAATGGCGTAAGTGTTTAAACCTGTCCCGGAGCGAATGAGAAAGATATCAGGTTTGGGGGTTAAGAATCCAATGGTATAAAAATACCATTCGGTAACGATTGCATTTCCTACATAAACGGCACCAGCTCCACCAATTCCTTGTGTGGTTGTAGCTACATCCGGAGAAAACGAATTACATCCTTGGCTTGATGCAGAAGTGGAACTAGCCACCCCAAAATCAGTAGTATTACTTTTACAAGCACCACCGAGTCCAAAACGATTGGTTTCTCCTGAGTTTGTTGCCGCTTTATATCTGTTAAATGCAATATCCCAGGAAAGGGAATCTTTTTCTGAAAAAGGAATTTGTTTGTTCCCTTCGAATTGAAAATAAATATAAAAATCTAAATTGGTCGCATTGAACCGAGTGGTGTAACTTCCGTCACCATTGGCTTTTGAATAAACAATTTTATCTAAAGCGTTGGGATTCCCTGCATTGACCAAGCTAGTGATCAATTGGTTTACAAACAAGTCTTGGTCTGACAAGGCAGCTTCCTGCCTTGCGCAAAAACTCAATAGGAAAAGAATCCCAAAGATAAAAAACTTCAAATTTCTTTATAAGCCTGCAACTGTATAAGTTACGCTAGCAGCCTGTCCACGGGATGGAATGGCATAAAAGAAAATATGGTAATCACCAGCTACTGTAAAAGTAATTGTTCCTGTTCCAGAGACTGTATAGGAATTCGTAAACTCGCTATTTGAATCTGTAAGACTTGTAGGGGTAAAACCAGTTCTAGTGGAAGTAGCTAGAGGGCAAGTTGCCGATTGGTATACGATGACAAAAGCATTTCCGCTAAGAGCAACAGTGGTTGCGATTTTTGCAGTAAGTTTAAGTGCTGCTGTTTGGTGGCCTACAACTGGTACAGAACCAATTTTGCTAATTGTTGCTGTTCCGTTGGCAGTCACGACATTTTGCCAAGTATTGATACTGGCTCTGGGAGGTGCAGTCACTGTACAATCACCGGAAGAAGTTGTTAATGCCGCAAGAGCTAGAAGAGGAGTATTGTCTTTTTCTTCCTTCTTTTCACACTGGAGGGAGAGCCCGGCTACCAAACTTAAAAGGATGAGTAATTTCGTCTTATTTTGAAGTGATTTCATAGAACCTCGGTCTTTTTTATCCAAACTTGAGTACTAGTAATGAGAATCAAATTCATTTTACCCATAAAGAGAATTTTTTCGGACACTGACAAAATCATGACAGAAGTCTTAGTACTGGTACAACTTTGGTTATTTTATTTTGATTCCTACAACAAAGATAGGTAGGTTAGCTACAAACCTAGTCTTAAAAAAATCAATTGTAAGGAAAATGATTTTTCGTCTACTATGCCTAGGTCATGTCTCTCAAACAAATTACGATCTATATCGAAGAGTCAGACCATAACTTTTACAATCGAATACTACGCGACATAACAAACATTGAAACATGCAATGTGCATAGCTTTCATTCCATTTTAGAGATCAAACCTGGTACGATTCAGGAATCTGCTGTTTTTTTATTTTGGAATGATTCCAAAGTTTTAGAAAAACAAAAATTCATTTTTGAAGAGTTTCCAGAATCACCTTACATCTTACTTTCGGTGGAGCCACTCACTCCTCTCGAATTAGCAAGAGCAGCACATCCAACATTTTTACATCTTACCGAATCAACCTATTCCGTTGCTAACTTAGATTTAATTTTAAATTTTTCAGAACGATTGATAGAGGATATGAATCGTTCGATTGCCTATGACAAAATCAGAGAAAAGGTTATTGTACTTCAAAATGTTTTTGAAGAGTCATTAGATATTTTGATGCAGATTGATCCAGGTACCAACCAGATCATCAACGCCAACAAACAAGCAGTAGTTGTATTAGAATACTCTCTGGAAGAAATTGTAGGCAAAGAATTTTCCATATTTTTGCCTCCCGTGGAAGTGGATGAGGATACAGAGTTTGAAGGAAATTTAATTGAGAGTACAGCTTTAAAAACAAAGTCAGGAAATTTAATTCCTACAGAGTCATCTTTCCGATTGTTTCCTGTGAATGGAAAAATGGCGATTTGGGCTACCTTTCGTGATATTACCGAAAGGAAAAAATCTCAAGAACAAGTAAAAAACCAAAAAGCATTTTATGAGTTTATTTTAGATAACCTAGACTCTGATATTGCAGTGTTGAATTCAAACTACCAATATGAATATACAAACCCTGTATTTTTATCGAATAAAGAAATTCGGAAATGGTTATTTAAAAAAACGGATGTTGAACTCGCAGAAAAGTTAGAACTCTCAACGGAGTTTCATGAAAAACGTAAAAAATACTTGGATGTCGCTGCCAAAGAAAACGAAATTGTTGAGTTTGAAGAACTGATTCAAGATAGTAATGATAAAATAACTTATCTTTTAAGAAAATACATTCCTATTGATGATAAAGAAACCAATCAAAAGAGGTTTATTAGTTTTGGTGTTGATATCACGGAACGAAAACTTTCAGAGGAAAGGATTAGTTATCTGGCGTATTACGATGCACTCACCGGACTTTCGAATCGTACTTTATTTATCGATCACGCAAACCAGGCCTTAAAAAATCACAAATCAACCGAGACTTTACTAGCGTTCTATTTCTTCGATATTGATAACTTTAAGTTTATCAACGATAGTTTGGGACATACCAAAGGAGACATTCTTTTGCAAATGGTGGGAGCCAGACTCAAACGAGTGATGACAGAGGTTGATACTGTTGCCAGGTTTGGTGGAGATGAGTTTGCCATTTTAAAAGTAGATGTTCCAAACAAAAGTGCAGCTGCAGAATTTGCTCAGAAGATTTTAGATATTTTGAGCCAACCTTTCCATATCATGGGCCGTGATTTATTTACAACCATTAGTATGGGAATTGCTCTTTCCCCGAATGATGGAGTGTCTACTTCCGAGTTGTTAAAGAATTCGGATATGGCAATGTACAAAGCCAAAGAATTGGGTAGAAATAATTTTAAATTCTATACAAACGAACTCATTCTTCGTTCTGAAAAACGATTGTACATCGAAAACTCATTACGCAAAGCCATTCAGAATGATGAACTCCTTCTCTATTTCCAACCAAAAATGTCTACTATCACCAATCAAGTTTGTGGAGCAGAGGCTCTCATTCGATGGAAACACCCAGAACGTGGTTGGGTTCCTCCCGTAGAATTCATTCCTGTTGCCGAAGATTCAGGTATTATCGAAAGGATTGGAGATTGGGTACTAGAAGAAGCATGTAGGCTAAAAACCGAATGGAAAAAACAAGATTTTCCGTCTTTTCCTATCAGTATTAATGTCAGCGGAAAACAGTTAGCGCGTGCTAATTGGTCTCATCGTGTCCAATCAACAATTTTACAATATAATATCAATCCAGAGGAAATCGAATTAGAATTAACTGAAAGTTCGATCATGGAAAACCCAGAAAAAAGTATAGAGGCTTTCGAATATTTATCCGAGCTCGGCATCAAAGTTTCAATCGATGATTTTGGAACAGGATACAGCTCTTTAAGTTATCTAAAAAAGATCAATGCTGATGTTTTAAAAATCGATCGTTCCTTTGTCATTGATTTAGAATTGAATGAAGATGATCGGGTGATATGTAAGGCTATTATTAATATGGCACATTCTTTGGGGATGGAAGTCATCGCTGAAGGTGTTGAGAATGTGGCTCAGAGGGATTTATTACATGACCTAGGTTGTCATATGATCCAAGGTTATCTTTATAGCAAACCTCTCCCTGCCGAAGAATTTGTTGCTTTTGTTAAAAAAATTAACCAATCTGCAAAAACAAAATAGCCGAAATTTAAAGAGATGATACGGTTATTATCCTCATTAATTTTAATTTTATCTTTTGTACGTGCGGTTCCTGCGGAATCTCGTGAGGTCAAAAAGAAATCAGTTCGTACCACTCCCTTGAATTACTTTGTCAAAAAAGAAGAAAAGAATTTTTCTCTTCTGATGGAAGCCAGACGATTTGGAAGGGGAGAAGTGATCTTCCTTCGTTTAACTCCTAAAGATAAAAAATGGATCAACGAATCGTTTAAGATTAGTTGGTTAGGGAAAGATGTAATCCTTACCAAAAGGGAAAAGAGTATGGTTGCCTTTTTACCGATCTCTCCTGATACACCTGCTGGTGCTATGACATTGGAAATCGTTTCCAAAATCTTTTTTGTCAAACGGGGCCAAAAACAATACCAAATCATTCTTGAACCAACCAAATTCCAAGTGATCAAAAAAAACCAACAGATCAAAGTGGATGAGAAGTTTGTTACCAAAGAACTTCCGAAAGAAACCTTAGATTTTATCCAAGAGTGTAAAGCGGCCAAAGAAGCCGCTTTTTCAAAACAAAGCCAGTTACAATTTTTGAGTAATTTTAAAAATCCTTTAGAAAAAATATTTATAACTAGTAAATTCTATGTTAGGCGAGACTATAATAACAAACAAGGCCGACCTCATGGTGGAGTTGACTTTCGTGGTAAATCAGGAACTCCCGTCTATGTAATCCAAGATGGGGTAGTGGTTCTTGCTCGTAAAACTTACTACGAAGGAAATTTTACAATCGTGGATCACGGGAATAAGATTTTTTCTTTTTACATGCACCAAAATGAAATCAAAGTCAAGGTTGGTGATCTTGTGAAACAAGGACAGGAAATTGGAACTGTTGGTTCTACGGGAATGTCGACTGGGCCTCACCTCCATTTAGGAGCTAAGGTAAATGACATCCTTGTGGATCCGCTTTCTTTAATTGCTCTGCAATCGATTTCCGAATCGAATTGATGCTAAAAATTCACGAATGCCTTGTTCGTGAATTTCCCCTTTTTCTAAATTTTCCGTGATATGTAACAAAAGTTTATCGTGGTTGGATGTTTCCACAAGGATAAATCCTGTCTTCGCATAACGCGGTCTTAGTAGATCATAAAATGTCCAAAACTTGGATGTCACAATAAAGGGTTCCAATTCTTTTTGTTGGATTTCTTGGATGTCTTCTATATCGCCTTTACTGACTTGTATTTTTAGAAATTCTGAAAATTCAGAGATGGCTTGGTTTTCTTGGAAACCTAAATAATCAGGAAAGTAAAAAATCCGAACAAAGGGATATCGTTCCGCATCATGATCACTGAAAGCAAGTAACCCCGCAATTTGACCTGCTCCCGTTTTGTTTTCCATCGTTAAGTTTTCCGGTTTGAAAAAATAAAATCCTTCGGGAAGGGTAAATCCAAATTGGAGTTCGTCATTCCAATATTGGTTATTTTCAGTTACGGTCCAACCGTTCAGATCCTTTTCTTCAATTTGGTATTTGTTTTTGAAAAGGAGATAGGCGGATAAAACTTCCGCACCTTGTAATGCTTTAAAAGATATGAGGGCGTTACTAGCAATGAGGCAAGCCGCCAGCAAAAGTCGAGCATAGGCCTCCAGGTGCAAAACACGGATGAGAAAGGTGATGGCGATAAATAAAAACAAAAAAACAGTTCCGGCCTCAAAAACCAAAATCTCTGTCAACCAGAGAGCAAAGATAAAAATCACAGCAACACCTAACTCAATGAGGGGGTGGAAGGTTTCTGCCCAGTAGCGGTTGATCACATACAAGCTGGCATAAGTAATACACAACCCAACGCAGAGAGAAACGAAACAAAGGGCAGAGATGTAATGCCAAGGTAGGTGGGACTCATGATAAATGAAAAAGGGAATTGCTATCAGCGCATATAAGGTGAGGAGGTTTCTTGTCGTTTTGGGTGCTAAGTATTGAGTAAAGAAACCACTTGCATGATTTTGGATTTTAGTTAGTATTTGCTTCATGTCGGCGATCACAGACTTCTTTCAAAAAATCCAAAACCAAATTGTAGAAATCCAAACTACCATCAACCAGATCAAAACCAGTTGGGAGAATTTTCAAAAGTTTTGGGATTTGTTTTTTACTTTAGTCCCTTGGGAAGTTCTCCTCTTACTCATCTTTTCTGTCATCCTCCTTTCCGTTTTCAATTCAGTTTCTCCGAAAACTCCTAAGGCCAATCTCACAATTGCGGTTTTGTTACTTGCTGCCCTTTGGATCTATTTTTGGGGATTGTTTGGAAAAGAAGTCTCTTATTCCAGAGTTATCTTTGTTTCGTTCTATATTTTGGTTCCCTTACATGCGATTGGATTGTTTCAAATTCTATATCGTTTCGGAAAAAAGATTTATTGGAACAAAAGACGGATCCAACCAAAAGTTTGGGACTCTGCCCTCCACCAACTCTCTCTCGACTACCACCAATTGGTAGGAAAGGCACATTTGTATCATGAAGAAATCCAAGAGAATCGGGACAGTTTGTACCAAGAAATGGAACGATTGGAACTTTCGCTAAAAGGAATCAAATCTCTCCTTTCGCAAAAGAACCAATCGACAGTCAAACCATCCGAGTAAGCAAGCGCGCACTTGTAAAATCTCAATCTAAAAAATAGATCAGGAATCGAAAAATCCTATTTATTTTTTTCCAATCACTTGGGGATAAAAACCAAGGGGTGATTGTACATCGTGATCATGGGCCGGGATGATTTGTAGATCTGGATTTTTTTGGAAGAGGTTGTGGACTCGGGAGATTTCTTCACCGAGAGTTGCGATGTCAAAATCCACAATCCAACGGGCACCTCTAGGTTTGTGTTTTTTCTCCAAAAACCCTTCCCTTCTCCAAACAATATCTCCTGTAAGAAAGTAGGTTTGTCCATTTTCGGTATGTAAAAACAATCCTACAGAACCCTCACTATGTCCTTTCATAGGAACAAAAACAGCGGTTCCGTCTCCATACCAATCCAAACTCTTCGCATAAGACGCATAAGGTTTATTTTGAAATACTAAATGTTTCCAATTCACAGAATCCCCATCAAACTGAGAGGAAATATAACCCGCCTCAAGTTTGGGATGGTTCAATTCTTCTGGTAAAGAATGGATTTTTGCTGAAGGAAAGTCTTGTAATCCACTCGCATGGTCCCAGTGCAAATGAGAGAAAAAAACATCTTGGATGGAATTTGTTTTCACACCGCTCGATTCTAATTGTTCTTTTGCCGTTTGGACCAATTGGTATTCCATCAGTAATTTTAAATACAAAGGAAACTCTTGAAACTGTTCTTTGACTTTAGTTCCGAGTCCGGTATCAAATAAAAAATTTCCTTTGGGATGTTGGATGTAAAAACTTGAGTGTGCCACGGTGACGGCTTTCAGAACCGATCCACCTTCAATCACAAAAGCCTCTAAAGTTTTTGCTTCTCCCGTTTTCAGAATCGAAAATACGAGAGGTGATTTTTCATTTGGCTCGGGGATGGAGACATTGGCTTCATTTTGCCCTAGGTTTTTAGAGGGAATATTTTCCTTGGGGTAACCAAGAAAATACAAAAGGAAAAGGAGAATCGGAAGAAGGATTAGGTTGGTTCTAATCAGAGTTTTTGATGAGAGTTTCATATTTAATAAGTATCCTTTAAAAAAAAATTAGTCTTGTTTGAAGAGTGACTCGGCAGTTTTCGCAGCCACGCGAAGTGGTTCTGGTGACTTTTGGAGTTTGGAAAGTAACAAAGCACCTTCCCATAAAGAAAGTAAGGAAAGAGAAAGATTTTTTGCGGCGCGAGCTGTGTAACCCTTACCCACAAGATAAGTTTCAAAAGTTTTTAACCAAAGCGAATAGACTTCGCTACAAGCAGAAGAAACCAATGGAATTGAGTTAGAAGTTTCCATAGCCGTCGTGGCGATCGGGCATCCTTTTTTGTATTCACTCGAAACAATTCGTTCTTCCAAAGCATGAAACACTTGTTTGATGGCCTGTGTTGGAGATTCCGTTTCTGCTAATACCGATTGAAAGAACAAATTCAATTGGTTCCCCGAATGAAGGAGGGCCAGGCTTGTGAGTTCGTCCTTCCCACCAGGAAAATGAAAGTAGAGGGAACCTTTGGGTGTGTCTGTCACTTTTCCGAGCTCACTCAGTCCTGTGGCTCCATACCCATCTTCTTCCAGAAGTCCGGCCATAACCTCTATCATCCTTTGTTTGGTCGTTCCGCCTTTTTTGCCCATATGCCATTCCTTTAGAAAAATAATAGACCGGTCAACATAAAAAATGATCTCAAGTAGGATTTCTGAATCTTAAAACCAGAGGTCCATGATTGGCTGGTTTTGATTTGTGGGGAGGCAAAATTTCCCAAAGAATAAATCTCATTGTTTTTTCCATGCCCGGCCGATAAACTAATTAGTACGGATTTCGGGACGAAGTATGATCAATAAGAAGCCATCGCTCACAGGAAGACAAAAGGCCGCCATCTTTTTGGTTGCTGTTGGAAACGATGTAGCATCCGAAATTTTCAAACACCTCCGAGAAGACGAGATCGAACAGATCACGTTTGAAATTGCTCGTTTAGATAAGATCACTCCAGAAGACAAAGAGAAAGTCCTAGTCGAGTTCAATGAACTCATGATGGCGCAGGAATTTATCACCAATGGTGGTATCGACTTTGCACGGGGACTTCTCGAAAAAGCTCTCGGTAACCAGAAAGCCATCGATATCATCAACCGTTTGACTTCGTCCTTACAAGTCAGGCCGTTTGACTTTATTCGTAGAACAGATCCGGCCCACCTCCTCAACTTTATCCAGGGGGAACATCCGCAAACTATCGCACTCATTTTATCTTATTTGGATCCGCAAAAAGCATCCAATATCTTATCTAACTTGCCACACCAAATCCAAGCGGAAGTGGCCAAACGGATTGCGACCATGGACCGGGTATCACCGGACGTACTACGCGAGGTGGAGCGAGTTCTCGAACGGAAACTTTCCACCCTGGCTTCGGAAGATTATACCTCTGCTGGGGGTATTGATTCTGTGGTAGAAATTTTGAACCTAGTAGATAGGGGAACAGAGAAAACCATCATCGAAGCCCTGGAAGAAGAAGATCCGGAACTTGCCGAAGAGATCAAAAAACGGATGTTCGTATTCGAAGATATCGTCTTACTGGATGACCGCGCGATTCAAAAGGTAATGCGCGAAGTAGATAACACTGATTTGGCGAAAGCGCTTAAGTCTGTGGATTCCGAAGTACAAGATAAAATCTTTAAGAACATGTCCAAACGTGCTGCAAACCTACTCCGAGAAGATATGGATTTTATGGGTCCGGTTCGTTTGAAAGACGTGGAAGATGCGCAGCAAAAAATTGTAAACATCATCCGTAAACTGGAAGAAGCGGGCGAGATCGTTGTGGCTCGTGCGGGAGAAGACGAACTTGTGGTTTAATCTACAAGTTTCGTTTTCTTTACAGAACGAGTACCAGTATTTTCTAAATTTGAATCTTTAATTGTTCTATTTGATTCGGTTGCTGAACTTTCCCCACTTAGGTGGAAATTCAACCAGTGCATCTTTCTTCGTAATTTCACCACGTTCTAACCTTTGATTGAGAGTGATGAGTTTGTGAAGGTTACCCATAGAAAATGAAAATTCAGTAATATCAAAATCATCCAAACGTACTTTGGCATTTCTGCAAAACAGTTTGAGTTCAGATAGAATCAAAGTAACCCTAGCGTTTGCATAACGAGCTACAATCTCTTCAAATTCTTCTTCGTTGAAAAATTCTTTTTCTAAATCATAATCGAATTCATGCCGTATGAGATCGATCAGCGATAATCCCAATTCCTTTGCGACCAAAACGACATAATCGAACTTGGATCGGATCCAATCATCAGATTCCAAGAGTTCTACAGCAGAACGAGGAATATTCAATTTTTCTGATAGTTCAACTCGAGTGAGTTTTCGTTTCTCGCGGTAGTTTCTGAAGTGGTTTACTTTTTCCATGTTTTAAAAAAATACAAAAATTCCGTTATTAACGGTCTGAAATGGGTCCTAAAACGTTCGGAACGTTCTAGAGGAATAAGATTCGCATGGATAGTGTTGACTTGCTGTAGAAAAGAAGCGTTAGACTTGAATCACGCTAAATTTCCTTTCTGGAGCACGCCACCGAGGTTAGCCTATGTGGCGTGCCCGTTTTTTCCAGCCTTTTCTTATCTCCATAGTTCGATTTCGCCAATTTTACGTGTTTTGCGCAGGATAAGCCGCCGGTTTTCGTATTTTTCTAAATCTAGGGAGAAGGAGAGTAATTCTTTTTCAATTAGGATCAGAAAAATTTCTTTATAATCATAGGAAAGGGTTAGGATGGAAGCCGTTAAAAGGAAACCATTGATGTACAAAACTCCCTCTTTTAGAACTAGTTTACTTTTTGTTTGTATTATAACATTCTATTTCACGAATTGTGCCTCGGTAGAAACACCAAACCGTTTGCGTAAGGAAATAGATCTCCAAGGGCATCGCGGGGCAAGGGGACTCAAACCGGAAAATACTTGGCCTGCTTTTGAAGAAGCTATCAAACATAAAATGGTCACTTTGGAATTGGATACCGTTCTGACTAAAGACAAACGAGTGGTGATACACCATGACTCGGATACAAACCCAGTTATTTGTCAAAATGCCGATGGCTCAGAGATTAAAAAAACATCTCTCTATGATCTGACACTTGCGGAATTACAATCTTATGATTGTGGAACCAAAAAGAATTCAAACTTTCCCAAACAAATTCCTGTTCCTGGAACCAAACTTCTCTCTTTAGAAGAATTCTTTGAAAAAGCAGCGCTTGCGGAAAAAAAATCAAAAGAGATTTATGAATTCAATATTGAAACAAAATTTCCTGATGATGGATCGGCTCCCGATAGTTTGGTAAAAGAACATACGGAAAAACTAATCCAAATCATTGAAAAGTATAAAGTAACCGAAAGGTCTACCATCCAATCATTTGACCTTCGCACCTTAAATTATGCAAAAGCAAAAAATTCAAAAATCAAAACGAGTGCTTTGTTTGTTCCGACGTACTTCCAAGGTTTCTTAATGACGATTGGATTCGGAAATGGATACAGAGATACGATTTTGTCGGTTGCGAAAGAGAAACAAGCTGATATCATATCTCCTTACTTTTTGTATGTCACACCAAAGTTTGTGAACGAAGCGCATAACAAAGGTCTGTTTGTGATTCCTTGGACTGTGAATACAGAAAAAGAAATGAAACGGCTCGTTTCTTGTGGTGTGGATGGAATTATTTCGGACTATCCGGACCTACTAGATTCAGTGGTACGTAAAAAACCTTAAAGTCCCCAAACAAGGGTACAAAGGGAGGAATAGAGAGAGAGGTAATTTGTAGCCTCTTTTTCAATTCGATAGATATCTACAATCCCGCCGGCACTAGCAGCAGAACCAATGCTTGCATTGCCTGTGGTGAAAAAAAATCCATAACGTTTCACACAGGCCTTTCCTTTCTTTAAAGACGTTTTTGGTAGGTTTCGTTCGGACAAACCTAAGGAATAGGAGGCGTACAAAAGTCCCGTCGGCCCCAACCCTTGCGGTTGTCCCAAGTTCACACAACTGGTCGCAAAAATACTCAGTAAAACCAAAACAGTGAGAGTCCATGAATGCAAAAGAATTCGTTTTGTTTTCATTCGTTTCCTGAGATCTCGACACAAAGGTTCGCATAAAGGCCGAGAACGGCAAAAGTAGTCCAATTGGTTTCGGTTACATTTTGAATTTTGGATCTGGATTTTAGAAATTCCAAAGAGGCATCGCCAAAAGAAAATAGACCAAGTACAGAGTGTACGCAAGATGTAGCCCTTCGTTTGGAGGATTCCCCTGTTCCAAAAATACCAATTTTAGTTTTTGTATAGAATAACCCCCTAGGTCCAAAACCCGGGGAGGCACAGTTACCAAAAAACAAACTAGAAATCAAAACTAGTAAGATAGAAAAACTAAAAACTCGATTCAAAAAATTTCCTTAGTTGTTGATGAGTTCTTTATGTTTGTTTTTCATTTGAATGCATTTTTTTTCAGAATCAATTTGTTTCAAAAGAGTTTTTTTAATCGGAGCCGGAAGTCTTGGGTGGTTTCCAGTAAACTTCTTTAGAATGAGGAGTGTTTCATCCGTACAAAAATCTGGTGCCAAACTTTTGGAAAAAGCATCCAAATAGTTTTCATCTTCCCCTCGATTGAACCGGTCCAGGGCATCAAAATACGTATTTAAAAAACGCAGTTGGATGTCTTTTTGGTGTTCGGGAAATAAAGAGTAGGAAACCACTCGTAATGTCGAAGAGGAGAATTTGCTAGATTTCGGGTTCAAAAGAATTTGAATCCATTTTTCTTTTACGGAAGGGTTCGGTTCCGCGCCTTCGGCCGCCAAACTAGAGTTCACGCCACGACTGGATGGATCTACTTTTTTCTCGCGATCAATGATGGATTGGATTTGCGTTCTATCTGTTTCGAGAGAGCTGAGTTTTACAATGAGGCTCCATCGTAAGTCTTGGTCGATTTTTAATCCATTAACGATGAGTTTGTTTTCCAAAAACCCGTACAAACGTTTTTTACTGTTTGCCGTATAGGTAGAGTCGATGAGCGATACAAAGAGGTAGCGCTGTTCATCACTTCCCGGTTTTGATTGATTTAACTCTTCCCATAAAAAACTTTGTAAGGCATCGAAGTCGCGAATCCGTTTTTCTTCGGGAAACCAAAAGCGACTGGTTACATATGTAGAACCGTTGTCACCGGCCAATCGAGATAAAATCCAACGTTTGTTTTTTGTATCGGTTTCTGTGGGATACAAACGAATTGCTGTGTCTTTGAATTCATCAAAGGTGATATTGGCGAGTTGCACTTGTCTAAAATAATCAGTCCACAAAATGAGTTTTCGCATCGGGTCTGTATCATATTCTAAAACATATTCCAAATTTTCTTTGTTTGGTTCTGTCCACTTCCAAATGGAAAAGTCATGATCTTCCGCGTTGAAGAAACTATAATCGGGGCAAGATTTTACAGGAAAGATGGCATGGGTCGAACGACCGGAATAAACAACAGGGAATTCTTCAAAGGAGAGTTGTTTGTTTTGTTTATCAAAAAAATAAAGACCTAATACGGTTTTATGGTCTCTGAGTTTGTTTTCCAATCCAGGAGCCGATTGGACAATTTTCCAATAGAACTGGTTGTCAGCACAAACGGTGGTTAGCTCCACTTGGTTCGTACCTTTGGTTTCTAACCAATCTTTGGACCATTTTTTCATAGGAAACCCACTGGCAAATTCCAGTTCCTTTAAAAAGTCAGCGAGTGTAGAATTCGAATAGGAATACTTACGAAGGTAATTTTGAACCCCTCTTTGGAAGGCATCCTCTCCGATAAAAAACACCAATTGTTTGAGAACAGAAGCCCCTTTTCCATAAGTGATTCCATCAAATTGGGTGAAGGCTTCTTCTGTGTCGGAAACCTTTGCTTCTACGGGATGGTTTGTGATAAAACTATCTTCGTCGTAAGCCCATTGTTTCATTTTTTCAAAAAAACTAATCCAAGTTTCTTTGAATTCGGAGTTCTTTGCTTGGGCCAAACTTGCCATATAGGTCGCAAAACTTTCGTTAAGCCATAAACCATTCCACCATCGCATGGTGACTAAATTTCCAAACCACATATGGGCCATTTCATGTAAAACTACATCAGAAAGATTTTCTCTTTGGGATCTTGTCATTGGAGAGCGAGTTACAAAACGTTCAGAAAAAGTAACGGCCCCAACATTTTCCATGGCACCAAAATTAAACTCAGGTACTATGATTTGATCATACTTAAAGAATGGATAAGGAATTCCAAAATAAGAATTAAAAAAAGCAAATCCTTCTTTGGTAAAAGTAAACCAGTCTTTGGGTTCTACGTATTTGCTAAGTGATTTTCTAACAAAGAGCCGTAAAGGAATGGATTCAAATTGATCTTCCCATACTTGGTAAGGGCCGGCGTGCAAAGAAAAAACATAAGTAGCGATTTTTGCAGATTCTGGGAATGAATAAGAAATTTCGTCTGGGTTTGTTCCTTTAGATTGGCCATTGGGAAGAGTTGTCGAAATCACCTTCCAATTTTTAGGAACCGTTGTGTTCAGTTGGAAGGTAGCTTTTAGATCAGGTTGGTCAAAACAAGGGAACATTTTGTTCGCATGGAAGGCTTCAAATTGGGAATAAAGATACACTTCTTTATCATCTGGATCTGTGAACTTGTGAAGCCCATTTCCTGTTTTGGCGTAAGGGGTTTCAAACAAAACAGTGAGAGTATTATTGCCAATCATTAGATTGTTGGCGGGAAGTTGGATGTGACCGTTTTCGTAAGGAAGGCCTGTTAAATCAACTTCGTTGAGAATGATGGATTTGATTTTTCCTTCATAATAATCTAGTCGTAGATCCCTTAGTTTTTTTCCAGCAAAACGGATTTTGACTTTTCCTTCGAAGGAATCTTTCGGAGTTAAATGGACATCCAATTCATAATGAATGTCTTCTAAAATTTCAAATCGGCTTTCTGCTTCGACTTGCGTTAGGTGATAGACTGGTTTTTTGAGACGGCAATCCAAAACCAAAACAATAAATAGTAAGGAGAGAATTTGTAAAATTTGTTTCATAGAGGCTCCGTCTCGTTATGGTTGAAAGTTACGATATAAAATGGCCCAGTCGATAGACTTTCGATTTTTCCATTCTGATTCGCTATAGTATTTGCCACCAATCGAATTTAGGATCATTTCCATATACTCTTCGCCTGGATCAAAGTCTTTTGCGTTTAAGAAAATGGAACCACCCCATTTTTTCTTGGCCTGGGTATGACTAAAGACACCCGTTAAATCTTCCACTTTTTCGTTGGAAAGAGGGATCTTGTATTTGGATGTGAGTTCTGTCACCAGATCTTTCACTGTTTGGATTTGTTCGGGTTGTTTTAAAAGTTCTTCGGTGTCTTTGGCCACAATTTCGATTTGGATGCAGTTGTCGTTTGTGCCAGTGGCCGCCGCCGCTCTGTCTTCCAAAACATCCACCAGTTGGTAGGCCTTTCCATTACTGTCTATCATGATGGATGCGGTTAGATTTCTTGCTTCGAGAGTGCGAAGGGATTTGAAATATTCAGAAATGGCAGTGTAGTGTAAAACCACACAACTCGGTTTGATTTTTCCGCGAAATAAATATTTGACTCTATATTCTTCGGGAGGGAATCCTTTTTCATCTTTTTCGATTCGAGAAAAAATAACCTTATCTGCTTTGGTGATCCCTCTTCCGTTCGTAGGTTTGAAGGTTTCTTTTAAAATGTCTTTGTTTTCTTTTTTTAAGACCCATCCGGTGACAAAACGATCCCTCCAATCATCTTCTTCAAAAATTTTTCCATCGATTTCAGAAAGGATTTGTTTGAGTGCGAGTTCACTTCCGCAAGGAGAAAAATCTACAAATCCACCAAATCTTCGTTTGGTTTGATTGTGGGTGAATACTCCTCGTTTGGAGATGACATCGTAATTGGATTTGGGAATGTCCAACTCTTCTGTTAAATAAGAAATGACTTGGTTTAGGACGTTACGTTGTTTGCGATTGTTATAGAGAGTTTCTTGTGTGCCTTCGTAAACAATATGGATGGATTCTAAATCAATTCCTGGTGCGGCCGTCCATTCATGATTTAAAAAGTTGGGATCTCCAAAAATGGTTCCTTCCGAATCCACATAAACGTGAAAGAGGAATTGGTTCTCCGCTGAAAGTTTAAAGAAGTCAGCGAACTTTCGTTTCCCTGAATTGTGTAGGATGATGGCAGAGATGGATTTCGGATCACGCGTTTTAGAAAGTAAGTTCCATTTTACATTCTTTACCGACTCTAGTTCGCTATAAGACACCAAGCCTTCGATGCGAATGGATGGATAGTTGGGAGCTTTTCGAAAAATACCAATACATCCAGTGAAAATAAGGAAAATGAGTGATAATTTTACAAGATTCTGACACAATGGGTTCAAAATCTTAGCAAGGAAAAGAGACTTGGAGCCGTATACACCCTTTACTCTGTCGCGAAATCGTTTCTTAAAATTTTCTCTCAAATGTTTTGCCCTAACCGCAGTTTCGATTCATGGAGTGAATTGTGGTCCTGGTTTGAACACTCCGACCCTCAGGGGAATTTCACCAGAACAATATCACAGTTTTCGTAGCTTGCAAGAAGTCTTCCTCCAAGACAACCCCATTCCGAATTTTGATTTAGGATTGGCTTTGGATCAGTATGTGTACGGACATCCCTATCCCATTGAAACAGAAAGCGTTATACAACTGTTAGCTAGTGTTCCTTCATCTATTTTAGCGGCTATAGCTCTTGATTTTTCTTTCACTCCCATTGTAAAACTTCCCATGGAGGAGAGGATCAAACGATTGCAAGAATGGAAACATTCTTCTCTCGGAATCAAACGTGGTGTTTATGCCATTCTTAGGCAAATTTCATTTTTCCTTTTAAGTTCCGACAAAGAGTACCAAAAATTTGTCGGTTATATCCAATAAGGCGGACTATCTATGGGAATTCCTGTTTTTAACGAAAAAATTATCACTCCAAAAAAACATTCAAACGTAATCAAAGAAAATAATATCCAAGATGGAAAATGGGAACTGAGTGCCGACGTTGTCATTATCGGTTCCGGTGCTGGTGGTGCCGTTGCTGCCAGTGAACTTGCACGTAACGGTTGGAAGGTGGTCCTCATTGAAGAGGGAAGTTACTTCACACCGGCACAATTTAGCTCCGATGAATTTCTCTCGCAAGCCAGACTCTATCGGGATGCAGGGTTTATTGTTACGGAAGAACAAACCCTTTCGATCCTACAAGGGAGGAGTATTGGTGGTTCTACAACTGTCAATTGGCAAACCTCACTGTATCCGCCAGACTATGTGACTACCGAATGGAGCGAAAGATTTGGATGGCAAGGTTACTCAAGAGAAGAAATGGATTCTTTTGTGACAGAAGTTCATGAAAGACTTGGTGTTCATGAAGTGCCAGACAATTTAATCAATGCCAACAACAATGTCCTTCGTGTGGGTGGAAAAAAGCTGGGCTTAAGTCCACAAGTCCTTCGTAACAACAATCATGGTTGTATTGGTCTTGGTCGGTGCGGCCTCGGTTGTCCCATCAATGCAAAACAATCTACGTTTTTAACTTGGATTCCCGATGCCATTGAAGCTGGCGCGATAGTTGTATCGAATATGCGAGCGGCAAAGATCAAAGAAGGAAAAATCAAAACGGTCATCGCTGAATTCACACCAGACGCTTATGAAAAAGCTCCTTCCGAAGTGATCGAAATTATGGAAATCCAAGCCCCGGTTGTGATTGTGAGTGCTGGTGCCATTGAAGGTCCTGCTCTTTTACAAAGGAGTGGGATTGGGAACGGATGGGTAGGTAGGAATTTAAAAGTCCATCCTACATCGACTATCTTTGGTAAGTTCGATTCAGAAATCAAAATGTTCCAAGGCCCACCACAATCCATCGTAATCAAAGATGGTCACAATCAAAATGGAACCGGTTATGGTTATTGGTTAGAAGCGGCGCCCTACAGACCGACACTTGCCTCTTCCCTGGTTCCTTTTTACGGCAAACAACAGTTTGATGTCATGAAAGACTTCACCAAATACAATGCCGGGATCGTTCTTGTACGAGATGGTGCCGATGGAGAAGCCAATGCGAGTGTGAAGTATAGTTTGGGTAGACGAAAGGTTTATTTTGAACTAACACCAACAGACGGTCTGAACATGCTCCGAGGATTGAAAGCCCTTGCGGAAGTGACCGTGGCTGCTGGTGCGAAAGAGCTTATCTTTCCTTTCACAAGGTTTACAGAACCTTACAAAGTGACTGGAAACGATAACTTTGATTGGATTTTGAAAGAAAGTACAAAACCGGGCGACCTAACCGTCGGTTCTGCGCATCCACATGGATCCATTCAGTCAGCCAACGATCCAGAAAAGGGTGCTGTTGATTTAAATTTGGAAATTTATGGCCATAAAAACATATTTGTCATGGATGCCTCAGTATATCCCACAGGACTTTCGGTGAACCCACAAATAACGACTATGAGTATCGTTCTCAGAGCCTCTAGAAATTTGGCTTCGCAAAAAGAAGAAAGAACGAAGATCTAACTTTTTTCCAAAAATCCCTTTCATTCCCATGGGTTCCTACTAGTTTGGAACCCGTGCGGAAATATCTTTCCTTAGTATTTATCTTTGTAATCCTTCACACTACACTCTTCGCCATTGACAGTGATGCGATGAAGGAAGGCAAAAAAGCTTTCTCAAAAAAAGCTTATGGCGAAGCGATTAAGAAATTTACAAAACATGCCGACTCACACCCGCAAGACGGTGAGGCATATATGTATTTGGGTTATATTTACGAATATAAAAAAGATTATCCTAAATCCATTCAAAACTTTAGAAGAGCTGCCGATTTGGATTTGGACAAAGACCAAAGAAAAACCGTGCTTCTCAAACTCGCACTTTTTTTTAATTACCACCAAGATTGGAATTTGTCTGCGACCTATGCTTCTCGTTATCTGAAATATGATTCCAAAAATGAAGAAGTACAAAAGATCTACAACCGCGCTGTGGGAAATAAGGGGAATCCGTCTTCAACACATTCGTATTCGCACCCAACAAAAGTAGAATCGAAACCTTCAGAACCAAAACAATCGGAAGTCAAAAAAGAAACGTCCAAAAAACAAGAAGAAGTTTCCGAATCCTCTGAAGGTACAAAACCAAGTGAGTATTATGAACAAGTTTTGGCGAACCAACCTCACTTGGAAGATGTACGTTGGGATTATGTTTTGGCTTTGTTTGAAGAAAAAAAATATGATTTAGCAGAAACGAATCTAAAGAACCTAATCGAAAAAAATCCATCACGTTCTAGATACCATTATAAACTGGGAATTGTTAAACTCAGACAGGATGATCCTAAATCAGCGATTGAATCCTTCGAACGAGCAAAGAAAAATCCTTTTTCCAAAGACACAAATGTATTTTTATACTATGTTTATCTGAATGAAGGTATCGCCTTTCAAAAGTTAGCCGAAATAGACAAAGCAGAAACTTCCTTCCAACAAGCTTACAAACAATTACCAAAAGACCCTCCACTTTTGGCTTTGGCAAGGTTGTACGAACAGAAATCGGATTGGGAGAATTGTATTACTTCGGCCGACAAAGCCTTATCACTCAATCCAAACCAAGTGGAATCTCATATGTTTCGGTTTGTCTGTATGTTTGAAGCGGGCAAACGAACCAAAAAATTC
Source organism: Leptospira chreensis (assembly GCF_016919165.1). Taxonomy (GTDB): domain Bacteria; phylum Spirochaetota; class Leptospiria; order Leptospirales; family Leptospiraceae; genus Leptospira_A; species Leptospira_A chreensis. The sequence continues at coordinate 51,656 of NZ_JAFFPS010000027.1, forward strand.
GAAACGAGTTTTGCTAAGTATTCTGAGTTTATCGATTCGAAATTTCCTGACTTAACCCAAACTCCGGAGAAATACCAAGTGGGATTTATTAAGTTAGCAAGGCGTTATACAGAAACCAATGCTTTCGACAAAGCAGAAACCTACTTTTCTGTTTTAGAAAAAGTTCCTGCGAATCTGGAGTCGAGAGAGTATCTATTCTATCGTGGTCGCAATTATTTTTATTCGGGCAAAGTGGATTTGGCCATTTCCATTTTACAAAAATTATCTGGTTCCTCGTCTGGGTACTATCTGCTAGCCAGATGTTATTCCAGAAAAGGGGACATTTCCAAAACCAAAGAACAATTTAAATTAGCTGCAGATTTGAAACCAGAGTATTGGACTGCGGAAAACTTAGAGAAGGATTTTAAAGAAGTTTGGAAGGATAGTAGTTTCCGTGAATTTATCCAAACGAAAGCGGGCACTGTGAGTGCCCAAAACCAATAATAAAATCAGCTAATCTTCTTTTGAGTCTTTGCCTGAGGTTGGACTTTTAAACAAATCGGCTCTTAGTTTTTTGAAGGTATCGACGGAAATTTGACCTGGAGCTTTCGGTTCACCTAATGTCATATAGGTGAAAGAAGAATGGAATTTATCTCCAAACACTCGCGAAAGAATTCCGAGTTCCCCCATACAAATTCCAATCATTGTATTTGATTTGGATAAAAGTTTGATATCATTCAAAAAATCTGCCGTTTCTTCAATGTCTTCCGGTGTAATCGCAAATTTGAAGATTGGATTTTTCTTTTTCACCGGTTTTGCTTTATTGATGTAATTCGTCATTTCATTCGCAAGAATCGATTTTTTGAAAGAATGGTAAGAATATATAATCCGATAGTTGAGAGTTTCGTAATTGCGAAAGATAGTATCTTCACGATTCAATTCGATGTCTAGATAGTTGGCATTGTCATTAAAATCTTTTAAAATTCCTTCTACATCTTCATGGAAAAGTTTTACATAAGAACGAACGCTACTGTCTTCTGCCCTTCGATAAGTAAAAAGCACAGGAAGGCCAAGTGCTTTTAGTTTCTTTTTCATTTCTTTTTGGATGTAGTTTCTAGAAAAAAGATCCAATCGGACTTCGATCACATCGACTTCCTTTACATCTTTTTTTTGTAAATGGCGAAGTTCATCCTCACCAACAGAAGCTATGATTTTATAGGATTCTGGCATAATGTTTATAGTCCTCTTTGTAATAAATCGTGAAGGGAGATCATTCCCACAAATTGGCCTTTTTCATCCACAACGGGAGCAACAGAAATCGGACGTTCTCGGCCTTCCATTTTGATCAAAACATCGTATGCTTTCTCTTCTGGTCGGAAACTGCTTGGATTTGCATTCATCATATCTTTCGCAGTCACTGTAGGTAGAAGCGTATTTTTAGTGAGATACTTACGGATATCGTAGTCTGTGATGAGACCAATGAGTTTGGATTCTGAATCCACAACACCAGTGGCACCAATTCCTTTTTCTGTGATTTCTTTTAAGATGGTTTCGAGATTAGCATCCACGGAAATCGAAGCATTTCTTTCACCTTTTCGCATAACATCCGATAAATATAGAGAAAGGCGTTTTCCCAATCGTCCTGCTGGATGGTATAAGGCAAAGTCATTGGCCTGAAAGTTTTTTAGTTCCATAAGTGCCACAGCGATGGCATCCCCAAGAACCAGGGCAATGGTTGTACTCGAAGTAGGAGCTAAATCCAAAGGACAGGCTTCTTTTAATACCGGAGTGATGATGACTACATCGGAAAGTGATGCTAATTTGGATTTGGCGTTAGCAGTGATTCCAACAATTTTGGCTCCAATTTTGCGAAGTGTTGGCAGAATGTAATTGAGTTCCTCGGATTCCCCACTTTTTCCAATCGCAAGAACCACATCATCAGGTCCTACAATTCCGGAGTCTCCATGAGACGCATCAGTAGGGTGTAAAAAATAAGCAGAAGTTCCCGTAGAAGAAAGTGTATGGGAAATTTTTTTGGCAATGTCACCTGACTTACCAACACCTGTAACAATCACTTTTCCTGAAGATTTTAAAATCAAATCGATACAATCTTTTACAGATGGATCGAGATGATCACGGAAATGGACAAGAGATGAAATTTCATCATCTAGTGCTTGTTTAACGATGGATATAGTATCTTTTTCTTTCATGTGAGTAATTCCTCCCAGGCCAAATCATTCACTTTGATTTCGTATGTAACCGCAGCGTCAATTCCTGGAATCCTTAGTACTACTAAGGTTTTATTTTTAACTTTTATAATTTCCAAAGTTTTTCCCATCATTGGGCCACTAATAATGCGGACCATTTTGCCTTTTTCTAAAACTGATTCTGGACTCACTTGTAAGCTATCAGCATATTTTAGTAGGCCTTCTTCTAATTGGTCTAATTCTTCTTGGGTCACGGTTGCCGGTTGACCCTTGTGAAATACAAAGTGGTGGGAACCCGGTAATTGGAGGACTTTATTTTTATCGCTCCAAAAGACAATTTTTACAAAAATATAAGACGGAAGGATGGGAGTATGGATCCACTTGAATCGGTCGGTCCATTTTTTGCGTTCTTTACGGATGGGGAGATAGTTCTCCAAATGATATTTTTTTAGAAGTTCACTTAGCTTTTTTTCGGCCCTGGGTTTGGTATATACGATGTACCAAGCACTTTCTTCTATGGGGGGATTAGTCTCGGACATCTAAACGGAACCTAATGGGTAGAACAAATTCTTTACCTTTGGAATATTGGAACTGCCAATCGGCGAGTTGCCGACGCACCTGTAAATCAAAGACCGCATACCTACACGCGGTGACCACTGCAATTTTTTCTAGAGTACCATCTTCTCTTACGGAAAGTTTATAAACACAAACATCCTCTAATTTTTGTTCCAAAGCGAGAGGAGGATAACTTAGGCAATTCTGGAATTCGGAGATTTCTTTCTCCACAGTTTTAGTTCCATCATCAGGCATAGGATTTGCGGAGGAAGACGGGGAGGGTTTTCCCATTCCGGAAGAAAATTGCAAACGAATCGTCGAAGCAGCTCCCCCTTCTTTTAGATGAATCAAAGGCGAATCTATGTCACTTTGAAGGTTATAGCCAAATAGAGCAAATAACACCAGAAGATGAGATCCAAATGCGATGGCGAGAGCCTTGTATTTTGGACCTTCAAAGAGAATGTGCATTCCAAGTTCATGAAAAACTTTATTGGAGAGAATGCAATCTCCATTTTCATTGTCCGTATATGCCTTCAAGTTGGGGAAAAATTTTTAGAGTATCGACATTTGGTGAGTCCCACGGAACTTCCGTTGGCGTTGTTGTGGATGGAGTTCCTGCCGGACTTCCATTTCCAGAAGAAGAAATCCAAAAAGATTTAACACGGCGTAGACCTGGCCAAAATGATCTGACAACTCCACGGGATGAAAAAGACCGAATGGTGGTCGAATCTGGAGTCTTTGAAGGAAAAACTACCGGTAGCCCCATCCTCATGAAAGTGAACAACCAAAACACCATTGGAAGTGACTACGATGAGATGGCTCATGTCTTTCGTCCTTCTCATGCAGATTATACTTATTCAGAAAAATACGGCCACCGAGCCCATGTGGGTGGTGGCAGGTCGTCAGTTCGAGAAACCATTGGCCGGGTGGCGGCAGCGGGTCTTGCCCGGGTCATCTTAGAACGTGAGTTAGGCATCTCTACTGTTGGTTGGGTGGATGCGATTGGTCCTATCGATTCCAATATTAGTGAATTAGAATATCCTATCTCAAGGGATATTGTTGACAGGTTTCCCACAAGATGCCCCAATCAAACGGCTAACGATGAAATGGAAACTCTCATTCGCAAACTTCGGGATGAAGGGGATTCTGTTGGTGGAGTGGTAAAGGTTGCGGTTCGCAATCTTCCTCCGGGTCTTGGAGATCCTGTGTATGATAAATTAGATGCAGATCTCGCAAAGGCAATTTTGTCTATCTCTGCCTGTAAAGGGTTTGAAGTGGGTTCTGGATTTTCCGGTACTCGCCAAACAGGCAGTCAACACAACGATGAGTTTTATATAGAAGAAGGAACTGGAAAAGTAAAAACGAGAACCAACAATTCCGGTGGGATCCAAGGTGGAATCTCGAATGGAATGGATTTGGTAATTCGTGCTGCTTTTAAACCAACTTCAACGATTAAAAAAGAACAAAGAACCATTAACGATAAAAACGAAGAAACCATTCTGAAAGCAAAAGGTCGTCATGATCCTTGTGTTTTGCCAAGAGCTGTTCCGATTGTGGAAGCTGTGGTCAATTTAGTGCTTGTAGATGCTTACCTTTACCAAAGAGCATTACAACCAAAATGGTTTATGAAATATGCGAATTTAGATTCTATACCAGAACAATAAAGGAATTCTAAAACAACATGAATCGACCTAAAGTTTATAAAATTCTCCTCCTCGAAGATGATGAAAGCACAGCAAAACTGTTGTTACATACCTTAGAAAGGTACAACTTTGATGTCACTCATGTAGTCGATGGAATGTCTGGTCTTACTAAAGTCAGAAACAATAGTTATGATTTAGTCATTAGTGATGTGAATATGCCCTATTTGGACGGGATTAGTTTTTTGGAAAAAGGAAAGGAAATGTTAAAGATGACTCCTGTCATCATGTTGACTGCGGTTGGTGAAAAAGACCAAGTGCGACGCGCTGCCTTTAGCCATGTTACGGCCTATCTTTTGAAACCCATCGCCAACCAAGCACTTCTCGAAAAAATTGCACAGGTGCTGCAACTAAAACCGGAAAACATCATTGATAAAAAGGAATTTCCATTAGTGATCAATGTCTCCGAACTTTCCATTTCTCAAATGTTATTGGAGATCAAAGGTTGTCCGGGTAAAAAATCCTTAGAGGAGATCTATGATCGGTTCATGTTATCTCTCGCAGGGCGCGGAACTTTCACCAATTTGAGAATCAATCTCGATAAGACCTTCTTTTACGAAGTCCGAGCCTTGAATATCTTGGATGATTTGACTGCAAAGATTCTAAAACATACCAATATTAGAGCGAGTTCCTTCTTTTTGGATTCGGAATTCTTCAATGACAATGTAGTGAATTTACAACCCTTTACCTATCTTTCCGAGGTAAATATAATTTCAAAATGAAGGTTTGACAAAAACCAATGATAGGGTCTAATCAAACGTAGGGGGCCTGTTCTTTGGTTAAGATAAAGATAGACGGAGTCGAATTCGAAGTCGACGAAAAGAAAAACCTCATCGACGCCACAAAAGAAGTTGGAGTCGAAATCCCTTACTTCTGCTACCACCCAGCGCTAAGCATAGTCGGTATGTGCCGCATGTGTCTCATTGAAATTGAGGGTGTTCCTCGTTTACAAGCTGCTTGTAACACTCCTGTAAAGGAAGGAATGGGAATCATTACGAAATCAGATCGAGTGAAAGAAGCTCGTGCTGGTACTATGGAATTTCTTCTCGCTAATCACCCGTTAGACTGTCCTGTTTGTGATAAAGCTGGGGAATGTCGTTTGCAAGACAACGCATTTGGTTCGGGTTCTGGTCATTCTCGATTTGAATTCGATAAAAGAAATATTCCACAAGAAGAGATTGGATCCAATCTCATCATCAATCATAATCGTTGTATTGTTTGTTATCGTTGTGTGCGTTTTGAAGAAGAGAAGGTTGGTGAATCCAATCTTGGACTTTTTGAACGAGGAAACCATTCCATCATTGGTCTTGCTAAATCAGAACCCATTAACCACAACTACCAAGGTGCTTTGGCGGATATCTGTCCTGTAGGGGCACTACTCAATAATAAAACATTGTTTAAATCTCGCGTATGGTGGTACAAATCTCAGAAATCTGTATGCCATGGTTGTTCTACAGGTTGTAATGTAACAACGAATGTACGAGACAATAAAATGTATCGTTATATGGTTCGCGAAAACTACGATGAAGGTATGTTCTTTCTTTGTGACAAAGGCAGATTCGATTTGGATTGGATGAATGAAAATCGTTTGCTTAGTTATTTGGATCAGGGAACTCCTTCTACTTCTAAAGAAGTCATTTCTAAAATTGTAGATCGAATGAAGTCTGCAAAATCCATCGCCGTACTTGGTGGTGCTCATGAATCCAACGAAACATTGGAAACTTTGAAAAAAGGTTTTGCGCAGATCTCGGCGGAGCTCGGTGGAAAGTCCATCCAATGGGAATCGAGAGTGACTGAGGCCCAAAACAAAGAAACCGAACAAGTGGATTTTTTACTCACAAAAGACAACCACCCAAACACTCGCGGTGCCGTAGATTTAGGAATCACCACACAAGCGGGAATTTCTGGAATCATCAGCGCCGTTAAGTCGGGAGCTATTGATTTGGTGATTGTTTTGAAAGAGTCCATTCCAGAAGGAATCGATCCATCCAAGGTGATTGTTTTTGATACCAATTTGACGGATGCAGCAAAGAACGCTAGTTTGGCGGCACCGATTCAAATTTTTGCAGATGCAAACGGTAGTTTTACCAATAAAAACGGACTCAAACAAAACTTTGAACAATCCATGAATGCAATTAAAGGACTATTATCTTCGGCAGGTGTTGTGGATTCGATCTTTCAAAAACTGACTGAAAGAGTGGAGGCATCCGTTGGGAACCATTAATGTAGTCAATGTTTCTAAGAAACACCAGTTTTCTTGGTATGAGAAATTCTATTTTTGGTCCATAGGCAAAGGCCTTTGGATCACACTGAAACATTTTCTCAAAGTAGCTTTGTTCAACAAACAAGTGACCATCGAATATCCGGATAAAAAACGCCAGTATTCCACTCGGTTTCGCGGGATGCACTCGATGAAACGAGATGAACAAGGTCGGGAACGATGTACGGCCTGTTTTTGTTGTATGTGGATTTGTCCGGCCAATGCAATTCATATCGAAGCGGCGGAAGTCACTTCGGAACGCCAACACCTCCATCCCGAAGACAAATATGCAAAGAAGTTTGAAATCAACTTACTGCGATGTATCTTTTGTGGTCTTTGTGAGGAAGCTTGTCCAAAAGGTGCGATCTATTTGGATGGAACTGGTGAGATGGCGGCCGACAACCGTGAAGATTTATTTTTAACCAAAGAAAGGATGATGGAAAAAACAGGCGGCCCCATTCTCGGCCAAAGGAATTAAATTCATTCTACTTTTGACTTATCTCCCGGTATATCTCTGAAAGGAAAGTACCGGGTTCTTGTTTTTATGACACAACCGCGTATTGTTTTTAATCTCTTGTTTATATAAGCTTCGTGAATTCACTTTCTTTGCATCACAAATCCACAAATACTTTTTCTAAACTGAAATCCGCAAAGGGTTGCTTCGTAAGGAAATATTCTAAGATCTTAATTTGTGTTTCTGTTTGGATGTTAACATTTGGATTTTTTTCCGTACTTTCTGCAGAGACCACCATCATTGAAAACGAAGAAGATGAGAAACGTGTTTTAGAAAATCATGCCTTTGAGAAGTTGCGATTTGGTCTCGCCAATCATATCCATTATTACAAAGTAAAAAAAACAAAAAACACAGTAGTGGAACAAAGATCGGGACGTAAACGATTGTATGATCACAATTTGATCCTTCGTTCCATTTTTCGAAATCGGATTTTACACCATGAATATGGTTCCATCGGACGCTGGTTAGATGGTGCCAGTTTTATTGATTTTGGAAGTGCCATTCTTTATGAAGAAGGAGCGGTCACAGTCCGAGATTTATACGAAGACCAGTTTCTCTCTCGTTATATCAAAAAGATTGTGGCAACGGATATCAATGACCCGGAATACGATCACACTCGTTACATCGAAATTCATATGACGGAAAGAGATCCTTTCCCTTTTGCCTTTAATGAAATTCCATACCGGCTGGATGACCCAGAATACATCCGGGTCCTCACACGGATTTACACTCCGAACGAATTTTCGCCGGTGATCTTTCGTAGTACCAATTCTGGACCAGATTTGTTTTATACGGTGGAAGAGATGCGAGAGCATTTCCGGTCGGTTCTCGACGCCAATCCCCACCGCACCATTCTCTACTTCTTCAATCGTTACATTTTCTTTCGAACTCCTTGTGAATCCAAGTTCCAACTCCTCGGAACCATCGATGAAAAGGTGGGAGTGAACCATAGTTTCAGTGCTTGGCGTTACGTAGATTGGAACAAAAGGGAATTTTCGGAGGCCATCGAACCTAATTTTCGGTACATCCGAATTGCCGATGAACGAAATGAAAGCAAAGCGGACCAGTGGGATTCCATGATTTCGGGCTATAGCTGCCAAATGAGAGCAAAAATAATCCACTACCGTCACAAATTCATGAAAACTATGACGAAATGATGATTTTTTTACTTTTCTTGTGGAGCGAACTCTGTACGTTTTTCCTAGAAACACCCAGAGAGAGGTAAACCCATGGGGAATTCCTATATTATTGATGCTGTCCGAACTCCGAGAGGAAAGGGCAAAAAACGCGGGACACTTGCATCCGTCCACCCACAAGAATTAGCTGCTGCCACATTAAAAGCCATCCAATCACGTACCGGAATCGATCCAAAAACGGTTGAAGAAGTTGTTATGGGTTGTGTATCCCAGGTTGCTGACCAAGCTGCATGTATCGCTCGTTACGCGGTAATGGCGGCTCATTGGCCACAAGAAGTTCCAGGTTATACTGTGAACCGTTTTTGCGGATCTGGATTACAAGCACTCAACAACGTGGCAAACCATGTTGGATCGGGAGCGATGGAACTTGGAGTTGGTGGTGGAGTTGAATCCATGAGCCGTGTGAAAATGGGTGATGATATGATTGGTCGCGATTTTAACGTTGGTAACGATAAAATTGCTGCTCATTACAATCTCGTTCCACAAGGAATCTCTGCTGACTTAATCGCAACTAAGTATGATATTTCTCGTGAAGAAGCAGATCGTTTTGCAGAATCTTCACAACTAAAAGCTCACGCTGCCATTCAAAACGGATACTTTAAAAAATCTGTGATCCCAATTACTTTGGATGATGGAACTGTTGTGACTGAAGAAGAGAACCCACGTTTGGAATCTGATTATGCATTCCTTTCTGGTCTTGGTCCTGTATTCAAAACTATCGGTGAAAAAGAATTGGATGCGATTGCATTACGTTCTTATCCAGAAGTAACAAAAATCAACCACATCCATACACTCGGAAATTCCTCTGGAATCGTGGATGGTGCGGCTGCAATCCTTGTTACCAATGATGATGGTTTGAAAAAATACGGTTTGAAGCCACGTGCAAGAATTCTTGCAACAGTGGCAACTGGTGAAGATCCAACGATCATGTTAACAGGTCCTGTTTCTGCTTCTCAAAAAGCTTTGAAACAAGCCGGACTTACTGTTAAGGACATTGACCTTTGGGAAATCAACGAAGCATTCGCCTCTGTTGTGTTATATGTAAAGAAAACACTCGGAATTGATGAATCCAAAATCAATGTAAACGGGGGATCGATTGCCCTTGGACATCCACTCGGAGCAACGGGAGCCATTCTAACTGGAACCGTTCTAGATGAGTTGGAAAGAAGAGACCTTCGTTACGGACTCATCACTCTTTGTATCGGTGGCGGAATGGGAATTGCGACCATCATCGAAAGATTGAAATAGACCTAGATTTCAAAATTTTCTAACAAGCACGTTTAGATTTCTCGGTACGAGGGATTTAAACGTGCGTCGTTTATTACCACCTCACCCACAAACAGCGATTTTACTCTAGTTAGGGATATTTACGTATTGCGTTTATTTCCTAAAAAACCGAGTAATGTCCTATGAACCTAACCGAGACTCTACCTGGAACCCACTGCAAAAAATGTAACTTTAAAGTGGCGGAACTTGTAGATGTTTGCCCTTCTTGCGGAAGTGAATCCATAGAAACGGTAGACCTAAAACAGAACGGAATCATCCATTCTTTTACGGTTGTTTATGTTGGATTTGGACACATGGCCGACCGTGCGCCTTATGTTCTTGCGATTGTCCAAACAGAAGAACATGTGAAACTAACTACTGTAGTCGAAGGTGTGACAAACTTTGAATCAGTCAAAATTGGTGATAAGGTTCGATTCAAAAACGTGGATCCCAAAATAGGTCCTATCTTTCAATATTAGGATTTCCTGCCGGGTTTTGATTTCAGACAAGAGTAAGGGACTGGAAGGTTCCACAAGAAATAAAGACCAAAGGTTTGAAGGAAAGAAATCTTGAATGGGAAGGCCATCCAACATAGATTAAACAAACGTTACCTCCGATGAAACCTACCGCAAAATCCAAACAAAAATATCCCATTCCTTTAGAATCTCTAACTTCTTATTATTTTGATTTAACGCCTGTAATGTTAGATAAGGTGATGGAGATCCGCAATTGGATTTATGAAATTGCCGAGTCGAATGATTTGATTGGTGAGATCGAAGAATGTATGAAATGGGGCCAACCGAGTTTTTTAACACCAAAAACCAAATCAGGTTCCACCATTCGCATTGGGAAGGTAGACGATTCCGAATTTGCTCTCTACTTTAATTGTAAAACTACCATAGCCAAAGAAATCGCGATGGAATTTCCTGAATGGAACTGTGATGGAAAAAGAGCTTTGTATTTGAAAGCGAACCAAAAACTTTCTAAAACCAAACTCATCACTTGTCTGAACAAAGCCTTGTTGTATCATAAAAGAAAAACTGAATTTTATTAGGAATTAAAAAGGATTTGATTCCTTCGGCAGAATGTTATTGGCAAAGAGGAAAATCTAGAGCATGAAATCAAAGGAAGGTACTTTCCAGCATTCGTTCCGTGTTCGATATTCGGAAGTGGATTCCCAAGGGATCGTGTTTAACGCAAATTATCTTAACTATTTGGATGTAGCCATTACTGAATACTTTCGCGCAAAAGGAATTTCTTATTCTGAATTCATTGAGCGATACCAATTGGATTTTCATGTGGTGCAGTCGCTAATTGATTATCGTAATGGTGCTAAGTTTGACGATCTGTTAGAAATCGCTTTAAGTCCCAGTTATAAGTCTTCTAAGATCTATTGGTCATTTCAGATGATTTGTGGGGGTAAAAAAATTTGTTCGGGAATGCTTACTTATATAACTGTAAGTCATGTGACAAAGAAGATTGTATCCTTACCGGAAGAGGTGGGACGCTTGCTAAAGTTTGAAGTGAAAGTAGATCAAAAGCCAACGGAATGATGGCATTGGTTTTGAAAGCCTAACATTTACCTACCAGAATCATTCCAATCCCCGCGCCACCGATCGAAGCGGAAATCCTTTCCGTAAACAATTCATTTTGATAGGGGTCGTTATTATATCAAGGTGAGATACCTCGATGGATTCGAGGCGCCCCATGGAATGAATGAAAATCGAATGTCTTTAGAAAAAATATAAAATTTAGAAGTGACTCGTTTTTCTTTCGCCTTCTGGTTCTTTTTGCCCTCGCCAACCGCCACCAAGTGCTTTATACAAACCGACGTTAGATTCTAGTAAACTATATTTTAATTCATACACTTCGATCTGAGCTTCTAAGAAGTCGCGTTGTGTGAATAAAACATCAATGTAATCGATACGGCCGGCTTTAAATAGAATGTTGGAAATTTCTACGGACTCTTTTAAGTTTAATACTTGTTTGGTTTTTGCATCGAATTTTTGGTTTAGATTGTTTATCTTTACAATTTGGTTCGTGACTTCTGTGAATGCTTTGAGGAGAGAAACTTCATAGTTGTATAAAGCTTGGATTTGCATATTGTTTGCCGTTGCATAGTTTGCTTCAATGGCTTTTCTGTTGATGAGTGGAGCAATGATTCCTCCACCCAAACCATAAGCTAACGATACTGGTGTTCCTTTAAAATGTTTAGAATTAAAGGCTTCATATCCAATGTTTCCATCAATCATAAGTGATGGATAAAATTTGGCTCTGGCAACTTCAACATCTAGTTTTCTCGATTCCAAAATCAACGTTGCTTGTTTGATGTCTGGTCGATTTTCCAAAAGATCAATGGGAACAGATTTTTGAATTTCTGGTAACGTGATGTCTAAAAACTCTCCTGATTTCCTTGTGATCTTTTCAGGAAACCTTCCCAGTAAAAAGTTCAAACGGTTTTCTGTGATGGCAATGCGTTGTACGATATCATACTTTCGTGCTAAATTTTTAGCAACCTCTGCTTCAAAACGTTTTACGGCGAGTGATGTAGTTCGCCCCGCTTCTCTTTGGAGGACAACGATTTCTTTGACCTTGGTTAGTACCTCAATGTAGTTCTCTACCAAAGTGAGTTGGTTGTCGAGAGCAATCAGTTCAAAATAGGTATCTGTAATTTCTGCAACTAGGTTAGTGACTACATATCGTTTTCCTTCGATACCTGCCAAATAACGAAGGTAAGCTGACTTAGTTGCGTTTCTTAATTTTTTCCAAATATCAATTTCCCAACTCATCACGAGCCCACCATGGGCAAAGAGAGTAGGCGAATTTGCATTTGGTGTACTAAATCTTTCTTTTTGTTCACTCCCACCATCAGCTTGGAGGGATAATTTAGGAAGGTATTCCCCTTGTCTTGCAAACACCTCATTGTTAGAAATATTAATTTCTTGTTCTAAGATGGCAAGTTCCTGGTTATTTTCAATGGCAACATCAATCAGTTCCACTAATTGTGATTCTTTGAAAAATTCTTTCCAAATCTGATTTGCTAACTTTTCTGATTTTTCTGAACTTTCCCAATTTAAAAATTCATCGGGAAGTTTTAGATCTTCTTTATCTCTCTCTAAAAGAGCAGGAATACAAGAAAATGTGAATAATAATATTGAGGTGATGATGATTCGTTTCATGTTACTTCTTTCCTCGTTTCATTTTTTTTCTTTCTACTTCCGAGAAAATGTAACTCTCGGGTGATTCTGTGAGTGGCATAAGATCTTCTTTGTAGATTAAAGTTTTACCTTTTGCGATGTTTGCAAAGATGATGTATAATCCTGGGACGATGATGACACCAAAGATGGTTCCGAACAACATTCCGCCTAACGCACAAGCACCGATGGTATGATTGGCAATGGCTCCGGGACCTGTTGCAAAAACAAGAGGTAATAAACCAGCAACAAAGGCAAACGATGTCATAAGAATGGGTCGAAATCTCGCCTTTGCCCCTTCGATGGCAGCTTCAAACACGCTCAAACCTGCTTCTTGTCTTTGCCGTGCAAATTCAACGATTAATACTGCGTTCTTACCAAGAAGACCGATTAACATAATCATCCCGATTTGGGCGTAGATATCGTTAGCAAGACCTAACAATTTCAATAAGAAGAAGGTTCCAAAAATTCCTGGTGGGAGTGATAGAATCACGGAAAAAGGAATGATGAAACTTTCATATTGAGCGGAAAGAACGAGATAAACAAAGACAATCACCGCTAAAAAAATAAAGATCGCTTCATTTCCACGTGCGGCTTCATCATAGGAGAGTCCTTCCCAACCCACTTCAAATCCTGAAGGTAAATTTACGGATGCTTTGCGTATTGCTTGGATGGCATCACCAGTCGTATAACCTTTGTTTGGTAAAACATTGATTACTGAGGATGTATAAGCATTGTACCTTGTAATTTCATTGGCACCTTGTTTTTGTTCGAGAGACAAAAATGCGGAATAAGGAACCATCTCCCCTTTGTCATTGGGAGTGAATAAATTCAAAATATCAGATGGTAACCTTCGGAATTCAGGAAGTGATTGGACATAGACTTTAAAAAACTGATTAAAGCGAATGAATCCTTGTTCATAAGTACTACCAACAAGGATATCCAAATTATCCATGGCTTCCCCGATGTTGACGCCTTTTTGCATCGCCAGTTTTCGATCCAGTTTAACTTCGAGTTGCGGGAATTTTGCAGAGTAAAAGGAGAACAGTCCAGTTAACTCTTCTCTTTTTCTAAGTTCGCCCATAAACTCTTCGTGAACTTTATCGAAGGCCGTATAATCCCCGCTATTTGTTTTATCTAACAAACGAAACATAACTCCACCCGCTGCCCCAAATCCGGGAACTGCGGGAGGTTCAAAAAACTCAATGATGGCACCAAAGTTTTTTGTGTTGTGTTCGAGTTCTTCCATCACATCATGAACTGAATTTTTTCTGTCAGACCAATCTTTTAAACTGATGAGACAGGTTCCTGCATTGGAACCTTCACCTTCGGTTAAAATTTCGTAACCAGCAAGTGAAGCCACCGAGTCCACACCTTCAATTTTTAATGCGACCTCTTGGAGTTTGCGTGCGACATCATTTGTTTTTTCAATCGTAGATCCAGGAGGAGTTTGTATGACTGCGTAAATCATACCTTGGTCTTCCCCGGGAACAAATCCGGCAGGAACCAATTGAGTGAGTATCAGAAATCCAACAGTGAAACTAAGTAGGATTGAAACGATAAACACTTTCGATCCAGAAAAACGATGCATTAAGTTCACGTATTTTTCTGTGACTATATCAAAATAGAAATTGAATTTGTTTAAAAAAATATCAATTGGGTTGTGAGTTTTTTTATCGTGAGAATGCGGTCTCAGAATCATAGCTGTTAACACAGGAGTGAGTGTTAAGGCTACAAATCCTGACAAAACAATAGAAGTTGCCATTGTGATCGCAAACTGTCGATAGAATACTCCGACCGGTCCTGGTAAAAAAGTCACAGGAACAAACACCGCTGTCATGAGAAGTGTGATGGCAATGACTGCACCACTGATTTCTCCTAAAACACTTTTTACCGATTCATAAACACCTAAGTCTTCGTCGGCCATTTTTGCATGCACTGCTTCCACAACAACGATGGCATCATCCACAACAATACCGATGGCGAGTACCATGGCAAAAAGTGTAATTAAGTTAATGGTGAGACCGAGGGCCATCATAAAAGAAAAGGCACCAATTAAGGAGACGGGAACGGCTATGATGGGAATGAGGGTGGAGCGCCAATCTCCGAGGAAGATAAACACTACAATGGCTACAAGCACGAAGGCTTCGACAAGAGTATGGATTACTTTTTCAATGGCGGCATCGATAAAGTTAGAAACATCATAACTGAGTTTATAATCCATTTGTGGAGGAAATGTTTTTTTCAGTTCTTCCAACTTTGATTTGATATCTTCAATTACCTCTTTTGCGTTACTACCTTCTGTTTGTTTGAACATGATGGCTGCGGCGGGATGGCCATCCACATCGGAGTAAATATTATAAAACTCGCTATCTAGTTCTACTTTAGAAATATCTTTTAAGTATAAAACTTCTCCACCATTTTTTGCCCTAATGATAATGTTCTCATATTGTTGCGGTTCGTTGTACCAACCTTCATAAGTCAGTGTATATTCCAGTGATTGGGCTTGTTTACCAGAACTTTGACCTAGCCGGCCAGGCCTTGCAATGATACTTTGGTTTTCGATTGCTTTCATCACTTCGGAAGTGGTTACATTGTATGCACGCATTCGATCTGGATTTAACCAAATACGCATAGCATATTGTCTTGTTCCTAATATCTTAGCCTGACCAATTCCATGGATTCGTTTTAATTCCGGTAGTAAGAAGACAGTTGCATAATTATAAAGAAACTTCTCACTTGCATTTGGATCTTTGCTATATAAATTCACATACAACAACATACTGGGTTGTACGGGTTGTACAAAAATCCCTTCCAAACGTACAAGTTCAGGAACACGATACATCATCTGATCCACCCTAGTTTTTACTTGCACTAAGGCATCGTTTGGATTGGTTCCTGGTTCAAACAATACTTGTATGATGGCATCACCAGAACTTGTAGAGGATGAAATCATGTATCGCATACCAGCAACACCATTGATCGCTTGTTCCAGAGTGGTGATCGTTGATTGTACTAATACTTGAGCACTCGCACCAGGAAAGGATAAAGTAATGGTTACCCTTGGTGGAGCAATTTCAGGAAATTGTGATACGGGAATGTTTTTGATAGAAATCAATCCAACAAAAACAACAAGTACCGACAAAACGATCGAAAGAACGGGTCTTTGGAGAAATTTAGTAAACATAAATTGATCTCCTAATGAGCAGCTAAGTCAAAACTTTTCAGTATGTTATCAAGAGACTCAACTTTATATTTTATAGAGTCATCATCGTGAACTTTTCCAAGCCCTTCCAAAAGAATAATATCATTCTCCGAAATACCAGACTCTACAACAAATAGATGTGGAATTTCATTAGCTATTTTGATCTCAGTGGCTTTGATTTTACCTTTAAGATTGACTACATAAACGTAGTGTTTATCTAAAACTTCGAAGGTTGCCTTTTGCGGAATGATCAAAGCATCTTTTAGATTTTCATGAACAACAACATTACCCGTTTCTCCGTGGCGCAAAAGTCTATTTGGGTTTGAAAATGTTGCTCGAAATGGTATCGTTCCTGTTTCGCTGTCAAATTCACCTTCGATTGTATCAGCGATTCCTTCTTGTTTAAAGAATTGATTGTTCGCCATCAAGAATTTCACTTTTAATGGTTTGTCTTCCGATTTCTTTTCACTGGAAAAGTTTAGATAATCTTTTTCAGAAACATTGAAGTATACCCAGAGTTTGGAAATATCAGAGATTGTTGTTAGAAGTGTTCCTTCTTCTACCAAACTTCCCAATCGAACTTGGAATCGATCGGTAATTCCTGTAAACGGCGCAGTCACCGTAGCTAAGTTAAGATGAATTTGAGCCAAATCCATTGTGGCTTTATTTTTTTTCAGCCTAGCTTTGATTAATGATAATTCTGTTTGTGAAACTACATTTTCTTTAAATAGTTTCTCTGTGTTTTCGTATTCTATCGAAGTTGATTCATATTCGGCTTTTGCTTTTTCAAATTGAGCATTGACAAGCATAGGCATTACTTGGAATAATTTTTGTCCTTTTTTAACTACTTTCCCTTCATCCATAAAAATGTTAGTTAAATAACCTTTTTCGAATGCTCTGATTTCAATCCGTTGGATGGCCTTTACTTGCGCCACATAACTTTTTTCAATCGTTACATCTTGTTTCCAAGGGTAAGCAGCCATTAGCGAATTTTTTTCTTCGTGATTGCCAGAATGACAGTTCACTAGAATTGAATTTAATAAGAATATACTAATGCTAAGTATAGAAAATTTACGAAAAGATGAGTTTTTATGTTCTAAAGAAAATTCCATGGTATCCTCACTTTGTTCCATCGAATGTTGAAACAAAAGGTTGTAATCTAAGATCGTTAGGCGTCATAAGTATGCGCCGCTAAAGCGAATAGATGTTAGATGGAATTTGTGGGGGGAGCGCGATCTTTCTGTCTTTCTAAGGTATCGTTAGAAATAGGTTCTAGAAGATGGAAAGTTAAATATTCAGATGAAATTTCAATTTGTAAGGGAATGTACGAAGATAGAGAAGAGTGGATGTGATTCTGATGTAGCGAATCTAACTTTGCCTCTTCTTCTCCAGGTTCGGAGATATTGCTAACGAAGGCATTTAAATCGTACAAACTAGATGTGTTGTAAGATTTTGTTTTAACATTACTGCTAAAACTCGCAGGGTATCCTTCAGTGTTTGTACTGATGAATACAAGTGAGAATAGCATGATTGCGATCCTACTTGCGATAGTCTTTGTCATTACCTGAACCATCTACTGCCAGCGAATTCCTGAAAAGAGAATTGTCAATCGTTTAAAATAATTCTAAATCTAACTTAAATTTTATAATAACGAATGTTTGATCTTATCGTTTTATAAAATTTTTTTATTTTGCAAAAATAACAGCTTCGTTCGGTAACAAAACCAAACCGCCGTAGTCCAATTCCTTTTCTAAATCAAACGATGACGTTCTGTTCGCTGTGCTGAATAAAATTTCATCGAGAATCCATTTTCGTGGATAAGAAACCTTTACTGGCTTGGAAGAAAAGTTTAAGAATATATAAGTCTCTTCTTTCCCGTCTCTTCTGCGATAGTATAGGGCTTGTTTATCGACGCTAATCATTATTTTCAACTTACCCTTTCGGAGTGATTTTCGATCCTTCCTGAGTTGGATTAGTTTTTTATAAGTGAAAAATAAGGAATTCGGATCTGCTTTCTGAGATTCCACATTTATGGTATTAGCTTCTTCGTATAAAGGAAGCCAAGCTTTTCCTGTAGTGAAACCCGTGGTTTCTGATCCATTCCAAGGCATAGGAATTCGTTCGGGATCGCGGCCAGGATGGAAGGGCCAATATCTTTTTCCTACAGGGTCTTGGATTTTTTTGTAAGGAACTTTTTGGCGCTTCATACCAATCTCTTCGCCGTAGTAAAGGAAAGGGGTTCCACGAAGGGTTAACATCATACAGGCGGCAAGCTGTGCACGAGCCTTTGTATCAGCCCCTTTTTCATACCGTGTGATGTGGCGAGGAAAGTCATGATTGGAGAGTGTGTAGTTCGGCCAATTGTCTTCGCCGAGAGCGGATTCAAAATCTTTTACAATTTGAAAGAATCGTTCTGCCTTCCAAGGAGAGAAAAGAAACATAAAATTGAAAGCAAGGTGAAGTTCGTCGTTTCGGCCGCAGTAGGTCGCAGGAAGAAGGACATTTCCAGGGAAGTCTTGCATGATTTCACCAACAAACATACGTTTATCGGAGTAGGAATCGAGAAGTTTACGCATACGGCGTAAAATCCCATGCATTTCGGGACGATCACGATCATACGCATGGACTTGTTTATCGTAAGGGCGTGGCCCCTTCATAAAGTAAGAGGCATTGTTTCGGAGGAATTCATCTTTTACGTATAAGTTGACGACATCCAATCGAAATCCGTCCACTCCCATATCCAACCAATACTTCATCATTTTAAAGATGGCATCTTCGACATCGGGATTACGCCAATTTAGGTCTGGTTGTTCTTTCAGGAAGGAATGGAAGTAGTATTCACCAGTTCTTTTGTCATATTCCCAACCTGATCCACCAAAGGCACCAAGCCAGTTGTTAGGTGGTCCGTTATGGCTTGGTTCTTTCCAAATATACCAATCTCTTTTGGGACTATTGACTGAGGATCTGGATTCGATAAACCAAGGATGGAGGTGAGAAGTATGATTAACCACTAAATCCATAATGATTCGGATTCCGCGTTTGTGGGCTTCCTTTAACAACCGTTTGAAGGTTTCTGTATCGCCATAAACAGGATCAATTTCTTCGTAGTCAGAAATATCATAACCAAAATCAAACATGGGCGAAGGATATACTGGGGATAACCAAATCGCATCAATCCCGAGGGAATCTTTGGAGCCGGCAAGGTAATCCAATCTTTCGATGATCCCTTCTAAATCGCCAATCCCATCTCCATTAGAATCTTGAAAACTACGTGGGTAGATTTGATAGATAACTGCTTCTTTCCACCATGCCATATTAAAAATTAATCTCCATGATTCCTTGGTTTTCTTTCACACGGGCAACCGAGAGGATTTTTTCTTTGATTGCCAGTAGTAGTCCCGTATCTTCAATTTTTTTACCATTGTTTGTTTGGATATGAAATGAGTCATAAGCAAAATCCGCACTGGTTGAGATCCTAACAAATATCACTTCAAGTTCGAAGTCGAGTAATGTTTTTAAGATTCGATACACAAGTCCAATGGAATCGGGAACTCGGACTTCTAAAACAGAATAAGATTCGGAAAGGTCGTTGGCAAATTTTACCAACTCTTCTACCATCCCATCCGGAATTTGTGGTAATGTTTTCCAAATATTCGTAGTAGAGGCCAAATCTTCGATATTGGTTTTTCCTTCGATACATTCGGCAAGTGTAGATTCAATATCCAAAATTTGTTGTTCTGCGATCTCACCACTTCCATATTCATCGGTGATTTGCGCTTGTAAAATGAGTTGGTCTTCTTCGGTTCTAAATAAACGTAAACCTACCAAATTAAGTCCCAAAGAGGAAATAGTGCCCGATAGATAAAGTAACATTTGTTTGTCGGCTTGTGCAAAGATAGAGAGTGTCACAAAAGCAGGTTCTCGTTCTGTGATCATTCGAAACGGAAGCCCTGAGGTTTTCCATTCATAGAGCAGTATAAAATGTTGGTACACTCGTCTCGGAGTATTGTAATTTAAGTAGGAAGAAGGTCGTATTTTCATTCCAAACTCAACAATATGTTCGGATTGTTCGGCAGTAAGTCCTTCTTTTTCGACCAAATAGGTTTCGAGAGTGGATTCGATCCGTTCTTGGGTATCGGCCAGATTTCCTTTCTTTTGTAGATAAGCCAAAGTGGAAGTGAATAGAAAGTGCAAAATTTCTTTTTTCCAATTGGTTAGGATTCCTTGTCCCACCGACTTTGTATCGATAATTGTTAGAATGTATAACAATCGTAAGGTGTTTTCGTTAGAAAATTGTTTGGCAAAGGAAGAAATCAATTTGGGGTCATAAATATCTCTTTTGGAAGATAACTCTGACATCACAATATGTTCGGCCACAAGGAACCGTAAAAGTTCTGTATCTTCTTCGGACAATCGAAACCGTTCCGCTATGATGAGAGCAAGTTCCGCACCGTACTGGCTATGATCGCCTTCTTTTACCTTTCCGGCATCATGGATGAGAATCGCGAGAGCCAAAATTTCTATTTTTTCACAAACATTGAATACATCTTGGACTTGCCTATCTTCCCATAAGTCAGCAATGAGAACATCCAGTTCCCTTAAGATGAGAAGGGTATGTTCGTCTACCGTATATTGGTGGTGGTAACTAAAAAGAGGAAAGTTTGTACAAGCTCCAAATTCAGGGATGAGTTTTCCTAAAATATTACACTCGTGCATGAGTGTGAGTGTATGCCCAATTCTTTTTTTTTGGCGTAACATCGAGAGAAAAGTATCCAAAACCGACTTTTGGTTTTTGAAATCATCATCTAAGAAGTGTGATGCGAATCGTATTTCGTTTAAATCGATGCGGGAAGGTTCCTCTTCGTTTAGTTGAGATTCTGCGAAGAATTGAATGATATCATCGTACAAACTATCTGGGTTCGAAAGTTCTTTCTGGATGCGTTTGTTTTTTCGATTGGTTTTTTCATCCAAATAAGTTCCAATATAAAAGTACAATTCCTTTTGGGCTTTGTAAAATTGGCTCATAAAGGATTCGAGCGTTTTGATTTCGTTTTTGGGACCAAAACCTAAAAACTCTGCCACTTCTGCTTGTAACCCCAAATCCAACCTGTCATTTTTGCGACCACTAATGATATGAAGAGCAGACCTTGTCAAAAGCAAAAAATCATAGGCAGACAAAAGAGTTAAACTATCTCCTATCAAATAAAAATCAAAAATACCACCATCAGCAGAATCGGCCAAAGGATTTGTTTTTTCGATCCAATACATATGTTGTATATCACGAAGTCCTAATGGATCATTTTTAATATTGGGTTCAGAGAGTAAGATGGGATTGTAAGAATTGATGATTCGTTCGCGAAGATAGGACAACTTCCATTCATTGAATCCTTTGATGGTTTTTTCTGGAATTTTTCCCAAGAATTCTGTTTTGTATTTTTGGAAAAGGACTTCAGATCCCACAAGAAACCTGGAATCAAGAACGGCATGGAAGGTTTCGATTTGGTCCAAATACAAAAAGGATTCTTTGATAGTGCGGCAAGAGTGACCCACTTCCTTTTCGTTATTGTATAAGAATGTATTGATTTTCGAAATGATTTCGCTTAGGAGTTTGTCGGAGAGTTTTCCATCGTGAAGATACAGAAGGTCGATGTCAGAATAGGGGGCTAGTTCCCGTCTACCATAACCGCCTACTGCAATCAAACAAAGATGGTCTTTCAGCGGGATTCCATCGGAGACTTCGTAAAAAAGAGTCCGAATGGCATCGTCTACTAGATTACTCAACTGGCGTGTGAAGAGCCTGCCGGAAGAAACTGTTTTGGCTTTTGGAAACGTCCGTTGCAGTTTTGCCTTGAGTTCTGATTTCATCATGTTAAGATGGGATCTCCTACCTTATTGGACAACTTTAACATGAATCCGAAGATTAAAATCACAATTCAGTTTATTTTCAGCCATCTTTCCGCCTATCTTCTCGTATCCATACCCTACTTCCAGTTGGTGATGAAGGATTATTATGAAGGGGATAGTGCTGTTTTCCCATTGTTTCTCATCACTGCAACCGATGGTGCCGCTTGGTCTAGGGCGATGTTTTGGTTATTTCCTTCTTTGATTTTCCAGGCAATCTTAATCGTGAGTTTTTTAATTGTGATTTGGGACTGGTTTCGATTGCAAACCTTCGGCAAACAGATGTTTGTTTTGATATGGATGAGGACTATCCTCGGTGGGCTTGCTGCAATTTCTCCTGCTGTGGGGAGTTTGGAAGGACTGGTATTTCTGATTCCAGAAGTTTCGATTTCTATCCATTTTTATGTAATTCTTGAAATCTTCTTACAGTCTCTAGTCCAAGCCGGAATTTTTTTGGGACTTGTGAATCGATTTAAGTGAAGAAGTAACTAAACATTTTATGTTTTTTAAAAATTCTAAAAACCAAAACAAAGAAGATAGAAAGACAAAACTTTTCACTCAAGTCGGATGTCTTGTTTCCTTAGCATTGATCGTTCTATTTTCCACCAATCTTTTGTTTGCAGATGGATGGGAATCTTCGATTTGGAAAGATAAAACCTACCGCAACCAAAGGATCTCTAGTGCCGATCCGACTTTTGGAAATGATGATTTTATCAAAATTCCAAAAAAGAAAACGGTTACCATTGCCGAGATCAAAACAAGGGGAGTCATCAAACATATTTGGATGACTCTTGCGAGTAAAGATCTAATGGCCAGAAAAAATGCTGTGATTCGCATCTATTGGGACAATCATAAATATCCATCCGTAGAGGTTCCGTTAGGCGAATTTTTTGGTCAAGGTTGGGGGGAAGAATACATTCTTAATTCCGCTCCCTTGGTCGCCGCCCCCAAAAAAGGAAAGTCTATGAATTCTTACTTTCCTATGCCCTTTGAAACCGGAGCAAAAATTGAAATCGAAAATGAATCGGATGAAGATATCAGTAATTTTTATTTTTATATCGATTATGAAGAATGGAAAGAACCATTAGATTCTCAATTACGTTTTCATGCACAGTGGAACCGAGGTGTCACTCAACCTAACACAGTGAATGGGAAGGAAAACGAATGGGCCCTTCTTGGAGAAACAGAAAAGACTGTTTTTAAAAAGGAAAATTACTTCTCTGTTCTTGAAACAAAAGGCAAAGGCCAGTTTGTTGGGCTCAATTTGTATGTAGATTCTCCCACACCACTTTGGTATGGCGAAGGCGATGATTTGATCTTTATAGATGGAAACCAAACAGAAGCCAATCTAAAAGGAACAGGAACCGAAGATGTTTTTAACACAGCTTGGTCACCAAAAGAAATCTTTATGCATCCATACTTCGGATATCCACGAGTTTCTGATTCTGTGGGATGGCTTGGTCGAACCCATTTGTACCGATTTTGGGTGGAATCCCCTATACGGTTTGAAAGAAATTTCCTATTCCTTTTAGAGCATGGACATGCAAATTCCTTGACCTTAGATTTAATCTCTGTTGCTTATTGGTATCAGAGTCTGAATCCAAAACCAATGAAGGTTTTGCCGAAAAAAGAATCCCGTGTCAACAAACCGGAGATTAATTTTCGTCACATTCATAAATGGCGGGATTCATTCCGAAGCGAAAAAGGTTATGGGGAAATTTGGGGCAATGAATGAGATCAATACCAATGTGTTTGCGGGAGAAATTGTTTCCCAATCCATCGACGCAATTGTCGTTTTAGATACAAATAGCAATATACTCTCTAGTAATTTAGCGTTACAATTGTTAACTGGTTTCTCGGAAGAAGAGTTACACCAAAAAACATTTTCCTTTCTCTTTCCTCCCAACGAAAAGGGAGAACAAAGTTCCATAGAAACCTTTGTTAGTTCCAAAGACTCTCATTATATTGCTGGTTTTTTAAAAGAATTGGAACTGGTAACAAAACCAAAAGGAACGATTCCTGTAGAAATTCGCGCCTTTACCATCCGAAACGAAAACCAAAATTTTTATGCAGCCATCATTCGGGATGTGCGGGAACGCAGAAGACTCGAAGAACAAAAGAACGTTCTCATCAATAGTTTGAAACGATTGGCTTATATGGATGAACTCACCATGTTGCCGAACCGACGTTCCTTTTCCGAAAGTTTACAAAAAACAGTCGCCACCGTCAAACGTCGTAACCGCGAATCAGTGCTTGCGGTTCTCGACATCGATCATTTCAAAGTCATTAACGATACCTATGGGCATGATATAGGGGATTTGGTTTTGAAAAAAATGGCCAATATCTTTGTGGATTGCCTAAGAGAAGAGGACACAATCGGAAGGATTGGTGGGGAAGAGTTTGGTTGTATCCTGCCCGACACCACAACGGAAGGTGCCACCATTGTCCTCGATCGCCTCCGGGAATCGGTCGAAACCCATCGGTTTTTCATTTTTGATAACTACTACCTCAATATCACTCTGAGCATTGGTTACACAAAGGTGCATCCCATCCAAAAACCAGAGGAGATCTTGAAGTTGGCAGACATCGCTCTCTACCAAGCCAAGAACCATGGTCGTAACCGGATCCAAGTTTACCCTGTGTGACATAATTTTAGCAGATTCTTGGAAACTCTGCTAAAATTCCAGGCTCCAATTCTCTTCCTGCTTGACGAAAAAATCCCAAATCCATAAACTTTAAGCATAGATTAGCACTCTAATCATCAGAGTGCTAAAGGAAGTGCCAAGAAGGATATGGATCTTTCGCCTAGACATCGTTCTATTTTGAAAGCTTTGGTTGAGGAATTTGTATCGGACAACAAACCGGTCGGATCCAAAACCCTTTCTGAAAAATACGATATCGGAGTTTCCCCCGCTACCATTCGGTCCTGCTTAGCAGAACTGGAGGAGATGGGTTTTATTGTGGCACGTCATACTTCGGGAGGTCGGATTCCGACGGAACGAGGTTACCGGTTGTATGTGGATAGTTTGGTAACTCTTTTTGAGCTTACCATGCGCGAAAAACAAAGGATTCAGGAAGAGTATCTACGGATGCAATTTCGATTGGATCAGGTGCTTGTCGCGACATCCAAAGTTTTGGCTTCCCTTTCACAATCGGCGAGTGTGGTTCTTGGTCCGGAAGGATCACTCGACACACTCAAACATATAGAACTCATCCATGTAAACGGTGGAGAGGTTCTTATGATACTTGTTATGCGGTCAGGAACTGTGCTCAATCGAAATATTTTTTTCGATTACCACATCTCACAAGAGACTTTGTACCAAATTTCAAGATATTTGAATGATAACGTCAAAGGTTTTGATGTTCATGAAATTCAAAGTAATCTGATTCCTCAGATGATGATGCAAAAGGAAGGTCCGGAAGGATTTTCACAATTTGCACCATCGATTGCGAGAGCAATGGGATCAGACAGCCAATCTGTTGATAACTTATACATCGATGGATTGAAAAACTTATATGAAAACTTTAAGGATGAAGAGGAACAATTAGAAAACATCCTGCATCTATTTGATGAAAAACAGTTCCTCAAAGAGTTTTTTAGTGATTATGTTCCGATGGATGGTGTTTATACCATTATTGGAAAAGACGGTAACGAGAAGTTAGGTGGTGTGACCATCATTACAACAAATTACCGAATGGGAGAAAAGAGGATCGGTTCCATGGGAATCATTGGTCCTCAGAGGATGAATTACAACAAAGCATTACCTTTGATTGAATTCACTTCGAAGTTAGTTTCAGAAATGATAACGAAATTGAGTAGATAGTAGGAGGAAAAATGGCAGAAGAAACAAACCAATCCGTGGATGAACAAACTGTGGTAGTCGAAGAAGGACAGGCCATGTCGGATGAAGCCATTGAACAAGCAGTAGAAGGTGCCGAGAAAGAACTCGATAACGCTAAAAAAGAAATCGAGACTTTAAAAGATTCTTGGCTTAGAGAACGTGCGGAGTTTCAAAACTACAAACGTCGAACTGCAAATGACTTGTTAAATGCTAGAAAAGAATCCATCAAAAAGTTTGCTGAAGGACTTACGGGTGCTTTGGACAATTTAGAACGAGTTTCTAATGTTCCGAACCAAACTCCGGAAGTAGTCGCTTTCGTAGAAGGGATCAAGATGGTTCAAAAGGAATTTTATTCCGTATTGGAAAAAGAAGGAATCAAACGTTTAGATCCGAAAGGAATGCCGTTTGATCCTATGCTTATGGAAGCAATTGCTTCCGAGGAAAGTGCAGAGTTTGCTGAGGAGACGGTTGTGGAAACTTACCAAGCTGGTTATTACCATGAAGAAGGTGAGAACAAACAATCCATTCGTCCTGCGCGTGTAAAAGTGGGAAAACCACAAAGTTAATATAAGTAAGAAGGAGAAGATTATGTCTAAGGAAAAAATTATAGGTATCGATTTAGGAACCACTAACTCTTGTGTGGCGGTTATGGAAGGTGGAGACCCTGTTGTCATTCAAAACTCAGAAGGGGCAAGAACCACTCCTTCGATTGTTGCCTTTACCGCAAAGGGTGAAACCATTGTGGGTCAGTTCGCAAAGAACCAGGCAATTACAAATGCGGTAAATACGATTCGTTCTGCGAAACGTTTTATCGGTCGTCGTTTTAACGAAGCTGGTGACGAATCCAAAATGGTATCTTACAAAGTGATCCGTGCTGGAAATGATGGTGTCAAATTTGAAACCGTTTCTGGTGAATTCACTCCACAAGAGATTGCGGCTCGTGTTCTTCAGAAAATGAAAAAAACTGCGGAAGACTTTCTTGGTTACGAAGTAAAGAAAGCTGTAGTAACTGTTCCTGCATACTTTAACGATGAACAAAGACAAGCAACAAAAGATGCCGGTCGTATTGCTGGTCTTGAAGTAGAACGAATCATTAACGAACCAACAGCTGCAGCTCTTGCTTATGGTTTTGATAAGAAAAAAACCAGTGCGAAGATCGCAGTATATGACTTAGGTGGTGGAACATTTGACGTATCCATCCTTGAGCTTGGTGACGGCGTATTCGAAGTAAAATCCACAAATGGGGACACTCATCTTGGTGGTGACGACTTTGATAACGTGGTCATGCAGTGGATGATTGATGAGTTTAAAAAACAAACAGGAATTGATATTTCTGGAGATAAAAACACAGTACAACGATTGAAAGAAGCTGCTGAAAAAGCTAAAATCGAGTTGTCTGGAACATCTTCCACTCAAATCAATCTACCGTTCATTACAGCAGATGCATCTGGTCCAAAACATTTGGATATGACACTCACCAAAGCAAAGTTTGATGAGATTACAAGATCACTTGTAGAAAGAACTCGTATTCCATGTATCAATGCATTAAAAGATGCAGGATTATCTGCGAGCGAAATTGATGAAGTCATTCTTGTGGGTGGATCGATTCGTATCCCTGCTGTGCAAGCTCTTGTAAAAGAAATTTTTGGTAAAGAACCAAACAAATCTGTAAACCCAGACGAAGTAGTAGCCGTTGGTGCTGCGATCCAAGGGGGAGTTCTTGCTGGTGATGTTACTGACGTATTGTTACTCGATGTAACTCCACTTTCTCTTGGTATTGAGACTCTCGGTGGTGTGATGACAAAACTCATCGAAAGAAACACAACCATTCCTACAAGAAAGTCACAAGTGTTCTCTACTGCAGCAGACAGCCAAACCACAGTTTCGGTTCATGTTCTGCAAGGGGAACGTGAGATGGCAAGTGCCAATAGAACCCTCGGTCGTTTTGACTTAGTGGGAATTCCATCGGCGCCAAGAGGAGTACCTCAAGTAGAAGTCACTTTTGATATTGATGCGAACGGTATTGTTCATGTATCGGCGAAAGATTTAGGAACAGGGAAAGAACAAAAGATTCGTATTGAATCTTCTTCCGGATTGTCTGAAGAAGAAATCAAAAAGATGGTTAAGGATGCAGAAGCTCACGCAGAAGAAGATAAAAAACTTCGTGAAGCGGCTGATACTAAAAACGAATTGGAAGCGATTGTTTACCAATTGGAAAAAACCGTTGGAGAATCTGCTGACAAACTCGACGAATCAGAAAAACAAAGAGCTCAGGACGAAATCAAACGCGGCCGTGAAGCAATGGAATCTGGTGATGTTGAAAGAATGAAAGCTTCTCGTGATTCCATCCAAGAAGTCGCAATGCAAATTGGACAAAAGATCTATTCGCAAGCAGGCCCTGAAGCAGGAGCTCCGGGTGCGGATCCTGGTGCAAACGCGGGACAAGGTGCAAGTGAATCTTCAGCCGGTGGCGAAAAGGTAGTCGATGCGGATTACACCGTAGTTGATGAAGATAAAAAATAAATAGAGAAAGAAGCAAAACTATGAGCGACCGTGGTTACTACGAAGTATTAGGCGTTTCGAAAGGTGCCTCTGATGATGAAATCAAGAGCGCCTATCGTAAGTTAGCCATCAAATATCACCCTGATAAAAATAAGGGTGATAAAGAAGCGGAAGAAAAATTCAAAGAGGCTACTGAAGCCTATGAAGTGTTACGTGACGCACAAAAACGTGCGGCGTACGATCAGTTCGGCAAAGCGGGCGTGAATGCCGGTGCTGGCGGAGGATATGGGCAAGGTGCTTATACAGATTTCTCTGATATCTTTGGGGACTTCGGTGATATCTTCAGTGAATTTTTCGGGGGCGGAGGTGCTGGCGGTAGCCGCGGTGGTGGAAGAAGGTCCGGTCCTCAAAGAGGATCGGATTTACGTTATAATTTAGAAGTTAGTTTAGAAGATGCGGCCCTCGGTAAAGAATACAAAATAGAAATCCCACGATTGGAAACTTGTGTGGATTGTTCTGGATCGGGAGCATCGAAAGGATCTTCGCCTACAGTTTGTCCGGATTGTTCGGGCACAGGTCAAGTGAGAAGGACACAAGGTTTCTTTAGTGTCACAACCACTTGCCCACGTTGTAAAGGAAAAGGAAAAGTCATTTCCAATCCTTGTAAAACTTGTAAGGGTGAAGGCCTAACAGAGAAAAGACGAACCATTCATATTAAAATTCCTGCAGGTGTAGAATCGGGAAGCCGACTCAAAGTTTCTGGAGAAGGTGAGTCTGGCCCGAACGGTGGACCAAGTGGGGATTTGTATGTGGTGACACATATTAAAAAACACCCAACCTTTGAACGCCAAGGGAATGACTTAATTGTTCAAAAAACAATTTCTTTGTCCATGGCTTGCCTTGGGGGAGAGATCGAAGTACCCTCCATTGATGGAAAAACCATCCAACTTAAAATTCCAGAAGGAACAGAAAGTGGGCAGATCTTCCGATTGAAGGGTCATGGGATTCCTTACCTTGGTTCTTATGGAAAAGGGGACCAACACGTAATCATCAAAGTCGAAATTCCTAAGAAACTTTCTAAAAAACAGAGGGAACTTATGGAAGAATTTGCCCGCGAGTCTGGAGAAAAGGTGGGCAGTGGCGGAAAATCTAAGTTGTTTTTCCGCTGAACTTTTGGAGTATTGAGAGCATCTATGGATAAAAAAGTCCGACTCGGAGTCATTGGTACTGGCCATATGGGTCAATACCACGTAAACGTTGCCAAACAGCTTTCTGATGCTGAACTCATTGGAATATTTGACGCTAATTTAGAACGTTCTGCGCAAATTGCTGAAAAACACAAAACAAAAGCGTTTCCAACAGTGGAAGAATTGTTAAAGGAAACGGATGCAATTGTCATTGCAGCACCAACTTTCCTTCATCATAAAATCGCAAAACAAGCGTTAACTGAAAAGAAACATGTTTTGGTAGAAAAGCCGATTTCGCAAACGGTAGAAGAAGCAAAAGAACTAGTAACTTTGGCAAAACAGAACAACTTAATTTTGCAAGTGGGTCACGTGGAACGGTTCAATGGAGCTGTTTTAGAACTTGGTAAAATTGCAGAACACCCACTTCTCATTGAATCTAGAAGGATCGCACCATACAACAGTCGCATTACTGACGTCGGTGTGGTTTTGGATATGATGATTCACGATATCGATATCGTTTTGAACTTGGTAAAATCAGAAGTGAAAGAAGTGAAAGCTGTTGGATCTTCCGTTGTTTCCAATCACGAAGACATTGCGAGTGTAGTTCTTACTTTTGCAAATGGTTGTGTTGCTTCCCTGAATGCTTCCCGTGCTTCCCAAGCAAAAATTAGAACTCTCAATATCTCTCAAAAAGATTCGTACGTATTTTTAGATTTTACCAACCAAGAGATTGAATTGCATAGACAAGCAAGTTCGACAACTCAACTCGGAAGTGGGGAAATCAAATACAGACAAGAATCCATCGTGGAAAAAATCTTTGTTCACAAAGACAATCCTCTCAAACAGGAACATGAACACTTTGTAAAATGTATTAAAGGAGAATCCGAACCTATGGTGAAGGGTGATTCCGATATTAGCACTTTAGAAGTCGCTTACAAAATCCTGGAAGAAATTCACGGCAAAAAATAATGACAGAAAATCCTGATTCAACTCGCGGAAAGTTACTTATTTCCAACTCTAGTGTGATTCAGGATTTTTTTCACAAAACCGTTGTCCTTATGGTAGATCATGACGACGACGGTGCTTTTGGTCTGGTTTTAAACAAACCCACCGACCAAACAATGGAATCATTAATCAAAAATCTTCCAGATACGGCTTATTCCAACAAACAAGTATTTTCTGGCGGCCCTGTGGACAATATGTTCGTATCCATACTTCACAATGGGAAACAAACAGAAGATCCTGGTGTGGAAATTGTTCCCGGAATTTATATGGCACGAAGTTTTGATACAATGATTGAAGTTCTTTCTTCCGATCAGATTCAGTTTCGTGTTTTGCAAGGATATGCGGGTTGGTCTTCCGGCCAATTGGAAAGTGAGTTTGAAAGGTTGTCTTGGGTTGTTTCTGACCATGTGGACGAATCCATTGTTTTTGGTGAAGACGAATCTGAGGTTGTTTGGCGAGAGGCCCTTCGTAGTAAGGGTGGAATCTACAAATACTTTGTTGACCATACCAAAGATCCATCTCTCAATTGATTCACTACAAAAATTACCGATATGAAACTTGCATCCAAAAAGATTGTGCTCAGTTCAGGTTCTTCTCCCTTAGGAAAAGAACTTTTGCCACTGCTTCTTTCGGAAGGTGCTCTTGTCGTAGTTGGTGATTCGAATCCAGAAGAAATTCCCAATCACCCCAATCTCCAAAAGTATAAAATTGATCCTTCGAAACCGGATCAAATGGAACGACTGATTGAATCGGCCATTGAAACCTTAGATAAAATCGATGTATTCATTCTAAATTCAGAACAAATCACATATGCGGAAGATGAAAAGGAAGATTGGAACAAACTAAAAAGCCTTTTTCATTCGAACACACTCGCACCCATTTATACAGTGCAACGCTTAACTAATTTAATTTCTGTAGGACTTCATATAATCGTTGTTAGTTCTGATTTAACGAAAATCCCGACTCCTGGATTTGGTTTGTATGGATCTTCCAAGTCTGCTTTGGATTATTTTTGGGATTCCTTTCGCAAACAAATCGGTAGAGAGTTCCGATTTTCGAGGGTCATTGCCCTGGAGCCAAAACTTTCCGAACCGAAACGACTGGCAAACCGGGTTTTACAATCGATCCTTCGCCCGAAGAAGAGAAGGTATGAGCACATTTCCCAATTGGGAAACCGGTTCTTATTAAAATTTTTGCCTTTTCTACGTTTTTTCCGAACCTTGGCCTATACATTCCGGTTAAAACACGAGAAAAAGAAGAAAATTTCCTCTAACGATCTCGCACCGAATATCGAAAATTAATCATTCCGTACTCTTTGTAGACAGACCCTTACTGGGTTTCTTGCCTATGCTTAATTTCTAAACAGTTAAATCCCTTCGTTTAACCTACTTATGTCGGATGGAGTCGGAATCCATTCTTTTGCGTCATATCTTCCATTTGGTACAAATATTGCTAACTAAGTAAGCAGAGGGTGCCCCCATGTTTATCGCCGATTATAGTGAAAAGAATATATATGATGAGATGTTTTCCAGCGAAGGTTATCCGCGT
This sequence comes from Leptospira chreensis, assembly GCF_016919165.1. Taxonomy (GTDB): domain Bacteria; phylum Spirochaetota; class Leptospiria; order Leptospirales; family Leptospiraceae; genus Leptospira_A; species Leptospira_A chreensis. Next base: position 83,717 of record NZ_JAFFPS010000027.1, read on the forward strand.
AAAAGTTACGATTTTGTAAAAACAAAAATGGAGAGTTTGGGTGGGATCGAACTCGTAAAACGAAGTAGTTCTGCCGAGAGGGCTCTCATGTCACTCGGAATCACCTTTACCTTGTATGGTGATGGTGGTGAACAAGAACGGATTATGCCTTTTGATGTCATTCCTCGGATTGTACCGAGTGAAGAGTGGATTAATTTAGAAAAAGGACTCAAACAAAGAATCCAAGCACTCAATTTATTTTTAACTGATATTTATGGAGAAGGAAAAATTCTCAAAGATAAAATCATTCCTCGGGATATGATTGAGTCGAGTTCCGGTTACCTCAAACAGTGTATTGGTTTGCGACCTCCAAAAGACATTTGGATACATATTACGGGAACGGATTTGGTGCGGGATGGAGCAGGTGCCTTCCATGTGTTAGAAGATAACTTACGTTGTCCTTCTGGTGTGTCTTATGTTTTGGAAAATCGTGAAGTGATGAAACGAACCTTTCCGGAACTATTCGAAAAGTTAAACATTCGCCAAGTTTATGATTATCCTTACCATCTCAGGTCTATGTTGGAAAACCTAACGGATGTTGTAGATCCCGTGATTGCGGTATGGACTCCTGGTGTTTACAATTCCGCTTATTATGAACATAGTTTTTTAGCGCAAAAGATGGGAGTGTATTTGGTAGAAGGATCGGATCTCATTGTAGAAAATCATAAAGTCTATATGAAAACGACCAAAGGTCTTCGTAAGGTAGATGTTATCTACCGAAGGATCGACGATACTTTTATGGATCAGTCCAGTTTTAGACCCGATTCTTTACTAGGAGTGAAGGGAATCTTTGAAGCATACAAACGAGGGAATGTGGCGTTGGCAAATGCTCCGGGCACAGGAGTCGCTGACGATAAGGTAATTTATTCCTATGTTCCAAAGATCATTAAATACTACTTAGGCGAAGAGCCGATCATTCCCAATGTTCCTACCTATCTATGTTCTGAAGGTCCAGATTTACAATTTGTTTTGGAAAACATTCATAATCTAGTAGTAAAGGCAGCCAATGGTGCCGGTGGTTATGGAATGATCATTGGTCCAAAATCTACCAAACAAGAACAGGAAGATTTTAAGGAACTGATCAAAGCAGATCCAAGAAACTATATTGCCCAACCAGTTTTAAACCTTTCGACAGTACCAACTCTCATTGCGGATAAAATCGAATCTCGCCACGTAGATCTTAGACCGTTCATTTTATACGGTAAGGATATCTATGTGATGCCAGGTGGACTCACTCGAGTGGCTCTCCGCAAAGGATCACTTGTGGTCAATTCATCCCAGGGAGGCGGTTCAAAAGACACCTGGGTTTTAGGATAAGGATATTATATGTTAAGCCGAGTTGCAGAATCAGTTTTTTGGATGAATCGATATATCGAGAGAGCAGAAAACTACTCTCGGTTCATTGATGTCAATCACCAGTTATCTTTGGATTTAAATGAACAGGTTTTGAACCAATGGTTACCTCTTGTTCATACAACAGGTGACGTTGAGTTATTTGAAAAAAGATACTCAGAGCCAAGTCCAGTCAATGTCATAAAGTTTATGACTTTTGATGAAGAAAATCCCAATTCTATATTTCAGTGTCTTTCCAGGGCAAGAGAAAATGCGAGAACGATTCGTGAAAATATTTCAACATCCATGTGGGAAGTATTGAATGAGTTTTATCTTTTGATTAAAGACTATCGCAAAATTTATATGGAATCTTCGGAGTTTCATGGTGATACCGTTTCCATGGGTCTTTCCGAATTCCTAAGTACAGTTAGAAAAAGCTGCCAAAGTTTTTATGGTTGTTCCGATGCCACGATATCGCATGACGAAGTTTGGAATTTCTCCTTACTTGGAAGATTTTTGGAACGTGCGGACAAAACAACGAGAATCCTAGATATGAAGTATTTCATTTTACTTCCTTCGGTTCATGATGTGGGTTCTACCTTAGATTTATTACAATGGTTATCATTATTAAAGTCGGCCTCTGCACATGAGATGTACAATCAAAAATACAAACGGGTGGATCCAACAGATATTGCTGAGTTTTTGATTTTGAATGAAACCTTCCCAAGATCTATTTTCTTTTGTATCCAAGAGATGCAAGAGGCGTTAGAAAAAATTTCCGGAATTAAGGAAGGTTTACCAAGAAACTTGGCGCAAGATGCAACAACTGTTTATTTGAATCGATTGCGATCAGAAAACATTAAATCCATTTTTGATAAAGGTCTACATGAATATTTAGATGATATTCAAATAGAACTCAATCATATAGGTTCCAAAATCGTGGAACGATTTTTTACAAATTAACTATGAGTATACGAGTTGCACTTTCCCATATCACAACCTATCAATATGACAAGTCGATCAAACTCTCGCCGCATGTGGTTAGATTAAGACCGGCTCCACATACAAAAAATCATATTGTTTCTTATTCCTTAAATATACTACCGGAACAAAAATTTCTAAATTGGCAACAAGATCCATTTGGAAATTATTTGGCTCGTTTGGTATTTCCTGAGAAAACCAATATATTACAAGTAGCAGTTGATTTGGTTACCGATTTAAAGGTAATCAATCCCTTTGATTTTTTTGTCGAAGAGTATGCAGAGAACTTTCCCTTTACATATGACAAAGTTTTAAAGAAGGAACTCGCTCCATATTTAAAAGTAAAAAAACCCGGGAAACTACTCGCATCTTATCTCAAAACCATTGATGTTGAATCGAGAAGGATTGTTGAATTTTTAGTAGCAGTGAATGCTAAAGTTTACTCTGACGTTGGTTATGTGATCCGAATGGAACCGGGAATCCAACCACCTGAATTGACTTTATCTTCTCGTATGGGTTCTTGTCGGGACTCTGCTTATTTACTCGTCCAGATACTCAGAAATTTGGGCCTTGCTGCAAGATTTGTATCTGGGTATTTGATCCAATTGAAAGCCGATGTAAAATCTTTGGATGGCCCATCGGGTGCGGAATCCGATTTTACAGACCTACATGCTTGGGCAGAGGTTTATATCCCAGGAGCCGGATGGGTGGGTCTTGATCCCACTTCCGGTCTTTTTACAGGTGAGGGTCACATTCCATTGGCTGCGACTCCGGAACCAGAATCTGCCGGGCCGATTTATGGTTTTGCTGAAAAAGCAAAAATAGAATTTTCTTTTCATATGGGAGTGGAAAGAGTTTTAGAAACTCCTAGGGTCACCTTACCATACCAAGACGATGATTGGAACCGTATCATTCGGTTAGGTGATTCCATTGACAAACGAATCAAAAAAAATGATATCAGGCTCACAATTGGTGGGGAACCTACTTTTGTTTCCACGGAAAACCGAGAAGCTCCCGAATGGAATTTTGATGCTTTAGGTTTTGAGAAATATTCCAAATCAGAACAATTGATTAAAAAATTAGGGAAACATTTTGCTCCCGGTGGCCTTCTTCAATATGGACAAGGGAAATGGTATCCGGGGGAACCTCTTCCCAGATGGGCAATGATTTCTTATTGGCGGAAAGATGGGGAACCCATTTGGAACCATCCTTATCTACTCGCCGATGATCGTTACACTGGTTCGGCAACAACAGAAGATGCGAGAAGATTCATTAGTGTTCTTGGCGAGTATCTTAGAGTTCCGACTACATCGATTCATACGGCTTACGAAGATAATTTATACTATCTTTGGCAAGAAGCAAATTTACCTGCTGAAACAGAATCGATATTAGATGATTTAAACACTTACGATGAGATGGAACGTAAACGAATTCTTAAAGTTGTCGATTCGGGTTTACATCGAGAAGTGGGGTATACACTTCCATTGGATTATGATGTGACTAACCAGTCTTGGACATCCGATGAATGGATCTTTCGACGAGGAAAGATGTACTTAATTCCTGGAGATTCACCGATCGGATTGAGATTGCCATTACATTCATTAGGTGGAAAACAAACTCCTTCTTCTCCTGAAGATCCAGCCGCTCCCAAACCGGCTCTTCCGAAAGCAAAGGAATTAGGCCAATCACCATTTCTCACAACAACAGTTAGTTACGTGGCATCAGAGGAACGAACCCGTACTGCCCTTTGTGTGGAACCTAGAAATGGAAATATTCGTGTATTTTTACCACCAATCAAATCATTAGAAGGTTGGTTGCGATTGATTTATGCGATTGAACAAACAGCCTTAGGAACAGATATTCCCATTGTTTTGGAAGGGTATGAGGCTCCGCATGATCCTAGATTAAACCGCTTTAAGATCACTCCTGATCCTGGGGTCATTGAAGTTAACTTCCATCCTTCTTCTTCTTTTGGAGAGATTGTTGAAAAAACAAAAATTCTTTATGAGGAAGCAGAACAACTTCGATTGACTGCAGAAAAGTTTTTGATGGATGGTCGTCACTCAGGTACTGGTGGTGGAAACCATATTACACTCGGTGGTGCTTCTGTTGCTGACAGCCCATTTCTACGCAAACCTTCGCTTTTGCGAAGTTTGGTGGCGTATTGGCAAAATCATCCAGGACTTTCTTATTTATTTTCTGGAATGTTTATTGGTCCTACCTCGCAGTCACCGAGGATTGATGAAGGTAGAAATGATTCTTTACATGAATTAAAAATTGCATTCCAACAAATTGATTCCAGTCGAAATACTTCGCCTTGGATGTTGGATCGAATGTTAAGAAATATCTTAATCGATATCACCGGAAATACACATCGAACAGAAATTTCTATAGACAAACTATTTGATCCAGGATCCCCCACTGGAAGATTGGGACTCATCGAAATGCGTGCTTTTGAAATGCCTCCTCATTATCAGATGAGTGTAATCCAACAAGCATTTATGATGGCAATCATCTGTCGGTTTTGGGAAGATCCTTATTATGGAAATCCAGTCAATTGGAATACGGATTTGCACGATCGATTTATGTTGCCATACTTTGTTTATCGAGATTTTAAAGAAGTGATCTTAGATTTGCAGAATAGTGGATTTGGTTTTTTATCAAAAGACTTTGATCCGTTTTTTGAATTTCGATTTCCTCAATATGGAATTTGTTATTTAGATGGAATGGAAATTGAATTACGTATGGCTTTAGAACCATGGAACGTACTCGGTGAAGAGAATACGGCACAGGGAACTTCAAGGGGAGTCGACTCAGCCACAGAAAGAGTACAAGTAAAGGTAAAAGGTTTTCATCCTGAACGATATAAATTGAGTTGTAATGGGTACGAGGTTCCGCTACAAGCAACGTCTGTTTATAATGAATATGTGGCTGGAGTGCGATTCAAAGCCTGGACCCCTGTTTTTACTTTACATCCACATCTACCTGCACAACAATCTTTGG
>NZ_JAFFPS010000015.1 GCF_016919165.1 Leptospira chreensis
GGGGATATGAACTGTGACAGGAATGTTCCCATCATCGAAGGAATCAGAAACGGAACGAATGGTCACCACTTGCACCACATCCCAACCACTATCACTGGTATCACCTGAATAGTTCGCAGCCTGCCCGTTCGTTGGTGTAAAGGTGAGTGTTCGTGAGGAAGCAACTCCTGCAGAACTATTGAGTAGAACTGCCTCTGATCCATCAGAAGAAGTAATGGGTCCAATCGTTACATTGGCATTTGGTTTTAATGATAATCTGATTTCAAAGGTAATGGTAGAACTTCCATTTTCCACCATGGAGGAGGCCGATAAATTTTGGATTCGCACCAATGGTTCATTACTATCGGTATTGATCGCGGTCACTGCGGGAATGGATAGTGAACTATATTTGGGATCTGTAGAGGAGGAATTTCCAAAAGAGATATTTACATTTTGATCCCCGTCATCGGTTCCATCTAACACTGATGTGATGGTGACGGTTTGTGGAGTGTTCCAATTTCCTGTAGTGAAGTTTAAAGAACTAGGAGAAACAGTAATCTCGGATGTATTACTGGATGTGATGGTTGGAATACTCACGGAGTTAGTCGGTTGTGAGTTTAAAACTACAGTGAAGGTTTCGGTCGTTGGAGTTCCATTCTCATGAACCACAAGTCCACCGACGGGAGTGACGGTAAATCCTGCGGTATCATCATCGGTGACAAGGATGGTCACTTGTGCTGGTGGAGTTACGGAGTTATAAACAGGATCGGCAGAACCACCAGTATCCACCGTTCCAAATTGTAAAGTGACGGTTCTTGTATCTTCATCAATGGAATTGTTGTTTGTGGTAATATTGACGAACTGGTCTACGTTCCAATTGGCATTGGTGAAAACTAAACTCGTAGTGCTGGCATTAGTAATGGTATTGTTTTCTGAAATTCCTGTGAGTGTGACCGTAAATCCAGGAGGAGGTTGGGATAAAAGATGGATGGCAAAGGAAAGATTTCCTCCATTTTCCGATATAGTCAAACTCCCGGGCGAAGTGAGAACAAAGCCAGGAACATCATTATCTGTATTGGTAATCGAGGGAAATACTGGCCCCGCCAAACCATTGTAATCTGTATCCGCAGAGGTGGCAGCACCTGAAACAACAGAAACAGTTCTTGGCCCATCCACAATAAAATCATCCACACCAGTCACAGTGACAATTTGGGGAGTAAACCATGTTCCCGGTAAAAAAGTGAGAGAAGATGGAGAAGCTGTACCTTCTGTACTCGGTGTGCCCACAATCGAAGGAATGGTTACGGAACTCGTGGGGAGAGTGTTCATCACAACAGCAAAACTCACAGCACCACCTGCTTCTGTTGTTGTGAGTCCCGATAAGTTGACTACTGTAAACCCAGCCACATCATCATCGACATTTGTTCCTGTAATGACAGGAACAACTTTGCCTAAGTAAGCAGGATCATCCGATATTGTCGGATCGGCTGATATTTGAAAGGTACTGTTATCCACACTAAAGTCATCCACACCGGTCACTGTGACTCTTTGTGGCACATCCCAATTGTTAGGTGTAAAAACAAGTTCTACTGCAGCGACTGTCGCTTCTGTTGTATCATTGGAAACAAAGTTTCGTATGATAACATCTCTCATGGGTCTTGTTTGTAAAACATAAGCAATGGTTCCGGTTTCTCCGGTTTCGGAAGTGATTAGGCCAAGACTGGGACTTGCGGCCACACCGGAGGATTCATCATCCGTATTGACAACTAGTAATACGGGAAGACCTTGTGTAGAAAATCGAATATCGGAAGAAAACATAGTTCCCAGTTGGACTCTATAGTTTTGATTTCCATCAGACAGTAGATCATCTACTCCCGCCAAACGTATGCTTTGTTGTACATTCCAAGTGTCTGCAGAAAATTCAAGGTAGGTGGCTGATAATAAAACACCTTCCGTAGGATCGGAGACCGTGATTGGTCCAATTCTTACTGAACTGTTTGGTTCTATGTTCAAACGAATTGTGAATTCTGCTTGTCTTCCATTTTCACTCGTAAATAAAAAATTCTCAGACTCGTAAATAACAGAACCTTGCCCAGTTGTGGACGCAAAAAAAGAAGCAAATAACCTCTGTAGATTAATAGGTGTTATGGATTGGCAAGATACAGTGAGAATGGAGAAAGCGAGGGAAACGATGGAAAAACAGACCCTGAACATGATTCCCTTTTGTCCTCGTATGACTTCCAATTAGGGTTCTCCCTTTATATATTACGAGAAAAATAACCTAAATCAGAAAAAAATTTCCAGGATATGCAATAAACAAAAATGAGCCAAAATCAAAATCAATCATCCAAAGGACCACTTGCTGGTGTAAAAGTCGTCGACCTATCTTTGCTCCTTCCGGGCCCTCTCTGTTCGCAACACTTAGCGGATATGGGAGCCGAAGTCATTAAAATTGAAAACCCCAGAGCTTACGATGGGTCTCGTGCGATGTTCAAAGGAAAAACGGGATACCCTGCTTTGTATATGATGCTCAATCGTAATAAAAAAGCGATCACTCTGAATCTGAAAAGAGAATCGGCAAAAGAAATTCTTTTTAAACTTTTGGAAGACGCTGATATTTTACTCGAAGGTTTTCGTCCCGATGGAATGGACAAGATGGGAATTGGATATGATGTCTTAAAAGAAAAATTTCCTCGTTTGATTTACTGTGGAATTTCTGGCTATGGAATCTCGGGTAAGTACGTAGACTTTGCCGGACATGACTTGAACTATCTTGCGATCTCGGGGGTTCTGGACCAAACAGGAAATCCTCCAAGACCCGCAGGTTTTCAATTGGCCGATGTGGGTGGAGGAACACTCACTGCACTTTCAGCCATCCTTGCTGCTCTCTACTACAGAGAAAAAACAGGGAAAGGACAACGCATTGATATCTCTATGACAGATGCTTCTCTCCAATTTCTTTCGTTATACGGTGGAATTTTATCCGCCTCTGAATCCTCTCCTGAAGCTGGAAACGATATTCTCTCTGGTAAATTACCCAACTATAATGTTTATGAAACGAAAGAAGGAAGGTATGTGGCCCTTGGTGCTTTGGAAGATATGTTTTTTCAAACTTTTTTACGAGCCGCGGGGATGGAAAACCTTACCAAAGACCATCCCATGAACGAAGAAAATATTCCTCTCATCAAACAAAAGTTAACTGATTTTTTTAAATCAAAAACATATTCCGATTTACAACCGTTATTTGATAATACGGATGCTTGTTTATCTCCGATTCTCAATATGAAAGAAGTAGCGCAAGATCCCCATATGAAAGACCGGGGAATGGTCCTCGAAAGAAATCATCCCAAATATGGCCCCATCCTCCAATTTGGGTCTCCTTTTCACTTTTCGGAAACTCCATTCGTCTACAGAAATGATCCCCCGGAACACGGGGAACATACAGAGGAGATTTTGGGAGGTTTGGGTTATCCCAAGGATAAAATTGCGGAGTTCAAAAAAGACCGGGTGATCTAACCGGGTCTTGCTTTTTTTTCGTGATTTCTTTAATTTGTCCCAGGGGGGAGGTAAACTCTCTCCCAACCATACAATATGAAGTTATTACAAGTATCCGACCTCCATCTCTCTAATAGTTCCAAGGACGAAAGAACTTATTCCCTAGCAGTTCTTAAAGAAATTTTTAATACCGCAGAACAAACCAAATGCGATCGTATTTTATTTTGTGGTGACCTTTTTAATACCTTTCCCGATCTAGAAGGCCTTCGGTCGGATTTTTTAAAAGAAGTCTCTTCGTATTCAGGCCTTGTTTACTTCCTTCCCGGAAATCATGAAATCTTGGAGAAAAAAGGGAGTAGCAATCGTTATGCGGATTATGATTGGTCCACAAAAGTAAAGGTCCTCGACGAAACTCCTTATTTTTTATTTGAAGATTCTGGAATCGAGTTTTTATCCATTCCCCACCAAGAAAATTATTCTGGATTGTTGCTTTCTCCTCCTCCTCCCAAACAAACCAAAGTTCGGATCGGCCTTGCTCATGGAACAGTTTCCGGGATGAGTTTCACTGGTCTACATGAGGAAGAAGAAGAGGGCGGGTCGTATTTGGATCCTCATCTCATTCAAAATTTGGGTTTAGATTATCTTGCCATTGGGCACCTCCACCGGGCACGAAAGGGGACCGTTGGAAACTGTAGCGTTGGTTATGCGGGGTCTTCTCGTGTTTGGAGAAAAGGAGAATCAGGGCCGAGGGGTGGGATTTTCATTCATATTGATGGATCCAAAATACAAACAGAATCTGTGTATTGGAAGGAAGCTGGTGAGTATAGAGAAATCCTTGTTACTTTAGACACAGAAGGAAAACCAGAAGAGAGTATTGAAACCTACTTAAAAGGAACAAATCCCGCCGATTGGATTGTGTTTCGTTTTGCGGGTTATGTGGACTCGATGACAGAAAAACAAAATTTCCAAGAATCGGTCCTTCGCGAATGGAAATCAAAGTATCGTATTTTGGAATTTGATCCCGATGAATCACAAATTACAGTCATCAAACATTTGTCTGAAAACGAATTTGTAAAACAGTTCCTAGACAAAATGAATGAACGAAAAGATAAAATGGATTCCACTCTTTGGAAACATACAAGAGTCACTGGGATTCGTTTGATTTTGGAAGGAAAGAAAAACCGATGAAATTGAAATTAGAAAACTTCGGTATCTTTTCTAAAAAAGAATTCCCTATCGAAAAAGTGACTGTGTTTACAGGTCCGAATGAATCAGGAAAAACAACCATCCTAGATGCCTTTCTTTCCGCTCTTGTGAAAGTCGTTGGAAGTACAAAGTATGGAGCTTTACTCAATGCCCGATACAAAGCGGATCGAAGTTCCGATTTAGGAATTCCCAAACTTTCGATTTCTCAGAATTTATATTTGAACTCTCTTGTGATCCGCGAAGGAAATATGGATGTAGGTTCCGAAAAGGAACTCGTGAGCACCATCGAACAAACGATATTCGATAGTGGATACAACCCTTCTCAATTAAAAGAACAAGTCGAACAACTTTCTGCCAAATCAGGAACTAGAAAATCGGCCAAAGAATGGAATTTAGCTTTGTCTGGTTTTGAAACCGCTAAACAAAAGTTTAACGATGCAGAATTTTCTTTACATAAAATTTCTTCCCAATTTGCAGACCTTCCCCTTTGGGAGGCCGAACGCCAAAAATTAAAATTGGAATTGGCATCAACTCTGGCAGAAAAGTCCAAACAACAAACGGCGTTTGAAACATTCAAAGAAACCGAAGAACATGCACAAGCGGATCGTGTGTACAGCCAGTTATTACAATGGGAAACTCTTGAATCCCAATCCAAACAAGAGGAAAAACTTCTAAAATCGGACTTAGATCGAAAAGGGAAATTGTTAGATGGAGAAATCCAAGCCTTAGATCAAAAATTGTCTCTATCGAAAGAAAGATTACAAAGTTTAGATTCAAAATGGGAATCCTCAAAAACCCAAAAAACAGCAGTAGAACAAAAATCCAAAAAACTAGAATCCTATTTTGATTTTTTTGAAACATGGAAACAAACCCTCCGAAGGTTCCAAGAAGAATCTCCAGTAGTCCAAAAAATCATTTGGAATCCACTTTACAGAAGTTTGGCGGGTGGTTCTGGTGTTTTGGGAATTTTTTCTCTTATCTTTTCTCTATTTACAGACTTTGTGGTTTGGATTTACTTTGTGCCTGTCCTTCTTTTGGGTTTGGCTTTGTTTTTTGTATTTCGTGCCAAAGAGATCCAAATCGAAAGAGATGAACCCAAATGGCAGGAAATGGTTCGGCGACTTGCCACGGAGATGGAAACCAAAACTTTAGGGGAGTGGAAACCGGATTCTCTCAGTATGGAATCACTTTCTCTTACCTTCCAAAGATTCGATAGGGAATATACCAAACAAAAACTCGAATCAGAAAGTATGGTTACGGCGATGACGGCCTTGGAAGAGGAAATCGCTCGGTTGCAATCAGAAGATAAAAAAACAAATGAAATTCTTTCAGAGAAAGAGAGAGAGCTAACTTCGATTTGGCGAGAAGCTGGTGTCAGTTCTTTATCGGAACTTTCTGAATTGTTTATCCAAATTCGATTGAAACAAGATAAATTAAAAACCTTAATTGAATCCTTAAAAACCGAATCAAAAAAATGGGGAACTGAGGACTTGGGTGAATGGAAACTCAAACTCAAAGACAAACTCAGTGACTGGGACAAAATGGGAATTTCCAAAACATTTTCTTCGGAAGATCGGACCACCAAACAAAGATTAGAAAATGAAATTCAAACATTCGCAGACAAAATCCGGGACTTAGAACGAAATATTCTAGAGTTAGAAAAAAAATTGGATACGGGAAAGGCTGTTCTCGAATCACAAATGGTTCCGGCACAAAAAGAATGGGAAGGGACCAAACGAGATTTAGAAATCAAAGAAAAATGGAAAAATGATTTGGAGAGAAACTTCCAAGCATTGGTCGTTTTGTCTGAAGTGTTTTCGGAAATGCAGGTCGAAAGTACGGACAAAATGTCCTCTCTTGTTAAATCCTTACAAACAAGAATGGATGCACTGAGAGGTTCTCTTCCTGCAAAACAAATCCAATGGAATGGATTTTCGGATGAAATTCATATCACTAGTGATTCCTCAAAGGAAAGTTTGGTTTTTACCAATTTATCTACAGGGACAAAAGAACAAATCTCTTATGTATTACGTTTGGAATATGCTTTCCGGATCGGGAAACAGTTTAATTTACCCTATCTTTTGTTAGATGAACCATTTCGTCATATGGATGAGGGCCGAAGGGATTCTGCTTTGGCATACACACTGCAGTGTATTGCGAGTGCGGAAGAAGAGTGGAAGGTTGTGTTTTTTAGTTTTGATGGAGAGCTTGTTTCTAAAATCAAAGAATTGGCAGCAGGACTGAATCTCCCCTGCCAAATCCATGAATTGACTAAACGAGTTTCTTAGCTTCCGCAAGAACTGTATCGTAATTGGGTTCACTTCCAATTTCTGGTACAAGTTCTGTGTAACGAACGATATCGTCTTTATCCACAACAAAAACAGCACGTGCGGAAAGTCCTGCGAGAGGGCCTGCAGCGATATGAGTTCCGTAATTTTTAGAAAAAGAAAAATCTTTGAACTGAGATCCTGTAATTAAATTTTCAGAATCGATTCCTTCTGTGGAACAAAATCGTTTCATTGCGAAGGGAAGGTCACCAGAAATGATAAGTGTTGTGATTCCGTTTTCTTTGGCGGCTCTTTCGTTAAACTTTTTTGTTTCCAAAGCGCAAACTGCTGTATCCAAACTAGGAACGGCTACTAGAATTTTTACCTTCCCAGCAAGGTCTTTTAATGTTAGATCACCTAAATCTTGTTTTGCGACTCGGAAATCGGGAGCTTTATCCCCTGGTTGCGGAATCTTCCCTTCGAGTGGAACGGGATTTCCTTTGAGTGTTACTTGTGCCATGATTGTCTCCTGTTATGTTTAGACCAATTCTAGTCTTTCAGTGAATGGATTCTTCGGGAAGGATTTTTTCCATCCATTGCAAAGATTCTGCAAGTTCCCCTTTCCGAATGGTGGCACTCAAAAATCGAACACGCTCGAGAAGCCAAGAAGGTGAAATTTCCGTAATCTCGCTGAATGCCTCCAATTCTTCTTTGTTTAAACTTCCATCAAAAGAGGAACAAAGAGCAAAGGTTGCAATCGGCCATTTTCTCTCATCCTTTGTTAGATTTTGGAGGGAGCGAACAAACTCGGCCCAATCGTCAAGGTTTGTCAATTTGTCTCTTTCGGGCAAAAGGCCAATCAATCGAAAGAGCAAATATTCAAAGTTAGGGTGGAAGGTTTTTGTAAAAACGATGGAGAGGGCCACAGCGCGGACGGTCGATTCAATGAATCCATCGCTTCTTTTTTTAGATTTGATTTTTATTAATATAGCATCGGATAACTTTCTAGTAATGATTCGCTTGCGAAGTTCATATAAAATCATATAGGTGGTTAGGCTATCCCAAATTCCTGTCACAGGACCCGATATGTATTCGATCAGAAACCGAAGCCCCGTCCGTCCTAAAAATACCTTTAACAAAAGTTTTGCGAAAATGTTCGATAGGAATACTTTACTTTTATACAAAATTGTGCGAAAGAAGAGGGCTCTTTCGTTTAGGTGTTTGTAAGGATCAATTCCATACAAACGAACCCTAGGGTCGGGAATTTCCAATACCAAACGGGCCATCATACCGGGAATCGGAGTGATGAGTTCGGGTTCTTCGGCAAGTTCGATGTCGGCATACTGTGCCATACGAAAGGATAAATAAAACCCCAAGCGAAATAGGAGATAAAATTCAATGATGGTGGCAAGAACCAGTAGGAATACAAACCCGAGAAGGGCCGGGAGCGAGATGGCAGCAAGGGGCCAAAATGAGAGAGGGGGAAGGTAAGTACAAAGATAAACAAAAGCAATCGAGGGCAAAAACCCAATCCAAAAGGACCAAAATATGCCGGAAAAGATCAATATCCTTGTATGGTAGGCAAAACTTTTGCCAGAGTCTTTGGGTTTACGAGAACGCGAACCGATGCTGATGAGAACCCGGCGTCCCCACTGTTCTAAAAAACCCGGCTTGTAACGTTCTGTACTCATATTTTTTTGCAACCGAAATCCTTGTTTAGGACTCCCACTCCATGAAACAGGAATTCTCTATGACGACACAAGCTGAAATCAAAATCAAAGCACCGATCGATTGGGTAACCACGATATTTTTACTCACTTCTCCTCTAGTGGGAATCTTCGGAACTCTTTATGTCTATCTTTATGATACCATCCACTTAGGCACTTGGGCCTTGTTTGTATTTTATTTCTTTGCCACGGGAATGGGAATCACTGTAGGATATCATAGACTTTTTTCTCATAAGGCTTATGAAGCAAAATCCCCGATCAAACTCCTCTTACTTCTTTTTGGAGCAGCGGCTTTTCAATCTACAGCTCTCGAATGGAGCGAAGACCACCGCATCCACCACAGATTTGTAGATACAGACAAAGATCCGTATTCGATCCAAAAAGGATTTTGGTTTGCCCACATTGGTTGGTTGTTTCGCAAACGAAAGTATATACAACATGGGGTACAAGATTTAGCGAACGATCCTCTGGTTCTTTGGCAACATAAACATTTTTATCCCATTTCTATCTTTATGTGTTTTTTCCTTCCTGGTTTTATCACTATGTTATGGGGTTCGTTTTTAGAAGGATTTTTTGTTGCGGGGTTCCTTCGGCTTTTTGTAGTACACCAGTTCACATTTTTTATCAACAGTGCTTGTCATGTTTGGGGAGAACGAACTTTCTCCAAAGAACAAACGGCAAGAGACAATTGGATCATCGCCTTTTTTACGTTTGGTGAAGGTTTTCACAACTTTCATCATGAATTTCAATCCGACTATCGCAATGGAATTCGTTGGTTTGATTATGATCCGTCCAAATGGATGATTCGAGGCCTTTCTTTTTTGGGACTTACATATAATCTAAAAAAAGTATCAGAAGAAAAAATCTTACAAAAAACTATGTTTCTGAAAGAAAAAGAAACCCTTCATAAATATGCAAATGTAGGGGAAGAAAAACTTCGTCATTGGGAAGAACAACTCGCAAGTCTCCGTGAATCCGCCTTACAAGAATACCAAAAATGGAAACAAGCAAAACAATCTTCTAGTGAAAGTGAAGTCGGAGTTTTACGAAAGAACTTTGAACAAACCAAAGAGAGTTGGGAAAAACTTTTAGGTAGACCTCTTTTTTCTTAACCTCGAATTTCCCGGAAGATTTCTTTCGGGATGCTGGGAACATCTCCAGGACCAACTAACGGTAGATATACCATAAAAAGAGTTCTTCCAGGAGCCGATTCCACTTCAATCCTTCCTTTGTGTTTTTCGATAATCCCTTTCACAATCCCAAGGCCAAGCCCTGTTCCTTCGCCTTGGTCTTTGGTTGTAAAGAAGGGATCCCAAATTTTATCTTTAATGTCTGTGGGAATTCCTGATCCATTGTCTTCAAAACTAATGAGTACATAGTCTTCCCCAATCCTTCGGGAGGAGATGACAAGTTTTGGATGTTCTATTTTTTTCATCGCATGGATGGCATTGGTGATGAGGTTTGTCCACACTTGGTTGAGTTCATCGATATTACAACGAATTGGTGGAATGGTTCCATAAATCCTTTCGATTTCCACTCCATGTTTGATTTGGTTTTGCATAATCACAAGTGTGTTTTCCAAACCTTCATGTAGGTCGGATACAGCATAGGAAGCTTGGCCCAAGTGAGAATAATACTTCAGCGCTTTCACAATACGCACAATATTACGAATCGCATATTTGATGTTTTTGATATTTCTTTGGAGGCTTAAAGTATTCTTTAACATCTCAAAGGTTTCTTTTCCCCCTGTTTTCCAAATCCGTATTAGCTCGTCTTGCATATGCAAAAGATGATGATCGATAAGAAATGTAGATAAGTCAGAAGCATCGTTTTCTGGAATTCCATCTTGGATGAATCGAAGCTTAGTTTCTTTTTTCAGTTTGAATTTATCTTTCGGATCGATCTTGGCTGCGGGATCTTCTTTTACAAAACTAAAGAGGATGTCTAAATAAATGGAACGAAAGTCTGGGTTTTGGATGAGGTGGGTGATCTCTCCCAAATGAGACAATACAAACACCAAGTTGGCATCTAAGTTGTCGGCCGCTCCATTGATCACAGCTGCTGGGGTATTGATTTCATGAGCGATTCCGGCCACCATCACCCCAAGGGATGCCATTTTTTCAGACTGCACAAGATGGGCTTGGGTCTCTTCTAATTCTTTGGTCCTTTCTCGCACTTTTGCTTCCAAGGTCTCTGTTAGATTTAACAACTGTTGGTAAATCATCGAATTGGAAAGAGACATGAGAGATACAGATAAGATCTCTAGAATGATTTCGATTTCTTCTATATCGTAAATTTTTCCTTCTTTGTGTTTTCCAAGAAGGATAAAACCCACAAGGCTCGACTTGATGGAAAGAGTAGCCACTAACTCTGATTTGGTCTCTGTAAAAAAATCTAATGCTTGTTTTGCTATTTTTTCATGATTGGTAGAGGCAAACTGAATGAAGTTTTCTTTGATATGGATTCCTTCTCGTTCCGATAACCATAACAAAAAAGGATTGAATACGGGAAGGGAAGGGAGTTCCGAAAATTTTTGATCTCGTGATTCTAAAAAAGGTCTTGGGCGGAATTGTCCTTCTTTTTCATCCCAAGTATACACTTGTACAAAATCTGCTGGGATCTTGGAGGCAAGGAATTGGCTGATGGTTTCGCTGATTTGGTCTGGGTCATTGAAGGAAATCAGTTCTTCTTTGAATTTTTCTAAGGCAAATAGGTTCTGAACGAGTTCATCTCGTTTTTTTGGATTTTCTGTCGGTTTAGATTTTGGTTTCTTACGTAAAAAATACAAAAGGGAAAGTGTCAAAAGTCCTAAGGCAAATGCAGGAACTGACAAGTTTTTTGTCGAATCGGCAGTATTTAAGGCATAAGCAAAAACAAACCAGCCAAAAGAAGAAAGGATTATGATTCCCAAAGGAAAGAAAACTTGTGTTTGCATGTCATCTATGTAGAATGTAAGAACTTGATTATTTTGGTGAAGATTCCACTTGGGTAAAGAACAATTTACAATCGCTCGCATCTTCGGAGCCTATTATGAAATTTATTCAGAAGGAACTGCGTACGCCCGCGCCGTTCTTAAGGGGAAACTTAGGTTAAAGGATTCAGGCGAACGCCATCCCTTTGTTGTCGGAGACATGGTCCTCGCCGAAAAATCATCTGGTGAGGAATGGGTCATCTCGGAACGGATGGAACGAAAGAATTACCTCACACGAAAGAGTGATCGCGGCGACAGTCATGTGTTATGTGCTAATCTAGACCAGTTGGCCATCCTTGCTTCTTGCAAAGATCCGGAAACAAAACCTGGATTTATCGATCGTCTCCTGGCTGCAGCTTACCACACCGAAATTCCCCCCCTCATTATTTTTACTAAAAAAGATTTAATCTCGGACGAAGAAATTGAAGAACGTGAAGTTTACTATCGTGAGTTAGGTTACGAAGTGATGACAGTCTCTCTTCTTTCGGAGGAGTCCATCCAACCTCTCTGGGAAAAAATTCGTGGGAAACAAACCTTTCTCTGCGGAAACTCAGGAGTGGGTAAGTCCACACTCATGAATCATCTTCATAAAAAGACGGTGCAACGAACGAACCTTGTGAGTGGGTCCACCAAAAAAGGAAAACACACCACCACCAATTCCTTTGCTCTTTTTTTGGAAGAAAACACGGTCCTTATCGACTCTCCCGGAGTCAAAGAATGGGGCATTCTGCACCTGACACCTGTTGAACTTTGGGAAAGTTTTCCCGAATTACGAAAGATTAAAGAAACGTGTAAGGAAATTTATTGCTGTGAACTGGGTTCTGAGTGTTCCATGCGAAAACACCTAAATGAATCCATGGATGAAACCAGAAAAAAAAGCTTAGAATCCATGATTGAGAGCCTAGAAAACCCCCATAGAGTGACAAGACGGGACCATTGGGCAAAAGCTGTCACAAAAAGGCATTAGGGAAAAGAGTTGCCAAGCCCTCAGTTGTTATCTAAAATTAGAATGTTATTTCCGGAGGAAGGAATATGAAACGTGCAATGATCAATCGGTTGGCGGTATTGGGATTTGTGGCAATTTTTGCCATATTTTTCGCCGCTTGCCAAAAAGATTCTAAGGAATCTTTAACAAATGTTACAGAGAAATCGAACCAAGAAAGTAATGTCGTTGTTGCCTTTGTAAAAGGTGATGTCGTCGTGATTCGCGAAAGCGGACAAGTAAAACCAAACTTGGGTGATGTTTTAACTTCCAAAGATACCATCGTAACCGGCCAAAACGGTTCCGTGGAAATCCTTGTTGGGGAAGACGGAGTTTTGAAGTTAAACAAAAACACATCCCTGAGTGTAAGCCAAGCGTTTGCAGCAAACGACGGTTCACGCGAAACAGAAGTGAACATGCAATACGGAAAACTAGTGACTGTTCTTCGCAAAGAAAGAAAAACAGAATCTTTCAGCGTAGTCACTCCGACTTCCATCGCGGGTGTTCGTGGAACGATCTTCCTCACCAATGTGGAAAATCCATCGGCTAAAGGTGGAAACGTAGCTTGTGGTTCTGGAAACTGCGTAGTGAAGTATACGGTTCTTGATGGTGCGGTTGCGATTCGCAAAGCAAACTCAGAAAACGAAATCGTTGTCGACAAACAGAAAACAGCTGAAGTAGGAAATGATACTAAAATTTCTGATAAAATGATCAAACCAATGGACAAACAATCTTTATCAGAAATGAAAGAAATGTTGGCTTTTGAAAATACTAAGATGTTACAGTTTGAGTCTCTTGCAAACGAACTCCGCACTAACAACGAAGAACTTCAAAAATTGAACATTGGATCTTCTGTTGAAGAATTGGAAAAAGCAGCAAAATCTCGTGAGATCACCAAATCAAAATCAGACGAAGTGATTACAACTGCTAAGTCCATCGAAGATTCAAAATACATCAAAAAAGATGTTCAGAAAGATTCCCTAAAATTAGCACCTAAAGAGAGTTTTGATAAGACGAAATGAGATATGTTTATTTACCGGTCCTTTGTTTTTTAGTCGGTTACTGTTCTTCGGTCACAAAGATCGAAACACTGAACCGAAGTTTTACAAAACCTAAGTTCATCACTCCTGAACCGGGTGAATCAGAACCCCTTCCTTCGGGCAGAGATTACAAAGAACGACTGGTAAATAAATCCACTCCTCATTTTTCACTCCTCTGGAAACAAGTTCCAGAGGGGTTCTCTAAATCCGATTTATTGTTACTCGAAGAGAAAGTCCTCTTCCCTCACAACAAACTTGGGTTATACAAAAAAGCCCCCAAAGATCCAGATCCAAAATTTGCGGAAAACGCCGACTTGGATTTGTTATTGGAATTGTCCCTCACTCGCAGTGCCGAAAGGTATTCGGTGGAAGTACAATACAAAGATCCAGTTCTTTCACAAAACTATGGAAAGGCGATCTTTGTTTACCAAGAAGAAAAAGAACCTGTTGTTAAATCTTTAAAATCATTTGATGTTTTTCATGGCAAAAGACAACTCCAACCTTTGACAGGAAGTGTTCCTGCTTATTTTGCAGAAGTTTCTTCTCCATCAGAAGACGAATTACGTAATTATTTTTCCTCCTCTTTACGAGGAAATGCTTCTGTGTTTTCTACTTCGCCCGGAACCACCATTTACTTGGACGGTGTGGAAGTTGGCAAAGCACCTTTACTTTCCTATCCCCTCATCAATGGGAAACATGCTCTTTCTTTTGCAAAGCCGGGTAAAGATCCGGTCAAACGAAATATCTTAATTCGTGCAGGGAAAACCACTCGTGTCTTCCAGGAATGGAGCGATGATATCTCCCAAGGAACCATTGTCATTTCTAGTTTTCCTCCTGGCCTCGACATCGTGGTGGATGGTCAGAAAAAAGGAAAAACACAATATGCCGAATCGGGTGTTCCTTACGGAAGTTATCCGATCCAGTTCATTCGTACGCAAAAAGATTCTAACTTTGAATATGCGAAAGCCGGAATCAAAATTAGGCCAAAACAAATCACATCCATTGCTCTGCCAATTTCTTTGGAAGATGGGGTGGGTTGGGAATCAGAAGAATTTTGGAATCTAACCTCGGCCTCTCCCAATTTTTCGGCCACATTCCCTGGTAAACTTACCTTTGCAAAAAACAAAGATTTGCCTACCGGTTGGTATGGAGTGTATTCCGAAGACCTCATCCCCGATTATCTAGAAGCAGAACTTGTTTTAGATCTTGAGAAAGATTTAAATGGTGCCGTTGGTTTGTCTTTTACGGACCACAATCAAAATGCCATCCTCATCTATGTTGATAAAACAGATTTCCATATCATTAAGTTTTCTTCGGAAGAGAAAGAAGCCCCTGTTCGTTCTTCCTTTCGTTGGAATAAAGAAGACCCACTCAAAGGTAGAAGTATCAAACTTTCGACCGACATTGAAAAGAAACTGATCCGTTTGTCTTTGGGAAATAAAACTGTGGAAGAACTTCCATGGAACTTTGAAACTTTTTGGAATTTGGGAGTATTAACTCCGCATAACGCTCCGGTGACGGGCAGTCCTCTTCGAGGATTAAAAATTCGATATCCTGATATGGTTAAGTTTGAGGAAAGGCTCCAAAAATGAGACAACTTAGTATTATATGTATTACCGTCGTGTTTTTTGTCGGTTGTAGGTCCCGGGATTTTAAACCTGTTACTGTAAAAGATGCAGTGGTAGAAAAATCCGATGTATCGGATCGCCAAAAAATTGAAGAAGCAAGGGAACTTGTCGCTGAAGGAAGTAACGAATTCCAAAAAGGAAATATGGATGTTGCTTTGGAAAAAGCAAAGACCTCCATTAAAACTTTTGAACTCATCGATGGTTATTCTCTTTTAGGATCTTCCTATTACCAGTTAGGTGATTATGAGAATGCAAAACTTGCTTATGAAAAAGGCAAAAACTTAGAACCAAAAAACGAAAAACTACTCATTGGCCTTGGAACTGTCCAATCCACTTTGGGTGAAAATGAAGAAGCCCTTGCTACCTATCAAACTCTCAGTCAGTTAAAACCTGAAGAAACAATTTATACTTACAAAACAGGATTACTTTTAAAAAACTTGGGTCGTTACCAAGAGAGTCTTGTGGTTCTAAAACCTTTGGAACCAAAATCAGAATTTCCTTATCCAATCGAATTGTTAAACCAATTAGGGGATATTTGTTTAGAATTGAAACGGTATGACGAAGCAGAAGCTTACTTTGCCAAGGCGGAAAAACTCAATCCTGAACTAAAAACTGCCAAAGACGCCAAACTTTCTACAAAAATCGCATCCCTCATCCAACGTGGTAATGACTTTCTTGCCAAAAAGAATTACACAGAGGCAACTTCTGAATTCAAAAAAGCCACGGAGTTACAACCGCAAAATGGTTCTGTGTGGTCCTTTCTTGGAAATGCTCAGTTACTAGGTGGCAAACTGAAAGAAAGTGAAGAGAGTTTTAAAAAATCCATTTCTCTTTCAGATACAAACCCCAATGCCTATGTGGGATTGTGTAATGTTTATATCCAAACTCATAATTATTCCGATTGTTTGAAAACTTCCAAACAAGCAGTTCAAAAAATCCCTAAAAATGCAGAGATCCGCAACAAACAAGGGATATGCGAGTGGAAATGGGGAGAAACAAAAAAAGCAACCCTTAGTTTTCAAGATGCATCGGCTTGGGATCCTAACTTTTTTGAACCAAAACTCAACTTAGCGTATGTGCTGATTGATTCTGGTCGTTTTGATGAAGCACTGGATGTATTAAAAAAAGCAGAGTCACATCCTAAGGCTAAAAAAGAAGAGATTCGCAAAGCAAAGATACTCGCAGAATCACAAAAGTTTATCGCTGATGGGGATGCCTTCCTTCGCCAAGGAAAACGCAAACAAGCCTTCGATGAATACGGCAAAGCAATGGGTGTGAACCCAGAAAACCCGGCAGCACAAAATGCCTTTGGTCGTGCTTACTTTGCCTTCGGGGAATACAAAAAAGCAGAATCCTCTTATTTAGAAGCCTACCGATTGGATGCCACAAACCCTGGTGCCTTACAAGGCCTTGCTCGTGTGTATGCCAAAACGGGTGAATCCAAAAAGGAAAAGGAATACATCAAAAAACTAGAAATTCTTTCCGCTACAGATCCTTTCAGTTCCATCACCTTGGGTCGAATTGCAGAAGATGCTAGTAAATGGGATGAAGCCGAATCCATATACATAGGACTGAAGAAAAAATTCCCAAACAATGATGCTGTCGATTACCGATTGGGAAGTTTGTATTACAAACGAGCGGTTGAGGAAAATTCCAAAGAAAATTATACTCGTGCGAATGAATTCATTCAAAAGTCCAAAAAATACACGAAAGACATTCCGGAACTGATTGAAACAGAAAAGACGGTAGCAGAGAACTCTCGTTTTGCGGAGATTTTGCCTTTCGTGAAAGAAGGGAACTCTCTATTCAATCGCAAAAAATACATTGAAGCGGTGACCCCTTACCAAAAGGCTTATGACCGAGTTCCCAAAGCTTCGCTTCTTGTAAAAATTGCAGAATGTTATATCGAAAAGGGTGAAGAAGAAAAAGGTCTTTCCATTTTGGAAAATGCCGTTCGTACCAATAAAGAAAATGCAATTTCTTTTAAAGAAGGGATTTACTCTTTCTATTATAAAAAAGGCGAACTCAAAAGAGCCGAAGATGGATTCTACGATATCTTAAGAGAAAAACCAGATTCTTATTACGCCTACTATATGTTAGGCCTTGTGACCATGAAACGTAAAAACTACGAAGCGTCCATTAATGAATTTGATCGTTCTATTTTGGTAAATCCGAATTTTGCACCGAGTAACGTAGCGAAAGGTTTGGCATTGTATAAACTAGGCCAAATGGACGGAGCCAAAAGAGAATTTGAAAAAGCAAGGGTCAAGGATTCTGAATTTGGCCTTTCTTCTTATAACCTAGCCATTGCTTATTTTAATGAAGACCTCACAAAAGAATCAAAATCCATTTTGGAATCCATTCGCAAATCGGATCCAGATTTTATGGATGGTGAGATCCAATTAGCGTATATCTATTTCAAAGAAAACAAATTAGACGATGCAGAGAAGATCATTGATCGTGTTCTGAAAGAAGAACCTTCTGCGGAAGCATTGTTTGCGCAGTTTCGCATTTTAGATGCCAAACAAAAACAATCTCCCTCCGATAAAGTAAAAACCAAACGGAACCAAGTAAAAGAAAAAATCTTACGTGAATATGGGGAAACCAAATACGCAAGACTCCTTCCTTCGGATGCTTTGGACGATGAACCACTTCATGTGACCGATCTCAATCTTTCGGGAACTCCTGTTTCCACACCGATTGTATATCCCAACCGAATCATTGTGAATTATGGAACGGCTCTTGTGGGATATGATAGGATCACTAAGGAACTGGTTTGGAAACAATACACTTCCGCTCCTTACCAAATCTTAGTTGCTGGAAAAGAACTTGTGGGAATTTCTAATGATACAGCAACAAAAATCTATCCTGAATCAGGAAAGGTGAGTTTCAAAAAACAAGTTCTAGCTGGTTGGAAAGTCAAACAAGGTTCGGCCGAAGGGAATGGGTTTTTACTTCTTTTGGAAAAAGAAAAAGGGAACGATCGTAAGATCGTAAGAACCAATCCCAATTTAGAAATTGAAGAAGAGTGGAATGGAAATGATTTTCTAAGTTTTTCTCATACAACGGAGGGAAAACTTTTTGTCCTTCGTGATTTAAAGAAAGAATTCCAAGTGCAAGTGTTTACTATCGGTTCTTCCAATTCTGAAAAAGATAAGAAGGTATCGGCTCCTGTTCTTAAGAAAGATACAAAAGAATCGGCTCAGATCCTCGGATGTTTGGAAGATACTTGTTTGGTACAACTCGGAAATCAAATTTACCAAGGAACGGAAAAAGCAAAACTCTCTTCTTTAGGAAATACAGAATCGATTCGATCGGTTGTGAAAAATCCAGAATCTTTACTCATCAATACCGAGAACACCGCCTATCTTTGGAAAGGTGGCTCTAAATGGAAAGATTCCTATGCCATTCAAGGAGATTTTTATTATCCATTGGATGGGCTTGTGGTGGAAGGTAGATCCAAAGAATTACTTCTTATCAAAGGAAGTGACAAAACCTCTGTTCCTTGGAAGGGAGACCGTGATGGCCTCCGTATCAGTACGGTCACAGTAGATTAACTTTAAAGTAGGTATTAAGAACAAACTTAATACGAAATTCATTCTAAGTAAGATTGCTAGTTCTTACTTAGATGGTTTTGGTCTGATAAAAGGAGAACCACCCTTTCTTGGAATTTTCATTTAGGTTTGGTTCTATTTAGATAATAGATTCGACTTCCTTCATTTCTTTTTTCGGTCTCGAAAAAGGAAACGGGGAAACCGGGTCTTTCGAATTCATATTCTTTTTCTTCCCAAACAAATTTGGAAAATTTTCGGAATAGGGAAATGGTTCGTCTCGCGTAAGGGCCGTAATCGGTCGCAAATAACAACTTCCCGCCTGGTTTTAATAGATCATAAATCTGTTCGAGCATATCAGTTTGCATCAGTCTATTTTTGCGGTGTTTTTTCTTGGGCCAAGGGTCAGGGAAGTTGATGATAATTTTGTCAAAAATTTCTTTCTCTAATAGTTCATCGAAGAACCACTGGAAGTTAACGGTCATATAGCGGATATTCTCGAGACCGAGCGTTTTTCGTTGTTTTTCGGTGTGAATGATTCGGTTTACCTTCTTCTCCATCAGTAGGTAACCTGTTTGGCGGTCGTTTGCGGCCAATTCGATTGCCACTTCGCCCCATCCCGATCCAAGTTCTAAAACAAAGTTTTGGATCTCTTCCGGGAAAGATTTTTTTAGGTCGATTTTTTCCCCCCGATCTTTAGGTTGCAGGAGAAAGTCTGATTGATAGGAAGTCTTGGTAGTAAACTTCCAAAGTTTTTCTTGGATTTCTGGGTTAACTAACAAATGCATTCCTTCCGATGATGTATTGTCAGGATTTTAAAAAGGAACTAGATGAAAATAACTCTTTTTGGTGTTAGAGGCTCTCTCCCCACCCCGATTTCTAAACCGGAACAACGGGAGAAAACTTTAAAGATTCTCCAAATGGCCAAAGAAGAGTGGAAAAAGGATCCCGACGGATTCTCTGAAGAAGAATTTTTAAACCATTTGCCCATCCCTCTTTCCCAAGATTTGGGAGGAAACACCACCTGCGTATACGTTGAAGGGGACGGGGGCGAAAAAGTCATTTTAGATATGGGGACGGGACTTCGGGTTCTCGGAAACCAACTAGCACCGCAAGCTTTTAGCGGAGAGAATATGGACATCCATATTCTTGTCTCCCATACACATTGGGATCATATCCAAGGTTGGCCTTTTTTTAAACCTGGTTATTCACCTTCTTGTAATATTCACTTTTACTCATGTATTGAAAATTTAGAAGAACGTCTCGTTCGCCAACAACATCCAGAAAATTTTCCAGTTACCTTAGAACAAATGGCTTCGAAGAAACATTTCCATCTTTGGAAAGAATTCGAATCCTATATGTTAGGTGGACTAAAGATCATTCCTTTTGGCCTTCGCCATCCTGGTTCTTGCACAGGATACCGGATTCGAGAAGGAAATAAAATTTTCCTTTTTTGTACGGACGTCGAATACCGAGAAGAAGACCGGGAACATCTAATCAAAATGAAACCTCAAATTGCAGGTGCCGACCTTATCATCATTGATGCCCAGTATAGCACTGCTGAGGCGGAAAAAAAACTGGGTTGGGGTCATACTGCGGTAAGTAAAGCCGTGGAGTTTGCGGAAATGATGGAGATTCGTTCTGTTGTCCTCACTCATCATGAACCAGACCATACAGACCACGAAGTCGCACGAATAATTTTAGATGAAGCTCGGTTATTAAAACCAGGTGGAATGCAGGTTCATATTGCCCATGAAGGACAGAAGTTTATTCTTTAGGTTATCAATTTGTATTGAATGGGATTTGAGTTTGATTATGGATCAGGTATCCATTCATATTAATGCAACCATCCCTCATTCATTGATTAAATAATTGGAATGGTATCCTCTGGCAGTCCCTGACCACTCTGGGCAATCTAGTTTTAGATCTGCATCCCAATGGATTTGGTAGGGTTTGGCAAAGAAGAGTTGGATAAAGAATCGTAAAAATGATGAAATGTTTTCCAAAGCACTCATTGTGGCAATGGGACGAGTCCGTTTGACAAGTAAGGAACATGTCCCTTCGTTAAAGTACAAAACTTCTGTTTTCGGGATTGTATAACCAGAAGTAGGTTCTTTTTCC
This sequence comes from Leptospira chreensis, assembly GCF_016919165.1. Lineage (GTDB taxonomy): Bacteria > Spirochaetota > Leptospiria > Leptospirales > Leptospiraceae > Leptospira_A > Leptospira_A chreensis. The sequence goes on from NZ_JAFFPS010000015.1 coordinate 20,968, forward strand.
CAGTCTAAAACTTCGGCTCTTTCCACTGTTCCTTCCAGAACCAAGTGGCCTGTTTGATCAAGAACGGCAACACGGCGAAAAAAGGCTCCAGGGAAATCAGCATTCCCCACAAAACCACCGGTAAAAATTCGATGTCCATCCTTTGTAATGGATCTCACCAATTCCCATTTTTTGGAAAACTGATACACGGCTTCGTTGGAGAGGATATGTTCCAATCCACCTACACCTTTGACTTCTTCGATTGTTTCTTTGTATCGAATGGTGCCTGTGACTTGAGAGAAGGAGAAGGGGATGTCGGCTTGGACAAATTTTCCTTCCTCTTTCAACGGATATCTTCCTTTAGAGATAGGAACAGATCCTCGTCTTGGTTTGTAATCTAAATTGATTTCCCAATCACCATAGTTCATATGGAAAGAATAAGTTCCGTTTTTATTTTCCATCCAATTGTCACCGCTCTTTTGGTAGAACAGGCCTTTTTTGGATTCATATTCATCAGCATCGAATTCACGAGTAGAATAAAATACAGGTTGGTCTTTCGGTTTTAAAAGTAACGATATACCGTTGTTATGCGACCCTGGTCCAAAATTACTCACAAGGAATGTGGCGAATAAATTATATTTTTCATTCCTAAAAGTGAAATTCCAAGCTTGGAGATAACCTTCATCAGGGAAATATTGGGTTTTAAAATCTTGTGCAGGTAGGTTTTGGATTGGTTGTAGTAGAAACAAAAGACCAAACCAAACCAATCGAAAGAATTGCCGAAACACCGGCAAATCCTAACGGGTGCTTGTAAAAGAATCAAGATTTTTCTTGGGGATTTCCTTTAAATGGAAACAGAGCTGGGAAGAGAAAGAGCAAACAAATCTCCCAGACAAACGAGCGAAAACACGGGATGTTCAGTATTGCCAATTTGTTTCAAACGTTCCCTCTCTTCGGCGATTCCATCGATATGGATCCAACTTTCAATTTGTTCTTCGGGTAGAATGCGACAGGCCACTTGGTATTCAAAGGTTCCGATTTGTGAGAAAAAGATCTGCACGGATTCAGGGGCGGAGTCAGCTAAGGCGCGTCGAAAGGCAAATTGTTTGGATTTGGTTTCGCCCCGCATTTCATAGTAGTGGTTCAGAATTCGTAAGATATGTAGGAATTCTTCTTTTTTTGTCATAAGCTCGCGCCAGGAATCGTCGGTTTCTTTCATACTTGTGGGGGTCAGAGGGGATTGAGATTGGTTCTTAAAAAAGGATTCTCACTTGAAAAATACTTTCCCCTATCCAAGATGAACGAAACGGGCATGGTAACGGAGATATTAGAAATATTCTGGAAAGAGAAACTCCGGTTCGCCCAATACTGTTTTGATGAATTGGCTCTTTTGGATGCAAAGGCCTTTTCTGAAAAAAAAACCAATGGAAAGACTCCGGTTTGGACCCTCCAGCAGATGATCTCTTATGATCGCACTTTTAGTTTTTACCTTCCCCTCTCCCTTCGCATCAGCGGATTTTTCTTTTTTACCACATTCAAAGACCAAGACATAGAAAAAGACCTGGAAGCCATTCGGGATCGGTACACACCGCCAGCTTTCCCAACCCATTTTTGGGAGATTCAAATTGCGAAAGCCGAAGACCTTCAAATTAAAGCAACAGATCCTTTGGTCAAAGAACAATGTGAATCTTGGAAAGAGGTTCTTGTCCGATTGGAATCAAAACTTTCTGGGATTTCCGAACGTGATGCCTATAGAAAAAGATATACATCCCTTACGGGAATTCATACCATTTCAGGAGCGATCAATAATTCTACGGAATTTTGTCACTACCTCTGGAATTTACATATGGTAAATCCAACATAAACGTATTTATGCAAATCAAAAATTGAATGAGTTTAGGAGAAATCAATGGGAAAAATTAAAGTAAAAACACCGCTTGTTGAGTTAGACGGCGATGAAATGACAAGAATTATCTGGAAAGAAATTAAAGATCGTTTCATCCACCCTTATTTAGACATCACTTTGGAATATTACGACTTAGGTGTTGAATACCGTGATAAAACGGATGACCAAGTCACTGTAGATTCTGCTAACGCGATCAAAAAACATGGCGTAGGTGTTAAATGTGCAACCATCACTCCTAACGCAGACCGTGTAAAAGAATATAACTTAAAACAAGAATGGAAATCACCTAACGGAACGATCCGTGCCATCCTTGATGGAACTGTTTTCCGTAAACCTATCATCATCAAAAATATTCCAGCAGCCGTAAACTCTTGGAAAAAACCAATTGCGATTGGACGACATGCTTACGGTGATATTTACCGTGACGTGGAAATCTTAGTTGATGGTCCAGGTAAAGTAGAACTCGTTTATACAGATGCTTCTGGTACTGAAAAACAAAGATTGCTTGTGAATGAATTCAAAGGTGCTGGTGTTGCGCTTGCAATGCACAACTTAGATGAATCCATCAAATCTTTTGCGAAAGCATGTTTCACTTATGCTTTGTCTGAAAAAATCAGCATCTGGTTTGCAACGAAAGATACAATCTCTAAAAAATACCATGCTCGTTTCCGTGATATCTTTGATAACATGGCAAAAGAACAAGAAGCTGCTATGAAAGCTGCTGGTATTACTTATAGTTACTACCTCATTGATGATGCAGTTGCGCAAATCATGAAAAACGAAGGCGGACAACTTTGGGCCCTGATGAACTATGACGGAGACGTTATGAGTGATATGGTGGCTTCTGGTTTTGGTTCCCTTGGTCTTATGACTTCCGTTCTTGTATCTCCCGATGGAAAATACGAGTATGAAGCAGCACACGGAACTGTGACTCGCCACTATCGTAAATACCAAAAAGGAGAAACCACTTCGACAAACTCTGTAGCGTCTATCTTTGCTTGGACGGGAGCACTTGCGAAACGTGGGGAACTTGATGGAACTCCAGATGTAGTGAACTTTGCTTTGAAATTGGAAGAAGCAATCATTGAAACCATCGAAGGTGGTGAAATGACAAAAGACTTACTTTCTCTTTCTACAGCTGCGAAAAAAACAGAATTGGATACTTTCCAATTTATGGAAGCTGTACAAAAACGTTTGGACTCCAAACTTAAATAAGTTTGTTTCCGTCACCCTGTCATTTGGCAGGGTGTGATCTTTCTTTTCTAATATCCTTACTTTCCCACCTCCTTTTTGATTCATAAAATATTTCCTTGCAATTGCCATTGGATACCATACATTCAATTTCCGTAATACAGGGGATTGTTATGAAATTATATAGATACGTTTTTTGTTGCCTATTTCTGGTATTTGCATCGATTTCCGCCGATCCAATCTCTCCCAAAAAAGGGGACCGAGTGGAAGTTTACGATGCGAAACAAGGTAAGTCGTTTTCAGGTATGGTGATCAAAGTAGAGAAGGATGGATTTTTGATCCATTACGATGGTTATGCAGATAGTTATGATGAAGTTGTCACTTTGGATCGGATGAAACCCATGTCGGAAATTCCTGGTGTTTCCTTTATTAGATCAGAGAAGGGTAAGTCTGTCACCGTAATCGGAAATCTAAAAATAGGTTCTATTATGGATGATTTAGAATGGGCCGAGTCCAGTTCTATGGCGTGTTGGCCTGGGATTCGCAATGTGGAATTTGAAGGAAACCAAATTCACTATTGGACGGACCTTCCCAAAAAATCAACACTGATCATTACAGTGAAACCGAAAGATAGTGAAACGCGTGTTAATTTGTATGCCTTTAGCGGTTTTGATCCCAAATACATTCCACCAAAAGTATTTGGAGCCGTCAGTTGTGAAGCCTCGCATCCCACTTGGATTGGAACTCCTGATTTTTCAAAACCTGCAGAACCGCAAAGCGTAGAACTTCGTGCCGTTGGTAATCCTTACCGAGTCTTTATTGGAGTGAGTGGAGCAAAAAATATAACCGAAGGTGACTTTGAGCTTATCGTGGAAGTCAAATAGGATAATGATCGCTGAATTTATAGATTGGTATGCGAATGAAATCTCAGAAGTAAAGACTTCGGCCGAACTATTTGATAAATGTATTGGTTATTTACAAAAACTGAACTTTCAGATTGTTCGGGTGAGTATGGGGACTCGCACTCTCCACCCACAGGTAGAATCTTTATCTTATACTTGGGTTCCCAAAGGAAAATTAGAATATTTTGACGAAACTACCAATCAACTGCAACATTCAAAATCAATTATAGAATCTGAAAATGGATTCCTTAGAGAGGTTCGTTTTCGATTGGGATCGTTGCAAACTTCTCAGTTTGTGGCAAGTCCTGTCCAACATGTAATGTCTACCAAAATGCCGTATTACTTTAGTTTTGTGGATCATAAAGGAGAAACATATCCTTATCCCATTCTGGATGACTTAGGTCCGCTAGGGGCCACCGGTTATTTTGCAGTACCAATCTTCCAAAAAGGGGCAGGTTTTGCTTTCCTCAGTTTGGTTACAGACAAACCAAGTGGTTGGTCGAAGGACGAACTTATTTTTTTAAACCAAGTTCTAAAAATGATTTCTCTGCAGTGGATCAACTTCATTCAAAATGAATTAACAGAATCTCTGCTGAGTGTTTACTTAGGAAAAAGAACTGGATCTACAGTATATTCAGGGAAGGTTTTTTTGGGGGAACTGGATAAAATCCAATCGGTGATTTGGTTTTCTGATATTCGCAATTATTCGGGAATGAGTGAGAAGTTATCTCCTCCAGAAATTATACAATTATTAAATGATTATTTTGGTTTAGCCATCCCACTCATTGAAGCCCATGGAGGTGAAGTTTTAAAACTTCTGGGAGATGGGATATTGGCTGTATTCCCTTATTCAGAATCCAATAAAACCTTTGTTGGAAAAAAGGTTCTTCTCGCTGTAAGAAAGTTAGGTGAAGATTTATTTCTTCACAACCAATCGAGAGAAAAAGAAGCAAAACTTCCGATCCATCATGGGGTCGGTTTACATTCCGGAGAAATCCTTTATGGGAATATTGGTTCTACGGAGAGATTGGATTTTACAGTGATCGGAGAAGCGGTCAACTTAACTAGTCGGATTGCTGGGATGTGTGGGGAATTGGGGAAAGCAGTGTTGGCTTCTGCAAATTTAGCGAACCAAATCCCCGTTCGTTGGGAAGAACTCGGGGAACACAAACTCAAAGGTATTGGTTCTCCTCAGAAAATCTTTGCCATTTCGGAAAGAACTAAGAAGAAGTATTAAGATAATATCGGTTAGTTTGTTTTTGAAAAATAAAATTTCAGAAAATATGAAATATATAAATAAATTTACTTCCATCATAAAAAGATGAAAATTAAACTCACTCCATTTACGAAAGAAGAAATTGAAAGTATTATTTCTTGGACAAAAACTGAGGAGTTTTTGTTGGTTTGGTCGGGCCCTGTATACCAATTGAATTCTTTAAGAGAACAATTGATAAGGGACTTAGACTTTGCAGAAAAAAATCCGAATCAGTTCCAAATGTATTCTGTGATTGATTCTGAAAATTCAAAACTGATTGGCCATGCTCAAATCACCATAGATTCTAAAAACGATTCCGCTCATATTTCTAGAATTCTTATTGGAAACGAAACAATCCGAGGTCAAGGAATTGGACTTCAAATTATAAAGAATCTATTGGAGATTATTTTTCATAAACTTCAGTTACACCGTGTCACTTTGAATGTTTATGATTTTAATCATTCGGCTATCCAATGTTATGAGAAAGCGGGTTTTAAGGCCGAAGGCCTCTTCAAGGAAAATACAAAATTTAAGGATAGTTATTGGTCAACGATACCAATGGCCATCCTTAAATCCGAAATTTCTATATAGATTATCTAACAATCACCCATTTACCATTGATTAGGCTTAAATACAGCGGAATGGCTGCTCCTTTTTTAGATGTGAGGATAGAGTCTCCTTTCTGATTTGTCACACTTACGATTTGGTTATTACAAAGTAAGGTAAACTTAGGATTCTTTGTATCTAGTTTCCAACTGGAACCGATGGCTTTTGTCATACCTGCTATGGATTTGAGTTCCTCAGCTTCTACATAAGGATAGTAACGAACTTCGGATGTGTCCTTTGCGCGAAATTCGATCCAAGAAAGGATTTTCTTGGAATCTTTTGTGTTGAGGATTTTAGTGAATTCTTTTGCAAATTCAAGGATAGAAGTTTCTTTTTCCTTTGTAATCGTGATACTTTCTGCTTGTTTCCACAATTGGCTTGGTGGGTCAAAGGGTGGATTGAATTCTATCTCGAACCATTCACCTAATTTTGCTTTTGTGAGAGATGGCCACTGGAAGTGATGCAAAAGAAGTCCCTCATCAGGGAATTGTCCTTTTTGGCCTATTAATAGTTTTACTTCTGCTTCTTTGGATAAACCTTCCGTTTCTTTTTGTTTTCCCTTTCTTTCCGTGAGCCTAATTTTGATTTTGTTTTTACCAGGCAAAATCCAGTAGTTGATGTCTGCTTGTCCTGAAGAATCATCATTGGAGTTTGCACTGCGAACTTCATAGCCGTTGGCATCAATCTCTAAATTGACCGAATAGTTTTTATAGGTGATGATATAGTATCCTTCTTTAGGAGGAGTCGGAGCACTGGGTTTTTCTTCCGCTTGGATTGGGGAGAGGAGGAGGGTCATTGTTATAATAAGGAACAAGATTCTTTGCATCGAGAATTCTCCAATATCGAGGTAACGGAGGATTCTAAATGGAGGAAATAAATTGTCGATGAGAAATTAATTTACGACAGTATTTTTGGAAAGGGTTAGAATCAAGAATCCATCACTGGATTTGTGTTAAAGAAATTTCTTTCCATGACGATCGAAAAAGAAATTTGTATTACAGGCAGAACAATGAAGCCGTCCATATTTTTTGGTAGGGATGGGTTTGTTACAAGAAGGACAAAGGACAGTTTTGTTGATGAAAGTAGATAGACGTAAATTATGTTCCAGCCGATCTAGAAATTGGAATCGGATAAAGATATGAGCGAGAGTGAGACCGGTTAAAAAAGCAATGACTTGCCCACCATAAACACTTCGCACTTGTTTGTCTAATTCAACAACATAGAAATAAGATTGGATGAGAATCCAAACACTGAGGCTGATAAAGATTGGTACATCACGGAAAGTTCCCTTTTCGAATACCATCGTACTTTTTACATTGGGAAAAAATACAAAATACATACCAAGGATTCCGGAGATGACACCAGAAGTTCCGATGACGGGAACAATGGAATTTATATGAAATAAAAAATAGGTTAGGTTGGCTACAATCCCAAAGAAGAGAAATAAAATGAAAAAATAAAAATGCCCCACTACATCTTCTATATTGTCCGCGAACATATATAAATAAACTGCATTCGTAAACCATTCACTAAAAGAAGAATTAAAGAAAATAGAAAAAACAATACTGAGACCAAACTCCTTTTTTGGTGTGAATGCATAAGACTCGGGATGATCGAAGAACAATGTCAACATCGTTAAAAAAATAAACCCAAGGGTTAGGATTGGTTTTCTGTAGTTATGATTTGCTTTTTCGAATACAAACATTGTTAGTTGGCCTTTGAGTCTGCCAATAGTTGTAATAGATGATTATATTGCCAATCCCGTTCTTTTTGGACAGAAAGATCGGGATCCGCATTTTCATTGGCTCTATGGATGGCTTGTAAGGAATAATTAGCAGCTCCGATGGCATGGGTTTTGACATGGGCAGTGGCGACAGCTTGTCCTGCCGCACGAGCCACAGATTTTGCCGGGTTATCCATCTCAATCTTTCTTGCCGTAGCATGGGAATCTAAAGCGGCCTTTCGCACTACAGCCATACTGAACTTTCCCGTTTGGATCCATTCTTTTAATACATCCAAGGCTTGTTTGGGGTGATTGTCATGAAAATCGGAATTTTCATAATAGAAAAATACTCGCTCCACACAATCTACGGCCCACCGAGCCGATGTTTTGTGATTGGTTTCTGAGAGTAAATCCATGATTCGATTTTCTTTGGTAGCAATGCTAAACTTGGACTTTCGAGCCATGTTTCCATTGTATCACGGTAAACTTTCTTTCAAAGCGAATTTAAAACCAAAGGTAAAACAAAAATGTTAATCCCAGAAGGATTCCATACAACCACTCGTCTCGTTTTCGAATTAGTGTCGTGAAGCTTTGGTTTGGCGATTTTTTTTGAATGGTAATGAAGATCGAAAAAATCCAAAAGAGTAGAAAACCGGCAACCGATATAAAAATCTTAATTTCTGGAATTTGGATTCTTGTGACAATCAAACCAAAAAACAAAAAGAGAAATAAAACCCAATACTTTGTATTTGGTTTTAAAAAGATTTGCAGAGAAAACGGTTCACCATTTTTTTCTAATGATTTTAATGGTTCTGTTTCTCGATCCTTACTGCCTTTCTGTTTTCGGTTCTGGAAGTAGGCTGCCAAAGATAGAATTACAATGGCAAAAAGAAAACTAAAGAAAACACGGTGTAAAAAGTTAAGTTCTTCACCAAATGTTTGTTTTATGGAAATAGGAGCTGCGTAAGAATAGAGAGAGGGCAATAGAAAAGAAAATGCAGGAGTCAAAAGTATGGTAATGCAAATCATTCGGCTGCTGATTTTTATATTTAAAATTCCAAATAAAAATACCACAAGGAGGGCCGGAGTGAAATGAGAACTTTGGTTGGAAAGTTCGATAAAGAAATTTTTCTTAGAATTAGGATCTACAAAGAGAATGGCAAGGACAGTGACCAAAGCAGAAAAAATCAAAAGAAAGATCCTGCCGGAATTCATTTCTTCTACATCGGATAGTTTTCGATTCGATCTTTCCATAAGTGGTTTATAAAAATCAATGGTGAAGAGAGTGGCTGCAGAATGTAACATGGAGTCAATGCTGGAAAAAATAGCTCCGAGGAGTCCGGCAAGAATCACTCCAATCAGTCCATATCCCAAAGGAACTACGAGCACCACTAATTTTGAAAATGCTTCGTCTGGGGCAATGTCTGTGGCAGCACCGAGGGCAGTCCAAATTTGGTAAGCTGCTACACCGGTAAGGATAGAAAAAAACGGAACTGTGAGTTTGAGTAGGCCACCAATTAAAATTCCGAGTCTGGCTTCTCTTAAAGACTTACCACCTAGCGTGCGCTGCACGACATACTGGTTGGTGTTCCAGTAAAATATATGTAATAAAAAAAGTCCACTGAGGGCCCCAGTCCAGGGAAGGGTTGGGTGGTTCGGTGGTAAGTATAAATTCATTTTACTGAGTCCATCAGCACGACTTTCTTCTTTGGCAAGGAGTTCAAAAATTCCTCCCACTTCTGGTCTTGTGATGGAGAGATAGGCCAAGAGGATTCCAGAAGCTAGAATCAGAACGGTTTGGATGACATCGGTGTACACCACTGACTTTAAACCGCCAAACCAAGTGTAGATGGTAGAGGTAAAAGCAATCCAAAGGACAAGTTCGGTATAAGTAATTTCAATACCCGCATCCTTTAGAAAGGGTAAAAAACTTCGAGTGCCAATGTACAAGGCACCAGTCAGTTGGATGGTAATTAAAATAAGTGAGATTCCAGAATAAATCCTTCCGGCAGTCGGTCCGAACTTCCCTTGTAAAAATTGGGAGAGAGTATAGAATTTTTTGCGACGGAATAGGGGAAGGAAAACAAAGGCCAAAAGAACAATGGCGGGAATGGAACCAAATTCATAGTGGCTTTGGGCAAATCCAACAGAGAAACCAATCCCGAGCATTCCCACCAAATGATTTGCCGAAATATTAGTTCCAAATAAAGATCCAGCAATCCCCCACCAAGGAAGGCTACGTCCACCCAGAAAGTAATCGGAAGAAGAGGATTCCTTTCGGCCGGCATACATCCCCACGCCGAGGACAAGAAGAAAGGTAGCTGTAAAAAATAAGATGTCGATTGTTGCTATCATAACAGAGAATTGATTCGCCATATTAGATATTTTCTAAAAATATGGCAAGCGATAGATTTCCGGGAATTCTCTCTTGTCGCCGGTCGATACCTATCTTCCAGTAGTTAAGAATGAATCCGATCCCCAAAGCACCCATCATCCGTTCTGTTGACCCCGCTGTGGAAGTTGCCTGGTTTTGCGACCTTTGCAATGGAGACTATGAATACTTAGGAGTGCCTGATGGCTCCTTACGATCCAGTTTCGAACATTGTTCGGATATCATCCGTTTGGCGGACGAATTAGGATACCAAAACATTCTCCTTCCCTCATCTTATCAAACAGGACAGGATACGTTAACTTTTGCGGCAGCGGCTTCCCAATTAACAAAACAGATTTCTCTCCTAACGGCCATTCGGTGCGGAGAAATCCATCCTCCTATGCTTGCCCGCACTCTTTCCACTTTGGATCATATGTTGAAGGGAAGACTTAATATCAATATCATCTCCTCTGACCTTCCGGGAACCCAAAAAGATTCTAAAACAAGGTATGAGATCTCCAAAGAAGTGATTCAAATTTTGCAACAAGCTTGGACACAGGACCAAATCAAGTTTCAAGGAAAACACTATCAGTTCGATTTACCATCAGATCCTGTGAAGTCCTACCAACAAAATGGTGGCCCCTTACTATACTTTGGTGGGATTTCTCCTGATGCCAGAGCTCTTTGTGCTGAGTTTTGTGATGTATTTTTGATGTGGCCAGAAACCGAAGAGAGACTTGCGGATACAATGTTGGACTTAAGCCTTCGTGCGGCAAGTTTTGGAAGGACAATTGATTTTGGACTTCGTATCCACTTAATCGTCCGAGATACAGAAGAAGAAGCCCGGGATGCCGCGAAACGTTTGTTATCTAAGGTAAACATCGAGAAAGCCAATGATATCAAACATCGAGCCCTAGATTCTAATTCTGCCGGGGTGTTACGCCAAGATGAACTTCGTAAGTCTGCCGATGCCGATTTATTTATCGAACCTATGGTATGGTCGGGGATCGGCCTTGCTCGTTCAGGATGTGGTTCGGCCATTGTCGGAACTCCGGAACAGGTGTATGAAAAAATCCAAAGATACATCCAAATGGGAATTCGTGCTTTTATCTTTTCTGGTTATCCACTCATGGAAGAATCCAAATTTTTTGCAAAAACAGTTCTTCCTAAGTTACGAACCATCAACTTTGCAGAAGCACAAGGTCGAAAACCAAAAGGGATTCCTGTGACTCCTCTGACTACAGGAGAGAGAAAATGAAAGTTCCACAAATTGAATTTACAAAGAATGAATTTTCTATCTCTCGATTGGTGTATGGAATTTGGAGGATGCATGAAGATGGGGCAGGTAGTTCTCCAGAGCGAATCCTAGAAAAAATAGAAGTCTGTCTTAGTTTAGGAATCGATACCTTTGATCATGCAGACATTTATGGAGGTTTTGAAAATGAAGAACTTTTTGGTAAAGCCATCTCCAAACTTCCATCGTTAAAATCAAAAATCAAAATCATCACAAAGTGTGGAATCCAAATCCCAGGATCCAAATTTACCACCAAACATTACAATACTTCCAAAGAACACATTCGATACTCAGTAGAACGATCTTTACGAAAACTCCATGTCGACAAGTTGGACGTGGTTCTCATCCATAGACCTGATCCCTTGATGGATCCTTATGAGCTGGCTGAAATTTTTGAAGTTCTAACTCGCGAGGGAAAGGTATCCCATTTTGGAGTTTCCAATTTCACAACTTCCCAGTTCCAAATGTTGCAATCGGTTTATAAGAAACCACTTTTCACAAACCAAGTGGAGTTTCATCCTTTCCACACCGAACCTTTGTTTGATGGAACTTTTGACCAGGCTTTAGAACACAAATCCCATCCTATGATTTGGTCACCCACAGGGGGAGGACGAATTTTCTCACCCAAGTCAGAAAGAGAACTGAATACGGCTTCGAAACTAAAAGAAATTGCGAAGGTTTATGGCTGTGGGGTGGATCAGGTTCTATATTCTTGGTTCTTAAACCATCCAGCGGGACTTGTTCCCATTTTGGGAACGAATGATCCGAAACGAATTCAGTCGGCGGCAGAATGTTTTTCCTATCCTCTCACTCGCGTGGAATGGTTTTCCATTTTAGAAGCGGCACGTGGAAAGGAAGTGGCTTAAGTGCTTCCTTAAAAAGTCACTAAAAGGATAGAATTTCCCCAATAAATGATTGCACGAATTGGTAAAGATATTGCTCGTTATATTGAATTAATATCTCATATAACAGACTAAATTTCTGGTCTCCCCTAACCTCCCTGGTGGGATGGACGGGAGAGGTGGTTTGTTATGCTTTCTGAATTGGCTCCCAACCATTATTTTTCTGGAATTTCGCTAACAGCAGACCTTGCTGATGATTTGCATTCCTTTGGTTCGGGTCTGCCTTCGGAACATGTGTGGAACCAAACTGTACAAACCATAGCAAGAATCCCGGAAATCATTACATCCTGGATTTTTGAATACCTACCAGAATCACAAAACTTTCGTTTGTTGGCACTCCATAGCCGTTCTGAATTTCACATCCCTGATCTTGTTTCCAAATATTCTGTACCTTGCCACCATGTAGTGGATTCCAATATGATTTTTGAAATGAATCTCGTAGGTGAGGAGTCCTTTTTTCAACCTCTCACAGAAACCCTTCCAGAAAAAACTTCTGCGACGTATTTGGGATATCCCATTCGTTCTGATATTGGGACTGTAATCGGGGTCATTGGGATGGTTGTTGAAGATAAGTTCAAACATAAATTCAAAAACTTAAAACTCATCGATGTGATTGCCGACCAACTTAGCCAAGAACTAATTCGATTTAAAAATGAAAATTTGATTTCACAAACATTGAACACTGCTTCCTTTGTGAAACAATCGCTCGCAGAGTTGTTTCGTCTTCTTTCCAATCGATCATCTGACCTAACTACGATTTGCCGAAATTATTTACAAACAGGAACTCGACTCTTTGGATTACCGCTTGGACTCATTGCTTCCAAAATTGGTGATGATTGGGAATACAGTCTTGTGGAAGGAAATGTTCATGGAATTTTTGAAGGACAAAGATTTTCCAAAGAAGAATCCAAGTTTTCTAATAGGAGCCTTTCCCCATCAGCAAATATTATAAACAAAATTTCAGAAAGTTCATCTCCTAGAGTCCGAACCCACTTATTGGAATTAGGTGTTTCTTGTCTTATGGAATTTCCACTGAAGGTTCACAACCAAACCATTGGAGTTTTGGGATTTTACGGATTGAAAGACCAAGAAATTGAATCTGTTGAATTATTCCAAAGGGTATTTGAGCTGATGGGAATAGGACTCGCGAACACAATTGAAAAACATAACATTGATTTGTTGTCTAAAATTGTGTTTTTGGAAAAAGACTCACCGAATTCCTGGTAAAACAGAGTTTTTAGATCTCAGCTTTCGTTTGCGGCAATAGTCATTCCCGGACGAACTTTCAGAAAAGAATCAACAATCCAAAACTTCTATCATTATCCTAATTTTTGCGACTTGCATCATTAGGGTAATTCGCCTTTCCCAAGATTTACCTTTTGCATATTTAGCAAATATTTTTCCCAAAAAACGATTGACTTTGGTATTATATATAGCCAGATATTTATATAACAAAATGGTTATGCAATCACTTGATTTCACATTCTCGGCTCTCGCCGACCCCACTCGCAGGGAGATCCTCATGCGTCTCGCGAAAGGTGAGTCAACGGTCATGGAATTGGCGAAACCTTTTCGAATGAGCCAACCTGCCATTTCGCGTCATCTCAGAGTTTTGGAAAAAGCCGGTCTGATTTCAACATCCATCCGGGCCCAGGAACGACCCCGCCGATTGGAAACGGCACCCCTCAAGGTTGCTATCGATTGGATTGAAAAGTACCGCCAGATGTGGGAGAAACGATATCAGGCGTTAGATGGACTATTAGAAGAATTACAAACAATGCAAACCAAAGGAGATAAACAAAATGAAATCAGAAAAAAAAGAAGCAAAGATGGAACTTCGAGGCGAAACTGAAGTTGTGTTTACGCGTTACTTCGCTGCACCACGTGAATTGGTGTTCGATTGTCACACCAAACCAGATCTGATGCGCCGCTGGCTGATTGGTCCCGAAGGTATGGTATTAGATACTTGCGAACAAGATCTTAGAGTTGGTGGCAAATACCTTTATCTTTATGCGGATGCAAATGGAAACAAAGGTGGTGTTTATGGAACATTTCGGGAGGTCGTTGTACCTGAAAAATTTTCCAATACTGAGAATTACGTGATGGATATGTCGACTTTTGATCCGAATGCTCCCGAAGACCCGAATGTCACTATCGAATCTCGTACATTCACAACCGAAGGCAATACAACACTCATGACACATGTATACAGATTTTCTTCCGCCGAAGTGCGTACGACGATGATTGAATGTGGTGCGGTTGATGGTATGTCGGAATGTTACTTGGAACTCGATAAAATATTGTCAACGATGGTTTAGAGATTGTATCCATGCCTTGTGTGATTTTGCTCGGGCATGGACGTTACCTTGATGTAGTAAACCGACTAAACACTACTTAGTCGGTGGATAGCTTCCTCTTCCGAATTCAGAAAAAAGACATCCTTTCCCGAATTCATTTCATAAATAAAATCATTTAGACTTTTGCTGGAATAAATTGAAAAATCCCCAATGATGGCCAGTTTCATTCGGTAATTCACAATCTTTTGTAATACATCGCCAGCAAGACCGGATTTTAAATCGAAGAAACTTTCGGGGATTTGAGATTGTTTTAGTACAAAGCGCTCAGTTCCTGATTCGTATTGCGTTGTTGCGAAGAAGTCAAGGGCTGAGGAACCATCGGTGAAAACGATTTCCGTTGTATCGACCACTGCGATATCAATATTGTTTTTTTGTATTTTGCGAATGTTCATTTGTTGTTATACGACAAACCTGAGTTTCTTAAGTGGATTTATCTAATTTTGTAAAATTACCGATCCCACTGCAAACCAGGAGTTTTGAATTCAGTTCCCACTGGAAAGAAAAGATTAAATTTTTCTTTCAGAGTTACTAATAACTCTTCCGGTGACTTAATGATTAATTTATGAGCGACACCATTTTTATCTCGTTCTGATAATTCTCTATTTACAAGTGTATGTCTTTGACCATCCTTTCCCGCTTGTGCAACGATTAAACGATCTTTAAAATGTGATTTTGGATGAGCACTTGTGAACCAATTTGCTAGTTCACGATCAATTTCAGGCATTTCTTCCAGTGTAAATTCACAGACATCAACCCAGCCACTCGGGAAAAGGACTTGATGGAAAAATCGATCATTCTCAGAAAGAATGCGTCTGGTTTCGTGATTTGTTTTTTGTTCAATGTTTGGTATTAATTGTATGGCTGATGTTAATGATACTCCTCCAACTCCAACATCAGTTAGCCATGAATTACCAGAAAGTTCTATACGTAGAAAAACATGTGTTCGAGGAGGAGTGAAATCTCTAGATTTATCTAAGCGAACTCTCGCACTGATAGGAGCTACTTCAAATCCTAATTTTTTTAAAATATACAAGAGAAGTCCATTTTGTTCAAAACAATACCCTCCACGACGCTGAATGATTAATTTTTCAAAAATTGAATCTAAATTAATATTTATATTTTTACCTAACAAAATATCTAAGTTCTCAAAGGGTATACTTTGCACGTGTGCCAGAGTGATATGGTTGAGCAAATCGAGGGAAGGAATCCTTGTTCCCTTATACCCAATTCTATCAAAATACGCATCTAAAAATTGGTTATCATTCAAAAATCACATCCTAAATATTTTATAAATCTAATTCAAAATATATGAAATTTCTCAGCATATCACATAATTCTTGCTAGCTGAAAATTCATTCCAAAAAAAGTTCTAGATGGTGAGTGTTCGTTTTGTAGAATCAATGGCAAATGATAAAGAAACTGAACTTGGAAACTACCAACCAATCTCCTTCTTATCCCGAAAGAATTTTCCTGTAGGCCCGCCATCAGGTAAAGTTGCCGCCCACACAATGGTTTCTGCCCCTTTTTCCACAGGCCTTGTGGCACTCTCTCCCCCCATATCCGTTTTCACCCAACCAGGACAAACCGAATTGATTTTGATATTTTTACCAACAGCTTCCACACTCGAAAGACTGGTCAGTGCATTGATTGCTGTTTTGGAAATGCGGTAAGCGGGATACCCGCCACCCATTTCAGACAACTGTCCCATCCCAGAACTCACATTCACAATTCGTCCAAAATTGTTTTGGATCATCATGGGTAAAAATGTCTGAATCAATCGCAAAGGACCATAGAGATTGACGAGAAGGGTTCGGTGTAGGTCTTCACTTGTGGTATCAAAGAAGGAACCGGGATCGGCAAAGATTCCTGCATTGTTTACGAGAATGTCTAATTTTCCAAAACTTCCCGTGATGATATCCAAAGCTTCGTTAATGCTTTGTTCCTTGGATACATCCAGAGAAAGAATTTCACCTTTACCCACAGCCTTTACAGCTGCTAAAGTATCCTCTGCCTCGCCGGGGTTTCTCGCACCGATGAGGACATAGATTCCTTGTTTTGCCAGATCAATGGAGACTTGTTTTCCAATCCCTCGGTTGGCCCCTGTGACAAGTGCAATGCGTTCCTTGGATTCTTTCATGGAATCAAATCTCCTTAGATAGAGAGTCTCTACCTTATCTTCTATAGACTGATTTTACTTCGATTTAGAAAGTTCAGTCAGCCATTTTTCCGTCTGTGCTTCGATAAAAGCTTTGTCTGTGATCACCCACTTGGACATCAGAACATGCATTCCATTTTCCACTGGCACTTTTCGGTTGAGTGGATTTGGTGATTTATCCAAACCAAAGTTGGTATATCCTTCTAACATTTTTGGAACACTGGCCGTGGGGTCTTGTTCTTTCTCGGATTTATAATAATACAGAAGTAATGCGGGAGAAGTTACCTTTCGAAATACTTCGGGAACAGCTGCATAATTTCGTAAATCATTCACACCAGCGAGTGCCGCAAAATATTGTTCCGGATACCAGTAACTATTTCTTTCCGGTAACACCTTGGGATTGTTATTGTGTGCAGAGGCTCTCACTTTTCCTTTTAGCAAATGGATGAAGGTAAGTCCACCGGGGTAGTTGAATAAATTCAAACTACTATCCACAGGGGCATAAAACGGATTCGCTAAAACCAAACCATCCACTTCTTCCGGATATTCCGAAGCAAGCCAAGTGGCAAGGAGTCCACCCATGGAACTTCCAAACACAACCACTCGGTCTCCTTGGGACTGCATCATATACAAAGCTTCTCTAGATGCATCTAAGTAGTTGTTAAAATTTTGATCTCTTTGGTCTTCTTTGTTGGTTCCATGACCTGGAAGACGAAGTAAATAAGTATTTGCCTTAAACTTCTTTGCAAGTTTTTCCATCACTTCTTCACCTTCTGCACGAGAAGCTCCATAACCATGGATGTATAAAAAAGCTAAGGGAGTTTTTTTACCAAAACTGATATAACGTTCTTCGTTACCCGGTCTGTGGATTTTGCGTTTACTCTCCGTTAACTTTTCTTGGAAGTAAACTTCAAAGTTCGCATAACTTAGATTTGCTTTGGGTTCGTATTTCGGTCGTCCAGAACAGGAAACAAGGACGAAGGAAACTGTGAGGAGGAAGACAGTCGACAGCTGTCTAAGGTTGTGGAATAAAGAACACGATTTAGCCATACAAATGGAAAATTTTACAGTGTTTTTGCTTTCTTGTAAAGAGAGAAAAACCCTTGGCACAGGAAGGGTCGTACGAAAAAAGGTAGTAAATACCCATTCTCAGAAGGAACATCCCGGAATGTATAGCCAATTCACAGAGCAACAACTTGAAATCAGAGATTTAGTTCGTAACTTCGTAAAAAAAGAAATCCCACATGAAGTCGCATTGCACTGGGATGAGAAGAACCAACACCCAACAGAACTCATCAATAAAATGCGTTCGGAACTCGGAATTAACGGTCTTGTCATTCCGGAAGAATACGGTGGATGGGGACTCGGTGCGATTGAACAGTGTTTAGCCATCGAAGAACTTTCTCGTGGATGCCTGGGAATCGCTCTCGGATTTGCCTACACTGGTCTTGGAGTTCTTCCAATTCTAAAAGGTGCCACTCACGAACAAAAGCTAAAATGGCTTCCAGAAATTGCGGACGGAAAGTTCGGAGTTTCTTTTTGTTTGTCTGAGCCAGGTGCTGGATCTGACGTTCCTGGTATGACCACTCGCGCAGAGAAAAAAGGCGACAAATGGATCATCAACGGTGCGAAACAATGGATCACTGGTGCATCTGATGCACAAGCCTTTACTGTATTTGCTTATACTGATAAAAACCGCGGAACACGTGGTGTATCTTGTTTCTACGTTCCACGTAGTGCTAAAGGTCTTACTGTTGGTAAAAAAGAAGACAAACTCGGAATCCGTGCTTCTTCTACTCACCAAGTTATTTTTGAAGATTGTGAAGTCGGTGAAGACGCACTCGTAGGAAAAGAAAACCTAGGTTTCGTTTACGCTCTTCAAACATTGAATGCTTCTCGTCCATTCGTAGCAGTTATGGGTGTGGGTGTGGCACAAGCCGCTCTTGACCACGCAGCTCGTTACGCACGTGAGAGAGAACAGTTCGGTGTTAAAATCGGAACTTTCCAAGCAGTGCAACACATCTTAGCTGATATGTCTATCAAAGTAGAAACTGCAAGAGAGATCACTTACAAAGCAGCTCGTCTTTCTGATGCAAATGATCCTAACCTTCCAAAATACTCTGCGATTGCAAAAGCATACGCATCGGAAATTGCGGTTCAGAATGCTACTGACGCAGTTCAAATTTTTGGTGGATACGGATATACAAAAGAGTATCCTGTTGAGAAGTTAATGAGAGATTCAAAAATCCTCACGATCTTCGAAGGAACCACTCAAATCCAAAAGAACGAAATTGCAGCTTACGTAATCAAAGAAGCAGCTTCTAAAAAAGACTAATTCGAATCTTCTAATAAGAAGACCGAAAGGTTTTTAAAGAACCCTCTGGTGTTTGTCAGGGGGTTTTTTTATTGGAGTGGTTGGCGGTACAAAGTTGGATGAATGTATCCCCGCCCTGAATTGGGTGGGGTGAGTCCACCCGCCACCCAATGAGTTCCCTTTACCACATCCCAAAATTTCCCTCCATCCAATTCTTGGATTTGCAAAATTTAATATTAAGAAGTTCATCTTTTTTCATAAGAATGAGAATCAAAGAATTTCCTACATTTGCAAAATGAGTAGCAGATATTACTGTGATCTGCTTTCAAAAAAAATCATCTGAGCATTTCTGGCCACCCGGGCGGGCTAGTCCGGAGTCCGCGTTCGCTTCCCCCTGATTTGTCTATCGCCAAACCAGGGTGCCTACGGCATCCTTCCTATCCCTGGTGGAAGCCAATCCAACTATATTCTGTTAGTTTTTCTATTTTGAAGTAAAAAAAGGGCTGACTCCCATTTTTCAATCGGTCAGAATCATACTCCTGATTTTAGGGGGAGGTGGTTTGTTGTGAAAAAGAAAAAAAACAATATGGATCCTCCTTCCTCCGTGAAAGGAGAGGGGAAAAAAAACGAACTCATCTTACGCCAGATGGAAACCTTGGGAAAACTCGGACATTGGGAGGTAGACTTCGTCAACCAAACCCTCCATTGGTCAGAAGGGGTATTCCATATTTTAGAAATGGATCCATCTTCTATGCCAGTCAACCTAGAGATCGGATTTCAGTCAGTACATCCAGACGACCGCGAACGGGCCATTCAACATATGACAGAAGTTCTAGAAACGGGAATCGATTATAATTTAGAATGTAGACTCATCACAGCCACTGGTAAAATTAAAACCATTCATTCTCTGGCTGATGTGGTTCGAAATGAAAACAACGAACCTTTACAAATCATTGGAATTTTTCAAGATGTCACCGAACAAAGAGAAGCTTACGAATCCTTAAAACAACAAGAATTACGTTTGAGCTCCATCCTCCAATCAGAACCAGAATGTGTGAAGGTAGTCAGTCCCGAGGGAATCCTAGTGGAGATGAATCCTGCGGGTTTACAAATGATAGAAGCTGACTGTCCAGAAGAGGCACTGGGACAAAAGGTAGAAAACTTAGTGCATCCGGCGGATGTAAAATTCTACAAATCTCTACATGAGAGTGCTCTTCAAGGAATCCAATCGAGTGCCAGGTTTCGCATCATTGGTTTTAAAGGAACGGAACGATGGATGGAAAGTACGGCGGTCCCTCTCGCAAATCAAACAGGAGAAATTATTTCCGTAATCAGTGTCACACGTGATATCTCAGACAAAGTCGTTTCTGAAGAAAAACTCATTCGTATCAAACGAAACCAAGAAGCACTGATCAATGGAACTTCTGATTTGATTTGGTCTATGGATTCTCGCTTTCATTTAATTGCGGCCAACCAAGCCTTTTTGGATGTGATGGGATTTTTGCAAGGGTTCCCGGCACAAGAAGGAGATTCGGTTCTCATCATGAGCCAAGGCGAGGCCTTCTATGAAAAATGGAAGGGGTATTATGAAAGGGGACTTTCGGGTGAGTCGTTTAAAACTTATGAAAGATTTATCAGTCCCATCACCGAAAAAGAAGAACATCGCGAAGTATTTTTTAATCCGATTCGAAATGTAGAAGGGTTCATCACAGGCCTTGCTTGTTTTTCCAAAGACATCACAGACATAATGGCAAAACGAATGGAACTCATTTCGAGTGAAAAACGTTACCGTGCGCTTGTTGAAAATGGGGCCGATGTGATTGCGATACTCAGCATTGAAGGGAAGGCTAAATACGTCTCTCCATCCATCACGAAAGTATTGGGTTATACGGAAGCCGACGCCATGCATATGAATTTATTCGATTTTTTGCACCCGGATGATGTCCCCAAAATTATCAAACGATTGGAAGAGGTTCGCTCCATCCCTCAAGGGAATTCATTGCCGAGCCATAATTTTAGAATCAAACACCAAGATGGTTCTTGGCGGTGGGTGGAGTCTACCATTACCAATCTGATTGAGGACGAAAACATTGCCGGGATTGTGGATAACTTTCATGATGTGACCGAACGGGTTGTCCAGATTACGGCCATCCAAACCCAAAATGAAAAGCTAAAGGCCATTGCTTGGACCCAGTCCCATATCGTTCGTAATCCTTTGGCAAAAATTATGGGGATCGTGGACTTAATTCAAACGGGAACCCTTTCTGTAACGGAAGAACGGCAGAGTTTGGACCACCTCATCGAATCGGCTAAGGAATTGGACGGAATCATTCAGGACATTGTACTAAAATCGCAAAGAGTCATAGTTCCATGAATGAATTTCTTTCGAGATCGTTTAATTTATCTTGCATCTTGTACTAAATTAGTTCTAATTCGTGCCATGGTTTTCTCAACTTTCCTTTCAGACTTAATTCTTTCTTTAGTTTCTTTGGCGATGGCTTACCGGTTTGTCGGAAAGTCTTCTATCCCCTCTCGTTCCGCTTTGTATGGGCTTGGTATCATTGGTATTTCCGCCGGACTTGGTTCGATTCATTTCCTAGGTATCAACACTCTCGATTCCATCTATCGTTTCTTTGTGGGATTGTCAGGAACCGTGGGTGTGCCTCTCCTCGGTTTGGCCTTCTTTCACTTTACCTTCCGATCCCTTTCGGAAAAAACTTTTTTCCTCTTCATCGCACTTGCTTTTGTTCTCTACTTAGCGTTTACTTATCTCTATCCACTTCCGATCTACCCGACAGTTGTTGGTGGCATTTCCATGTTCATCATTCTTATCAGTTCGCTAGTTCGTTTTCCTAGAAAATCAAATGCAGCGGTGATGGGAATCATTGGATCTATTTTGTTTATTGTCGCAGGTCTTGTGATTGGTACTAAGGGATCAACCGGATCAATTTTGAATGTTGATATCTTTCATATCTTACTTGCGATTGCAAATTACTGTATCGCAGAGGGAATTCGAAAATTAAGCTAGATCAAAAGAGAGGAGTTTTTTAAAATATATTTCCAAGTGTATCTATGGAAAACTCCTCCGATTCAACATTAGAAAAAATACTCAAACTCCAAACAGAATTAACTGCTGCCAAACCAGATGTTCCGCATCTATTAGATCTCATCACTCTTCGTGCCAAAGAGATCACTTCCTCAGAGGGTGCTGTATTTGAACTCGTAGAAGGGGAAGATATTGTTTACCGTTCGGCCAGTGGGATTGCTGAAAAACAAATTGGTCTTAGAATCCCCATAAAAGGAAGTTTTTCCGGCCTTAGCCTTCAGTCCAAAGAAACATTGTATTGTATGGACTCCGAAGTGGATGACAGGGTAAATCGAGAAGCTTGCCGTCGTGTTGGCCTTCGTTCCATGATTGTGCTTCCTTTGTATTTTGATTCCGAAATCTTGGGAGTATTAAAAGTCCTTAGTCCTGAAGTAGATGCCTATTCAACTAACGATACTTATGTGTTGAATATGTTGTCTGGTACGATGGCCGCCATTTTGCACAATGCATACCGTTGGGCAGAAAGAGAAAAAAGTCTTACTTCTATGGCATACCTAGCAAGCCATGATGCACTCACTGGTATATACAACCGTTCCGCTTTTTATGATTACTTAAGAAGGGGATTACATCGTATTCAAAACGATCAGTCCACTGTGACCATAGCCTTGTTTGATTTAGATGATTTGAAAGTGGTGAACGATACTTATGGACATGCCGCTGGGGATTTTTATTTATCCAACTTTGCCAATCGTTTGTCACATTTGGTGCCAGACCAAGACGTTTTCGCTCGTCTTGGGGGTGATGAATTTGGTCTCATTATGATCCACCAGGAATCGAAAGAGTCCGCCATTGCCCATCTTGATAACCTAACCAAAATGGTAGAAGGCGAAGTCCAATTTGATCAGACAAAACTTCAAATCAAAACCAGTATGGGGGTGGCTTTCTATCCTGAAGATGGGTCAGAGCCAGACTCGCTACTTGCTGTCGCCGATACACGGATGTATGAAAACAAAAGGATTCGAAAAAATAAATAATTAGAAAATCGGGGGCAAAGCCAGACTCGACAATCGTTTAGCCAAAACGGAATTGGAGGAAAACCTTTCTCACTAAAGAAAGGTTTTGCATTTTACTGATAGAATTTGTTCTTAAATCCAATTGCAAATTTGACAAGTAGGATGAGGGCTGGCACTTCAATGAGTGGTCCAATTACACCGACAAAGGCGACACCACTTTGGATTCCAAAGACCCCAATTCCAACAGCAATCGCCAATTCAAAGTTGTTTCCTGTCGCTGTAAAACTAACAGCCGCATTTTTTGAGTAGTCCACACCCAATTTGTATCCGATCCATAGGCTTACAAAAAACATAATTCCAAAATACAGAAGTAGGGGAACTGCAACTCTTAAGACATCATCGGTGAGTTCTAAAATCATACCACCTTTCAAACTAAACATAACGACGATGGTAAATAGAAGTGCAGATAAAGTTAACGGAGAAATTTTCGGAAGAAATTTTGTTTCATAAAAATCTTTGGCACCAAACTTTTCAAACCCATAACGAGAAATAAATCCAAGAAAAAACGGAATTCCCAAATAGATACCCACGGTTTCTGCAATATCAGAAATCTGAATCGATACTTCTGTTCCCACAAGTCCAAAGTAAGGTGGAAGTACTGTGATAAATAGATAAGCATAGAAACTATAAAAAAATACTTGGAAGATACTATTGAGAGCGACTAGGGCCGCCCCATATTCCCTGTCTCCTTCTGCCAAATCATTCCAGACTATTACCATCGCAATACATCGTGCAAGGCCGATCAGGATGAGACCTGTTCTATATTCGGGTTCATTGGCTAGAAAAAGTATGGCAAGTCCAAACATAAGGAGGGGACCAAACACCCAATTGAGGAGAAGAGAAAGTGTTAGTAACTTTCCATCCTGAAACACTTTTCCCATTTCTTTGTATTTCACTTTTGCAAGTGGGGGATACATCATGAGAATGAGTCCAATGGCTAATGGGATATTCGTAGTTCCTATAGAAAGAGTGGAAAATCCCTCCACGAGAGAGGGCAAAAATTTACCTATGAGTAATCCAATGCCCATTGCACTAAAAATCCAAAGGGTTAGATATCTATCTAAAAAAGAAAGATTTTTCATCTAACAACAACCTGCTGGTTCTTCTGCACTTTCCGATTTTGTTTTTGGCGAACAACAAGAAGAACTAGTTTTCTCTAATTTAGGGAAGGTAACTACATCTTTAGGTAATCCACAACTTACACTGGCTTTGCATTCTGTTTTCCCATCTTTTAAATGAATGAGAAAGGATGAATCTTTAGGTTGCATTTCGGATACAAAGTATTGTCTCATGGCTGATTCCGCGTTTCCAAATTCAATTCGCAAAGTTGCATCTTCTGGTATATCCATTGATGTGGTTACTTTTTTGAGAATGGAATTTACTTTTCCTAGTGTCATGGCCTCGGTATCTTTTTCTACTTTTGGTTCTAATACTTGTAAAATGATCTCAGACCAAGAATCTGATTTTCCACCACAATCGACCGATTGGATATTTGCCAGCTTGAATTCGGTGATATGGTAGTTGGGGAATATGGTTTGGTTTTTTCCATATTCAAATTCCAAGTGAAGCTCTGGATATAAATCCAAATTCGTTTTAAAATCTTTCCATGTGAGTGTATTCATTGTATCCTTCTTTATCCTTTATAGTTCGGTTTTTATAAAATTTTCGCAGTAGATTCGTATTTCTTCTCTTGTGTTCGCAAAGGCCGTTTTGATTTCTTCTTCCGATCCGATCTTTTTGGAGGGATCAGAAAAGTTATGATGGAAACTTTTGGCATTTGTTGGAAAGTACGGACAGTTTTCTTTGGCGTGGTCACAAACTGTGATTAAGAAATCAAATTCGATGTCTTTATACTCATTGATATGATTGGAGGTATGATTAGAAATATCAATCCCCGCTTCTTTCATCGTAGCGATGGCTTTTGGATTCACACCATGGGTTTCAATTCCGGCACTGTAGACATTGGCTTTGTTTTTTGCATAGAACCGCATCCAACCTTCTGCGATTTGACTCCGACAACTATTTCCCGTACACAGGATTAAAATATTCTTTGGTTTACTCACAACAGTTCTCCGTTTTATTTTTTTTGAATGTTTTTATGAATTCGATATGTTCTGAAAACTCATCATAAGCTTTTGTGAAGTTTTCCCAATGGATACAATAACAAGAGGAGGTTCCTTCTACATCGCCCTTGACAAGCCCCCCTTCCTTAAGTTCTTTTAGGTGTTGGGAAACTGTGGACTGGGCGAGAGGTAAAATTTCAACGATTTCTCCGCAAACACAAGTTTGACGCTCTGCCAAAACTTCTAAGATGGCAAGTCTTGCCGGATGCGAGAGTAATTTGGTAAAAGAGGAGATCCTTTGGATCTTCTCGGGGAATTCTGCTTTTTTGTTCTGTGCCATAGTTTATCGTAAATATACGATAAACCGACCTCTCCCATTCCCGTCAAGGGAAATTGGTAGAATTTCGGGGGAGGAAGGCCCCTGGATTTCCAAGGGGCAGTGGCAACTGAGTGGGCTTACAAAAAAAGAGAAAGAGAATCCGTTTCTAGAGGCCTGAGTTATCAGGAATGACTACGGGTTCGTCAGAAGTCGGGGTGTCCGGTTTGACATCGGCGGGTGTGTATCCGTTGTCATTTTGGGGTTTGGTGCGGTTGTCCCATTCTCCCGGGTTTGGTTTTTTATTTCCTTCTACAGAAAACAACCAACCATCTTCTTGTTTGTTTGTGGCACCTTGTTCATGAGGATAGGAATCAATGGGCCTTATGGTAATGGATATGTATTGGATGATTCTTTCATCTTTTACCGGATCTAAATACGCCAAACTATCGTTACGCCATCTGTTCTTTGTGCGAGTTTCACGGCGAAAACTTTTCATTACTAAATCTAAGTCTTTGGAATACTTTGCAAAATAAGCTCTAGGTGTTTTTGCCTGAACTACATAATACAATCCACCTTTCCTGTGGAATAAAAATCGATTGGAAACAATTTGTTTGTGTTCTGTATAGTGTAACACAACGAAGACGGACTCATCGAATCCAGCCACTTCGTTTTCTAATAATTTTTCACGAACGAGTTTTAGATCTGGATACTTTGCGAGGAAGGTATCCACGGTTTCTTCAATGAACCGGTCGATGTCGTATTCTTTGGTGCGACGGGCGACATCAATTTGTAGGATGGCCTCCCTGTTTGTTTTTGAAAACTGGATACGAACGGTATCTGGATGTCGTAAAACTGACTTTGCCCAACCTCTTGGATATTCAAATGCAAAACTTAAAGAATCTTCGATCCAAGTTGCTGCATCCAAATGAGAAAGAGTAAGACATAATAAAACAAGTAGGCAAAGTCGCTTTTTCATACTTAGAATATCGGCCCCCAGTACCTTGATTATTGATAGTCGGTGAGTCCTTTTCGTAAATCTCGTTCTGGAAAAAATCCTAAATTTTCAAAGGATGGGGAATCATAAATGGCCACCGATTCGACCAACGGCTGGAGCGGGGAACCATGGAAGGGTTTTCTTCGCAAAAAAGAAAGACTGCGAAAGGCAAACTCTAGGATTTTGCCCGCAAATCCACCTACGGGAATGGGAAGAAGGAAACTTTTGGCAATTCCGAGTTCCTGAAAGGTTTCGACCACTTGGTTTACGGTTACAAATTCTGGATGAGAAAACACATACACTGGTTTTGGTGGTTTTCCATTTAATGTTTGTTTGGTCCAAGTGAGTAAGGCTCTTGTGGCATCGGCAATATGGATGAGGGATTTTTTTCGATTCGAGGAAATATAAGGATACACCCTTAGTTTTGTGAGGGATCTTAATTTTGATATAAAACTTTTGGTTCCTTTTCCGTAGATACTCGCCATACGAAAGATGGAATAGGGCCGACCGGAATCTAATACATAGTTTTCTGCCAAGGCCTTGGTTTTTGCATAAATGGTTTTTCCAAGCCGTTCACTGTTTATATTTAAATTGATTTCTTTGGATCCATAAACAGAAACAGAACTGACAAATCCAAAATAAGGAACATTTTTTGATTTTGCAAATTCCACAAGTAATTTTGTCGAGGTAACATTGATTTGGTGGTATATCTCTTCCGTGACTTTGACTCCGGAAACTACAGCTGCTAAATGAAGGATTAAATCAATCGACTCTGGAATTAAAAATTCTTCGATTTTGTTAATGAGAGAAAGATCTCTTTCATAGAACTTAAAATTTTTATGAAACCTGATGGAGTCGGGAAAGCTGGCATAGTTTTTACCAATGGCTATAATTTTATAATCTTCGATCAAACCATACAATAATTCTTTTCCAAGAACACCGCTACCTCCAGTAATGAGTATTGTTTTTGTCATACGAGAAATACCATTTGAAACCATCCCACTACAGCACCGAGTGCCGCACCCACTAAAATTAATAACAATTCATCTTCTTGAAACGCAGACCTTAGAATGGATTCAAAGTCTTTGGGAGGTAGAGCCGACATTCGGTCTCCCATCATGATTTCAATTTCTAAGGCTTCCCCTAAGTATTCTTCTAAATGAAATGATTTTTCTACTGCATTGTCAGCCATAGCCACAGCAATTCTTTCTTTTGCAGCATCAAACTCATCAATCTTTCCTACAGCATAGAGTGCAGGTTTGGCAAGGAAGGTAATGGTATCCACATGATGGATTACTTCTTTGCGAATGATATCGATGATGTCAGTAGAGGCTTTTCCAAAAATAAGTTCTGATAGAATGTTTTTGGGAGTTAAAATTTTTTCACTCACGAGTTTCGCATAGAGCCTGGATACTTGCGATTGTCTTTTTAAGAATAAACCTTGGTAAGTAAAGAGTCCTAAAAACTTTTTAGGAAGTAGAGGTCGAAAGATCATTTCTAAAGCAAGGTAGTTGGTGAGATAACCAACGATCACTCCCTGGATGGGAAGAGTCCATGCCACGGGAAAATAAATCATAAAAATCATTTGGACTAGGCCCAAAAGGAATCCAAAATAAAATCCAGAGCGTTCAATGAATCGAAACTCCGGAGCTCCCACTTCTTGAAAAAGTTCCACCACAAGACTTACATTGTTACCGGATAACTTTTTTAAAACTAAGGCCTTCACATCAAACAAGTTATCAATGTCTTTTTGGAGTTTTCGAATCACCTTACGAATGGTAACTCCACTTTCTCGTTTGACCTTATGGTAAATTTCTTCCCGAACCACTTCGGGAATCATATCCCAAAGTTTCGGATCCAAACTATCTGAGAATTCACGCATCGTATAGCGAATGCTAGGCTCTAGCGCGGGTAAAAATAACAACTCTGCTTTTTTGGGATCTACTTTTAAAAATACTTCTTTGATATTGAGAAGGCGTTCCGTGATCACATCCACGGACTTACTGGCCATTTTATGGGCCTTTCTCGGAATGATGCCCTGCCAACCGAGATACGGCGGAATTCCCACAAATTGGATGGGGTAGAAGGTCATTTTCAGTGCCAACCAGTTGGTCACCCAACCCACAAATCCGTAGGTAAACGGAATCATGAGGAGTTTCCATTGCTCTGGTGTCATCCAATTCTCCCACATATTCCGCTATGAGTAGGCTTAAAAACTGGGGCCAAGGGCAATCGAAATTCCTGCCTTTGGTGATTTTTCCCTCCATTTGGTTACTTTTTTATTTTTTTTGCCGATACCCCTAAAAAAGATTTGATTTGTGTACGGAAACAGACTACAAATGGTACACTTCGGTAAGGTCTTAGGTATTTCCCGAAGTGCATTAGAAAATCTGTGGGCATCCACAAAGCGAATTTTGATTAGAGGGTAAGTCTATGCGCGTTCGAGGAATTTTCACAATTCTCGTTCTCATTTCGTTGGCAGTAGTGGGTTGTTCCCGCAAAAAGAAATCAATGCCGTTCTGGTTCTTGTTAGGAACTGGTGGTGCTGTATCCGATGCAAGTGCTGGTGCTGCGACTCCTCCGGACTCCAATGGGGTTCCCCTTCCTCCTCCTGGTGATTCTGTTGGTATCACCGATCCCGATGAAGTTCCCGGTAACAATTCCGAACAAGAAGTTCCTAACCATGGACCCGCTCGTGTGATTGGAACCATCGTTCCCGTAGTGTCTGGAGTTCCTGCCAACGTAGTCTGCGGAAATCCTGGTGCTCCCCAAGCCCCTGCTTGTGTTGACCTTACTTTAATCACTGTTAGGATCGAAGTTGCCAATGGTGAAAACAATACCCTCGTTGCTTCCACTAATGCAGAATCCAATGGAAAATTCCAATTTGATCTAACGGACCTTCCCAATAATAACTATCGTGTACTCATCAATACAGGATTTGGACTCAATTATACATACCAAGACTTCTCACTTGTTTTTGATCCCACACAAAATCCTTATACCCTTGTCAATGTGGGAAATCTTCTCGCAGAACGTTTGTACTATAGTCAAGGCCCCGCACAATTTACGGGAGTCGTCACAAGCCCTGGATTTTCCGGCGGTGGTGTGACAGTTCCTGCAGGCCCAATCGCAGGGATCACCGTTTCTATCATAGATGCCAATGGGAACACAATCGGAACCGGTGTGACCAATGCCAATGGATCTTATGTGATCACTATCAATCCTTTGCCTAATGGAAATTATACGGTAGTTTATTCCGGTGATTCTGTCGAAGTATCTGGCCAACCCTTTGCCAATGTCACAGAATTCATCCATTTTACTTTCCCGGGAACCAATCCAAACACTGTAGCCCATGTGGACTTGGGAGAAACAAGCCTTCCTTGGATGGCGGCAACAGAAAGTGACCTCCACCTAACAGGAAATATCCTCAACGGTGCTCTTCCTTCGGATTCCACCACTGTATTTACCATCAAACTTAAGAACGAACAAGGTGCGATTTTACAAACCGCTCAAATTACTGGGAATGGAAGTTTCACCATCGAAGGAAGTTATCTTTCTAATGGTGTTTATTATCTAGAAGTATCAAACCCTGTATTTTATACAGCTTCTCGTTCCTTTCTGTTTACAGCATCCCCTAACGGTGGAACCAAAAATGTCGCTCTTACAGATCCTATTTATGTGATCGCAAAACCTTCTCTTGTTACCGGCTTTGTAAAAGATGCGAGTGGAAACCATGTTGCAGGAACTGTGATCAACGTAAGGCCTTCGGCAAACCAAGCACCGTCTCGCCTCCTCTATTTGAAAGATGATCCTACTTTAGGAAATGCCATCAAACTTTGGATTGTCGAAGCTCTCAGTGCTGTCGCAGGAACCAATTGTTCCTTAAATCCATCGGGTTCTGTATGTTCTTGTGCGATCAACCCAACTGCTTCTTGTTTGGCGGCAGTGCAAGGATCCGGTCCATGGGGATACCAAACTTATGGGAACAAACTCTATGAAGTAAACCCAACAACGAAGGAAGTATCCTTTCTTGGAGCTAGTGGTCTTTGGGCTTATTACATCTCGGCACCTGGATTTGAAAATTACTGCGGATCCAATGCCACTCCTTGTTCTTCTAATCCACTCCAAGTGAGTTTGAATGGTGGAAATTACAATGCGGGAACCATTTCCCTCACATCTATTGCCACTCGTTCCCAAATCCTTGGATCGATCTCTGTCCGTGATACTGCTCCTGCAGCCAATGCAGTCCATACCAACCAATCGGGACTCTTTGTGGTCTTACTCGGAAATACTTCTGTGGATGGATCAAACCTTGCCCACATCACAACCACTGCCGCAGGACAATTTAGTTTTGGTGGTAGTTCCTATGTTGTGACTTTGCCTGCGGTTCTTCCAGTTCCATTCACCAATGATGAAGCCGGCCGAGTCGGTTATGCCTTATACCAATTGGGAACGGGATCTGCCACAACTCTGGCACAAACGCCAAGTGTGGCTCGAGCAAATGATAATGCCGCTTCGGTGGATGTGATCAATGGAAATGAATATAACTTCCGCCAAAGTTCTTACCAACTCATCGTTGTCGATCGAGTGGCTCCATCATATCAAACAAGTTACTTATCTTCTACGAGTTTGCGAGTAGACACATCTACCGTGGCAACAAACCAATATGCCTTCACTCCTGCCGTATTCAATGTGAGTGGAGTTGTGTCGCATAGCCCAAGAGCAACAGTAACGGGAATCGTTACCGATGCTGTATCCACTCAAAATGTAAGTGGGGCTACAGTGACTCTCGGTCGACTTGTCGGTGGAAATTTTACTGCTGATGTGCATAGAGACTGTTCGGGAGGATTTGATTCTCCGAATTGTTCGGTTTCTTCTACAAGAACTTCTGGTTCCGACCAAGTGGTGGGATCGGTGAGTTCCCAATCCAATGGAAGTTATAGTTTCCCATTCCTTTCTCCTGGTTCTTACCAACTCCGTGTGGAAAAAAACGGAATCACCACTTACTTCCCTGTAGAAGTAGGAACGGGCGGGGGAACGGTTGTGGTAAACACTCCTATCATTACCAACGATGGTCGTGGCCATCTATCAGGATCAGTACGAACTCCTGGTGGATTCTCTTTCCTCGGAACTTACTCATTAGAAATCGTAGATCCTAACGGTGGCACACTTCGTCCATCTGCAGGGGTGCAACCGGCATCCATTGCAACAGGAGCGACCATTTTCTCCAATGCAAGCCAATACACGATTTTCAACATCAACGCAGGTCGTTGGAAAGTTCGATTTGTCTCGGCAGGTTATGCATCAGTGGAAGGAATTGTGGACATCCAAGCGGATGTTACCACTAACTTTGATATCATTACCTTTGTTCCAGGAAGTCAAACCAGTGGTTCGATTTCAGGAAGGGCTTTGTCGGCATTGTATAACACGGGAGTTTGTAACCTAACGGCTCGCATCCGACCAGGTGTGAATGTGAAGTCTGGTGCCTATGCCATTGATGCGAACGGTGCGACCATTGCCTCTGTCAAAACAGCAACAGACGGATCTTATGTGATTCCTTCCGTTCCCCCAGGTAACTATACTTTAGAAGTATCTGGTTCTGGAAAAAGAGGGGATTGTACTTCGGTGTCTGAGAACTACTCCACAACGTATAGAACGGTTGTCTCTGCAGGTTCCGAAACTCCTGCCAACCAAAACATCTTAGTCACACCAATCCTTCCGGATAACGAAATGCGAGTGGTTCTTTCTTGGGGTGCGAAACCTCGAGATTTGGACTCCCATTTGCAGTATGGAAATTCTGCGAACAACCGCATTGTTTGGAATAACAAAACTCCTCTCGGGGCTGGTAACGGAAGTTTGGATTACGATATCACAACAGGATATGGTCCAGAAACCATCACTCTCCAAGGATCTGTCTGGAGCCAACCGAATCGTTACTACAGCATCTACAATTGGTCCGGTGAGGCCCTTATGGGAATCTCTGGTGCGAATGTTCGCATCTTCAAAGGCAGTGTCGGAGAAGTGAGAAACTATTCTATTGCACCAAACCATTCCAATCGTTGGTGGAAAATCTTCTGTATTGCTCAAGACAAAACCATCTCCGATGTGGGAACAACAGGTTGTAATGCTTCCAACTTTATTGAAAGGTCGATGTATTCCAATTAGTCGATAAAGCAGAAGACTCCTAAGCAGGAGTCTGAATTTAAGAAAACTAAATTGTTTTAGGAAAGGACAGTAACGGAATACTGTCCTTTTTTTTCGTTTACTTGTAAGTTCAGATCATAAAGATTCGAGAGATTTTTGTCCGTCAAAACTTGGTCTTTGTCTCCAAAGCTTATCACCTTTCCTTCTTTGATTAACAAAACTTTAGAAAAGTCTTCGGGAATTTCTTCGATTCGATGTGTGATGAGAATTCTTGTGAGTAGAGGATTGTTTCTTTTTAATTGGGATAAGGATTTTCCAAAATCAGTCCTTGCTGTGATGTCTAAGGTGGCCGTGGGTTCATCCAAAACTAAAATTTCTTTTCCAATTCCAAAAGCACGGAGTAGTAACACCTTCATTTTTTCACCGGAAGAGAGTGTGCTATAGATTTGGTTGATTTTGTGACCAAGGCCTATGGAGTTTAACAAGGATTCTGCGGTCTTGTATTGAAGAGGGGTTGGGTCTTTATAAAGTCCAAGTGTCCCGATCACACCAGTGAGAACCATCTCAAAAGTGGTAAGCCTTTGTAATAAGGATTCTTGGTGGCCTGGTTGCACCATACCTATTCGATTTTGTAAAGGTGCCATGGGTGTTTCGCCATAGGTTTCCCCGAAGGCAGAAATAGAACCTGTGGTCGGCCAGGAATAACCAAAAAGAAGGTTGATCATTGTGGTTTTGCCGGCGCCATTTCTTCCGATGATGGCAAGAGAATCTCCTTGGTTTAAGGAGAAGTTCACTAAATCTAGAATCTTTTTGTCGTTTCGAACATAAGAAACAGAATCAAAACGAATGACTTCACTCATTCGATTTTTTGAATAGAAGTTCGATTTTATTCACTGCGGCAGAGAACACATCGATATTGTCTAAATTAAACTTGGCGAGTAGGATTTTATCAATCGCATAAAAACCTTTTTTCTGTTCATGATAATCGGCCATCATATTAGCCATATAAATCACTTCCACAAGGTCACGTAACTCTTGAGGTGCTAAGAAAGGTTTGTGATGGTATTCAATGGCAACACGAAGGTCGAGTGGGAATTCCCATTTTTCTGAAAGAAGTGCACCGAGTTGTGGGTGACTGAGTCCAATTGCCATTTCTTCTAATAGAGTGGAGTTTCCAGAATCGACCCCTCTTTGGTAGGTTTCGATTTTTTTGAAAAAACCTCGATCCACAGAAAGTAAAAGGAATTTTCCGATGTCGTGTAACAAAGCACTGACGGCAATGATATCGGCAATTTTGTTTGTATGATTGTTCTCTGTTGCCAGATACCTTGCATAATAACTGCAACGGCTGGAGTGGTCCCAAACATCCATCATCTTACCATATTGCCCATCCATAATCTTACGAACACCGGACACATAGAGTAGGTTTCTAAGATTTTTGAGTCCCACTACCTTCACTGCTTGTAAGATGGAACTCACTTGGCTTCTGTTGGCAAAAAAAGCAGAATTGGAAAGTTTCAAAAGATCAGCAGAAAGAGCCGGGTTCTTTTCGATCTCCTGCGAAATCATATGTAAGTCAGAATCTGGATTGTTACAAAGTTGGATGATCTTTGTAAGGGAATGAGGCAACGGCGGAAGGCCATCAATTTCATTTAGAAGTTTTGTTTTGAGGTCTGTTTGGATCTCTACTGGCGTAGTGACTTCTGGGACAGATAGTGTAGCGCGTGTTATTTTGTCATTGGTAAAGATTTTGAATTTTTCAGAACCAATTCCTGAATTCTTTAAAAGGAGTTGGATGAGTACTAATCCTAAACCAGCAGACTCCGTGCTGTCCGACACATCACTGAAAGCGTCGGAAAGATCGTTATAGTTCTTTGCGACCTCGATTCTTCGATTAACGCGCGCTAATTCTTCTTTTGTAATGGGTGCGTTGTTTTCAACCGCAAAGTGGATGGATTTACCTTCCACTTTCATAAGCAGGCTGATGTAGTAATTTCCACCGTCTAACCTGTCCAATTGTTCGTTCCATTTCATGATGATATTTTCTTGGAACCGGGACATTCCCTTTGCATAATCACCAGCGTTTTGGATGTCTAAATTTTCACGGGTAAAATAATCGCGTTTTGCATTGGCCTTATTGGCATTCATCAGGAGTTCTTTTAGGACAGTGAAGATGACTTCCACTAAATAAAGTTTGTCCATATACCCCATTACATGGACAAGTAATGCGTATATCTCCTGATTTTGTTCTTCAGTAACGAAGTAAAAATTGATTCTGGATTCTTTTGCGGTTTCTAATTGAGAGATAATATCTTGAAAATTCACAAACGCTTTTTCCCGTAACACTCTTATATTTTAATTTCTTTTGGACGCAATAGATATTTTTTTCCCATCCAATTTCTATTTTGTCCCAGGGAAATTGTATAGTGATGACATCAGTGGAGGAAATCACTATGGATATGTTAGACCAAATGAATTTGCATTTACTCATGCAAGAGAGATTGGAAAGAATTTTAGAGGATATAGAAAAAAGACCTAAGGGGAAATATAAAAAAACAAAAGGTTTTGATCGAATTCCCGCAAACAAAGAACAAGCAGAGTGGAATCTACAAGAAATACCGGTTCTATTCGGTGCTTAACTTAGTGAAAACCGCAACCAAGTGTTGAGAGTTTTCTTATGGATGATGCCGGAATGGTCTTGGTTGGCCCACTTTGCCAATTCCGCTATTGATGGGGGAAAACCCTGAAATGTTTCTAGGGAATGTTCCTGATCTTCTTTGGATCGGAAACTTATTTCCTTGGCTTCTGCAAGGAATTGAATCTTGGAAAGAGATCCTTTAGGATTCATTTGTTCCCAAGCTTTTTGGTTTTTGCCTTTTCGTTCCCCAGAATACAAACGTTTGGTGATAAATTCTAAACTTCTCGTTCTACCAGTTTCTGGTAAATAATACCGTTCATATCCTGTGCCCTTACAATGGGACTTTCCCCGTTCTGCTAAGTAACTAACACCGCTCACAAAAAATTCCCTGTTTTTTATCGATTCCGTAATGGAAGATACCATCCCGAGTAAATTCAAACTGGGGTTGGAATAATGAGGCCAGGTTTTTCCAAGACTACTTAAAAATAAATGTTCTAGAATTTGGTCCAGAGGGTGGCCCGTATTGACTAGAATTTTTGGATTTACCAAATCAAAAATATAGGCAGAGCCACCTAACCAAGTAATGATGGGGATATGTTTCGGGAGATCCAATAAAAAATGGTAGGTGGTGCCTCGGCCAGAATCAAAAGAAACAATATAATCGGGGACAATCCCGTTTGGTAAGAGGTACCCGAGTGCTGTGTCACTGGCAAAAATTAGAAAGTGATTTCTTTCTCTTTGGATTTTAGGAAGATCCAATTCTAAACCGGGACTTGCCCCGGCAAATAAAACGGAAGTTTTTTTTCCAACAAACGATTGGAACCACCGGATACTTGTATCGTTGTAAAAAAGGCCGATCCGATTTTTCAGATAGTTATGTGTCCATAACTTACTAAAATGTTGGATTGTGTTTTGATTGATTTCGTTTGAGGATAATTCTTTTTGAAAGTTTGTTTGGCATTCGGATACCAGTTCGGGAAACATCCGTTCATAACTCGGCGTTGGATACAAACTCCACTTGGATAGGGATCCCTCTTGCGTATTTTGAATGGATTGCACCTCTGTTTTTAGTTCTGACCAGTTGGGGGAAGTTCCTCTGACAAAAAATAGAAACAGGCCTTTCTTTTTGGCAAGATCCTCCAAAACTTGTATTTCAGTTTGGAATTCATTGAGTTCAAAAATTTCTTTCTGAGGTTCCCAGAAAACAATAGTTTGGTGGTTATTTGGGGATTCTAAATAAGCTCGGACACTGTGTAAAGCACCAACACCAAGAATTACAGGAATGGAATCGGAACGAAGGTTTGAAAGAAACCGAGAGGCCTCCTTTTCAGGAGAGACTCTTGAGTGTAAATAAGACTGATCGGAATTTTGAAAGTTATAGAGAAGTTTGTTTTGAAAGTGAAGGATTAGAGGAATGGGAGTAACCTCTAGTCCTCTTCTTCCTCATCAGCTTCTGCTTCGTCGTCAGAGTCGTCGTCGAAATCGTCATCATCATCGTCGTCGTCTTCCTCTTCTTCCTCTGCATCACCAAATTCATCCTCGAAACCGTCTTCTAGTTCTGGTTTACGAGCTTCTTCTTCAGGGATAAAATCTTCTTCGATATCTTCTTCAGCATGAGGTGCAAAAGAAGCACCTGCAGTGGAAGTCACTCCAGCAAGTTTGTCTTTTTCTGCTTGGAGAACGGCTTTTTCTTCAGCGGAAAGGTATTTCCACTGAACCATATCATTTGTAAGTGCGTATAATGCTTGAACTGTTAGTTTACGGTTCTTTAATTTTTTAGGAAGAGTGATCTTATCAATTTTATCGATCGTGCTGAAACCGGCCACGCAAGTTTCGTATTTTTTTTCACGGCAAAGTTCTATTAAGGATACGATATCGAAGTCTTCTTTGTGCGATTGGCTCATTTTTATTTGATTCCCTAGGGGACTTGAGTGGAATGTTAGACCAGCCTGGGGGGTGGGGGTCAGATGTCAAGGTAAAGTTCGAAAACGGACTTTACAGACGTTCTCGTAGTCCAAACCATGGGGATGGACCGTCCAATATATGGGATTTATGAAAGCCTCCCTCATCTTAACTGTTAGTTTATGTCTCATTAGCTGTGCCCCTGCGAAATCTTCCTATTTTGGAGAGGAGTCTTGGGTAGGACTTACCGCCAGTGGTGCCGAAATTTCTTTCTCCCAATTGGAAAAAGAGGAAATCGCACTCAATGTTTACTCCCCTGATTGTGTTCCTTGTTGGAAAGAGATTCCCGCGCTCAATCTCCTCCATGCGGAAATAGAAAGTCAGTTTCCAAAGAAAGCCTTATACATGGTTGTGGATCCGTATCAAATTGTTCCGGATATCACCGACGATCGTCCGTTTGGCGAAGTGTATAAGTTAGCAAAGGAACGGATGGAGATGGAAGTTAAAAATAGAAAAATCCAAGTTCCCATTGTGTTTATGAAACGACCTTTTCATGTCAAAGAAGGTGGGTTAATCACGGGAACACCGGAGACACTCCTTTTTGTCACAAAACCGATGCGATTGTATTATAATTTTTTAGGAGCCATTTCGGAACAAATGTCAATGGACGTCATCCGAAAAGATCCTAAGTTCAATTTCTTTCGATATCAATTTGGAATGGAATCATTATGAGAGCCGTATTCATAAGATTTATTGATTGTGAAGGCCCAGGGATTTTAGAACCCTTACTTCGCGAAGCAGGTTACCGGATCAGTTATCAAAATGCATATGATAGACGAATCCATTTGATGCCAGAAATTCATTTGAATTTTGATTTAATTGTGATGTTAGGTGGCCCGCAGTCGGTTGCCGATCCAGAAGAACAAGAGTTTTTTAAGCCATATTATGATATCGTAAACAATGTGGTTGCCTTACCCAACAAAAAGTTAATTGGGATCTGTTTAGGTTCTCAAATCATTGCAAAGGCGTTAGGTGCCAATGTTCGTCCTGGAACCAAAGGTCCGGAAACTGGATTTTCTGAATTACAAATTTTAAAATCAGAACATCCGATCTTTAAAGGTATAAGTAAAGAATCCATTATGGCTTTCCACCTTCATGAAGATATTTTTGACATTCCTGTGGGTGCAGAACATTTACTCGCAAGTGAATATTATGCAAACCAAATGTTCGCATACAAAAACAAAGTTTTTGCTTTTCAAACTCATTTGGAACCCACATTAGAGATGTTAAATGTTTGGCAATCGGTTCACAAAGAGTTTATCGCAAAAGGGACTGGTGATTTTTCTGAAATCGCTGGCAAACAGAAAGTAATGGCAGAAACGGCCACTACGATATTTCGAAATATTATAAATTTATAACGGACTCGGTATGTTTCAAAAAATATTAACAATTTTATTCGGCAGTAAGTATGAAAGGGATTTAAAAAGACTAAGTCCCATTGTAGACGCTATTAATTCTTTTGAGTCCACTATCAAAGCGATGGACGATGAAACCTTATCGGCACAAACAATTAAGTTTAAAGAGAGATTAACAGCAGGTGAAACATTAGATGATGTTTTGCCAGAAGCTTTTGCAACAGTGCGCGAAGTTGCCTATCGAACTTTAGGAATGCGGCATTTTGATGTGCAAATGATGGGTGGTATTTCCTTACATTGGGGCAATATTTCTGAAATGAAAACGGGGGAAGGAAAAACTCTTACTTCTACTTTACCCATTTACCTCAATGCACTTTCTGATGAAGGTGTTCATGTTGTCACGGTGAACGACTATTTGGCGAAACGGGATGCGAATTGGATGCGGCCTGTATTTGAATTTTTAAAAGTTTCCGTGGGTGTGATCCAACATGATATGGACCATGAAGAAAGAAAAGTAGCTTACAATTCAGATATCACTTATGGAACCAATAATGAATTTGGATTCGATTATTTGCGTGATAACATGGTAAGTTACAAAGAACACCGCGTGCAAAGACAACATAACTTTGCTATCGTAGATGAGGTGGATTCCATTCTAGTGGATGAAGCAAGAACACCTCTTATCATTTCCGGCCCTGCGGAAGAATCTACCGACAAATATCTCAAAGTAAATAAAATTATCCCTAAACTGATTGAGGGTGAAGATTTCGAGATCGATGAAAAAGCAAAAAATGTGATTTTATCAGAAGCGGGTGTCCACCATGTGGAAGAGTTGTTAGGTGTTGAAAACTTATACCAAGCTGAAAACATTGAATTGGTTCATCACGTACAACAAGCTTTAAAAGCTCACAAGATATTTTATAGAGATAAAGACTATGTAGTGCAAGACGGTGAAGTCATTATCGTAGATGAGTTCACTGGCCGTTTGATGAAGGGTAGACGGTATTCTGATGGACTACACCAATCCTTAGAAGCAAAAGAAGGTGTAACGATCGCTCGTGAATCACAAACATTAGCCTCCATTACCTTTCAAAACTATTTCCGTATTTATAAAAAGTTAGCGGGTATGACGGGAACAGCAGATACGGAAGCAGAAGAGTTCAAAAAGATCTATAATTTAGATGTGATTGTGATTCCTTCCAATTTGAAGATCCAACGCCAAGACAACCCTGACCGTGTTTATAAAACAGAACGTGAGAAGTTTGATGCCGTAGTAAAAGACATCCAAGAAAAAGTTTCTAGAAAACAACCGGTGTTAGTGGGAACCATCTCCATTGAAAAATCGGAAGTTCTTTCTAAACTTCTCGTTTCTCACGGAATTGCGCATAATGTATTAAACGCAAAACAACATGAAAGAGAATCGGAAATTGTAGCCAATGCGGGCCGCCCAGGTGCCATTACGATTGCAACCAACATGGCGGGTCGTGGAACGGATATTGTTCTTGGTGGGGCACCAAAATACAAAGAAGACTTGGAAAAGTTGGATGAACTTTCTGATTCTTTGGGGATTAAAGCCAAAGCAGAACTAGAAGTAATTTATAGTTTTCGGGAACATTTGATCAAACAAAAATTCGAAGAAGCAGAAGCGAAAACTTCTGAAATCCGAAACGAAAACATCAAAAAAGAATGTAACAAAATTTTAAGCGAAGCAAAGAAATGGAAAGTAGATCATGACTTTGTGATCGGTGCTGGTGGTTTGCATATCATCGGTTCGGAAAGACATGAGTCTCGCCGAATTGATAACCAACTTCGAGGACGTTCTGGAAGGCAAGGGGATCCTGGTTCCTCTAGATTCTATTTATCCTTACAAGATGATTTGATGCGAATTTTTGGATCAGATCGAATTGCTCGTATTATGGACACACTTAAAATGCCGGAAGGCCAAGAGTTGGAACATAGTATGGTATCCAATGCCATTGCACGAGCGCAAAAACGTGTAGAAGGTCATAACTTCGATATCAGGAAACACTTGTTAGAGTATGATGATGTGATGAACCGTCAAAGAATATACATCTATGGAATTCGTAACGAACTTTTAGACAAAGGAAACATGTCACGAACCATTGTTGATTTCTTTGATGAAGTGGTTGAAAACCAAGTCATTTTGTATTGTGAAGGTAATAACGTAGATGCTTGGGAGGCAGACTCTCTGAATGAGTGGCTTCAAAGTTTAGGCATTACGGAAACTGTAGATCCAAAACAATTCAAAAAGGAATCAAATCCACAACTGAAGGTATTCGATATTGTATCTAAATTAGTCAAAGACCTTTATGAATTCAAAGTTTCTTCCATAGGGGAAGAGGTTTGGCGTTCCATTGAAAGAAATGTATTTTTAGATATTTTGGACCATCGTTGGAAAGAACATCTTTACGCAATGGATCATTTGAAAGAAGGAATTTGGACTGTTGGTTACGGTGAAAAAAATCCTTTGATCGAATACAAACTACAAGGGTTTAAGATGTTTGATCAGTTGGTCGAAAGTCTTAAAAACGAAGTGGTTTCTTTTTTGCTAAAAATTGAAGTTACTGACTCGGATCGCAATCCAGATGAGTCTTCACCTAAAGAATACAAAAAAATTGGTGAGGAACAAAGAGCGGAAGTGGATATGTTTGGGAATGAAGTTAAATCCAATAAGAACAAATCTCAAGTGTCTTCTACTACTAGCTCTGGCGGTGGATCGGAAAGAAAATCGAGCCGTCGGAAGAAATAAGTATCACTCTTTTTGCTGAAAGATAATCAACTAACAAACCAACTCTAACAAGGAGCATTCTGCTTTTTGGTGAGAGTTGGTTCTTAGATTTTGTTTAGAGTTTAGAATTCAGAGTGTGAGTCCGTCTTTCAGAGGTTAGGTTTCGCTTCTAATTTAAATTTTATTTATTCTACGGACTTCGCCACCACTCCATCAATATCAGAACCATTATTATAGGAATGTGGGTAAACATATCCGATTCCCGTGTTCGGATCGGTGACGGCCGAAGCGGATACCATTTTAATAAATTTGAATCCACTAGTTTGGATATTTGTACGAGCGGTCGCATCACAATTGGCACCTGGTCCACCAACGATTAAATCATCCAGATTAAATCCATCTCCACCACCTAACAAAAATCCACTTCCAGTAGATGTGAAAAGTTGGTCGAGAGTCAAGTTGTTGGAACCCATATTATAGAGTACGGGCCTAAGCCCACCAAAACCTGGCCAAGAAGAAATTTTATTACTATCTGCTACCGATGGATTGAAACCACTCAGATCAAACCCACAATAATTGGTTCCATTGAAGGATACTTGAACTACCATTGGATCGAAAGCATAGCGATCGTTACTTTCTGATACGCGAAAAGGATTTTCGTAAATGATAAAGTCGATGCCTGTTACATTCTTTACAGTTTTTCCAGACCAGGATAAAATCAATGTCGCACCGGCTCCTGTTAGGTTGAGTGCATACACATCCAAAGATCCAGATAGTTCACCTCCACCACAAATACCATTGATTGCTTTGGATGAGTCGCTAAACCCACTTACAGTGGAATTGGCAGAGACAACTGTATTTGCGATTGTGATACCTGTAGGTAAAACTCCGGTAGGACAATTGGTTCTTGTATTATTTGAGGTTTGATTCGTACTC
The DNA here is from genome assembly GCF_016919165.1 of Leptospira chreensis. Taxonomy (GTDB): domain Bacteria; phylum Spirochaetota; class Leptospiria; order Leptospirales; family Leptospiraceae; genus Leptospira_A; species Leptospira_A chreensis. The sequence continues at coordinate 63,202 of NZ_JAFFPS010000015.1, forward strand.
AAAAGTGCTAATAATGCGGCTTGGTCATTTTTAGGTTCCGGTGTACAGGTTAGAAAAAATAAGAGTGAAAATAAAATAATAAAGTTCGTATACGGATTGTTAGAAATGATTTTCATTGAATGGCTCCTTTGGCCCTGAAAATTTTCAGAGCCAAAACAAAGGTGTTTACCAACTAGTTGGATTTGCTGAAACGAAGAGTGCTTTACTCCAACCAAAACCACCACAGCCAGTTCTTGTTGGGTCCGCGCTGCTATAAGTAGATAGGTTTGCATTTTCTGCTTCTGCTAGAGTTGCGAAGTTTGGAAAAACTGTGCAGTAGTAGAAACATTTACTCGCTGAATTTTCACAACCAACAGTTGTAGGTGCAGTCCAAATTACTTTTGTATATTTGCTCGGACTCCAAGCATCTGAAGGAAGGTATTGGTAGATAAATGTGCGATTGACTGTATCAACAGCAATGATTCTTAGATAACTAGTTCCAGATGCCCAAATCCCAAATCCAGTTGGATCTTGTACGATGGAAACATTGGAAGTGAAACTTGTACAGTTTCCAGCACTACAAAATCCACCTTTCCAGTATCCTCTAATCTCTGATAGAGAATCCATAACGCTTGATTTACCTTGTTGTTGTCCAACAAGTAATCCAGCGAACAAATTCGTGTTGGCAGCGGATTCCTCTACTTTGCCTGCATCGGCACATGCGGTAAAGATTGTAATTGCTAGAATAGCAATTGTTAGTTGGATTGTTGTTTTCATTTAGATTCTCCTAAATCTTGGTTTGAATTTAGGGGAACACGAACTGGAAATAGGTTTATCCTCGTCGGAAGACGGGAAATCTTAAAATCTATAGAAAGAAGTGTAAGTAGTTTTTTTTCCATACGGCGCCCCGAGTTTACCTTCGGGGCCCCTTTACACCTGCTGTTGTAAACAGAAAGATGTAAGTGTGCAAAGTTCCCAATCCACGGAGAAAACATTGCGGGGAAGATCTGGCTTATCACCTAATATAGATTATACTATATTTGATGCTTCACAGTTGCGGGTCAGCACAGGACTTTCACCTGTTTCCTCCCTGAAGGTAATGTCAGAGTCCTAAGCTCGATATTTTTTGTCAATAGATTTAGTTTGACTTTGTTTTGTCAGATAAGGTTTTTAAGAAGGTAACAATTAAATCAATTTCTGAACTATTGATAGTGCGGTTCAATTGATAATGATTCATACGTTCCACTGCCTCTCGGATTGTGGGAACACTCCCATCATGAAAGTAGGGAGCTGTCAGTGTTACATTTCGTAAAGGTGGAACTTTAAAGAAGAACCTGTCTTCAACATTTCCTGTAAATTCAAATCTTCCTAAATCATTTGGATTGTAAGAGTAAACAGAATCGCGTTTGGAAAATTGAAATCCACCTAGCAGATTTTGATTGTGACAATTGGTACAACCTACCTCGAGAAATAATTTTAATCCATCTAACTCACTGCGAGTCAGCGTCTGTGTATTGGATTCCATAAAATCATCAAATCTAGATTTTGATACAAGAGATCTTTCGAAAGCAACAAGGGCCAGGCGAATCGAATGAATACTCGGACTCGGGGAGTCAGGAAAAGCATTTGCAAAGAACGGAGTGTAACTGGAATCATTTTGAATTCTAAGTAGTAACTCTGCATCCGATGGTAGGGACATTTCTAGCGGGTTGATAAATGGATCGATCGCTTGATTGTATAATGTGTCTCTTCTTCCATCCCAAAAGAGAATTGGTAAAAAACCAACATTGAGGATCGTGGGAGTATTTCTTTTTCCTAATTGTCCAAATGTTCCACGCGAAGTGGATTGACGATCCATTCCTGCAGCATTGCCATCGATCGGATGACAGGTAAGGCATGATTGTACATGGTTTGATGAGAGTTTGTTATCTCTAAAAAGTTTGTTACCTAAACTGATTTTAGCACTCGTATCAGATTCCGAACCAGGGATAGAGTTTGGTAGAATTCCAATTTTTTCTCTAGCTATAGTTTGTAATTCTGCTGAATAAATGTGGTTTGATACAAAACCAAAAGTGATTGATTGATGAATGAGATTTTTGTTTTTGTTATCTGCTTCCTTGAAGTTACAACTAACGATTATTATTTGGAGTAGGAAGAATAAATACCTATGGAGGATTAGTCTCGAATTATAAAGGGATGAAGATGAGAACATAGGAACCAAACAGGGAATGGAACCCTAATCCATCAATTCTATTTTTAGATTTGGTTTTACGAATCGGCTGTAATTTTGATGCAGTATTAACCTAGGATACTTGTCTTTAACTACAAAACGGCCTATTACTTAGGAAAAAAATAGTTATCATCACAAATGTTTCTGCAATTTCTCTGTTTTTTCTGTCCTCAATTCAAAAATTCCAGCGTTCCATTGATAGAAAGTACGAAAATAAGCAGAATGATGAATCGCGATACAATGAGTGAATGAATACAAAATCCGTCGATCTTCTAATGATTATTGATATTCAACAAATTGATCCTTTCATTTTATAGAGGAAAGAATGGGAGGGTTTGTGAACAGATCCCTGATATTAATGATAATGTTTGGTGCAGTTTCCTGTGCTCGTACCTTGGAAGTAAAAAACCAAGAGAGTCTTTTTGAAAACTGTATGAAGACCTTTCAAGATGAAGTAAAGTGTCGAGATTTTATGTCGAAATCGGCAAAAGACATGCAATCGGAAGATGAAAAACGCGAAGAAGTCCTAGCTCAACTAACAGCGGAACAACTTGCGGGTATGAAACTTCGACAAGAGATCAAAGATACCTTACCTGGTAAAAATGGAAATTTTGTAAGAGGGTATATCGGTGATCCAGACGAAATCAAACGCGGGGGAGATCGGGAATATTGGGTGTATAAAAGACCCATCAGTAAGTTTTCAGGCGAATCTCCTCCTGATAAAGAAATTACTGTAATCTTTCGAAGATACTTTGTTGAAAAGGTAGACTACAAAAAGCCATAAAACTTCCAATAGTATTTAACTCTAGTTTGGCTGTTGCTATTGTGATGTGGTCACTTCGAAATAATATGATCTAGTTGGAAAGGATTTGAGAGAAGAAAGTAGTCAGGAGAGAATATCTCCTGACTTAAGGTTTGTTAGTATACTAAGTAACTAGCCAAGTCGACTGTTGTGCCTGCTGCTGTTGTATACGATTTGTTACAATCTGCAAACGCACCCGCAAGGGCTTGTTGCGCTAGGCCATAGGTAAACTGAGGTAAGTTACAAGGTTGGATCGGATCATTGACCTTTTTAAGGACACATTCCTTCAAAGCATTCAAATCATCTGTTGTTTTACCTTCTAATTTTGTTAGAGAACAACCTGTTCCTGCGTTGAAGTATTCTTTTCCACCAACGCAAGAGTTTGCTGCGAAATAAACGCCAACGCAAATTTGTTGCACCTCGTTGAAACTCCCTGCGTTTACTAGGTAAAGTAGAGCTGTTGGGTTATCTTCTTTTTTAGCACGAGAATCTGTGCAGCTAACAAGGCCAGCTGCCAGAAGGACTGCTAAAGAGATTCCTACTAAGCCGGATTTAAAGGATTTCTTATTCATTTTCATCATTTTCTCCTTAGAATTTCGCTACCATACCGACGATAATACCATTTTGGTGGGAAGCCGGTCTTCCGGAAGTGTCTATGAATTGTTGTCCAGGACCCCAATCTCTTCTTAAGTCTACTTTTACTTGGAGGTTTTCCGTTAAGTTGAAAGTAGGTGTGAAAGTGAGAGTTTTGATTTGTCCATAGTTACTAACCGCTCTTGCACCAATAGAATCTTGGAACTTAAGGTCGTATCTGTCAGCTGGAGTTACAGCAAATAGAGCAGGGTTTACTGCAAGCGATCCACCGTAACGTTTGTCATCTAGATACTCAAAACGGAAACCAAGTGCAAAGAAGTTCGTGAATTGATACTTCGCTTGTAGTTGGTAAGTTTGGTAAATTCTTTTGATTCTGTTTTCACGAGAGAAACTTGTGTCTTTTGTGAAACCAGCCGCAACTAAACCTGGATCTAATTCCGGAACATGTCCTGGCATCGCAGCATCTAACTTTGCTTTCGTGACTCCACTTGCTTCGTATCCAAATGCTGCTGTGTTTGTTTGTCCAGTTCTTTCACCATAAGTATAGTCAAAGATAGTGGTTAACTTGTCAGTAGGTTTGAAGATCAAAATTAAGTTTTGAATCATCCAATGGTCAGTTTTGAAAGCTGATTGTTTAGGGAAAGATGTTCCAGTTGCTTGTTCAAGGTAGTATACGGAGTTGTCTGCTCTACCTTTGATGTTATCGTTGGCTTGCAATGTGTTCCAAACTACTTGGAATTTATCAGGCACTACATCATACTTTACTTGAGTTCCAATTGCCCTAGTAGGGTTTGGTCCATCCGCATAAGCATGTTGAGAAGTGTTTGTTAAACTAGATCCACTGGCTGGATCACCGTAAGGCAATAATCCATTGTAACCAAATTGTTGTCCGTTTCCTGTGTAACCAGTTCCTTGTGCACTATTGTAAAGATAGAAACTTGTTGAAAGTCTATCGTTCACTTGGAGGTTTGCTCTCGCACCTGTATGGATAAATGGGATTGTGTTAAAGAACACATAACCAATCGTGTAAGCGATGTTATCCTTTGAGTCAAGAAGCTCTAATCCGATATGTGTTGCCATCTTACCTACGTCAACTGTCAACCCTTTCAAAACTGGGAAGTATGCTGAAACATAAGCTTGTTGTAACAACTGCATATTATGAAGGGAGTTTGTTGTTTGGTACGGACGTTCTTGGTACATGTTGTTCTGTCCGTTTTGCATATCCAAACGGAAACCCCATGGACTTTCTTTGTCCGCCAATTTCTCCATAGAGAGTTTCACTGCATTTACAGCAAACTGCTTGTTGTAAGTGTGGAAAGTTCCCGATGTATCTTGCGTAGCCCCTTGCCGGTTGTTTGTAGTATAGTTATAGTATACGTCCACATATCCGGAAAAATTTACCAACTCATACCAAGACTTGTCCTTTTCCTTTTTATCCTGAGCAAAAAGGGAAGCCTGGGAAAATAAGGTAGCAACGATCGTCGCCAACAGAGTGTATTTATTTCTCATTTGCCATTTCTCCTATGTGAACTTGTTGTGCAAGTTGTGTACCAGGTTGGCGGAGATCTTTGGACACAAAGGAAGAAAAAAAGAGAAACACTGTATTTGAATGGGTTCTCGCGGAAAAAAAAAGAGTTTTTGATTAATAAAAGAACAATTTGAGATTCAATTTCAAGAGCGCTTAGAAATTAAATGATCAAATTGCTTATTAATTGAGCAGAGTGATGTAATAGTCTAGAATATTCATTTTCTTTAGGCGAGTGTAGGACAAGGTCTAAAAGTTGGTTTAGAATGATTCCATAGTTGGTTTTTGCCAGATCGGGGAAAGATTCCGCCAGATGGTTGCCGTTGATTTTCAAATCGGTGAGGAGAAGGGGTGGATTTTGCTCCCAAATGCGAGCCATTTCGACCGCGGTGGTGGATCCGAATAGGGGGGTGAGTTTTTGGATCCATTCGGAATCAATAGAGAATCGTGATTGGAAATGGCGTTTAACAGGCGCTAAATAATCTTTCTTAATTACAAACACATCGATACCGTTAGCCGTTTGTGTTTTTTCCCATTTGGTTAAAAATTCGAAAAACAACAAACAGTCTTTGGTATTCAGACCGGAGAATTTTAAAGTTCTTAAAATGACTTCTAACTCTTTGGATGAGAATTCACTTATGAGCGCATAAAATGCTAACGCCAATTGCATTCCTGTTAAATCTTTGGAAGTTTGGTCTAATTTTTCTAAAACAATATCCTTAGGAAATAATCGGTCAGGCAGGGTAGGAAGGAAAATTTGAAAGATACTTTCTTCGGCCAAAAGTTGTATCATACGAGATGGTTTCGGACCCAAAAAGGATTTCAATACTTCATCTTGAAAACGTTCTAACGATATTTTTTTGGTGATTTGTTTTGTTTCTTGGATTGCCTTTTTAGTTTCTGGTTCGATTGAAAAATCCAATGTACTCGCAAATCGTAAGGCACGAATGGGGCGTAAGCCATCTTCAGTAAATCGTTTGATAGGGTTGCCAATAGTTCGGATCGTTTTTTGTTCGATATCGTTTAACCCAAAATGTTCATCCACAAGAATCCCCGTTTTTAAATTGAGAGCTAGGGCATTCATTGTAAAATCCCTTCGTTTTAAATCCTCAGAGAGTGTGGTTCCAAATTCAACAAAATCGGGGCGCCTTCCATCCGTATAATCTTTGTCTATGCGGTATGTTGTGACTTCATAATTGATTTTGTCTAAAACGACCGTTACTGTTCCATGTTCGATTCCTGTGTCGATCACAGTTCGAAATAAACGTTTTACTTGTTTGGGCTCTGCGTTTGTTGTTAGATCGTATTCTTTGGGAATTTTACCCATTACCAAATCACGTACAGATCCACCGACAAGGTAACATTCATACCCGGCACCTTTCAATGCGGAGTCAATTTGAATTAAATGATTTAGATAGTGATTCGGGACTAAGGATGGAATGTCTATTGGCAATTTCTACATTTGCCTCTAAAAACAATTTCCACTGATTCTGTAGAAAAACCTTTTAATTGTTTGGTGGAAGGAATTCCATTCCAAGGATCATCGATACATTCAATTTTGCCACAATTGTTGCAAATTAAGTGTCCATGAGCTTTGGAGACAATATGGTTCCCATCAGACTTTAACTCAAAATAGGTGACTCGATCTGTGGAGTGGAGTGAGTTTAATAGGTTTTTTTCTTCTAAATCGGATAAAGCTCTGTAGATGGTAACTCGATCCCAGGATTCCTCTTTGGGAAGTTTTTCCATGATTTCCTGGTGGTTTAAAGGCCTGGGAGATCCCTGTAGAATGGACAAAACTTGTTCGCGGTTTTTTGTTACCTTGAGTCCGATTTTTTTTAATATTTGAGAAGGATCTCCAGCCATGATTTGTTTATCCTGCGATGGGGGGAGATTGTCTATTCTAAAATCACGTTGGTTTTCCAGATTTCCCAATACCGAATTCCCATTCGAGTATGAACTTGCAGAAATTCTTCAATTTCCTTCCCCTTGTTTTTTTCTACGATCACAGGAGCAATTCCCAAATCTAATTTTCGATTGAGGATGGTGTCGATTTCTTCCCTTGCCGATCTTGTTATTTTTTCACAGTCTTCTTTTCTTTCTGTCAGTTGGGATTTATTTTTTTCGCAGAAAATGGCAGAGGAAAAGGGGGATTCAGAATCCAATAAATCATCCAATTGACGAGAGGCTGATTTTTTACAATGGGATATAGTAAGGACTAAAACAAAAATAGAGAGTAGGTTTCCTAGAATTCGTACAATCAATTCTTTGTATCCTGTGCAATGTTTGCCAATTGGTCGGCCCTTGCATTTTGTTCCCGTGGAATGTATTGAATTTCAAAATTTTGAAAGGAAGATTTTAAAGATTCACATTTGTTTTTGAAAACAAGGAGATCTTTATTTTTTACTTTGTATTCACCTTTCATCTGTTTGACGACAAGTTCGGAATCCAATCGAAACCTAATTTTTTGTAAATTTTGTTTGATTGCTTCTTCCATTCCTCGATACAAGGCTTGCCACTCTGCGACATTGTTTGTGGCGTTTCCGATTTTTTCCGATAAAGAAAAAAACTCGATTCCATCATTATTTTGAAAGGAAACACCGATGGCAGCGGGGCCCGGATTTCCGCGGGAACTACCGTCACAATAAATGAAGGTGGTATCTTTAGTGGACATAGCCGACAGTGTTTTCTCTGATCTCTCTTCAACCAATCAAAAACACGAACTGAATTTAAAAAAATCATTTGGATTTTGATTTATGAAGGACTTTTTTGGCGGGCCGTGGTAGATGGAGCGTATTGGGTGGCGGGTGGATAACCCCACCCAGTCTAGATAGGGCGGGGACATCTACCTAAAAACTCCCAACCGCCCCTAAAAAGGAAATTCCATGACCGAACGGGGATTTGGTGCCCTTACCATGTTTGAAAACCGCCTTCGCAAACTGAAGAAAGAACGCGAAAAATGGGCGAAACGAGAATCCATCGAATGTTACCGAATTTATTCGGAAGACATTCCGCAAGTATCCTGTATTTTGGATCGTTATCCTAGTGGATTGGTTTTATACGATAAAAGTTCCTTACGTTTCCAAGCAGAAGAAGGACATGACGAACGTTTTGGTCGCATCGCCTCGATTGTTCGCGATGTATTTCAAATCGATGAAGAACATCTGTTTTTGAAAAGACGTAACAAACAAAAAGGTTTAGACCAATACGATAAATTATCCATCGAAGGAAACTTTGAATGGGTAAAAGAATCTAACTTGGAATTTCGCACCAATCTTTCTGATTATTTGGACACGGGACTTTTTTTAGATCATCGTATCACAAGAGAATGGATTCGAAAAGCATCCAAGGGAAAATCAGTATTAAATTTATTTTCTTATACGGGAGCTTTCTCCGTCTATGCAGCGTCAGGTGGAGCCACAAAAACAAAAAGTGTAGATCTTTCGAAAACTTATTGTGATTGGGCGCTTCAAAATTTAGAACACAATGGGTTCAAGTCAACGAATCATCAAATTGTAAATGCTGACATTTTACAGTGGATGGAAGAGGAAACAAAAAATCCGAACCGAGAACGTTATGATTTAATTTTTCTGGATCCACCAACCTTCTCCAATAGTAAAAAAATGAGAGAAGAGTGGGACGTACAAACCAAACACAGGAATCTTCTTTTGTTACTTTTAACAAAGTTTTTATCTGATGATGGGGAGATTTGGTTTTCTACTAATTTTAGAAAATTCAAAATGGAAGTGGATGAGGAAGAGTGGAAACAACGTGGATTTCAGTGTACAAATCGTACTAAGGAATCGATTCCAGTGGACTTTCGCGATGAAAAAATCCACCAACTATTTTGTATCCAACCAGAATCAATTTCCTGAGTTTTAGTATTTTACGAAGGGATCAATTCTTTCCGCAAGAATCCTTCTGTTTTCACCCGACTGTAGAGATAAAATCCCTCGCATGATGGCTTGTCGTTCGTTACTGTCTTGTTTGGCGATCACTTTCAGTTGGTTGGAAATAGGAAGTAGGATTAAGTTGGCAAAAGAAATCCCGTAAAAGGTGGCGATAAACGCTGTCGCGATTCCTTGCCCAAGAACCTTTGTCCCTCCATCTAAATTTTCCAAAACAGTCACAAGGCCAAGCACAGTTCCAATGATACCCACAGTTGGAGAAAATCCGGCAGCAGTTTCAAATACTTTTGCAGATTTTAAATCGTTCTTTTCTTCTTCTTCATGAGCTTCCCAAAGAATCTCTTCAATGGTTCGGGGATCAGACCCATCCACAATCAACTGGATTCCTTTTTGTAAAAATGGATTGTCTAGTTTTTTTGCCTCGTCTTCTAAAGACAAGAGCCCATCTTTTCTAGCCTTTTCCCAAAATCGAAAGAAAACAAGTTTTAGATCGTTTTCTTTTTTTCTAGAAAGGACAAATCTTGTATCCCTTGCGGCTTTCGTTACTTGTGAGATGGAATAGGATGCAAAAGTGGCACCTAACGTTCCACCAACGATGAGTAACATGGCGGGTAAATGGAAGAAGGAACGTAAGGAAGCACCTTCAATCAAAATGGCAACAAAGACCGACAAAACGGCCGCGAGAATTCCGAGTATTGTGGAATGGATCATTGGATTCTTGCCTCTCTCACATCAGGTCGAGTGCTCAACCTTCGAAGTGAATCTTTTTTTTCTATAACTTCATTTTTCAATCGTTCCCAAATCACTGACTCTGGATTTTCTCTCATCCTTAATCCGATGATTGGTTCGACTTCTTTCCAATTCTCTTGGTTGATAAAAAGTCTAACTCGAGCTAACTCTAGTTCGTTGGCCTGGTCGATTTGATTGTTGGATCTATAAAATTTTTCTAAAGAACCCATTGTCAAAAGTGCATGGTTCCAATCTCCCAAGGATTCGAACATAGGAATCAAAGAATTCCAAGCAAATTCTTGAAACTCGGGATCAGAACTAAGATCTTCAAGAATCGGAATGTATTCGGCTTCTGGAGTTGTGAATTTTAAACTATTAAAAGCAATTCGTAATAAATCTGGTTTTGGTGGTTCGAATTTTCTAGCAACGGCAATGGCATCTAATGCCAGTTTGTTTTGTCCGATGTTATGATAAAACCTGGCATATTCGGCAAAGGATTCGTAATATAGATGTTTGATCTCTAAGGCATCCTTTCGTAAGTCACCGGAGGAATACTTTAAAATCGAATCCAATGCAGTAACCACTTCCAAGGTTGTGGTGTTATCCAATTTCTCTGCAAAATATTTGAGTTTCCAATCCACGGGGAGAGTGTTCGCAAATCCAATTTTGGATTCTAAATAACTCGGATAATAAATATCAAAGTTCCAATAAGACTTTCTACTCAAAAGGGAAAGGGCATTGATATGATGGAATTGATTGGATTTGTTTCTGGTTGTCAGAATGAGGAATGGATGTTGTTCCTGGCTCAATCGTTCTATATAGGAAATGATTTGTGATTGGTTGGAGCTTAGTCCCAGAACAACGGTTTTTCCTTTGATTTCTGAACGTTTCGGCAAAAAAGGATTGGATGGAAAAGGTAAAACCGATTTGTAAAAAATATAATCCTCATCATTGAATGCGATATTTGTAATCGCAAAAGGAATGGGGTCAAAAATTTCTTTTTTTGAAAACGGGGAGTTGGTTCTGATTGTTGGCGGTGAAAAGAAAAGTAATACAATGATGGTTGCCATGACCAACATCAAAATTCTTGGCAAACGTACAATGTGTTTTTGCATTAGGTAGGGATACATCAACACCGGAACAAATAACAGTGCTGAGACGGTACGGAGGCCCATCGGTAAGTTCCAAAAGTATAACAAAAAGGAAAGACCAAGATAAATACTGGTTTCTAATCCAATCAACATATACTCTTTATAAGCAGTTTTGTTTGGTTTAAAAAATCCAACGATGGAACCTGTGATGATACAAAGGGCAATAAAGAAGGAACTCCAATAGGTTTGGTAGATAAAAAAGAAAAAAGCAAATAGAAGGGCAACCCTTCCAATGAGAAACACCGCTTTTGTTTCTTTCTTTAATCCACCGAGTAGTGATAAAACTCTTCCAAAAATCACAGAGAATGACACAGAAAGGATCAGTGGTATTTTGGGTCCGGGTTGAAAGTATAAATGTAAAATACAATACGAGATGAGTAACGATAATGCCGATCTATAAAATGGAGCAAATAACGGATGTTTGCCGATTTTGGAACGAATTTTATAAAACTTACTGGAGTAGGGGTTTCTCTGTAAAAGACTATTCACCAAATATAAAGACAATAGTATGTAAAGAACTGCGAGCAAAACCTTCATGGAATAGTTTTGGTTGGGTTCAAATAAGGAATAAAAAGTAAAAGCCGTCACACCGAGGGCAAAACTTAAAAAACGAAAGTCCCGTAAGGAACCTCCATAAACGCCTACTGCAAATGCAGAGAGAATTCCACTCAGCAATACCAACTCAAAAGAAAAGATATAATCGATAAGAAACTCGGCGGAGTTAGCTCGGAGAAACCAAAAGATTTGGAGAATGGCTGCCACAAGAAGTGCGATGGCCAATCCAACGGGTAACGTTTGTTTGTATTTTCTGTAAATGAATCCAACAGAAAAAGAAATCACAAGAAGTATCTGTAATACAGGATAGGCGGTATCTGTTCTGTCGATTAGAGCAAGTTCAGACCCGGCAACATAAAAAAATAGAGAGAGCACATAACCGATGGAAAGGCTAAGACTAAACTCGAGTGAGGGGAAGAGGCCGGTTTCCCAGAAACGTTTCCATTGAGAATCCATAGAATTAGCTACCAAAGATGTTTTATGGGTCACATTCGCAAACTAAAGAAAATCTTATTTTATTTGGCGGTGCACAAAATGTTTGACCAAATGAGTCCTTGTGCCGATTTTGACTATAACTATGCTAATGTTTTTATCTATATCCTTTTTGGTTCTTTACGGCTTTGATATTTTGGTTCTGTTCTACTTCGGTTTACACACCTACCTCATGGTGTTTCTGTATAGCAGATACAAACAAAACTGTGCGGAGGACGAAACAAAACTCCTTTCTTTAAAGGATAAAAACCTTCCTACGGTTACAGTTCAACTCCCTATTTTTAACGAATTCTATGTCGTGGATCGTTTGATTGAATCTGCATGTAACCTCGAATATCCTGCAAAAAAACTCCAAATCCAAGTCCTTGACGATTCCACTGATGAAACTGTGGAAAAGGTGGCGACCCTTGTTGCTCAGTACAAGAAAAAAGGAATTTGGATCGAACACGTTCATAGAACCAACCGCAAAGGTCACAAAGCAGGCGCTCTCGATGAAGGAATGGCAAAAGCAAAAGGCGATTATATTGCTATTTTTGATGCGGATTTCACTCCAGACTCCGATTTTCTCCTTCGCACTATGGGATATTTTGAAGACGAATCCATAGGAATGGTCCAAACACGTTGGGGCCATATCAACGAAACATATAATATTTTAACCAAAGCCCAAAGTTTTGGAATCGATGGCCACTTTATGATCGAGCAGGTCGCGAGAAATGGTGCAAGCCTTTGGATGAACTTCAATGGTACTGCAGGAATCTGGAAACGCGCTTGTATTGAAGACGCTGGCGGTTGGGAACATGACACCCTCACAGAAGACTTCGATCTTTCTTATCGTGCCGAACTAAAAGGTTGGAAATTCCGTTATATTAAAGACGTAGTTTGTAAGGCAGAAATCCCGGCGACTATGAACGCTTATAAAGCACAACAATTCCGTTGGTGCAAAGGTTCGATCCAAACGGCAGTCAAACTCATCCCTAGAATTTGGAAATCAAACGAATCTTGGAAAATTAAAGGGGAAGCGATTACGCACCTCATCAATTATTCTGTACATCCACTGATGATCATCAATATCCTTCTTACGGCTCCACTTCTCCTTATGGAATTTTGGGCAGGGTTTAAGATGGATGACCTCCCAATGGAGATTCTTTTTGGATCGGCCGCAGTGCTTTCCATTGGATCCATGGGACCTGTGATTTTCTATGCATACTCCCAACGCGAAATCCACAAAAACTGGAAATCCAAATTGGTTTACCTTCCCATCCTTGTGATGATTGGAACAGGGATTGCTGTGATGAACACATACGCCTGGGTGGAAGCCGTTTTTGGCGTCCAATCGGGTTTCAAACGCACCCCAAAACTCAGACTTGAGAAAGATGGGGATAGTTTGCAGGACAAAATCAAATACGTAGTCCCAGTAGATTACCGAGCTTTCCTCGAGTTTTTTATGGGTGCCTATTGTGTATTTTGTATCTACCTTTCCTTTATGGTCGGAAAACCATACATGATCGGTTTTATGGTTCTCTATTCTATCGGTTTTTTCTATGTCTCTTATCTTTCTGTGGCGGAGTCGTTCTGGAAATTCAAACCAGCGACCAAGGCAGAAAAGGAACTTCGTGCCGTCGCTTAGGAAGAGCGATGGTACTTACTTGACGAAACCCTTCCTTCCAAAAAGCTGTAAATTCAACCTAGGTCCAGGGGTCATCCATGAGTGAAAAAGTCTACTGCGCGAACTGTTTGCATTGTGTTGTGGTTCGCCAATACGAATCGGAGCAAGATAAATACATTCTTCGAGTAAAATGTAATAAGAAGAAATGGTCTAAACGTTCCGGTGAAGAAAAACTTTATAAATACTTTACAGTGGCTCGCCGTATGCAAACCAACTGCGAGTATTATGAAGAAATGGGAGAGATTCTACCTTATATCAAGAACTTGAAAAAAGAACTCCCAATCAAAGACGAAATCTACATGGTGAAAGCCGTCTAAATTATTATCGGCGTGTTGTTCCCCAGGTTACCTCGCGCCTTCGCTCGCAAACTTCACAAAACTGAAAACAAGAAAGAACGGACGATTCAGGGTCAATTCCTGATCCCCGTTCCTGCGGGCAGCGTTCTCTCCGATTCCTATCCCACTCGAGTCACACATGGTCAAGTTATGCTCGCACATAACGGAACAAAGGTGCTGGCTCCAGTCAATGGGGTAGCCAATCTAACTCCAGACCAAAAATACTTCCAAATTAAACAGGATGGATCTTGGTCTACCACCTCTCCATATCATTTTAAGAAATATGATTTAGTGACTCTACTCGAGTCTTTTGATATTGGTGCTTTGTATTCTTTGGATTTGTTGGAAACTCCTCTCAAGGATTATTTTCAAAAATTTAACAAAGATTCGGCGTTTAAAATTGTATTATCGCCATTTTGTAGATACCAACATCTTAACTTTGAAGAAATGATCCTTCGGGATATGAAAGATGCCTATCTAGCATTTATCGAACTTTTGCAACTGGTATTTCCTAAAGCAGAAGTATCGAATTTTTTTGAAGTGCCCACTTTGGATTTTGAACACCCGAATGGAATTCCTGAGTATTTTTTGCACAAACAATTCAATGAATCTGTGGATAGGGCAAGAAAGGCTTTAATCCAACATGAAGTTTTGTTTTTAGGTGCAGAAACAATATTCCATATCTTGCGAAAGTTATACTATAACGAACCTTTCACGAAAAGGCACCTCGCTGTGTTTTTAGTGGATCGTAAGGGAAGAATGGATGTTGAACCGCGTCAGTTTTTTTTAACCAACGGACAAGCATTGGGTTTCATTCCAGCAAACTTAGACAAACGATACAAAATTGCTTCGTTTGAAACTGTGTTTGAAGAAGTAAAACCAATGGATGTAGGTTCTCTTGGTTACTTTAATATATACGAACATTACTCCATTACCTTATACGAAAAACTTCCTGCATCTAGAAAGGAATTCAGTTGTATTGATTGTATGGAGTGTAATAACTACTGTCCAACGCATGCAAATCCAGTACAACTCATCAAAGGCAAAATAGAAGAGTTTGAAAAGATCCAATGTGTTTCTTGTGGAATTTGTACGGTGTATTGCCCTTCCGGTATTGATATTCGGAAACGAATCGAAGGAGTTGTTGTTTAACAACAATTAAGTTATGTTAAAGAATCTTTATATTCTATCTGAAAATAGTTGGGGAGTGAAATCATCGGAGATATTTGCTGATTTCTTTTATTTTTTGACTCTGATGGGGTTTCTTGGATATTCTTTGGCTCATGTTCTACCCATTCCTATTTTACCCATTGTTATCACTTCCGTACTCACTTTAATTTATTTTGGTTTTTGTATTCGCGCCAATCAATCACCTTATTGGTTAGGACTACTGTCGCAGTTAATCCTTGTTTTTCTTATATTGCCTACGAGTTGGTTGCATCCCATTTTGTTGCCAGTAGCATTTCTTTTTGCTTTGGTGGTTCATTATTTCCTAGGCCAACAGTATTCATTACGAGTTCCTATTTTTAGTTTGGTTCTGTTCTTTGTTCTGATTTGGGATACTGTGTTTTCCTTATTGGGATATTCCTTTCGAACTCCTGTGGAACTTGTTTCTTGGACTGGGATTTCTTTTGAGAATTCCATTCTTCCTTTGAAACTCCCATGGTTTAGCAATGTTCCTTGGAAGGGGATAGAGTTTTTATCTTTTGCAGATAGCCTTGGTATTTATGTTCTTGTCGGAGTTGCTTGGGTATCGTTTCGAAGGACCGTCTTACTTGGTTTTTTCTTGGGATGGCTTTTGTTGTTTTCCCTTTGGGGAATTGGTTCGGGCCAGTTGAGTTTTAATTGGATTCTTTCTTATTCCGCAATTGCCTTCTTTTTGCACATGAGTCCGGGTCGAAATTTTTACGGATCTTATTATGTTTCCTTACTTGGTTTTGTCATTTTACTTCCCATCGCCTTTTTTGTGGGTAAAATGGGGATAAGTGCCGTTTTAGTATTGGTTGTTTTTTTTCTTTTGGAAGGCCTCTTAGTTAGGGTTTTTCTTGGAAAATAAGTCGATCTTGAAAAGGTGGGAGTAAGTTATACCATATGAATCAACTTCTGGAGATTCTTGACCCTAAAAATATCATTTTCGATTTCAAAGCATCTACGAAAGAAGATGCCATTCGAAAAATGATCTCCCATATGGTCGCCACACAATCGTTAGATCCAAGCCATGAAGAGGAAACCGTTTCCTCCCTAATGAATCGGGAGAAGTCTATGTCTACCGGCATAGGAAGTGGAGTTGCCATTCCACATTGTTCCGTTCATTATGTGAATGAGTTAAAATGTGCTATGGCAATTGCACCTCAAGGAATCGACTTTGATGCACTTGATCACGGTTTGGTTCAAATTTTTATTATGCTTATTGTTCCTAAGAACAAGTTCCAAGATCATATCAAAACTTTGGCTTTGATTGCAAAAACACTCAACATTCCTGAAGAAAGAGAAAAACTCATCAAAGCCAAAAATTTCGAAGAAATCCAAAAGGCATTCCTTTCCAAAAGTTAATCCAGTGAAGTCGGAAGTTTTCCGTTTTCTGTATTTTTTGTTACTGTTATCTTGTATCAGTAGTTTTGTTTCTGAATTCCACACAAAAGATAAATCCTATTTGTATGCTGATGCGGGAATGACCGAGATCCAAACTCAAGAAAATAGTTTTTTATCTTCCTATTTCCAATTTTGGAAATCTTTGGTTTTGGAATCGGGTGGTAAAACTGATAATGGAGAGACGGTTTATTCTCATATCGGAACTCGTTTTCTTTCTACTTTTCATTTAGCCATCTTTAGTATTCTTTTTGGTTCTCTCCTTGCCTTTGCTCTTTCCCTTGCTGCCACATACTTCCGGTCAGGTTTGTTATACGATTTCGTATCTTTTAGTTCTCATTTGATTCTATCAACTCCCATTTTTATTGTCGCAATCCTCTTGTTACTTGCTTTTTTTTATCGATTGGAATGGTTCCCTCCGGGTGGATATGAATTGGGAAACACATACTATGTAGTTTTACCAGGAATTACTTTGGGTTCCCGTATTTATGCTCGTATGTCTTTGTATCTATTGCCAGAAATTCGTAAAGAAGCGGATTCTAAGTATGTGCAGTTATTACAAACAAGATCTTATCCTTGGAGTCATATTGTAGGAAAAGAAATCTTCTTAAAAGTTCTACCGATTGCACTGATTCTTTTGGTATTAGATTTTGGATCTTTGTTATCAGGAGCTATGGTAGTAGAAGAAATTTTCTTTTTCCCGGGAATTGGAAAGTCTTTATATTATTCGATTAAATCGATGGATACGAAGTTACTGGCAACATTACTTATGTATTCGGGGATTTTATTTTATGTTCTGAATCGTATTGGATTTTACTTACAAAGATTCTTTTCCGGTGGTGTCTAAAGATGGCTACCGTATCTATCTTAGTAAGGTTTTTCTTTTTTGGACTGATTCTTATTGGTGTGATTGTTTTATCTGCACCAGTAAACGTGGACCTAACCAATAACAATCTACCTATTTTTTCTCCTGGGTTTTTGGTAGGCACAGATAGGTTGGGTCGCGACAATTTTGCCTTATTTTGTTACGGATCTTTATCCACTATTGTTCTTGTTGTCCCAGCTCGTATTTTGACTATCTTTGTATCTTTTATTTTGTCCGCCTTTTCGCTTTTCTTTCCGAAAAGGTCGGAATGGATTCTTTCCGGAGTTGTTTCTGTTTCTCTCGCAATTCCGTCCTTACTTTCTGCTTTGGTTGTGATGAGTCTCTTGCCGAATCATCCGTTCGCTATTTTTATTGCGATTTTAGTTTCAGACTGGGCATTGTCTTATGAGACTCTCACCGCAAAAATTCGTGAAATCAAACAAAGTCCTTATCTATCGGCGTCTCTCTGCATGGGCGCAAAACCCTACCAACTCATCCTTTTGCATTATCTACCAGCCCTTCGGGATATGTTTGGTTTTTTGTTTTTTTCGGGATTACCTGCTGTGGTGATGACGACAGCCTTGTTTTCCTATTTGGGAATCCAAACATCGCTTGGTGATACCGGTCCTGGGCTTGGAGAACAGATCTCATTTTCTAAGGATTATTTTGATCAGTCTCCTGTTTCCGTTTTGCTTCCGATAGTTGCCATTTTAACTTTGGTGTATTCTTTGGGATCTAACCAGAAAAAGAATGAAACATAAAATTTCAGCATTATTCATCATCCTGGGACTTGTATCCAATACCTTACCCTTATATTCCATTGATGATTATTATAATTTTCCTAACCAAAGTTACAAAGGGAGTGTTCTCTATGAAACCTCTCGAAATTTATGTTTATTCCCTTTTGTTGCAACCACTCCTGATCCCACCAGAGAATACTTAATTAAAGGAATTCCTTCCGTTCTACTTTCTGAACTTCGCAATTTAGAATATACCTATGTGGAACATCCAAAGGCAAATGTCGTGTATCATTCCTTTGGAGAAGCACCCGTTTTGACTTTGCAAGAGAAGATTGATGCGGAATCTCCAAATGTAAAAAGAAAGAAGAAAGAGATTCGTGACGAAAATGATTTAGAAGACTTACGTTCTGGTAAAAAACAACTGGCTCCAGAAAAAGACCCACGTTATGTAAAGGTCACGATCAAACAATTATGGAATAAAAAGGCTCCTACACCGGATGAAGCCTTTGGTTTGGCGACAAAATTAAATTGTGATTATATCGTAAGTGGTTCCTTTGAGGTGAAAGATAACGAACTTTTGACCAAGGTGTTTCTTTATGACGACTTTGAAGGAAAAACAATCCCTTTTGAACACAAAACTTCTGTCATTCGAGCCTATCAAGAAATGGGCCCTCTTGGTGAATCCATTAGGGAAAAATTACAAGGAAAAGATACAACGACTGTGGAAGTTTCTACCGCGGGAGAAGAGGGGGCTCTTGTTTATTTAGATGGGATTTATTTGGGAAAAACTCCTTTAGTGGGAAAAAAATTTCCTGTCGGTAAACGATCGTTATTTGTATTTAAAGAAGGGTTCCATCCTTACAAACAAGAAATTCAGTTAGAAAAAGGAAAACCTTTTCCATTAGATGTGAAACTTTCCTTAAAATTAAGTAACTCATTTATTTCCGTGACTTCTAATGTTGAGTCCGATGTGTATTTAGGAATTCAGTATTTAGGCAAAACACCTATAAATCATATCGCCATTCCTTCTGGAATGAATCGATTGCGAATCTCAAAAGAAGGCCACATTGATAGTTTTCGCGCGGTGGATGCTCGCGATAATGAAGAAGTTGTGGTCGATGTGGAGATGAGAGAAGGAAAAACAGACGTTTATTATAAAAATAAACAGAATGTTTTTTTGGATCATACCTATAAAGATTTTGCCACCTATTCGTTGTATGGTTCTCTTTTGTTTTATGTAAGTTATGTTTATTTGAATTATGCTTCTAGACAAGCTTATTCAGCGGCCAGGTCTCAGGTAACTCTTGTGGATGCGAGAGCCATTTCTTCCTTTTATCAAAATAACCCCGATGAATTTTTCTTTTGGTATGGAGTGCAAAACTCGATCATTGATAACGCAGAATCAAAAGCCAGAAGTTTGAAAAGTATGGCGGGGACTTTGCCAATGGAGAATCGCAGGGACAGGCAACTGGTTGGCGGTCCTATGGTGATTATGATGGGACTTATGCTCGTATCGGCGGCTACTTTCTATATTTTAGGCCTAGATGAAGAGACTTTAGAATTTGGTTATTTGCCTTTGAATCCATCCTCTGTCAGCTACGGCCAGAGTTCTCGTGAAGGGTATGGGTATATGCAGTTTAACGTGCGTTACTGATAATATAATCACCCCGCCCTGATGTAGGGTGGGGAACTAGACCCGCCACCCAATGGTTTCCTTCTATCACAGATCTCTCCATCCATCAAATCCAAAGCCCATTCCTTAAAATTATTCTTCCCATAAGTTCACATTTCTGTCGTTACCAAACATTC